>CAWGEW010000013.1:0-159267 GCA_963821685.1 uncultured Actinomycetes bacterium | reverse complement strand
CGGCGAACGCATCGCGCATCGCGTCGAGGGCGCCGCGCAACTTGGCGAGATCGATCAGGTCTGCAGGTGGTTCAGCCCCGGTCACCGATGCGGTGTCGCTTCGGGCGCGGGTCGTCTGACACTGCTGGCCGTGCGCGCAGGACGGTCGAACGTGTTGCGCGAGATGTCATCGCGGCTCCGGATGACCGGTCGCCCATGCAAGCGGCGCAGCGCTCTGGCTGGCGGCCGGGCGTGGGCAGGACGAACCTCAGACAGTTAGGTTGCGCGTCCATGCCCGAGCACGCAACCGACCTTGGCATCGCCAAGCTCTCGTACAACGACCGCCAGCGCATCATCGTCCTCCCCGACGATGTGCTCGAGGCGTACGACCCAGTCGAAGACCGCGGTCCGACCATGGAGTGCCGGTGGGATTCGAGGCCGACTCCACGCATTCGGGAAACCCCGTGTACCGACAACGGTGCCCCATCAGTCGCTCCGAGCGATCGAGGCACTAGAAAGGGAAGGGGTCCGGATCCTCCCGGTGGCGCGCACCGAGGCGTCTGAACTCGGGTGGGCTGCTGGCCATCCCCTCGACGGGCTGGTCTACGTCAGGGGGATCCCGGCCAAGCCTTCGAGCTACTACCAGCTGAGCGACTTCCACCTGCGCGTGTTCGAGGCAAAGTTCGCGGAGGCAATCCGACTGCTCGGCTACCTCGGAGCAACCCATTTTGTCGTCCGCTCAGAGGAGGGCTGGGGACGCAAGTTCGCAGGCAAGATGACGATCCCAGTCCAGGCGATCCCGGTGGCGGCCAAGGGATCGTTCCGCAGTCGCACGACGAGGAAGGTCCTATTTGAGGCCGAGCTGAGCCCAGTTTCAGCCGAGCAGCCCGAGGATCTCTACTGGCTCCAATATGAGCCGATCTGGCGTGAGGTCGTCGATCTCCGTCTGAAGCGAGGTCTTCGCAAGTTTGACCTCGTGGTTGATAACCGGAGCGACCACCAGATCACGGCCGAGGTCGGGAACGAAGATCAAGAAAGCTTCGCTCGGAATCGGGGGCACCTACGAGGACTTCACGGAAACTAAGTGGGTGATCGAGGGGGAGTTCGCCGAGGTTCCGCCAAAGAAAGGTCTCTTCGGCTAAGGGCAGTCCCTTCGCGCTTGCGCTCGAGCCCGAGGCAGCCGGCTGACGGGTCGCCGCGAAGCCGACGCCCGGACTCAAAACCACCGCCCCCTTCATTCCGAGCGAACACGCGCTAAGCGCGCTAGCGCCTGCTCATTTCAGGATTGATCTGGCTACGCGCTCGTCCTCCGCGGCACGCTCCCCCGCCTCGCCCCAACCCACACCCACCTCACCACCAAGCCGCTCCGCAATCACCCGCGCAACGCCATCCAGCCCCTCCACCCGCGCCGTCTCACTCGTACTCACATCCTCCACCGTCACAGGCCCACCAGCCCCATAAACACGTACAAGAAAGCTCCGGCGCGGCTGGTCCATCCCGTCAGTTCACGCGTCCCCGCTCAACGGCCGCTCAACGGCGACCGGCGAGTTGGCGCGCTCACGCTCCCATCCCGGTAGATTCCGGACCATTGGCGCACTGGTCTCCAGGCGTCGATCGAACGGTCCATGCGTGTCACTTCTCCATCGGGGATTCCGACCGTCGCCGGCGGTACTCCGCCGGCGGGGTCGCCGCCGGTCATCGCGCGGCCGCAGCTCGCTGCCCGCATCGCGGCCGCGATCGGCGCGGGCGTCGCCGTCGTGACCGCCGAGGCCGGCGCCGGTAAGACCTTCGCGGTTCGTGAGGCGGTCGCTGCAGCTTCCGGGCCTGTCGCGTGGCTGCACTGCACCGCTGACGAACGCGACCCCGGCCGGCTGCTGCTGGCACTGACGGACGCGATCGCACCGGCGGTCGGCCCCGCGTTCGGCGCGCTCACCGAGGCCACCGCGGCGCCCGGGGACACCGTCGACCTCCCCGCCGCGCTCCGCGGCCTCCTGCGCGCACTGGAGGCGGTGCTCGTCGAGCCGCTCGTCGTCGTGGTCGACGACGCCGAGGCGCTCGCGGGTGCCCCGGACGCGCTCGCGGTGCTCGACGCGCTGGTGGCGGCGACCGGCCGTCGCCTCGGCGTCGCCGTCCTCAGCCGCCGGCCGCTCGCGCTGCGCACCGCCCGGCTCGCGGCGGCCGGCCGCTGCGCGACCTTCGGGCGGGCCGACCTCGCGTTCGACGCCGCCGCGACCGCTGAGCTGCTGCGCGCGCGCACCGGGCACACGCCCGACCACGCGGAGGTCGAGGCGGTGCTCGACGCCACACACGGCTGGCCGCTCGGCGTCGCGCTGGGCATCGGTGCGCCGGACGGGGAGCCCGTCGCCGCCGCATTCCCGTTTCTCGCGCAGGAGATCCTCGCGGCACTCGACGCCGGCACCGCCACCGCGCTGCGCCGGTCCGCGCTCGCCGACCCGGTCGACGCGGCCGCCGGCCGCGCGCTCGACCTGCCCGCCGACCTCGGGCGCAGCCTCGTCGACGCCGGCGTGCTCGTCGGCGAGCCCACCGGCGGCGGGGCGTTCCGTCTGCACCCGCTCGTGCGGGCCGCCCTGCTGGAGGACCTGCGCCAGGCCCTGACCCCCGAGGAGCTGCGGCCGTGGCAGGCCGCGCTGGCGGCGGAGCTCGCTGCCGCAGGCCGCACGCTGGAGGCCATCGACCACTGGCTGGACGCCGCTGCCTGGGATGCAGCGCTCGACCAGATCGCGAGCCTCGGCCCGGCGGTCCTGGCGACGACCCCGGAGACCGCGCGGGCCTGGATCGAGCGGCTGCCGGCGCCGGTGCGCGAGCGTCCGCGCGCGCAGCTGCTCAGCGGGCGGCTCGCGTTCGCCGAGGGCCGTGCGCGCGAAGCGGCTGCGCTGCTGAGCGCGGCCGAGACGGGGTTCGCTCGCGCGGGCGACGCGGAGGGCATGTGGCAGGCGCGCTTTGCGCTCGTCGCCGAAGTCGCGGCGCAGGACCGCGGCGAGCTGCTCGACCTGCGCCGCTTCTGCGACGGGCTGGAGGACGCGACGGGATTCGTCGCGCCGTGCGTCGCGATGTTCGTGGCGATGCACCTGAGCATCGGCGGCTTCCCCGACGAGGCCGACGCGCTCGCGGCGCGCGCGCTCGCTCACCCCGGAGCGCACGGGCTGGAGCCGCTCGAGCACTACCGCCGCGTGTTCACGCTCTTCCCGGCCGAAGGCGGCGACGCTGCGATCGCCTCCTGCCGCCGCGCGCACGAGGAGCTGGCGGTCGACGACCCGCTCGGCCTGCGCGAGCTCGTGGCATTCACGCTGTCCGCCGCGTATGGGGCGGCGGGACGGTCCGAACAGGCGCTCGCGAGCCTGCGCGCGCTCGTCGCCGCGTTCGAGCGGTCCGGTCGCACCGGTGCGCTGCCGGAGACGCGCCTGATGATCGCGCTGGAGCTCGCGAACCTCGGCCTCCAGGACGAGGCGCGGGCCGAGCTGGCGCTCGTCGGCGATGCGGAGCTGACCGCGGGGCGGATTCCGTGGCGCAGCACCGTGGCCGCGCAGCTTGCCGCGCGCGACGGGCGGATCGACAGCGCGAGGGAGCTCGCCCGCGCAGCTGCTGCGGGGAACTGCGCGCTCCCGTTCACCGACCGCTCGCTGCACGCCTGCGCGACGAGCCGCGCGCTCGTGGAGTCCGGCTGCGCGCCTGAGGCCGTGACGCTGCTCGACGCGGCGCTGGAGCACCTCGACGCGGCGCTGCCCGGGAAGTCGGGCCGCGCGTTCCGCGGGTGCCTGCTCGCCGAACGCGCCGTCGCCGGTCGCACGCAGGGCGAACGATCCGGCCGCCGACGTGTGCACGATGGCCGACGTCGCAGGCCCCGTGCTGCCCGACGTGCTGCGGGCGACGCCGCGGGTGCGCATTGTGGTGAACGAGGCGCTGTCTTCACCCGCCATCGACCCGGTCGCGCTCGTCGACGCACAGGCGCGCGCGTGGCCCGACGGACGACACGTCCTGGAGCTCACCGCGCATGCCGAGCCGCGGGTGCGCGAGGCCGCGCTGCGCGCCGCCGCCGCCACGGGCAACCCGGGCGCGGTCCGTGCCGCGGTGCGCCTGCGCGAGGACGCCGACCCCGCGGTCGCCGCCTGCGCTGCGGCGACGCTCGCCCGTCCACTCGACGTGCTCCCCCCGCGGCGCTACGAGCTGCTCGGCGGGTTCGCCGTCCGGCGCGGCGGGTGGGCGGCTGCCGAGAGCGACTGGACGCGGCCGCTCGCTGCGCGGCTCGTGCGCCACCTCGCGGTGCACGCCGGCTCCGTCGTCACCGAGGACGAGCTGTTCGAGGCGTTCTGGCCCGACCGCGACCCCGACGCGGCGCGTCGCGCACTTCAGGTGAACCTCTCACACGCGCGCGCGGTCCTCGACCTTCCCGGCCAGCAGAGCGTCATCGAGCTGTCCGCGCGCACGTACCGCCTGCGGCTGGACGAGGGCGATCACACGGACGTCCAGCGCTTCGAGCGCGCCGCGCAGATCGCGCTCGACCACACGGGCCGCGAGCGCGCGGCGCTGCTGCAGGCGGCCGAGGACGAGTGGGGCGGCACGCCGCTGCCCGACGAGCGCTACAGCGACTGGACGACCGCCTGGCGCGAGCACCTGATCGACCGGCGCCTGCAGGTCCTCGCCGCGCTCGCCGGCGCGCGCCGCGAGGCCGGGGACATCGCCGGCTGCGTGGACGCGGCCAACCGCCTGGTCGCGGCCGACCCGCTCAACGAGGCGGCCTACCGCGAGCTGATGCTCGCCCACGCGCGCGCCGGCCGGATCGATCGGGCGCTCGCGGCGTTCATGGCGTGCCGCAAGCGGATGGTCGACGACCTCGGGATCGAGCCGTCCGCCGACACACGCGCGCTGCACGCTCGGATCCTTGCCGGCGAGCCTGTCGCCTGAGCCTCGCCGGCGACCGTTGAGCATCTGTTGAGCGGTCCCCGGTCGGATGCCGGGCATGAATCACGGTCCAGGTTCGATTCATCCGCGTCGCTGGTTCACGGGCGCGCTGCTCGCGCTCGCCTGCGCCGTCGCGCTCGCGTCGCCCGCAGCGGCCGCGCTTCCGGCGGGGAACCTGATCCTCAACCCGGGCGCCGAGGCGACGCCGGGCTCCGCAGAGGCCGGGGCCCAGACGGACATCCCGCAGTGGACGACGAGCACCGGGTTCGAGGCCGTCCCGTACGAGCTCGGCAACGGCTTCCCGGACACGGTGGAGTCCGACCGCATCCACGGCGAGACGAACTTCTTCTCCGGCGGCGCCAACACCGACGGCGCCACCGCCTCCCAGGACATCGACGTCTCCGGCGCGGCGGCCGAGATCGATGCGGGCGGCGTGACGGCGACGCTCGACGCACTGCTCGGCGGGTATGCCGACCAGTCGGACTCTGCGGCCGTCACCGCGACCTTCCTCGCCACCGCGGACGGCGCGCCGCTCGGTGATCCTGCCGTCGTCGGCCCGGTCACCGTCGACGATCGCGAGGGGAACACGCGGCTCGACCCGCGCACGACGACGGTCGCGGTCCCCGCCGGAACGCGCACGATCCGCGTCACGATCACCGCCACGCGCGTCGACGGCGCCTACAACGACGGCTACGCCGACAACCTCTCGCTGACGCTCGCCACCGGGGCCGCGCCCGCGAAGCACCCGACGACGACGAGCATCGCGTGCGACTCCACGAGCGTGCCACCCGGGACCGCGACGAGCTGCACCGTCAGCGTGCGCGACGACGCGGCGGCCGGGGCGACGCGCCCGAGCGGAACGGCGGCGCTCTCGACGACCGGCACGGGGACTCTGGCACCGGCAGCGTGCACGCTGACTCCGGCGCGCTCGCCCGTGATGTCCACATGCGCGGTGACGTTCAACCCGGGGGGCGACGCGGGCACCAGGACGCTCGGCGCCGCGTACGCCGGCGACGCAACGCACGCCGGCTCGTCCGGCGCGGTGGACGTCGCCGTGCCGGCGCCGCCCGTCGCCAACCCGGGTCCGGTGCTGCCGAGCCCGGAGGGCATCAAGTCCGTCGCATGTGAGAGCCAGACGCGGATCATCGGGCTGGCACTCGTCCGCGGCTGCCTCGTGCAGGAGGGCAAGAAGGTGCGCGCGGTCGGCACGGTGTTCGTCAACGGCCTCGTCCTGCGAGCGGCGGCGGGCACCGGCGATCTCATCTTCGACCCGGCGAACGTGCGCCTGATCGGCTCCAAGCCGGGCATCGACGTGGGCGTCTACCTCCCGAACCCCGCCAACCCGGGTCTCGCGCTGGTCGGCCTCTCGACGCCGAAGCTCCTGCGGATCGGGTCGCTGGAGCCGACCAAGCTCAAGGACGGCACGACGCTGCTCATGCGCCTCTCGGCCGCCGGCGGCGCGGTGGCGCTCGCGCGCATCGCGATCAAGAACGTCATCGTGACGCTCAAGGGCGTCGTGGTGAAGACGGGCATGGTCGTGCGGGCGCTTGCGAACCGCGTGTTCGAGCTCGCGGCGAGCGCGTCGGCGCCGAGCTACCTCGGCCAGGCGTCCGGCGAGCTGAATCTGCGCATCAGCGCGACGGCGGTGACCGGATCCTTCAAGGTGCCCGCCGCCTACCTCGGGTCCCCGGACAGCGCCTGGGGGGCCGTCGGCGTCAAGAACGTCGACCTCGCATTCGACGCATCCAAGGAGGGCTTCAGCTGGGACGGCTCGGGGATCATGGTGTTCGGCCCGTTCGAGCTCGCCGGGAAGCTCTCGTTCGACGACGGCGGTCTGCGCGAGTTCCGCGTCGACGGCACCGCGGGCGGCACGGCCGCACCGCTGCTGCGCGCGACGATGAACGGCTACGTGCTCCCCGGCATCGGGTGGGCGATCAACGGGACCGGGCAGGCCTCCATCCCGGGGCCGACGGGGACCCCGCTGATCGCCGCGACGGGTGTCATGGGCTTCCTCAAGACCGGCAACGCACTCACGCTGCGCGGGTCCGGCTCGATCAACGTCCTGAACGGCGCGCTGACGCTCGGCGGCGGGGCGTTCGAGCTCTCCTCCGCCGGCTCGATGGGACTGTCGGGCGCCACGTCGCTCGGCACCAAGGCGGCCAACATCACCGCACAGTTCTCCGGCTGGGCGACGCGAACGCCCAAGCGCGCGTTCAACCTCGAGGGGTCGGGGACCGTGCACGTGCTCGACGTGGACATCGCCGGCGGAGCGCTCGTCTCGAGCACGGGCTTCGGAGCGTGCGCGTCGATGAAGGTGACCGTCTTCGGCGAGGTCGTCGGGTCGGCCCGCGTCGGCTTCGGCCGCCGCTGGGGCCAGAACCTGGATGTCATCGCGAGCAGCTGCGACCTCGGTCCCTACCGGGCGAGCGCCGCCGCGCACGCCGCAGCCGGCGGCGAGCGCACCGTGGACCTCCCGGCCGGCCTGCCGTCGGCGGTGCTCGCCGTGCACACCGCAACAGGGACGCCGCGGGTGAAGCTCACCGACCCGCAGGGCCACACGTCGATCCCGCAGCGCGGCACGAGCGTGCCGGCCGGCGGCGCCGTCGCCTTCACCGATCCCGACACGTCGACGCAGTACGTGCTGATCGCCCGGCCGGGCAAGGGTCGCTGGACCGTCGCGGCCGCGGACGGGGCGCCCGCGATCGCAAGCGTGCGCGTCGCGAACGGCCTCCCCGATCCGGCGGTGCGCGCCAAGGTCCAGGGCCGCGGCGCGCGGCGCACGCTGCGCTGGACGCTCACCCGGATCGCCGGCCAGACCGTGCGCTTCATCGAGGAGGGCAAGGGCATTCACCGCCAGATCGCGCAGAGCTCGAGCGCCACGGGCAGCGTCGCCTTCACGCCCGCCCCGGGTGCCGGGAAGCGCACCGTCACCGCGATCGTCGAGCAGCGCGGCCTGCCGCGCGCGTCGCACAAGGTCGCCTCGTTCACCGCGACCGTGACGGCGCTGAAGGCTCCGGCGGCGCTCAGCGTGCGCCGCAAGGGTGCCGGGCTTGCCGTCCGCTGGAACCGGGTGCCCGGCGCGGCGCGCTACCGCGTGCACGTCACCGCCGACGGCCGCAGCTTCGATCTCTTCACGGCCGGCACGACGCTGACGGTCCCGAGCGCCGGCCCGCGCAAGGGCCGCGTGGTCGTGCGAGCGATCGACGGCGCCGGGCACGCGGGAGCGGGGCGGACGGCCGCGTTCCGGTGACTGCCGGGAAGTGACAGGAACGCCGCCTGGCGCTGTCCAACGCCCGTCCAGCGCGTAGCAAAACCGGCGTAGAATGCCTCTGTTACCGACGGGGGACGGTGCATGAGTGAGAGGTGACGTGGTCCGGCGTTCTTGTGTCTTTGGTCTGCTCGCTGCCGTGCTCTGCGCGGCCGCGCTGATCGCTGCCGGTCGCGCACAGGCCTCCGCGCCGACCGTCGTCTCGCTGGGCTTCGACGACGGCTACACCTCGCAGTACGGGGTGCGGTCGATGCTCGCCTCGCACGGGATGCACGGGACGTTCTTCATCATCTCCGGCTTCGTCGGGACGGGCGAGTTCATGTCCTGGTCGCAGGTTGCCGCCCTCGCCGCGGACGGCAACGAGATCGGCGGTCACACGGTCGATCACCTCGACCTCACGACGGTGAGCGCCGCCGAGGCGCAGCATCAGATCTGCGACGACCGCACCGCGCTGCTGGCCCACGGCCTGCAGGTCACCAGCTTCGCCTACCCGTACGGCGCCTCCGACGAGCAGGTCGAGCAGATCGCCGAGGACTGCGGCTACGAAAGCGCGAGGACGACGGGGTGGTTCGGTCCCGATTGCCCGAGTCCCTGTACGGAGTCGATCCCGCCGCGCGACCCGTTCGCGACCAGCGTCGTCGGGTTCAGCGACCAGACGAACGCGGAGCTGCAGACCGTCGTGACGAACGCGGAGGCCAGCGGCGGCTGGGCGCAGATCGTGATCCACGGGGTCTGCGACAGCGGCTGCGCGATCACCGCCACGAGGCTGAACGCGTTCCTGGACTGGCTCGCGGGGCGGGTCGCGGCGGGGGCCGTCGTCGTCAAGACCGTCCATGAGGTGATGAGCATGCCGCCGCCTCCTCCGGACACGTCGATCACCGACGGCCCGTCCGGCCTCACGAGTGATCCGAGCCCGTCGTTCTCGTTCACGAGTGACGCGTCGTCCGGGGTGACGTTCGCGTGCCGCCTCGACGGGCCGGGCGCGGCGACCGGGTCGTGGGGAGCGTGCACCTCGCCGAAGGCGTATGCGTCGCGGGCCGACGGGAGCTACACCTTCCGTGTGCGCGCGTCGAACACAGGCGGCACCGATCAGACGCCGGCGACGCAGCAGCTTCACCATCGACACGGCAGCGCCGGCAGCACCGGTGATCAGCTCGCCTGCAGACGACAGCTGGAACGCGTCGGGGACGGTGGTCCTGGGCGGCTCGGCGGAGGCCGGCAGCACCGTCGAGGTGTTCGACGGTGCCACGAGCGAGGGCGTCGCGACGGTCGACGGCGTGGGCTCGTGGTCGACGACGCTGACCGGCGTCTCCGATGGAGAGCACGGCTACACGGCGGAGGCATCCGACGACGCCGGGAACACGTCGGCTGCGTCCGCGCAGCTGACCGTGAAGGTCGACACGGCGGCGCCCGCGGCGCCGGTGATCAGCTCACCCGCCGACGACAGCTGGAACGCGACCGGGACGGTGGCGCTGTCCGGGACGGCTGAGGCCGGCAGCACAGTCGAGCTGTTCGACAGTGGGGCGAGCGGGGGCACCGTGACCGCGGATGCGTCGGGCGCGTGGTCGAAGACGCTGACCGGCGTCGCCGAGGGCTCGCACGCGTACACCGCGACAGCGTCAGACGCGGCGGGGAACACGTCGGCTGACTCGGCGCCGCCGCTGACCGTGAAGGTCGACACCACGGCACCGGACACCTCGATCACCGCTGGGCCGACAGGGACGGTCGCGGCGACCACTGCAACGTTCACGTTCACGGGCGACACCGACACGGTGTCGTTCGAGTGTGCCGTTGACGGGGCGCCGTTCGCTGCGTGCTCCTCGCCGGTCGCGCTCAGCGCGCTGGCGGCAGGCCCGCACACCTTCAAGGTCCGCGCGATCGACGGGGCGGGGAACGTCGGTGTGGTCCCTGCGTCACGGACCTGGTCGGTCGAGCCGCCGGTGCTTGCGCCGGTCGCGCCACTCACGGTCGTCCCGCCGGGTCCGGCCCTCGGCGCGCCGCTTGGTCCGTCGGGTCTGCCGGTCGCATCGCCGCGCCTCAGCGGCCAGCGCGTGACGCGCAACAGCACGGCGGCGCCTGAGCCTGCGGTTCACCACCGACCAGGCCGGCACCGTGCGCGTGAGCGTCGTGCGCTGCTCCAGCAGCTCGCGCGACTGCCGTCGCTACACGGTCATCAGCCGCACGACGCGGCGGGTGACCGCCGGCGCGGCCAGCGTCGGCCTGAAGACGCCGGTCCTGCGGGCCGGCAGCTACCGCGTGCGCGTCATGGTCCGCGCCGTGAGCGGCCGGGACAGCCGCGTGGCGCAGGTGAAGCTCGTCGTGCCTGAGTGAGCGTCAGACACCCGACGGGCTGACTCGAACCCGGATAGGGTCGCGCCACAGGCCCGGTGACCAAACGCCGGGGCTGCGAGGACTCAGATGGAGCGAGCACTGCATCCGGCAATCGGCAACGCGCGTATCGCGGCGTCGAGGGCAGGGCACCGAAGCACTCGTACGGCGGCCAGTGATGGGCGCCGCGGTGCTCGCGGCACGGCTGGTCCTCTCCGTCATCTTCGCCGTCGCCGGCGGCGCCAAGCTGGCAGACCGCGAGGGGACGGCCTTCACGCTCGAGCAGTTCGGGCTGCCGCGGCGCCTGGCGAGCGGGGGCGCGGTGCTCCTGCCGCTGGCCGAACTGGCAGTTGCCGGACTGTTGCTCCCCGACGCGACCGCCACTGCCGGTGCGCTCGGAGCCGCGGTATTGCTGACACTTTTCATCGTCGGCATCAGTGTCAACCTGGCTCGCGGGCGACGCCCGGACTGCAACTGCTTCGGGCAGATCGGATCGGCGCCCGTCGGGCCGGCGACGCTCGTCCGCAATGTCGTCCTGCTGGCGCTGGCGGTGATCGTGCTGGCAGCCGGCCACGGCGACGCCGGCGCGGCCACGCTGGCCGGCATCGGGCGGCTCGACACGGCCACCGCGCTCGCGGGCGCCGCGCTCGCCGTCTCGCTGGCGGTGCTCGTACTGGTCGTCTGGCTGACGTTCAACGTGCTCGGCCGCCACGGCCGTGTCCTGCTGCGGCTGGACGCGCTCGACGGGGGCGGGGATGAGGCCGCGGCGCGTGGCCCGCGGATGCCGGCGCCGCTCCCGGTCGGCGCTCCGGCGCCGGCCTTCGAGCTGCCCAGCCCACGTGGGGAGACCGTTCGCCTCGAGGACCTGACCGGCGGCGACCGTCCGTTGTCCGTGGTCTTCGTCGAGCCTGGCTGCGCCCCGTGCGAGGCTCTACTTCCCGAGCTCGCCGGCCTGCCGTCCGACGCGCCCATCGCGGTCATCGTCTCGCGCGGCGACCCCGACACCGCGGGTGCGCTGCTGGGCGAGCACGATGTCCCGCTCGCTCTGATCGACGGCGACGGCGCGGTTGCCGATGCGTTCCACGTCTTCGTCACGCCCTCGGCGATCGCGGTCGGCGGCGGACGGCCTGGTCCGCAGCGCGGCGGTGGCCGGGCCGGACGCGGTATTCGATCTCCTGCGGCGCGTGGGTGAGGACCGCGACGACGGCTTCGACCTTGCGATCGTCCACGTCACTGGGGCGGGCGACGCGGACACCGGGCATCGGGGAGCCGGTCCCCGACATGCAGGTCGAGGATCTCGACGGCGCCGACGTCCCACTGCGGGAGGCGATCGAGGGCGATGCGCATCTGTTGCTGTTCTGGAGTCCGACCTGCGGCTACTGCGTCGACATGCTCGACGCGGTCCGCGGGCTCGAGGCACGCACGGACGTGCCGGAGCTGCTCCTGATCGCGAGCGGCGGGGCGGACGCCAACCGCGACCAGGGGCTGCGGTCGCGGACGCTGATCGACGCCTCGTTCCAGCGGTCCGGTCCGGCGTTCGGGGTTGACGGGACGCCCTCGGCGCTGCGCGTCGACGCCGCCGGCCGGATCGTCTCGCAGCTTGCCGTCGGAGCGGTCGAGGTCCTGGCTCTGGTCGGCGTCCTGGTGTGAGCCGGGCGCGCTGCTTGTCGTAGACCGAGCGCTGAACTATGGTCGCTGTGTGGGCGCGGTGCTGTCGTGATCGGCAGGGACTTCGACGATCTGGGTCGCGCGGTCGCTGATCGCCAGAGTCGCCGCAGTGTGTTCAAGCGGTCGCTGCGCTCCGGGACGCAGTCGCTCACGCGGCCGCGTGACGCGTCGAAGGTCGATGCGCTTGCGCGCGCCGTCGCGACGCCCGTCTCGCGCCGCACGGCGATCGGCGCGGTGTCCGGTGCGCTGCTCGCGGTGGGAACGCTGCGCCCGCGGTCCGCTCACGCGGCGACGGAGATCACGTGCAGTGGGAACACGCCGCTGAAGTGCACTGCTCCGGGCGGCGCTCAGGTCTGCGTCGGCGCTGACTGGCACTGCTGGAGCAACGACCTCTGCGTCGGTGCGTGCAAGCCGTGGGAGCTCTACGGCAGCAACGGCTGCAACGACACGCCGCTGCGTTGCTACGACAGCAGGGCCGATTCCTACAGCCCGTACAAGACGCATTTCTGCTCGGTCCAGCTGACCGATCGCGGCACCTATTGCAGCGGCGGCGCGCCGCGCACGCTGAAGTGGGGCTGGTGCTGCAAGGAGGGCGAGGTCTGCGGCTCGCAGCTCAACGCGTGTACGTGTACCGGAGAGGACTGCACCGAGCGCTGCTGCGTTCGCGGGACCTATTGCGCGACCAACACGTTCTCGCCGAACCTCTGTCTGAAGAGCTGTCCCGATGGCTCCAGGCGCTGCGGCGTCGACTGCTGTGGCGGGCGCTCGCACTGCGGGGGCGACCGCTGCGTCTGCACACCGCCGTTCGTTTCATGCGGGCCGACCGACTGCTGCAGCCCGAAGAAGACAACGCCGGACCCCAACTCGCTGCCGAACGCGTGGGACGGGTGGCTGAACATGATGCGCTCGACCTCCGATTCCCACAAGGCTTCGGGGTCGGCGCTGGGAGCTGGGCTGATGCATGCCCACACGGCTGCCGGTTCCGCCGACGCAGTCAGCGCGCTCAGCGCCGTCAGCGCGCAGCGCACGGTCACGCTCGGGTCGTTCACCGACGGTCATCACGACCGTGCGTTCAAGCGCAAGGTCGTGGCGGCGCGGCCGTCAGCGCCCAAGCTGCAGGCTGGAGCCGGACTCGACGCGGGGTCGGCGGCGGCGCTCAACGCGCTGATGAAGGCCGACGCCAAGGCCTCGGCGCTGATCGGAGCGGCGGGGGCGGGGCTCGCGCGCTCCCGAGCCGCGATGGAAAAGGGCGACCGCGCGCACGCCCGCGTTCAGATGATCGCCTCCGCGCACTTCGCCGAGCAGGCGGCCAAGGCGCTCAAGCCGGTGCCGGCGCTGCGGGCCGCCGCCGTCACCGCGCTGCGCGCCGGCGGGACGACCGAGGTCATCGTCACGACGGAGGATGTCGCCGCGCTCGAGGCTGCGGTCCGCCGCTCCGGCGTGCCCGCGCGGTTGCGCACCCAGCTGCGTGGACTGGGCCTGCGGCCCGCCGAGATCGCCGGCCTGCGCAAGAAGATGCTCGACATCCGGATGAGCGAGAGCTCGATTGCCGGCGCGGCGCTGATCGCGCCGCTCGCCGACACGACGAGGACGACGCTGCTGGCGGGACTCCCCGGCGAGCTGACGCAGTACGCCAAGCAGGCCCGCAGTCACCCGATCGCCCGCGGCCACGCCTGACGCAGGTCGCTTGAGGTCGGCTAGCTGACGCGCTTGAGCGTCACCTGACCGTTCAGACTGCACTTCACTTCGCCGTCGTACGAAACAGCCGCAGCGAAGGTGACCGTCACCGACTTCGCGGTGACTTTCGCGGTGACCGACCCGGTGTAGATCCCTGGATCGCCGGCCACCAACGTCCCGACGTTCGCGAGCGTCAGCGTCCGGCCGATCGTCGGCGCTGAGTTTGAATGGAAGTGAAACGGCAGGGGCGCGCCATCCGGGGAATGGCACCATCGGAAGACCTCGGTCTTCCACCGGCGCCATGTACTTGCTGACCGTCAGATGAACCACCGTGCCCTGGTTGTCCGGGCGGCTGTACTAAGCCTGCTTGAGCTTGCAGCCGTTCGTTTCGGCCTTCGGCTTACACGGCTTCTTCTTCTTTGCCGCGACGGGCGTCGGCGTGGCCGGCGCGACGCTGGGCACCGCCACCGCCAAACACAACGCGGCGCATGCCGCCAATAGAACCGTCCGCACGATCTCCCCCTCGGTGTCCCCGTCGACGACCCGCCGAACATATCTGCGGGCCAGGCCGTTGTCGAACGAGCCCCATAGGCCCCGCCGCGAGAAGACCCACTACAAGCTGGCGTCGGTGGTCCCCCAGTACCCAGCCATCAGCTCCCTCGACCAGGGCGGTTGCCGTACATCGCCGCGCGCGTCGAACTCCGCCATGTGCGGCTTCAGGTCGAGGACCGGCGTGCCATCGACGGCGTCGAGTGCACGCACGTACGCGTCGTGTCCGTCGATCCCCAGCAGGGGGCAGCGGGTGACGCCGATGCGGTTCGGCCGGTCCTTGGCGCGCTGGGCAAAGATGCCCACCTGCGGCCACGCCTCGTTGCCGCGCGGGTGGCGCGCTCCGCGCTCGACGGTGAGCGGATCCACAAGGTGGAACACGTAGACCACCTCGAGGTGGGAGAACTCCCGAAGACCGGCGAGCGCGTCGGCATCGAACTGCGCCGGGTCGATGCGGATGATGGACTCAACGTCGTCCCAGTCGTCGTCAAACGGCTTCTCGCGGCCACCGAAAACCCAGCCGACCGGTGTCATGGCAAAGGTTGGCGGCATGCTCGGCCGGGCGCGCATCAGGCCACCTGGCTTTCGCGACGCGCTGCGGGTTCACCGATCGCCTCGAGCGGCGGTCCGACGATCTGGACGTTGCAAGCCGCTGCGGCGGCCATGACGGCGTCCATGTCAGGCGCCGGGACGGTGTCACCTTCGAGCGCCGCCGTCCCGCCGGTCCGGAAGAAGTCCGCATGCTGCGAGGTGGTGATGTTGAGCAGCCGGGCTCCTTCGGCGGAGGTGACGCGAAAGGCATGCGGTGCTCCGGCGCCGATGTGCACGTAGTCGCCGGTCGTGGCGGGAATCCGCTCACCTGCGACGTAGAAGGTCACGTCGCCTCCCAGGACGTAGAACGCCTCGGCGTCGTCGGGCTGGGAGTGCAGCGGCGTCGCGAAGTCAGGCGGGCAGGCATGCTCCATGACCGCGCCGAGCTCGTCGTCGGCGCGGAACGTTGTGAGGGCGCCCATGAACCACACAGCGGCCGGGCTTGGGGCGGTTGACACGCGAACTCCTGTCTCTGGGTTACGGGCCACCATCGTCACTCCATCGACGCTGCGTTCGCGTCAGGGCCGTCCCTAAACTCGCCCCGTATGTCGCGTGGCCCCGAGGTCCTCGATCTGCTGGAACGCGACAGCGAACTCACGCGATTTCGGATGCTCCTCGACGATGCGACTCGCAGCGAGGGCGGGGTGGCTGTCGTCGAGGGCGGGCGCCGGAATCGGGAAGACGCGGCTCCTGGCGCAGCCGCAGCGACCGCGCGCGACGAAGGGTTCACGAGTCCTCTCGGCACGCGGCGGCGAGTTCGAGAGTGCGTTCGCGTTCGGCGTCGTGCGCCAGCTGTTCGAGGTGCCGCTCGCGTCCCAGAGCGACGAAATCCGTGAGGCGTGGCTCAGCGGCGCCGCGGCGCTCGCTGAGCGGCTCTTCGCGCCCGCGGCGCTCGACGGACTCGAGGACTCCGAGTCGCCGTTCGCGATGCTGCACGGCCTCTACTGGCTGGCCGCGAACATCGTCACTCGCCGGCCCCACGCTCGTCGTCGTCGACGACGCTCACTGGGCCGACGAACCCTCGTCTGCGCTGGCTCCTGTACCTCGCTCAGCGCCTCGAGGGCCTGCCGCTGCTCGTTCTCATCGCCACGCGCCCGCCCGGTGACAGCCGCCAACGCGGCTGCTCGACAGCCTGTCCGCCGGTCCCGCGACGACACGCATCGCGCTCGTGGGCCTCGGCGAGGCATCGGCCGCGGCGATGGCGCATGAGCGTCTCGGCGTCGCGCCCGACCCGGAGTTCGCGGCCGCGCTGCACAGCGGCTCCGGTGGCAACCCGCTGTACCTCGACGGCGCTGCTCGACGCCGTCGAGCGCGAGCACATCCAGCCACGGGCCGACCAGGTGTCGCGGCTGCTCAGTCTCGCGCCCGAAGCGGTCTCCCGCGACGTCGCGGCGCGGCTGTCGCGGCTCCCGCCGACGCGACGCAGGCGCTGCGGGCCGCCGCGATCCTCGGCGACGGCACGCGGCTGCCGATGATCGCCGCGCTGACCTCGCTCGGCGCGCTGCCGACGGCTCAGGCGGCGAGCGACCTCGTCGACGCGGGACTGCTCAGCTCGGCCGACCCGGTCGAGTTCCGTCACCCCGTGGTCCGCAGCGCGGTGCTCGCCGACATGCGCGTGAGCGACCGGCTCGCAGCCCAGCGCCGCGCCGCCGAGGTGCTCGTCGACGCGGAGGTGGCGCCCGAGCGGGCGGCGTCGTACCTGATCGACACGCTGCCCGACCGCGACCCGTTCGTCGTGCGCACGCTGCGTGACGCGGCCGCGCGATCGGTCGCCCAGGGCGCCTCGGAGTCGGCTGTCGCGTACCTGCGCCGGGCGCTCGCCGAGCCGCCGACGGACGCTCGAGCGCCCGACGTGCTGCACGAGCTCGGCATCGCGGAGCTGAACAGCGGCTCGCCGGACGCGCCCGAGTCGCTGCGGGCATCGGTCGCCGCGCTCGGCGACCGGGCGCCGGAGCGCACCGACCTCGTGCTGGCCTACGCGCGCTCGCTGATCCTCGTCGGCGACATGACCGCGGCGAGCGATCTGCTGGCGACGACACGCGAAACGCTCGTCGGGGCCGAGCGCGAGCAGCTCGAAGCCCACGTGCTGATGGCCGCGATGCTCGACCCGGCTCTGCGCGCGCAGGCGGAGGCGATCGTGGCGACGGTCGACAGCTCGAACCCGCTGCTGCTCGCCGCGCTGTCATCGGAGACTGCTCGCCGCGGACTCGAACGCGAGCGCTGCGTCGACCACGCGACGCGCGCGCTGGCCTCGCCCTGGCTTGCCGACCCCGACCCGCTGCTGCTCCTGCTGCACGCGCTGTTCCCGCTGACCGTGGCGGGGGAGGAGCTGGAGGCCGCACGGGTCTACGCGACCGCGATCGACGCGGCGCGTCGCCGCGGTGACGTGTTCAGCGTCGCCGCGCTGAGCGTCTTTCGCGGCTGGCTGCGAGTGCGCACCGGTGAGCTGCTCGCCGCGGAGGAGGACCTGCAGCCGACCGGGCAGGGAACCGAGGTCGACGACCCGTCGTTTCGTCTCTACCGCGCGGTCTTCCTGGCCGAGGTGCTGCTCGAGCGCGGCGAGATCGACGCCGCTCGCGCACTGCTCGCCGGACCGTTCACGGTGAACGCGCCTGTCCATCAGAGCTACTCGCTGTACGTCAGCGGCCGGCTCGCAATGGCCCTGAACCGACCGCAGGCGGCGCTCGATGACTTCCTCGCGCTCGGCGACGTCGTGCGCGGCGCTGGCGATCGCTCAACCCTGCGTGGGTGCCGTGGCGCGCGCCCGCCGCGCTCGCGGCGCTTTCAGCTCGGTCGCGACGACGAGGCGCGGACGCTTGCCGCCGCCGAGCTCGACGCCGCCCGCCGCTGGGGCGCGCCGTGGGCGCTCGGCGTCGCGCTGCGTGCAGTCGGGCTGTCCGCCGGCGCGATGGAATCGAGCCGCTGCGGGAGGCGGTCGCGGTGCTCGAGCCGTCGGCCGCCCGGCTCGAGCATGCCCGCGCGCTGATCGACCTCGGCGGCGCGCTGCGGCGCGCCAACCAGCGCAAGGAGGCGCGCGAGCACCTGCGCGCCGGGGTCGATCGTCGCGCACGCCTGCGGCGCGACCGTCGTCGCCGCGCTGGGCAACGAGGAGCTCGCGGCGACCGGCGCGCGGCCGCGCAGCGCGATGGTCACCGGCCGCGACACGCTGACCGCGAGCGAGCGCCGTGTCGCCCAGCTCGCGCTCGACGGCCTCTCCAACAAGGACATCGCGCAGTCGCTGTTCGTGACCGTCAAGACGGTCGAGGTGCACCTCAGCCGGGTCTACCGCAAGCTCGACATCAGCTCGCGGCGCGAGCTGAGCCAAGCAGCTCCTCGACTGACAGCGCCGAGACGCGCCGACCCGAAGATAGGTGGGGGGTGTGGGGTCGCCCCTGACGCGAAGCCACGGACACCGGCCGCAAGATCGGCTCGTCCGTTGCACCTTCGAGTCAAGGAGTTCAGATGTCACACGTCAGGCCCCGCCGAATCGCTGTGCTGGCGGCGACGGGCCTCGCGATCGCCGCGGCCGCGCTCTGTGCGATCTGTGCAGTGGGTCCCGCCGTCGCCGGCGCAGACTCGATCGTCTATGCCAAGGACGGCAACGTCTGGCTGAGCACGCCCGACGCAACGGCGCAGTACCAGGTGACGTTCGACGGTGGCTGGTCCAGCCCGTCGCAGGACGACAGCGGGACGATCGTCGCCCAGCGCGCCGGGACGTTCGTGCGAATGACGCGCTCGGGCCGGCCGATCGGCGCCCCCGTCGCGGTCGTCGGCGGAGCCGGCGGGCTCAACGTCCCGGGCGCGCACCTGTTCGGGCCCTATGACCCGCGGGTATCGCCCGACGGCGCCCGGATCGCCTACTGGTTCGTCGCGCAGGACGCCACGTCCACCGGCGATGGGGGAGTGACCTCCGAGCTCGTCGACTACGCGACGACCACGGCGAGCGATCACTTCGACTCCAGCCCGGCGATCACCGCGCCCGACCAGCGCTCCCCGCACTGGATCGATTCGCAGAGGTTGCTGGTCGCCGATCCGTACGGCACCGGCGCCGACGCCGTCTCGACCTGGCTGGAGAGCGGCGCCGACGACGCGCGCCAGGGGTGGTTCTACACCCCCGACGGCCTGCTCCAGGACGGCGAGCTGAGCCCCGACGGATCACGGCTCGCGATCACCGCAGCCGTCGGCGGCGCCGGGTCGCCCTACCGCCGCATCTGGTTCCTGACAACCAACGCGGGCACCACCGCGCCGCCGACTCCGCGCTGCACGCTCATCACAGCGACGCAGACCAGCAGCCCGAGCTGGAGTCCGGCTTCCAGCGCGCTCGCGTACGCGAACGATGAGGGCGTCTGGGTCGACGCGGTCGGCGACCTGACCGCGCCCGGCGCGTGCACCAACCCGCGCCTGCTCGTCGCAGGTGGGGCCGCACCCGACTGGGGGCCTGCCGACGTCGACATGACGCAGCGGCCGACACCGCCATCCTCGCGCGACGGGACGACCGCGCCCGCGCACACACCCGCCGCCGCACCCACGGTCGACCCGCCAAAGAGGCCCAAGCCCAGCCGGGTCATGCTCACCGCGCACGTGTTCCGCACGGCGACGACGCTGCGCTTCAGCCTCAATGCGCCGGGTGATGTGAGTCTCACGGTGCGGCGCGCGTGCCGTGCCTCCGCCCGCTGCGCCGGCGCCCTGGGAACGCGACACGTCCGCGGCCACGCGGGGCGCAACAGCATCCGGCTGAGCCGCAGCTTCGGTCGCTCGGTGCTGCACGCCGGCCGATACGCGCTGACGCTCCTCACCGCGGGCGGAAGCGCCCGCGTCCGATTTGAGGTGACCCGATGATTCGCAATCCGCCGGCAACGACCTGGGGCGCGGGCGACTACCCGTGGATGGCCAGTCGCCTCAACGACGCCGCGGCGCGGGCCGTCCGAGCCGTCGGCGCCGGCCCGCGCGACGACGTCCTCGATGTCGCGTGCGGGACGGGCAACGCCGCTCTGCTCGCGGCGGCGCGCGGCGCCCGAACGACCGCCATCGACTTCGAGCCGGACCTGGTCGACATCGCCCGTGGCCGCGCGGCCACCGAGGGCGCCGAGGTGGATTGGCGGGTGGGTGACGCGACGGCGATGCCGTTCGACGACGAGCAGTTCAGCGTCGTGGTCTCGGTGTTCGGCGTCATGTACGCGGCCGATCACCACGCGGCGGCCGCCGAGCTGGCCCGCGTCTGCGCGGACGGCGGTCGTGTGGCACTGACTGCGTGGACGCCCGAAAGCTTCATGCCTGCCCTCGGCGCCGCGCTCGCCCCGTACCTCCCACCACCACCGCCCGGCGGACAGCCGCCATCGCGCTGGGGCGACGCCGCGGCGATCCGTGAGCTCCTGGCCGGCCATGGGCTCGTCATCCAGACGTCGGTCGTCGAGCATCTGTGGCTCGCGTTCGGAGGCCGCAACGAAGCGGTCGACTTCCTCGTCGCGACCGCCGGGAACGTGATGGCCGAGCGCGGCCGACTGGTCACCGAGGACCGCTGGGACGCGATGCGCGCCGACGTCGAAGCGCTCGTCGGGCAACGCAACGAAGGGGACGAGATCGAG
Source organism: uncultured Actinomycetes bacterium (assembly GCA_963821685.1). Lineage (GTDB taxonomy): Bacteria > Actinomycetota > Thermoleophilia > Solirubrobacterales > Solirubrobacteraceae > F1-60-MAGs163. The sequence continues at coordinate 138,702 of CAWGEW010000013.1, read as the reverse complement.
GTCGATCTGCCCCTGAGCTACCGCCTCGTGACTGCTGTCAGGGCGCGACGATGAGCATCGTCCTGCGTCCGATCGGGGCGGGAGCCGCCGAGGCGATCCTGGCCGGCGAATTCCGCAGGACGTCGTCGTCGCAGACGACTACCCGACGGAATTCTCGGCGGGCATCGCCGCCCAGGTCGGCGCCGGATCGCCGCTGGGGCCGTTCTTCCTCCATCGCTCGCCCGACGATGTCGTCGTCGGCGAGATCGGCGGCGGCTTCGTGAAATCCGGGGTCGTCGAGATCGGCTACGCGCTCGTTCCCTCCGCGTGGGGCGAAGGCCACGCGACCGACGCCGTTCGCGCGCTCGTCGCGCTGGCGCGCGAGACGCCGACGATCTGCCGCATCCAGGCGCACACGCCGATCGACCGGCCGGCCAGCGGTCGCGTGCTCGAGAAGGCCGGATTCACGTGCCGGGGCGAGTTCGACGACGAGCACGAGGGCGACGTGCTGCGCGTGTTCCGCTGGGAATTGTCGGTCGGCGGATGATCGCCGCGCCCCCGGCCCTCAAGCTGGACGCCGTCACCAAGGACTACGGGCCCGTGCGTGCGCTCGTGGGCTTGTCGCTGACCGTTGAGGCAGGCGAGGTCTTCGGTCTGCTCGGTCACAACGGGGCAGGCAAGACCACCGCGGTACGGATTCTCACCGGCCGCACGCGCGCGGACTCGGGCAGCTGCCACCGTCCTCGGGCATGACGTGGGAGCGGACTTCGCGGCTGTCCGGTCGCGGATCGGCGTCGTGTTCGAGGACCAGAACATCTATCCGACGCTGACCGCGACCGAGGACCTGCGCTTCTTCGCGTCGTTGCGCGGGCTGGACTCGCGGCGCGTGGCGGAGCTGCTCGACCTGGTTGGCCTGAGCGACGCTGCCGACCGGCGCGTTGGGCGGTACTCGACCGGCATGGCGCAGCGACTGCTGCTCGCCCGTGCCCTCCTCGGACGACCCGACGTCGTGTTCTTCGACGAACCGACCCGCGGTCTGGACGCAGCTGGGGCACGGGACCTGCGAGAGCTGATCGGCACACTGGCCGCCGGCGGAACGACCGTCCTGCTGACGACACACGACCTGCTCGAGGCCGAGGCCGTCAGCGACCGTGTGGCGATTCTCGCCCGCGGCCGACTCGTCGCACTGGGCACGCCGAGCGAGGTCCAAGGACATGACGGGGTGCTGCGTCGCTCGCCGACGCCGTCGTCACCCTGTCGCGCGCGGAGGCGCCGACGTGAGCCTGCATCGCGTTCTCACGATTGCGCGGAAGGACATCCGCATCTTGCGCCGCGACGCGCGTCTGATTGCGATCGTCCTCGTGCCGCTCGCGCTTGCGCTCGCGCTCCGCGCGTCTGACCGACTCCGACCGGCTCCAGCTCCGGATCGCGGTCGCAAGCGCTGCGCCGCCGACGATCGATTCGGTCCTCCGCGGGAGCGGAATACCGGTCGACGTCGTTCGCACGTCAGCGGGCGGCGCCCGTGCGCTCGTGCGTACCGGTGACGCAGACGGTGCGCTCCTGGCCGCACCCGTTCGTCTGGTGATTCCCAGCACGCCGACGTCGGCCTCGCTCGCTGCGCGACTGCTGATGGAGCGCGCGGCCGGTGTCGCTTCCGGCGAGGTCGCGGAGGCCCCGGCGATCCAGCGAGTCGACGCGCGGCGCGACCGCGTGGACATCCTCGGCGCGGACCGGCTGAAGCTCCTCGTCGTCCTGCTCTACCTCGTCGCGAACCTCTCGCTCGTGCTCGTCCCCCTGCTCATCTCCGAGGAGATCGAGCGCGGGACGATCGAGGCGCTCCTGCTCGCCGCGACCCCCGGGGACATTGGGGCCGCCAAGGCCCTCGTCGGACTCGGTGCGACGGGTGTGATGGTCGCGCTGACCGTCAACCTGGGGGACGTGACGCCCCACGACAGTGGTGTCTTTCTCGCGGGCATCGGGCTCCTGGCAGCGGCGCTGCTTCCGTTCGGCCTCGCCGCCGGCATCGCGCTGCGCACGACGGCTCGTGTCAGCACGCTCATGGGCGTCGTGGTCATTGCGGCGCTGGCACCGGTGGCGGTGCTCGCCGTACATCTCCCAGCGGTTCTACGAGTCGCGGCACAGATCGCCCCGACCGGACTCGCCGCACGACTGCTTGCCGACGGTCTCAGCGGGCGCCTGCTCTACGGCTCGCCCGCCGCAGCGTGCGCCGGACTGCTCATCTGGGCGCTGGCCGGGTTCGCTCTGCTCGCGGCTCAGATGCGGAACCGCAGTGCGCATCAATGAGGGCAGAACACTGCAAACGCAGGAAATCAGCTACGTCCCACAAGCCGACGGGCGGACTCGAACCGCCGACCCCTTCATTACGAGTGAAGTGCTCTACCAGCTGAGCTACGTCGGCACAGATCGCCGCCGATCCTGAGGTAGAGGCCCCCTGGATCGACAGCGAGCGCACAGGATAGGGCCTGCGCGATGCAGGCGTCGCGGGCGCTGGACAGGCCTCCTACAGCTGGACCGTGTTGCGTCCCGCCTGCTTCTTCGTGCAGGTCCGGTAGCGGCGCTCGGTCGTCGTCTTCTTCCCGCCGGACTTGGTCACGACGATCTTCACGACGACGATCTTCTTCGGCTTGCCCTTGAGGTCGATCTTCGCCTGGATCCGCTTGCCGCGCGTGACCTTCGCGCGCTTGCCGTCGATCGTGACGGTCACGCGTCTTGGCCTTCACGCCGCGCTTCAGGCTGATCGCGAACGTCCGCACGGAGACGCAGGCCTTCGCCAGCGGCGGGAGCGGCTTCGCGGTGGGCTTGTACTTCGGCGGCTCGGTCGGGACGACGACACCACCACCCGTCGCCGGAGCGCTCGCGGTCGTGAACGTCGCGTCGGCGCCGACGCCCGTCCCGTACGCGTGCCCGGCCGCGACGCGGTAGTGGTAGGTCGTGCCCGGCGCCAGGCCGGTGAGCGTGAGCCGCAACGGCCTCGCCCGCGAACCCGGCACCCGTCGCCGGCGCGCCCGAGGCCGTCGAGCCGTACGACGCAGTCGTCCCGTACTCGACCCGCCAGGTCGCCGACGGCCCGCCCGGCGTCACAGCACCGGCAACCGACGCGCCCGTCGTGGTGACCGCAGACGCCGCGCCGGTCACCACCACCGGCGCCGCCGGCGTCTCGTCCGCGCCGATGTCCGGCGCGAGGCCCGAGCGTGCGCGGCAGGCCGAACACGTCCGTCGGCGTCGCCACTCTCGAACAGCGAGGCGATGCCCGCGTCGATCGTCGGCGATCCCGGCGCCTGCGAGGTAGTTGCTCGCCGCCGCATTGACGAACAGCGGCGCGGCGCTCACATGCCCGCCGGAGTCATTGACCTCCTCGCGCGGCGCCGTCGCGAGCGAGTCGCTGTAGGCCGAGTGCGACGAGGTTCACGACAGCCTTGTCGCTGCCGCTCCCGCCGTTCGCGTTGGCCTCGACGTCGGGGACACCGCCACCGGTCGCCCGCGCGATCGTGTTGACGACGTTCATCGTCACCGAGCTCGAGCCATTCGCGTCGGCCGTCGCCTTCAGCGCGGGGCCGGCGCTCGTGATCACGGTGACGTTCGAGACGCGGCCCGTCGACGCGCAGCCGTTGCACTCCATCGAGATGCCGGACGAGCCGGCCACCGACGAGCGTGCTCACGAGGATGCTGTCGCGCAGCGTGGAGGTCAGCGCCCCGATCGCGCCGAGGCGCACGAGCGTGCGACGCAGGCCCGGAAACGCGCAGGCGCTCGGCGACCACGCCACCGTCGGCCATGAACAGCGCGTTCGAGATGGTGGTGTCGGCGACGATGTCGACGTCGGAGATCCGCGAGCCGTTGACGACCCGCACCTCCGTCCCCGATCGCGACGTGGATGACAGGGCGGCCGGTCCCGGGCTGGGCGCCGATGTCGACGCCGTTCACCGGCGTCTGCGCCGACACGGTCAGCGGCGGGTACGTGCCGCCGAACAGCCGCACGACCTTGTCCACGGTCGCGCCGTTGACCGCCGTCGCGACCGTGCACGGCTGGGCCAGGGTGCACGGCGCTCCGCTCGTCCCGCTCGGCGACGCGTAGCGAGTCGCCATCGCGGCCGGAGCGAACGCCAGCAGGGCGCACGAGACCAGCACTGTCACCATCGTCCTCAGGGGCAGCATGCCCGGCACGGTACTCGCGCGACCCGTCGCATCTGCGCGAAACTCGACCATGGAGCTCTGGCACAACCCCCGCTGCTCGAAGAGCCGCCAGGCGAAGGCGCTGCTCGACGCGTACGCCGCGGACTACACCGAGCGCCGCTACCTCGACGACCCGCCGACCCCGGCTGAGCTCGACGCCGTCCTCACCGCGCTCGGCCTGGAGCCGTGGGACCTCGCGCGCATGAACGAGCCGGTCGCGCGCGAGCTGAAGCCTGCGCGACCTGCCGCACGACCGCGACCGCTGGATCGCCACGCTCGTCGCCAACCCGATCCTGATCGAGCGCCCGATCCTCGTCACCGACGACGGTCGCGCCGCGCTCGGCCGGCCGCCCGAGGCGATCGAGCTGTTGCTCGAATAACCGGACCGTGGTGTGACACCGACCGCGACCGGGTATCGGTAGCGTCACCGGCACCCCGAGAGTTTCAGGAGGAGCAGCATGCGACGCATTCCCCGCCCGGCCCCGGCGACCGTCATCGCGATGATCGCGCTGATCGTGGCGATCGGCGGCACCGCCTACGCGACCGGGGAGGGCAAGCCGATCCTCGGCGGCGCTCGCAACCCCGGCAGCGACAAGTCCGCGTCGCTGAAGAAGGAGACGCAGATCATCGCGACGACGAGCACGTACGGCACGCGCCAGTCGAACAAGTCCAGCAGCGGCGGCGGCGCGATCTACGGCTGCCGCTCGGCGGTCGGCGGCACCGCCGCCGGCAACGAGCCGTGCATCCGCGCGAACAACCTGTCGAGCGGGCTACGCGTTCGAGTTCGCGACGACCGGGACCTCCGGCGGCCTGATCACCGGCAAGGACGCGAACAGCGTCCCGTTCACGACGACGGCGACGGGCGTCGCGACCGGCCTCAACGCCGACCGCGTCGACAGCCTCAGACGCCGACCAGATCGTCACGAACGCGCGCGCCGGCCTCGTGCCGCTGAAGACGATGAACTTCGTCTCGACGACCGCCAGCGATGACGACGTCGCACGCGGCTCGCGCAGCCGCGACCGTGGTGCCGATCGCGACGTTCGGCGTGTTCACGATCTACGGCAAGTGCTTCATCGACAGCGACGGCGCGGCCGGGCCAGCCGCGAGGTGCGCACCGAGGTCTACGTGAGCACGACCCAGGACGGCGCGATCGCTCGACGGTCCGGGGTCCGACACGCTCGACGGCGATGCCGGCAGCCCATTCCTGACGACCGGCACGCCGGAGGACGCGCGTCAGGTCGATGTCACGTTCGCGAGCGGGAACGGCGCGGCGACGGACATGTACAACGCCGGTCACGACGCTCGTCGCGCCGGACGGCTCCGCGTTCGAGTTCACGATCAGCGACGGCGCCAAGCAGGGCACGCTCGCCGGCGGCAACGGTGTCTGGGGCGCGGACAACCGCTGCGCCTTCGGCTTCAGCCGCTTCGGCGCGCTCGTAGGCATCGGTGAGCCCGTGCTGGCCGCGCAGCCGCGCGGTCAGCACGTAGGCTGCCGCTGATCGCCGCGCCGACCTTCGACCTGCAGTCCCACTCGACCGCCAGCGACGGGGCGCTGCCGCCCGCGCAGGTCGTCGCGTCGCGCGCGCGAGGCCGGGCGTTCGCGCTGCTCGCGCTGACCGACCACGACACGGTCGCCGGCGTCGACGAGGCGCTCGCCGTGGCGGACGCGTCGCGGCGGCGACGATCCGCGTCGTCCCGGCCGCCGAGATCAGCGCGCTCGACGGCGTCCACGAGGACCTGCACGTCTGCGCCTACGCGATCGACCACCACGACGCCGGCCTGCTCGCCGCGCTGGCGGCCGCGCGCGCCGACCGCCACGCGCGCGCCGACCGCATGATCGAGGCGCTGCGCGCCGACGGGCTCGAGCTCGAGATCCCGAGCGAGCAGATCGACGCCGACGCGCCCGGTCGGCCGCCCGCACATCGCGCAGGCCGTGTTCGTGCACCCGGCCAACGCCGAGCGGCTCGCCGCGGAGGGCCTGACGACGTCGAGCGCGGTGCTCGAGGCCTACCTGCTGCCCGGCACGCCGGGGTATCGCGCCCGCCTCGGCCCGACGGTCGAGGAGACCGTCGCGATGATCCACGGCGCCGGCGGGCTCGCCGTCTGGGCGCACCCGTTCTGGGACGTCAAGGACCCCGACGACGTGATCGACACGATCGCCCGCTTCGCCGCGCTCGGGCTTCGACGGCGTCGAGGCCTTCTACGTCGCGCACACGCCCGAGCAGACCCGCATCGCCTACGACGCCGCGCGCGCCACACGGGCTGCTGACGACCGGCAGCGCCGACTTCCACGGCCCCGATCACCAGCACTTCCACGCGTTCCGCGCGTTCGACCTGTGCGGCCTGGAGCCGGAGCTGGGGCCGCTGGCCGCCTGACCGGGGGCTACCGTGTCGCGGCGTGCCACTCCTCGTCGCGGCCTCGGACACGATCTCCACGTTCGAGGCGATCATCCTCGGCATCGTCCAGGGCCTCACCGAGTTCCTGCCGATCTCGAGCACCGCGCACCTGCGGATCGTCCCCGCGTTCGCCGGCTGGGATGACCCGGGCACGCGCGTTCACCGCGATCGTCCAGCTCGGCACGATGGCCGCGGTCCTGCTCTACTTCCGCCACGACCTGTGGAACATGGCGCGCGCGTTCCTGCGCACGCTGACGGGCGACCGGCCGCTGTGGCGCACGAAGGACATCGACGGCAGGCTCGGCTGGTACCTCGTGCTCGGCACGATCCCGATCGTCATCCTCGGCTTCGCGTTCAAGAACGTGATCGAGGACCGAGCTGCGCACGCTCGAGCTGATCGCGAGCGTGATGATCCTGTTCAGCCTCGTCCTCTACGTGGCCGACACGCGCGGCACGCGCACGCGCGAGGTCGACCGAGCTGACGCTGTCCGACGGCATCAAGATCGGCTTCGCGCAGGCGCTCGCGCTCGTGCCGGGCGTGAGCCGCTCCGGCGCGACGATCTCCGCCGGCCTGCTGCTCGGTCTCACGCGCGAGGCGGCGACGCGCTACAGCTTCCTGCTGTCCGTCCCGGCCGTCGTGCTGTCCGGCCTGTTCGAGCTGCGCAAGGTCTCCGGCGGCGAGGTCCCCGTCGGCCCGACGATCGCCGCCACGATCGCCGCGTTCATCTTCGGCTACCTGACGATCGCCTGGCTGCTGAAGTACATGCGCACGCACAACTTCGCGATCTTCGTGGCCTACCGCGTGATCCTCGGCGTCGTCGTCCTGGTGCTGGCCGCGACGAACACGATCACGTAGGCGCTAGCTCGCGCGGTCAGCCGTCGCGAGCAACGGGACGAGCCGGTAGGCGAGCGCCTCGAGCGCCAGCTCCTCGGTGACGTTGACCGTCAGCGCGGCGCGCGTCTCGTCGACGAGCTCGACGCCGCGGCGCAGCTTGTGCGCGTCGCGACCCTCGGCGTCGGCGCGCAGCTCGGTCGAGCCGGTCGGTCGCGTGGACGACGTCCTCGGCGCCGTCGACGACGCACGCCACGTCGCGCAGCCACAGCCCGGTCAGCAGCAGCGCCTCGTCGAGCGTGCGCGTGCGCGCGCGGCGGCCGGCGCGCTTGGCGGTGTCGGCGCCCTCGCGCTCGGCGCGCTTGCGCTCGCGGTCGGGGAGCACCTCGGCGTCCGAGCTTCGTCTTCGCCTCGACCTCGCCCTGCGCGACGTCGCCGTGCTCCTTCGCGCGCTGCAGCAGCGCCGTCCACGGGCTCTTCGTCAGGTCGCCGGACAGGCACCCGCGCGCGTAGGCCTCGACCGCGCCGCGCAGTGCCGGGCCCTCGCCGAGCGCCAGCGCGAGCGCGCGATCGCCGTCGCCGAGCGCGAGCCGCGAGCAGGCGCGCGCGGTCTCCGGCGTCGACGCGGCCGGACAGCAGCGCCTCGATCGCCTCGGGCGGCGCGGCGTCGAAGCGGACCGGCTGGCAGCGGCTGGCGATCGTCGGCAGCACGTCGCCGGGGCGGTCGGTCAGCAGCACGAGGTGCGCGAACGACGGCGGCTCCTCGAGCGTCTTCAGCATCCGGTTGGCGGCCTGGTCGTTCATCGTGTCGACGCCCTCGAGCACGAACACGCGCCGCTGCGCCTCGAACGGCGTGCGCGAGGCGGCGCCGACGACCGGCTCCTCGATGTCCTCGACGCGCATGATCGCCGCGCCGGTCGGCACGACCCAGGTGAGGTCGGGGTGCGCGCCGCGCATCACGCGCGCGCGCGTGCGCTCGGGATCCGGGGAGCCCTCGGCGAGCAGCTCGGCGGCGAACGCGCGCGCGGCGCTCGCCTTGCCGGAGCCCGCGGGCCCGTGGAAGAGGTAGGCGTGCGACGGGTTGCCCGCCGGCGGCACGGCGCTCTCGAGCACGGCCTTGGCGTGCGGGTGGCGGTCGAGCGTCGCGGTCAGGGACATCGGGGAGCCAGGGTACGGGTAGGCTCGGCGCGCTGATGGCCGGGCGACTGATCACGATCGAAGGGCTCGACGGCGCGGGCAAGACGACGCTCGCCGCCGGGCTGATCGACGTGCTGCGCGAGCGCGGCGTGCACGGTCGAGCTGCTGCGCGAGCCGGGCGGCGTCGCGCTGTCCGAGCGCCTGCGCGAGGTCGTCAAGGACCCGGGGCTGACGGTCGGCGCGCGCGCGGAGGCGCTGATCTACGCGGCGGCGCGCGCGCAGCTCGTCGAGGAGCAGCTGCGCCCGCTGCTCGACGCCGGCACCTGGGTGCTGCTCGACCGCTTCGTCGACTCGTCGCTCGCCTACCAGGGCGGCGGGCGCGGGCTCGGGATCGAGGAGATCGCCGAGCTCAACCGCTTCGGGACGGACGGGCTCGTCCCCGATCGCACGCTGTTCCTGCGCGTCGATCCGCGCGTCGGGCGCGGGCGCGTCGAGGTGCGAGCCGAGGACGCCGACCGGCTCGAGCGCGAGGGCGAGGACTTCTTCACCGCGATCGCGCTCGCCTACGAGGACCTCGCGGCGCTCGAGCCCGATCGCATCCGCGAGATCGACGCCGCGCAGGCGCCGGAGGTCGTGCTCGCCGACGCGATCGGCGCGGTGTCGGACCTGCTGGCGTAGGGGCCGCGGCGGGCGCGGGCGACCGCGGAACTCGCGGTGGCGTGGCGGATCTGTTCCGGTAATCGAGCGAGATCCGCCACGCGATCGGCCGGCCCCGGCGATCGCGCCCACGCCCGACTCGTGCGCATCTGCCCGCGATGCGGGCACTATCCGCATCACGTCTCCCGATGACGCCAGGCCCGGAGACTCGATGCGCATGTTGCCCGCTATGCGGGCACTATCCGCATCACGACGGGCGCGAGGCTCGCCGGCGTCTGCGGCCAGGCAACAGCGCCCGCCCAGCGCCCGCGGTCAGACCGCCAGGCGCCAGAACCCAAGCCCCGCCCTACCGCCCGATCCGCACGAAGTCGCGGAACTCGGCCCAGCCGAGTGACAGGCGCCAGCCGGCCTCGCCGCTCGCGTGGCGCCAGCGGCGCAGCCAGCGCGGGTCCCATCCGCGCCAGCGCCAGAGGACGAGCACGACGATGCACGAACAGGAGCAGCGCGGCGAGCGCGATCCCGGCGATCGTCAGCCACGACACCCCGCCGTTGTCCGCGGCCGCCGCGCCCGGCGCGCCGCCGACCGTCACGGTCTTGCCGTCGACGATGACGACGCCGCCGCCGGTCCCCGGCTGAACGGACGTCGTCGTCGAGGTCGTCTGCGTCTCGACCGTCGGCGTCGTGTCGCCCGGCTGCGCGGGCGGCGGGCTCGCCGGCCTGCGGCTCGACCGCGGTCGGCGTCGGCGCCGTCCCGGTGTCGCGCCGCCCGAGCTCGTCTGCGCGAGCGACGACGGGCGCGCACACCGCAAGACTCACGAGCCGACCACGACAAGCGCGGCGAGCAGGCGTCGACTGACCACGAGGCACGGCGACGGACACTAGCGACGCGCGCCCGCGCTCACACCGGTTCCGGCGCGCGCGCCCAGATGTCGTTGCAGCGCTCGCAGACCTCTTCGGGGATGACACCCGACGCGCATCAGCCCCGCGAAGATCGTGCAGCCGACGCAGAACCCGAAGACCGACTCGAGCGTCGCCGCGACCACGATCAGGCCGAGCAGCACGTACGCCGCGCTGTCCTCGCCGAACCCGAGCGCGAGCACCGCCGCACTCACCGACAGCACCGCGCCGATGCCCTGCGCGAAGCGCTTCGGCGGCCCGGCGACCAGCTGCTCCGGCACACCGAGCCGCGGCGTGATCACGCGCGTCACCAGCTGCCCGAGCGGGCTGAACGCGGCCCGGTCAGCACGCGCGCGACGAAGCCGTACGCGATCACCGCCGTCATCCACGGCACGATCGAAGCGCGATCGTCGCGAGGCACATCAGCAGCACGCCGCCGGCGACGAGCCGCGCGGAGACCTCGTTCACGGGGTTCGGAAAGCAGAACAAGCAGACGATTTTACCCGCCCGATCGCGGGGGTAGAGTCGCGCCGCGATGAGCCAGACGGGCCGTCGACGGGCCTCCCTCGCCTGCATCGTGATCGGCGCCCTGGCGCTGTCGCTCGCGCTGCCGCTCGCCTACCTGGACCGCAACGTCTTCCAGCCGCAAGGGCTTCTCGAACAACGCCGCCGCGACGCTGAAGAACGAGGCCGTCCGCGACGAGCTCTCGCGCGACCTCACGGGCGCGATCGTCGCGCGCGAGCCGCAGGCGGTCTCGCTCGCGCCGCTGATCCTCGGGCATCTCCGACAGCCTGCTGCGCACGCGGCCAGGCGCGCTCGCTCGTGCGCGCGGCCGCGGTCCAGACGCACAACGCGGTCTTCTCGGCGACGAAGGGCAGCGTCGTCATCGACCTCGCGAACGTCGGCGTGATCGCGCTCGAGTTCCTCAAGACGCAGCGCCCGTCGACCGGCGCGCGACCTCGAGCCAGCCGCGGACAGATCGCGCTGCAGCTCTCCGACCGCTCGCTGACGGTGCACCTGATCGACGCTCGCCGACAACGTGCGCTTCGCTCGCCGTCGTGCTCCCGCTGCTCGCGCTCGCGCTGTTCGCGGTCGCGCTGCTTCTCGTACCGCGACCGCCGCCGCGTCGCGCTCAACGTCGGCATCGCCGTGCTGCCTCGTCGGCGCGCTGAACTTCGCCGCGTTCCTCGTCACGCGCGCGGTGCTGCTGACCGGGCAGGACGGCGAGCAGCGCGACGTCGTCGCCGGCGTGTTCGACGCGTTCATGGGACGGTTCCCGCTCTGGTGCGGGCTGATCGGCGCTCGCCGGCGCGATCGTCGCCGCGTCGGCCGCGTCGGTCATGGGCGAGGTCGACCCGGCGCGCGTGCCCGCAGCTGCTGTGGGAGCGCATCACGCGCGAGCCCGACGCGACCTGGAAGCTCGTCGTCGGCGCGGTCGCCCTGATCCTGATCGGCATCGCGCGTGATCGGCGACCCGCTCGGCGCGGTGCGCCTGGCCGTCGCGATCTTCGGCGCCTGGATGATCTTCGCCGGCGCCGTCACGCTGCTGCGGCTGCTGATGGGTCCCGAGCCGACGGTCGAGGACCTGCCGAGCGTCCGCGCGCTGCGCCGGCGCCTGTTCCCGGTCGTCGTCGGCGCGCTGCTGCTGATCGGCGATCGCGGGCGCTCGGCATCGGGCTCGTGCTCGACGGGCGCTCCGGCCGTGCAGCCGGTCGTCAACACGAACCCGGGCTGCAACGGCTTCACCGAGCTCTGCGACCAGGCCGCTGAACGAGGTCACGCTCGCGACGACGCACAACGCGATGGGCTCCGCGCAGGCGCTGTTCATCAACCCCAACCAGGGCGTCGACATGCAGAACCAGCTCGACTCGGGGATCCGCGGGATGCAGCTCGACGCCTACCTCGGCCAGCGCAACGACAACGGCACGGTCCGCACCGACCTCGCGCCGAAGGCCGTCGAGGCGGTCGAGGCGAAGATCGGCGCGTCGCGGGCTGGCGCGCCGCTCAGCGCCTCGCCGGCTCGGTCGCGTTCGGCCCGGTCAGCGGGAAGAAGCAGCTCTACCTCTGCCACGTCGTCTGCGAGCTCGGCGCGCTCGAGGCGGTCCCCGCGTTTCGCAAGATCAAGGACTGGATGGACCGCAATCCGCGCGAGGTCCTGATGTTCATCATCGAGGACGCCGCGCCGACCGCGGCGATCAAGCAGGCGTTCGAGGACAGCGGCCTGGCCGCGTACGCGAACGACGTACCGGTCGGCGACGGCCAGCCGTTCCCGACGCTCGAGCAGATGATCGACAGCGGCAAGCGCCTCTGGGTGATGGCCGAGGCGAAGGGCGAGCCGACCGGCTGGTACCGGCAGGCCTACGCGATCACGCAGGAGACGCCGTTCGCGTTCACGAGCGTCGGGCTGCTGCGCTCGCCGACCTCGTGCCGGCCCAATCGCGGCGGCACGCGGCAAGCCGCTCTTCCTGATGAACCACTGGGTCGAGTCCTACCCGCCGCGGCCGCGCGACGCCGACGTCGTGAACAAGCTGCCGTTCCTCCTGAGCGCGCGCACGAGTGCGAGCGGGCGCGCGACGCGCGTCGTCAACTGCTCGCCGTCGACTTCGCCGAGCGCGGCGATGTGCTGGCCGCAACGGACTCGCTAAATGGCGTGAAAACGTCGCCCGCAGTCCCCTGATTCCGCCGCCTCGGCACTACAATGTAGGGACGATCTCGACGCCGCTCGAGCGACTCGCCACAGACGCCGGATGGACGTGTCCGTCCGGCACCGGTGGGAGGGTGCCTCTGTTACCCCCAAAAGGCACCCCAAGAGACCGCAACGACCGTCAATTCGACGGTAGGAGAGAAGGAGCAGAGGCAGATGGACCACACCCCGCAGAGCACCCAGGTGACCCTTGTCAGAGACGTGGCGCAGGGCCGCTCGATGTCGATCGCCAGACGCTTCACCAGTCCCGGGTGTGCATCCGTTCGACACCGTCGAATGGGAGCTGCGCGACGCGCGCATCGGTCACGGCGACAAGGTCGCCTTCGAGCAGCGCGGCGTCGAGTTCCCGAAGACGTGGTCGCAGAACTCGACCAACATCGTCGCGCAGAAGTACTTCCGCGGCCAGATCGACTCGCCCGCGCGTGAGCGCTCGGTCAAGCAGATGATCGGCCGCGTCTCCGGCACGATCGCCGACTGGGGCCGCGAGCGCGGCTACTTCGCCACGAGCGAGGACGGCGACGCCTTCGAGGCCGAGCTCACCTACATCCTGCTCCACCAGATGGCGGCGTTCAACTCGCCCGGTCTGGTTCAACGTCGGGTTCGAGGAGCAGCCGCAGTGCTCGCCTGCTTCATCCTCTCCGTCGAGGACACGATGGACTCGATCCTCGACTGGAACACCAAGGAGGGCCGGATCTTCCGCGGCGGCTCCGGCTCGGGCATCAACCTCTCGAACATCCGCGGCTCGATGGAGCCGCTGAGCAAGGGCGGCACCGCCTCCGGCCCGGTCTCGTTCATGCGCGGCGCCGACTCCTGGGCCGGCACGATCAAGTCCGGCGGCAAGACGCGCCGCGCGGCGAAGATGGTCGTGCTCGACATCGACCACCCGGACATCCGCGAGTTCATCTGGTGCAAGGCCAAGGAAGAGGACAAGGCCGCCGCGCTGCGTGACGCCGGCTTCGACATGTCGATCGACGGCGACGGCTTCAAGTCGATCCAGTACCAGAACGCCAACAACTCGGTCCGCGTCACCGACGAGTTCATGCAGGCCGTCGAGAACGACGACGAGTGGCGCACGACCTCCCGCGCGACCGGCGAGCCGGTCGGCGACCCGATCCCCGCGCGCGAGCTGATGCGCGAGATCGCCGAGGCCGCATGGCGCTGCGCCGACCCGGGCGTCCAGTACGACACGACGATCAACCAGTGGCACACGTCGCCGAACTCGGGCCGCATCAACGCGTCGAACCCGTGCTCCGAGTACATGCACGTCGACGACTCGGCCTGCAACCTCGCGTCGCTGAACCTGATGAAGTTCCGCCGCCCGGACGGCACCTTCGACGTGCCGGCCGTTCGAGCACGCGATCGACATCGTGCTGCTCGCGCAGGAGATCGTCGTCGGCCCGTCGAGCTACCCGACCGAGGAGATCGGCGTCAACGCCCGCGCGTTCCGCCAGCTCGGCCTCGGCTACGCGAACCTCGGCGCCTTCCTGATGGCCAACGGCGTCGCCGTACGACTCCGACCCCGGCCGCGGCACCGCGGCGGCGATCACCGCGCTGATGACCGGCCGCGCGTACGCGCAGTCGGCGAAGATCGCCGCGGCGATCGGCCCGTACGAGCACTACGAGGACAACCGCGAGGCGCACAACAACGTGATGCGGATGCACCGCGACGCGACCTACGCGATCCCGGACTCGACGGTCGTCGACGAGCCGCTGCTCGAGGCCGCGCGCCGCTCATGGGACGACGCCGTCGCAGCTCGGCGAGCGCCTACGGCTACCGCAACGCGCAGGCGACGGTGCTCGCGCCGACCGGGACGATCTCGTTCCTGATGGACTGCGACACGACCGGCATCGAGCCGGACTTCTCGCTCGTCAAGTTCAAGGAGCTCGTCGGCGGCGGTCAGATGACGATCGTCAACCGCACCGTGCCGCTCGCGCTGCAGACGCTCGGCTACGCCGACGAAGCAGGTCGAGCAGATCGAGGCCTACATCAACGAGCACAGCACGATCGTCGGTGCGCCCGGCCTCAAGGACGAGCACCTGCTCGGTGTTCGACGTCGCCGTCGGCGAGCGCGCGATCAGCCCGGACGGGCCACATCAAGATGATGGGCGCGGTCCAGCCGTTCCTCTCCGGCGCGATCTCCAAGACGGTCAACATGCCGCAGGACTCGACCGTCGAGGACATCGACGACGCCTACATCGAGGCCTGGCGCCTCGGCGTCAAGGCGCTCGCGATCTACCGCGACGGCTCGAAGACCGCGCAGGCGCTGCGCACCGACGCGCAGGAGGGCAAGGGCGACATCGCGCAGGCCGAGGGCATGTACACGCAGGAGCAGGTCGACGAGCTCGTCCGCGACGCCGCGCATCAAGGCCGCGCGCGAGTCCGGCCCCAAGCGCCAGCGGATGCCGCGCGAGCGCCAGTCGCTCACGCACAAGTTCTCGATCGGCGGCCACGAGGGCTACATCACCGCCGGCATGTACGAGGACGGGACGGTCGGCGAGATCTTCCTCACCGACATCGGCAAGGAGGGCTCGACCCTCCGCGGCATGATGAACTCGTTCGCGACGTCGATCTCCATCGCGCTGCAGTACGGCGTGCCGCTCGAGACGCTCGTGCAGAAGTTCGCCTACATGCGCTTCGAGCCGGAAGGGATCACGCAGAACCCGGAGATCCCGTTCGCCAAGTCGATGCCCGACTACATCATGCGCTGGCTCGCCTCGCGCTTCCTCGACGTCGACACCCAGGAGGACCTCGGAATCATGACCGCCGAGGTCCGCGCCCGGAAGCAGGCGCAGGACGTCGCGCTGTCGGTCGGGTCGGATACGGCGACGCCGACGAATGGCGGGAACGGCGGCAACGGCCACTCGGGGAACGGCGGGAACGGTGGCGCGAGTGCGCCGACCGCTCAGGCCGCGACCGAGTCTGCGCCCGCAGCGTCGGCGCTGACCGACACGCCGCCGGTCGTCCCGGCTCGCATGACGCGGCCTGGATCTCGGGCCCGGCGTGCGGTCAGTGCGGCGGCATGATGCAGCGGACGGGTGCGTGCTACACGTGCACGTCATGCGGCAACAACACCGGCTGCGGTTGAGCAGACGCCGCCGCTGGCGCCTGAGGCCACCCGCCGACCGGGTCACGTGCATTCGCACGCTTTCCCGGCCGGCGTTTGACCTCAGGCATCCACCGCGACGCCCACTCAACGGCGTGGGGGCGGGCTCGGCGGCGCCTGAGGCGACCTGCCGACCGGGTCACGTGCATTCGCACGCTTTCCCGGCCGGCGTTTGAGGCGGGCTCGGCCATCCGCCCAACTCGCGCTCAGGGTGTCGCTGACGCGCTGAACGGCGCCTCCCTCGCCGCGTGGAACGTGGCTCGCTCGAAGCTGGCCGCGCAGTACCGCTGCGCCCGCTCGTAAGAATTACGAAACGCCCTCGAGCAATTCGGACCGATCACACTCGACGGATCACAGGCCCCATGGCGACACTGCCGCGATGCGGGTTCAGCAGCCAGAGACCAGCGTTCAGCTTGGCTGTACACCAGCCAGTTCGAACGAGCGAACGGCGTCCGCCCGGAGAGCACCACAAACGAGAGAGGGAGTGCGGGACATGGGGAAATTGGGCTCGAAGCTGAGGCTTCGAACGGCGGCGCTGGCAGTGGCGCTCGTTGCCGTCAGCGGGCTCGCAGCGACAGGCTGCGGAGCCGTCAGCAACGACACGGCATCAGGCAGCGGCACCAGCACGACGAAGGTGGACCCGAACAAAGAGGTCAAGATGGCCGTCTTCCTCAGCTCGGCCGACAACGTCTACCTGAAGCTCGCCATGATCGGCATCAACCAAGCAGCGAAGACCGCCGGCAACACGACCGTCAAGTCATTTGATGGCGCGTTCGATCCCGCCAAGCAGGCCGCGCAGATTCAGGACGCCAACGCGTCGGGCAAGTACAACGCGTACGTGATCTACCCGAACGACGGAGCCTCTGTTGTCCCGCCCGTCAAGCAGGCGGTCGCCAAGGGCATCAAGGTCGTGGCGGCGTACTCGCCGATCGGCCCCGACCTCTATCAGGGCACGCCACAGGTCCCCGGCGTGGTCGGAACCGTCTGGCACAACGAGCCCTACGACGGACGTGATCTCGGGGTGGCCGTCAACCAGGCCTGTAAGGCCAAGCATCCCACCGCCGATCCGTGCAAGGTCGCCTACCTGACCGGTGTCAATGCGATCCCGTTTGAGCAGGCCAAGCTGAAGCAATTCAAGAAGGCGATCGCGGCGAACACCGACCAGAAGGTCGAGCTCGTCGGCACGCAGGAGGGCAACTTCACCGAGAGCGACGCACGGAAGGCCGCTCAGAACATCCTCCAGGCCAACTCTGAGATCGACGTGTTCGCGACGTCGGCCGATCAGATGACCCTCGGAGTGGAAGACGCCGTCAAGTCTGCAGGGCGGACCTCAAAGATCACGCTCATCGGTGACGGCGCGTCGCCTGACGGCGTCAACGCCGTCAAGGCTGGGCGCTGGTTCGGGACCACGGTCTACCTGCCGATCACCGAAGGCCGCCTTGCGGCTGAGATGGCGATCAACGCCGTCCGCGGCAAGAACCCGGCCAAGACGGACGTCAACGTGCGTCTCCTCAGCACGGCTGGCAACACGTTCACTGAGCAGACGACAGCCCCGTTCAAGCCGGAATGGACCAACTAACCGACACGATCGTCAGCGTTCGTGGCATCGGCAAGCGATATGCCGGTGCCACGGCGCTCGACGCCGTCGATCTCGCGATCAGCCGTGGCTCAGTCCACGCGCTGATCGGCGAGAACGGCGCTGGAAAGTCCACGCTCGGCAAGATCATCGCCGGCGTCATCCAGCCCGACTCCGGAACGCTCCTGGTCGACGGGGCACCCGTCGTCTATCAGTCACCGGCCGATGCCCTCCGTCAGGGGATCGCCGCCATCCAGCAGGAGATCGCCCTCGTACCTGCCAGGAGCGCGGTCGAAAATGTGTTTCTCGGTGTCGAGCCGCGACGTCGCGGCCTCCCCGACAGCGCGGAGATGCGCAGGCGGTTCGCCGAGCTGAACGACGCGCTGGTCTTCAACCTGAAGCCGGAAGTGATCGTCGGGACGCTGCGGACGGGTGCGCAGCAGAAGGTCGAGATCATGCGCGCAGTCGCTCGCAACGCGCGTCTGATCGTGATGGACGAGCCCACCGCGGCACTCGGCGCCGATGAGGTCGGGCACCTCCTGGAAGCGGTCCGAACCCTCCAGGCTCGCGGGACGACGATCATCTTCGTGTCGCACAGGCTTGAAGAGGTGAAGGCGATCGCCGACGAGGTCACCGTGCTGCGCAACGGCAAGCTCGTGATGACGATTGACGAACACGAGGCGACTGCCGGCGAGCTGGTCAGCGCGATGCTCGGCCGGTCCCTGGAGAGCAGCTTCCCTCCGATCCCGCCCGTCCCAGCGGACGCGCCGGTGGTGCTCTCCGCCCAAGGCCTCACGCGCGCCGGTGCATTCGAGGACATCTCGCTCGAGGTTCGGGCGGGCGAGATCGTCGGTCTGGCGGGACTTGTCGGCGCCGGGCGAACCGAAGTCGTGCGGGCCATCTTCGGGGCCGACCGGGCCGACTCGGGACTGGTCGAGATCGACGGCGAGCACGTCAAGATCCGCTCGCCGATGGACGCCGTCGAGGCCGGCATCGCGCTGCTGCCCGAGAGCCGGAAAGACCAGGGCCTGCTGATGGGCAACACCGTCGGCGTGAACCTCACGCTCGTCGACCTCTCCCGGATCACCCGGAACGGCGTCCTCAGCCGATCGCGCGAGCGCGCCGGAGCTGAACAGGCGATCCGCGAACTCGACATCCGCCCCGCGAATCCAGGGCAGATCGTCCGCACGCTCTCCGGAGGCAACCAGCAGAAGGTCCTGTTCGGGAAATGGCTGATTCGCCGCCCGAAGGTCCTCATCGTCGACGAGCCGACCCGCGGGGTCGACGTCGGAGCGAAATTCGCCATCTACGAGCTGCTCGCCGGTCTCGCTTCGGAAGGCTTGGCCGTCCTCATCGTCTCTTCGGAGCTCGAGGAGATCCTCGGCCTTGCCCATCGAGTGCTCGTGATGCGCCAAGGGCGGATCGTGAGCGAGTTCCCCGCGTCTGAGGCAACGGAGGACCGCGTGATGCACGCAGCATTCGGAACAGCCACGACCACCGAGGTGGGTTGATGATCGAGACACCCAAGTCCGAAGCGCCGGTCGTCGCCGAGCCCACGCCGGAGGTGACGGAAACGACGGAGCGGCGGTCCCGCTGGCAGCTGGGGCGCGTGCGCGACTACGGGATCGTGACCACGTTCCTGCTCATCTTCGTCGCGCTGAGCATCTCGTCGCCGGCATTCCTCACGACGACCAACATGTTGAACCTGCTCGAGCAGAACGCGACGATCGGGATCGTCGCCTGCGGCGGCACGCTCGTCATCATCGCCGGCGGCTTCGACCTGTCGGCAGGCGCCATTTTCGCGTTCGCCGCCGTTGTCGCAGCGGAGGTCGCCGTCCACGTCAATCCGACGCTCGGACTGATCGCCGGCGTGATCGTCGGCTTGATTCTCGGCATGATCAACGGCTTCATCGTCACCAAGATGAGGATCAACACCTTCATCGCGACACTCGCGACTTCGTACGTCTACCGCGGCGTGGCGACACTCATCACCGGAGGGTTCCTGGTGAACGTCGCGGCCACGTCATTCGCTGTTCCCGGCACCTACAAGTTCTTCGACGTCAAGTTCACGATCTGGATCTTTGCGTTCGTGGCAGTCGGCCTGGGCTTCCTCTTGGCCAAGACGGCGTACGGCCGCCATGTCTACGCAGTGGGTGGAAACTCGGAGGCCGCGCGTCTCTCAGGCATTCCCGTCGACCGCGTGTTCGCGATGACGTTCGCGATCAGTGGTGTCTGCGCCGGCCTCGCCGGAGTCTTGGCGGCCTCCCAGGACGCGACCGGATCAGCGCGGGCAGGCATCGGCATCGAGCTCGCATCGGTCGCGGCGATCGTGATCGGTGGCACGAGCATCGCCGGCGGTGAGGGGGCGATCTGGCGCTCGGTGCTCGGAGTGATGCTCCTCGCGCTGATCAACAACGGCTTCAACCTGCTCGACATCGATCCCTTCTACCAGTCGGTCGTCCAGGGCCTGATCATCCTGATCGCCGTTGGTGTCGACGTGTGGGCCCGCAAGGACGCCGTCCGCAGCGGGTGAGGTCTGCCGCCACCGAACATCCAAACGCAAGGTCAAACATGTCAACCGCAACGTCTCCCATCCCCCTCTCACCACGCGACTTCCTCGCCCTGGACGCCCTGCTCACCGACGAGGAGCGGATGATCCGCGACACCGTCCGTGCCTTCGTGAATGACCGCGTCATCCCGTATGTGGGCGACTGGTTCGAGTCGGCGTATCTCCCTCCGGAGCTCGCTCCCGAGATCGGGAAGCTCGGACTGCTGGGCATGCACCTGGAGGGCTACGGCTGTGCAGGCGCCAGCGCGACCGCGTACGGCATCGCCTGCATGGAGCTCGAAGCCGGCGACAGCGGCGTACGCAGCCTCGTGTCCGTCCAGGGCTCGCTGGCGATGTACGCGATCCACCGCTGGGGCTCGGAGGAACAGAAGCAGCAGTGGCTCCCGGGCATGGCCGCCGGCGACCTGATCGGATGCTTCGGCCTGACCGAGCCCGACTCCGGCTCGGACCCCGGAGCCATGCGCACGCGCGCCCGCCGTGACGGAACCGACTGGGTCCTCCACGGCCAGAAGATGTGGATCACCAACGGCTCCGTCGCCGACGTTGCCGTCGTCTGGGCGATGACCGACGAGGGCGTCCGTGGGTTCCTCGTTCCGCGCGATACGCCGGGGTTCACCACGCAGAAGATCGAACGCAAGCTCTCGCTGCGCGCATCGATCACCTCGGAGCTGCTGCTCGACGATGTCCGGCTCCCCGCAGGCGCACTGCTCCCCGAGGCGACCTCGTTGCGCGGCCCGCTGTCCTGTCTCAACGAGGCGCGCTACGGCATCGTCTGGGGCGCTGCCGGCGCTGCTCGCGCGTGCTTCGAAGCCGCGCTCGAGTACTCCACTTCGCGCATCCAGTTCGGCAAGCCGATCGCGTCGTTCCAGCTTGTGCAGCAGAAGCTCGCCACGATGGCGCTCGAGGTCAACCGCGCGACGCTGGTCGCGCTGCAGCTCGGCCGCCTGAAGGACGCCGGCCAGTTGCGGCCCGAGCAGGTCAGCATGGGCAAGCTCGGCAACGTCAACGCCGCGCTCGACGTCGCCCGGACGGCCAGGCAGGTGCTGGGCGCCAATGGGGTCACACTGGAGTACCCGGTCATCCGGCACATGAACAACCTTGAGTCGGTCGTCACCTACGAGGGCACCGCCGACATTCACGCGCTGGTCGTCGGCCATGCCCTCACCGGCATCGACGCGTTCCGATGAGTCCCACTTCTTTGAACACTGAAACGAGAGGACGAGGCGACATGACAACCACGACAACGAACTCCATCCGTGCGTTGATCGGAGGCGAGCACGTCGACGGCGGCGCCGGAACCTTCGAAGTCCGCTCGCCGCATTCGCGGGAGGTCGTCGGTCGTCGTCGCTCGCTGCGACGCCGCTGACGTCGAGCGCGCAGTCGCCGCCGCCCGCGCCGCGCAGCCCGCCTGGGCCGCGACGCCGCTGATCGAGCGCGTCAAGCTCCTGCGCAGGGTCCACGCGATCGTGCTCGAGCGGGCGGAGGCGATCGCCCAGACGATCACGTCCGAGATCGGCAAGACGATCATCGACTGCGCGCGAAGAGGTCTACGAGTACGCGGCGCCGAGCTGGCAGAAGGCCGGCGAAGAGGTGCTTCGTCACCGCGGTCTCTCGCTGCCCTCGACGCAGGAGCAGACGAACAACAAGCGGCTCGTGCTGACGCACCGGCCGCTCGGCGTCGTCGGCGTCATCACGCCCTACAACTTCCCGACCGACATCTCGTCGATCGCGCTCGCGCACATCATCGCCGCCGGCAATGCCGCGGTCTGGAAGCCGTCGGAGTACTCGCCGGCGTGCTGCATGATGATCGCGGAAGCCGTCGAGGAGGCCGGGATTCCCGCGGGTGTCCTCAACGTCATCCACGGGTTCGGTGACGTCGGCGCGGCGATCGTCGAGCACGACGGGATCGACGGCATCTTCTTCACCGGCTCCACCGCCACCGGCGAGCGGATCGCCTCCAGCGCGCCGCTCAAGCCGCAGCTCCTCGAGCTCGGCGGCGACGGCCCGTTCATCGTTCTCGCCGACGCCGACGTTGACGCCGCGGTCGAGGGCGCCATGAACGGCTGCTTCTACTACACCGGCCAGGTGTGCACCTCCGCAGAACGCCTGCTCGTGCACGAGGCGGTCTACGACGAGTTCCTGACGAAGTTCCGCGCGCGCGTGGCCGAGCTGGTCATCGGGGACCCGGCCGCTGAGGACACGGAGATGGGGCCGCTCTGCAACGACGCGACGCTCGCGCGCGTGCGCGAGCACGTCGAGGACGCGCGCGCGTCCGGGGCCGCGATCGAGCAGTTCGGGCCGGAGGAGAACCTCTACTACCCGGCGACGATCCTGACCGGCGTGACGACCGACATGCGCATCATGCGCGAGGAGACGTTCGGGCCGGTCGCGCCGATCCTGAAGATCGGCTCAGCGCAGGAGGCGGTCGACATCGCCAACCAGAGCTCGCTGGGTCTGATCGCATCGCTGTGGACGCGCGACCTGGCGACCGCCTGGCGTGTCGGAGAGGCGCTGCCGCACGGCTCGGTCAACATCAACGAGACGAGCAACTACTGGGACCAGCTCGCGCCGTTCGGCGGCGCGGGTCGCAGCGGTGTCGGACGTGAGCTCTCGCAGTGGTTCCTCGACACGTTCACCGAGAAGAAGCTGCTCGTCTTCGAGCTCGGAGACAGCGAGCTGAAGTACGACCGCCGGGCCGAGGGCGGCTGGTAGCCGGACACGGCGCCCGTCTCGCGTTCTCGAAGGCCCGGAGCGACCCTGCGACCGAGAACCGCCGTCTGGTCTCAGCGCGTCGCGGCGGCCGGGTCAACCCCCGACCCGGTCGCGACCGAGCGGCGGCTGATCCGGCGCGCCGCCGCGGCGATCGTGATCGAGGCGTCGCTCTATTCGACCGTCGCCCCGCTCCTACCGCACTACCGCGAAAAGTTCGACCTCTCGACGTCCGCCGTGGGCGTGCTCACCGGCGTGTACGCGGCTGGCGCCGTGATTGGGGCGCTCGCCGGGAGCATGGCCGCGAGGCGTGTCGGACCGCGACGGACCGTCTTGATGGGCCTGCTGATGCTGGCTGCCTTCGTCTTGGGCTTTGGGCTGGCGAAACACATCGTCGTGCTGGACGTCTTCCGCTTCAGCCAGGGCATCGCAGCCGGAGTCGTGTGGTCGGGACTCCTGGTGTGGCTGCTGAACGCTGTGCCGGGAGTTCGGCGAGGGCGGGCGATCGGAACCGCGATGGGCGCTGCGGTCTTCGGCAGCATCTTCGGTCCTGTGTTCGGCACGGTGGCCACTGCGACGAGCCCGAGCGGAGTGTTCGCCGCCGTGGCCGCCATGTGCGTCGCGATCGCACTGTGGGTAAGCCGTCTCCCGTCCCCGCCGACACAGGTCAGGCCGGCGACCCAGTGGCGTCGGGCGCTGTCCAGCCACCTGTTCGTCGGCGTGACGCTGATCTGTGTGCTGCCTGGGGCGATCATGGGCGGGCTGTTCGCCGTCGTGCCGCTCACCCTCGATGCAGGCGGTTTTGCTGCGTCTGCAATCGGAGCGACCTTCCTGGTCGGCGCCGTCATCGCGGCCACGCTGTCGCCACTCGTCGGCTCGGCGAGCGACCGCCAGGGCCGTCTCCCATGGATCCGCCGGGGCCTTGTGTTGACGGCGCCGACGCTGATCGCGCTCGGGCTCGCGAGTTCGCCTGCCACGGTTGCGGTTCTCACCGTCCTGGCGTTCGGCGTCACGATGACACTCTGGCTCGTTCCGCTGTCCGCGCTCCTGCCGGCGGTTGCTGAGCAGACGGGGGTCCGCTCCGAGGTCACCGCGTCAATCCTGATCGTCACGTTCTCGATCGGCGAGATGGTGGGGGCCCCAGCGAGTGCGGTACTGAGCGACGCGGTTTCAGGCGCGACCCCGTTCGTCGCGCTCGCCTGCCTCGTCGTCGTCGCGTTCGGTTGGATCACCGCTGCCGCTTCACCCGCGAGTCACACGCTCGAACCGGTCATACAGCACCCCAGCGCAGGCTCGTAAGAATTACGAAACCGCCGTCGAGCAATTCAGACCGATCACACTCGACGGGCTCCGGGCCGCTGGCGACACTGCCGCAATGCAGGTTCAGCAGCCCCAGAACAGCACCTTCGCCGTCGCGGAGCACATCGAGCGATTCGCGCGAGCGCAAGAGCTCATGGAGCAGGGACGGCTCGACGCGATCGTGTTGAGCAGCCGGGTGAACGTCGAGTATTTCTCGGGCTTCGCCACCGAAGGGTTCGAGACGCCGACAAGGCCGCTGTTCGTCGTCCTCCCGCGAGAAGGCGTTGCTGTGGCTGTCATCCCGAGCGGACTCCGGGGCGAGTGGGTTCAGAGCTCCTGGATCGAGGAGCTTGTGACCTGGGAGTCGCCGCGGCCCGACGACGAAGGTGTGAGCGAACTGCGCGCGGTCCTCGCAGATCTTCCGAACCGGTTCGGCCGGATCGGTCTCGAGCTCGGCCCGGAGTCGAGGATCGGGATGCCCGTCGCCGACTTCCGCCTGCTCGAGCAGAGGATCGCCCCGATCGACGTCTGCGACTGCTCATGGATCTGCCGAGACCTGCGGATGATCAAGTCCGAGGCGGAGGTCGAGCAGGTGGAGCTGGCATGCACGGCCGCCTGCGACGCGTTCGATGAGCTCCCGAACATGATCGCTCCCGGCGACTGCGAGATTGATGCTGCGCGTGCATTCAAGGTTCTCGTTCACGCGGCGGGCGCCGACCGCCTGCCGTTCTGCGCCGTCGCGTCAGGGCCGGACGGCTACGACAGGTTCACGTCCCCTGCCACGCGCCGCCGTCTCTCGGCCGGCGATGTCCTGTTCATGGACGTCGGTGCGATCGTCAACGGCTATTCCTGTGACTTCAACCGCAACTTCGCGATCGGGCATGCATCAGACGAGCTGCGCCGGCGGTTCGACCTCATCTGGCGGGCGACGCAAGCCGGGATCGCCGCGGTGCGGCCGGGCAACACGGCGGCAGACGTCTTCGCCGCGCAGGCCGGCGTGATCGCCGACGCGGGCTTCGCACGGCCCGAGGTCGGCCGGCTCGGCCACGGTCTCGGGAAGCTCCTCACCGAGCCGCCCTCGAATGCGCCCTTCGACCACACCGTTCTGCGCCCCGGCATGATCCTGACGGTCGAACCGTTCCTCGTCGTCGACGGCCGCGTGCTGGTCCACGAGGAGGACGTCCTGGTGACCGACGACGGCGCCCGCCTGCTCACCCGGCCGTCCCCACCCGAGCTTCCGGTGATCCCGTGGGAGAGCTGACCGTGGACGGCTGGGTCCACTTCGACGCGGAGCTGGAGACGCGCCCGACGCCGATTGCCTCGATCGGACTGATCGTGATGGCCAACGACATCTGGATCGCCGACGAGATGCGTGCGTTCCTGCCGACCGACGGGGTCGGTCTCCACGTCAACCGCATCCCGCTCCCGCCGCAGCTGTCGGCCGCCAGCGGCAAGGCGCTGGCGAAGGACATCGTCGGCGTCGCCGCATCGATCCTCCCCGACGATCACCTCGACGTGCTGGCGTTCGGCACGACGGGCGGCACGATCACGATCGGCGAAGAGACCGTTCTCGGCCTGCTCGCCGAGGCCCGGCCCGACGCGAAGTCCACGACACCGATCACCGCGGTGACTGCGGCGCTTCGAGCCATGGGCGCGACGCGCCTCGCCGTTCTCACGCCGTACCCGGCTGACGTGAATCGGATGATCTCGGCTGACCTGGCGGAGCGTGGCTTTGAGGTCGTCGCCTGCGGGAGCTTCCACGGGACCGGCGACCCGGACTTCGTGCGAGTCCCGGTCGAGGCCGTCCGGGCGGCGGCCTGCGAGCTCGGCCGCGTCGACGGGGTGGAGGCGATCTTCGTCTCCTGCACGGCGCTGCGCGTGTCCCCGGTGATCGAGGCGATCGAAGCCGAAACCGGCCTGCCCGTACTGACCAGCACACAGGCGCTCGCCTGGCATTGCCTGCAGCTGGCCG
Source organism: uncultured Actinomycetes bacterium (assembly GCA_963821685.1). Classification (GTDB taxonomy): domain Bacteria; phylum Actinomycetota; class Thermoleophilia; order Solirubrobacterales; family Solirubrobacteraceae; genus F1-60-MAGs163. The sequence continues at coordinate 112,676 of CAWGEW010000013.1, read as the reverse complement.
GCTACGAGGAGCCGCTCAGCGGCCCTGGCCGCACGTTCAAACGGCTTCGAGCCACCGAAGGGAGGGTCTGATGGAACGGCGCAAGGTGAATCCTTGGACATGGCAGGACCAGTTTGGGTTCTCCCAGGCGATCGAGGTCACGGGCGGCGAGCGCGTCCTGTACTGCGCCGGACAGACCTCGACCAGCCCGGACGGCGTGACGCTGTACGTCGACGACATGGCAGCGCAGTGCGGGCAGGCGCTCGACAACCTCGAGACGGTGCTCGAGCAGGCGGGGATGACGTTGGCGAACGTGGTTCGCATCAACTACTTCGTGCTCAGCGTCGACCAGTTCTTCGCCGAGGGCGTCGCGGTCGCGGCCGAGCGACTCGCCGACGCCGGAGCGCCCGCCAGCACATTGCTTGCCATCTCCCACCTCCACGATCCGGATCTTCTGATCGAGATTGAGGCGACTGCGGTCGCCTGAGCCATGAGCTCCTCCGTCGCCACAGATCTCGAGCACCTGGCAACCCTCAGCGTCGGCGAGGTAGGGGTCAGCCGCTTCGCCTGGACTCCCGAGTTCGCCGCCGCCAACGAGTGGTTCGCCGCTCGCTGCGAGCAGCTCGGGCTCGCCTTTGAGCTCGATGCCGCCGGCAACGCGTTCGGCGCCTGGACTGCCGGAGCCGGGAAGCCGATCCTGGTCGGATCACACCTGGACTCGGTGCCCGAGGCGGGCAGGTTCGACGGGATTCTCGGAGTGGTGGCAGCGTTCCACGCAGTCGAGCTGCTCAAGGCGCGAGGGTTCGAGCCCGAGCGGCCGATCACGATCGTTGCCTTCAACGACGAGGAGGGGGCGCGCTTCTCGACACCCCTTTTCGGGAGTCGTGTGTTCACCGGGGACTTCGATCCCGAGGAGTGGCGTTCGCGCGGCATCCCGGAGGCGATGACCGAGGCGGGCTTCGACTTCGAGCGCCTCGCGGACGCGACGAAGATCGATCAGATCGGTGCCTACCTCGAGCTGCACATCGAGCAGGGCCGTGTCCTGGAGACGAGTGGCATCGACCTTGGGATCGTCACGGCGATCGTGGGTGGACGGGTGCTCCGGGTGCGGCTCACCGGTCGCGCGGATCACGCCGGCACGACGCCGATGGACGATCGGCGCGACGCGCTCACCGGTGCCGCGCGCGCGATCGTCGCGCTGCGAGATCTGTCGCGCGGCAGCGAGGACCTCATGCTCACGGTCGGAACGATCGACGCAAAGCCCGGTGGCATCAACGTGATCCCCGGCGAGGTCACCTTCACGATCGATGCGCGATCGGTCGATGCCGCGACGCTCGAACAGGCGCCGGGGCGCCTTCGGGCGCTGCTCGCCGAGGTCGCTGGCGACGAGAACCTCGAGCTGCACATCGACGAACTGGCCCACTTTGCCCCGGCCGCGATGGATCCGGCGATCCAGGGGACCCTGGAAGCGGCGGCGCGGGCCGAGGGAGCGCAGTCCCGCCGCATGCCGAGCGGCGCAGGCCATGACGCGGCGCTGCTCGCCCGTCACGTTCCATCGGGGATGCTCTTCGTCCCGAGCCGCGACGGCATCAGCCACTCCCCGGACGAGCACACGGACCAAGCCCACTGCGAGCTGGGGGCCAGTGTCCTCGCCCGCGCGCTCGAGGTGCTGGCAGGAGCCGGCACGAGGACAACAACGACGAGGGATACGGCGTGAGCAGCTCAGAGATTTCGCACCAGGACGATTTCGCGATCGATGTCGGCGGCACGTTCACCGACCTCGTCGTTCGCGACAACGTGACCGGCGAGATTCGGCGCGCCAAGGTCTTCACGACGCCCGGTGACCCTTCGATGGGGATCGAGGCGGTCATCAAGAAGGCCGGCATCGTGCTCCCTCAGGTGCGGCGCTTCTTTCACGGGACGACCTACGGGCTGAACACGCTGCTCGAAGGCAAGGGCGCGCGCGTCGGCGTGATCACGACCCGCGGCCATCGCGACGCGCTCGAGCTCGCGGCGTGTGCAGTGGCCGATGTACCAGCTCCACTGGGATCAGCCGGCGCCGCTCGTCGCGCGGCTACCTGCGGCGCGAGGTCGACGAGCGCATGCGCACCGACGGCGTCGTGCTGCGTCCGCTCGACGAGGACGGCGTTCGCGCCGCGATCGACGCGCTTGTCGCCGATGGGGTGGAGGCGATCGCCGTCTGCTTCATCCACGCATACGCGTGGCCTGATCACGAGCGTCGTGTCGGGGAGATCCTCGAGGCCGAGTACCCGGATCTGGGCTACACGCTGTCCCACGAGGTGACGCGCGAGTACTACGAGTACGAGCGAACGGCGACGACGGTCGTCGACGCATCCGTCAAGCCGCGGATGGTGCAGTACGTGTCACGGCTCGAGGAGCACCTCGACGCTGAGGGCTTCAACGGCACGTTCTTCGTGACCCGCTGCGACGGCGGCGTCATGAGCGGCGGCGAGACGAAGCGCCACGCCGTTCAGGCGCTGACCTCGGGGCCGGCCAGCGGCGTGATGGGCGCCGTGGCGCTGGGGCAGTCGCTCGGCGAGCGCAACCTGATCGCGATCGACATGGGCGGCACGAGCCTCGACGCAGCGCTGATCGTGGACGGCAGCCCGACCTTCGACTCCCAGGTCGAGCTCGGCGGAACTCCGCTCCTGGTGCCCGTGATCGAGATCGCCTCGATCGGCGCCGGCGGCGGGAGCATCGCCTGGATCGACGACAGCGGCATGCTCTGCGTCGGCCCGCAGAGCGCGGGCGCGCAGCCGGGTCCGATCTGCGTCTCCCGCGGCGGCACCGAGCCGACGTTCACCGACGCGGCGCTCGTGAGCGGGCTGCTCAACGCGGACAACTTCCTCGGCGGGGAGATCGCGCTCGACGTCGCCGCGGCGCGGCGCGGGATCGAGCGAGAAGATCGCCAAGCCGCTCGGCATCTCGGTCGATGAGGCCGCGAGCGGCATCATCGCGCTGGCCGAGGCGATGAGCGCGGCGCTGATCGAGGACATCGGCATCGGCAAGGGGCACGATCCGCGCACGTTCGCGCTCGTCGCCTACGGCGGCGGCGGGTCGCTGATCGCGAGCGCGATCGCCTCCAGGCTGGAGATCGGGAAGGTGATCGTCCCGCCGTCTCCCGGGACGTTCTCGGCCTGGGGAATGCTCACGCTCGACATCGTTCACGACTTCTCGCGGACGTGGATCACGAGCCTTGGCCAGCTCCGCGGTCCTGAGCTGGCCGAGGCGTTCGCCGAGCTGAACGCGCAGGGGCTCGAGCGGCTCGAGGCCGAGCGCGTCGAGCCCGAGCGCCGGCAACTGCACATGTTCGTCGACATGCGCTACGACGGGCAGGAGCACACCATCGCGGTCCCGATCGGTGCGCAGTTCCTGCGAAGCGCCGGACGTCGACGCGCTGCGGACGGCATTCGACGAACGCCATGCGTCGAGCTACGGCTACTCGATGGACGAGACGGTCGAGCTCGTCGGTCTGCGGGTCAGGGCGGTCGGCGCGCTGGACACGCCGCAGCCGAAGCGCCTCGAGCGCGCGGCGAACGGCGGCGGGCCGACTCCGAGCGGCCGGCGCACTGCCGACGCACCGCGAGAGCGGCGGTCAGTTCGAGTGGTCGATCTACGCGCGCGATGCACTGCAGGCCGGCGACGTCCTGCGCGGGCCGGCGATCGTGGAGGAGCTGTCGGCGACGACCCTCGTCGCCCCCGACCAGCAGCTGTCCGTTGACGACTTCGGAAATCTGATCCTGGAGCACGCATGAGCCTTGACCCGATCACCTATGCGCTGATCCGGAACTCGTTCCGGGCCGCGGCGCGTGAGATCTTCACGGCGTTCAAGCGAACGGCGATGCTGCCGGTGCTCTACGAATCGAACGACTTCGGGATCTCCGTCTACGACGACCGCCTGAATCTGATCGCCGACGCGCCGGGACTGCCGATCTTCATCGGCTCGCTCGACTTCGCGATCGAGCGAACCATCGCCGAGCTCGGCGGCCCGGGGGAGCTGCGCCCCGGAGACGTCCTCTTCAACAACCACCCGTTCCTCACCGGCGGACAGCCGCCGGATGCCGCGATCATCCAGCCGATCTTCCACGAGGAGAAGCTGGTCGGGTACATCGCGATGCGCGCTCACCTGGGCGACTTCGGCGCGAAGGATCCGTATCCGACGGACTCGACCGAGATCTTCCAGGAGGGCGTGCTCTTCCCCGCCCTCAAGCTCTACGACGAGGGCCGGCTGAACGAGGTCATCCCGAAGATCCTGAAGGCGAACTCGCGAATGCCGGTCGAAACCGTCGGCTGCCTGTTCGCGGCTGCCGGGGCGATCCGGCTCGGCACCGAGAAGATGACGCAGCTCGTCGAGAAGTACGGCACGGACGCGTACTACGAGGCGATCGACCGCATGCTCGCCGACAACGAGCGCGCCGCACGCACCGCGATCGAGGCGATCACCGACGGTGTCTATCGCTTCGAGGACGTGCTGGACGACAACGGCGTCGACAGCGACCCCGTCAGGATCGCGGGGTCGATCACGGTCTCCGGCAGCGACGTCACGATCGACCTCTCGGACTCGGCGCCCCAGCAACGCGGGCCGGTCAACTCCCCGTGGCCGTACACCGTCACGCATTGCCGGTTCGTGCTGAAGGTGCTGACGACGCCTCACCTCGCGCCGACCAGCGGGGAGTACGCGCCGCTGACCGTGATCGCGCCCGAGGGCAGTCTCTTCAACCCGCTGCCGCCCGCGCGCGACCTTCGTCGGCTCCGCTCCGGGCATCCGGCTCAACGCGCTGATCATCGAGGCGCTTCGGCCCGCGATGCCCGCCGGAGATCCCGGCGCCGAACGGCGGCGACTATCACCTGCTGCTCTCGCTGATCGAGCGGCCCGACAACGGCCGGTTCGAGATGTTCTTCGACATGGGCGTGATCGGTCACGGCGCAACCTCGACGTCAGACGGCATGAACGCGCTCTTCCACCCGCTCGAGGCAGGCGGATGCCTCACCCCCGCAGAGGTCATGGAGAACCGCATGCCCGTCGTGATCTGGAGTGCGGGGCTGCGCCAGGACTCCTGTGGCGCCGGGCGGTTCCGTGGCGGCCTGAGCGCCGTGGGCGAGTTCGAGCTCCTCGGCGACGCGTTGACGTCCGTGATCGCGGAGAAGTCCACCGGCGTGGGAAAGCCCGACCAGGGCGTCGACGGCGGACTTGGAGCGCCGTTCCTGAATTCGGTGACGCTGTTCCCGGGAACCGACGAGGAGATCGCGTGCGGGAAGCGATCCGGCGTCCCGATGAAGGCGGGCGATCGGATCATCGTGTACCCCGCGGGCGGCGGTGGCTACGGCGACCCGCTGGAGCGCGAGGTCGAGCGGGTCGGGCGCGACGTGCGCGACGAGTACGTATCGGTTCAGATGGCCCGCGATGCGTTCGGTGTCGTGATCGATCCCGTGACGAACGACGTCGACCATGAGGCGACCGCGGAACTGCGCGCCGAGCTGCGTGTCGAACGCGACGGCGCTGGGCAGGACACACACCAACGTGAAGTTCTGAGATGAGGAGAGCGAGATGACGACGGTTGCCACTGCACATCAGAAGTTGCTGATCGGCGGGGAGTGGGTCGATGCCGTTTCGGGCGCGACCTTCGAGGTCCGCAATCCGTTCAACGGCGCCCTTTCGGGGACCGTGGCGGCGGGTGGGCGCGAAGACGCCGCCCTCGCCGTCGAGGCAGCGGCGCGGGCGTTCCCGGCCTGGTCGGGCGCGACCCTCGCGGAGCGCCGCGCGGTGCTCGATCGCGCCGCCGACCTGCTGATGGAGCGCCAGGCCGACATCGCCCAGATCGTCACCGACGAGACGGGCGGGACGTTCGGCTGGGGGATGTTCAACGTCCAGCTCGCCGCGTCGATGCTGCGCGAGGCCGGCGCGCAGGCGGCGAGCACCCATGACCAGGAGATCGCCTCGCACGTGCCGGGCAAAGAGGCACGCGCTGTGCGCCAGCCGGTCGGCGTCGTGGTCGGCATCGCCCCCTGGAACGCGCCCGTGATCCTCGGCACGCGCGCGGTCGCCTCGCCGCTGGCCTACGGCAACACCGTCGTGCTGAAGGCCTCCGAGGCCGAGCCCGCGCACGCACGCGGCGATCGCCCAGGCGCTCGTCGACGCAGGCGCGCCGGCCGGCGTGATCAACCTGGTCAGCAACGCCCCGGCGGACGCCGCGGACGTCGTCGACGAGCTGGTCGCGCAGCCCGCGGTCCGGCGGATCAACTTCACCGGCTCGACGCGCGTCGGGCGCCTGCTCGCCGAGAACGCCGGGCGCCACCTCAAGCGCGTGCTGCTCGAGCTCGGCGGCAAGGCGCCGATGATCGTGCTCGCCGACGCCGATCTCGACCGCGCGGTCGCAGCGGCGACCTTCGGCGCCTTCATGAACCAGGGCCAGATCTGCATGTCGACCGAGCGCATCGTCGTCGACCGGACGGTCGCTGAAGACTTCGAGCAGCGGCTGAGCGAGCGGGCGCGATCGCTGGTGGTCGGGGATCCCGGCGATCCCGGCACGCAGGTCGGGCCGCTGATCAACGCGGCCGCCGTCGAGCGGATGTCGGAGCTCGTCGACGACGCCGTCTCGCACGGCGCGAAGGTGCTGAGCGGCGGCGAGGCGAACGGCCCCTTCTATCCGCCCACGGTCCTCAGCGGAGTGACCGCGGACATGCGGATCTACAGCGAGGAGTCGTTCGGGCCGGTCGTGTCGATCATCGCGGTCGACGGCGCCGACGAGGCGGTGCGGGTCGCGAACGACACCGAGTACGGGCTCTCCGCCTGCAGTCTTCGCGCGGCGACCTCGACACCGCCCGCGACGTCGCCGCCCGCCTGGAGACGGGCATCTGCCACATCAACGACGCGACGGTCCACGACGAGGCCCAGATGCCGTTCGGTGGCGTCAAGGCCAGCGGCTGGGGCCGCTTCGGCGGGCAGGCCGCGGCCGAGGAGTTCACCGAGCTGCGCTGGATCACGAACCAGACCGAAGCCCGCGCGTACCCGATCTGATGCGCATGATCGACCTCCGCTCGGACACGCAGACGCTGCCCTCGGCGGCGATGCGCGAGGCGATGGCGCAGGCCGAGGTCGGTGACGAGCAGAAGCGCGAGGATCCGACCGTGCTCGCGCTCGAGCAGCGCGGCGCGGCGTTCCTCGGGCAGGAGGACGCCGTCTACCTGCCGACCGCGACGATGGCGAACCAGATCGCGCTCGCGATCCTCGGCCCGCGCGGCACCGAGCTGATCGTCGAGGAGACGGCGCACATCATGGTCGCCGAGCTCGGCGGTGCGGCCGCACACTCGGGACTCCAGACCCGTGGCCTGCCTGGGCTCCCGGGGCGTGATCTCGCCGCTCGAGCTGCGCGCGGCGGCTCGTCCCCGCGGCGGCTTTCACACTCCGGGCGACGTCGGTGCTCGCGCTCGAGAACACGCACAACACGTCGGGCGGAGCGGTCTGGCCGATCGAGTCGCTGCGCTCGGTCGTCGACGTCGCGCGCGAGCTCGAGCTCGGTCTGCATCTCGACGGCGCGCGCATCGCGAACGCCGCAGTCGCGTCGGGCGTTCCGGCGTCGGTCATCGGCGGCCTGTTCGACACGGTGACGCTGTGTCTCTCGAAGGGCCTCGGCGCGCCACTCGGCGCCCTGATCGCCGGCTCGGCCGAGCTGATGAACCGGGCGCGCTTCGAGAAGCACCGCTTCGGCGGCGCGATGCGCCAGGCCGGCATCGTGGCCGCGGCCGGCATCTACGCGCTCGAGCACAACGTCGACCGCCTCGCCGACGACCACGCCCGCGCAAAGCGCCTGGCGGAGGGCCTCGCCGACCGCGGCGTCCCGGTCGACCCGCACCCCGTCGAGACGAACTTCGTGCTCTTCGACGTGGCCGACCTCAACCTGACCGTGCCCGAGGCTGTCGCGCGGCTGGAGTCCGTCGGCGTGGGCATGAGCGCGACCACCGAGCCCGGCGTGATCCGGGCGCTCACGCACCTCGACATCGGCGACGAGGACATCGAGCGCGCGATCGAGCTGGTACCCGACGCGCTCGGGGCCGCGCTGCCGGCGTAGGACGTTCTGATCAGTCGGGGCGGCGGGCCGTCAGCGCGATGTAGAGCGACGTGATCGTCGCCGGGTCCTTGAGCGAGCGGCCGAGATAGTTCTCGGCCCGTCCGAGCCGATAGCGCAGCGAGTTGTGGTGGAGGTGCATCGCCTCGGCCGTCTTCATGATGTCGAGGTCGTGCTCGAAGTAGGCGACGAGCGCCTCGTAAACGCCTGGGTTGGGTGTGAGCATCCCGAGCAGCTCATCGATCTTCGTGTTCAGGCGTTCCGAGGAGATCTCGCTCGCCACGAGTGTGGCGATGTCGAAGTCCTCGAAGGAGACGATCGTCGCCGACCTCGCATTGCTCGCGTGCTGGAGGGCCAGCTCGGCGTCCTGGAGTGACTGCGGAACCGATCGCACGTCCGTCGCGGGGCGGCCGACGCCGGCGACGTACTCCGGCTCGCCGCCGAGCGCCTCGTCGAGCGCGGCACGGATGCTGCCGAGCTCTGCCTGCACGAGCAGAACGAGGGAGCCGTTGCGGGTGCTCGCCAGATAGCGCGGGGAGTGGTTTCGAAGCGCCTGTTCAAGCTGTGGCCGGATGGTGTTGCTCGAACTCGAAGGGCTTCCGGCAGCCACCAGTACGACACTGGCAGGGCTGGAGAAGTCGGCGCCGAGCACCGCCGCGCGCGCGGCCAGGGTCGCGTGGTCCGCGTCGCTGCCACTGTCGAGCAGAGCGTCGAGAACGGCGCCGCGGACCGCACGATCCTGGGCGTCGGCGAGGTCGTCCAGCCGTGCGAGCGCCGTCAGCACAGGCACCGTCGCCCGCGCGGCTGTGCGCGCGACTCGCGGCATCGGCCGTGGCCCGCTCGAAGACAGCGCCAACCACGACACGTCGCCGCGACCTGCCCCGAGCGGTGTGGCGATCGTCTCCCACCCCGTGTGCCGGAAGTTGACGAGCGCCGCCGGCCGCGCGGTGATCTCCTCCCAGATCGAGTCGGTCGGGGCGTCTCCGGTCGCCTCGATCACGGCGCCGTCGGAAGAGAAGAGCGTCACCGTCGTCTCGACGAACGCGGCGAGACGCTGGACGACCGCGCGGCGCGGTTGCTCGTCCTCGAGCGCGTCCATCAGATAGAGCTCCAGTGAGGAGAGCCGTTGCAGCGAGCGCACCTCCGAGCTCATCAGCGACCTGTTGACGACGCCGATCACGTCGCGAAGCTGGGTTCGCAGGGGGATCGAGAAGACGGGCAGGCTCACGCTTCTCCGCTTCATCGAGGAGCGCGGGGGGGACGCGCTTGTACTCGACCTCGACGCTGAACCCGAGGGCGCACGCGCCGATGTCCGCCAGCTCGGCGATCAGCTGCCGCTGGGCCTTGGCGTCGGCCCGAAGCACGAGGCCGGTCGTCAGCATGATCCAGTCGCGCTCAAGCCACGGCGCCGGGTGCTCGGTCTCGATGCTGTGGGCGCCCGCGACACGCCGGCTGCGGGCGGTCCCGGGAGAGGTCGCCAGCTCGAGTCCGAAATCCGCGTCCAGCAGGTCCCCGAGCGTGAGGGTGTCGGTCTCGTTCATCGCTTGGCCGTCGTCAAGGATACCCGCGCCGCTTTGTAAGAATTACGAACAGCCTCCTGCCGGATTCTGCGCATAAGTGCAGGGTTCCGCTCAGGCGTGGCTGCTGCCGCCGCCCGCAAGTGCCAGGTCCTGCTCGAGCGCCGCCACGGTCTCGAGCAGCGGCGGCAGCAGGCGCTCGCGCATCTCCGCCGGTGTCATCGTGCTCGCGTGGACGGACACGTTGATCGCCGCGACGACCACCCCCGCGGGATCGTGGATCGGCGCGGCGATCGAGCGCAGGCCGGCCTCGAGCTCCTGGTCGACGAGTGCGTACCCCTCACGCGCGATGCGGTCGAGCTCCTCGTCGAGCGCGGCGCGGGTCGTGATCGTCGCGGGTGTGATCGGCTCGAACCTGACTCCGCCGAGGATGCGTTCTCGGGCCGCGGTGTCGAGCGCGGCGAGCAGGACGCGTCCCATCGACGTGGCGTGGGCCGGGAAGCGCGTCCCGACGTTGATGGCGACCGTCATGATCCGGCGGGTCGGCTCGCGCGCGACGTAGACGACGTCCGCGCCGTCGAGCACCGAGACCGAGGACGACTCGTGTACGCGCTCGACCAGCCGTGCCAGGTGCGGCTGGGCGACCTCCGGCAGCGTCAGGCTCGAGAGGTACGCGTAGCCCAGCTCGAGGACGCGCGGCGTGAGCGCGAAGCGACCGTGCTGCTGCGCGACATAGCCGAGCTGCTCCAGCGTGAGCAGGAATCGTCGCGCGGCCGCGCGCGAGAGGCCGGTCGTCCGCGCGACGTCGCTGAGCGTCTGCGGGTCAGCGGCGCTGAGCGCGCGGATCACGGCCAGCCCGCGCTCGAGCGACTGGACGAAGGCCGCGGTGCGCTCCGGCGCGGCGTCGCTCACAGCGCTCCCTCTTCGCGGAGGACCTCCTGCGCCCGGGCGAACGCGCTGTTGGCGGCCGGCACGCCCGCGTAGACGGCCGAGTGCAGCAGCACCTCGGCGATCTCGTCGGGCGTCAGCCCGTTGCGCAGCGCCGCGCGCACGTGCAGGCCGAGCTCCTCCACCTGTCCGAGCGCGCACAGCAGCGCGAGCGTGATGCAGCTGCGCGTCCGGCGGTCCAGGCCGTCGCGCGTCCAGACGCTGCCCCACGCGGTGCGCGTGATGAACTCCTGGAAGGGCTCGGTGAACGGCGTCGTGTTCGCGACGGCGCGGTCGACGTGCTCGTCGCCGAGCACCGCGCGGCGCATCGGCCATGCCCGGCGTCGTAGGTCGGGTCGGGCGTCATACCGGAACCTCCAGGTGCTCGAGGATGAGGCCGGCGACCACGTCGGGGCGTTCGACCATCGGGATGTGTGCGGCCGGGTCGAGCAGCTCGAAGCGCGCGCCCGGGATCGCCTCGGCGATCCGCTCGCCGTGGTCGGGTGGGAGGGCCGTGTCCTGCGCGCCGCCGACGACCAGCGTCGGGACGTCGATGCCGGCGAGCTCGTCGCGGAGATCGAGGCGCTCGAGCACGCCGCAGCACTCCGCGTAGCCGCTCGCCGGGCTGGCGAGGAGCATCGCGCGCAGGTCGTCCGTCGACGTCCGGGTGCTGCTGCGCGAACGCCGGGCGTGATCCAGCGCTCGACGACCGCCGTCGACGATCGGCGCGGTGCTGCCGGCGGCGCGCACGACCGCGGCGCGCTCGGCCCACGCCTGCGGGTTGCCCGGGTGCGCAGAGGTGCAGCAGGCGACGAGGCGCGTCGAGGCGCTCCGGGCGCGTGCGCCGCCAGCCACAGGCCGACCATCCCGCCGAGCGACACGCCGCAGTACGCGACCCGCTCGACCTCGAGCGCGTCGAGCAGCGCCAGCACGTCGCGACCGAGGTCGGCGATGTCGTACGGCCCGGGGACGACGGGCGACGCGCCCTGCCCGCGGTGGTCGTAGCGCACGACGCGACGCTGCTCGCGCAGTGCGTCGGCCACGCGGATCCCACATCGCGAGTGTCGGTCCCGAGCGAGTTGCCGAGCACCAGCGACGGGCGCATCGTCGGGGCCCTCGACGACGTGGTGCAGGCCGACCACGCTCACGGCGTCCGGGCCTCCAGCGCGCGGGCGACGAGCGCCGCGGCGGCCGACGGATCGCCCTCGGCGACCGGCGCGCCCGCGAGGTTCGCCGCCATGCGGTCGGCGTCGATCTCGAGGCCGCCGGCGAGCTGCGCCGCCCATGCCGCCGCCGAGCCGGTCACCCGCAGCAGCTCGAGCAGCGGCTCCCACTCCGCCTGCCACGCGCCGGCGCGCGCTCGTGCTCCTGGGCCATCGTCGCGAGCAGCGTCACGACGAGCCCGGGCGCGCGCGTCGCGCACGCCAGCGCCGAGACCGCGGCGACCGGGTTGCGCTTGTGCGCCATCGAGGACGACCCGCCGCCCGTCGCCGCCTTCGCGCACCTCCGCCGACCTCGTTCTGGGCGAGCAGCGTGACGTCGCGCGCGAACTTGGCGACGGCCCCGCTCGCGACGCCGAGCGCGCAGGCGAGCTCGGCGGGCCGCGCCGATCCGTGTGCCACGGCAGCACCGGGACGGCGAGCCCCAGCTCTGCGCCCATCGCCGCGGCGACCTGCCGGAGCGTCGAGCGTCGCCGACCGGTCCGCCGAGCTGGACGGCGAGCCCGTCGTCGCGGACGCGCAGCAGCCCGGCCCGCGCGGCGTCGAGTGCCACCATCCAGCCCGCCGCCTTCAGCCCGAACGTCGTCGGCACGGCCTGCTGCAGCAGCGTGCGCCCGACGATCGGCGTGCCGCGGTGCGTGCTCGCGAGCGCGGCGCACGCGTCGGCGGCGGCGCGCAGGTCGTCCATCAGCGGCTCGAGGCCGCGTCGCGCGACGAGCATCAGCGCGGTGTCGAGGATGTCCTGGCTCGTCGCGCCGTGGTGGACGTACTGCGCGGCGTCCGGTCCGACGGCCGCGCGGAGCGCCGCGACGAGCGGCACGACCGGCTGGGCATGCCGCGCGGCCGCGGCGCCGAGCGCGGCAACGTCGAAGTGCGACGCGTCGCACGCGGCCGCGATCGCCTCGGCAGCCTCGACCGGGATGAGGTCGCTGCGCGCGCACGCGCGCGCGAGCGCCGCCTCGACGTCGAGCAGCGCCTGCAGCCAGGCTGCGTCGCTCGTCGCAGCAGCGGCTCCGCCGCGCGCGAAGATCCCGCCGAGGAGGGTCGTCAGACGGCAAAGAAGACGGTCTCGTCTCGTCCCTGGAGGTGGATGTCGAATCGGTAGCCATCGTCGGTCGGCTGCGCCAGCAGCGTCGCACGCCGCTCGGCGGGGACGGTGGCGAGCACCGGGTCGGCCGCGTTGGCCTCGACCTCGTCGGCGAAGTAGATGCGGGTGACGACCCGGTGCAGCATCCCGCGCGCGAACAGCGACACGTCGATGTGCGGCGCCTGGCGGGGCCGCCGGCCGTCACGGCGGCACCGGCCCCGGCTTCACGGTGAAGATCTCGTAGCTGCCGTCGCCGACCTCGTGGCCGCAGCGGGCGAAGCCGCGGAAGCCCGCGAGCTCCGACCCGTGCCGTGGCCCCCAGGTCGGCGAAGTGCCCGTCCCGGTCGGCCTGCCAGGTCTCGATCAGGTCGTCGGGGACCGGCTCGCCGGCGCCGTCGTACACGGTTCCGGTGAGACGCAGCAGCCCGGCGTGCCGGGCGCCGCCGCGTGCGGCCCGTCGTCCCACGGCAGCCCGATCGAGAAGTACGGTCCGACGGTCTGCGACGGCGTCGTCGGGAAGCTCACTCAGTGCGCCTCCTCGAACGGCGTCGCCCCGGGCCGCGCAGACAGATGTCGAACTCGTACGCCAGCGCCCAGTTCGGCTGCGTGGCGTCGATCGAGAACGATGCCTTCATGCGCTCGCGCGCCGCGGGATCACGCAGGCTGTTGAAGATCGGGTCGTACGGGAACAGCGGGTCGCCCGGGAAGTACATCTGCGTGACGAGTCGCTGCGCGAACGCGCGACCGAACAGCGAGAAGTGGATGTGTGCCGGCCGCCAGGCGTTGTCGTGGTTGCCCCACGGGTACGCGCCGGGCTTGATCGTCACGAACCGATAGCGGCCCTCGTCGTCGGTGACGCAGCGCCCGGCGCCGGAGAAGTTCGGGTCCAGCGGCGCCGGCCAGGTGTCGAGCGGTGGCGGTAGCGGCCGGCCGCGTTGGCCTGCCAGATCTCGACGAGCGTGTTGCGCAGCGGCGTGCCCTCGGTGTCGAGCACGCGCCCGTGCACGATGATCCGCTCGCCGATCGGCTCGCCCGCGTGCTGGCGCGTCAGGTCGTGGTCGAGCGCACCGACGCGCTCTGATCCGAGCCGCGGGCCGGTGATCTCGGTGAGCGTCTGGGGGAGGTAGAGCAGCGGCTGCTTCGGGTGGCGCAGCCGCGTCGACTTGTACGGCGGGATGGTCGAGCGGCGGGTGGGCGCCGTCCGGCTCACGCGCGTAGCTCGTGGGCGTGCCGGCCGGGAGGTCCGAGGGCTTGGACGGGGTGGCGGCAGGCTCGGTCACGCGCTGCTCATCCTTTCAGGATCACGGCCAGGCCCTGGCCGACGCCGATGCAGATCGCCGCGAGGCCATAGCCGCCGCCGCGGCGTGCAGCTGCGTTCGCGAGACGACCGAGGATGCGGGCGCCCGAGGCGCCGAGCGGGTGGCCGATGGCGATCGCGCCGCCGTGCACGTTGACCTTCTCCGGATCGAGCTCGGGCCAGCCGCGCAGGCAGGCCAGCGACTGGGAGGCGAACGCCTCGTTGAGCTCGACCGCGTCGACGTCGTCCCAGCGCAGGCCGGCGCGCGCCAGCGCCTTGTTGGCGGCCTCGACCGGGCCGATGCCGAACACGTCGGGATCGACGCCGTGCGCGGCGCTCGCGACGACGCGCGCCAGCGGCGCTCGGCCGATGCGCTCGGCGGCGGACTCGTCGCCGATCAGCAGCATCGCCGCGCCGTCGTTGAGCGGCGACGCGTTGCCGGCCGTCACGGTTCCGTCGTCGACGAACGCGGGCTTCAGCGCGCCGAGCTTCTCGAGCGACGTGTCGGCGCGGATCCCCTCGTCGCGCGTGAGCTCGATGCCGGGTACCGGCACGACCTCGGTCAGCACGCCCTCGTCGTACGCGCGCGCCGCGAGCCGGTGGCTGCGCAGCGCGAACGCGTCCTGCTCCTCGCGCGAGATGTCGAACATGCCGGCGAGCTTCTCGGCGCTCGCGCCCAGCGCGATCGTCCACTGATCCGGCATCGCGGGGTTGACCATCCGCCAGCCGAGCGTCGTCGAGTGCAGCGTCTGCGTCACCTGCCGGGAGAGCCCTTGCGCGGCTTGGGCAGCACCCATGGCGCGCGGCTCATCGACTCGACGCCGCCGGCGACCACGAGCGACGCGTCACCGCACTTCAGTCGCTCGCGTCGCCTGGATCGACGCCTCCAGGCTGGAACCGCAGAGCCGGTTGACGGTCGCGCCCGGGCACGGAGGTCGGCAGGCCGGCGAGCAGGACGGCCATCCGCGCGACGTCGCGGTTGTCCTCACCGGCGCCGTTCGCGTTGCCGAGGATGACGTCGTCGATCTGCGCAGGGTCGAGGTCCGGCGCGCGGTCCAGCAGCGCGCGCAGCGCGTGCGCCGCGAGGTCGTCCGGGCGCACGTCCGCGAGCGCCCCGCCGTAGCGGCCGAACGGGGTGCGCACCGCGTCGTAGATGTAGGCCTCGCTCATCGCGACACCAGTTCCCGCAGCGCTGCGAGCTCCGCGGTCGTCGGCGGCTCGGTGACCGCGACCTCGGCGGCGACGCGCAGGTCCCAGCCGGTCGCCTCGCGCGCCTGGTCGACCTCGACGCCCTCGTGGACCTGCGTCAGCACGAGCTCCTTGGTCTCCGGGTCGGGCTCGAGCACGCCGAGGTCGGTGATGACCGCCGTGGGGCCACCGCCGCGGAAGCCGAGGCGCTCGCGGGCGCCCGGACCGTCGCCGTGGCCGACGGTCGTGACGAAGTCGAGCTTGCTCACGAGCGTGCGCCGGTCTGGTTGGCGATGACGACGAACTCGCCGCAGCCGGCCGCGATCTCCGGTGCGCCGCCGGCGCCCGGGAGGCGGGTCTTCGGATCGTCGTACGCGCCGATGACCGTCGAGTTGAGGTTGGCGTAGCGGTCGACCTGCGCCGCGCCGAGGAACGCCACGTCGACGCGGCCCGGCCCGATCCAGTAGTTGAACATCTCGGGCACGGAGACGATCGCGTCAGCCGTCGCGGCGAGCTCGCCGTCGCCGATCGAGAGCGGTACGCGAAAGGGCTTGGCGCCGATCGTGCCCGACTCGTAGACGAGCACGAGGTCGGGGTTGTGCACCATGCCGGCGAGGATCGCCGCGGTGCTCGGCCGGCCGACGCCGATGAACACGGAGCCCGCGTCGCGCAGCCGGCGCGCGGCGACGACCGTCTGCACCTCGCCCGCCGTGGGCGCGGCATCGGCGGTCATCCGGTCACCTTCGAATTCAGGACGTTGGCACTCATCCACGCCATCGAACTGCGTCGCGATCGCGGCTGATGACGTCCCACTCGCGGTAGAAGTCGTTGTCGCGCTCGGTGATGCCGTGCACGTAGGACGGCCACGCGCCACCGGGCACCTCTGCGACCGCGTCGATCACCCAGCCCGGGATGACGACCCCGCCCGGCCTCAGCTCCAGCTCGTCGACGATCCGCTCGACGGTGACGAGCGACCGCGACGCAGCGAGCACGGCCTCCTTCTGCACGCCGGGGATGCCCCAGAGCTGCACGTTGCCGCGCCGGTCGGCCTCCTGAGCGTGGATGATCGCCACGTCGGGCCGCAGCGCGGGCACGGCCGTCAGCTGCTCGCCGGTGAACGGGCAGGTCAGCGGCGCGACGTTCGTGTGCGCGACGAGATCCGTGCCGCGGTAGCCGCGCAGCACCGCGAACGGGAGATCGGACGCGCCCGCGACGTAGCGGTTGGCCATGCCCGGCGTGGCGAGTGCTCCTCGATCTCGATCGGCCGCGGCCAGTCGTGCTCGACGGCATCGCGAAGCCGGTGCAGCGAGCCGACGCCGGGGTTGCCCGCGTACGAGAACACGAGCTTCTCGCCGCACCCATGCCGACCATCTGGTCGTAGAGGACGTCGGGCGTCATCCGGATGAGCTCGAGGTCGGTCCGCCGCTGACGCAGCACCTCGTGCCCGGCGGCGAACGGGATCAGGTGCGTGAAGCCCTCGAGCGCGACCGCGTCGCCGTCGCGGACGAGCTCTGCGATCGCATCTTCAAGTGGGGTTGAGCCTGGACAATGTGTGCGCTATCCGAACAGTTGACTGCTATGCGCACAAAGTTATAGTGCACTCCATGCGAACGCAAGTCGGCATCGTCGGCGCCGGGCCGGCCGGGCTCACGCTCGCGCTGCTGCTGCACCAGCAGGGCATCGAGTCGGTCGATCGTGGAGGCCCGCGATCGCACGTACCTCGAGCAGCGGGTCCGTGCCGGGCCTGCTCGAGCACAACACCGTCGAACTCTTCCGCAGCCTCGGCGTGGCCGGCCGGCTCGACCGCGAGGGACTGGTCCACGACGGGATCTACCTGCGCCGCGCGGGCGTCACCCAGCGCATCCCGATCACCGAGCTCACCGGTCGCCACGTGACGATCTACGGCCAGCAGGAGGTGGTGCGCGACCTGATCGACGGCGCGCCTGGAGCGCGGCGGCGAGCTCCTGTTCGAGGCCGCCGATGTCGCGGTCCACGACCTCGAG
Organism: uncultured Actinomycetes bacterium; assembly: GCA_963821685.1. Classification (GTDB taxonomy): domain Bacteria; phylum Actinomycetota; class Thermoleophilia; order Solirubrobacterales; family Solirubrobacteraceae; genus F1-60-MAGs163. Next base: position 95,371 of record CAWGEW010000013.1, on the reverse strand, counting down.
AGCGATCGCCCGCGCATCACCTTCAGTCACGACGGCGCCGCGCACGAGCTCGAGTGCGACTTCATCGCCGGCTGCGACGGCTTCCACGGCGTGTGCCCGCCCATCGATTCCCGACGGCGTGCTCGACCGAGCACGAGTACACGTATCCGTTCGCCTGGCTCGGCATCCTCGCCGAGGCGGCGCCGGCCACCGATGAGCTGATCTACGCGTCGCACGAGAATGGCTTCGCGCTGTACTCGCTGCGCTCCCCGACGATCAGCCGGCTCTACCTGCAGGTGCCGGCCGACGAGGACGCTCGCGCAGTGGCCGGACGAGCGCATCTGGGCCGAGCTGCAGACACGTCTGGCCGCTGACGGCTGGCGGGTCAACGAGGGCACGATCTTCGACAAGGGCATCACCCCGATGCGCAGCTTCGTGCTGCGACCCGATGCAGCACGGCCGACTGTTCCTGGCCGGCGACGCGGCCCACATCGTTCCGCCGACGGGCGCCAAGGGGCTCAACCTCGCGGTCAACGACGTGCGGCTGCTCGCGGCGGCGTTCGGCGCCTGGTACGGCGACGGTTCGACCGCCGCCCTGGACGGCTATTCCGAGACCGCGCTGCGGCGCGTCTGGCGCGCGCAGGACTTCTCGAACTACATGACGCAGCTGCTGCACAACCTCGGCGACGACCCGTTTCAGCAGGGCCTGCAGCTCGCGCGCCTCGAGTACCTCGTCCCGGTCGACGGCCGCGGCGCACTCGCTCGCCGAGAACTACGCCGGCCTGCCGGCCACCGACGATTTCTGAAGGCTCGTGGTGCGCGGCACGTGAGCGTCGCCTCGACGACCGGAGTGGCGTTCGTGGCGCTGGAGGTCATCGGCACCGCCGGGTTCGCGGTGTCGGGTGCCATGTCGGCGACGCGGCGGCGCATGGACGTCTTCGGCGTCATGGTGCTCGGCGTGATCGTCGCGATCGGCGGGGGAACGCTGCGCGACCTGCTGCTCGGACAGCCCGTCTCGTGGCTGACCGACTGGTGGCCGATCGCCGTCGCGGCCGCCACTGCGCTCGCCACCATCCCCCTTGCCGTCCGGCTCGGCCCGCAGATCGACTCACGCGCCGCCGTCCTCACGGCGGACGCGCTCGGGCTCGCGGTCTTCGCCGTGCTCGGATGCCTGACGGCCCTCAACGCCGGTACCCCAGCGGGGATCGCCGTGATCATCGGCACCCTCAGCGGGATCACCGGCGGGATCATGCGGGACGTCCTGACAGGGCAGACGCCCGCCGTCCTGACGGGCCAGGTCTACGCGCTCGCCGCGATCGCCGGGACGACGCTGTACGCCCTGCTCGTCGAGTCCGGCTTCGACGCCGGCGCGGCCTGGTGGCTCTCGATCGCGATCATCTTCGGCCTGCGCGATCTACGCGCTGCGGCGCAACTGGTCGGTCCCTCACCTCGGGCCGAGTTCCGGCTGAGCGACGCCGCCCAGGGCGTTGGTGGCGGCGGGGTTCCGCGGCGCTCAGCCGTCGGCGAGACTCGCGTCGATGGCGAGCTCTTGGACGCGCGGCGAGCTGCGATTGCCCGCCGCGTCGGTCGCGACGATCGTGGCGTTGTAGAGGCCGCCGGCGCGCAGCTTGGGCCGACCGGCCTGGCGCTGCCCGAGGTAGTTGAGGCTGTTGGCTCCGCGCTTGCCCTTCACGGTCTTGACGAACACGGTCCCGTCGAGCGGTAGGCCGCGCTTGCAGACGTTGAGCGACTGCTCGGGCGTGCCGAGCAGCTTGAACGTGAAGCAGCCCTTGTGCGCGATCACGATCCGGACGCTGCCCGCCTCGTCCTGCGTCCAGCGCAGCGTCGTTCCGGTGCGCAAGGCGCTGAACCGCTTTGGCCGGGCGACCGATCGCTTGAGCTTGTCGACGAGCACCTTGCCCAGCGTGCGCCCGATGCCGAACTCGCGGCGCGCGACCGCGAACGCGGTGATCTTCGGGGCGCGCTTGTCGGCGGCCGGCGCAGTCGGCCCGAGCGGAGCGGCTGGCGCAGGCGCCGGGCCTGCGGGCGGCGGCGTGACCGGTGTCGAGCGGTCGATCGGCGAGACGATCGAGCCGATCGCAAACGTCACCTGGCGTCCAGGCCGGTGACGAACGGGAAGAGCACTTGCGCGGTCCCGTTGGGTGCCACCGCGACCTTCGGCCAGCCGACATCGCCGACGGACGTGGCGCCGACGATATGCGTCACGGCGGGCTGGACCAGCGTGTCCGGGACGGGCTGGAACTGGTAGGGCGTGCCAGGGGAGCGGGACGGGTCGGACGGGTCGAGGATCGACGCTTCGAGCTCATTGCCCGACGCGCCGGTGTCGCGGTTCCAGACCGCGTAGCCGACGCCGGTCTGCGACACGCCGACATCGAACTGGAGCGTGTCGCCGTCGGAGATCCGGTGCGGCGGTCCCCACTCGTGGGTCACGGGGTTGCGCACCGCGGCCTTCAGCGAGAAGTCCGACCCGATGCGCCAGACGGCGACGATGGTGCCGTCGGCTCCCGCCGCGACCCGGTAGAAGCCGGCGCCTTCGTTGGCGGCGTTGACGCGCACCGCCGGGCTCGAGCCGACCTGCACCATCAGCCCGGTCTCCGCTGCACTGGCCAGCCAGGAGACGACGCGCTGTCCGTCGGGGAGCACCGAGAGCAGCGGGTTGATCGTCCCCGAGGTTCCTGCCGCGTACATCGCCGGGTTGGGCTGGACGTTGGAGTTGGCGATCTCCTTGAGCGTCAGGCCCGGCGTGGCGTTGGTGGTGTCGTGAAAGAGCACGAGCGCTGACCCTGTCTGCGGATCGCGCTCCAGCCGCGGCCCTTCGCCGCCGGCGCCGCGGCCGGCTTTGATGATGCCGCCGGCGAACGCTCCGGTGGCGCCGATCTCCTTCACCAGCTCGAAGCGACCGTTGCTGGTGTCGCCGCACGGAGCCATCCACGAGACATAGCCGCGGACGGTCGAGCCGAGCGCCACCGACGGTCCGACGACGTGATCATCGGCAAGCGGCGTGTTATTGGTGCACGTGCTGCCGGCGCCGCCCGGAATGGTCATCGTCGTCGTGTTGGCGAACGGCGAGCCGAACGCTGGGCTGGTGGCCGCCTGTAGTTCCCTGTTGACGCCTTGAGTCCATGCTGCCGCTGCTGCCCCGTCGGCCGCTACGTCAAGGTCCATGGTCTCCGAGTTCAGGTCGCCGCCGGGGTCGCTCCCGGCCGCTGACAGCGGGGCTGACAGGAACCAGAATGGCGAGCCGACAGGGCGAGTGGCTCCCTCGACGTGCCAGCTTGTGCCGATGCTGGGCGTGTCGCTCCGTGTCCAGATGGCGACGGCGCGGCCGTCGGCATCCATTGCCACCTGCGGGTTCTGCGCGGAAGTGTCGCCGGTCCCCGGCGTGATCGCGACGGGCTGATCCCACGCGGCGGCCGGCGGAGCGCAGGCAGCTGCGATCGTGATCAGCAATGCGGCCGCCCCCCGGAAACGCATCGCGCCAGCGTAGTTTCATTAAAGGTGCCACGCAACGTCCGGCTAGCCGTGCTCAGTGGGGGACCGCTGTCCCAGCGCCGCGCGCGTGCGCTTGGGAAGTGCGCTGACGACGAGGTCGTAGGAGTCCTCGATCAGGTCGCGTGCGAGCTGATCGGACAGGCTGCCGTCGAGCGTGATCGTGTTCCAGTGACGCTTGTTGAGGTGGTAGCCGGGACGGATCGCGGAGTGGCTGCGGCGCAGTTCGACGGCGAGCTCAGGCTCACACTTGACGCTGACCTCGCAGCGGCGTGCGATCCAGCGCGCTCAGCGCGAAGATCTTCCCGGCCACCTTGAAGACCGACGTCTCAGGGCCGAACGGGAACTCCTCGACCGCCCCGGCCTGGGCAAGGCACCACGCGCGTAGGTCCAACGCGTTCACGCTTCCAAGCCTCGCACCTTCCGGTCCTGCGGAGCCGGGGATTGACAGCGCACCACCTGGGTACTGCACAATGGTGCAGTTGGCCTACGCACGATCCCCCCGAGCGCTGCGCGCGCATGAGCCGCGGTCGATGACGCCTTGACGCCCGAGGACCTCGATCCGCTGGAGACCGGCGAGTGGCTGGAGGCCCTCGATGCCGTCGTGCGCGAAGAGGGGCCCGAGCGCGCGCAGCAGCTGATCGAGGCGGTCCTCGACCGCGCGCGCGAGCTCGGTGCACCGATCGAGGCCGGGCTCTCGACGCCGTACACGAACACGATCAGCGTCGACCAGCAGGAGCCGCTCCCCGGCGACGGCGCGATCGAGCGCCGGCTGCGCTCGGTCCTGCGCTGGAACGCGATCGCGATGGTGCTGCGCGCCAACAAGGACTCCTCGGAGCTCGGCGGCCACATCGCCAGCTACCAGTCGATCGCCACGCTCTACGAGACCGGCTTCAACCACTTCTGGCGCGCGCCGTCCGAGGAGCACGGCGGCGACCTCGTCTACCTCCAGGGCCACTCGTCGACCGGCGTCTACGCGCGCGCGTTCCTCGAGGGACGGCTCACGCGCGGAGCAGCTCGACGGGTTCCGCCGCGAGGTCTCGAGCCCCGGCGGCCTGAGCTCCTACCCGCATCCGTGGCTGATGCCGGAGTTCTGGCAGTTCCCGACGGTCTCGATGGGCCTGGGGCCGATGATGGCGATCTACCAGGCGCGCTTCATGAAGTACCTCCAGGGCCGCAACCTGAGCGACACCGCCGGCCGCAAGGTCTGGGCGTTCATGGGCGACGGCGAGATGGACGAGCCCGAGTCGCTCGGCGCGACGTCGCTCGCCGGGCGCGAGCGTCTCGACAACCTCGTCTTCGTCGTCAACTGCAACCTGCAGCGCCTCGACGGCCCGGTCCGCGGCAACGGCAAGATCATCCAAGAGCTGGAGATGGACTTCCGCGGCGCCGGCTGGAACGTCATCAAGGTGATCTGGGGCTCGCGCTGGGATGAGCTGCTCGCCAACGACACCGACGGGCTGCTGCGCCGGCGCATGGAGGAGGCCGTCGACGGCGACTACCAGACCTACAAGTCCCGCTCGGGCGCCTACGTCCGCGAGCACTTCTTCGCGCACCCGTACCCGGAGCTGGCCGAACGCGTCGCCCACCTGAGCGACGACGAGGTCTGGGCGCTCAACCGCGGCGGGCACGACGAGCACAAGGTCTACGCCGCCTACGCCGCCGCGATGCGCCACAAGGGCCAGCCGACCGTGATCCTCGCCAAGACGATCAAGGGCTACGGGATGGGGGAGGCCGGCGAGGGCCAGAACATCACCCACCAGCAGAAGAAGATGGACGAGGGCGCGCTGCTCACCTTCCGCGACCGCTTCGACCTGCCGCTGACCGACGACGAGGTGCACGCGGGCGAGTACTTCAAGCCGCCGGACGACGCGCCCGAGATGGTGCTGCTGCGCGAGCGCCGCGCCGAGCTCGGCGGGTCGCTGCCCGCGCGGCGCACGAAGGCCGACCCGCTGCCGACACCGCCGCTGGAGCTGTTCAAGGGCCAGGTCGACGGCACCGGCGAGCGCGAGATCTCGACGACGATGGCGTTCGTGCGGATCCTGTCGGCGCTGCTGCGCGACAAGGAGATCGGGCCGCGCGTCGTCCCGATCGTCCCCGACGAGTCGCGGACCTTCGGGATGGAGGGCATGTTCCGCCAGCTCGGGATCTTCAGCCAGGTCGGCCAGCTCTACCAGCCCGAGGACGCCGACTCGCTGATGTTCTACCGCGAGGACAAGGCCGGGCAGATCCTGCAGGAGGGCATCAACGAGCCCGGCGCGTTCTCGTCCTGGATCGCCGCGGCGACGGCCTACTCCAACCACGGAATCCAGATGGTTCCGTTCTACATCTACTACTCGATGTTCGGCTTCCAGCGGATCGGCGATCTCGCCTGGGCCGCCGGCGACTCGCGCGCGCGCGGCTTCCTGCTCGGCGGCACCGCGGGGCGCACGACGCTGAACGGCGAGGGCCTCCAGCACGAGGACGGCCACTCGCACCTGCAGGCCGCGCTGATTCCCAACTGCGTCGCCTACGACCCGACGTACGCCTACGAGGTCGCGGTGATCATCCGCGAGGGCATGCGCCGGATGCACACCGAGCAGGAGGACGTCTTCTTCTACCTGACGCTGATGAACGAGAACTATCAGCACCCGGCGATGCCCGACGGGCGTCGAGGACGGGATCCTGCGCGGCGGCTACCTGCTGCGCGAGCGCGACGATGCGCGCCTGCAGCTGATGGGCTCGGGCACGATCCTGCGCGAGGTGCTGGCCGGCGCGGACCTGCTCGAGGCCGACTTCGGGATCGCCGCGGACGTCTGGAGCGCGACCTCGTTCACCGAAATGCGCCGCGAGGGGATGGAGACCGAACGCTGGAACCGCCTGCATCCCGGCGAGCCGCCGCGCACGTCGTATGTCGCGGGTCTGCTCGAAGGCCGGACGGGGCCGATCGTCGCGTCGACCGACTACATCCGGTCGTTCGCCGATCAGATCCGCCCGTTCGTCGGCGATCGCTCGTTCACGTCGCTCGGCACGGACGGCTTCGGCCGCAGCGACCGGCGCGCCGTGCTGCGCAGCTTCTTCGAGGTCGACCGTCACCACGTGGTGCTCGCCGCGCTGCGCGCGCTCGGTGAGGACAAGGCCGCCGAGAAGGCGATCAAGCGCTACAAGATCGAGACCGAGGGAGCCCCGCCGTGGCAACGCTGACCGAGGTGCTCGTCCCGGACATCGGCGACTTCGAGGACGTCCCCGTCGTCGAGATCCTCGTCGCGGTCGGCGACTCGATCGCCAAGGACGACCCGATGATCACGCTCGAGTCCGACAAGGCGACGATGGAGATTCCCGCGCCGCACGCCGGAGTCGTCAAGGAGATCAAGGTCAAGCTCGAGGACCGGATCGCGCAGGGCGCCGTGATCCTCACGCTCGAGGTCGACGACGACGGCGCGGAGCCGGCCACGCCCGCGGCGCCGGCGGAGGCAGCGGCAGCGGCGCCCGCGCCGGCGGCAGACGACGCCTGCGGCCGAAGCACCCGCAGCCGACGAGGCCCCTGATGACACGTCCGGCACGGACACCGTCCACGCGAGCCCCGTCGCTCGCCGCATGGCTCGCGACCTGGGCGTCGACATCACGACGATCGAGGGCAGCGGCCGCCTCGGGCGCGTCACCAAGGACGACGTGCGCGCAAGCGCCGAAGCCGGTCCCGCGGCCGCTCCCAAGGCGAAGCCGGCGACCCCCGCGATCGGCGAACGCGTCGCCCTCACCCGGATCCAGCAGAAGGCGGCGGCGAACCTCACGAACGCGTGGCAGACGATCCCGCACGTCACCCATCACGAGGACGCCGACATCACCGACCTCGAGGCGTTCCGCAAGCAGCTCAACGCCGAGCAGTCGGACGTCAAGGTCACGATGGTCGCGCTGCTGCTGAAGGCCTGCGCGGCCGCGCTCGACACCTATCCGCGCTTCGCCAGCTCGCTCGAAGGCGACGAGCTGGTCCTGAAGCCCGAGCGCCATCTGGGCTTCGCCGCCGACACGCCGCGCGGCCTCGTGGTTCCGGTCATCCGCGACGTCGACCGCAAGGGCCTGCTGCAGCTCGCCGGCGAGCTGACCGAGCTCTCGACCAAAGCCCGCGCCGGCAAGCTCTCACCGACCGAGATGAGCGGCGCCGTCTTCACGATCTCGTCGCTCGGCGGGATCGGCGGCACCGGCTTCACGCCGATCATCAATCCCCCGCAGGTGGCGATCCTCGGCGTGGTGCGGTCGGTGACCCGGCCCGTCTGGGACGGCGCCGCGTTCCAGCCGCGGCTCGTGCTGCCGCTGTCGCTGAGCTACGACCACCGCGTCATCGACGGCGCGCTCGCCGCCCGCTTCGCCGTGCACCTCGCCGCGGTGCTCAGCGACCTGCGACGGGTCCTGCTCTGAGATGAAGGGCCTGACCGATCCCGCCGTCTTCGCCTATGCCGAGGCGCACACGAGCGCGCCGACGCCGGAGCTGTCAGCGGTAGCCGCCTTCACGCAGACCTCGACGGAGGTCCCGCAGATGATGAGCGGCCTCGCGGAGGCGCGACTGCTCGAGGCGCTGATCGTCGCGAACGGCGCGCGCAACGTGCTCGAGATCGGAACGTTTACGGGGTTCGGCACGCTCGCGATGGCGGCCGCGCTGCCGGACGGCGGCCGCGTCACGACGCTCGAGGTCGACCCGGAGACCGCCGACGCGGCGCGCCGGCACTTCGACGCGAGCCCGTACGCCGGCCGCATCGAGCTGATCGTCGGCGACGCGCTCGAGACGCTCGCGTCGCTGGCGGGTCCGTTCGACCTCGTCTACATCGATGCCTGGAAGTCCGACTACCCGGCCTACTACGACCTCGTCGTGGACAAGCTCTCCGAGCGCGGCGTGATCGTCGCCGACAACCTCTTCCGCGGCGGAGCTGCACTCGAACCGGACCCGACCGACCCCGGGACGATCGGGATCCGTGAGTTCGCCGCACAGGTGCACGCCGACCCGCGCGTGCACAACGTGCTGCTCACGGTCGGCGACGGGCTGATGCTCGCCTGGCGCGCTCCCGCCGGCTGACGCTCCCGCCACGACCGCCCCGGTTGACCGCGGGCGGCCCCGGCGGATAGCGTCGTCGTCGTGGCGTATCGCGTTGTCTGCATCTCGCCGACCGACGGCTCGGACGGCGAGCAGGTCGGTCCGATCGTCGCGCGCGAGCTGGGGTTCCAGCTCGTGAACGAGCAGATCGTCGTGGAGGCAGCGCGTGAGGCAGGGGTCGGCCCCGAGGTCATCGCGGATGCCGAACGGCGCAAGTCCACGGTCGACCGGCTGCTCGACCGGCTGGGGGATCTCGGCCCGGCGGGGGCAGCGTTCTCCGGCTACACAGCCATCCCGGGAGACTCAGGACCGAACTCCGATGACCTGCGTGGCCTGATCAGCACTGTCCTCTGGGAGACCGCAGAGCGCGGCAACGCCGTCATCGTCACGCACGCCGCTTCGCTTGCGCTGGCCTCGCGCGCCGACGTGCTGCGCGTCCTGATCACGGCATCGCAGGCGACTCGTGTGCAGCGCATCGCGGAAGCGCGGATCGTCGATGAGGCAGAGGCCGAGAAGCTGGTCGCTCGCGGCGACGCCAACCGCGCGGACTACCTCAAGCGCTTCTACGACGTCTCGACCGAGCTCCCGGCGCACTACGACCTCGTTCTCAACACCGACCACATCACGGTCGATGAAGCTGCGGCGCTCGTGCTTGACGCCGCGCGCTCGGCGCCCGCTTCCGGCTAGTCACCCACAGCCCTGCTCCAGGGCGCGCTGGGCCGCGCCCCGGAGCAGTGTCGGGCGGGGGATCAGGCGTTGCTGCGCTCGCGCTCGGTGGCGTTCAGCACGCCGGCGCGGTTCTTGTGCGCGCGCTCGTAGGCGCGCACCTCGTGCGTCAGCTCGTCGTCCTGCGCCTCGGACAGGAACGCCTGGACGTCGGCGCCGGTGAGCTCGTCGTATCCCGGCCACGGCTCGTTGCCGCGCAGCGACGTGATGCGGCTGAGAATCGTCGTGCGGCTGTCGTGCCGGCGCTCGTAGGAATCGATCTTCGCGAGATCGATCTGGGACAGGCTCGGCAGCCGGCCGATGATCTCCTCGGCGGTCAGCGCGTCGTAGCGGGCGATCGCGAGATCGTCGGCGGTCGCGACGACACCCTTGATCTGACCCTCGGCCTGCGCGACGCCGGGGACCTTGCGGGCCTGGCGCGCCGTGCGCTTCGCGGCGGCGCCGGTCTTGCGCGTCGCCTGCTTCGCCGTGTCGGCCGCCTCGCGGACGGCGTCGGCGGCACCGGTCGTGCTGATGTCGTACGACGGGTCGTCCTCGAGCTCGGAGCCGACGACCGCATCGGTCAGCTTGGGAATCTCACGCAGGATGCGCTCGAGCATCCGCTCTTCGTCGCCGCGGATCGAAGCCGCGAGCGACGCGGTCGGCTGGTCGCCGACGGACCGCGCGAGACGCTCGATCGCCGTGTAGGTCGCGATCTCCAGTGCCTCGGTTGCGCACGCATCCTTGGCGTTCTTGAGGATCTTCTCCTCACCGCTGGTCCCGCGTGCCATGTCGAACGGCGTCTTGCCGAGCGCGAGCGCCTGACCGATCACGTTCTCGGCGAGGCCGACGGCGGCCGTCACCGGGCTGGCGGGGCCGCGCAGCTCCTTCAGACGGCGCCCGACGCGGTCGGCATGCCTGCGGGTCTGGTCGAGGTGCGAGTCGAGCGCCGTGCGGTAGCTGCCGCGGGGCGTCATCGCGATCTGTGCCTGGAGGACCCGGGTCAGCGCGCGCTCGCTCGCCCGCGCCTCGCTCAGGTACTGCACGATCTTTTCCTGTTCAGCGGTCATCGTCATCCAATCGGGGTTGAGTGCTCCACGACTTCCCAGGTCCGGCGCTCCCAAAACGTCAGCTGACGTGCGCCGGAACGCTCAGTGTTGCGCTAGCGTTGGGCACATGGACAAGGCGCGCATCGCGATGAACGAAGCAGCCTTCCGGCGGGTCAACGAGGCGATCGAGGCCGGCCAGCCGGACACGGCGTCCCACCTCGACCTGATCTGCGAATGCGGTCGCCTCGGCTGCAACGAGCACGTCTCGATCTCCACCGAGGCCTACGAAGCGATCCGCGCCAACCCGCGCCGCTTCGTCGTCATCCCCGGCCATGAGCTGCCCGAGGCCGAGCGCGTCGTCGACACCCACGGGAGCTATCTGATCGTCGAGAAGTTCGGCGAGGCCGGCGAGGTCGCCGAGCAGATGGTCCGCCCGCCGCTGCCCGACATCGGCTCCTGAAGTACCCCGGCCGCCGATCGGGTACAACCGGCAGATGGACGCGGACGGCCTGACGGTCAGCGCGACGGAGTGCGCGCGGCTCACGGGCATCTCGCGCGAGCGGCTGCGCACGTGGGAGCGCCGCCACGGGTATCCCGTTCCCGAGCGAATCGCGTCGGGACGCAGGCGCTACCGCCTGGCAGACGTCGGCACGCTGATCAACATCCGCCGCGCGGTCGACGGCGGGATGCCGATCGCGACGGCGATCGAGACGGCGCAGACCGAGGCACCCGGGGCTCCGGGCATCGCGGCGCTGGCGAAGGCGCTCGATGAGACCCCGTTGCCGACGCTCGTGATCGCGGGGCCGGTTCCGGCGACGATCGTGTACGCGAACCGTGCCGCACGCGCTCGCGCCGAGACGCCGGCGATGAACAGCGTCGTCGGTGGAGACCTCGACGAGCAGATCACCGCGGCCTTCGCGAACGGGGAGCCGACGCGGTTCGATCGACCGTCCTGGTCCGAGGACGGAGTGCCCGTCACGTGTCTGGCCGTTCCGATCGACGCCGGGTCCGGGCCTGCGCTGATCGCGCTCTACGACGTCGAAGCGGGTGACGTTCAGGATCAGCGTGCGTCGGCGGCCGCCGTGCAGACCGAGCTCGAGCGGATCGGCCGCGACCTCGAGGAGCGCGACGCCGCGCTCGACCTCGGTCACGAGGTCGCGCAGGCGCTGCGACAGCAGGCCGGCGTCGAGGCGATCATCGACAGCGTCGAGCTGATCCTGCGGCGGCTCGGTGCCGTGGACGTCGCGCTGGCGCCGTACATGACCGGGCAGATCGTCATCGGGCGCTCGGCCCGCGGGATGCTCGGGCCGGACATGCTGACGGTCGCGGCCGTTCCCGACGTCGCGTGGGTGATCCGTGAAGGCGAGACTCGCGACCGTGACGCCGGAGGCGGCGCGCGCGTTGCAGATCCCGGAGGGGCTCGGCGCGTTGATCGTTCCGGCGACGTGTGCCGGCGAGCCGCTTGCCGTCCTGCTCGCTGTTGTTCGACGGCGAGCCGGCGCTCGGCAGCGGCGCGCTGCGCGCGCTCGAGATCCTCGGGACAGCGCTCGGGCTGGCACTGATGCAGGAGCGTCTGCTGACCGACGAGGCCGGCGCGGGCCGCTGATCAGCGCTGCCGCGCCCGCGCGAGCCCGTCGCCGAGCGTCCGCTCGACCGTCAGCAGCAGGTCGAGCCCCGTGATCGCGAGGATCTTCGTGATCGACCGGCGGTCGTTCACGAGCACGAGCCGGCCGCCGCGAGCGTCGAGCGCCTTCATCGCGGCGATGATCACCCCGAGCGCGGTCGAATCCAGGAAGGTCGTCGCGCGCAGATCGAGCACGACCGACGTCTGCCCACCATCGATCGCCGCGAGCAGCAGCGTGCGCAGGTCGGGCGCGGTCGCCAGATCGAGCTCGCCGCTGGTCGCGACGACGAGGACATCGCCGTCCAGCTCCTGCGTGATCTCGAGCGTCGTGCTCATGCGCGTGTCGAGAGGAACGTCACGACGAGCGACTCGCCGCTGCGCTGCGTGGACCGGACCGCGACGCCGTCGGACGCTGTGGCCAGCACGTCGGCGAGCTCGCCGTCATAGACGCCCGCGATCACCGATCGCGCGGCTCCCGGCGGGAGCTCGCAGACGGCGAGCTGGAGCTCCTGGCCCTCGCGCTCGACACGCGCATCGAGCGTGACCCTGGCGCCGGGCAGCGATGCGGCCATCGCCTCGAGGACGTTCGAGATGTCGCGCAGGCGATCGACCGGCAGGCTCGTCCGTGCGGCGAACAGCCCGACTGCGCGGACGAGCAGCGGAGCCGCGGAAGCGTCGCGACGGACGCTGAGGCGCATCCGCGGCATGTCGAACGCCTTGTGCACGACGGCGTCGGCGGTCATCGGTCGCCGATCCGCAGGAACACCATGCTGACATCCTTCGCATCGTCGTCCTGCAGGACCTCGAGGTGGTCCGCCAACGCGCCGATCAGCGGGAGACCGAGGCCCAGGCCCGGACTGTCGGGGCGCGGCGCGATCCCGGTGCCCCAGTCGCGCACGACGAACCGCAGATGATCGGGAGCGTCGAACACCAGCAGCGCGAACGAGCCGGTGCCGCCCTCGTAGGCGTGCGTGACGACGTTCGCCGACGCCTCGCCGACCGCCAGCGACACATCCTCGACGCGCTCGGCCGACAGCCCGACCGCCTCAGCCGCGGCGGCTGCCGCGCTGCGCATGATCGACACGTGTTCGGGACGTGCATCCAGGACAAGTTCCATCATCGAGTTATGTGAGTCGGGGCTCACTCAACACCTACTCGGCTCATGTCCACGGGGGGCAGCAGCCAAACATCGCTCCGGGCAGCATCCCGCACCTGGGTGACCGGGTCTGTCCACCTTTCGCCCGACCGCAGGAATCGGGCGCCCGTCGGCTGCCCACCTTCGACCATCTTGGTGGCGCCGGAAACCTGTCGGATGGTGGACCGACGCCGAGGAGGACACCACGGCCTGAAGGAAGGAACGCGATGTCACTGACCACCACGACCCCGACACTGATGGACGAGACCGAGCTGATGCGGCGCTACCGCGTCGACGGGGACTTTCGGTGCCCGCCAGGAGCTCGTCGAGCGCATGCTGCCGTTCGTGCGGCATGTCGCCCGTCGCTACGCAAACCGCGGCGAGTCGCTCGAGGATCTGGTGCAGGTCGGCTGCATCGGCCTGCTGAAGGCGGTCGATCGCTTCGATCTCGCCCGCGGTGTGAAGCTCACGACGTTCGCCGAGCCGACGATCTCCGGTGAGATCAAGCGCCACTTCCGCGACCGCGGCTGGTCGGTGCACATGCCGCGCGACCTCCAGGAGCTCCACGCGGCGATCGGTCGCGAGAGCCCGCGGCTGTCCGGCGCCAACGGGCGCGAGCCGACCGCGGCCGAGCTCGCCGAGCGGCTCCAGACCTCACCGGAGCGGATCGTCGAAGCACTGCTCGCCGGCCGCAACTACAACGCCTCGTCGCTCGACGCGCCGGACGCGGCCGGCAACTCACGCATCTCGCATCTCAATGCCGACGACGCAGGGTTCGACCGCGCCGAGATGATGGTGCTGCTGCGCGCCGGCACGCGCATCCTGCCCCCGCGCGAGCGCCGCATCGTGTTCCTGCGCTACTTCGACGACCTCTCCCAGCACGAGATCGCGCGCCGGGTGGGGATGTCGCAGATGCACGTCTCGCGCCTGCTGCGCCAGTCGCTCGAGCGGATGCGCGCGGAGCTCGACGGGCAGCCGGCGGCCGGCGCCGCGACGGCCGGCCTGCGGGCCGCCTGACGGGGACGCTCCCGACTGATGCGTTTCGCGGTCGTCGTTGTGGGTACACGACGACCGTCCTGAAGCCACCAGTTAGGAGCGTTCCGTGTCAACCGGAGCAATCATCGCCATCGTCGTCGCCGTCATCGTGGTCCTTGCGATCGCGGCCGTCGTGATCCCGAGGTCGCGCGAGCGCGCGCGCATCCGTGACCTCCAGCGTGACCATCGCAACGCCGCCGACGAGCGCCGCGCCGAGGCGGGCGAGCACGCACGCCGTGCTGAGATCGCGACTGCGCAGGCGCGCCGCGCCGAGGCCGATGCACGACTCGCCGAAGCCGAGGCCGCGCAGCACGAGGCGGTCGCCGAGGCCGACCCGGCCGATCTGCGTGATCGTGATCCGGCCGATCTGCATGATCGCGACCTCGCCGACAACGGGCGCGACGATGTTGGGACGCGACGCGAAGAGTTGAGCCGCTGAGCATCGGGAGCGGGCGCGAGGAACCGATGTCCCCGCCCGCTCCACTGGTGCGCCTCGACGCGGTTTCAGCGCCGGCACCGGTCGCTCGCGCTGCCGGTTGCCGTCGTCAAGAAGTTCGGTGAGGACCAGGGCGGCAACCTGGCGGCACTGATCGCCTACTACGCCTTCTTCAGCCTGTTCCCGCTGCTGATGATGCTCGTGGCCGGCCTGGGCTTCGTCCTCGAAGGCGATCCCGGGACACGGCAGCGGGTGCTCGACACGGCGCTGAGTCAGTTCCCGGTCGTCGGTGACGAGCTCCGGGCAGGCGCACTGACGGGCAGCGGCGTGGCGCTCGTGATCGGCTTCGTGGGCGCACTGCTCGGCGGCCTGGGTGTCACGCTTGCCGCGCAGACGGCGTTCAACCGGGTGCACGGTGTGCCGCACCGCGAGCGTCCGAGCTTCGTCAGCGCTCGGCTGCGCGGGCTGGCGCTGCTCGCGCGTGCTCGGCACGCTCCTGATCGTCTCGACGCGTCGTCGCCGGGCTGGTGCGCGGCGACCCTCGACGGGCCGCTCCTCGCCATCGCGGGGACCGCGCGTGTCGCTCGTCTTCAACGCCGTCCTGTTCTTCGCGGCGTTCCGGCTGCTGACCGACGGCGCGATTGCGACCCGTGAGCTGCGGCCGGGCATCATCAGCGCGACGATCCTCTGGACGCTGCTGCAGGCCGTCGGCGGCGTCTACATCACGCACGTCGTCAACGGCGCCGGCGCCGCGTACGGGACGTTCGCGACGGTCATCGGACTGCTCACGTGGCTGTTCCTGGGTGCCCGCGTGGTCGTCTACTCGGCGGAGCTCAACAGCGTCCTCGCGGGCGAGCTCTGGCCGCGCGCGCTCGTCGATCCGCCGGAACGGGCGGACCGCCGCGCGGCGCAGGTGCGAGCCAAGATCGAGCAGCGCCGTGACGACGAGCGCATCGAGGTGGCGGTCGACGGCCCCGGGCGCTGAAGCCCGTGTTTGACCGACCGCATTTCGGGTACACGGCACGTCCAGAGAGAGGAGGTGCACATGCTCGTAACAATCATCGTAATTCTGCTGATCCTCGCGGTTCTCGGAGGAGTGGCAGTTAATCCGCTGCTGTTCCTGATCGCGCTGCTCGCGGTCCTGCTGTTCTTCGGCGGCCGCCGCGGATCGGCGGTCTAGCCGCCGCGCTGCACTCGCGTTTGGCACGTCACGGGTCGGGGAATGCGCCTGGCATTCCCCGACCAAAGGAGTACGACGTGCCCACCATGGATTCACCACGCGAGCTGTTCCTGCACGAGCTCGGTGACCTGCTGTATGCCGAGAACGTTCTCGTGAAGGCGCTTCCGAAGATGGCCGACGAGGCCGACGACGCGAAGCTTCGCGACGGCTTCACCTCCCACCTGGAGGAGACGCGCGGGCATATCGACGTGCTCAAGCAGGTCTTCAAGCAGCTCGACGAGACGCCGAAGGCCGAGAAGTGCCCGGCCATCGACGGCATCAAGAAGGAGCACGACGACTTCGTCTCCGACCACGACGCATCGCCGGACATCATCGACCTGTTCCTGACAGGTTCGGGTGCCCGCGCCGAGCACTACGAGATCGCCGCGTACTCCGGGCTGATCACGATGGCGACGGCGCTCGGTGAGAAGGAGGCCGTGAAGCTCCTCAAGCAGAACCTCAAGGAGGAGCAGGCGGCACTCGAGGAGCTCGAGCAGGCCGGCAGCCGGCTCGCCAAGGCTGCAGCCTGATCACCGCCTGGCCGGGGTCGCTGCGCTGCTGCGCGGCGGCCCCTGGTCACGGCTTCAGAACAGCCGGTAGCGCTCACGGCTGAGCGTGAAGCCGTGACCGTGCGAGTTCGAACAGGTCATGCCGGCCACACGTGAGGTGCACGTGATGCCGCCCGCCCGGATCCGGCGGCCGTACGCCAGCACGCGGCCGCTGTTCAGCGCGGTGTCGCCGGCGCAGACGAGTCGCCCGCGCGTGCCGCGCTGCGTGATCGAGACGCCCTGGCCGTAGTCGAGCGGGCAGCTCTTGGGTCGCGGCGGCGGCGACCAGCTGCGATCGCGGATGTCGCAGCGCGCCGAGGACCCGCTGATGTAGCAGCCGATGTTGCCGCTGGGGGAGCGGAACGCCGATGAGCGCCGATGCCGTCGCCGGAGCGAGCAGCAGCGTGAGCGCGAGGACGATCGGGATGACGACGGCTGAGCGCACGCGCGACCGTATCCGACTGCGAGGCTCGAATATGCTCGCGTCATGGCAACACGGGTCTTGGTTCTGGGTGCAGGGTTCGGCGGTCTCGAGCTCTCGACGATGCTGTCGGAGGCGCTCGGCGACGACGTCGACGTCACGCTGATCGACAAGAACGACGCGTTCGTCTTCGGGTTCGCGAAGCTCGACGTGATGTTCGGCCGCAAGAGCGCCGCCGGCGTCCGCCATCACTACGGCGACATCAGCAAGACCGGCGTCCGGTTCCTGCAGGAGACGATCACCGCGATCGACCCGCAGGAGCGTCGCGTGACGACCGACGCCGGCGTCCACGAGGCGGACGTGATGGTCGTCGCGCTCGGCGCCGACTACGACTTCGACGCCACGCCGTTTCTCGCCGAGCGGGGCAACGAGTTCTACTCCGTCGCGGGCGCCATCGAGCTCGCCGGGATCATCCCGTCGTTCTCGAGCGGGCACGCGGTCATCGGCGTGTGCGGCGCGCCGTTCAAGTGCCCACCGGCGCCGAGCGAGTGTGCGCTGCTGCTGCACGAGGAGCTGTTGGCGCGCGGTGTCCGCGATCAGTGCGAGATCTCGGTGGTGATCCCCTTCGGGACGCCGGTGCCGCCGTCGCCCGAGACGTCGGCTGCGCTCGTCGAAGCGTTCGTCGAGCGTGACATCACGTTCGTCCCCGGTCGTCGCGTGATCGCGCTCGACTCCGAGCGCCCCGTCGCCGTCCTCGATGACGGCAGCGAGATGCCGTTCGACCTGTTCCTCGGTGTGCCCAAGCATCGCGCGCCCGACGTCGTGATCGCGAGCGGGATGACGCAGGACGGGTATGTCACGGTGAACCCGCAGACGCTCGAGACGCCGTTCCCCGACGTGTACGCGGTCGGCGACGTCGCGACGATCGGCGTGCCGAAGGCGGGCGTGTTCGCCGAGGGCGCGGCGCGGGTCGTCGCGCAGTCGCTGATCGCGCGGCCTGGGCGGCGGCGACGAGCCGGGTCCCTACGCGGGCACCGGCTCCTGTTACATCGAGTTCGGCGCGGGTCGCGTCGGCCGCGTCGACGTCGACTTCATGTCGGGCCCGTCCCCGACGGGGACGTTCAACGCGCCGTCCGACGCACTCGTCGCCGAGAAGCTGGACTTCGGCTCCAGCCGCGGCGCGCGCTGGTTCGGGTACTGAGCACACGGAGCAGCGCCTTACCTCCGAGGTCATCGACGTCGCGCAGTCTGTTCGCCAGCCTGCGTGCAGTTGATCACGACCACCGCGAACGGAGGACTCATGAGCACCCACACCCACGCACTTCCCGCCACCGAGGCAGGTGTCAGCGCCCAGCCGCGCGACGGCCTGCTGCGCGGCGCGCTGAAGATCGATGCGATCGCGAGCGCCGGCTCCGGCATCGCCTACCTCGTCGCCGCCGGCCCGCTCTCCGACCTGCTCGGCCTGCCGTCCGGCTTCCTGCGCGCGGTCGGCGCGTTCAGCGTCGATCTACGCCGCCTACGCGTGGTTCACCGCGACGCGTCCGCGCGTCTCGGCGCACGGCCGCCGTCACGATCGCGATCGGCAACCTCGTCTGGATGGTTGCGAGCATCGCGCTGGTCATCGCCGGCTGGCACTCGCCGACGACGACGGGCTCGGTCTGGATCGTCATGCAGGGTCTGCTCGTCGCTGCGTTCGCCGATGCACAGCTGCTCGGTGTCCGCCGCGCCGGCGGCCGATAGCGTCCGCGCATGAGCGACGTCGCGGTCCGTCCCAGCATCGGTGACCTCTTGCGCGAGTGGCGCGGGCGCCGCAGGCTCACGCAGCTCGACCTCGCGCTCGAGGCCGGCGTGTCCTCGCGGCACCTGAGCTTCATCGAGACGGGGCGCTCACGCCCGAGCACCGAGATGGTGCTGCGGCTCGCCGAGCAGCTCGAGGTGCCGCTGCGTGAGCGCAACGCGCTGCTGCTGGCGGCCGGCTACGCCCCCGCGTTCGCGCAGCGGGGGCTGGACGAGCCGGAGATGGGACCGGTCCGCGACACGCTCGAGCACATCCTCGCCGGTCACGAGCCCTACCCGGCGCTCGTCGTCGATCGTCACTGGGGGCTCGTGGCCGCCAACAGCGCGCTGTCGCTGTTCACCGAGGGGGTGAGCGAGGAGCTGCTCGCGCCGCCGGTGAACGTGCTGCGGCTCAGCCTCCATCCCGACGGGCTTCCGCCGCGGATCGTGCAACTTCGCGGAGTGGCGCGCGCACATCCTCGACGCGCTCGGTCGCCAGGCGGTGCTCAGCGGCGACCCGGCGCTGGCGGCGCTGCACGAGGAGCTCGCTGCGCTACCGGGCGGTGACGCCACGGCCGTCGCCGATCTCGACCGCGGCGGGATCGCGATCCCGATCGTCCTGCGTCACGACGGCGGCGAGCTGCGCTTCCTCAACACCGCCACGACGTTCTCGACCGCGGTCGACGTGACCGTCAGCGAGCTGTCGATCGAGGCGTTCTTCCCGGCCGACGAGGCGACGGCCGAGGTGCTGCGCCAGCGCGCCGGCTGACCGCGGCGCGCCGGCGCGGCCCTCGCACCGGATCGGTCGACCTCGAGCCCGCTGAGCGGGCTTCAGCTCGACCGATCGGCGCGGACGCTCAGCTCGTGCCGCTCTGGAGCGCCTGGCCGCTGCCGTCCTGCGGCGCGGTCGGCGCGACGCCCGTGGCTCCGCCCTGCGGCGACGTCGGCGCGACGCCGGTTCCGTCCTGCTGGGCGACCGTCGGGCGTCCGCCGCCGGCGGCGAGCTGGGCGCCGCTGCCGTCGTCCCCGCCTGTGGCTGCGAGGACGAGCGCCGTGCTGCTGAACGCCACCGACACGGCGACGCCGATGGCGAGTGCAAGTTTGCGAGTCTCATCTGTGATCTGCATCGGACCAGGGTGCAAACGGTCTCTGTGGCAGCTCTGAGAACGCCGGCCCTGCGAAGATGGCTGGACGATGGCTCAGTCGTTCGAAACCGGTGACGCGACCCGCCGCACATGGCTTGCGGCCGAGCGCACCTGGCTTGCGTGGATCCGCACCGGCCTGGGATTCGCGGCCGTCGCGCTCGCGGTCGGCAAGCTCGTTCCGTCGGTCTCCGACACGACGACGACATGGCCGTACGAGGTGATCGGCGCGGGCTACGCGCTGCTCGGCGTCGTGACCCTGATCTACGCGGTGCTGCACCGGCGCGACGTCGAGCGCGCGCTGCCGCTCGGGGAGTACGTCCACTCCGACGATCGTGTGATCGTCGGAACCCTGCTCGTCGCCGCGGTGCTCGGCTTCGCGACGGCCATCCTGATCCTGGTCAGCTGACGCGGAGGCTCACTGATGACGACGACACCCACCAGCATCGACGCCGCCACCCGGCTCGGCGCGGTGCGGCTGCGCGTCCACGACCTCGACGTGATGACCGGCTTCTACGAGCAGGCGGTCGGGCTGCGCGAGCTCACGCGCACGCACGACAGCCGTCACGCTCGGCATCGCGTGACGGCGCGCCGCTCGTCGAGCTGCTGCACCGTCCCGGCGCCGACCCGCGGCCCGACGGGACGACCGGGCTCTTCCACCTGGCGCTGCTCGTCCCCGACCAGGCCGGGCTGGCCGCCGCGATCCGCCGCGTCACCGAGGCGAACTGGTCGTTCACCGGCGCGTCCGACCACCTCGTCAGCGAGGCGGTCTACCTGCGCGATCCGGAGGGCAACGGCATCGAGATCTATCGCGACCGGCCGCCGTCGGACTGGACCCGGGATGACGTCGGGCGGCGTGCGGATGGCGACGCTGCCGCTCGACGTCCCCGCGGTGATGCGCGAGCTTCCGCAGGAGGCGACGCCGCTGATGCCCGAAGCGACCGTGCATCGGGCCACGTCCACCTGAACGTCGCCGACATCCCGGCGACCGAGGGCTTCTACGCCGGCGCGCTCGGCTTCGACGTCACCGCGCGCAGCTACCCCGGCGCGCTGTTCCTCAGCGCCGGCGGCTACCACCATCACATCGGCAGCAACACCTGGGAGGGCCCGGGCGCGCCGCCGCCGCCCGCCGGCGCGCTGGGGCTCGACGCCTTCGAGGTCATCCTGCCGGACGCCGCGGCACTCGAGCGGCACGCTCGCGCGCGTCACCGGCGCGGGCGTCGAGACGCACGAGGACGAGGCCGGAATCGCCGTTTTCGACCCCTCAGGAAACCGGTTGATCCTCCGAACCTGACCGGCGATACCTGGCGGTTTGGCGCTCGTCTTCGTCTGCAAGACTGCCGCCCGCAAGGATGGCTCGTGAGAACGCCTCAGCCACCGACCGCGCCGAGGCGGTCGGGGCCATTATTCGCCAGCACCGCGAAGCTCGCGGCATCTCGCTGCGCGCGTTCGCCCGCCAGTGCGAGATGTCTCCCGCGCACGTGAGCAAGATCGAGCGCGGCCTGGCGAGCCCGAGCCTGCTCGTCCTCACACGGATCGTGCAGGCGCTCGACCTGCACGATGCCGACCTGTTCGGCCTCGACACGCCGATCGACGCGAGTGCACAGGTCGTCCGCGCCGCCGACGCGACGCTGATCCCCGACGACTTCCCGGCGAGGACGGTCTCCTCACGGCAGGCGATCGCGATCGTGCTCGCGGGAACCGCTGAGGCGCACGTCAGCGACGAGCTGATCGCACTGCAGGCCGGCGACACGCTGATCGTCCCGCCGCTCGCGCCGCACGCGATTCGCAACACCGGCGGGTCGGCGACGCGCACGGTCTACATCGCTGCGGACGACGCCCAGATCACGGGCGACGCGCAGCGGCCCGCCGCCTGACCGCCGGCCTACGCCGGCTGCGCTTCGGGTTCGAGTTCCGGTTTCGACTCGGCCCCGGGCGGGACGGTCGGCAGGCCCCGGGTGAACAGCATCGCCCCGAGCGCCAGCAGCGCGAGCAGCGACAACGCCGAGCGCAGCCCGTCGATCCGGGCCTGCGCGTTCTCGTCGACGATCGCGTCGGCCGTCTCGGGCGGGACGTCCGCATCGTCGAGCGCGACCTTCAGATCCTTGTCGGAGACGAACGGCACCCCGCTCGCGAGCTGCGTCTGCGCCTGCGCGGTGACACTTGTCGGGAACGTCCGGGTTGTTCTGGATCCCGGTGAAGAACGACGCGGTCAGCGCGCAGATCAGGATGGCGCCCGCGAGCGCGGTGCCGATCGACGCGCCGAGCTGCGTGCCCGTGTTCTGCAGGCCGCCGACCTCGCCGCTCTGCTCGTCGGGCACGGCCGACACGGTGACGGCACCGAGCTGGGAGGCCATCGCGCCGAGTCCCGAGCCGGCGAGCAGCAGCGGCCAGGTGACGATCTCGGGCCCGGCGCCGACGTCGAGCAGGCCGACCAGCAGGACGAGCCCGGCGAACAGCAGGCTGAAGCCGAAGTTGACGACGCGCCGCGGCGAGGCGTGCGGCAGCAGCTTCGGCACGCCGACGGCGAACAGCAGCAGCGTCAGCGACAGCGGCAGCAGCCGCACGCCGGTCTCGATCGCCGACAGGCCGAGCGCGATCGACAGGAACAGCGGGACGACGAAGAAGAGGCCGGCCTGGACGAGGTACAGGAAGAGGAACGAGACGACCCCGCTGCGCAGCTGGATGTTGCGCAGCATCGTCGGGTTGAGCAGCGCGCCCTCGCCGCGCTCGATCCGCCGGTTCTCCCACCACAGGAACACGGCGAGGACGGCGGCGCCGCCGAAGATCATCCAGATCACGGGCGAGAGCCCGAATATCTCGGGCGCGTCGGGCTTGGGCTGGACGACGCCCCAGGTGCCGGACTTCAGGAGGCCCAGGACGATCGCGCCCAGGCCGAGCGCTGACAGGCCCGTACCGACGAGGTCGAGCTTCACGCCCTCCTCGGCCGGCGTGTCGTTCACCCGCCGCGCGAGCACGAGGATCACCATCACGATCAGGACCTCGCCGGCGAACACCCAGCGCCACGAGGCGTAGGTCGTGAAGAACCCGCCGATCAGCGGCCCGAGCGCGGCCGCGATCGCGCCGGCCGCGGCGACCAGCCCGTAGGCGCGCGGGCGCTCGGGCTTGGCGAAGTTCGAGGCGACGAGCGCCACGATCGCGGGCATGATCAGCACGGCGCCGAAGCCTTCGAGGAACGACCAGCCGATGATCAGCACCGTCAGGTTCGGCGCCAGCGAGGTCGTGAACGACCCGCAGGCGTAGACGACGCAGCCGATCGTGAACGCGCGCTTGCGGCCGAGGATCTCGCCGATCTTGCCGCCGGTGATCATCAGCGACGCCATCACCAGCGTGTACAGGGTGATCGCGGTCTGGATCCCGGTCACCGTCGTGTCGAGATCCTTGGCGACCGTCGCGATCGCCGTGTTCATGACCGTGGTGTCCAGGGCCATGACGAACTGCCCGGCGGCCAGCGTCATCAGGACGATGCCGGTCGCGCCGCCGCGGCGGCTTACTGCGTCAGTCACCCCGCGAATCTACCTTCAGGTGCGGCGCGACGCCGGCAGCAGCACGAGCAGCTTGTCGATCCGCGGGCCCTCGGTCTGCTCGACGGCCAGCTCGACGCCGGCGACGGTGACGCTGTCGCCGCGCTGCGGCGCACGCCCGAGCTCGCCGAAGACGAGCCCGCCGAGCGTGCGGTGCCCCTCGGTCGGGAGCGTCGTGTGGAAGGTCTCGTTGAAGTCGTCGGTCGTGTACGTCCCCGACACGCGCAGCCGCCCGCCGGGCAGCTCCTGGACCGACTCGTCGGGCAGCCCGTACTCCTCCTCGATCTCGCCGACGATCTCCTCGACGAGGTCGTTGAGCGTGACGATGCCCATCGTGCGGCCGTACTCGCCGACGACGAGCGCCATCTGCGCGCCGCCCTTGCGCATCTCCTGCAGCAGCGCGCCGACGTCCTTGGTCTCCGGCACCACGAGCAGATCGCGCGCGAGCGGTTCGAGCGTGCGCTCGTCGCCCGCGTGCAGCGCCGTCGTGAGGTCGCGCAGGGCGACGACGCCGGCGACGTCGTCGATCGACCCGCGCAGGACGGGGAAGCGGCTGTGCGGTGCTTCGAGCGCACGCGCGACGGCGTCGCGTACGGTCAGCGAGGCCTCGAGCGTGATCGACCTCCGACCACGGCACCATCACGTCCGCGGCCTCCTGGCCGGCGAAGTCGAAGACGCGATAGAGCATCTCCTCCTCGGCCTCCTCGATCAGTCCCGAGTCCTCGGCCTCGGCGACGATCCCGCGCAGCTCGTCAACGGTGTGGACGGTCGCGCCGACGGGCGCCGCGGGCACGCCGATCGGCCGCAGCAGCAGGCGCGCCGAGCCCTGCGTCACCCAGAGGATCGGGGCGAACGCACTGTGCAGCAGCGTGATCGGACGGGCGACCAGCGCGGCGACGCGCGCGGCACGATGCAGGGCGATCGCCTTCGGCACGAGCTCGCCGAGCACGACGCTGAGGTATGCGACGAGGATGAAGGCGAGCAGGAACGAGATGCCCGCCGCGACGACCGGGTCGACGATGTCGCTGAAGACCATCACGCCGACCGCGCCGAGCGCGATGCCCAGCCCGGTGATGCCGATCTGCACGGTGGCGGTGAAGCGCAACGGCTCGTCCATCAGCACGAGCGCGGACTGCGCACCGCGGCTGCCGCCGTCGGCCAGGTCCTGCACTTCGCCGCGCGGCGCGCAGACGAGCGCATACTCGGCGGCGACGAAGAAGCCATTTGCCAGCACGAGCGCCAGCACACCCAGAATTCCCAGCACGGTCACCGCGCAGCGACGATAGCCCTTTGCGCGGGCGGATCACTCGATCTTGAGATACGACGTCGATTGCGTATCTTCCGCTACGTGAATAGCTGGACGTTCCTCACGAACCACTCGCACGTCCTGCTGTGCATCGCGCGCGACCCGGGCATCCGCCTGCGCGACGTCGCCACCGAGGTCGGGATCACCGAGCGCGCGGCGCAGCGCATCGTCGCCGAGCTCGTCGAGTCCGGCTACCTCAGCCGCGAGCGCGAGGGGCGTCGCAACCACTACGAGGTGCACGGCGACCTGCCGCTGCGCCATCCGCTCGAGCAGCAGCACGGGATCGGCGAACTGCTGACGTTGCTCGGCGTCGCGACGCCGGCGCAGCCGTAGCTCGGGTCGCGTTACTCAGCGACGGGCAGTCGCAGCCGGAACAGCGCGCCGCCACTCGGGGCGTCCTCGACGCTGACCGCGCCACCATGGCTCTCGGCGACCTGCTGCACGATCGCCAGGCCGAGCCCGGAGCCCGGTCGCGCGCGCGCGTCGGCGCCGCGCCAGAAGCGGTCGAAGACGTGCGCCTGCTCGTCGGCGGGAATGCCAGGCCCGTGGTCGCGCACGGTGACGGTCGCCGTCGGCGGTGACGCGCACCTCGACCGGCCCCGCGTCCGGACCGTGCTTGACGGCGTTGTCGAGCAGGTTGTTGACGGCGCGCCCGAGCCGCTCGCGGTGGGCCTCGACGACGACGGGCTCGGTCTCGAGATCGATGCGCGTTGCGGGCGCGTGCAGTCGCGCACGCGTGACCGCCTCGGAGACGAGCTCGTCGAGGCGCACGTCCTCGCGCTCGGCGGCGTTCGGCGGCTCGCCGTCGCGCGCGAGCGCGATCAGGTCGGCGACGAGCAGGCCGAGCTCATCCGCCTGCGCGACCACGTCGTCGAGGATCTCGGCGCGCTGGTCGGCCGGCAGGTCGGGTTGCGCGCGCAGCACCTCGGCGTTCGTGCGCATGCTCGTGACCGGCGTGCGCAGCTCGTGCGAGGCGTCGGCGACGAGCCGGCGCTGCGCGTCGACGGAGGCGTCGAGCTCGGCCCGCGAGGTCTGGAGCCGGCCGAGCATCGCGTTGAAGCGCCCGGCGAGGCGGCCGACCTCGTCGCGCCGCCCGTGCTCGTCGACGTCGATGCGCGGCGACAGGTCGCCGGTCAGCTCGACGTGCTCGACGGTGTCGGTCAGGTCGGCGATCGGCCGCAGCGCGCGGTTGGCGAAGAGCCGCCCGAGCAGACCGCCGGCGGCGACCGCGAGCAGCAGCGCCGCGGCGAGCACGAAGCGCAGCCGCTCGAGCACGTCGTCGACCCCGTTGACCGACCGCGCCAGCTGAACCGCGACACCCGTCTGCGGGCTGAAGGTGAAGACGCGCAGGTGCGTGTCGCCGGCCGTGCGCTCGCTGAAGAACGCCGGGGAGCCGGCGGCGACCGAGCGGTCGTGCGCGTTGACGGAGACCTCGACCTGCGACGTCGGGAGCTGCGCGACCGCGCCGTTGGCGCGAATGATCTGGATCGCGGTCGGAGCGCCGAACGATGGCGGGGGCAGCGGCACCGCCGGCCCGCCGGCGGCCGTCCCCGGTGGCGTTCCGAAGATCGGTGGCCGGCTCGCGACATCGCGCGCGCGGTCGGCTTGGGCGGTCAGCGCCTCGTCGACCTGATCGCGCAGCTCGGCGCGCACGACGGCGTAGGTGATGACGCCCGCGACGAGCACCGTGATCCCGACGGCGAGCGCCGTCAGCAGCCCGATCCGGCGCCGCAGCGGCATCAGCGGGCCGTCTCGACCTCGCGCAGCACGTAGCCGACGCCGCGCACGGTGTGCAGCAGCCGCGGCTCGCCGCCGGACTCGGTCTTGCGGCGCAGGTAGCCCATGTAGACGCCGAGCGCGTTCGACGTGGCGCCGAAGTCGTAGCCCCAGACGTGCTCGAAGATCTGCGAGCGCGTCAGCACCTGGCGCGGGTGCTCGAGGAACAGGCTGAGCAGTTCGAACTCGGTGCGGGTCAGCTCGACGAGCCGCTCGCCGCGATGGACCTCACGCGCGGCAGGGTCGAGCGCGAGGTCACCGAAGCGCAGCACCGCGCCGCCCGGGCCCGGCTCGTCGGTGCGCCGCAGCAGCGCCCGCAGGCGCGCCTGCAGCTCGCGCAGCGCGAACGGCTTGACGAGGTAGTCGTCGGCGCCGGCGTCCAGCCCGGCGACGCGATCGTCGATGCTCTCGCGCGCGGTCAGCATCAGCACCGGCGTGCGATCGCCCGCGGCGCGCAGGCGCCGGCAGACCTCGAGCCCGTCGATCCCCGGCATCGCGACGTCGAGCACGATCGCGTCGGCGGGCTCGGTGGCCAGCTCCGTCAGTGCCTGCTCGCCGTCGCCCGCGAGCCGGACGTCGTAGCGCTCCAGGCGCAGCGCGCGGTCGAGCGCGCTGCGCACGGCCGGCTCGTCGTCGACCACGAGGATCTTCACCGTGTCGATGCTCGCACGCCGCGTCATCGTGGGCGCGGTCAAGACGTCTGCGTCGGCGGGGCGACGCCGCTCGGCGGGGCCCCCTGTGGTCCACCCTGCGGCATGTACCTGCTGCACGCCTGCATCGCAGCCGCGTCGATCTGGGGCGGCGCCGAGCCGTTCTGCGGCGGGCCCGAGCCGTTCTGCGGGGGACCGGTCGGCAGCGTTGCGCCGTGCTGCTCCAGACAGGTGCGGAACTTCTGGAACTGCGCGCGCATCGCCGACGTCATGCCCGGCGGGCCGGCGCCGTTGGGGACGCCGCCGCGCGAGCCGGTCGGCGCCGGAGCGCCTGCGGGTGCATCGAGGTTGGTGGTCACCGACGACTCGGACGAGCCGCAGCCGGCGAGCGCGCCGGCAGCGAGGACCGCGGCGAGACCGATCGCGAGGAACCGGCTGCGCGCCATCACGCGACCTCCGCGGCGGCCATCGGCTCCAGGCCCGGCTCGGCGATGCGTCCGTCGCGCAGGCGCACGACGCGGCGCGCGGCGGCGCCGGCGATCGTCGGGTCATGCGTGATCAGGACGACCGTCAGGCCCTCGTCGTTGAGGTTCTGCAGGACCGCCATGATCTCTTCACCGGTCGTCGTGTCGAGGTTGCCCGTCGGCTCATCCGCGAGCAGCACGTCGGGACGATTGGCGAGCGAGCGGGCGATCGCCACGCGCTGCTGCTCGCCGCCGGAGAGCTGCGAGGGGAGATGCGTGAGCCGGCCGCTCAGGCCGACACGGCCGAGCAGGTCTGCGGAACGCTCGAGCCGCTCGGCGGTCTTCAGTCCGGCGGGGGCGAGCGCGGCCTCGACGTTCTGCTGGGCCGTCAGCGTCGGGATCAGGTTGAACTGCTGGAAGACGAAGCCGATCCGCCGCAGGCGCAGCTCGGTCAGCTCGCCGTCGCTCTGGGCGCCGAGGTCGCGGCCCTCGAAGCGCAGCTCGCCGCCGGTCGGCCGGTCGAGTGCGCCGAGCAGCTGCAGCAGCGTCGTCTTGCCGGACCCGGACGGGCCGGCGATGACGACGAACTCGCCGCGGTCGATTCGCAGATCGATCCCGTCGATCGCGTGCAGCAGCGTGTCGCCCGATCCGTAGCTGCGCGTGATCCCGCGCAGCTCGTAGACCGGCTCGCCGGTGGGCGTGGGGTCGAGGTGCATGTCGTTGTGCTCCTTGGTCATTGCAGCGAGATCAGTCGAGGTTGCGCAGCGCTTCGGCCGGGCGCAGGCGGGCGGCACGCAGGCCCCCGACCGAGCCGGCCAACAGGCCCGCGAGGATGGACAGTGCGATGGCCAGCACGACGAGCCCGAAGCTCACCGGAGCCTTCAGGACGACGTCGGCGGTGCCGGAGACGATCTGGCCCTGGCCGAACGGGCCGCCGCCGGGGCCGGCGATCGGACCGCCGGCTCCGGGCGGGCCGACCGGGCCGCCGGTGGCAGCACCGGCGACGGAGGCCTTCAATGTGAAGCCGATCGCGCTGACGATCGCGGCCGCAGCGATTCCGAGGACCGCTCCGATGACGCCGCCGAGTGCGCCCTGGAACAGCGACTCGCCGCTGACCTGGCGCACGACCTTGCCCTGGCTCCAGCCGATCGCCTTCAGCGTGCCGAGCTCCTTCGTGCGCTTGGCGACCGACGAGAGGGTCAGCAGCATCGCGATCAGGATCGACGCGATCAGCGCGACGATCGCGAGCGCGGTGCCGAGCTTCGATGCGAGGTTCTTGGCGTCGACGAGCGAGCCGCTGACGCGATCGGCGAGGTCCTTCGTCGTCGTCACCGTCGCGCCGGCGAGCGTGGTCTTGATCTCCTTCGAGACCGGGCCGACGGCGTCGGTGTCGTCCGCGCGCACGTAGACGGTGTTGACGCGGCCCTCGCGATCGGACGCCTTCTGCAGCTGCGTGAGCTTCAGGTAGATGTCGGAGGACGAGCCGCCGAGCGGCGGGTTCGCGATGCCGACGACCTTGTACGAGCCGCCCTTGAGCTTGACGCTGTCGCCGACGCCGAGGTTCTTGCGCTTGGCGTAGCTGACGCTGAGGATCGCCTGCTTCGCGTCACCGCTCGTGAAGTACGCGCCCTTGCTGATCTGGCCCTCGGTGATCGCCCCGAGCGCGGGCTTGGTCTCGTCGACGCCGCTGACCGTCAGGTTCGTGAGGTTGATGTTGCGCGGTGGCCCGCCGCCGGCGTTGCCGCTTCCCGGCGGCCCGAACTGGCTCTGCTGTTGGCTGGCAGTCGGCACGGTGCCGGAGACGTGCAGCGCGTTCAGCGTCAGGCCTCCCGCGGCGCTCTCGACGCCTTCGAGTGCGGCGATCTGGCGCTCCTTCGCGCTCGAGAAGCTGAGCTGCGTGGTGACGAAGTTGTCGGTCTCGAACTTGTCACCCGGATCGCCGAGGTTCGAGAGGCCCAGCCGCGCGCCGCCGTTCTCCTTGCGCAGCTGCTCGCGCTCCTTCGCGGAGAGATTGCCGAACGGCCCGCCGCCACCGCCGTTGTTGCCACCGGCCTGCAGGTTGAGCGGACGGGTGACGGTCATGTCGGTGCCGACCCCGGTCAGCGGCTCGAGCACCTTGTCCTGCGCGTCGCTCAGTCCCTGCGAGAGCGCGGTGACGGCGACGACGAGGGCGACGCCGACGCCGAGGCCGAGCGCGGTGAGGATGGTGCGCGCGCGCCGGCGGCGCAGCTCGGCGAGGACGTAGCGGACATAGAACACAGGCTGGCTCCGGGTCGTGTGAGAACGAATAGGCGCCCCGGTCGGTCGGATCCAATGACCGGGTGCGGGGCGCCCTCTGTATGAAATGCCCTGCGTCGAAGAGCCAGATGTGTCCTGGCGAAGAACTGCGTAAGAGCGTCAGGGCGCCGGCGGGGCCGGGTCGCCGTCGTCGGTGGGCGGATCGGTCATGCCGCCGCTGCCGTCACCGTGGTCTGACGGGCCTGAGAACGTGGCGATGCCGGGGCCATCGGTCTGGGTTGCGGCGCTGCGGCCTGGGGCGCCGCGCAGCATCGGGCCGCCGGCCGGCATGTCGTCCGTGCTCGGCTGCTCATCGTCGATCGGCGGATCGAGCTCGTCGTCGTGGCGCTGGTCCCATTGGTCGTCATCGGTCTGCGGGCGTTGCTGCGTGCTCGCCGGAGCGGGCTTGCTGCGAGATGACGTTGTTTTGCGCGCCGGCGACACGCTCCGCGTCGCGGGCTGGGCGGCCGTGACGGTCACCTTCGCTGGAGCCGGCGCGGCTGCCGCGACAACCGTCGGCGTGACAATTGCCTTGTGCGTCACGGGCGCCGCGGCAACCCGCGCAGTGGGCGCGCGCACGGCGGCGCGCGCAGTCTGCGCCTGTCGGTCGACGGGGCCATGAACCACGCCGACCGTTGCAACCGCCGCTGTGACCGTCGCGGCGGCGCGGCCCGCCACCTGGCCGGAGAGCATCGACGTACCGGAGTTCGCGATCGCGCTCAGCTCGGCGAGCCATGCGGGGAGCGGGAGGATGCCCGCGACGCGGCGGCGCAGTGTGCGGCGCGCGCTCGTCACCGACTGCCGTGCAGCTGCCGGGCTCGTGTCGAGCGTCGCGGCGATGTCGTCGTAGCTGGAGTTCCCCAGGACGCGCATCAGCAGCGCCTCGCGCTGGCGCGGCGGGAGCGCCCCGATCCCGCTGATCGCGCCGGCCAGATCGGCGCGGTCGGTCGCGGTCGCGTGGACGTCGGTGCTCGCGACCGCGCTCTCGGGCAGCTCGGCGACGGGGCGCCTGCGCCGCAGCAGCGACACGGACTCGTTGTGCGCGATCCGGTAGAGCCACGGCCGCAGCGGGCTGCCGCCGCGGCGGTCGAGTGCCGCCCACGCCTTCAGCATCGTGCTCTGGACGGCGTCGTGTGCGTCCTCGTCGTCGCGCAGGATGCGCCGGCAGGACGCCGTCAGTCCCGCCGCGTGGCGCGTGTAGAGCGCGTCGAATGCCGGCTCGCTGCCGGCGGCGGCGAGCCGCGCGAGCCGCTCATCCGGCAGCAGGCGCAGGACCGCGCGGGGTGCGTGGGGACTCATCGGGCCGTCACGGTCGCGCGCGGCCCTGAGAGAACTGTGAGAGCGCGATGCGGAGGCCCGGCACCGGCCGGACCCCCGCATCCACACGCGACAGGACCGGGCTACAGGCCGTCGGACCCACCACCCGCACCCGGACCCCGTCCACCCCCATCACAGGGGCCGTCGGCGTTCTCGTCGTCCCCTTGTGATGAGGAGCTGCCGAGCGCCGTGACACGCGCGTCGACGGTCTTTCGCGTCGCCGTGATCTGTGTCCTGGCGTCGGTCAGAGCCGACTTCGCGGCGTCGGTCAGCGTGTCATCGCTGAGCGCCTCGTCGATCGCGTCGAGCTCGTCGCCCTGCGCAGACGATGCCTCGGCGAGCACGTCCGCGTAGGCCGCCTGGTCGCTGTCGCTGAGCGCGGTGATCGCCGCGATCGCGGCGTCGCGTGTGTCGAGCGCGTGCTTCAGCGTGGCGGCGAGACCGGTGACGACGTCACCATCCTGGCCGTCGAAATTGTCGGCCGTCGAGGCGACGATGTCGTGCTCGGCCGCGAGGACCGTCGCGACGCTCGCGGGGCCTGCATCGTCGCCGGTCTTGACGTGCTTCAGCGCCGACTTCGATGCCGATGCCAATGCTCGGCGCACGGCCGACAGCTGGGCCACGGCCTTCGCCGCGTCGCCGTCGTCGATGCGCTCCTCGGCGCGGTCGAGCGCCTTTTCAGCACGTCGCACGCGCGAGGTCACGCGGCTGGGTGCTGCGCTCTGGCTGTCGGATGCGCCGCGCCCGCCGCCGGGCGGGGGACCGCCCTGGCTCTGCGCAAGCGCGGGAGCAGCTGTGACGAGTGACCCGGCGATCAGTGCCGGCATGAGCATCCGTGAGAAAGCTCTTGTCATGGGGTGGATGTCCTTTCCTGGGTTGAGGGGACATCCACTACGACGCAGCCCGCGCCGCTTTGTGAGTCGGCTCGGCCGCGAGTACTAGTTCCCGGGCTCGGCGGGCACGTTGCGCACCGGCCCGCCGGCGCCGAGCGGGTCGTTCGACAGGCGCTGAGCGAAGTACACGGGGATGATCGAGAGCACCACGACGACGAGCGCGACGACGTTCACGAGCCCGAGATTGCGCGGGCGGCTGAGGTTGTTGAGGATCCAGATCGGCAGCGTCTCCGTGCTGCCGGCCGTGAACGTCGTGACGATGACCTCGTCGAAGCTGAGCGCGAACGCGAGCAGCGCGCCGGCGACGAGCGCCGAGCGCATCTGCGGGAAGGTGATGTCGCGGAACCCGCGTGAGGGAAGCGCGCCGAGGTCCGCCGCAGCGTCCTCCAGCGACGCGGGCGTGCGGCGCAATCGGGCGGCGACATTGTTGAACACGACGACGACGCAGAACGTCGCGTGGCCCACGATCACCGTCCAGAGCGACAGGTCGGTGTTGAGGACCTGGGTGAACGTCGCGTTCAGCGCCATGCCGGTGACGATCCCGGGCAGCGCAATCGGCAGGATCACGAGGAACGAGATCGAGGTCTTGCCGAAGAAGTCGAAGCGCGCGACGGCATACGAGGCGAGCGTGCCGAGCACGATCGCGATCGCCGTCGCGGCGAGGCCGACCCGGACGCTCGTCCACAGCGCGTCGCGCACGCCCTCGTTGACCCACGCCTTCTCGAACCAGCGCAGCGACAGTCCCCGCGGCGGCCACTCCTGCACCGTCGTCTCGTTGAACGCGTAGATGCCGATGACGATCAGCGGGACGTACAGGAACACGAGCGTGATCGCCGATCCGATCCGCAGCACCCAGCGTGTCAAGCCGGAGACAGGCATCAGAGTGCCTCGAACGCGCCGAGCCGGCGGGCGATCAGCAGGTAGATGATCATGATCGCGATCGGGACGGTGGCGAACGCGGACGCCAGCGGCAGGTTGTTCGCGATGCCGACGTTGGCGTAGACGACGTTGCCGATGAACTGCGTGCTGGAGACCAGCTGCGGCGTGATGTAGTCGCCCAGCGTCAGCGAGAAGGTGAAGATCGAGCCGGCGATGATCGCGGGCATCGCCATCGGCAGCACGACGCTGCGGAACGTGCGCCATGGCCTCCCGCCGAGGTCGCCGGAGGCGTCGAGCAGCGAGTCGGGGATCCGCTCGAGGCCCGCGTAGAGCGGGAGGATCATGTACGGCAGCCACAGGTACGAGAAGACGATCCAGACGCGGATGTAGCCCGAGTGGGGAACGCTGAGGCCGAACGGATCGAGGAACCAGTTGATGATCCCGTCCTGCGCGAACATCGTCCGCCACGAGTAGACCTTCACGAGGTAGCTCGCCCACAGCGGCATCAGCACCGCGACGACGAGCAGCCCCTTCGTGCGCGCGCCCGCCACGCGCGCCATGAAGAACGCGATCGGGAAGGCGAGGATGATGTCGGTGACGGTGACCAGCGCCGCGATCGAGACCGTCCGCCAGACGATCTTGCGATAGACGGGCTCGGTGAAGATCGTCTTGAAGTTGTCGAGGCTGAAGCCCTTGACGATCAGCCCGGTGAAGTCGTTCAGCGTCCAGAACGCCGTGATCAGCAGGACGACGAGCGAGCCGAGATAGACGATCCCCAGCCACGCCAGCGGGGCGCTCAGCAGCGAGCCGACCCGCAGGGCCTTGAAGCGCCAGAAGAGCCCGGCGAGCCGGTGACGGCTCGCCGGGCCCTTGTCAGGCGCGGTCGCTGGTGCGACGGACACGTGTCCTACTTGACGCGTGCGCCGCGGTCAGCCCTTGATCTCGGTCCAGGCTTGGACCCACTTGGAGTAGTCCACGCAGGCATTGCCGCGGTTGTCACGGCAGTTGCGCGTGGGCGTCGCCCAGAACGCGATCTGGTCGTAGAACTCCTTGTCGCCCGCGTGGAACGTGTCGCAGTGACCTTCCTCCGTGGTCTCCTTGCACGCCTTCAGGTTGGCCGGCGCCTCGCCGAACCACTCTGCCACCTGTGCCTGCACGGTCGGTGAGGTGATCCAGTTCATCCACAGCACCATGCAGTTCGGGTTCTTGGCCTTCGAGGACAGCATCCAGGTGTCCGACCAGCCCGTCGAGCCCTCGGTCGGCAGGACGTTCTCGACCTTGACCTTGTCGGCCTGCAACAGGTTCGTGATGACCTGCCACGTCGTGCCGAGCACGACGTCACCCTGCGTGAAGGCGGCCTGCGACTTCGTGTAGTCCGACCAGTACTCGCCGATGATCGCGTGCTGCTTCTTCAGCAGTGCCACGGCCGCATCGAACTGCTTCTGGTCCAGCTCGTACGGGTTCGTGATCTTCAGGTCGGGCTGCGTCTTCGACAGGTACAGCGCGGCGTCCGCGATGTAGATCGGGTCGTCGTACGCGGTGATCTTGCCCTTGTAGGGGCTGTTCTCGTCGAACACCGCGCCCCAACTGGTCGGGCGCCGGGCTGACCTTGTCGGTCCGCCACTGGAGCAGGTTCGCGCCCCAGCCGTGCGGCACGCCGTACATCTGGCCGTCGACCGAGTTGTACGGCTGGTTCTTCAGCAGCGGGTCGATGTCGGCGTAGTTCGTGAGGATCTTCGTGTCGATCGGAGCGACGTCGCCGCCGGCGATCATCCGCACCGACGAGTTGCCCGATGCCGAGACGCCGTCATAGCGCCCGGTGCGCATGAGCGTCACCATCTCGTCCGACGTTCCGGCGGTCTTCGTGTTGACCTGGCAGCCGGACTCCTTCTCGAAGGGCGTCACCCAGTCGACGCTCTTGTCGGTCGAGCCGTCTTCGGCGTACCCCGGCCAGACGACGAGGTTCAGCTTGCCCTCGCCCGCGCCGACCGTGCTGACGACCGGGATGTCCGGCACCTGGAACTCACCGGAGCTCGAACTGCTGCTGCTGTTGTCGTCGCCGCCGCACGCGGCAGCGCCGAGGGAAATTGCGATCGCCAGGATGACGAACGCGATGATGCGCTTCATGCTGTGCCCTCCTCAGAGCGTGTGTCTGCGCGGCCGATGGCGAACGTCTGGTCCTCGCGCCATGCGACCCGTACCTGACGCCCACGGAGATCGTGGGAAGCGTCACTGGACGATTCAAGGTTCTGACGGGTGACGAGCACCTGCCCGCCCTGGGCGAGCTCGATCTCGAAGCGCGTCGCCTGGCCGACGTAGCTCGCATCGACGACGCTGCCCGGCTCGACGTGCATGCCCTCGGCGCTCTCGTCGCCGAGCAGCAGCCGGATCTTCTCCGGCCGGATCGTGAACCGCCGGCCGTCGCGCTCGAGCATGTTCGACACGCCGACGAAGCCGGCGACGAACTCGGTCTGCGGCTGCTCGTAGACCTCGGCGGGCGTCCCGACCTGCTCGATCTTCCCGTTGTTGAAGACGGCGATCCGGTCGCTCATCGAGAGCGCCTCGTCCTGGTCGTGCGTCACGTAGACGAACGTGATCCCGACCTCGGCCTGGATCTGCTTGAGCTCGACCTGCATCTCCTCGCGCAGCTTCAGGTCGAGCGCGCCGAGCGGCTCGTCGAGCAGCAGCACGCGCGGGCGGTTGACGATCGCCCGGGCGAGCGCGACACGCTGGCGCTGGCCGCCGGACAGCTGGCTCGGGCGCCGGCCGCCGACGTCGTGCAGGCGGACCAGTTCGAGCGCCTCCTGCGCCCGTGTGCGGCGCTCGGCGCGTCCGACCTTCTTGATCTTCAGGCCATAGGCGACGTTGTCCAGCACGCTCATGTGCGGGAACAGCGCGTAATCCTGGAAGACGGTGTTGACGTCGCGCTCGAACGGCGGGCGCCGCGCGACATCCTCGCCGGCGAGCTCGACGCGCCCCGCGTCGGGGCTGTCGAAGCCGGCGATCAGCCGCAGCGTCGTCGTCTTGCCGGACCCGGACGGCCCGAGCATCGTGAAGAACTCCCCGCGCGCGATGTCGAGGTCGATGTGATCGACCGCGGCGAAGTCACCAAAGCGCTTGACGAGACCGACGAGACGGATGTCGGGCACTCCGGAGGCGTCCGCCAGCGTGGCGGCTGTTGAGCCCCGGATCTCCTCGCTCGTCATCTATTGCACCTCGCTCCACCGCTCAGACAGATCGTCCAACGGTTTCGGCAGCCTAGTGCGTCTCGGCAGGCCTCCGGAGGGCCGTCCCGGCACACGTCGGACAAGGCCATTGTCCACCGCGGTGCGGCGCCCTGTCCAGTGCGGCGGGGCGTCAGGCTGCGACGCCGACAAGACGCCACGGCGTCTCGTCGACACCGTCGAGCGCCATCGTCCAGCGCTCGGTGAAGGCGGCCTCGCGATCCTTGCTCCCGGAGAGGACCGCGGCGGTGTCGCGGTCCTCGGTGTAGCGGCGCCCGCGCACGTGCACGGCGAGCGTCATCCGGGCCGGCTCGGGGGAGGGCAGCAGCTGTTCGATCGTGACGCCCTCGATGCGCGGGCCGCGCACCACGAGCCGGCTGTCGTGCGTCGCGTCGCCGCCGTAGAGCAGTGCGTCGACCGCCTCGTTGCTGGCGACGGCCGCGAGCGGCGCGTCGTCTCCGTCGACGGCATCGGCCCAGGCCTCGGCCGCGCGGCGCGCCGCGGCCTCGAGCACGTCGGGGCCGAAGCGCGCGTCGGCGAGCGCGAGGTCGAGCGCCTGCACGCGCGCGTCGGCCGCAAGGTCCACGCTGACGAGCTCGGCGGTGGCGACCCCGGGCAGGGCGGCGTCGGCGACCGCGCCCTCGACGAGCGCCTCGTCGCGCACGCGCTCGTCGGCCCAGGGTGAGGCGACGATCGGCGCGTCGAGCTGATGACTGCCCTCGGCGTCCTGCTCGATCGAGATGACGATCCAGTGGCCGTCGCGCTTGCCGAGCGTCCAGTACTCGCGCAGCGCCGTGACCGGGCTGGTGTCGCCGGAATGCATCACGCGCATCCCGTCGCGGGTCTCGACGTAGTCCTCGAGGCTCGCGGCGACGTGCATGACGGCGCGATCCTCCTCGTCGCGCTCGCGGTTGGTCAGCCCGACGTAGCGCACCTCCGGGCCACTGATCACGCGCACGCGGTTGTGCCAGCCCTTGCGGGCGAAGTCGTTCAGCCGGCGCTCCCACTCGACGAGCAGGTCGGGGCCGACGAGCGATGCCAGCGCCTTCTCGTCGCGTGCATCCCAGGCGCCCTGGATCGCGTGGAACATGACGGTCACGTCCTCGGTGATGCGGTCGGCGCCGAAGGCCTCGTCGTCCTCAGCGGCTTCGGCGGCCGCGGTGCGGACCTGCTGGTCACGCTCTTCCAGGCGCTTGCGCAGGCGACGCACCGTCACCCAGGCGGCGATCATCGCGAACAGGAAGAACGCGGCGACCAGCAGGAAGATCGCGATGACGAACCAGCCGCTGATCGCGCCGCCGCCGATGTAGACGCCGTTGCCCCGGGCGCCGCCGCCCCCGCCGGAGAAGCCGCCACCGCCGCCACCACCACCGAATCCGGACGAACCGCCGCCTGCGGCAGCGAGGATCAGTCCGACGACGGTCATGCGATGGAGTCTGGCAGGGTCGCGAGCGGGGTCCGCGGGTTAGTCTCGCCGTGATGCCCGACGCGCTCCCGGATTGGCCTGCCGGCACCGTCTGCGTTCTCGCCACGAGCGGCGAGGACGGTCCGCACGCGATCCCGGTGTCGACCGCGATCCGCGTCGCCGATGACCGGATCGTCCTCGCGCTCGCGTCCACGCGCGGGACGCTGGAGCGCCTGCGCAGCGACCCGCGGGTCGCGCTGAACGTCGCCGCCGGACCCGAACCTGGCGTTCACGGCTTACGGACGCGCGCGGGTGATCGCCGAGGCGCTGCCGGGAGCCGAAGGCGTCAGCGGCGTCGAGATCGCCGTCGACATGACCCAGCGCCACGAGCGCCCGACGTTCACGATCGACGCCGCGGTCGCGTGGCAGTGGCTCGACGACGGCGCACGCGAGCGTGATGCGATCGTGCGTGCCGCCCTGCTCGCGCTCTAGCTGCGTGGCCGTACGGTCACCCCTCTAGGCTGGCCGCCGTGAAGCTCGCCACGTTCGTCCCGCCCGGCGGTTCCGCGCCACTCGCCGGTGAGGTGCGCGGCGACGAGGTCGTCGCCTTCGAGGAGGGCACGACGGTCTTCGGAATGCTGCGCAGTGGTGACCGCACACCGGCGACCGGTGCGGCATATGCGCTCGCTGACGTCACCCTGCTCGCGCCGCACGTCCCGCGCGCGATCTTCGGCATCGGACTGAACTACCGCGCGCACGCCGCCGAGCAGGGCAAGGAGCCGCCGGAGATCCCGATCGTGTTCATGAAGCTGCCCAGCTCGGTCGCGCCGCCCGGTGGCCCGGTCCGCCGCCCCGCTGTCGTGCGGCGCCTCGACTACGAGGGCGAGCTGGCGGTCGTGATGGGGCCGGACGCCAGCGTCGCGGGCTACGCCGTCGCCGACGACGTCAGCGCGCGCGACCTGCAGCGCCGCGAGCCGCAGTGGACGCGCGCGAAGGGGAGCGACGGCTTCTGCCCGTTCGGACCGTGGGTCACGACTGCGGACGACGTCACACATCCGGAGGACCTGCAGCTGCGAACATGGGTTAATGGTGAACTGCGGCAGGACGCCCGAACGAGTGACCTCGTGTTCTCGATCCCGGAGCTCGTCGCGTTCATTACGGAAACGATCACCCTCGAGCCGGGTGACCTGATCCTGACCGGTACGCCGAGTGGGGTCGGCATGGCGCTCGACCCGCCGCGGTTCCTGGAGCCCGGCGACGTTGTACGAATCGAGATCGAGGGACTGGGGAGGATCGAGCATGGAATCGTCGACTGAGGTTGAGCCGCGCGGCACCGCGGCAACCGAGCTGCGCGCGCAGCTCGCAGTGCTGTCCGACCTGCGCTCCGCCGAGTCGCTGCTCGGCTGGGACCGCGAGACGATGATGCCGCCGCGCGGCGCCGAGGCACGCGGCGACGTGATGGCGACGCTCGACCAGCTCGGCCACGAGCGGCTCGCCGCGCCGGAGTTCGCAGACCTGCTCGACGCCGCAGCCGCCGAGGCGGCCGACGATCCCGACGGCGAGGACGCGGCGATCGTCCGCGTCGTGCGCCGCGACCACGACCGCGCGGTCCGCATCCCGGTCGAGCTGACCGCCGAGATGGCGCGCGCGACGGCCGCCGCGCTGCCGGTCTGGGTCGCCGCTCGCGAGACCTCCGACTTCGCCTCGTTCCGCCCGCACCTGGAGCGCGCGGTCGCGCTGCGCCGCGACGTCGCCGCATGCTTTCCGGACGTCGAGCATCCGTACGACGCGCTGCTCGAGTCCTACGAGCCCGGCGCGACGACCGCGTCCGTCCGTGAGGTCTTCGCGACGCTGCGGGCCGGCCTCGTCCCGCTGATCGCGCAGATCGCCGAGCGCCCGGTTCCGCCCTCGCTGCCCGCGCTGCCGTTCGACGGTCAGCGCACGATCGCGCTCGAGATGGCTCGCGCGATCGGCTACGACGACGAGGGCTGGCGCCTGGACGACTCGACGCATCCGTTCTCGCAGGTGATCGGGCCCGGCGACCAGCGCGTGACCGCGCGCTGGGACGAGTCGGACCTGGGCGGGATCTTCGCGGTCCTGCACGAGGTCGGCCACGGCCTCTACGAGCAGCAGGTCGGCACCGACCTCGCGCGCACGACGCTCGACACCGGCGTGTCACTCGGCGTGCACGAGTCGCAGAGCCGGCTGTGGGAGAACCAGGTCGGCCGCTCACGCGCGTTCTGGAGCCACTGGCTGCCGCGCGCCCAGCAGGAGCTGCCCGCGCTCGCCGGCCTCGACCTCGACGCCTTCCTGCGCAGCGTCAACGTCGTCCAGCCGACGCTGATCCGCGTCGAGGCCGACGAGGCGACCTACGCGCTTCACGTGATCCTGCGCTTCCAGCTCGAGGTCGCACTGCTCGAGGGGACGCTCGAGGTCGACGACCTGCCCGGCCGCGTGGAACGACGGGATGCGCGACCTGCTCGGCGTGACCGTCCCGGACGATGCCCACGGCTGCCTGCAGGACATCCACTGGGCGTTCGGCGAGCTCGGCTACTTCCCGACCTACGCGATCGGCAACATCATGAGCGCCCAGCTGTGGGCGGCGCTGCGCGAGCAGGTCGGCGGCATCGACGAGGCGCTCGCGGTCGGCGACTGCGCGCCGGTGCGCGACTGGCTGCGCGACAACGTGCACTGCCACGGGCGCGTGTTCGATCCCCCGGAGCTGCTGCGCCGGGCGACCGGGCAGGAGCTCGATCCCGCGCCGCTGCTGGACTACCTCACCACGAAGTACGGCGCGCTCTACGACCTGGAGTCGTGAACGCGCGGGCGCTCAGTGTGAGCTGAGCACGCGATCGATCATGCCGTACTCGAGCGCCTGCTCGGCGGTGAAGAAGCGGTCGCGCTCCATGTCGGCATGGACCTGCTCGATCGTGCGGCCCGTGTGGTGCGCGTAGAGCTCGTCGATCTTGGCGCGCGTCTTGAGGATCTCGTTCATGTGAATCTCGATGTCCGAGGACTGGCCCTCGTAGCCGGCCGACGGCTGGTGAATCAGGATCCGGCTGTTCGGCAGTGACATCCGCTTGCCCTTGGCGCCCGCGGTCAGCAGCAGCGAGCCCATCGACATAGCGATCCCGCAGCAGATCGTCGACACGTCCGGCTTGATGAACTGCATCGTGTCGTAGACGGCCATACCGGCCGAGATCGAGCCGCCCGGCGAGTTGATGTAGATCGAGATGTCCTTGTCGGGGTCCTGCGACTCGAGGTGCAGGAGCTGCGCGACGACGAGGTTCGCGATCGTGTCATCGACGGCGGAGCCGAGGAAGATGATGCGGTCGTTGAGCAGCCGCGAGAACAGGTCGTACTCGCGCTCTCCGCGCGCGGTCTGTTCGATGACCGTGGGGACGAGGGGCATCGACCGACCCTAGCGAACGGGCTCTGTCCGGCCAGACGCGTGCAGCGTGGCCGATTCCACGACCCCGCGCCCCTGCATCCACGCGGCCGCGGAATTAGCCATCTCTCAGTGGTTCAGCGTGCGCATGCCGCTGCTGTCGTAGCGCTCGCCCGCGACGGGCGGCAGCTCGGCATCGATCTTCGCGAGGTCGTCGCTCGTCAGCACGACGTCCGCGGCCGCGAGGTTCTCCTCGAGGTACGTGCGCCGCTTGGTCCCCGGGATCGGGACGATGTCCTCGCCCTGCGCGAGCACCCAGGCGAGCGCGAGCTGCCCGGTCGTGCACTCGTGCTCGGCGGCGATCTCGCCGAGCTTCTCGACCAGCCGGCGGTTCGCTTCGATGTTCTCGTCGGAGAAGCGCGGCTGGAAGCGGCGGAAGTCGTTCTCGTCGAGCTCCTCGGTCGTGCTGAAGCGCCCGCTGAGGAAACCGCGGCCGAGCGGGGAGTAGGCGACGAGGCCGATGCCGAGCTCGCGCAGCGTCGGCAGGATCTCCTGCTCGACGTCGCGCGACCACAGCGAGTACTCGGTCTGCAGCGCGGCGATCGGGTGGACGGCGTGCGCGCGGCGAATCGTCTCCGGCGACGCTTCGCTCAGCCCGATGTGGCGGACCTTGCCCTCGGCGACCAGCTCGGCGAGTGCGCCGACGGTCTCCTCGATCGGCGTGCCCGGGTCGATGCGGTGCTGGTAGTAGAGGTCGACGTGGTCGGTTCCGAGGCGCTGCAACGAGCCCTCGATCGCGTTGCGCACGTTCTCGGGCGACCCGTCGATCACTCGCCGCGCCGGCTCCTCGTCGGTCGGTGCCCAGCGGATGCCGAACTTCGTCGCGAGCGTCACGTCGCCGCGGCGGCCGGCGAGCGCCTTGCCGAGCAGCTGCTCGTTCGTGTGCGGCCCGTACATCTCCGCCGTGTCGAGCAGCGTGCAGCCGAGCTCGATCGCACGATCGATCGTCGCGAGTGCCTCCGGCTCGTCGATGGTGCCGTAGAACGCGCTCATTCCCATGCAGCCGAGGCCGATCGCGCTGACGGTGAGGTCGTCTCCGAGGGTGCGTTGGTCCATGACTTCACGCTACTCCTCGCGTCCCACCGGCCCCCGTCCCTCTAGCCTCGGTCGTGGTGCCCGCCGCGCGCAAGACAGAGCCCACGCCCGGCCGCGGCATCGCGGCGCTCGACCCGATCCCGCCGGTCGCGCTCGTCCTCGTCGGCGTCACGTCGATCCAGTTCGGGGCGGCGCTCGCAGCGACGCTGTTCGACCAGGCCGGCCCCGCCGGCACGTCGCTGATCCGCCTGGGCTTCGCGGCGCTCGTGCTGCTCGCGATGTGGCGGCCCTGGCGCGTGCGCCACGACCCGCGGCATCTGCGGCTCGTGGCGATCTTCGGGCTCACGCTCGGCCTGATGAACCTCACGTTCTACGAGGCGCTCGACCGCATCCCGCTCGGCGTCGCGGTCACGATCGAGTTCCTCGGGCCGATCACGGTCGCGACGGTGCTCTCGCGCCGGCGCATGGACCTCGCGTGGGTCGCGCTCGCGACGATGGGGATCATCCTGCTCGCCGCGCCCTGGCAGCAGGGCGGCGGCCTCGACGGCCTCGGCGTCGCCTTCGCGCTGATCGCCGCCGCCTTCTGGGGTATCTACATCGTCCTCGCGCAACGTGCCGGGCGGTTCTTCGACGGTGGCGAGGGCCTCGCCATCGCGATGGTCTGGGCGGCGGCGATCCCGCTCGTTCCCGGCATCGCCGAGGCGGGCACCGACCTGCTCTCGCCGGGCCTGCTGCTCGCGGGCTTCGGCGTGGCGCTGCTCAGTAGCGTGATCCCGTACTCGCTCGAGACCGAGGCGCTGCGGCGAATGCCGGCGAACGTGTTCGGCGTGCTGATGTCGATGGAGCCGGCGCTCGCGGCGCTCGCCGGCTGGCTGATCCTCTCGCAGGCGCTCGGCGCACGCGAGCTCGTGGCGATCGCGTTCGTCGTGGTCGCGAGCATCGGCGTGACGCGCGGCTCCAGCGGGCCGGCCAGCGCCGAGGCGTCAATCGACGCCTGACGTGCAGTCCACCCGGTCCGTGTCGCCATACTTCCCGCGGCGTGTTCGGTCTCAACCTGCCCAACTTCCTGACGGTCCTGCGCATCCTGCTCGTGCCGGTGCTCGTCGTCGCGCTGCTCGG
Organism: uncultured Actinomycetes bacterium; assembly: GCA_963821685.1. Taxonomy (GTDB): domain Bacteria; phylum Actinomycetota; class Thermoleophilia; order Solirubrobacterales; family Solirubrobacteraceae; genus F1-60-MAGs163. Next base: position 52,389 of record CAWGEW010000013.1, on the reverse strand, counting down.
CACCGGCGGCGATGCAAGCGACGTGCTGGCCGCGCTGGTGTTCTGGGTCGCCTCGGTGACCGATGCGATCGACGGGTGGATCGCGCGCTCGCGCGAGCAGGTGACCACGTTCGGCAAGCTGATGGATCCGGTCGCCGACAAGCTGCTCGTGATCGCCGCACTGCTGTCGCTCGTGTCGCTCGGGCGCCTCGACGCCTGGGTGGCGATGGTGATCATCGCGCGCGAGTTCGCGGTCACGGTCGCGCGGCTGCAGGCGCGTAACGAGGGCCTCGTGATCCCCGCGAACTGGTGGGGCAAGGCGAAGACCGGGGTGCAGATGCTGACGATCTTCCTGCTGATCCTGTTCGACCCGGCGCCGGCCTGGGTCGACGCGCTCGTCTACGCGATGGTCGGCGTCACGATCATCAGCGGGATCGACTACTTCTTCGGGATGCGCAAGCTGCTGCGTGAGGCCGAGGCCCGCCGTGCCGCGGCGCGCGCCGCCGAGGTCCCGCGGTGACGAAGGTCCTCGTCGGGGTCGTCATCGTCTTCGCGCTCGCCTCCTTCGGGGCGGGTGCCTATGTCGTCCTGTGGAACCGCGACCCGGTCCCCAACGACGTCGAGGCGTGCATCCGCAAGGCCGGGCTGCCGCTCGCGCGCAGCACGCAGGCGCTCACGCTCGTGCGCCCCGACGCGGCCGCGGCCGCGCTGACCGTGCGCCGGCGCTGGGACTGGGGCCACACCAACGGCGTCCTGCTCGGCGGCCCCGCCGGCGACTACGCACTGCTCGCGCTCTGGAACGGCGACTCCCCGTCACTGGCCGGCGGCGACGTCGGGCGCCGCGTCTACGACAGCCCGGGCCGCTTTCCGATCGTCGCGCTGGAGACGCCGGACCGCAAGGTCCTGCTCACCTGCGCGAAGCAGATCGACGCGTAGAGCCGCTTCTCGCTCAGCCGCTCACGCCGTCGAGCCACTCGCGCATCGACGTGTGATGCGGCAGGTGGTCGCCGGTGACGATCTCGCCGCGCAGCTCGCCGAGCAGGCCGAAGCGCTCGGCCACGACGTTGTGCTGATGGATCGTCTCGAGGTTCTCCTGGCGGGCCATGACGAACGTCCCGTCGTCGAGCCCGCCGAAGCGCTCGACGACGTCACGGATCGCCTCGCGCACGCAGTCCTCGACGAAGCGCGGCCGGCGGTGGGCCTTCTCGACGACGGCGCCCTCGTCGCTGCGCTTCATCAGCTCGTAGATCTCGCTCGACATCGAGCCCTCGACGATGTCGAGCAGGTCGCGCGCCTCGACTGCGATCGTGTTGCCCTCGACGCAGCCGATGTGCAGCGTCCCGAGGCCGCGCTGGTTGTGCGTCGCGACGGGTACGGCCTCGAGGATCCGCTCGATGTCCTGCGCCGAGAAGCCCTCGCTCGTGAGCCGCTCGCGCGCGCTCGCGGCGACGAGCTCCTGCGCGCAGGGGCACGCGGTGATGCCCTGCGCGGCGACGCCGACGAGCCGCCGTGTCCCGCGCTCACTGGCGACGGCGGACCCGAACAGCGTGTACATCTCCTGCGTCGTGATCCCGCTGACCGGTGCGCTCTTGGTCTCGGGATAGCGCGCGGCGATCGTCACCTCGGCGCGTCGCGCGCCCTGGCGGTCACGGACCGTCTCGGCGATCTGCGTCGCGAGGTCCTCCGCGCGAAATGCAGAGCCGCCGACGACGATCTCGCCGATCGCGTCGTTGACGACCTCCTCGAAGCGCGACATGTGCGCGCCCTTCTGCTGCGGGCCCAGATCGACGAAGCATTCGAGCTTCGCGTGGAACAGCTGCTCCGCCCCCGGCGCGCCGATCCGGATGACCTTCTCCACGCCGGTGACGCCCACGCGTGAAAGCGAGAGCTGCACCGACGGTGTGCGGTTCTGAACGTCGGGGGAGTGCGTGAGCGAAATCGGCTCCATGGCGGTGGTCCTTCCGGCGGGCGGGGTCAGTCGAGGGTATCTGGCATTTGGCCGAGCTTGTGCTATCAATCACGCACTTTTCGGTTTCGGCCTCTCCCGTCTACGGCCGGGAGGACACCATGGCTCAGCCGTTTGGCGCAGGATGAGTGTGTTGTGGGGGATCAGGGAGGGGGATGGCCTGGAGGGGCCATTCTGAAAGGTCCAGAAGGGATGCGGGGGCGTGAGCACCACCACAAAGCCTGAGGGTCTGTTGGCAGATGAGGCGCCGATCTGGGAGCTCGATGAGCTCCGGCAACTCATCGCCGGTGGACAGGAACGCGGATACCTCACGATCGAACAGGTCACGGCCTGTCTCGAAGAGGTTGACGTCACAAAGGAGCAGGTGCGCGAGCTGCACAGCCACCTGGAGGAGCAGGGGATCGACCTGCTGCAGGACAACGGCGGTCTCGCCGCGCCTGCACCGCCGATCACCGAGGGTCCACCCGGCGCGTCGCACAACGGCGAGGGCGCGGGCGGCACCAAGGCCGAGCAGCGCAAGAAGCCGGAGATCGACCTCACCGTCGAACCGAGCCTCGACTCGCTGCGGCTCTACCTGCGCTCGATCGGCCGCGTCTCGCTGCTGACCGCCGCGCAGGAGGTCGAGCTGGCCAAGTGCATCGAGCGCGGCGACATGGCCGCCAAGCAGCAGATGGTCGAGGCCAACCTGCGGCTCGTCGTCTCGATCGCGAAGGGCTACCTCGGACGCGGCCTGACGTTCCTGGACCTGATCCAGGAAGGCTCGCTGGGACTGATCCGCGCGGTCGAGAAGTTCGACTACCGCCGCGGCTACAAGTTCTCCACGTACGCGACCTGGTGGATCCGCCAGGCCGTCACGCGCGCGATCGCCGACAAGGGACGCACGATCCGCATCCCGGTCCACATGGTCGAGAAGCTCAACAAGGTCGTGCACGTCGAGCGCCAGCTCGTCCAGCAGCTCGGCCGTGAGCCCTCGCCCGAGGAGATCGCCAAGGAGCTCGAGTGCACGCCGCGCGAGGTGCGCGACATCCTGCGCATGAGCCAGCAGCCGATCTCGCTCGAGAAGCCGATCGGCGACGAGGAGGAGTCCGAGCTGGGCGACTTCGTCGAGGACCAGACGGCCGAGTCGCCGTTCGAGCTCGCCTCGGAGACGCTGCGCAAGGAGAACGTCCGGCGCGCGCTGCAGGCTCTGCCGCTGCGCGAGCGCGAGGTCATCGAGATGCGCTTCGGCCTCTCCGGTGGTCGGCCCTGCACGCTGGAAGAGGTCGGTCGGGCGTTCAACGTCACGCGCGAGCGCATCCGTCAGATTGAGAACCACACCTTGAAAAAGCTCGAGTCGCTGCCTGAAGCGCAGCGACTCCGGGACGCCTGCTGAGGGGCGGGCGGGGTCTCGACGCGAAAGCGTTGTTTTGAGACCGGAGGAGGAGAGGAACTGCGGGGGCCGGCACGGAAGCCGGCCTTCGTCGTATTCGGCGCTACCATTCCGCGGCCCGGAGGGATGTCCGAGTGGTTAAAGGAGACGGGCTGTAAACCCGTTGGCTCTGCCTACGCAGGTTCGAATCCTGCTCCCTCCATCAGTTCGTCGAGAGCCCCGTCGCCGCGGGGCTCTTGTCGTTTCGGCGACGGTAGGTCAGCTTCAGGTCGTCCCGCCAGTCGCCCGGCGACTCGGCGAGCTGCCATACGCCCGCGAACGCGTTCTGCCCAAGCGTTGCGGAGAACCGCTGGTCGAAACCAGCGTGGTCTCGCCAGAAGCGCAGCACGCCGTCGTCGAGCGAGACGCCGTAGGTTCGGCGCACGCCGCGCGAGTCGAAGTACTCCATCACCAGATCCTTGGTCGCCTCGGAGGCGCCGATGACGCCGATCGCGTCGGGAAACAGATCGTGGTCGTTGCGGGAGCGCTGCACAAGGAAGTGGCCGCCCTCGAGCCACTCGAACGTGACGCTGCCCGACACGACGCCGTCGAACAGCGGATGGGTCGCCTCGGTGTCCCAGGTTCCGATCAGCACGTCAAACGGTTCCAGGGCCGGGTCGCGGTCGGTCATGTACGTAGGACGTTCTCACGGCGCCGGACTCATCGCTCGCCGGCATGCAGGGAACGGGGGTGCTTTGTCCGGCGATCAGGCGTAGTGTCGGTTCGACCCCGAGTAGGAGGCACGTGTCATGAGCATCGTGGTGCGCTTCAACCCCGCGAACCTGACCGTCGAGCAGTACGACGAGAGCATCCGGCGGCTCGAGGCGGCCGGGGACTTCCCACCGGACGGACTGGCGTCACACATCTGTTTCGGCTCTGACGGGAGCCTGCACGTCAGCGAGATCTGGGACTCGCCGGAGCAGCTGCAGGCCTTCGGTGAGCGCCTGATCCCGATCCTCACCGATGTCGGAATCCAGTTCGCAGGCGAGCCGGAGATCTTCGAGGTGCACAACAGCATCGCGCGCTAGCCACGCCGTGCTGGACATCGAGATGTGATCGCGTCGTCGGGTGGCCACGTTCTGCCTCATCCACGGGCAATGGCACGACGGGTCCTGTTGGGGGCCGGTCGCCGATCGACTGCGCGCGGCTGGTCACGAAGTTGTCGCACCCGATCTGCCGTTCGACGATCCTGACGCCGGCTATGCCGAGCGTGCGCGCCCGGCACTCGCGGCGCTCGCCGGCTTGGACGGCCAGGTCGTCATCGTCGGTCACTCGGCGGGGTCGGCCGAGGCTGCGCTGGTCGCCGCCGAGCGGCGGCCGGCGCTCGTCGTGTACCTGTGCCCGAGGTTCGGCGGGCTCCCGGTTCCCACAGGTGCACCGGACGTCTTTCGAGCGGGTTTTCCGTTTCCCGCGAAGGACGTCCTCGGCCGAACCGTGTGGGAGCCCCAGGACGCGATCGACGTCATGTATTCGAGGCTGCCACCCGCAACGGGTCGAGCGCTTGCGCGGCGGCTACGGCCCGGAGCCGCCGCCGCCGGGGAGTATCCGCTCGGCCGGCCGCCGGACATCCCTTCGGCGCTCGTCTACGCGACGGACGACGAGTTCTTCACCCCGGAGTGGGAGCGGTTCGTCGCGCGCGACATGCTCGGCGTCGAGCCGATCGAGATTGCGGGTGGTCACTTCCCGATGGCCGAGGATCCGGCGGCGCTCGCCGAACTGCTCGATCGTCTCGCCTCCGGCACTCTGACGGCGTGACCGCCGGACGGCAGCCTGATCAGCACGCGTGAGGCGTTGTTGGTCTCGTTGCTCTCGAGCAACACGTTCTCAGGGTCGGCGATGTGGACGAGCGCGAAGCGCCCGCGCAGCCCGGTCACGTCGATGTACTGCTCGTAGTACCCGGCGGGGTAGATGTCCGACCAGCCGACTGACGTGCCGAGCCGGACGTGCTCGGTCGACGGGTCCTGGTCGCACCCCGGATAGACCTCATCCGGTGGTGAGCCGGGAAGGGTCGGCAGCGTGCGCCGCAGGTCGCGCAGGCAGTAGTCGAGCTTCGGGCTCACGCGCACGCGCTTCAGCTGCACCCCCGCAGCGTTGATGCTCCAGAGTTCCATGCGCGCAGCGTTGTGCAGCTTCCAGTAGCCGCCCTGCCCGGGGATGTGCTTGAAGCTGAGCGTGCCCGGTGTCCTGACGAGGATCGACCCGCCGGCGCGCCGATAGATGCGCTGACTGACGTGCATGTGAGCCGCGTCGTAGCGGTGGCCCGAGATCTCGACCGGGCCGGCACCGACACTGTCGATCGACGAGGTGCTGCGCAGTCGCAGGCGCCCTTCGTAGCGCTCGACCTGCACGGCGCTGGGGCGCTTCATGACGAGGTCCGGGCAGCGGAGCTGGCGGAAGCGCTCCTGCGCGCACGGGTTGACCTGCGCGTCCGCGGTCGCGGCCGCGAAGAGGCCTGTCGCGAGCGCGATGATCTGAGCGAGCTGAACTCGGCGGTGCGCGTGCATTCCCCAATACCCCGTCAGCTGCGACGGGTCCCGCGTCCGATCCTATGCGTGGCGGGCGCGGCACGAGCCGCGGCTGGTATACCCGTCGTGATGTCCACCCCGACGGACGTGGTCACGCAGTACGCGAGCAGCGGCGACGCCGAGATCGCCTACCAGGTCGTCGGTGACGGCCCGCTGGACCTCGTGATGGTCCCGCCGTTCATGTCGAACATCGACCTGGCCTGGGAGACGGGCGACTACTCGCGACTGCTCACCCGGCTCGCGTCGTTCTCGCGGCTGATCGTGTTCGACCGGCGCGGGAACGGCATGTCGGGAGGGGTCGCGGGCGCCACGTCGCTGGAGGACCAGATCGACGACGTCCATGCGGTCATCGCCGCGGCGGGCGCTGAGGAGCCGGTGCTGATCTCGCTCCTCGAGGGCTGTGCCCTGCTGGCGCTGTTCGCCGCCTCCAACCCGGGGCTCGCGCGCGCGCTCGTGCTGATGAACCCGGTGCCGCGGCTCGTCAGGGGCCTGGGCTACGAATGGGCGCAGACGGTCGAGGAACGTTCAGCGCTGATCGCGTCGTGGGTCGAGCACTGGGGCAGCAGCGGGCCGGAGAACCCGATGCGCGACTTCGCGGGCGGGAACGACGAGGCCAGTCGCCGCGCGTTCGCGCAGTTCCAGCGGCTCGCAATGTCCCCGGGCGCCGCCGCGGCGTCGCTGAGCGCCGCCAGCGACATCGACGTGCGCCACGTGCTCCCGAGCATCCAGTGCCCGACGCTCGTGCTGCGGCGCAGCGGCGACGTGGCGATCGACCCGCGGCATTCCCGCTGCGTCGTCGAGCACGTCCCGCACGCCTCGCTCGTCGAGCTCCCGGGGGACGGACAGGCCTGGGTCGGGGAGGACGATGAGGCCGCAGACGAGATTCAGCACTTCCTCACGGGCGTGCGTCGCCCGGTCGTCAGCGATCGCGTGCTCGCCACCGTGCTGTTCACGGACATCGTCGGCTCGACCGAGCGCGCCGCGGAGCTCGGCGACGGCCGCTGGCGTGCGCTGCTGGAGCGTCACGACGCGCTCGTGCGCGAGCAGGTCGCGCGCCAGCGGGGGCGCTTCGTCAAGTCGCTCGGCGATGGCGCGCTCGCCGTCTTCGACGGACCGAGCCGCGCAGTCAGCAGCGCGCTCGCGATCCGCGACGGGGTCCGCGACCTCGACCTCGAGATCCGCGCAGGCCTGCACACCGGTGAGTGCGAACTGCTCGCGGGCGACGACGTCGGCGGTCTCGCCGTGCACATCGGCGCACGCATCAGCGCCCTCGCGGGCCCAGGGGAGGTGCTCGTCAGCAGCACGGTGCGCGACCTCAGTGTCGGTTCGGGCCAGACCCTGACCGACCGCGGCGAGCACGAGCTCAAGGGCGTCCCCGGACCGTGGCGGGTATTCGCGGTCGACGGGTAGCCACGCGCGCTCAGCGGCCATCCGGCGCATCGCTCCGACCAGAGCGCGAGAATGGCCGCGTGCTTCTCCGGTCCACGCACCTGCTGGCGCTGTTCGGCGTGCTCGCCGCGCTGACGCCGGCCTCGGTCACCGCGGCCACGGCCGTCGCGCCGGCCACGGCTGCGCGCCCGCCGATGGTGCCCCAGGCATCGATCCGCGGGATCGCGCTCGGGATGACGCCCGCCGACGTGCGCACGCGGCTCGGCGCTCCGGCGGCCTCGGGCGTCAGCCCGAACCCGATCATCGGCAAGGTGCGGATCTGGCGCTACTCCGGTCTGCGGATCGTCTTCGACGGGGTCAAGGCCGGGCGCACGGTGCTGTCGGTGACGACGACGAGCCGCGGCGATCGCACCGCGGCGGACGTCGGCATCGGGTCGACCGAGGCGGACGTGCAGCGGCTCGTGGCCGGTGTGCGCTGCGCCACCCGCTACGGCTATCGCAGCTGCATGATCGGCGCGGGAAAGCCGGGTCAGGTCGTCACGGACTTCGCGATCTCGCGCGCCGGGAAGGTCGGACGGGTCGCGCTTTCGACGGTCGTCGACTGAGGGGTGTGGCGCCTCCGCGTCCTCCGGCGTGCTATCAACCCCGACCGTATGTCAAAGCACACTCGCCCCGCCCTCCTTCTTCTACTGCTCGTCGCGGTCCTCGCCTCCTTCGGCGTCGCCGGCTGCGGTGGCAGCGACCCGAGCGCCGCTGACGCGGCTGCCACGCAGGCCGCCAAGGAAGAGAAGAACCCGCCGAAGCTCACGGAGCCCACGACGCCGACGGTCACCGCCGTCAAGGTCGCGCCGGGCGCCGGCGAGGCGGACATCAACAAGAAGCCCGTCATCCCGAAGCAGACCGGCGCCGCTCCGACCGAGCTCGTCGCTCAGGATCTGATCGTCGGCACCGGCGCCACCGCCAAGTCCGGTGACACCGTCGACGTGCAGTACGTCGGCGTGCTGCGCGACAACGGCAAGGAGTTCGACAGCTCCTGGAGCCGCGGCTCGGATCCGTTCTCGTTCGCACTCGGTGCCGGCTCGGTCATCGCCGGCTGGGACCAGGGTGTCGAGGGCATGAAGGTCGGCGGTCGCCGCCGGCTGATCATCCCGGCCGACCTCGGCTACGGCGCGACCGGCTCGCCGCCGAAGATCCCGGCGAACGCCGCACTCGTGTTCGACGTCGACCTGCAGAAGGTCACGCCGGCGAAGTCCTAAGGGCGCGCCCGTCGCTCAGCGCGACGGGCCGCGCAGCAGGCGCCGCGGAATGGCCGGTAGCGCACCGGCCGCCGCGCGCGCCTCGCGCACGTAGGTCGCGACGTCCTCCTTCGGCACGACGAAGATGCGGCGTGCCTGCAGGAAGCGGCCGCTGTCGGACGGGGAGTCCGGCGGCTTGCGGTACACGTCGATGTGGCGGCCCTTGATCGCGCTGCCGGTGTCGTCGGCGCGGAACCAGCCGTCCTTGTTGAGCGGCTTGTAGGCCGGGACGTAGACGAGGCTGCCGAGCGGGATCAGCGTCGGGTCGACCGCGACGCTGCGGTAGGCGCGCAGCGCGCGCGCGGCGCCGCGGGCAAAGGTGATCTGGCCGGGGTCGACGTAGCGCTTGCCCTCGCCGGCGTACCAGCCGCCCGCGGCGAGCGGGAACGTGACCGCGCCGCTCTTGTTCTTCCAGTAGCCGGCGGCACGCCAGAACGGGGCGAAGATGCCGCCGCGGCCGAACTGCGCGCGCTTGCCGCGCTCGGTGACCCAGCCGCTCGAGCCGAGCGAATCGATGTGGTACTTGCGGCCGTCGAGCCCGATGCCCTCGCCCTCCATCGCGATGCCGTGCGCGGAGTAGAGCCAGTCGATGCGGCTCTTGCGATCGACGCCCGGGCGTGTTGACCTGCGCGCCGACGAACCAGCGCTCGGGCGCGGGGAAGTACTCGGTGATCTTGACCTTCGACAGCCAGGTCGGCTTGGCGAGCACCTTGCGCGCGTCGCGGCGCCCGGGAGCGCCGCGACGACGAGCAGGCAGAGCAGGGCGACGAGCGCCGGAACGCCTCATGCGTCGTCGAGCGGCTGGATCACGTCGCCGACGGCGATCTCGCCGCCGGAGATGATCTCGGCGTTCAGGCCCGCCTTGTGGACGAGCGCGCGCATCAGCCCGGGCTGCCCGATCAGCTTCTGCAGGTCGTTGCACGGCTCGCACAACTCGATCCCGCGGCACTCGACCTCACCGACGCGAAAGCGGCGCCCGAGCGAGCGGGTTCAGGCGCACGCCGCGGGTCGTCAGCTGGCGGCGCGACTCGCCCGGCGCGAGCTCGATGCCGGCCTCGGTCGCGAGCCGCTCCAGCTCCTCGCTCTCGATCAGCGTGAGGTGCCGCGCGGGCTCCGCGCCGGGCTCGAAGTAGCGGTCGCCGCGCAGCCCCGCACCGGCGACGGCCTCGACGCTGTCGACCGCGTGGACCGGGCCCGATTCGACCTCGGCGAGGTGGATCGCGATGACCGTCGCTGGCTCGGACATGGACCGCAAGGCTACCGCGGCGCGCGGACTCGCTACCCTGCTCCGACCCGCCCTCCTAGCTCAGTTGGTAGAGCACTTCCATGGTAAGGAAGGGGTCATCGGTTCGAGTCCGATGGAGGGCTTGGATCGGGAGTGCAGGCCGCTGCGGGTCGCACGCCTACTTCACGGTCACCGTCACGGTCGACGGCTTGGACCTGTTGCCGGCGGCGTCGATCGCCACCGCGGTGAGGCGGTAGGTGCCCGGCCCGAGCTTCTTGGTGCCGAGCTTGGCGGCGAAGGAGACCGTGTTCGCGCCGGCCTTGGCGTTGACGCGCAACGCCCCGCCAAGCTTCGTGTAGAGCGTGCAGGCCTTGGCCTTCTTCTTGGCCGGGGCGACGCACTTCTTGCCGGACTTGTGGCCCTTCACGACGAGCTCGCCGGTGAACGTGACCACCGACGTCTCACTCACCGTGAAGCCCAGCTTCGCGGGCTTCGCCTTCTTCTTGCCCTTTGCGCGTGTCACCGCGGAGGGCTTGGCCGAGAGCTTGGAGAGCGACGGCGCCGTCGTGTCGCGCGCCGGGCCGGGAGGCACGGACGAGCCACCGCCACCTGCGCCGTTGCGCTGGCCCGGGAAGGCCTGCAGGCGATTCATGTCCGCCTCGCAGCTGTCGGCGAAGCCGTTGCCGTTGGCGTCCGCGAACTGCGAGCCCGCGCCGAGCCGGCAGGCGTCCGCGAGGTCGTTGACGCCGTTGCCGTCCGTGTCGTTGCGCGCGGCCTCGGCGAGCAGCGCGGCGTCGGTCTCCTCGTGCGCCCGGGTGTCCCCCGTGTACTGGGGTTCGTCGGACGCGCCCTCCTGGTCGCGGAAGGAGTAGCGGATGTCCGGCCAGTCCTCGGTCGACTTCAGCGTCTCCTTCGCGGTGTTCGCGTAGCAGTTGTTGTCGTTGAGGACCTGGCTGCTGACCGAGGTCGGCAGCGCGCCGTCCCAGTCGATCGCACCGTTCGTGGACGCGTTGATCAGCTGGCAGCCGGCGAAACCGCCCCAGCGGTACCACCCGGTGTGGCCCCACTCGAGCGCGACTCGCCGCGCGCGTGATCAGGTCGGCGCCCACGGCGATGCCGAGGCTGTCGTCCAGGTGGTTCTCGTCCAGGGACGGGAGCGCCCAGCGCGAATAGTCCAGCGGCCGGTCGTTCACGCGACCGCGCATCTGGAACATGTAGTTCATGACGCTCAGGTAATTCGGCTTGTACTGGACGTCGTCGCGGCCGCCGTGGTGCAGGCCGAGCGAGTGCCCGAACTCGTGCATCATCGTCCCGGCGTCCAGGACCCGCCGGCACTCGGCGGTCGTGTGGCAGCGCGCCGCCCCGCCGCCGCCGCAGAGGAAATTCGCCACCGTCCCACGTGCCGAGCGTGACCGTGAACTCGCTGCCGCCGAGCCCCTCCGCGAACCCGCTGGACCCGGCCTCCTCGCTGTAGGAATAGCCGAACAGGCCCCAGCGATAGGCGAGCGAGCGCGCCGCGAGACGCTGGAAGCAGTCCGGTGCCGCGCGATCGTCGTGCGAGCCGAAATACCCGTCGCAGGGGTTGGTGAGCGTGCCCTGCTTGTAGTAATCGAGCGTGCCCGGACCGGTTCCCGCGACCTTGAACGAGGCCTCCGGGATCGCGTCGTCGAACGTCGTGTTGGCGTGCAGGGCGACGCCGCTGCCGCCGCTCGCGTTCGTCACCGGAGCGCGCGCGAAGGCGTCGATGACGTCCTGGATCGCGCCGTCCGCGGGGTGACTCGCGCCGCTCATCGAGTCCATTTCGACGTAGAGGTCCTTGTGCGTCGGCGAGGCGTTCGGGAGCGTGAGGTCGACCGTGCCGTCGCCGTCGGAGTCGATCCCGGTCGTCTCCCAGGTGTCGCAGAGCCCGTCGCCGTCGGAGTCGGGGTTGCCGTCGCCGTCGGGGTCGGTGCAGATCGGCGAGAGTTCAGACGTGCCGTCGGCCGCCGTCGAGACCGTCGCACTGAAGAACGTGTCGTTCGCCGGCACGGAGGCGGGCACGTTGAACGACCAGCCGCCCATGTAGCCGACCTGGGTGGAGCCGACGTAGTCCGTCGGCTCCGCGCCCTTCGCCGCGTCGGCGGCGCTCTGGGCGTAGATGTCGATCGCCTCGCCGGCGTCGGCGGGCACGTTCACGCCGCTGACCTTCAGGATCTTGGAGACCGGATCGCGCTCGGAGAGCACGCCGATCGGGAAGTTGTGGAGGCCGTCGGCGCCGGAATCGACATCGCGTGCGTCGTTCGCCGTGCGCCCGTCGGCCCCGAGGTCGATCGCCGCCGGGCCGTTGTTCTGCATCCGGTTGCCCTCGATCAGGTTCTGCGACCCGCTCGCGACCGCAACCGCGCCTTTGGCGTTGCCCTTGAACGTGTTGCAGGGGAAGGTGCACGTCGGCGTATCGGTGGGCAGCGCGCCGACCTTCACGTTGGACGCCTCGATCCGCACCCCCGAAGCCGCGAAGCCCTCGATGTCCATCCCGCGCAGCGTCGACTCGTTGCCCTGGAGGACGAGCCCCGAGGCCGCGCCGGCGTTCGTGCCGAGCAGCGCGACCTTGCCGAGGCCGTCGAGGGCCACGGGGTACTGCGCGGCGGGCAGCGCCTTGCCGGGCTTGATCGTCCCGTTGCCGCCGGGAAGGTTGAACGAGATCGAGGTCGGCGACGCGACCTTGGCCGCGTTGACCTCCTGCAGCACCGCGCGCAGTGTGCACGCGCCCGCCGCTGTGGCGCAGTTACCGTCGCCCGGCGTCTTGTCGTCGTCGTCGAGGATGCTGTCGACGACGAAGCCCGCGGGCAGCAGGAACCCGACTTCGCGCTGCGTCGAGATCTGCCCGGCGAGCCCCACGATGTCGCCGTTGTCGTTGATCGCGAGCGGGTCGCCCATGATGAGGTCGGGGTTCGCGCCCGGCAGCGAGTTGAGGTCGACGACCGTGCCGTCCGGCTTCCAGATCGCCGCGTGCGGGACCGGCTGGCCCTGGTAGGTGCTGAGGATCGTGCCGATCACCGTGTGCTTGGCGTTGACGCCGTTGTGGCCGATCAGCCCGGTGATCGGCGTCTCTGCGCCGGTCGACGAGCGCAGGTAGTAGCTGGGACTCGACAGGTCGCCCTTGTAACCGACCACCGCGCCGTCGCTGGCCATCAGGTTCGCGAACTGCGGCGAGGCTGCGGCGCCGAGGATGTACGAGCCGTGGGGATAGATCGTGAGGTCGAGCTTCGTGCCCGCGTCGGTGGGGCTGTTGAAGAGGTACCAGCCCGTCGCCGATTGATGGTCGCTGTCGCCGTTGACATGCCCGAGCATGGTCTGCCCGTCCGGCGTGATGCCCGCGAGGCTCGTGTGGGTGAAGGGGCCGCCCACGCCTGCGCCGACCTCCGTGATCCCGCTCCCGCGCTGCGAGAAGAACCCGATCGTCGCGGAGTTGCTGTTCAGCGTGTTACCGACGACGTCACCCGCGTCGTCGACCGCGTTCGCCTGGCTGAAGTCCGACGGCCCGGACGACAGCGGCCCGAGCTGGTGATAGGGGCCCCCGATCCCGTCCCAGTAGAGGGCATGGAGGTTCCCCGACGTGGTCGCCCCGCCCACGATGCGGCCGTCGGCGTTGATCTCGTACGCGTCGCTCTCGGTCGCGCCGGCCGGTTCGGTCAGCTGCGAGAGCACGCCCGAGTTCCAGATCACGGCATGCGTCGGCGCGTTGTCGTCGTTGGGATCGAAGCTGTCGCCGACGATCTGGCGATGCCCGTTGATCCCGTTCGGGCTGATCGACCCCAGGTTGATCACGGAGTCCGCCTGCGCGGGCACCGCGACGACGAGGACGACGACGAGCGCCAACAGGAACGACCGCATCAACGCGACCCTACCGGCGCGGGCGAAGACCAATGGGGTGCAAGCGTCACCCAGGCCCGGGGCCCTTCTCGACGACGCGCTTGAGCGTCACCGAGATGTTCGCCGTGCAGGTCTTCGACGGACCGGCGGCCGTCGGGAACTTGGCGGTCTGCTTCGCGGTCAGCTTGGCCTTCTTGGCCGACGTGAACGTGACGCTGCCGACCATCTGCACCGGGATCTCGTCCTCGCCGTTGTAGATGTAGATCGTGGTCGCGTCGAACTGCTGTGTCTGGCCGATCTTCACGGCCTTCTCGGTCGCCGGCGAGGCGTTCCCGGTGTCGAAGAACCACTTCTCGCTCGACCCGTCATCGCAGAGCCCGCCGGCGACGACGTCATCGAAGTTGAAGCTCGCGCGCAGCACGTTCACCCCCGCGAGCGGCTTCTTCGAGAGGTACCGCTCGCCGAGCCCGAGCTTGCAGCCCTTCTGCTCGTAGTACTTCGCGCACTTCGCCCGCTTCTTGGCGCCGGCGACGCCCCCGGTGACGAGCAGGAGCGCGGCGATGAGCAGTGCGGCGACGGTCAGCGAGCGGCGGATCATCGCGCCCTTATATCGCACCCGCAGTCCGCGTCTCGCGTAGATCGAGCTGGCTCAGCGGCGGCGAAAGCCGCGGTCCGGCGCGGGGTCCAGCGGGCTCGGCGGCAGACCGGGCGGCTGGTCCTTGAGGTTGTAGTCCGACGGCGCGATGTCGTTGGGCGCGTCGGGATGGAACAGCGCCGCGAACAGCTGGGCCTGGCCGCGGCCGACGCCGAGCTCGCCCATGCCGCCGTTGTACATCTGGATGCCGGCGGCCTCGCAGTGTGCGTACAGCCGGCTGAGCTCGTCCAGGCGCCCGACGCGGCACGGCTTGACGTTGACGATCTGCACCTTGATGGCGGTCGCGCCGACCGACTCGACGCTCGTGATCGGCGCGTCGTAGGAGACGCGGTCGGCGATCGGCGTGAGCATTTCGAGCACGGCCGGGTGATCGTGCGGGTCCTCGAAGACGACGTCGGTGAACGTGGCCAGCGCGCGCTCGTACATCGCCAGCAGCGCCGCCTCGTCCTCGACCTCGAGGTCGTACTGGCCCTTGAAGTCGATCGTCGCGACGCCCTCGACGGCCGCGATCCGGTCCATGATCTCCTGTGTCCACGACGGCGCGACGTCGAGCTTGAAGCCGACCGTCGGATGCAGCGCGCGGCGGCGTGGCGACCTTGTCGATGTCGGGGGGATCGCCGAGCCCGAACGAGTTGACGAACGTCACCGGCTGCGCCGTGCGGCCGAGCACCTCGGGCAGGCTCGTGCCCGACTGGCGCAGCGCGAGATCGAGCGCCGCGGACTCGAACGTCCACCGCCGCCAGTTGCGCTGCAGCTCGAACTCCGGCGGCTCGGGCCACATGTCGATCGCGTCGACGTGGGCGAGGAAGTCCGCGAGCGTCGCCCACTCGCCGGTCAGCGGGAAGTCACTCGCGCGCAGGCTCACCTGGGCCTCGGGCATACCGACCTGCTCGCCGATGCCCTCCTCGCCGCGGCCCTGCAGCCGCAGCTGCGTCGTCGAGAAGTCCTCGCGCTCGGTCGGGCCGTTCGGCTCGAGCACCTCGAACGAGGACGACTCGATCGCGATCGGCAGGTCCTTGACGGCGGTCCAGAGGTCGGTCATGGGCAGGTCTCGTAGATCATCAGTGGCGGCGGCGGATCGCATCGATCGGGCCGGACAGCAGCAGGAGCAGCAGCGGCCAGACGCCGAGCGAGGGGATCAGGACGGTGATGACGAGCGCCGCGGCGAAGAGGACCGGCGTCGTCCAGTGCGACTCGTCGCTCTCAGCGCCGCTCGCGTCGGCCACCTGTAGGTCTGGGTGACTGTCGACCCACGCCCCCGTCGCGCCGAGCGCGAGCGAGCTGGCGAGCAGCGTGCCGATGTAGAGCGCCGACGCTCCGTCCCCGTTCCCGGTCGCCAGCAGCTCGGTCGGAAACGGGAGGAAGACGACCGTGAAGAGCCACACCAGCGTCAGCCGCACGAGCGTCGTGTCGTAGACGGCGACGCGCTCGAAGATGCGGTGCTGCGTCAGCCAGAGCCGGGCGATCACCACGAAGCTCAGAGCGAACGCGCCGAGCTGATCGCCGTGGTCGGACAGCAGCGTGCCGACCGAGGCGCCGCGGATCTCGGGCACGAGGTCGACGAGTGGCAGGACGAGCAGCGTGATCGCGATCGCGACCACCGCGTCGGTGAAGAGCAGAATCCGTTCCAGGCCTCGCGGCGTTCTCACCGCGCCAGTCTGGCATCTGCCTCGACGCGTGCCGGGAAGCCCACTGCCCGCAGTACCGGACTACTGGATTGCGCCATAGGCTCGCCCAGTGACGCCGGACGTGACCCTCTCGTTGCCCGAGCGCTACCGCCAGGCGCGGCATGACCCTGGATCTGGCGGTGCTCGAGGGCTTTCACGCGCTCAAGCACGCGCTCAGGTTCGGGGCGGAGCTGGTCGACGCCGTCGCGGCGGACATCTCCGAGGTCGAGCAGCTTGCCGAGACGCTGGCGCCCGACCTCGCCGGGTCGCTGGCCGGGCTCATCAGTGTCGTGACGCCGCAGCAGCTCGGACAGCTCGCGCCGCACACTCCCCGAACCGGCGTCATGGCGATCGCTCGCCGGCCGGTCGCCGACGTCGCGGCGGCTGCTCGCCGATCCCCGGCCGGCGCCGGTCGTCCTGCTGGAGGACCCGCGGACGATGGGCAACATGGGTGCGTGCGTCCGCGTCGCCGCCGCGGCCGACGCGGCCGGCGTCCTCACGACGGGGCGCAACGACCCGTGGCACCCGGACGCCGTGCGCGGCGCGGCCGGGCTGCACTTTGCCCTGCCGGTCGCCCGGGTGGCAGAGCTGGCCGCGACCGACCGCCCGGTCGTGGCGATCGACCCGCAGGGCGCGGACCTCGACCTGGCCGGTCTCCCGGATCGCGCGATCCTGGCCTTCGGGACCGAGCGCCATGGCCTCAGCGACGAGCTGATCGCACGTGCCGACCACCGCATCCGGATACCGATGCGCGACGGCGTATCGAGTCTCAACCTTGCGACGTCGGTCGCGGTGGTGCTGTTCGCCTGGCGTCTGGCCGGCGAACCTCCGCGGTAGCCTCCCGGCCTTGCCGACGGACACCGCAACGCCCCGCAGCGATGGCTTCTCGATGCCGCCGGAGTGGGAGCGCCACCAGCTCACGCTGATGGCGTGGCCGTGCCGCCCGGAGACCTACGCGTGGCTCGACGGTCGTCCGATCGATGCGTTCCGTCAGGCGCGGGCCGAGCAGGCCGCCGTCGCCAACGCGGTCGCGGACTTCGAGCCGGTGACGATGCTCGTCCGGCCCGAGGATGCGCGCCAGGCGCGCGCGATGCTCTCACGGCGCGTCGAGCTGCTCGAGGTCGAGCTCGACGACTCGTGGATGCGCGACAACGGCCCGATCTTCGTCAGCAACTCCGCCGGCGAGATCGCGATCGTCGACTTCAAGTTCAACGCCTGGGGTGAGCGCTCGGCCGAGTTCGCGGCCGACGACCGCGTGCCGGAGGTCCTCGCCTCGCACTTCGGCGTGCGCCGCTACGCGGCGCCGTTCATCCTCGAGGGCGGGTCGTTCTTCGTCGACGGCGAGGGCACGCTGCTGACGACGGAGCAGTGCCTGCTGAACGAGAACCGCAATCCGTCGTTGTCGCGCGAGCAGATCGAGGCGGGCCTGCGCGACTACCTCGGGATCGAGCAGGTCCTCTGGCTCGCCGAGGGCCACTACGACGACTTCTCGACCGACGGCCACATCGACGACATCGCCCACTTCCTGGCGCCCGGGCGGATCTTCCTGCACGCGCCGTCCAACGCCGAGCACCCCGACCACGCGAAGGGCATCGAGAATCGCCGCCGGCTTGAAGGCACTCCGCGACGCGCGCGGCCGCACGATCGAGATCGTCACGTTCGACACGGCGAGGCCCGACGGCATCCCGTATCTGAACCTCTACGTCTGCAACGGCGGCATCGTCGCGCCGCTCGCCGGCACGGACGACGATGACGGCGCGATCGAGCAGCTGCGCGCCGCATACCCCGACCGTGAGCTGGCGCTCGTGCCCGCGAGCGCGCTGTTCCTCAGCGGCGGGGGCGGACCGCACTGCATCACGCAGCAGGTTCCTGTCGGGTCGTTCGCGAGCTGAAGGCCGGGCGACCGGTCACTCAGCGCGTGTGCGGCTCGAGCAATTCCTGGAGCCGAGCGAGGTCGCGGCGGGCGAGCGCGACGGTGATGCTGCCGTCCGCCCATTCGATCGCGAGCGCGCGTCGCGCGTGCCTGCGCACGTCGTCGACGCGCACGAGCTCGCTCAGCGCGTGCTCGTGCAGCACCGGACGCGGTCCCGTCGTCGAGCGGGCGTCGCCCACGAAGCGGAAGCGGGTCTCCGTGACGACGACGAACCCGACGCTGCCCGCGACTCTTGCCGAGGAAGAGCTCGCCCGTCGTCTCGCCGTCGCGCAGCACGACGCCCCATTTGTGCAGCAGCTCCGGGACGTTGTCCGCCGCCGGCGCGCGGCGCAGGATCCCGAACAGGCCACCATCCTCAGCGAGCCGCCGCCGCGCCGTCGAAGCGGTAGCCGCAGAAGCGGCACTTGCGCGCGTCCTCCAGCACCGCCTCGGCGCAGTCGGGGCAGACCTTCGTCGGACGGGTGTCGGGGTCGGGCAAGCGTCAGCGCTTGAAGCGCGGGCAGGGAACCTGGATGTCGTCCGTGGTGTGCAAACCCGTGGCGTAGCTGTAGTCGGCCTTGAAGCGCAGCTTGCCGGAAGTCGGGCATGTCGGCGCGGTCGCCCAGAAATCCTTGGTCTGCTTCGACCGTGCGCTTCACACACGTCCCGCCGCGCCTGGTCGTGCAGGTGCCCTTCGGGGTCGTCGCGGTGATGCCAGGGGTCTCGACGCGCAGCTCGGCCAGGCTCAGCGCGAGGCTCCCGACGCGCTCGGGCAGGAGCTTCAGGCGGTAGCCGTAGCGGCCGTCCGGCGTCGGGTCGTTGAAGATGTTCACCGTCAGCGCCGGCGTCAGCTCGATGACCTTCGGGTCCGTGGTCGCGAGCGGGGAGCTGCGGTCGTAGAGCGACAGGACGCCGACGCCGGCGAGCGCGCCCTTCGCGCTGGGCCTGGAGAGGAACAGGTAGAGCAGCCCGGGAACCGGATCGGGGTAGTTCGGGCGCGCATCGACGACGAACTTGCCGCTCCCGAAGAACGCCTTGCGGCAGGCATCGACGATCGCGCGGCCTTCGGGCGCGAGCCGCCCCGCGATGCGCTTCTGCGTCGCCGGCAGGTTGGCCAGCGCCTGCCCGTACGAGACGCCCGGGCTGGCGTTGCGCTGGAGGATGCCCTTCAGCTTGCCGGTCTGGCAGAGCCGGTCGCGGGTCAGGAACTGCGGCTTGATCGAGATGCCCTTCGGCAGGCGCACCGAAGCCCCGGTCAGCGGCGGCGGCGGGCCGCCTGCTGGTGTCGAACGCGTTCGACGTGATCACGAGCGAATAGTGCCCGCCCGCCGTGATGTCCTTGAGCTGGACGCCGAACTCCTGCACGGGCGTCGCCTGCGCGGCGGCGCTGCCGAACGCGAGGACCGCCAGGACGGCCGACCCCTTCAGAATGCTTCTCAATGCAACCACCTGCGTAGCGTCGCAGCCTCGGGTGCCGACGTGCGCCGCCCCCTCGCGATGTGTCCGGAGCGCGTCGAATACTGCGTCACATGAGCACGCAGCCAGTGGGCAGGTGGCAGTACCAGGTCGTCAATCACGGCACCGGGATCGAAGCCGCCAACGCGAACATGGAGGAGTGGGCGGCGGCCGGGTGGGAGCTGGTCTCCGGCACCGTCGAGCCGTTCCGCGGCGGGACGATGTGCTTCATCGCGTACTGGCGCCGCGCGGTCTGACCGCAGCACCCGCCGCCGCAAGGGGGAGAGAACGGCGACGGGGTGCGGTTCGGGCGGAATTCGTTTCCTTCTGACACGGCGCGGCTACGCGGGTCCAGTTCGCGTAGCCGTGCCGCCCGTCGACCTACCCGGCGCCGCAGGCGTTCAAACGGGAAATTCGAACAGCTTTACGAGCCGCCCCAGGGCGGGCGCGTGGCCGTCCAGCGTGACCGCCTGCGTGGCCACCGCCTCGGCCGCCGTGAGCCGCCGCGACAGCAGCGCGTGCAGGACGTCGTCCGTCGTGGTGATCACGAGATCCGGGTCGTCCGGCGCGCCCGCGGCGACCGCGACGTCCGCGCCGTCGGCGTGGACCGTGAAC
The DNA here is from genome assembly GCA_963821685.1 of uncultured Actinomycetes bacterium. GTDB lineage: Bacteria > Actinomycetota > Thermoleophilia > Solirubrobacterales > Solirubrobacteraceae > F1-60-MAGs163. The sequence goes on along the minus strand of CAWGEW010000013.1, from coordinate 32,446 downwards.
GTGCCGTCCGTCAGCCGCAGCTCCCAGGTCGTCGGGCGCGCGACCTGCTGACTGTCGTCGTGGAACGCCGGCATTGCGCCGACCAGCCAGCGCGACCGTGAGGCGGCGTCGCCGGGCAGGCGGCCCATGCTCTGCGTGCCCCAGCGACCGAGCGCCATCAGGATCGGCTGCAGCTCACGGCCGTAGTCGGTGAGCTCGTAGACGGTGCCGCGACCCGGCAGTGGCAGCAGCCGCCGCTCGATCACGCCCGCAGCCTCGAGCTGCTTCAGCCGTGCGGTCAGCGTGTTCGTGCCGAGGCCGGGCATGCCCTCGGCGAGGTCGCCGAAGCGCAGCGGGCCGAGCAGCAGGTCGCGCAGGACCAGCAGGGACCAGCGGTCACCGATGACGTCCAGCGCAGCGGCGATGCCGCATTGCTGGTTGTAGCTGCGCGGGGCGAGGGCGTCCTGAGGCACGCTGGCATCGTATCCGGACTTGCGGACAACAATGACACTTGCAATTTGCAAGTCTCGTCGATAGGTTCGAGCGATGAGCAAGACCGTCGTCGTCCGTTACACCACCCACCCCGAGGCCGCCGAGGAGAACGTGCGCCTGATCGAAGGCGTGTTCGCCGCGCTCGCCGAGCTCGAGCCACCCGGCTTCCGCTACACGACGCTACCGGCTCGCCGACGGCGTCAGCTTCGTCCACGCGGCGACGGTCTCCGGTGCGGAGAACCCGCTGCCGACGCTGCCGGCGTTCGCCGAGTTTCAGCGTGACATCGCCGCGCGCCTCGTCGACCCGCCGAATCCGACCGAGGCGACGATCGTGGGGTCCTACGGATGACGGCGACAGGCGCCGGCACCCAGGACGACCCGTGGCAGCTGACCACGCCGCCGGGCAAGTCCGAGTACCAGATGTGGAAGGACGAATCGGCCGACCCGCCGGCGCTCGTCTGCCAGGTCGGCGGCACGCAGCTGCGCTACGACCTGCGGGCGATCGACGATCTGCACGCGATGCTGAAGGCGCACGGCGACTGGATCGCGCTCGGCGGTGCCGACGAGCAGAAGCCGGCCCCTGAAGGCACGGTCGAAGCATGGGGCCGCGCGGAGGACAACCCGGTCGGCGGGTGGTACGGCCTGAAGAAGGGCCTGCGCGGCCGCTTCGGCGTCTACCTGCCGCCGCTGCTCGAAGCGCTCGGCCTGGCCGAGCTCACGCACGAGGCGCGCAACAACCAGATGCGCGCGCTCTGAACGTCCTCAGAGGTGCGGGAAGCGGGTCGCCTTGGTGCGGATGAAGGTGACGTAGAGCTTCGTGACGACGGTGGCGCTCGCGTCGTAGGTCGTGTCACGCGGGCACGTCCCGCCCTCGAGCACCTGACAGTTCTCGGTCGCCGAGACGGTCGCGGAGGCCTTCGCGGTGAACTTCTTGCGCTTCGTGTTCGTGAACAACGCGAGGTTCACCGGGATCTGCATGTCGGCGAAGGTGGCGCTCGGGATCGACTGCGCGTCCGGCTTGAGGTCGTTCGCGCCGTCGAAGTTCGGGCACGGGTTGAACTCCGGCGGGTCGGCGTAGGAGCTCCAGTGCAGACGCAGCTTCGAGCCGCGCAGCTCGAGCTCGGGGAACTTCCCCTCGACCTTCTTCTTGCCGCAGCCGGTCGCGGGCTCGGTGGCGGTGGAGCCGCCACCGGTCTCTGTGACGATCGACCACGTGCTCGGGAAGTAGACCGTCGGCGCGCACTTCGGGCCCGTGATCGTCGTGCTCGCCGATCCGAGCTTCGTCACGGTGCCCTCCATCGCCAGGCCGGGGACCGGGAAGCGGCCGGGGCTCGAGGTCAGGGTCGAGAACCTCGTCCTCGCGGCCTCGAGCAGCTCTACGTCATCGGACCCGTTGCCCGTCGACGTCCTCGAGCAGTCCTCGTTGACGTCGGTCGTGTGATGGGTCCACGTGCGGTGCTGCGTGAAGCTGACCTCGACACGGAAGTTCTGGCACAGCTTGCCGGGGCGGCAGGCCTTCAGCGACGTGGCCGCCTGGCTTGCCTGCGCACCGAGTGACAGCAGGACGAGCGCTGTCAGCGCCGCCATGACCGTGACCTGCTTGAGGGTCCTGCGGTGATGAGGCACGCGCTCACCATACGCGACCGTTATGTCCGCCAGACTACGGTTGCTCCGCCGACCCCTGGAGGCTGGACAGATGCGTGTGCTCATCGCCGAGGACGAGCCGCGACTAGCGGAGGTGATCGCGCGCGGTCTGCGCCGCGCCGGGTGCGCCGTCGACGTCAGCCACGACGGTCGCAGCGCGCTCGACCGCGCCTTCCTGATCGATTACGACGCCGTCGTCCTGGACCGCGACCTGCCGGTGGTCCACGGCGATGACGTCTGCCGCGAGCTGCGCCGCCGCAAGTCGCCCCCGCGGATCCTGATGCTGACCGCCGCGGCTGCGGTCGAGGACCGGATCGACGGCCTGCAGCTCGGCGCCGACGACTATCTCTGCAAGCCGTTCGCGTTCGAGGAGCTCGTCGCGCGGCTGCACGCGCTGCAGCGCCGCGGCGACCGCGTCGAGCCCGAGCTGCTGACGCACGACGACATCAGCCTCGATCCCGCACGCCGCGTCGCCGAGCGCGACGGCCGCGTCCTCGACCTCACCCCGAAGGAGTTCGGCGTGCTCGAGGCGCTGCTGCGCGCGGACGGTGCGGTGCTCAGCAGCGAGGTGCTGCTGACGCGCGTCTGGGACGAGCAGGCCGACCCGTTCACGAACACGGTGCGCGTGACGGTGATGAACCTGCGGCGCAAGCTCGGCGAGCCCGCGCCGCTCACGACGGTCATCGGCGCCGGGTACCGGATCCCATGACGCGGCGCCGCGCATCGATCCGCGTCCGGCTGACCGTCTGGTACTCGGCGATCTTCTTCGCGCTCGGTGCGGTCCTGCTGACGGCGAGCTACGCGATCGTGCGCCACGAGTTCGATCGCGGTGACCGCGCTCTGCAGGTGCGCGTCGACGCGCCGCCGGCAGCCGGCGAGCGCGGCGGGACGCTGCACGTGCGGATCGCTCCGGGCGTGCCCGCGCTCGACGGCCCGGTGATCCGTCAGCTGTCGCCGCGCGAGCGGCTGGCGTATGCCCGGGCGCGCACGGCCTACCAGGCCGCCTACCGCCACGCCGACGCCCGCGCGCTGCGCCGCGTCCTCGCGGCGTTCGTCGCGATGCTCGTGCTGCTCACACTCGCCTCGATCGGCGCCGGCTGGATCGTCGCCGGGCGCGCGCTGCGACCGATCTCGCGGATCACGAGCGCGGCGCGCGGGATCTCCGACCGCACGCTGCATGAGCGCATCGCGCTCGACGGCCCGCACGACGAGCTGCGCGAGCTCGCCGAGACGTTCGACACGATGCTCGAGCGGCTCGAGGGCGCGTTCGAGAGCCGCAAGCGCTTCGTCGCGAGCGCCTCGCACGAGCTGCTGACGCCGATCGCGATCGTCCGCGCCGAGCTCGAGGTCACGCTCGCCGACCCGGACGCCAGCGCGCAGGAACTGCGCGCGATGGCGCTCGTCATCGGCGAGACGAACGCGCGCATGGAGCGTCTGATCGGCAGCCTGCTGACGCTCGCCTCCAGCGAGGCGGGCGTCGTCCGCCGCCGGCCGACCGACCTCGCGTCCGCGGCGCGCGCCGCGGTCGCAGCGGAGCCGGCGCTGCGCGCCTACGGGCCGCTGACGCTGCACGCCGACATCGAGCCCGCGCCGGTGCTCGGCGATCCGGTCCTGCTCGACCAGGTCGCCTCCAACCTGATCCAGAACGCGGTCCGCTACAACATCGACGGCGGCGTCGTCGAGGTGCGGACGGGGCTGCTCGGCGAGCGCGCGATCATCGAGGTCGGCAACAGCGGCGCGTTCGTCAGCGAGGCGGAGGCCGCGACGCTCGGCGAGCCGTTCCAGCGCCTGGAGACCTCACGCGCGCGCACGACGGGCGGGTACGGCCTCGGGCTCGCGGTGGTCCGCAGCGTCGCGCAGGCGCACGGCGGCGACATCTCGATCCTCCCGCGGCCGGCAGGCGGGCTCGACGTCCGCGTGACGCTGCCGGTCTCCCACCAGGTCGTCGAGCTGCACGGGCTGGCGCCCTCGTACACCGCGCGGCGCTGACGCACAGGCATCGCTCGGGCCGCCCGCCGGTCGATCATCATGCGGCGATCGCATGAGGCCGGCCAACTCGTCAGCGCGCGAAGGGGAGACCACCAGCCTGGTCGTCGTCCTGCTCGCGTGCCTCGCCCTCGGCGCGCTCAGCCTCGTGTTCCGCTCGGGCCTCGGGTTCGACCCGTGGGCCTGGCTCGTCTGGGGTCGCGAGCTGACGCACCTGGACCTGAACACGCTGGGCGGCCCGTCGTGGAAGCCGCTGCCGGTGATCCTGATCGCGCCGTTCACCGGACTGGGCGACGCGGCGCCGTGGATCTGGCTCGCGTTCGCGCGCGCCGCCGCGTTCATGGCGGTGTTCCTCGCCTACCGGATCGCCTGGCGCTTCGGCGGCCGCGTCGCCGGCCTCGTGGCCGCGTTCGGCCTCTGTGTCAGCGCGGACTTCTTCATCACCGGGCTGCGCGGGTATTCCGAGCCGCTGCTGATCGCGCTGGTGTTCGCCGCGATCGACCAGCACCTCGACGGTCGTCGCCTGCCGGCGCTCGCGCTCGTCGCGGCCGCAGGTCTGCTGCGCCCGGAGGTCTGGCTGCTGACCGGCCTGTACGGGCTCTACCTGCTGGTGATCAACGGCCGGCCGACGACTCCCGGGGCGTGGCGCTGGAACGCGGTGGTGGTCGCACTCGTCGCTGCCGCGCCGGCGATCTGGCTGGGGCTCGACCTCGTCGGGTCCGGCAGCGCGTTCGAGTCCAGCGAGATCGCGCAGACCTCACCGCTCGGGAGCGCGGCGCGCGCCGCGAACCCCGGCATCACCGTGTTCTCGCGCGCGGCCGACGCGGTGCTGCTCCCGATCCTCGTGCTCGCGCTGCTGTCGATCCCGCTCGCCTACCGGCGCCGCTCAGCACCGGTGCTCGTGATCGCGGGCGCGGCGTTCACCTGGGTGCTCGTCGTCGCCGTGATGGCGGAGGGCGGCTTCACCGGCCGCCGGCGCTACGTGATCCTCGCCGCGGCGCTGATGTGCGTGCTCGCGGGCATCGCCGTCGGCTGGCTCGTCGGTGAGCTCACGCGTCCGCAGCAGGGGTTCGCGCTCGCGGCCGTCGGCGTGATCCTGGCGGCGTTCGCGTTCTCGCCCGCGCGCACGGACTACCGCCTGCTGCGCCTTGCGCGCCAGCAGGCGACGCAGGTCAGCGAGCTGCGCGACGCGGTCGGCGCCGCCGGCGGTGCGGGCGCGGTGCGGCGGATGGGGAGACCGGTCGTCAACCCGTATCTGCAGACGGCGCTCACCTGGGAGCTCGACGTCCCGCTCGAGCGCGTGAAGGCGACGTGGTCCTCGACGCGCCGTCGTCCGGGGTGGAAACCACCGGCGGTGCTGTTCCGCGCGCCCGCCGACCTGGCCGGCCCGAAGCCGGCACTCGCACCGGGGCAGGGACGCAGGATCGCGCGCGCAGGTCGCTGGCGCGTCGTGCGTGTCAGCGCACGCTGATCACGATGTCGTGGCGGCCGGCTCGTCCGGCTCCGGCTTGGCCCCGCGCTGCAGCCACCCGGGAACCCACCACGTCCGCTCGCCCAGCAGCTTGATCAGCGCAGGCAGCAGCACGAGCCGCACGACCGTCGCGTCGAGCAGCACCGCGACCGTCGTTCCGATGCCGAACTGGCGCGTGTTCATGACGGGGGAGATCGCGAACGCCAGGAACACGGCGGCCATGATGAACGCGGCGCCGGTGATGATCCCCGCCGTCTTCTGCAGGCCGTAGCGGATCGCTCCGTCGGTCGTCCCGGTGAGCGCGCGGCCCTCGACGAGCCGGCTCATGAAGAACACCTCGTAGTCGATCGACAGGCCGAAGACGATCGCGAAGATCCCCATCAGCGCTATCGCATCGAGCTCACCCGAGCCGCCGAGCAGCGGGTTGTCGCCCTGGAAGCAGAGCACGAGGACGCCGAGCGCGGCGCCGACGGTGATGAGGTTCAGCAGCACCGCGAGCAGCGCGAGCGCCGGCGCGCGGAAGGCCGCCAGCAGGACGAGGAAGGTCACGAGCGAGAGCACGAGGACGAGCAGCGGGAAGCGGTCGCTCGTCGCACGGTCGAAGTCGTCGAGGACCACCGCAGGCCCGCCGATCACCGTTGACGCGCGCATCACCTTCGCGGTGCGATCGGCCTCGCTCTGCAGCGCGGGTCGCAGACCGGCGCTCTGCTTCGCGAACGGGCCGCGCTTGGGGACCACGATGACGCGCGCGGTGTTGCCGCCGGAGGCCGCGTTGGTCGCGAAGGCGACGTTCGTCTGCGCCTGCTTCTGGGCGCCCTCGATCGCGGCGAGTACGAAGTAGCCGGAGTCGGCGGCACGATTGATGTCGGTGCCGTTGCGCTTCAGCTCGGCAGTGCGCTCGTCGTTGGTGGACCGCACGCGCACGACGCTCGCGAGCATCGTCTTCAGCGCGCGGCCGATCTGGTTGGTGCCCCTCGTCGCGCGGCCGAGCTCACGCGCGAGCGCCTTCGCGCCGTCGTTGCCGTGCGGCCCGTTCAGCAGCGTCGAGAGCCCGCCGCTCAACGACGACGTGCCGGCGCTGAGCTGGTCGACGCCGCCGGCGACCGCCGCCGCGCCGACCGCGGTCTGCGCGATCCCGTCGTTGAGCTTGCCGCTGCCGGCGGCGAGCTGCTGCAGCGCGTCGGAGAGCTTCGCGACCCCGCGCGCGAGCTCCTTGCTGGCCGTCGCGTTCGCGCCGAGGTCGGTCGTGTAGTTCGCGAGGTTCGTCTTCAGCGGGCCGAGCTGGGTCAGCGCCCGCTGCAGGTCCGCCTTCGCGCGCTGCACGCCCGGGTTGCCCGAGACGGACGCGTCGGTGATGCCACCGAGGTCGCGCAGCGCCGCCTGCACCGCGGACTGTGTGGCGGCGGCCGGGTTGTTGAGCTTGGAGTCCGACGTCCTGTCGGCCTGCACGAGCGAGTCGCGCAGCACGTTCATGTTCGTCTCGATCTTGCCGGTGCCGTCGCGCGCCTGGCCGAGCCCGCCGGTCAGCCGCTTGGCGCCGTCCGCGGTCTGCTGAACCCCGTCCGCGAGGCGGCGCGTCTGCGGCGCGGCCGCGCGGGTCCCGTCGGCGAGCTGCTGCGAGCCGGCAGCGGCCTGCCCGATCCCGTCGGCGAGCTTGCCCGCGCCGGTCGCTCCGGCCGCAAGTCCGTCACGCAGTTGCCCGGTGCCGTCACTCGTGCGCGTCAGGCCCTTCTCGAGCCGCTTGACCTGCTTCTGCCCGCCGGTGATGTCGCGCGTGATCTTGCGCAGCACGGCGGTGCGGTCGAGCAGCGCGGCAGGCCCGAGCACCGCCTCGACGCCGTCAAGCTTGGCGACGCGATCCTGGAAGCGACCGAGCGCGCGCAGACGCTGCGTCGTCGTGATCGGGCCCTTCGTGTGGAAGACGACTTCGTAGGGCGTCGACCATCCGGCTCCACGGCTGCGCTCGAACGCCTCGTAGCTCTTGCGCGCGGCGTTGTCGGAGGGGAGGTTCGCGACGTTCGGCGGGCCGGTCTTCAGCGCGATCGCCGGCGCCGCGAGCAGCAGCAGCGGGAGCAGGACGACACAGGCCGCGATGCCGGGGACGCGCAGCATCCGCTCGGACCGCCGCTGCCACGCCGCGGAGCGGTCGCGGCGGTGCAGCGACCAGCGGTTGACGTTCGTCCCCAGGACGGCGAGCGCCGCCGGCATCGCGAGGATCGCGACCGCGACCGCAAGCAGCGCCGCGACGATCACGCCAAGCCCCGACGAGACGAGCAGCGAGCCCGGCGCGACGAGCATCCCGCAGCCCATCCCGAGCACGAGCGCCCCGCCCGCCAGCAGCACCGTCTTCCCGGCGCGCACCCCGGCTGCCTCCGCGGCATCGGCCACGCTCGCGCCCTCGGCAAGCTCTTCGCGGAAGCGCGAGACCACGAGCAGCGCATAGTCCACGCCGAGCGCAAGCCCCACCATCGTCACGAGGTTCAGCGCGAGCGCGTCGATGTCCACGCGCTCGGCGGCGACGCCGAGCACGGCGATGCCGATCCGCGTCACGAGCAGGCCGCTGATCGCGGGGATCAGCGCAGCGATCGGGCTGCCGAAGATCAGCAGCAGCATCACGAACAGGATCGGCAGCGCCAGCAGTTCGCCCTTGTGCAGCGAGTCGATCGAGGACTGGTTCAGCGCCCGCACGAGCGGAGCCAGGCCGGTGATCTCCGACTTCAGCGGCGCGGTCGCGTGCTGGGCGAGGACCTTCTCGACGGCCGGTGTCGTCTCACTCGAGATCTCATCGAACGGCCGGCTGACCTGCAGCGCGAGCAGCGCCTGGCCGGCCGGTTCCTTCAGCACGCGCGACCCGCCGATCGCCCACGGGCTGAGCACCTGCACGCCCTCGACCTTCTGCAGCTCGCGCACGATCTCCGGGCCGCGGCGCTCGACCTCGGCCGGCGGCCCCTCGAGCAGCACGGCCATGCTGATCGTCCCGCCGAACTCGTCGCTCGTCAGCGCGGCGGCGCGCGCGGAGTCGCTGTGGGGGATCGTCAGGCTCGGCTGGCCGATGTGGTCGGTCGCGCTTGCGCCGATCACCAGCGCTGCAGCGAACACGAGCACCCAGCCGACCAGCACGAGCCGCGCATGGCGGACGGTGAAGCGCGCGAGCGCTCTCATCGCTGCGCGTCCGTGCGCCGGGCCACGGGTTGCAGGCGGCTGAGCGCCGCACGGGTGCGGCGCGTGACCTGGCCCATGCCTGCCAACCTACTAAGCGTCCCGTCGCAGAGCGCCGCCTCGGACACGGATGTCCGACGATCCGGCGCACTGTTGTCTACTCGCCACACTCGACCACCGCGGAGCTCTTCGTGAAGAGGATTCTGGTTTCGGCCCTGCTGCTCGCTCTCCTGTCGCCCGTTGCCCTGGCGCAGGCCGATCCCGTTCAGGAGTTCAACGTGCAGCTGAAGGACGTCAAGCCCGACGGCCGCTACACGATCGTCTTCACCGCGAACTCGTTCGACACCTCCGGCGAGCCGCCGCCGCTGCTGACGTCGAACAGCGTGCGCTTCGCCGCCGGCGTGAACATCAAGAAGGAGTTCCTCGGCGCCGCCTACCGCTGCGACGTCAACAAGCTCCGCGCCGCGCTGCAGTCGGCGGAGGAGGACGGTTACTTCTTCAAGCGCCTCGACAACCTGCCCGCCACCTACAAGCGCGTCAGGGACCGGCTCGAGCCGGCCGATCGCAAGGTCGTCGAGACCTGCATCCGCGCGCAGATCGGCACCGGTCGCGTGGTCGTCGACGCGCGCACACTCGGGATCGGCGACCCGCTCCCGGCCAAGCTCTACCTCTACATGTCGAAGGCGCAGACGGCGGGCTCGTTCGCGTCGTTCGGCATCTTCGCGGTGCTCGACGAGTCCGCGCCGTCGGTGAAGGCGCTCGGCAGTCTCGGCACGTTGAAGCTCGTCTTCGCCACCGACCTCTTCAATGAGCCCAGCGCGGACGGGCTGTTCGGCTACAAGATGGTCCTGCCGACCGGATCGGGCCTGCGGATCAGCGTCGCCGAGCTGAAGGTCACGGCGCCCGGGATCACCAAGACGACCATCAAGAAGACCTGCGTGACGAAGCGCAAGGGCAAGTGCGTGAAGTCGAAGACGACGACGACACGCGACTTCTGGCTGGCTCCGCCGACCTGCCCGGCGACCGGCCAGGTCACGTTCCGCTCGGACTACGGCTACGAGACGGGCCTGGCGACCGAGAAGACGATCCAGGTGCCGTGCCCGCGCTTCCAGCAGTGATGCCGCTCATCCGCCGCTGAACGGGCGTCCACCGACCGTCCAGCGCGCAGGGCCGACCGTCAAGCGATTCTGCGGGGGCGACGACAACCCCAGCATGGACGCGCATGGCACATGGCTCTGTCCTGAGCCGCTGGACCGCGCCCGCTTCGTGGATATGGAGCGGCGCATGCGTCCCGTGCGCAATCTCGTCTTCGGTGCGATGGGCGCCGGCGCCGCGGTGCTCGCCGCGGTCTGGGGCTGGGAGGTCATCGCCCTGTTCGCTGCCGTCTCACTGCTGATCCCGCTCGTCGATCGCCGGATCGCGACCAGCCAGACGCCGGAGTACTGGCTGATGGCGCTGACGCTCGGCGGCATCGCCGCGATCGGCGGCGCGATCATGCTCTCGGGCGGCGCCCGCAGTGCCGCGCTGCCGTGGCTCGTCGTCCCGGTCGTCGCCGCGACCGCCGTCTTCACGAGCCGCGGAGTCTCCGTTGCGCTCGCCGCAGCGGTCTTCATGGCGCTGGCCTCGACACTGCTCTCGGGTGCCTCCGACCTGGTTGCAGCGCCGGAGTACGTCTCCGCGACGATCGTGCTGATCGCCTCGGTCGGCCTGTACGTCAACGGCCTGATGCGCGCCGAGGTGCGCCACCGCGGCGAATCGGTGCTCGACCCGCTCACCGGCCTGCTGAACCGCGCGACGCTCGTCCAGCGCTTCGAAGAGGTGCGCCAGCAGGCCGCGCTCGTGCAGGTGCCGGTCGCGTTCGTGCTGTTCGACCTGGACCGCTTCAAGGACGTCAACGACACCTACGGTCACGAAGCCGGCGACGCCGTCCTGCGTGACGTCGCCTACGAGATGCGCAAGGCGCTGCGCTCGTTCGAGCTCGCCTACCGCGTCGGCGGCGAAGAGCTGCTCCTGATCCTGCCCGGCACCGACGAGGCGGAGGCCGCCGGCCTCGCCGAGCGCGTGCGCCGGCGGATCGCCGCGAGCCGGCCCGGAGGAATCAGCGTCACGATCAGCGCCGGCGTCAGCGCCGGATATGGCGAGGAGCTCTCCTACGAGCGCCTCTTCGAGCGCGCCGACGCACGCCTCTACGAGGCGAAGAACGCCGGGCGCGACCGCGTCGTCCCGAGCCCGGTCGACCAGGCCACCGGCGCGCTGCGGCTCGCGGGCTGAGCCCGCCCCGACTCAGCGCCGCCGCAGCTTCAGCAGCTTCAGCGTCCGGCTGGCGCCCAGCTCGTGGGCGCCGTTGTCGTTCGGGACTCCGACGATGCGGATCTCGGCAGTGCGCCGTGCGCGCCGCGCGACGACCCGGTAGCGCGAGCGGTTGCCCGGCAGCGCGCTGACGCTCGCCCCGGCGACCTTCACCCACACGCCGCCAAGCGTCAGGCGCTGCACGGAGACCCGGCCCTGCGGCACGGCGGGACGGATCACGCCGGTCAGCACGACGCTGCGGCGGCTCGAGGACTGGCGCCGCACACCGACGCGCACGCGCACGCCGATCGTCGTCAGCGGGCTCGTGGCGACATTCGTGGTGCGCGTCACGAGCTGCAGGCGCGTGGTCTCCCAGAGCGGCCCGATCGTCGTCGAGAAGCGCCCGTCGGACTTGACCGAGAACGACTTCGGAATCCAGAAGCCGCGCGCGAACGGGAAGTCGCTGCGCTGCACGGAGACGCCGGTGCCGGCGATCCCGCCGCCGAGCACCTGTCCGGTCAGCGTGACCTTGTCACCCCAGTTGACGGGATTGGCGTTCGTCGGCGAGCGTGATCGAGGTCGGTGCGCGCAGCGTGCGGAACGAGCGGTCGCTGCCGCGCGTCGTCCCCGTCGGGTTCGTGGCGACGAGCCGGAAGTGGTAGGTCGTGTACGGAGCGAGGCCGGCGATCGCGGCCGTCACGGCCTTCGACCCGGACCACTCGGCGGCGGTGTCGGGCGTCGACTTCCCGTACTTCGTCGACGTCCCGTACTCGAACTTGTAGGTCGTCTTCTGGCCGCGTGCGTCGAGCGACCCGGCGAGCGTCGCCGTCGCTGCCTTGACGGTGCGCGCGCTGCTGGTCGAGACCCCGGGCGCCTTCGCCGGCACGAGCGTGCGGAAGCTCTGGTCGGAGCCGCGCGTGACGCCCGCGGCGTTCGTCGCGACGATGCGCACGTGATACGTCGTGTCGCTCGTCAGGCCGCCGACGGTGACGTTCACCGCGACCGGGTCGTCGCCGGAGCCGGCGTCGCGATCGGCTGGTCGTCAGGCCGTACGAGGTCGAGGTGCCGTACTCGAAGTGGTAGGTGGTCGCGGCGCCCTGGGGGTCGACCGTCGCGTTCAGCGTGGCGCCGTTGAGCGCGAGCGTCGGTCGCCGCGGCCGTCGTCGCGGCGGGCGGGACGGGGTTGGCGGCGCCTGCGGGCGCGGCGAGCGCACCGGCAAGGGCGAGCAGCGACGAGGAAGAGGGCGAGCAGTCGGGGGGTCATGCCCTCGCAGACACGCCCGAGGCCCCGAGGTTGCGGCATTCGCGTCAGAGATCGACGCCGCCCAGACCGTCGAGCTGGACTTCACGACCGCTGACCGGGGCCTCGCCGAGCGCTGCAAGGACCTCTGCATCGGTGCGTCTTGGCGACGGCCCGCCGCCCATCCGGCAGCAGCGCGGTGAGCGCGCCGACGGTCGGCTCGCCCTCGCGCGAGTAGACGATCGAGACCGCCTCGGCCGTGGCCGGCCCGGCGACGCCGGCGGCGCTCTCGCGCCGTCGGCGTGGCGTCGACCTCGTCCTGGACCTGCGCGGCGGTGAACGGGCGTGTCGCGGCGGCTGCGCGCGCCGTAGATGCCGACCGCGTGCTTGGTCAGGTACCAGCCGACGGCGGTCGCCAGGCCGAGCGCGTCCGGGTCCTCGCGCAGCCGCTCGACCAGCGTCGCGATCGAATGCGTCACGTAGTTGTTCCCCGGCCCGCCGGCGAACGTCAGGCCGCCCGTCACGGTCAGCGGCCGCGCGTCGCCGAACGGGTCGATGCCGAGCTCCCGGCACGCGATCTGCACCGCGCTGGGGAAGCACGAGTAGACGTCGAGGTGCGCGATGTCGTCGATCCCGACGCCGGCCGCGGCCAGTGCTGCGCGCGCGGCGAAGCGGATCGCCGGTGACGAGCGCAGGTCCTCGCGCTCGCTGACGAACCAGTGGTCGTAGGCGTGCCCGGCGGACTGCGGGTAGACCCAGCGGTCGCGCGCGATCCCGAGCTCGACGCGCGACGGCCTCCGAGCAGAGGATCAGCGCCGCCGCCTGGTCGGTCTGGATGTTCGAGTTCAGCAGCTTCGTGTAGGGCTGCGTGACGAGCCGGTTGTCCGGAGCGGGCGTCGCGATCTCCGGCGGCGGTGCGCTCCTGCGGCGACCACGCGTACGGGTTCGTCGCGGCGACGCGCGAGAACCCGGCCCAGAGCTCGCCGAGCCGCGCGCGGTGCTCGTCCAGCGTCGTGCCCTCGCGCGCCCACAGTGCGTTCTCGAACAGCGGGTACATGACGATCGGCGCGATCAGGTTGGCGTCCGTCTCCGCGGCGGTCGCGGGGGCGCGGTCCGAGCCGAGGACGGTGGTCGGGGCGACGCCGTCGTCGACGGGCTCCCACGGCAGCTCGCGCTGCTCGCGCAGCGCGCGACCGACGGTCGCGAGCGCCTCGGCGCCGCAGACGATCGCGACGTCGAGCTCGCCGTCGGCGATCCGTGTCGCCAAGGCGCTGACCAGCACCTGCGGGCCGTCGCCGCCGATGTTCGAGCGCAGCGTCTCGCGCGGCTCGATCCCCAGCCGCGCGGCGACCAGCGCCGCGGGGTCGTTCCAGCGCCGCGAGGCGATGTCGACGACCGCGAGCGCGCCCGCGCGCTGCAGCAGCGCGGTCGCGCCGGCGTCGTGCGCCGCCGCGTTCACGACCTCGGCGCACAGCTCGATCGGGCTCGGGGCGTCGCCGCCGCGCCAGGTGGCCTGGGCGACGCCGACGATGACCGGCTGGCGGGGGTCCGCGCTCACAACGGCGCGGACCCTAACCACAAATCAGGAGCCGGAGCCCGGCGGTGAAGGCCGGACCTCGGTGTCCGCCTCGTCGGGCGGCGGGGCGCCGCCGGCGGGGGCGAGCACCGCCTCCGGATGCTCCTCGAGCGTGAGCTTGCGCAGCGCGTACGCCCCGCCGACGATCACGGCGAGGAACACGACGATCGTGAGGATCCGCCGCGTCGCGGGGACCGGCTCCCAGATGATCAGGAACAGGACGATCGCGACGGCGGCCGCCGTAGAGGATCTCGGGCCGGTTGGCGATCGTCGGCGCCATACGGCCGCGAAGGTCCGTCGCCCAGCCGCTCGGACCGATCAGCAGGCCGACGAGGATGAACGGGATGCCGACGAAGATCGTCGACCACGCGAGCGTGTTGATCAGCTCGGTGCCGATGTTCCACGCGGCGGTCGCGGCCGGTTTGACCGCCTCCGTCGACGCGAGGCTGTCGACGACCGAGCCGCCGGCGATCGACCGGATGATCAGCGCCGCCGACCCCGCGATGATCAACCCGATTCCGGAGGCGACCATCGCCTCGGCTCGCCTGCCCTTCGCCAGCCAGATCGCGAATCCGAACCCGAGCGCGATCAGGACGCGCAGGAACCAGTCGCCGTTCTTCAGTCCCTTGGCGATCGATCTGCGCGGTCCCCAGCTGATCGGATTTGAGGATCTCGATCTGGCCCGCGTTGGCCGGGATCTTGCTCTGGATGTTCGCGGGCAGGCCGGTGCGCGCAGCGACCGCCGTGAGGATCGGCGTGATGTCGAGATAGACAGCGCTGCCGGTCGTCGTGGTGAACTGGCCCTTGTCCTCGACGACGTTCACGAGCCGCTGGTGCGCCTCGCGATTGGCGTTCGCCCAGGCCGTCTGAACGTTCGGGTTCTCGAGCGCCTTGTTGGCGACATCGTCGACGAGGTTGCGCGCGGCCCCGGCAGCCGGCGCGGCGAGCGGCTGCAGCACGGGCGGCAGGAAGCTCTGGATCTCCTGCTGGACGTTGACGTTCGCGTAGAGCTGGTCGGTGATGAACGCCGCCGTCTGGTCGCGAATCGCAGGATTCTCGAGCAGCTTCGTGCTCGTCTCGGTCCAGTTGTCGGTGTTCAGCAGCTGGCGGTTCGCCCACACGCCGAAGATCGCGAGGGTTGCCAGCAGCGTCGTGAGAACGAGCACCACCCAATAGGCGATTCGACGGCCACGCCCGGTATTCGGTTGCTCCACAACGGTCTGCGCATCGGTCATGTCCGACTCCTCGTAGCTGCTGAACGACAGCAGCCTATGAGACGGGCGCACTCGCGTGCTGGCGCCCCACCACTCGGGTCAGTGCAGACGCGCCGCAAACCGGCGCAGCAGCTCGCGGCCGAACGCGTTCCAGCTGTCCATGTGGGCCGCGACCCCGGTCTCGAGCGTGTCGATGTCACGTGCCTGCTCGGGCACCGCGGGGTCGAGGTCGCCGAGCCAGCCCTCGAGGATCGCCGCGTCGACCTCGGGATGGAACTGGAGGCCCCAGGCCTCACCGACGCGGTAGGCCTGCGGGCAGACCGGGCTGCTGGCGAGCAGCGTCGAGCCGGGCGGCAGGTCGACCGCGTAGCTGTGCCACTGCAGCGCCGTCACGGCGCCGGCCGCAAATCCCAGGACGGGGTCGGTCGCCGCGGCCGGCAGCAGTTCGACGTCGAGCCAGCCGAGCTCGCGGCTCGTCGCCGGGACGACCCGCCCGCCCGCGGCGTCGGCGAGCAGCTGGGCGCCGAGGCAGACGCCGAGCACTGGGCCGCCCGCTTCGCCAGCCAGTCGCGCAGCAGCGCGAGCTCGGCGGTGAGGTAGGGGTAGCGGTCCTGCTCGCAGACGTTCTGGTCGCCGCCGAGGACGATCAGCGCCGCGTACTCGGCGAGCGGGCGCGGCGGATCGGGGGACGCTGCCGGGGTCCACTCCTCGATCACGCAGCCCGCCTCACGCGCGCCCGCGTGGAAGACGCCGCTGGTGCCGCCGCCGGGGTGGCAGATCGACAGCAGCCGGGTCATGCCGGCACCACTCGCCGCGGGATGTCACGGGTCGAGAACCAGCCGAGGAACGCCCCGGCGACGCAGAGCGCGCCGCCGACGTAGAACGCCGTCGGGTAGTCGCCGCCGGCGGCGGAGGCGACGAGCCCGGCGAACGGTGCGCCGAGCCCGAAGCCGAGATCGAAGAACGCGGTGAACGCGCCCATCGCTGCGCCGCGGCGATCGTCGGGGACGCGATCGACGACGAGCACGGCGAGGGACGGGAACAGCAGCGAGATCCCCATCCCCATCAGTGCGGCGGCGGCGAGCGCTGCGGGCAGCGACTGCGCCAGGCCGACGGCGGCCAGCCCGAAGCCCTCGACGATGCCCGCGCCGAGCGCCGTGCGACGCGGGCCGACGCGATCGGGCAGACGGCCGAGCAGCAGCCGCGTGACGACGACCGATCCCGCGAAGACCGTGAACGCCGTCGCTCCGTGGCCGATGCCGCGCTGGTCAAGCAGCAGCACGACGAACCCGGCCATCGTCCCGTAGCCGAGGTTCGCGAGCGCGAGCGCGGCGCCGGGCCTCAGCGCCTCACGCGGGACGAAGCGCTGGAACCAGCTCCCCTCGGCACGCGCTTCCACGGGCGCGCCGTGTGACGCCACGACAGACGAGCCGAGCTCGGCGGCGGCGACCTCCTCGTTCACCGGCTGACGCTGCGGGACCCCTTCGGGCACGACGCGCGAGACCAGCAGCCCGAGCGTCGGCGCGATCGCCGCAAAGGCCCAGACCGCGTCGTAGCCGCCGAGCGCGTAGACGCCCTGCCCGATCACCGAGCCGAACGTCAGGCCGCCCCAGATCGCGAGCCCGAACATCCCGATCGCCTGACCGCGGCGCTCCTCGGGGGCGAGGTCCACGATCCAGGTGACCCCGACGGTGAACACCCACCCGTCGCCGAGGCCCAGGACGAGCCTGGCGAACAGCAGGCCCGCGAGCCCGAACGGCAGGTACAGCAGCAGGCCCGCGACGATGCAGATCACGACGCCCGCGGTGTAGACGGTCTTGCGCCCGCGACGGTCCGCCAGGCGGCCGCCGATCGGCCGTCCGATCAGCGCCGTGATCGCGAAGATCCCGACGACGATGCCGACAGCGACGTCGCCGGCATTCAATTCCTCGGTGACGTAGCGCGGCAGGATCGGCAGGACAGCTCCGATCGCGAGAAAGCACAGCAGCGTCGCCGAGAAGACGCCGAGAAATGAGGCGACCGCCGGCCGCTCGGCACGGGCGGCCCGCAGGCGGGCGAGTCGCGTCGCGCCGGCGTCCATCGTCGGCAGGTTATGGAACGGCCCCTGCCACCACGTCCAACCCGGGCCTGCTCGATTTCGCCCTACGTCGAACACGCTGGTTTCCCGGACGCGCGACAATCCCCGGTTGATGACGACCGAGGCCACGCCCGAGCGGGCGTATGAACCGCGCCCGACGTTCCACGACGAGCTGTTCGAGGACGACGGCACGCCGCGCCCGCTGGCCGCCGCGTTGCTCGACGCGCTGAAGCGCCTCGGCCCCGAGGGCCTCGACGACGCCGGGCATCGCCGCGACGCGATCTTCCTGCAGCAGGGCATCACGTTCGAGACGGTCGGCGAGGACGGCCCGAGCCGCGAGCGCCCGTTCCCGCTCGACCTCGTCCCGCGGATCCTCTCCGGCCCCGAGTGGCGGACGCTCGAAGCGCGGGCTCGCGCAGCGCATCCGCGCGCTGAACCACTTCGTCGACGACGTCTACCACGGCCGCGAGATCGTCCGTGAGGGCATCGTCCCGTGGAGCCTCGTCGCCGGGCGCTCGCACTTCGCCCGCGCCGTGCACGGCATCCGCCCGCCGGGCGGCGTCTACTGCCACGTCGCCGGCTGCGACCTCGTGCGCGACAGCGACGGCACCTGGAAGGTGCTCGAGGACAACGTGCGCACGCCGTCCGGGATCTCGTACGTGCTCGAGAACCGCGTCGCGATGGCGCGCCTGGTCCCGGACCTGTTCAACGCCTACCGCGTGCGGCCCGTCGACCAGTACCCGCAGCTGCTGCTCGCGGCGCTGCGCTCGGTCGCTCCGTCGGCCGACACCGAGGCGACCGTCGTCGTCTGGACACCGGGGCCGATGAACTCCGCGTACTTCGAGCACGCGTTCCTCGCGCGGCAGATGGGCGTCGAGCTGGTCGAGGCCTCGGACCTCGTCGTGCGCGACGACGTGCTCTACATGCGCACGACGCGCGGGCTCGTGCGCGTCCACGCGATCTACCGGCGGCTGGACGACGACTTCATCGACCCGCTCGAGTTCCGGCCGGACTCGATGCTGGGCGTCCCGGGCCTGATCCGCGCCTACCGCGCGGGCACCGTCGCGATCGCCAACGCGATCGGCACCGGCGTCGCCGACGACAAGGCGATCTACCACTACGTGCCCGAGATGATCAAGTACTACCTCGGCGAGACGCCGCTGCTGGAGAACGTGCAGACGTACCTGCTGAACGAGCCCGAGCAGCTCGAGTACGCGCTCGACAACATCTCCAAGCTCGTCGTCAAGCCGACCGGCGAGTCCGGCGGCAAGGGCGTCCTGATCGGGCCGACCGCCACCGACGAGGAGCTCACGAAGATGGCGGTCGCGGTGCGCGCGCATCCCGAGCGCTGGATCGCCCAGGAGGTCGTGAAGCTCTCGACCGTTCCGACGGCCGGTCACGACGGGCGGCTCGAGCCGCGTCACGTCGACCTGCGCCCCTTCGCCGTGTTCGGCGAGCGGATCAACATCGTTCCCGGCGGCCTCACGCGCGTCGCGCTCGAGGAGGGGTCGATGATCGTCAACTCCTCGCGCGGCGGCGGGTCGAAGGACACCTGGGTGCTCGAGGACGGCGAGCTCGACGATCGCGCCGAGTCGCGCCTGCCCGACCCGCTCCCGCCGGCGCTGCCGGACCTGCGCTACGGCGGCTGGACGGGGCAGGAACAGCAGCAGCAACAGCAGGACGCCAGCACAGAGCCGTGCTAGCGCGGATCGCCCACGAGCTGTACTGGCTCGGCCGCAACCTCGTGCGTGCCGAGTTCACCGCGCGCGTCGTCGACGGCGTCTTCCAGGTCGAGCTGCAGGGCGCGGCCGCCGACGCCTCGCCCGGCGTCGTGCTCGGCTGGAGCGAGCTGCTCGCCATGCTCGGCGGGCTCGAGGCGGGCCAGGACCGTGCGACGCGCGAAGAGGCGCTGCAGCAGCTGACGCTCGATCGCGCCGCGCCGGCCTCGATGCGCGCGGCGATCGAGCGCTCGCGCGAAGGCGCCCGCACCGTCCGCGACGTGATCAGCGCGGACATGTGGGAGGCGATCAACACCTCTGCGCTGACGCTGCGCGGCGACGGCGAGGGCGGCTGGGGCGCGCCCGGCGGCCCGTACCTCTCGTGCCAGTACGTCAAGGAGCGCGTGCGCGCTGATCTCCGGCCTCGCCGATCGCACGATGCTGCGCGACGAGGCGAAGGCGTTCCTCGATGCGGGCAGCCACATGGAGGCGGCCGACATGGTCCTGCGGATCCTGCGCGTCGCGTTCCCGCCCGGCGACGACGCGGCTGCCGGCGGCCAGGCGCTCGCGCTGCTGCAGGCGGTCGGCGGCTTCCAGGCCTTCCGCCGCGCCGTCCCCGCCCCACCGAACGCGCGCCCCGTCGCGCGCTTCCTGCTGTTCGAGCGCGCCTACCCGGACAGCGTGGCGGCCTGCGTCGACTCGCTGCACGACGCGCTCGAGGCAGCCGACGCCAGCCCGCGCAACTCCGAGCCGGTGCTGCGCCTCAGCCGGATGGCCGCCGACCTGGACTTCCAGCGCCGTACCCTGGCCGACGAGGCCGAGATCGGCGCGACCTGCGAGGCCGTCCAGCAGGAGCTGGCGCGCGTCGATCGCGACCTCGCCGAGCGCTACTTCGCCGGCGCCGCCAAGGAAAGCCGCACGACGGTCGTCTGACCGTTCGACCCCGGCCCCGCCCAGTCCGATGCACTTCTCAATCCGCCACCTCACCGAGCTACCGCTACGAGGGCCCGTCTCGGACAACCTCAACGCGCTGCGCGTGCGGCCGGCGACGACGTCGAACCAGCGCTGCGACGAGTTCCACGTGCGCATCGACCCCGAGACCCGCGTCAGCCGCCACGTCGACTACTTCGGCACCGAGGTCCTCGAGTTCGGCGTCCCGACGCCGCACGACCACCTGACGATCGACGTGCGCGCGCGCGTGCGTCACGTCCGAGCCGCCGGAGCCGCCCGACGGCCCGTGGAATGCGCTCACGACCGCCGGCTACATCGAGGCGGGCGGGGAGTACCTGCTGCCCTGGGACGACGACGGCGATCTCGGCACGCGCGTGGACGACCTTGCGGCGGCGATGCGCGCGACGACGCCGCTCGCCACGCTGCGGCTGCTCAGCGAGCTGGTTCCCGACCGCTTCGAGTACCGCCGCGGCGCGACCTACGTCGGCTCGACGATCAACGACCTGCTCGACATCGGCGCCGGCGTCTGCCAGGACTTCGTCCACCTCTCGCTGGTGCTGCTGCGGCGGCACGGGATCGCCGCGCGCTACGTCTCCGGCTACCTCTGGGCCGCCCCGCAGGACGGCGGCCTGGACTCGCTCGAGGTCGACACGCACGCCTGGCTCGAGGCGCTGCTGCCCGGCACCGACGGTCGCGGCGAGCCGGTCTGGGTCGGCGCGGACCCGACCAACCGGCGGCTCGCGGCGGAGACCCACGTGAAGATCGGGCACGGCCGCTTCTACGAGGACGTGCCGCCGGTCAAGGGCGTCTTCCGCGGCCCTCCGGCGTCCGGTCTGGACACGGGCGTGACGATGTCGCGGCTCGATCCCCAGACCGGCGCGCGGGCCTGATCGCGGAGCCCTCCGCGCACGCCGCAGAGCACCGATCGATCGCGCTACACTCCTGCCTCTCGACTCGCCCGGGGCGGGTCTTTTTTCTGTCCCGGACGCAGCCGAAGGAGTTCCCTCGACCGGAGTCGCCACATGGCCCGCGGAGACGTACGCATCGCTATCACCCTCGCGTGCGAGGAATGCAAGCGACGCAACTACCAGACGAACAAGAGCAAGCGGAACTCGCCCGATCGAGTCACGCTGCGCAAGTACTGCAAGTGGTGCCGCTGCCACCAGTCGCACAAGGAAACCCGCTAGCCGGGATCGTCCGCAGTGGCCCGCGATCGACAGCGAGCGAAGCAGCGCCGTGCCCGCCGTGAGAAGAGCGGAGGCCTGCCCGCGCCCAATCCCATCGAGCGCGAGAACGTCCCCGAGGGGTTCGACCACGGCTCGGCCGACATCGACATCGTCGAGGCCAGCATCGTCGCCGGCGCCGAAGGCGAGATCGCGCCCGACGGCTCGATCACCGTCGACGGCGAGGCCGATCCCGAAGGCCTGACCGACGCCGAGTTCGCCGAGCTCGAGGACGAGGTCGAAGAGGTCGAGGAGGCGATCGAGTCCGGCGACCAGGACGAGATCGAGCGCGCCGAGGCCGAGGCCGAGGGCAGCGCCGTCACGCGCCGCGACAAGCGCGCGAAATCTTCAGATGGCACGCCCGCGCCCACCAAGAAGGGCGGGTTCCGCTTCGTCGCGTTCCTGCGCGCCTCCTGGTCGGAGCTGCAGCGCGTCCAGTGGCCCGATCGCCGTCAGGTCGGTCAGGCCACCGCAGTCGTCCTGGGCTTCGTCGTCGTTGCGGGCCTCTACCTCGGCGTCGCAGACGCCTTCGCCAAATGGCTCGTGGATCGGATCGTCTAGTCCTATGTATCGCTGGTACGTCGTCAACACCAAGTCCGGGCACGAGAAGAAGGTCAAGCAGAACCTCGAGCACCGGATCGTCTCGCTCGGCCAGGCCCGCGCCGTGCGCCAGGTCGTCGTGCCCACGGAGACGGTCTCCGAGCTCAAGGAAGGGCAGAAGATCAGCGTCGAGAAGCGCACGATGCCCGGCTACGTGCTCGTGAACATGGACCTCACCGACGACGCCTGGATCCTCGTCAAGGGCACGCCCGGCGTGACCGGCTTCGTCGGCTCCTCGAACGAGCCCGTGCCGCTCACCCAGCCCGAGGTCGACCGCCTGCTGCACCGCGAGGTCGCGCAGAAGGTCGCCACCAAGGCACAGTTCTCGATCGGCGAATCCGTCAAGGTCGTCTCCGGCCCGCTGTCGGACTTCTCCGGTGAGATCGCCGAGATCAACCAGGACGCCGCCAAGCTCAAGGTGCTCGTCTCGATCTTCGGTCGCGAAACCCCCGTCGAGGTCGGCTTCGATCAGGTCAAGAAGATCTGATCGACGGCCGTCCGTCCGTTCCGTCTACCCTCACTGGTTCCACATGGCGAAGAAGGTTCTCACCCAAATCAAGCTGCAGGCCCCAGGCGGCGGCGCCAGTCCGGCTCCGCCGGTCGGTCCCGCGCTGGGCCAGCACGGCATCAACATCATGGAGTTCTGCAAGGCGTTCAACGCCCAGACGCAGGACAAGCCCGGTGTGACGATCCCGGTCGTGATCACCGTCTACGAGGACCGCTCGTTCACGTTCATCACGAAGACCCCGCCGGCCGCCGTGCTGATCAAGCAGGCGATCGGGCTGGCGAAGGGCTCGGGCGAGCCGAACCGCAACAAGGTCGGCCAGATCAGCCAGGCCCAGGTGCGCGAGATCGCCGAGGCAGAAGCTTGCAGGATCTGAACGCCAACGACATCGACCAGGCGGCCAAGATCATCGCCGGTACAGCACGCTCGATGGGCGTAGAGGTGGTTTGACGATGGCGACCAAGCACACCAAGGGATTCATCGAGGCGCGCGCCAAGGTGGACCGTGAGCGCGAGTACGAGCCCGCCGAGGCGCTGCAGCTCGTCAAGGCCGCCGCACCGCGCGAAGTTCGACGAGTCCGTCGAGGTGCACTTCCGCACCGGGCTGAACGTCCGCCACGCGGACGAGCAGCTGCGCGGCACGATCGCGCTGCCCAACGGCCTCGGCAAAGAGGTCAAGATCATCGTCTTCGCCCAGGGCGACAAGGCACGCGAGGCCGAGGAGGCCGGCGCGGACGTCGTCGGCGCCGAGGATCTCGCCAAGCGCGTCGAAGAGGGCTTCGACGACTTCGACGTGGCGATCGCCACGCCGGACCTGATGCCCGTCGTCGGCAAGCTCGGTCGCGTCCTCGGGCCGTCGGGCAAGATGCCCAACCCGAAGGTCGGCACCGTCACGATGGACGTCGCCAAGGCCGTCGAGGAGTCCAAGTCCGGCAAGATCGAGTACCGCACCGACCGCAACGCGATCGTGCACCTCGTGATCGGCAAGACCAGCTTTGACGAGCGCGCACTGCTCGAGAACTACGTCGCAGTGCTGGACGAGATCATGCGCGCGCGGCCGTCCGCCGCCAAGGGCCGTTACCTGCGGTCGATCACGCTGGCCTCCACACAGGGTCCCGGCGTCAAGGTCGATCCCACCCGTACTCGCGACATCCTGGAGGCCACGCCGGCCGCGGCGTAACGCCCAGGAATCGCGCCACCGTAGACCTCCGGCAACCCGCGACGGCGGGTAGCAAGTCCGGACGAGGGGCTCAATGAACAGAGAGCAGAAAGCTGCTGCGGTCGCTGAGATCGCCGAGCAGATCAAAGAGTCGGATGCGATCTTCGCGATCGACTATCGCGGGATCTCGGTCTCGCAGGCTGCGGACGTCCGCGGCAAGCTGCGCGATGCCGACGCGACCTTCCGCGTCGTCAAGAACACGCTGACGGAGCGTGCCGCTGACGCCGCCGAGGCCGAGGCGCTGAAGGAGCTGCTGAAGGGCCCGACCGCGCTCACGTTCGTTCGCGGTGACGCGGCGGCCGCGGCGAAGGTGATCTCGGTCTTCAACAAGGAGACCGATCTGCTCGCCTTCAAGGGCGGCATCATCGACGGGGAGCCCTACGAGGTCGGCCAGATCCAGGCGATCGCCAAGCTGCCCTCGCGCGACGTGCTCTACCAGCAGTTGGTCGGCGTCATCGCCGCACCGATCAGCGGTATGGCCCGTGCACTCGGCGGTCTGCTCGGTGGCCTGGCCATCGCGCTCGGCGAGGTCCAGAAGAAGAAGGAGTCCGGCGAGGTGCCGGCGGGCGAGGCGCCTGCCGCTGCCGCTGCGCCGGAGGCTCCCGCCGAGGCGGAGGCACCGGCTGAGCCGGAAGCCGCTGCTGAGCCGGAGGCATCCGCCGAGGCCGAGGCACCGGCTGAGCCGGAAGCTCCCGCTGAGCCGGAGGCATCCGCCGAGCCCGACACCACTGAAGACGCAACACCTTCCGATAACGAGAACGATTCGGACGCTTCGGCCTAGCGCCGAACAGCACGCCGAAGCGACCAACAGGAGAACACGACATGGCTACCAGCACACAGGACTGGATCGAGGAGCTGAAGGGCATTTCGGTGCTCGAGCTCGCTGAGCGCATCAAGGCGCTCGAAGAGGAGTTCGGCGTCTCGGCGACAGCGGTCGCCGCAGCAGCGCCCGCAGCGGGCGGCGGCGGCGGCGACGCAGCGGCCGAGGAGGAGTCCAGCACCGTGGACGTCATCCTCACCGCAGCCGGCGACAAGAAGATCCAGGTCATCAAGGTCGTCCGCGCGGCGACCGGCCTCGGTCTGAAGGAGGCCAAGGCGCTCGTCGACGAGGCCCCGAAGCCGATCAAGGAGGGCATCGAGCGCGAAGAGGCCGAAGCCCTCAAGAAGGAGCTCGAGGAGGCCGGCGGCGCGCGTCGAGCTCAAGTAGCTCGGACCAGCATCACGCTTGCCGACGGGCGCCCTGCGGGGCGCCCGTCGTCGTTGTGAGGCACCTGCCGATGTCCGGCGCGGCTGCTCGAATGGCGCTGTGACACTGCGGGCGCGTCTGGAACGGTTGGAGGCCGGGCACAGCTACGGCTGGGTGCTCGGGATGGTGCTCGCCGTCGTATTCGCGCTGATCGCGCTGCCCGAAGGGGACTTCGGGCGCTTCGTGCTCGTGGCGCTCGAGGCGGCGACGATGGTCGTCGCGGTCTGGACGGCCCACGCGCGCACGCGCGTCACGCACTTCGTGACGATCCTCGCGGTGGTCTCGGTCGTGGTCGCGGCGCTCGCAACGGTCCTTCCCGGCGACGCTGCGATCGCGCTGCGGGTCATCACGCTGCTTCTGGTCGCGGGGCTGCCGCTGATCCTCACCCGCGGTGTCGTCGGTGCGATCCGCGAGCACGGCGTCAACCTGAACGCGGTAGCCGGGGTGCTGACGCTCTACCTCCTGCTCGGGCTCGTGTTCGCGATGCTCTACGACCTCGTCAACGAGATCGGCACCGAGCCGTTCTTCGCCGGCATGCCGGAGAGCGTGCACGCCGGCAACTTCGTCTACTTCGCTTTCACGACGCAGACGACCGTCGGCTTCGGCGACTTCGTGCCCGGAACCGACGTCGGACGGGCGCTGGCGGCGGGGCAGGCGGTCATCGGCCAGCTCTATCTCGTCACCGTCGTCTCGCTCGTGATCGCGAATCTCGGCAGCGCACCGCGCCGGCGCGACGCCGGCGAGACCTGACGCCCCAAACGCCCCGCGCGGCCAGGCGCCCCACGAATCGGCGCATCTGCGCTACTCTTCGCGGCGTCAGCCGATAGTCGCAGCCGCTCAACATCGTGCTTCCGCGCCACATACGCGGGGCCGGGGCGGGGTCCGTGAGTGTTGACAAGCCCCGGGCGGGGTGCGCGTCGCGCCGTGCTATCTTGGTCGTTCGCGTTTTTTTCTCGCGCGATCCTCGCCCTATACCGTCCGCCTCGACCCCACCGGGAGTCGCCTGCCGTGCCTCGCGTAGACGCCCTTCGGACGCGCCGTACTTTCGCGCGTCTGAACAAGACCCTTGACGTCCCCAACCTCATCGACATCCAGCGCCGCTCGTTTGCGTGGCTGGTCGACACCGAGAAGGGCGGGCTCAGGGAGACCATCGACGACATCTCCCCGATCGAGGACTACACCGGCAATCTGGCGGTGCAGTTCGGCGAATTCATCTTCGATCAGCCGGCCGCATCGATCGCCGAGTGCCGTGAGAAGGACCTCACGTACGCGCGACCGCTGACGGTCACCGTCGCCTTCATCAACCAGGAGACGGGCGAGATCCGTGAGCAGTCGGTCTTCATGGGTGACTTCCCGTGGATGACCGAGCGCGGCACGTTCATCATCAACGGCACCGAGCGCGTCGTCGTGACGCAGCTGGTCCGTTCCCCGGGCGCCTACGTGATGGAGCCCAAGGACCGCGAGAAGCAGATGTTCACGGCGAACCTCATGCCGGCGCGTGGTTCGTGGCTCGAGCTCGAGATCGACAAGAAGGGCAAGGTCTTCGTCCGGATCGACCGCAAGCGCAAGCTGCCGGTCACGGTCCTGCTGCGCGCGATGACCTACAACCCGGAGACCGACTCGGACATCGAGGAGTCGCACGAGGACATTGAGCGCCTCGACCAGGAGCTGCTCGACCTGTTCGGCGGGTCGGCCTACCTGCGCAACACGATCGAGAACGATCCGGAGAACACGAAGACGAAGAAGGGCGCGCTGATCGAGCTCTTCAAGAAGCAGCGTCCGGGCGAGCCGCCCAGCGTCGACGCCGCTTACGCGCTGCTGCAGCAGCTGTTCTTCGACCCCAAGCGTTACGACCTCACCCGCGTCGGCCGCTACAAGCTGAACTCGCGCCTGAGCCTCGACGTGGACCTCGAGACCCGCACGCTCACGCATGACGACATCCATGCGCTCGTGCAGGAGCTCGTGAACCTGCCCAAGTGGCTCGGCATCCCGGAGGACGGCGAGGTCGAGATCAAGGACTACGCCGCCGAGGCCGCGTCGATGCCGCGCGACCGCGAGTACGCGCCCGGCCACACGGTCGCCGACCGGCTCGACGAGTACGAGCACTTCGGCAACCGCCGCCTGCGCACCGTCGGCGAGCTGATCCAGGACGCGTTCCGCGTCGGCCTCTACCGCATGGAGCGCGTCGTCCGCGAGCGCCTCACGACGGAGGACGAGGACACGATCACGCCGCAGACGATCGTCAACATCCGCCCGGTCGTGGCCGCGCTGAAGGAGTTCTTCGGCTCCTCGCAGCTCAGCCAGTTCATGGACCAGACGAACTCACTGGCGGGCCTGACGCATCGTCGCCGCCTGTCGGCGCTCGGCGCCGGCGGCCTGACGCGTGAGCGCGCACCGATCGAGGTGCGCGACGTCCACCCGACCCATTACGGCCGGATGTGCCCGATCGAGACGCCGGAGGGCCCGAACATCGGCCTGATCGGCTCGCTGTCGAGCTTCGCCGAGGTCAGTGACTTCGGCTTCGTCACGACGCCCTACCAGGTGGTCAAGGACGGCAAGGTCACGGACGAGATCGTCCGCCTCGACGCCAACCAGGAGGCCGAGCGCCTGATCGCGCAGGCCAACCACCCGGTCGACGAGAAGACCGGCAAGCTCAAGGGCCCCGAGGTCGTCTGCCGTACGCAGGCCGGCCAGTACGTGACCGTCGCCCCGAAGGACGTCGACCTCGTCGACGTCTCGCCCGAGCAGATCTGGTCCGTCGCCACGGCGATGATCCCGTTCCTCGAGCACGACGATGCGAACCGCGCCCTGATGGGCTCGAACATGCAGCGCCAGGCCGTGCCGCTGCTCGTCGCCGACGCGCCGCTGATCGGCACCGGCATGGAGCGCCGCGCCGCCCACGACACGGGTGACGTGCTGCTCTCCGACATCGACGGCACCGTCGCCTACGTCGACGCCGAGCAGATCGTCGTCGAGGGCAAGGAAGGGCGCCGCGAGTACGAGCTCAGCAAGTTCCAGCGCTCCAACCAGGGCACGCTGATCCATCAGCAGCCGATGATCACCACCGGTGATCCGGTCACGAAGGGCGACGTGCTGGCTGACGGCGCCTCGACCGACCACGGCGAGATGGCGCTCGGCAAGAACCTGATGATCGCCTTCATGTCCTGGGAGGGCTACAACTTCGAGGACGCGATCATCCTCAGCAAGCGCCTGGTCAAGGACGACGAGCTCACCTCGATCCACATCGAGGAGTACGAGATCGACGCCCGCACGACGAAGCTCGGCGACGAGGAGATCACCCGCGACATTCCGAACCGCTCGGAGGAGTCGCTGAGAAACCTCGACGACCGCGGCATCGTCCGCGTCGGCGCCGAGGTCGGTTCCGGCGACCTGCTCGTCGGCAAGGTCACGCCGAAGGGCGAGACCGAGCTGACGGCTGAGGAGAAGCTGATCCGCGCGATCTTCAAGGAGAAGGCGCGCGAGGTTCGTGACACCTCGCTGAAGGTTCCGCACGGCGAGGGCGGCGTCGTCATCGACGTGCTCACGTTCTCGCGCGACAACGGCGACGACCTGCCGCCGGGTGTCAACGACCTCGTCCGCGTGTTCGTCGCCAAGAAGCGCAAGATCTCCGAGGGCGACAAGCTCGCCGGCCGCCACGGCAACAAGGGCGTCATCTCGAAGATCGTCGACGAGCAGGACATGCCGTTCCTCGAGGACGGCACGCCGGTCGACGTGATCCTGAACCCGCTCGGTGTGCCGAGCCGCATGAACGTCGGCCAGCTGCTCGAGACCCACCTCGGGTGGGTCGCCGCGCAGGGCTGGTACGACGACGGCACCCAGGCGTTCAAGAACTCGCGCAAGCCGGGCGTCAAGGAGCGTGTCTACGTCTCCACGCCGGTCTTCGACGGCGCGACCGTCGAGGACGTGGACAACGCCCTGGTCAAGTGGCAGGAGGAGCACCAGGGTCGGATCCGCATGGACGTCGACACCTCGCGCGTCCCCGGCCGCAAGGCCTCGGGCAAGTTCACGCTCTACAACGGTCGCACCGGTGAGCCGTTCGAGCAGCAGGTGACGGTCGGCTACATGTACATCCTGAAGCTGCTCCACCTCGTGGACGACAAGATCCACGCGCGCTCGACCGGCCCGTACTCGCTCGTCACCCAGCAGCCGCTGGGCGGCAAGGCGCAGTTCGGCGGCCAGCGCTTCGGCGAGATGGAGGTCTGGGCCCTGGAGGCCTACGGCGCCGCCTACACGCTGCAGGAGATGCTCACGGTCAAGTCCGACGACACCGTCGGTCGCGTGAAGGCCTACGAGGCGATCGTCAAGGGCGAGAACATCCCGGAGCCGAGCATCCCCGAGTCGTTCAAGGTGCTGCTGAAGGAGATGCAGTCACTCGCGCTCGACGTCAACGTGGTCTCGGAAGAGGGCACGAGCGCCGACCTGCGCGACGAGGACGACGACCTGCTGAGGGCCGCCGAGGAACTCGGGATCGACCTGTCCGGCGTGCGCGTCGGCGGGGAGGAGCCCGAGGGCGTCGAGGTCCCGGGAGCAGACGAGGGCGGCGAGTCGGCGGCACCCGGCGCCGACGCTGCCGAGATCGCCATCGACGCCGAGATCATCGCCGGCGACGAGCAGCTCTCCGTCGAGCTGGACGGCGAGCTTGTAGTTGACGAGGACCCTGCGGACATTGAGGCCGAGGCGTAGGCCCCCGGGCCAACGCTTCAGCCAACGCTGAGAGGACATTACGCACGTGATCGACATCAATAACTTCGACGCCATCGAGATCGGCCTCGCCTCGTCCAAGCAGATCCGCGCCTGGAGCTCAGGCGAGGTCACCAAGCCCGAGACGATCAACTACCGCACGCTCAAGCCGGAGAAGGACGGCCTCTTCTGCGAGCGCATCTTCGGTCCGACCAAGGACTGGGAGTGCTACTGCGGCAAGTACAAGCGCGTCCGGTACAAGGGCATCGTCTGCGAGCGCTGCGGCGTCGAGGTCACGCGGTCCAAGGTGCGCCGTGAGCGCATGGGCCACATCGACCTGGCCGCGCCGGTCAGCCACATCTGGTTCTTCAAGGGCGTCCCGAGCCGCATCGGGTACCTGCTCGACATGGCTCCCAAGGAGCTCGAGAAGATCCTCTACTTCGCCGCGTCGATCGTCACCTGGGTCGACCAGGAGGCGCGCTGGCGCGACCTGGCCGATCTCGAGACGCAGATGCAGGCCGAGCTCGACCGCTACGCCGGCGAGCAGAAGGAGCGCGTCGACGAGCTGCAGCAGTCGCTCGACGCCCGCGTCACCTATCTCGAGAGCGCCGACCAGGCCGCCTTCGGCGACGAGGACCACCTCTGGGCCGAGGCGCTCGAGGTCAACGTCAAGAAGCTCTCCGAGGACGAGCGCAAGAAGATGATCGCGGACGTCAAGAAGACGTTCAACGCGGACATCGACGACACCGAGGCGTACTACGAGGACGCCCGGATGCGCCTGCGCGAAGTCTGGAAGCTGTTCGCCAACAAGGATGAACCGAGCGACGATCCGCCCGCCGAGGGTGAGGAGTGGCCGCTCTCGAGCTTCACCGAGAAGCCGATCGAGAAGGACGAGTTCCGCCCGAAGAAGATCATCGCCGACGAGACGTTCTTCCGTGAGCTGAAGAGCCGTTTCGGCTCGCCGTACGGCTTCGGTGAGTACTTCGGCGGCGGCATGGGCGCGGAGCACATCCGCGAGCTGCTGCGCGAGAAGCCGGACTACGACCGCGAGGCATCGCCGCGCAAGGTCGACGCCGACCGCATGGCCGGCAGCGACCTGGCGCCGATCGACATGCCGGGCATCGTGCCCGAGCAGGAGCGCACCGACCTGGAGGACCTCGTCAAGAACGGCAAGGGCCAGAAGCAGGCGCGCGCAGTCAAGCGCCTGAAGGTGCTGTCCGCGTTCCTCGGCTCGGAGAACAAGCCCGAGATGATGGTCCTCGAGGCCGTGCCGGTGATCCCGCCGGAGCTGCGCCCGATGGTCCAGCTCGACGGTGGCCGCTTTGCGACCTCCGACCTCAACGACCTCTACCGCCGCGTCATCAACCGCAACAACCGCCTCAAGCGGCTGCTCGACCTCGGCGCGCCGGAGAT
The DNA here is from genome assembly GCA_963821685.1 of uncultured Actinomycetes bacterium. Classification (GTDB taxonomy): domain Bacteria; phylum Actinomycetota; class Thermoleophilia; order Solirubrobacterales; family Solirubrobacteraceae; genus F1-60-MAGs163. Next base: position 1,744 of record CAWGEW010000013.1, on the reverse strand, counting down.
CATCGTCAACAACGAGAAGCGGATGCTGCAGGAGGCCGTCGACGCACTGTTCGACAACGGCCGCCGTGGCCGGCCCGTCACGGGCCCGGGCAACCGCCCGCTGAAGTCGCTCTCGGACATGCTCAAGGGCAAGCAGGGCCGGTTCCGTCAGAACCTGCTCGGCAAGCGCGTGGACTACTCCGGCCGTTCGGTGATCGTCGCCGGGCCGTACCTGAAGCTCCACCAGTGCGGGCTGCCGAAGCTCATGGCACTCGAGCTGTTCAAGCCGTTCATCATGGCCCAGCTGGTCGAGCGCAAGAGCGCGCAGAACATCAAGGCCGCGAAGAAGATGGTCGACTCGGCGATCCCGGAGGTCTGGGATGTGCTCGAGGACGTCATCCACGAGCACCCGGTGCTGCTGAACCGCGCACCGACGCTCCATCGCCTGGGCATCCAGGCGTTCGAGCCGGTGCTCGTCGAGGGCAAGGCGATCCAGGTCCACCCGCTCGTCTGTCACGCGTTCAACGCGGACTTCGACGGCGACCAGATGGCGGTCCACGTGCCGCTCAGCTCCGAGGCTCAGGCCGAGGCGCGGATCCTGATGCTCTCGTCGAACAACATCCTCTCGCCGGCGCACGGTGCGCCGCTCGCGACGCCGACCCAGGACATGGTCCTCGGCGCCTACTACCTCACCTACGGACCGGATGCGGATGAGCTCTCGGCCCGTCAGGAGACGCTCAAGAACGACACCTGGCCCAAGGCCGAGGCGCGCCCGCATGTGTTCGGCACGGCCCAGGAGGCCGAGCTGTCCTACGAGTCCGGGTTCGTGAAGCTGCAGGACCTGGCCGAGTACCGGCCGATGGGCCGCGAGGGCGGGCACGTCCTCACGACCGTCGGGCGGATCATCTACAACGACCGCATCGAGCGGGCGCTGCAGGAGTCACTCGGCGACACGTTCGATCCGGACGAGTACTCGTTCGTCAACCAGTCGGTGCGCAAGCGCGACACCGTCCGCGTGATCGACGACCTCGTGCAGAGCTACGGGGCGCCGGCGGTCTCACAGGTGCTTGACGCGTTCAAGGACCTGGGCTTCCGCTACGCGACGCTGGCCGGCATCACGATCTCCAAGAACGACGTGATCATCCCGCCGAACAAGGGCGAGATCCTCGCGAAGTACGAGGCCGAGGTCGCTGAGATCCAGAGCCAGTACGACGATGGCCTGATCACCCAGCAGGAGCGTCACGAGGCAGTCGTCGACAAGTGGACCGAGGCGACGGACGAAGTCGCCGAGGCCATGGAGGAGAACTTCGACGAGCTGAACCCCATCTTCATGATGGCCAACTCGGGTGCTCGTGGTTCCTTCAAGCAGATCCGTCAGCTCGCCGGCATGCGCGGCCTGATGGCCAACCCGAAGGGCGAGATCATCGAGCGCCCGATCAAGGCCAACTTCATGGAAGGCCTGACGGTTCTCGAGTACTTCATCTCGACCCACGGTGCCCGTAAGGGCCTTGCGGATACCGCCCTGCGCACCGCCGACTCCGGGTACCTTCACCCGGCGCCTGGTGGACAGTCTCGCAGGACGTCATCATCCGCCAGCTCGACTGCGGCACCGACGAGTTCATCACGCTGCCCACGCTCAACGCGCAGGGCGAGCCGAACCCGAACCTCGTCGGCCGCGTGGCCGCCGTGGAGATCAAGACCAAGCGCGGCCGCGTGATTTGCGAGGCCGGCAACGAGATCGACCGGGCCGAGCTGGCCGCACTCG
>CAWGEW010000012.1:0-278459 GCA_963821685.1 uncultured Actinomycetes bacterium | reverse complement strand
AAAGACGCTGGCGGGTCAGGGAAGTTGCTGCACAGAGGGTCCGGTCCGCACTCGACAGCCGACATTGATGAACGAATACGCTAAGGCTGTTGATCGGCCACTGCGGCTGTTCGCCGGTCATTGCGCTACCAAGATGGCCTCGATGTCCGCTTCCGCTTTGGACGAGCGCTCATTCAGTTCGAAGTTAAGTAGCCCATCGCTTGCGGTACGGCGATCAATCACACGGGGTTCAGTTTCCCCCTCACGCATACGTGAGATGGATTGTCTGCGTATTTGCTCAATGCCTGCAGTGCGTCTGCCTTTGAACTGCCTATTGCACTGAGCCTGTGATTGGTTTACTTTGATGACTGGCAGACTGCGGGTGCGAAAATGTATCGCGTGCCCCTCCAGTCTCTGGTCCTTGGGCGCAACCTCGTGCGCCTCTGCTAGGGAGGCGGAAATGGACGTGTCACAGCATAACTCGTCGGACCTATCTCTTTTGGTCGCTAATTTGCTTCGATTCGCGCCCAGCAAGCATCACCGGCGGCGCGCAATCAGTCTCTCAACTGTTGTCTGTGCAGCATTGATTAGCGCTACCGCTGCTGCCGAATATCCCGACCGACCGATCCGCCTGATCGTGGCCAATTCGGCGGGCAGCGCGGTCGATTCGACGGCACGCATGATCGGCCAGCAGCTCACCGCGGTCTGGGGAAAACAGGTGGTGATCGACAACCGTCCGGGCGCGGGCGGCATCATCGCGCACGAGCTCGCGGCGCAGGCGCCGCGCGACGGCTACACGTTGCTATTCTCCACGTCCGCCGGGCTCGTCATCAATCCGCTATTGCAGAAGCTGTCGTACGACCCCGCGCGACTTTGCGCCTATTTCGCTCGGCGTGATCAATCCCACAATGCTCGTCAGCCACCCGGGGCTGGGCGCGACCAACGTCGCGCAACTGGTGTCGCTCGCCAAGGCCAAGCCCGGCAAGTTGAACTGCGCCTCTCCCGGCACCGGCACACCCAATCACCTGGGTTGCGAAATGCTGAAGACCATGGCAGGCGTGAACTTTGTGCACGTTCCCTACAAGGGCACCTCCTACACCATCAGCGACGTGGTCGCGGGCCAGGTGGAGTTCATGTTCAACAGCATGCCCGGCGGTACCCGCTCGCCAAGGCAGGCAAACTCCGGGCGCTTGGTATTGGCAGCAAGAAGCGGGTGGCGGCGGCTCCGGAAGTGCCGGCGATCGCCGAGACAGTTCCCGGTTTTGAATGCCAGAACTGGTATGCGCTGCTTGCGCCGCGCGGCACGCCGACAGCAATCATCGGCAAACTGAATGTGCAAATGACCATTTGCCGGCTGGGCCTCGACAGCGAAGTGCCGGACCACTCGACCTTCTCCAAGAACCGTCATGGCCGGTTCCGCGACAGCGATCTGCTGCGGCAGGTGTTCGAGACCGTGGTCGCGCGCTGCATGGCGGAGGGGCTGGTGGGAGGCGAAGGCTTCGCGGTCGACGCCAGCGTGATTGCCGCGGACGCCCACCGTCAGCGCGGTGTGGCGGGAACCGGCGAGCCTGGACCCGACCTCGAACCGCGCGGTCACGGAGTATCTGGCCGTTCTCGATGACGCGGCCTTCGGCGGCGCAACCCCGGTCGAGCCGAAGTTCGTCTCGCCGACCGATCCTGCCGCCCGCTGGACCGCCGCCAGTGGCGGGCCTGCCTTCTACGCCTATGCCGACAACTATCTGATCGACCTGAAGCATGCGGTGATCATGGACGTGGAAGCCACGACCGCCGTGCGTCAGGCCGAGGTCACCGCGGCCAAGACGATGATCACGCGCACCGCCGAGCGGTTCGACGTCACGCCCGCGCGCCTGGCGGCCGACACCGGTTATGGCTCGGCCGAGATGCTCGCCTGGCTGGTCGATGAGCGCGGGATTGAGCCGCACATCCCGGTGTTCGACAAGTCCGACCGCAAGGACGGCACCTTCTCGCGCGACGACTTCAGCTACGACCAGGAGGCAGACGTCTACGTCTGTCCGGCTGGCAAGACGATGACCACGACGGGCACCACGTGAACGATGGAGCCACGCTGCTCTATCGGGCCAGCAAGCACGACTGCGATGCCTGCGAGCTGAAGCCCCGCTGCTGCCCGAACACCCCGGCGCGCAAAGTGCCGCGCTCCATCCACGAAGCCGCCCGCGACAAGGCCCGCGCCATCGCCAAGACCGACGCCTACGTCGACTCACGCCGAGAGCGCAAAGAAGGTCGAGATGCTGTTCGCCCACCTCAAACGCATCCTCAGGCTCGACCGACTGCGACTACGAGGACCCTGCGGCGCCCGCGACGAGTTCCTTCTCGCCGCCACCGCCCAGAACCTACGCAAGATGGCCAAGTTGATCCCGATGACGCAGCCAATACCGGCCATGTAGGCAGCGACCGGCCATCGTCACCGCCAGACCAACCCCGTCGCACCAACCGACTTCTTCAACACAATCGACCCAAAGCGGACATAGGGAAGCATTGCAGGGTGAAGCGGATGTCCAGCTTTTCGGACTTTATCAGCCTAGTTACCCGAATAACCCGTCACAAATCCTAGGAGCGGAGCGCTTTCATCGATCTCGCCCTCAAGGCATTGATGTTCGCCGCGCTCGAGTCGCTGTCGTTGCCGGCAGTGGAGTTTTCGTCCATGGAGCCGGCGTCGCCCAAGAGGGAATTGTCCGATCCATTGCCGCCGCCGGTCAGCGTGTCATTGCCGCCCTGGGCGTTGTCGTGCATGGAGACGGCGTCGCCTTCGAGGACGTTAAGCGAACCGGTGCCGCCAGTCAGCGTGTCGTTGCCGCCGCGGGCGTTGCCGTCCATGGAGCCGGCGTCGCCAGAGACAAGGTTGATCGCATAGGCGCCCCCAGTCAGCGTGTCATTGCCGCCGTGGGCATTGTCGTGCATGGCGAAGGCGTCGCCAACGAGGGTGTTGGTCGCATTATTCCCGTGCCCACCACCGCCACCGCCGCCGATCAGCGTGTCATTGCCGCCGTGGGCGTTGTCGTACATCTCGTGGGCGTCGCCAACGAGAGTGTTGTTTACATTAGGGCCGCCAAAGAAGTCGCGGTTCAGACCAGCACCGCCGATCAGCGTGTCGTTGCCGCCATGGGCGTTGTCGTGCATCTCGTTGGCGTCGCCATAGAGGGTGTTCACCACATCAGCGCCCCCCAACTGCGTGTCGCCCCCAGTCAGCGTGTCGTTGCCGCCGCGGGAGTTGTCAAACATGGAGAGGGCGTCGCCATAGAGAGTGTTGTCGCGCATTATCGACGCCGGTCAGGGTGTCATTGCCGCCGCGGGTGTTGTCGTACATGGAGTCGGCGTCGCCGTTGCCGCCCCCGAGCAGCGTATCATTGCCGCCGCGGGAATTGTTGTGCATCTCGTGGGCGTCGCCATTGCCGCTTCCGGTCAGCGTGTCATCGCCGCCGCGGGTATTGTCGTACATGGAGTTGGCGTCGCCATTACCGCCGCCGGTCAGCGTGTCATTGCCGCCGCGGGCATTGTTGTGCATCTCGTGGGCGTCGCCATTGCCGCTTCCGGTCAGCGTGTCATCGCCGCCGCGGGTATTGTCGTACATGAACTCGGCGTCGCCATACAGGAGGTTACCGCCTCCAAAAGGATTAAAACCGGAACCCGCAGTCAGCGTGTCATTGCCGCCCTCGGCGTTGTCGTACATATTGACGGCGTCACCGACGAGGACGTTGAGCGCAACGTCGCCGCCAGTCAGCGTGTCATTGCCGCCGTGGGCGTTACCGTGCATGGAGCCGGCGTCGCCAGAGACAAAGTTAATCGCTGAAGAGCCGCCAATCAGCGTGTCGTTGCCGCCCTCGGCGTTGTCGTACAGGTCGCCGTCGCCGATGAGGCTGTTGGTTCCATTGATCCCGTGCACAGGAGCAGGAGCGCCAACACCGCCGATCAGTATATCGTTGCCGCCGATCGCGTTGCCGACCAAGGAACCGGCGTCGCCGAGGAGGTCATTGAAGACGGCGTGATCACCGCCGATCAGCGTGTCGTTGCCGCCCTTGGTGTTGTCGTACATGAACTGGGCGTCGCCATAGAGCTTGTTCTCTACATCTGGGCCCCCCAACAGCGCGTCGCCCCCGGTCAGCGCGTCATCGCCGCCATAGGATTTATCGTACATGGCGAAGGCGTCACCATAGAGCGTGTTGTTCGCACTAGTGCCCCCGATCAGCGCGTCATCGCCGCCGTGGGATTTATCGTACATTGCGAAGGCGTCGCCAAAGAGGGTGTTGTCCGCATTATCGACGCCGATCAGCGTGTCATTGGTGCCGTGCTGATGGTCGGTAAGAGATCCGGTTTGGGTGTTGGGGACAAGCTTTGCCATGGATCGCCTCTGTCCGCTCGACTGATGGCGCCGCCGGTCATGCGAGAAGCGGGGCGTCAAGAACCGCCGGAAAACCGACCATACGCTCGTTGGCGTGATATCGTGCGGTCGGTGCCGCCGACCAATTGGACACCAATTGACCACGGCCGCCGGCCCGAGGCCGGGCGCGACCGCGACCGCAGAAGGTCATCACACCGGAAATGTTCTGAGGGAGAGGCCGGCCCGCAATCATTCGCCTCCCCCGTCACACCGGGGAGGCGCCCCCGAAGGGGGTGGAGGGGGAAAGCCCCATAGGCAATCTCGAAGATTTCAGATCTGAAATCAGACAGAGCTCGACTGAGGCTTTCCCCCTCCGGCCCTGCGGGCCACCTCCCCCGGATGACGGGGGAGGGTGATTATCAGCACATCGCTGCTTCTTCCTGTCTTCCTAGGCCGTGAACCCATAAATTTGCCGGGTGGACGGGTTGTCAGAGTCCGCTATGCCCCGATAGCGACCAAATTCCGCGGCGCAGCGAAATGACGCGATGTGCCAAACGCGGACACGACTGCCTAGCAATCGTAAACACCGGTCGCACAGCGCCGCGTTGTCCGTCGTGCTACTCCAGCGACGCTCCCTGCAGTAGCAGGGCGGCCTATGACGGCTTCCGCTGATGAAATCCATGTTCCGTTGAGAACGTAAGACGTCGCATCAAATTGAACGAAAAAGCCCAGCGCTAAAGCAAAAACAATTGCGTTTCGTGCTATCGACATCGCAGCCCTCACTTCCCTTTTAAGACTATATCGCCGATGGCGTTGACCTCGATTAAGGTCGCATCGAGCCTTCTTTGCGCCCTCCGGCGCCACGAATGTGAATCGCGCAGCATCAACTTGCGGCGCCGTGTTCCATTTCTTCATGTCCAGCGTAAATTGCGGCGAACCAGCGAACCATTTCGTGGTCACCACATATCTCATCGGCAAAGGCTTGCTGTCAGCTGTAACCCACAGCTGCCAATCCACTTCCTTTCCTCGGAAAGCAAGCTGATGAACCTGAACGCCGTCGATATACGTCATGCCGACGTGGGTTCCGCCAATTATATCGGTTGTCGCGGGGTTCAGCGGCTTGGCAGCCAGAAAATCGGCTCCCGACGCATCGAATCCCGATCTTGCGCATAGCTTCGACCGCGACATCTATGCTGGACGCGTCGAGCCGTACATACACATCCAGGGCCTTGCCGAAAAAGGTGAGCTTCTTGCCGTCCAAGAATATTTCCCCAATGCCCGCGGCACCCCTGCGGATGACATGCAGCTTATCCGGCCGTTTCAGGGTGACCTCTCCGGAATGCAGGAACTGAAGCTTTTGTCCCTCGGGAGTGACAATTTCATCGGCCGCCGCGTATTCGACTTCGAAGCTACCATCTCCTCCTCGTTCCATCCGGCGCCCACGCCGAGCAGGACGCGTCCGCCACTGAGCACGTCGAGGCTCGCGATCGCCTTTGCCGTCGTGATCGGATCACGTTGCGCGACGAGCATGATCCCGGTGCCGAGCTTCAGCGTCGTGGTCGCAGCTGCAGCGAACGCGAGCGCGACCAGCGGGTCATAGGTGTGCGAGTACTCGCGCGGCAGGTCGCCACCGACCGGATAGGGCGTGCGGCGGCTGACCGGAATGTGCGTGTGCTCGGGCAGGAACAGCGACTCGAAGCCGCGCTCCTGCGTCATCGTCGCGATCGTTGCCGGGTCGGCAGACTCGTCGGTCACAAAGACGGAAACGCCGAAGTTCATCGGCGCACTCTCCCACAGACCGAGATCGACCCTTGCGCACGCAAGGATCTGCCGTACCGGCCGGTCAGGCGTCGGGCGCGGGTACGGCCGTCAGCCCGCCGGGGGCCGCGGAGGCGCCGCGCCAGATAGCGCGAATCGCTGATCCCGGCGGCGAAGGCGGCCGTTGCCGACGCGCTCGTCTCGATCGGCCAGTCCATGCCGTCGTCGTACTTGTCGAACCACTGCAGGCCGCGGATCTTCGGGAACGAGCGCGGCAGCGAATGGAACATGTCGGTGATCCAGTCGGCCTTCGAGCCGACGTTCTCGCTCGACCCGGTCTCGCCGACGATCATCGGCTTGCCCGGAGCGACCACACCGGTGATGTCGTCGTAGCTGCGCTTGAAGAGATCCTTGAACGACAGGCCCGGGGCTGCGAGGTTGTAGCCGTCCAGGCAGGTCCAGTCGACGTAGTCGTCGCCCGGGTAGAGCTCGCCGAGCGACTGCATGCTGTGGCCCGGGTCGACGTTCGGGCACCAGACCCACGTCGTGTTCGTCGCGCCGACGCGGGTGAAGATGTCGTGGACGTGGCGCCATGCGGCGACGTACTCGCCGGTCTGGTTGCCGTTGACGCCTTCGCTCCAGGGGAACCAGCGACCGTTCATCTCCCAGTTGAAGCGCAGGAAGAACGGATGCCCCCAGGCCTTCGCCGCTGTCGCCCATGCCGTGATGTAGCTGTCATGACGACCGGCGATCACGTCGGACAGCTGGTAGGCCGACTGGTCACCACTGACCGGCAGCGCGTCGTTGGCCCAGCTGAAGAACGGGATCGCGCCGCGGCCGTGAATCGTGTTGAACTCACCTGCCGGAAATGTGTACGGCTTGCACGGGGACGAGAAGCAATTGGCGAACGGGTTGGAGAAGTTGACCAGTGACACGCGCTTGCCGGCGTTCTGTTCGAACTTGTCGATCGCTCCCGCATCCCACGGCGCCTCGGTGCCCGTCAGGTGCGAGCCGATCCACGCGCCCCAATACATGGGACCGGAGCTCGCGGAGAGATCCGGATCAGCGACCGGCTCCGGTGTCAGGCCCGCGGCCGGTGCTGAGGGGGCGGGGGCGCTGACCGGTGCGGTCGCCGCGCTGACGGGCGTGGCCGCGATCGCGACGGGACGCACCGGTGTTCTGGCGACGCGTCGGGGGGCGGGACGCTTGCGCGCAGCGGCCTCCTTGATCACACGCCGCGTGACGCAGCGCCGTGTCTTACGCGATGCGCTGTGCGACTTCTTCGACGCCTTGCAGGCGACGGGTGTGCGGTGACCGTGTCTGGCTGCCGCGCCCTGCGCAAGGCTCGGAACGGCGAGGACGCAGAGCATCGCGACGATTGCGAGAACAGCATGGCTGGAGAATCGAGCTGAGCGCCGCACCGCTCCTGCTGTCGGCCCGGGCCCAGTGCGCGGCGAGGCACGCAGCGGCTGCTGGCCGGATGTTCGACCCGGTGCTCCCTGAAAGCCCTTCCTACCGGCGCGCTGCGGATTCCCGGCGGGCGCAGGCCCGCAGGTACCGAAGCATGTCGTTGAGGCCTCGCCGCAGCCGATCGTCGACGGCGGCCCGCGACATCTCGCAGCGGGCGGCGACCTCGTCGACGCTCAGCCCGTCGAAGAAGCGCAGCTCGATGCACTCGCGCTCACGCGGCTCGACCGCCTCGAGCGCGTCGACGACGTGCCGCTCGTAGAGCTCGGCGACACCCGGCCGGCAGATCGTGCCGGTGACCGTTGTCAGGCCGGGCTCGCAGACGAGCGAGAGCCGGGCGAAGGGGGCGGCGACCGGCGTATTGGGGGGAACCCGCCGGCCGCCTGCGCGGTCGTCCATGACACACGGCGACGGAGCACAGAAGGCATGCGGTCCCTGCCTCCCACGCGCTCCCTCGCCGTGCGTCATGACCGCGCCGTCGTCCCTGCGGGGCCAGCGACCGGCCCGCGACCGTTGTTCTGCCTGATGGACATGAAACCTCCGGGGCTGGGTGAAACCACACCTCCGAAAGTCAACTTGTGCTCCAAGTCCTTGCGGACCAAGTTCACAATGGTTGCCCCTCACCGAAAAGACTACTCCCCGCGTCAAACATGACTGCGCGGGGACCGCGGGACCGTCAGTCGTTGAACGACGGCCCGGCAGGCGGGAGCTCGTCGTCGTCCAGCAGATCCGTCGGCGCGAGGATGAAGACCTCACACATGATGTCCGGCTCCTGCTGGTTCCCGCTCATGAAGCCGATCACGCGCCGGCCGGTGGCCTGCTCGATCACGGCCTCGAAGCGCTCGCGCATCATCTCCTGGAACTCCATCCGCTGCTGGATCACCGCGGAGCCACGCCCGCCCTCGAGCAGCGTGTGCTCGACGCGCGTGAAGCCGCCGCGCAGCAGACAGACCACGAGGTCGTCCTCGTAGTAGGTCTTGGTCCGCGTCGGACCGCGCCCGTAGAACTCCTTGAGCAGCGCGACCATCCCATCCGAGATGGCGGTCAGGACGTCACCGCGACTTCCAACGGTGGTGTGACGCTCTTCGGGATTCACGACTTCGTGTCGCACTTTACCTCACTGGTCGGCACGGAGCTAGCGCGTGATCCGCAGGGGAGCGCCGGCATCGACGCGTTTGGCGATCCACGTCACGGCACTCGGGCTGAGCCTGATGCAGCCGTGCGAGGCCGCGGTCCCGAGCGCGCCCGAGAGGCCGGCTGGTCCCGTGGATGGCGACCTGCCCCGGCCCGCCCTCGAACTCCTGGAACACGTTCGACAGTGCGCTCGTGGCGAGTGCGTACGGACCGCCGTGGTCGTGGCCGAGGACCGTGACGACCTCCTCGATGAAGAACTCACCGGTCGGGGTCGGGGTCCCAGGCTTGCCGACGACGGCCCGAAACGTCCGGGCGACGCGCCCGTCGTGGTAGACCGTGACGCGGCGCTTGGAGAGCTTGACGGCGACACTCCAGGTCGTCGTTGCAGGCACCGTGTTCGCAGCGGGGATCCAGCCTGTGTGGCTGTTGGGCCGGCCGGGGAGCCGGACCTTGAGCCAGCGCAGTCCGGCGCTCTCGGCCTCGCCGAGCACCGGCAGCGCGGTGCGCACGTGCGTGAGTGGGCGGCGCGCATGGACCGTCGTGACGCGGTGGGCCTGTGTGCTCGGGCGCGTCCGTGCCACGTGGTCACGCACCAGCACGACCAGCGCCTGGCTCGCCGGCACGCCGCCGGCGGTGGCCGTCGTCGGAGCGACGAGCACCACGCCGGCGGCGACCGTGACCAGCGCCATTCCCAGCGCTGCTGTCCGGGGCGCTCATCCGGTGAACCGTGACGGGCCGCGGCGCGGCTGCAGCGAGCCGGCGGCGCAGGCGCGGTAGCGGAACCGGAAGGTCTTCGCCTTCGTGTTGTCCCTGAAGCTGACGCGCGCGGTGACGCGGTGGATACCCGGGGACGGGGCGACGACGTAGGTCTGGAACGGCCCACTGGTCTGGAACGCGATCTTCTTCCCGTCGAACCGGAACAGGACCTGGGCGATCAGCTGCCCGCGAACGCTGGCGGTGAACCCGTCGGTGCAGTCCTCGCGCGGCGTGTGGCGCAGGCGCGCTGCGCCGTGGGCCTTCGAGTCGCGGGCGATCGGGGTCGACCCGGGGGTGCCGGGCGTGCTGCCGGAGCCCGAGCCCGAGCCCGGGGTGACGGCCGGGCCGGGCGTTGCGCCGGAGCCGCCGGAACCACCGGGACCGGTGGGCTGACCGGGCGCGCCTGGCGTGCCGGGAGTGCCCGGCGTGCCCGGAGCGACCACCGTGGTCGTCGGCGCGCCGCAGTTGGCGGCGTTGAGAACGTTGTTGATCAGGGTGACCGCGCCGTTGCGGGCGAGCATCCGGCCGACGACGGTCGCGCCGTTCTTCAGCGAGATGCTCGACAGCGCCATCAGGTTGCCCTGGAACGCCGTCGTGGTGCCGAGCGTCGCGGAGCTGCCGACCTGCCAGTAGACGTTGCACGGGTTCGCGCCGTTGAGCAGCACGACCGAGCTGGCCGACGCCGTCGTCAGCGCGGAGGCGATCTCGAAGACGAACTGCGCGTCCGGGTCGCCCTGCGCGTTGAGGGTGAGCGGCCCGGTCAGCTGCGCGGACGAGGTGAACCGGTAGGCGCCCGGCGTACAGCGTGCGGTTGCCGAGGTCGGTGCCCGAGAGATCGTTGGCCGGCGCGACCGGCTGTCCGGCCGCGACGTTGTAGGCCGTCGTGAGGTCGTTCTGGGCCTTGCCGGCGACAGCGTCGGCGGCGTGCGTTGCACCGTTGACGACCGCGGGCGCGCCGAAGCCGACGAGCGCCGTTCCCGGGTAGACGCCGAGCTCGCCGTTGAGCACCGACGGGCCGGTGTTCGTGACGGTCGAGCCGGCGAGCACGACGAAGGGCTTGACGGTGCCGAGCAGCACCGGGGACGCCTGCGCAGCGGCCGGGCCGACGACGAGCGTCAAGACGATGGCGAGTCCGGCGAGCGCACGAGTGCGCTTGGCGGGGATAAGACGGGGCACGGCATCCTCCCTTATGGGGAGAGCAGCCCTGCAACCGCATCACCTTGCGGTGAGCCTGCCTGAGTCAGAAGATCTGCTCTGATCCTTTGAGTCCGTTGACCATATCCACCAATTTGTGCCTGACCGTCAGTCAGCTCTACGGATTCTTGTCCGCAGGAAGTACGAGGACATCCTCAGGAGTGAACACTCCAAAAAGGTGATCTCCGCGGCTCGGCCGCGTCACGGCGCTCGTGTCGACGTCGAGCGGGCCGAGCCGTACGCGCAGCCGCCCGGCTTCGGGCGTGACGCTCGCGACCGCTCCCGCGATCGCGTTGAGCCGCGGGTCGGCCGGCGCTGCGTCGGAGAGCGAGATCTGCCACGGATGGACCGCCAGCCCCACGCGGCCGCGCGGCGGGCTGCGCGACGGCGATCGACCCACCGCTCGTCGAGCGCGACCGTCGCACCGCCGGCGCCGTCCGGCACCGCCTCGCCGAGGAGGACGTTTGCGCCGGTGAACCTCGCGACGAAGCTGTCGGCGGGCGCCGCCGTCAGCTGATCCGGCGTCCCGAGCTGCCGCAGCCGCCCGTCGACCAGCACGCCGACGCGGTCGGCGAGCGCCGCGGCGTCACGGAAGTCATGCGTCACCAGCAGCGTCGGCAGCTCGAGCTCGGCGAACAGGTCCTGCAGCTCGCCGCGGACGACGGCGCGCGTCTGCGCGTCGAGCGCCGACAGCGGCTCGTCGAGCAGCAGCACGCCGGGATCGCGTGCCAGCGCGCGGGCGAGCGCGACGCGCTGACGCTCTCCGCCGGAGATCGCGTCCGGCCGCTGCTCCGCCAGGTGCGCGATGCCGAAGCCGCTCGAGCAGCTCGCCCGCGCGCTCGCGACCGCCGAACTCGACGTTGCGCCGCACCGAGAGATGCGGAAACAGCGCGTATTCCTGGAACACGAGGCCGACGGAGCGCTGATCGGGGTCGAGTGAGATCCCGGCGGCGCTGTCGAACCAGACGTCGTCGCCGAACGCGATGCGACCGCGACCGGGGCGCGGCCAGACCCGCGATCGCGCGCAGCACGGTCGTCTTCCCCGCGCCGGACGGACCGACGAGCGCGATCCGCTCGCGCCCGACGGTCGAGCGTCAGGCTCAGCTCGTAGGAGCGAAGGCCGACGGCGATGTCGGCGTGGAGCGTTTCCATGTGGACAGCAGCTTGTAGGAGAGCAGGACGCCGGCGCTGAGCACGACGAGCAGCATCGAGATGGCGAGCGCGACGTCGAAGTTGTTGTCGAGCTGCTCGTAGATCGCGAGCGTGAGCGTCTGCGTGCGGCCCTGCACGTTGCCGGCGAAGATGATCGTGGCCCCGAACTCGCCGATGCCGCGTGCGAACGCGAGCACCCACCCCGCGATCAGCCCGCTCGCGGCGAGCGGCAGCGCGACGCGCGCGAAGATCCGCGCCGGGCCGGCGCCGAGCGTGCGCGCGGCATCGGGCAGCGTCGGGTCGACGCTCTCGAACGCCGCGATCCCCTGCCGCAGGTAGAACGGCAGCGGCGACGAACGTCACCGCGATCACGACGGCCCACTCGGTGAACGGCAGCACGATGCCGGAGTCGCGCGAGCCGGTCGCCGACGCAGGCCCATCGCCCCGAAGGCGGACGAGCATCGCGATGCCCGCGACCGCCGGCGGCAGCACCAGCGGCAGCTCGATCAGCGTGACCACGAGCGCCCGCCCGCGAAAGCGCCGCGTCGCCAGGACAGTACGCCGCCGGCGTGCCGAACAGCAGGATCGCGGCGTTCGCGACGAGGTTCGTGCGCGCGGTCACGCGCAGCGCGTCGCGCACCGCCGGGTCGCCGCAGCAGCGACGGGATTCGCCGCAGCGGCACCTCGGTGAAGAGCGCGACGAGCGGGATCGTCAGGAACACGACGACGACGCCGAGCGCGAGCGCGAGCAGCGCGGTGAAGCCCGCCCGGCGCGGACCAGGCGCGCAGCGCCGCGCGTCGGCCCCTACCGCCGCGGCAGCCCGAAGCCGGCGGCGTGCAGCAGCAGGCGCCCGCGCGGCGCCCGGACCTTGTTCACGAACGCCTGCGCCCCGGCCCTGTCGACTCCCGGCGCGCTGCACGATGCAGAACTCGTAGCGGATCGGCGGCTGCGCCCAGGTCGGCAGGCGGATCGTGCGGACCCGGTCCGAGGCGATCTTCCCGTCGGTGACGTAGACGAAGCCGGCGACCGCCGAGCCGAGCGCGACCTTCGACACGACGCCCGCCACGTTCGACTCGTTGCTGACCACGTTCTGCGTGAGCACGCGGCCGAGCCGCATGCGCGCGAGCAGCTGTCGCGTGTAGCCGCCGACCGGGACGCCGGCCGCGCCGATCGCCAGACGCTTCGACGAGCCGTCCTTGAGGCTCGTAGACCGAGCGGATGCCGGCGGGGTTGTCCTTCGGGACGATCAGGACGAGGACGTTCGTCGCGAAGACCTCGGGCCGCCCGCACTTCTTCTCCTTGTAGAGCGCCTGCGGCTCCTTCGGGCTCGCCGACGCGAACACGTCGGCCGGTGCTCCGCGCTCGATCTGCAGCTGCAGCGTGTTCGAGCCGCCGAAGCTGTACGTCATGCCCCCGTCGATCCGCGGGAAGACGTCGCGCAGCGACGACGCCGCGTAGACGGTGGTCGCGCTGCGCGGCCACGGGCGCGGCAGCCGCGAGTCCCGCGACTGCGGCGACCAGGACGCTGATCTGCAGGAGCCTGCGCATCATCGAGTCGTTCCTCCGATTACTCACGAGCGACGGGGGGCGCCGAGGCCCCGGCTGGATGTACTGGTCGAGCGCGTCGCTCGCCTGCTCGGGAAGACGGGCCGTCAGGAGGCCACGCGGTCGCCGGCGCGCCCCCGAGCACGTGCAGTGCCGCGATGTGCTGCGACTCGCTCGCGAGCAGCCGGCCGAGCAGCGCGCGCGTGCCGGGGTCGGTCGCGTTCGTCGACGCCGTCGAGGTAGACGCCCGCGATCAGCTCGGCGAGCTGCTCGCCGAACGCGAGGATCGAGCGCCGGTCGCGGAAGGCGCTGTCCGGCAGCACGATCGTGAAGTCGCGTGCTCTTGGGTGCGTCGGCCTGCAGCGTGAAGCGCAGCTTGCGCAGGTGCTCGAGCGTCGCCGGCGCGCGCGAGCTTCAGCCGCTCGCGCTCGGCGGCGCGTGAAGCCGCGGGGGCCCCACGGCAGCGTCTCGTGCAGCGCCCGGTCGTAGAACGCCAGGCTCGACGAGCTCGGCCGTCGCGCCCCATTGGAGGAACCCGATGTCCTCGCCGGTGGGCTTGATCGCGGGGGCCGCCCCAGAGCTCGCGGGCAGCGAGAGGCCCGGCTGCGGACGCGGCGAGCGCACCGGCGAGCCCGCGGCGCAGGAACGTCGCGCGGTCCAGGCCCGCGTCGTGCCCTGCGCTCATGCGGCTCCCTCCACCATCACCGAGGTCGCCTTGACGACGGCCGTCGCGCGCTTGCCCTCGGCGAGGCCCAGCTCCTCGACCGAGTCCCGGGTGATCGCCGCCGTGACGAGGAACGGCCCGGCCTCGATCTCGACGAGCGCCATCACGCCGTCGACCTCGACCGATCGCACGACGCCTGCGAAGCGGTTGCGGGCCGAGCCCGGATGCCCGGAGCGATGCCGCTGCGGGCGCGACGTCAGCCGCTCGACCTCCGACGCCGGCACGAGCCGGCGATTGCGCGCGTCGCGGGTCGTGCGCCAGCTTGCCGTCGCGGTCCCAGCGGCGCAGCGTGTCGACGCTGACGCCGATCGCGCGGGCCGCTTCGCCCATCGAGAGCCCATCCATCTTGCCTATGTATCACATAGGCAGTTGGGCAGGGCCTTGACCGGTGCGCGCCGCCCCCCCGAGCGGCGCGCACCGGGAGGACGCCTTTCAGCGTCCGGTGACCCGCTGGAGCTTGGTCTTGAGCTTCGCCGGAGCGCCCGCCGCGCCGGTGACGCCCGCGGTCAGGCGCGGCTTTGCGCGCAGCAGCTTGGCGCCGCGGTGGTAGAGCGTGAGCTCGACGATCCCGGTTCCGGCCGGCAGGCCGAGGACGGTGATCTTGCGGCCGCTGACGACGACGGACGGTGCGCCGGGCGTCGCCGCCGGCGAGCAGCACGCCCTTCGGCGCGCCCTTGGTCGCGCCGAGCTGCAGGATCGTGCGCACACCGCCGGCCTGCACGAAGCGCAGGCGGCCGAGGCCCTTCTGCGGCTTCAGTGCGCCGCGCGCGGCGAGCTTGCGCGGTCAGCGGGAAGCGTGACCGAGCGTGATCGCCGTGCGGCTGTCGACGCGCAGGCGCAGGCCGGTGCCGACGTTCGTCTTCCACTGGCCCGCCGTGTAGCGCGTCGCGCAGGCGGCCGTCTTGACCGTCTCGGTCAGCGTGCGCGTCGTGCCCTTGCGCAGCTTGACCGCGATGAGCGAGTGCGTGGGTGTCGCCGCACGGCGAACGACCTTCGGCAGGACCGTGGCGGACCACGCGCCGCGCTTCGCGCTCGTGCGCAGCGCGTGGCCGTCGAGCGTGAGCTTGACCGAGCGGATCTTGCGCGCCGGGCCGGTGAGCCCGACGCCGAGCGGCGCGTCGGGCGCGACCGCACCGTCGGCCTTCAGGCGCAGGCGGATCGCGCCGACGCCCGGGACGTTCAGGCGCCGGAAGCCGAGGCCGGTCACGACCTGGCGGCAGGTCGAGTCGGTCAGCAGGCCGCCGTCGAGCTGGCCGAGATCGTCAGCGCCGGCTGCGAGGACGGCGTGACCGTCGCCGGCGGTGTCGGCTCCGGAGTCGGTGTGGGCGTCGGAGTCGGGGTCACCGGCGGCGGCCTTGACGACCGCGGTCGACCGGCGACGTCGCGGCCGACGGGGCCGGCGGCGTTGGTCGCCGTGACGATGACGCGCAGCGTCGATGCCGACGTCGGCGGTCGTGAGGTCGTGCGTCGTGCTCGTCGCGCCGGAGATGTCGACGCAGCTCGTGCCCGCCGCGTTGCAGCGCTGCCACTGGTAGGTGTAGGTGATCGGAGCCGAGCCGGTCCAGGTCCCGTGATCGGCCGTCAGCGTGCCGCCCTCGGTCGCCGTGCCGGTGATCGACGGGGTGCCCGTGTTCGTCGGCGGGGATCGCCGCGACCGCCGCCGTGGCGGCCGAGGTCGCCGGCGTGTCGCCGCCGGCGTTGGAGCCGGTGACGACGACGCGCAGCGTCTTGCCGACGTCGGCGGCCGTCAGGTCGTGCGTGCCGTTCGTGGCACCGGTGATGTCGGCGCAGCTCGGAGCCCGGCCGCGTCGCAGCGCCGCCACTGGTAGGCGTAGGTGATCGTCGGCGAGCCGGTCCAGGTCCCCTGCGCCGGCGGTCAGCGTCTGCCCGTCGGTCGTCCGTGCCGGTGATCGCCGGGGCGACCGTGTTGGCCGGCGGGATCGCCGTGACGACGGCGCTCGCCGGCGAGCTCGCCGACACGTCGCCACCGGCGTTGCTCGCGGTGACGCGGACGCGCAGCGTCGCGCCGATGTCGGCGGGCGTCAGGTCGTAGGTCGAGCCGGTCGCGCCGGAGACGTCGGCGCAGTTCGCGCCGGCCGCGTCGCAGCGACGCCACTGGTAGGCGTACGTGATCGTCGGCGTGCCGGTCCAGGTGCCGTGCGCGGCCGTCAGCGTCTGCCCGTCGGTGGCGGTGCCGCTGATCGACGGCGCGCCGCTGTTCGACGGGGCGTCGGGCGTCGACGGCGCTCGTCGGAGCCGGACGACGCGCTCGCGTTGCCGCCGGCGTTCGTCGCCGTGACGCTGACGCGGATCGTCGTGTCGACGTCGGCTGGCGTCAGGTCGTAGGTCGAGCCGGTCTCGCCCGCGATGTCGCTGCAGTT
The DNA here is from genome assembly GCA_963821685.1 of uncultured Actinomycetes bacterium. Lineage (GTDB taxonomy): Bacteria > Actinomycetota > Thermoleophilia > Solirubrobacterales > Solirubrobacteraceae > F1-60-MAGs163. The sequence goes on along the minus strand of CAWGEW010000012.1, from coordinate 262,011 downwards.
CGCGCCGGCCGCGTCGCAGCGCACGCCACTGGTAGGCGTAGGTGATCGTCGGCGTGCCGGTCCAGGTGCCGTGGGTCGGCCGTGAGCGTCTGGCCGTCGCGCGGCGTGCCGCTGACCGACGGGAGCACGGTGTTGACGGGCGGGTCCGGCAGCGACGGCGCTCGTCGCGTCGGAGTCGGCGGCTGGCGTTGCCGCCGGCGTTCGTCCCGGTGACGCGCACGCGGATCGTGCCGTCGACGTCGGCGGGCGTCACGTCGTAGGTCGAGCCCGTCGCGCCGGCGATCGCCGCGCAGTTGATCGCCTGCGGCGTCGCAGCGCAGCCACTGGCGCGCGAACGTGATCGTCGGCGTGCCGGTCCAGGTGCCCGTCGTCGAGGTCAGCGTCTGACCGTCACGCGGCGTGCCGGTGATCGCCGGGAGCACGGTGTTGACCGGCGGGTCCGGAGCGACGGCGCTGGTCGGATCGGAGTCGGCGCTCGCGTCGCCGGCGACGTTCGTCGCCGTGACGCGCACGCGGATCGTGGCGTCGACGTCGGCGGAGCGTGAGGTCGTAGCTCGTGCCGGTCTCGAACGCGATCGCGGTGCAGTTGTCGCCGGCCGCGTCGCAGCGCAGCCACTGGAAGTCGTAGGAGATCGCCGGCGTGCCGGTCCACGTGCCGGTCGTTCGCGCTGATCGTCTGACCGTCGCGGACCGTCCCGCTGATCAGCGGGAGCGACGGTGTTCACGGGCGGAGTCGGGGTTGACGACGCCGGTCGCGTCGGAGTCGACGCCGTCGCTGCCGCCGGCGTTCGTCGCCGTGACGTGCACGCGGATCGTCGCGTCGACGTCGGCGGCGGTCAGGTCGTAGCGTCGACCCGGTCTCGCCCACGATGTCGGCGCAGTTGTCGCCGGCGGTGTCGCAGCGCAGCCACTGGCGCTCGTACGAGATCGTCGGCGTGCCGGTCCAGTCGCCGACCGTCGAGGTCAGCGTCTGGCCGTCGCGCTCGATGCCGCGCGATCGCCGGGAGCACGGTGTTGACCGGCGGGTCGGGGCGACCAGCGGCGCTCTGACCGGAGTCGACGCTCGCGTCGCCGGCGGCGTTCGTCGCCGTGACGCGCACGCGCATCGTCCCGTCGACGTCGGCCGGCGTCAGGTCGTAGGTCGAGCCGGTCGCGCCCGAGATGTCGGAGCAGTTCGCGCCGGCGGCGTCGCAGAGCCGCCACTGATAGTCGTAGGTGATCGTCGGCGTGCCGGTCCAGGAACCGCTGGTCGCGCTGATCGTCTGGCCGTCGCGCATCGTCCCGCTGATCACCGGGAGGACCGTGTTGACCGGCGGCGTCGGATGCGATCACCGCGGACTGCGCCGAGGTCGCCGCCGAGCTGCCGCCGTCGTTGCTGCCGGTGACGACGACGCGGATCGTTGAACCGACGTCGACGTCGGTGAGGTCGTAGCGTGACGGCGGTCGCGCCGAAGATGCTCGAGCAGTTCGCGCCCGCTGCGTCACAGCGCCGCCACTGGTAGGTGAAGTCGATCGGCGGCGAGCCGGTCCAGGTGCCGTCGTGGGCGGTCAGCGTCTGCGTGTCACGCGGCGTGCCGGTGATCGTCGGGACCGCGGTGTTCACCGGCGGCAGCGGATCGACCGGGGCGGACGGCAGCGACGACGCGGTGGTCGAGCCGCCGCTGTTCGTCGCGGTGACGCGCACGCGGATCGTCGCGCCGACGTCGGCGGGCGTGAGGTCGTAGGTGACGCCGGTCGCGCCGGGGATGTTCACGCACGCCGACCCACCGCTGTCGCAGCGCCGCCAGACGCGGGTGAAGGTGATCGTCGGGCGTGCCGGTCCAGGTGCCGTCCGTGGACGTCAGCGTCTGCCCGTCCTGCGTCGTCCCGCTGATCGCCGGGACGGTGACGACGACCGGCGCGGCCGGATGCCACGGTGGCTGTCTGGCTGGAGTCTGCGCTGGAGCTGCCGGCGGCGTTCGTCCCGGTGACGCGCACGCGGATCGTCGAGCCGACGTCGCCCGCGACCTGCAGGTACGTAGGTCGGACGGTCGCGCCGGCGATGTTCGCGCAGCTGGCGCCGGCCGCGTCGCAGCGGCGCCACTGGAAGGCGTAGGTGATCGTCGGCGTGCCGGTCCAGGTGCCGACCGCCGAGGTCAGCGTCTGGCCGTCACGCGCCGTGCCCGTGATCGTCGGCAGCACCGTGTTGACGGGCGGGTCCGCAGCGACGGTCGCGGTCTGGTTCGAGTCGGCGCTCGAGCTGCCGCCAGCGTTCGTCCCGGTGACGCGCACGCGCACCGTCCCGGCGACATCCGCGGCGGTCAGGACGTAGGTCGTGCCGGTCGCGCCGGCGATGTCGACGCAGCTCGTGCCGGCCGCGTTGCAGCGCCGCCACTGGCGCGCGTAGGTGATCGTCGGCGTGCCGGTCCAGGTGCCGACCGCCGACGTGAGGGTCTGGCCGTCGCGAGCCGTGCCGGTGATCGTCGGCAGCACCGTGTTGACGGGCGGATCCGGGGCGATCGTCGCGGTCGGCGTTCGAGTCGGCGCTCGAGCTGCCGCCCGCGTTCGTCCCGGTGATGCGCACGCGCACGTGCCCGCGACGTCGGCCGTGGTCAGGACGTAGGTCGTGCCGGTCGCGCCGGCGATGTCGACGCAGCTCGTGCCCGCGGCGTTGCAGCGGCGCCACTGACGCGCGTAGGTGATCGTCGGGGTGCCGGTCCAGGTGCCGACCGCCGAGGTCAGCGTCTGGCCGTCACGCGCGGTGCCGGTGATCGTCGGAAGAACCGTGTTGACCGGCGGGTCCGCAACCACGGTCGCGGTCGGGTTGGAGTCGGCGCTGGCGCTGCCACCCGCGTTCGTCGCGGTCACGCGCACGCGCACCGTGCCGGCGACGTCGGCCGACGTCAGCACGTAGGTCGAGCCCGTGGCGCCGGCGATGTCCGCGCAGCTCGTGCCGGCCGCGTTGCAGCGCCGCCACTGGTTGGCGTAGGTGATCGTCGGCGTGCCGGTCCACGTGCCGACGGCCGCGGTCAGCGTCTGACCGTCACGCGCGGTGCCCGTGATCGTCGGAAGCGCCGTGTTGACCGGCGGATCCGGAACGACGGTCGCGGTGGCGTTCGAGTCGGCGCTGGAGCTGCCACCCGCGTTGGTCCCGGTGACGCGCACGCGCACGGTGCCGGCGACGTCAGCCGAGGTCAGCACGTAGGTCGGTGCCGGTCGCACCGGCGATGTCGACGCAGCTCGTGCCGGCCGCGTTGCAGCGCCGCCACTGGTTGGCGTACGTGATCGTCGGCGTACCGGTCCAGGTGCCCGCGGCTGCGGTCAGCGTCTGGCCGTCACGGGCCGTGCCCGTGATCGTCGGAAGCACCGTGTTGACCGGCGGGTCCGGGACGACGGTCGAGGTCTGGTTGGAGTCGGCGCTGACGCTGCCACCGGCGTTCGTCGCGGTGATGCGCACGCGCACGGTTCCGGCGACGTCGGCGGGAGCGAGGACGTACGTCGTGCCGGTCGCGCCGGCGATGTCGACGCAGCTCGTGCCCGCGGCGTTGCAACGGCGCCACTGACGTGCGTAGGTGATCGTCGGCGTACCGGTCCAGGTGCCGACCGCGGAGGTCAGCGTCTGGCCGTCACGCGCGGTGCCGGTGATCGTCGGGAGGACGGTGTTGACCGGCGGATCGGGAGCGATCGTCGCGGTCGCATTCGAGTCGGCGCTCGAGCTGCCACCGGCGTTCGTCCCGGTGACGCGCACGCGCACCGTGCCGGCGACGTCGGCCGACGTCAGCACGTAGGTCGTAGCCGGTCGCGCCCGCGATGTCCGCGCAGCTGGTGCCCGCGGCGTTGCAGCGCCGCCACTGGTTGGCGTAGGTGATCGTCGGCGTGCCGGTCCAGGTGCCCGACGGCCGCAGTCAGCGTCTGGCCGTCGCGCGCGGTGCCCGTGATCGTCGGAAGCACGGTGTTGACCGGCGGGTCCGGGACGACAGTCGCGGTCTGGTTGGAGTCGGCGCTGGAGTTGCCGCCGGCGTTCGTCCCCGTGACGCGCACGCGGATCGTCGAGCCGACGTCCGCAGGCACCAGCACGTAGGTCGTGCCGGTCGCGCCGGCGATGTCGACGCAGCTCGTGCCCGCCGCGTTGCAGCGCCGCCACTGGTTGCGCGTAGGTGATCGTCGGCGTACCGGTCCACGTGCCGACGGCAGCGGTCAGCGTCTGACCGTCGCGCGCGGTGCCCGTGATCGTCGGAAGCACGGTGTTGACCGGCGGGTCGGCGACGACGACGGCGGTCTGCACCGACGTCGCCTGCGCGCTGCCGGTTGCGTTCGTCGCGGTCACGCGGACGCGGATCGTCGAGCCGACGTCGGCGGGAACGAGCGCGCGGGTCGAGGCGGTCGAGCCGGCGATGTCGACGCAGCTCGCGCCGGCCGCGTTGCAGCGCTGCCACTGGTAGGTGTAGGTGATCGGCGCCGTGCCGGTCCAGGTGCCGTTGCCTGCCGTCAGCGTCTGGCCGTCACGCGCGGTGCCGGTGATCGTCGGAAGCGCGGTGTTCGCCGGCGCGCCCGGGCTGCCCGTCGGCGGCGGCCGAGGTCGCGCTCGCAGAGCCGCGCGCCGTTCGTCGCGGTGACGACGACGCGCAGGGTGTTGCCGACGTCGGCGGCGACGAGCGTGTAGGTCGAGGCGGTCGCGCCGGCGATGGTCGACGCAGCTGTTGCCGGCCGCGTTGCAGCGCTGCCACTGGTAGGTGTAGGTGATCGTCGGCGTGCCCGTCCACGTGCCGGTCGAGGCGGTCGACCGTCGAGCCCTCGGTGAGCGGCCCGCTGATCGCCGGCAGGACGGTGTTCACCGGCAGCGTCGCGGACGACGATCGCCGGACGCGGCCGACGTCGCCGAGGAGTTGCCGGCGGCGTTCGTGCCCGGTGACGACGACGCGCGTGGTGCCGCCGACGTCGGCCGATGTCAGCACGTAGGTCGAGGCGGTCGCGCCGACGATCGGCTGGCAGGCGGCGCCGGACGCGTCGCAGCGCTGCCACTGGTAGGTGTAGGTGATCGTCGGCGTGCCGGTCCACGTGCCGGTCGTCGCGCTCAGCGTCTGCGTGTCGCGCGCGGTGCCGGAGATGACCGGCAGGACGGTGTTGACCGGCGGCGCGGCAGCGACGACGCGCGCTGACGGCCGAGACCGCGCTGGCGTTGCCCGCCGCGTTGGTCCCGGTGACGCGTCGAGCGCAGCGTGTTGCCGACGTCGGCCGAGACCGCCGTGTAGCTCGCCGAGGTCGCGCCGGCGATGTCCGCGCACGAGCTGCCCGCGGCGTTGCAGCGCTGCCACTGGTAGGTGTAGGTGATCGTCGGCGTGCCGGTCCACGTGCCGTTCGACGTCGTCAGCGCGAGCCCGTCGCGGGCCGTGCCGGAGAGCGTCGGGACGACGGTGTTCACCGGCGGCGGTCGCGGTCACGACGGCGCTCTGCGTCGTCGTCCCGCGGTGTCGAGCCGCCGGCGTTCGTCGCGGTGACGACGCCGCGGATCGTCGAGCCGACGTCCGTGCTGGTCAGCGTGTAGGTCGTGCCGGTCTGGCCGGCGATCGCCACGCAGCTCGCGCCCGCCGCGTTGCAGCGCTGCCACGAGTAGGCGTAGGTGATCGACGGCGTGCCGTCCCAGACGCCCTGGGCTCAGCGTCAGGACCTGTCCGTCCTGTGGCGTGCCGGAGAGCGTCGGCGCGGTCGTCGCGAACGGCGGCGAGCGCGGTGATGACGGCGCTCTGGCCGGAGGTCGCGGTGGCGGTGCCGGCGACGCTCGTGCCGGTCACGACGACGCGGATCGTCGAGCCGATGTCGGCCGTCGCGAGCGTGTACGTCGAGGCGGTCGCACCGGCGATGTCGACGCACGAGGCGCCGGCCGCGTTGCAGCGCCGCCACTGGTAGGTGTAGGTCGGCGCCGGCGAGCCGGTCCACGTGCCCGGGTTGGCGGTCAGCGACGCTGCGGTCGACCGTCGTGCCGGTGACCGACGGCAGCCCGGTGTTCGCCGGGCGCCTGCAGGTAGGTGTCGTTGACGAGCGTGACGACGCCGGGGACGTAGAGTGTCCTGCGAGGTCCCGAGCGCGAGCGTCGTCGCTCGTGGCGCTGTTCGGGATGAAGCCGTTCGCGGTGATCTGGTCCGCGTCCATGCCGAGCTGGTTGACGTAGTTCGGGTTCTTCGTCGTGACGGAGGCGCCGGCGCGCGAGATCGAGGAGTTGAACTGAGTTCGTCGGCGGCGTTGGCGGCGTCCGATCAGCGTGCGAGCCGTTGAGCGTCGCGGTCTCGCTGTTGATGTCGTTGTCGCCCTCCCAGGCGACGAGGCCGACCTTCGCGTTGACGGTGCCGCTGGCGGGTGTCAGGAAGCTGTCGAGCGGGATGCTGACCGACGGGCGCGTGCCCGAGACGAGCGAGGTCAGGCCGTCGTAGACGCCGACCTGCTGGATGCCCTTGGCGGGGTCCTTGTAGACGACGGTCGAGCGTCCAGCCGGCGTAGCGGTCGCTGCCGGTGCCGGCCTGCACGTTGGCGCCCCAGTACGTGCCGGCGCCGCCGGCCTGCACGAGCGAGGTGACGTCGGCGAAGCCCTGGTAGCGCGTCGTCTGCAGCGAGTCGGTGTCGACGACCGAGGCCGTGACCGACTGGTAGCTCGCCGAGCGCCGGTGTGCGGAACTTGACGACGTTGTTGGCCGCCGCGTTCGGCGCCGCGGTGCCGCCGGTCCCGGCCGACGTGTCGGCGCCCCAGTAGAGCCCGGCGAAGAGGATGGTCGCGCCGCGCGGGGAGCGCGAGGTTCGCGCTGCTCGAGTTGAACGGTCGTCGCGTCGGAGTCCGCGTCGACGTTGATCTCGTTGAAGTCGCCGTTGCCGCTCGTGGTGTTCGTGCCCGCGCGCACGTTGGCGCACTGCCCGCCGAGCGGACACGTCATCAGCGTGTTCGCCACGAACACCGTGTCCGCCTTGTCGACCGTCTGGTAGCGCAGCGAGAAGGTCCGGTCGGCGCTCGCGACCGGGGCGAGCGCAAGCAGCACCGTGAGGACGGTGAGGGCCGCGAAGCCGAGGCGGCGGGCGGGAATCATGCGGTAGGTGCTCCAGTTCGTGCGGGATCGGGTGGTCGCGGTGACGGCCGCCCTGCGCGTGGCTATCGACTCACGGCCCTGCGCCCTTGAGCGGTGCCAGAAGCGCGCCGAACGGCGGATTGCGCGCCCGGGATGTGGGGTCAGGACCCCAGAACGGCGGTCCAGAGCGATATGCGGGAAAGCGGTGCAACCGTTCGGCGCGGCGCGAAGGCACTCGGCGCGTCCAGAACGCCTGGACGCCTGAGGCTTGACGGCGTGCCCGCGGGCCGCTGTGATCGCCCGATGACGACGATCCCGTTGCCCGCCGACGCCGACCTCGACCCCGCCACACGCGAGCGCCTGGCGGGGCTTCCGCCGCTCAACGTCCTGCGGATGGTCGCGCACGCGCCGCCGAGCCTGGGGCCGTTCGCTGCGCTCGGCGCGTCACTGCTGCTCGAGGCCGAGTTACCCGCGCGCGAACGCGAGCTCGCGATCCTGCGCGTCGCGCACCTGACCGGCGCGGGCTACGAATGGCACCAGCACGAGATCATCGGCCGCGCCGTCGGGATGACCGACGCCGACCTCGAGCTCGCCCGTCATGGAGCCTCGACGGACGAGCTCGACAGCCTGCTGATCGCGGCGACCGACGAGATCACGACCGGCGTGCGCCTGAGCGACGCGACGCTCGCCGAGCTGTTGCGGGTGCTCGGCGAGCGGCAGTCGCTGGAGCTGATCCTGACGGTCGCCTACTACAACGCCGTCAGTCGCGTCCTCGAGTCGGCACGCGTGCCGCTCGAGGACGGTTGGACGTTCGAGCCCGAGCGCTACGCGGCCGGCGCGGACTGAGCCGCAGGACGCCGGTCCCGATCGGGCAGCTGCACGCCGGTCCCGCCGAGGCCGCAGTACCCGTTCGGGCACCTTGTGCAGGTACTGCTGGTGGTAGTCCTCGGCGTAGAAGAACGGGTGGGCGGGGTCGACCTCACCGATCTCCGTCGTGATCTCGCCGCGGCCGGCCGCCGTGAGCGCCGCCTGGTAGCGTCGCGCGACGCGCAGCAGCTGCGGCGTGCTGATCCTCGCCGTCCCAGTAGGCCGGCCGAGCGGTACTGCGTGCCGACGTCGTTGCCCTGCCGCATCCCCTGGGTCGGGTCGTGGCCCTCCCAGAAGACCTGCAGCAGCTCGTCGTACGACACCTTGGCGGGGTCGTAGGCGACGAGCACGGCCTCGGTGTGACCGGTGCGGCCGGAGCACGTCTCCTCGTACGTCGGGTTCGGCGTCGTGCCGCCGGCGTAGCCGACCGCGGTCGAGTAGACGCCCGGCGTCTGCCAGAAGAGGCGCTCGGCGCCCCAGAAGCAGCCCAGGCCGAAGACGGCGGTGCGGATGCCCTCCGGGAACGGCGGGCGGATCGGCGTGCCGAGCACCGCGTGCGTGTCGGGGATGCCGGGGAGTTCGTGGTCGCGGCCGGGCAGCGTCTCGCCGGGCGCGGGGACCTGCAGCTTGGTGGAGAAACGATCGAGAAAGCTCATGTAACACCAGTCTCCTGAGACGGCCGCGAACGTGACGACTCAGCGGCCGCTGCCGAAGATCCGCAGGAAGAACAGGAAGATGTTGAAGACGTCGAGGAAGATCCCGGCCGCGAGCGGGATCACCTCCTGCTGGCCGGCGCGCCGCAGGCGGTTGAAGTCGAGCAGCGTGTAGAGGCCGAAGATGCCGAGGCCGAGGATCGCGTAGATCAGCGAGCCGCCCGGCATGTTCACGAAGATCAGTCACGATCCCGAAGACGATCAGCCCGAGCAGCAGCCAGAACGCGAGCCGGTAGAGCCCCGACAGGTCGCGCCGGATCGCGTAGCCGCCCGCGCCGAGCGCCGCGACGAACAGGCCCGGTCGCGGCGGCCGCCTGGTAGAGCGCGCTCGGATTCGTTGTCGCGTAGTAGTTGAGCATGTTGCCGACGGCGACCCCGAGCAGCAGGCCGAACGCGAACAGCAGGACGAGCGCGAGCTGGCGGTTGCCGCGGGCGTTCGCGACGTTGAGCCCGAAGATGCACCCGAGCGCGACGAGCCACGGCACGAGGACGGTCAGGCCGGTGAGGTCCTTGCCGACGTACGCGCCGGCCGCGGCGAACAGGCAGGTGATCGCGACGAGGCCCATCACCTCGCCGAAGATCGAGAGCGCGCGGTCGCGTTCGGTGACGAGCTGGCAGTGACCGTGGCTGGTCGTCGACATACCGCGAATGATGCACGATCGGCTGGCTAGCGTGAACCCGATGAGCTCCGTCCACCGGGTTCGACGACACCACGCTGCGCCGCTTCGCCGACCTGATGGTCGGCTTCGGAGCGAACGTCCAGCCCGGCCAGATCGTCGCGATCGGCGGCGAGATCGGCAAGGAGGAGGTCATGCGCGCGCTCGCCGAGAGCGCCTACCGGCACGGCGCGAAGTTCGTCGACGCGTCGTACTTCGACCTCCACATGAAGCGCGCGCGGCTGAAGTACGCCGCCGAGGACACGCTCGACTTCGTGCCGTCCTGGTACGGCGAGCGGATCCTCGCGCTCGGCGACCAGCGCTGCGCGCGGATCGGCCTCAGCGGCCCGATCGCGCCCGGCCTGCTCGACGACATCGACCCCGCGCTGATCGGCCGCGACCAGCTGCCGTTCCTCAAGGAGAGCGGCAAGGTCGTCAACGACGCGACGACGAACTGGACGATCGGGCCGTGCCCGAGCCGCCCGTGGGCGACGCTCGTGCATCCCGACCTGGACGAGCGACGCGGCGCTCGCGAAGCTCGTCGAGGAGCTCGTGCACGTCCTGCGCCTGGACGAGGAGGACCCGGTCGCCGCCTGGACGGCGCGCGCCGACGATCTCGTCGACGCCGCCGAGCGCGTCACCGCGCACCGCTTCGACGCGCTGCACTTCGAGGGGCCGGGGACCGACCTGCAGGTCGGCCTGCTGCCGTCGAGCCGCTTCGCCGCGGCGCGCTTCCAGACCGTCGACGGCATCGTGCACATGCCGAACCTGCCGTCCGAAGAGGTCTTCAGCACGCCCGACCCGGCGCGCACCAGCGGCGTCGTGCGCTCGACCAAGCCGCTCGTCGTCGGCGGCTCGATCATCCGCGGGCTCGAGGTCGAGTTCCAGGACGGGCGCGCGGTGCGCATCGACGCCGAGGAGAACGCCGACGTGCTGCGCGGCTACACCTCCAAGGACGAGGGCGCCGCGCGCCTCGGTGAGGTCGCGCTGGTCGACCGCGAGGGCCGCATCGGCAAGCTCGGCACGACCTTCTTCGACACGCTGCTCGACGAGAACGCCGCGAGCCACATCGCGCTCGGGTCGGCCTACGCCGAGTGCGTCGAGGACGCCGGCCGACCGCAAGCGCATGAACGAGAGCCAGATCCACATCGACTTCATGATCGGCTCCGACGACGTGTCGGTCACCGGCCTGACCGCGGCCGGCGAGCGCGTGCCCGTCCTCGCGGGCGGCGACTGGCAGGTCTGACCGGCGCTACCCTCCGCCTCCCCAGGAGAGGTGCCGGAGCGGTTGAACGGGCACGACTGGAAATCGTGTGACGGGGGTAACGTCCTCCGAGGGTTCGAATCCCTCTCTCTCCGCTGCTAATCGACCCAGGCCTACGTCGCGGCCATCAGCGCCTGCATGTCGGCATGTGAGAGCCCGCCGCGCAGCGCCGCATCGTCACCTGCCAGCACCTGCTCCGTCGCGAGCTGCGCCGCGCGGTAGGCGACCAGCGCGATCGCGCCGCCGATGCTGATCCGGCGCACACCGAGCTCGGTCAGCTGCGCGATGCTCGTCCCGCTCGCGGGCGCCAGCAGGATGTTCAGCGGCAGTGGGCTGCCCGCGACGAGCCGCGCGATCAGCTCCGGGTCGCTCACGCCCGGGACGAACAGGCAGTCGGCGCCCGCCTGCGCGAACGCCGCGGCCCGCTCCAGCACCATCGCCTCGCGCTGCTCCGGCTCGCCGACCGCGAACAGGAACACGTCCGTGCGCGCGTTGATCACGAACGGCGCGCCGCCCGCGTCGGCGGCGGCGCGCGCCGCCGCGAGCCGTGCCGACTGCTCCGCGACGGACCAGAGGCTCGTCCCGTCGGGACCCGGACGATCCTCGAGATTCACCCCCACTGCGCCGGCGCCGATCACGGCGTCGATCGTGGCGGCGACATCCGCCGGAGACGGGCCGTAACCGGCCTCGACGTCGGCGCTCACCGGGACATCGACAGCGCCCGCGATCAGCGCGGCGCGCGCGACGACGGCGTCACGGCTGAGGTTCTCGCCGTCGGGGACGCCGAGCGACCAGGAGATGCCGCTGCTCGTGGTGGCGATCGCCGGCGCGCCGGCGGCCGCGATGATCCTGGCACTGGCCGCGTCCCAGGCGTTCGCCAGGACGAACGTCCCCTGTTGGTGCAGCTCGAGAAATCTGGCGCCACGGTCACGGTCGGTCATGGCTCCTGTTCTACAGGAGCCGGGCCGACCGCGAGCGCTCAGCGGGCGCGCTGCTTCTTGACGTTCGCCGGCGCGCGATCGAAGTGCATGATCGCGAGCTCACTGACGGTGCCGGCGGCCGCGTCCCCGGACGCACCGGCGCGACGGTTCGTCGATTCGGCCTGCAGGTCGATCGCGCGCTGCACCGTCTCCATCAGCAGTGCGGCGAGCTCCTGGACACCCTGCTCGTCGAGCTCGAGCGGGACCCGGCTGACGTGCACCTCGGCGCCGTCGAACCCACCCGTCGCGAGCGCATCGGCGGCGTCGTCGAAGATCGCGCGGAGTGCGGGCTTGACGATCTCACGGCGCATGTCCGACGGCAGCAGCGCGTAGTCGTCGTCGGAGAAGAACGGGCGAATCGTCGCGCGGTAGAAGTGCTCGGTGGCGCCGCGGCGCTGCGCGGTCTCCACCAGCTCGATCGCTTCGAGGTCGAGCAGAATCCTTGTGTGGTAGGCGACGGTTCCGATCGGCTCATCCATCTGCCGGGCGAGCTGGATCGGGCTGGCGACGCCATCGTTCAGCGCCGTGAGAATCGCGAACCGCACCGGATGACCCATGGCCTTGACGAGCTTGGGATCCGGTGAGGCGGTAGTCCGAGACGGCGTTCGTGCCGATGTCTTGGTCTTAGGCGAGATGGTGTTCCCCCGAAGTCGTGCGCAGTGATCGCATGATGCGATATCCACGCACTCTAACGGTTGCTGCGGGGACTCTGAGTAGTTCACCAATTGCGACGTATGAAAGGTCCTGCTCGAATCGCAGTGTGACGAGCTCGCGATCACGATCAGTCAGATTCTGGAGTGCACAATCGACTGTGAGGCGTTGCTGCACCGCGTCCTCCATCGATTGTTCGTGTTCACGCTCCGACGGCGCCGCGCTGTCGTCGAAGCGCTGCGTGCTCGGACGGGTCAGCGCACGCAGCGCCTCGCGTCGCGTGATCTGACGCAGCCACGCCCACGGCGACTCCTGCTGCCGGCACGCGCCCCAATGGCGCCACGCTCGCAGGACCGCCTCCTGCGCGATGTCGTCGACCTGGGCGGACGAATCGCTGTAGCGCCGCGCCTCGCGGACACAGCATCTGCGGAACTCCGGCCAGTCGGGTTGCGGACCGGTGAAACGTTTCTGAGCGGTCAGGGGGTCATTCAATCGATGATCGCAGCCGAACCGACGACGACTGAGACGTACGACACGTTCGCCGGCTTCTACGACGCGTTCACGGCGCATCACGACTACGACCGCTGGACCGGCGAGCTGCTCGAGGCGGCCGGTCTCGGGGGTGCGCGCGGCGGACGGCTGCTCGACATCGGCGCCGGCACCGGCAAGAGCTGGCTCCCGCTGGCCGATGCCGGCTGGTCGGTGACGGCGTGCGACGTCTCCGCCGAGATGCTGCGGGTGGCCGCCGGCAAGGTCGGCGGCCGGCCGGTGCGCCTGCTGCAACGCGACGCGCGCCGGCTCGAGGTGCTCGGCGAGTTCGACCTCGTCTGGGCACTGGACGACGTCGCGAATTATCTGCACAGCGGGCCGGAGCTCGGCTCGGCGCTCGCCGGCATGCGCCGCAACCTTGCGCCCGGTGGAGTCGTCGTCTTCGACGCCAACACGCTGGCGACGTTCTGCTCCTTCTTCGCCTCCACGCACGTGGTCGAGGACGACGATCACCTGATGATCTGGCGCGGCGGCGTCGATCCCGGCACGTTCACGAGCGGCCAGCTCGCGCACGCGCAGCTCGACGCGTTCTCGCGCGGAGCCGGAGGGTGGAGCCGGACGATCAGCCGTCACGCACAGCGCCACCACTCCGAGCAGTCGATCCGCCGGGCGCTCACCAACGCGGGGCTCGTCGCCGAGGCCGTGCTCGGCATGACGTTCGACGGCGCGCTCGACCGCGAGGCGGACGAGCAGCGCCGCAGCAAGACCATCTTCATCGCGCGAAGCGATGCCCCCCGAACAGCAACCAAGGAGGTGAACGCATGAAGCTCGAGCATCTCGATCGTCCGATCGTCCCCGCAGTTGGGGTCGTGAAGGGCGCCTAGAGACGTGATCGGCGGCGGTCGCTGTGCGGCCGCCGCCAATCCGTCACCGATGTCTCGCGCCGAAGCGCCGATGAGCCCGCTCCCCGTCATGCCCGCCCTGCGCCCCAGCGTGGAGGTGTTTCCCGCCAGCACCGGCGACCTGTTCGTCCTGCGGACCGATGGCCAGGGCGACGCGGTCGTGCGCGACGCCTCCGAGCACGACCGCGCGCTGCTGTCGCTGCTGCAGGAGGGCGAGCGCACGGTCCCGCAGATCGGTGACGCGCTCGCGTCGCGTGGCCTGCTCGACGGCGGCGATCTCGTCGAAGAGCTCGAAGGGCTCCACAGCGCCGGCCTGCTGATGGAGGCGCTCGAGCGTGTCGTGTTGCCGCCCCGCGACGCCGAGCGCTACGACCGCCAGCTGCGCTACTTCGCCGACACCGTCGAGGCCGGCCGGTCGCCGGCGGAGCTGCAGACCGCGCTCGGGCGCGCGCGCGTCGTCGTGATCGGTGTCGGAGGCCTCGGCTCCTGGGCCGCCGCGACGCTCGCCGCCGCGGGCGTCGGCACCGTCGTCGCAGTCGACGACGACCACATCGAGCTGTCGAACCTCAACCGCCAGATCCTCTACGGCGAATCCGACCTGGGCAGGCTCAAGGTCGACGTCGCGGGGCAGCGGGTCCATGACATCAACTCGGGCGTCGAGTTCGTCCCGGTGCCGCGCCGCATTCGCTCGAGCGCCGACGTCGAGGAGGTGATCGCCGGCGCCGACTTCGTCGTCGGGACCGCCGACTGGCCGGCGCACGAGATCGACCGCTGGATCGATGACGCCTGCCACAACCGCGGCGTGCCGCACATCGGCGCCGGGCAGTTCCCACCGCTGATCCGTGTCGGGCCGACGATCATTCCGGGTGAGACACCGTGCCATGAGTGCATCGAGCTGCAGCTGCGCGACGGCTTCGCGCACTACGACGAGCTGGTGCAGGTGCGGCAGGCGACGTCGTCGGCTGCGGCGACGCTGGCACCGGCAAGCGCCGTGATCGGCGGGCTGATCGCGATGGAGGTGCTGCACCATCTGACCGGGCTCGCGCCGCCGGCGTCGTCCGGGCGCGCGCTGATCTTCGACCTGCGCACGTTCGAGACCCGCTGGGAGCCGGTCACCTACCACCGGCGCTGCCCACGGCTGCACCCTGTGTCAGTTGATCACGCGCGTGGGGAATCAGTGACTTCGATGATCCCGTAGGCGAGATGGTCCCAGCCCTTGCCGGCGCACTCCTGAACGAGCGCGCGGTACCCCTCGCGGATCTCGGCGCGCCTGGATGGGTCGACCACATCAAAGCGGCAGTCCGCCTTCAGTGCCAGATTCTCGAGCGGCATCGGGTTGGGCTGTTCCTTCTTGCCGTTGACCCTCCAGAGCGGTTCATCGATCAGCGGGTGCCACGTCACACGCGCCTGCCCCGAAGCAGCGTTCCGCGTGCTCGGTGACGGCCCAGCGATCCTCGGCCACGCACCCAACGCTGTAGGTCAGCACGAGGCAGCGCAGCCGCGAGTCTGCGCCCATCTGCTCCTCGAGTCCCGCGGCGGCGTTCAGCGCGGCCCGCGTCAGCTCGTAACCGAAATACCCGCCGTCGGCGCTCGGGGGCAGCGCATCGCGCAGCGGCGAGAGCTCGAACGGCATGTTCGCGATCATCAGGACGCGCTCGGGGCTGAGCGGCGAGAAGATCGCCGGCAGGCCATCGCGGACGTCGTTGATCCCGAGCAGCGCGACCGGCACGCTGTTCAGCGTCGCGTTCACTGCCGCGTAGCTCAGCGACCTGGCGTTGACGTCGAACCCGTAGCGCCGGGCCGTTCCCTCGTAGCGCAGGAGGTTGTGCCCGCATCCCGTCGCCGGGTCGATCAGGCACGTCGCCCAGTCCGACCAGCCCAGCTCGTCGCACCGTTCCTTGAGCAGCGCGCCCTCGTCCGCGTAGGGGAATACGCGATAGGCCGGGTCGACCCAGAGCCCGTCAGTCACGAGCGCCAGGTCGTCGCAGAGGTTCACGCGCACAGCGAGGTCGCGCTCCTGCGCGAGGGCGAGGCGCTCGAGCAGCGAGCGTGTCTCGGCGTGACGCATGAACGGCAGGTCCGGCGGGTGCGAGTACGGGCGCCCGTCGAACTGTTCGGCGGCAAGCCAGTCGGCGTAGCCCGGGTCGCGGGCGATCTCGATCAGGACCTCGCGCAGAGCCACCGCATCGGCGGGGTCCTTGCGCAACCCCATCTGCACGGCGTTGATCTCGTCAGCCAGCAGTTCCTGCATGATCACGGCCATGGCGACACCCCTCATCCGGCTTTGCTGGGTGATCGCGCCGATTGCCCCTTAAGCCGTACATCGCGCGGCGAATCTGGGAATGCTCAAGGTTCCTTGATCAGTCTAACAGCGACGCTTGTTGCAGTTAGGGAATCTTGACTAATTCGTGGCCTCTGAGTACGTTCGCGCGCTCAGGGCAGGGGGACACGGAACGACGAGCGGGGGGGCCGGACGCGCACGCAGGTGCGTCCGCTCGCGTCCGTCCCAGTAACAGGGAGAGGTTCCGTGGCACACGGCTGGGTTCACACGGTCCATCGCAACAGCGCCTGGATCAATGAGATCGAGGGCGCCGGAGCGATCGGCCGGCGCTATGAGCAGCAGGCCGACGCGGTGCCGGCAGGGCGGCGGCACGCGATGGCCGAGCGCACCGAGCACGTGATCCACAACCTCGACGGGACGATCGCGGAGCGCAACTCGTACGCGAGCAACCCGTTCCCGCCGTCCCCCTGACGGGCGGGCGGCGTGTCACAGCAGCGCCCCGCGGGTGCGGCGACCTGTTCGGTCGCCGCACCCTGGCAGGGGGCGTGCCGCGCCGATACGGCAACTCGGCGCGACCGCATGCGGATCCGCTCTAGGAGGAGGGGCGAACGGACCCGCAGCTTGTTCGGAGGCAGACGCGGGTCAGAAGACCGGCGTCTCGGTGTAGTGACCGAAGACCTCCTGGAGGGCGTGGATGATCTCGCCCTCGCTCGCGTGGGCGCGAGCGCATTCGATGATCGAGGGCATGACGTTCTTGTCCGGCTGCGCGGCGGCCGCCTTCAGCGCGGTCAGCGCGCTCTCGACGGCGGCTGCGTCGCGGCGGCCGCGGATTCCCTGGAGCCGGTCGATCTGCTCCTGCTCCAGGCGCGGGTCGATCTTCAGGATCGGCGTCTCGTCGTCGCCGCCCTCGGTGAAGGCGTTGACGCCGACGACGATGCGCCGGCCGGCGTCGATCTCCTGCTGGAGCTCGTAGCTCGCATCGGCGATCTCACGCTGCGGGTAGTTCTGCTTGACCGCTTCGACCATGCCGCCGAGCTCGTCGATCCGGCGGAAGTACTCGTAGGCCTCGGCCTCGATGCGGTCGGTCAGCGCCTCGACGAAGTAGCTGCCGCCCAGGGGATCGATCGTGTTCGCCACGCCGGTCTCGTGGGCGATCACCTGCTGCGTGCGCAGCGCGATCCGAACGGCATCCTCGGTCGGCAGCGCGAGCGCCTCGTCGTAGCTGTTGGTGTGCAGCGACTGCGTCCCGCCGAGCACGCCGGCGAGCGCCTCGATCGCGGTCCGCGTGATGTTGTTCAGCGGCTGCTGGGCGGTCAGGCTGACGCCGGCCGTCTGCGTGTGGAAGCGCATCAGCCAGCTCTTGGGGTCCTTGGCGCCGAACGTCTCCTTCAGCTCACGCGCCCAGATGCGGCGCGCGGCGCGGTACTTGGCGATCTCCTCGAAGAAGTCGATCTGCGCGTTGAAGAAGAAGCTCAGGCGCGGCGCGAAGTCGTCGACGTCGAGGCCGCGCTCGACTGCCTGCTCGACGTACGTGAGGCCGTCCTTGAGCGTGAACGCCAGCTCCTGCGCAGCCGTCGAGCCCGCCTCGCGGATGTGGTACCCGCTGATCGACACCGGATGCCAGCGCGGCATGTTGCCGGAGCACCACTCGATCATGTCCCCCATCAACCGCATCGCCGGGTCGATCGGGAAGCACCACTCCTTCTGCGCGATGTACTCCTTGAGGATGTCCGCCTGGATCGTCCCGCCGAGCCGGTCCGCGGGAACACCGCTCTGCTCCGCCGCGACGACGTAGAACGCGAGCATGATCGACGCCGGCGCGTTGATCGTCATCGAGACGCTGACCTCGCCGAGGTCGATCCCCTGGAACAGCGTCTCCATGTCGTCGAGCGTGTCGACGGCGACGCCCTCGCGCCCGACCTCGCCGAGCGACTTCGGGCTGTCGGAGTCATGGCCCATCAGCGACGGCATGTCGAACGCCGTCGACAGCCCCGTCTGGCCGTGATCGAGCAGGTAGTGGAAGCGCTCGTTCGTCTCTGCAGCGCCACCGAAGCCGGCGAACTGGCGCATCGTCCAGAGCCGCCCGCGGTACATCGACGGGTAGACACCGCGCGTGAACGGGTACTCCCCGGGAAGGCCGATCTGCTCGGCGGGCGGGAGATCCGCCGCGGTGTACAACGGCTTCACCGAGCTTCCGCTGAGCGTCGTGAACGTCGTGTCGCGTTCGGCGGGCGTCGTCGATGGTGTCGCCATTGGACAGTTACTCTATGGCATGCAATAGTCGGATGTCCAACTATTTCTCGGAGCGTACAACCTCGTGAGCACACCGATCGACCTCGTCGGCGTCGTGGGCGCCGGCTTCATGGGCTCCGGCATCGCCGAAGCGACGGCACGCGGTGGCTTCCACGTCGTCGTCCATGAGCCCGAGAGCGCGCCGCTGCAGCGCAGTCGCGACATGATCAACGCCTCGGTCGCCCGCGCCGTCGCCGGCGGCAAGCTCTCCGAGACCGAGGGCGCCGAGCTGATCGGCCGCATCAGCTGGTCGGAATCGCTCGACGCGCTCTCCGGCGCCCAGCTCGTCGTCGAGGCCGTCTTCGAGGATCCGCGCGTCAAGGGCCCGCTGTTCCAGAAGCTCGACGAGCTGCCCAAGGACGACGATCCTCGCCTCCAACACCTCGTCGATCCCGATCGCGCAGCTGGCCTCGTGGACGCAGAACCCCGAGCGCGTCCTGGGCCTGCACTTCTTCTCGCCCGTGCCGGTGATGAAGCTCGTCGAGATCGTCGTCGGCATCGACACCGGCGCCGAGAACGTCGGACCGCGCCGAGGAGTTCGCGCGGGCGATCGGCAAGCACCCGATCCGCACCAAGGACCGCTCGGGCTTCATCGTCAACATGCTGCTCGTCCCGTACCTGATGGCCGGCGTGCGCATGCTCGAGGAGGGCTTCGCCACCCGCGAGGACATCGACGACGGGATGAAGCTCGGCGCGGGGCACCCGATGGGGCCGCTCACGCTCTGCGACTTCATCGGCCTCGACGTGCTGTACGCGGTCTGCGACTCGCTCTACGAGGAGTTCAAGCGCCCGGAGTACGCGCCGCCGCCGCTGCTCAAGCGGATGGTCGTCTCCGGCCACCACGGCCGCAAGACGGGCCGCGGGTTCTACGAGTACACGACCCGCTGACCCGCTAGCCCGGGCGATTGATTCACGGCCCCGTGGATGCGGGGGCGCCGGGTCGTGGATGACGGTCGTGGCCTGGTGGTCGTGAGGCGTGCCGGTGGCACGTCCGCGACCAGCGGGATGCGATCCGTCGCCGCGAGACGGTGACTCTGCGCCGCGGGGTCGTGGAATCACTCGCCCGGCTCGAAGTCGCCGGCCTCGAGCCGCAGACGCTCGAGCACCTCGGTCAGCCCGTCGAGCTCGCCGCGCTTCAGCGGCTCGATCCCGAAGCGGATCGCGTTCAGCGCCTCGGTCGCCCTGCCGGCAACGTCGCGTCCCAGCGGCGTGATCGTCGCCAGCGTCGTGCGCCGGTCGTCGGGATGCGGCGTGCGCTGTGCGTAACCGCGCTGCTCGAGCCCGTCGACGATGTTGGTGACGCTCGTCGGGTGGACCTGTAGCCGGACGCCCATCTTGCCGAGCGGCAGCGACCCCGCGCGGCTGAGGTAGAGCAGCATCAGGCCCTCGTAGCGCGGGAACGTGAGGTCGAACGGCGCGAGCGCCTCGTTCAGCCGTGCGACCAGGATCTGGTGAGCCCGGAAGATCGACGTCACCGACATCATCGGCGGCGCCGAAGCGGCTCCCCAGTGCTTGCGCCACTGCCGGCCTGCCTCCGCGATCGGGTCGAAGCTCAGCCGGCCGGGCACGGCGGCAAGTCTGCCGCACGGACCGGCGGTCGGCGGGCGGCGCTACGACGCGGCGAAGCGCGCATACAGCTCGGGCAACAGCGCGCCGAGGTTCGCGTACTCCTCCGCGCAGTGGCGCGCGAGCGCCTGCGGCAGCCCGGCGGGCAGCGCGCGGCGGCGCACGAACGGGCGATTGATGCAGCGCGCGGCCGCCGGCGCCCAGCGCGCCCGGCAGGTCGGGGCGCAGCGACCGCGCCGAGCCAGAAGCGGCTGCGCAGCACGACGCCGTCGCCCTCGCGCAGGAACACGTGGGCCATCGACGGAGTGGCGCACGTGCAGCCGGTCGTCGCCGACGAGCCCGCAGACGATCGTCGCGACGTTCGGGTCGTCGAGCGCGTCGGTCGAGAAGCCGAGCGCGCGTCGGCCGGCAGAACGCGATCCGCGCGTGCACCGACGCCGGTGCCGACGTCCTCGACCGGGTGGTGCACCGTCCCCCAGTGCGCCTTGCGCCGGCGCCCCGCCGGCAGGCTCGACGGCGTTGTGCGATGGTGCGCCGCGGATGCCAGATGCGGTAGCGCAGCGGATCGCGCGGATGCCAGTCGAACCACCAGTCGACCTGCTCGCCGCGTGACTCCCGGCATCGGCGTGCGAACGGCGACGTAGCGCGACGCCGTCGGGCAGCGTGCACCAGCCGGTCTCGACGGCCAGCGGAGCCGGGTCGAGCAGGCGGTCGAGGTCGGACCGCGACAGCGCGTCGGCCGGGTCGATCGGGCCCCGCTCGATCGCCGCCAGCACGTCGGCGTCGGCGGGCGACAGCGGCCGGCTCAGGTAGGCCGTCAGCTCGTCGTCGCGCGCGGCCGTGCTCACGGACGACCCATCCACGGGTGGAAGCGCCCGTCCGGGTCGTAGACCGCGCGGATCGCGTCGTAGCGCGCGTAGTGCGCGTCGCTGACGAAGCGCGCGGGCCGCTGCCCGAGGTTCTCGTCGGCGAGCTGGATGCCCGGTCGCGAGGTGCTCCAGGTCGCGCATGTGATCGGTCGCCCAGGCGACGTTCGCGGTCGTCGAGCGCCGCGTCGTCCCAGACGCCGTAGAGCGCGATGTAGGTCTCGTCCTCGACGCTGTAGGCCATGTCGGCGCGCGGCGAGCGTGCCCGGATGCGACGGAGCACCAGTTCATCCACAGCATGTGCGACGGCGCCTGCGGCAGCGTCTCGGCGATCCGGCGCAGGCCCGGGCAGCAGCTCGTCGATCGGCGCGTGCGTCCACATGTTGTCGACGCCGTAGCGGTGGTCGTCGGGGTAGGTCGCGTGGACCGCCGCGTAGAGGTCCTCGAGCTGCACCGGCACGTAGGGCAGCGCGAGCTTCGCGCGGTCGAGCACCGGGCAGGTCTCGAGCAGTGCGAGCACCTCGCGCGCGCGCTCCTCGGTGTCCGCGAGCACCGGGCCGGTGACCGCGATCTCGAGCTCGCCCTCGTGCGTCGCGGTGGATGACGAGCATCAGCTCCATCTCCAGCGGCACGCGCGGGCCGATCTCGTGCGCCCAGCGGAACACCTCGTCGAGCACGTCGAGCGGGTAGAGGAAGACGCCGTTCGCGATCGACCTTCGGCTTCGGATAGACGCGCAGGTGGAAGCGCGTGACGACGCCGAAGAAGCCGGGGCCCGATCCGCGCGCGGCCCAGAACAGGTCGGCGTGCTGCTCGGCGTCGGCGCGGACGAGCTCGCCGTCCGCGGTGACGACGTCGATCGCCTCGACGCTCATGCAGGCGGGCCGTGGACGCGGCCGTTCCAGCCGTAGCCGCCCTGCAGCAGGTAGCCGCCGACGGCGACGCCGATGCAGTGCCCGGCCGGGAAGAACAGGTCGTGCTCGCCGAGCGCGGCGACGCAGCTCGTTGCCGGGGCAGCCCGGCTCGACGCTGGCCGTCATCGCCTGCGGCGTCGATCTCGCACCGCGGTCAGGCGCGAGAGGTCGAGCAGCATCCCGCCGTCGCGCACGTGGTTGCCGGCCCAGCTGTGACCGCCGGAGCGCACGCCGATCTGCCGGCCCCCGTCGCGAGCCGCGTTGCACGGCCGCAACGACGTCCTCGTCGGTCGCGCGCCTGAACGATCACGTCCGGGTGAGCGCTCGGGCGTGCGCGCGTTCCAGACCGCGTCGCGCCGCGCCTGCTCGTAGTCATCCTCCCCGCGCGCGATCACGCGCGCGTCACTCCCACCGCTCCCCATGGGATTCAACGATACGTCGACCGGCGGCCCGGCGTCCGGCGACTTGTCAAAACATTACCGTGTCGTTACGGTAACGCCATGGCGCGCACGCTCGATCCGGCGATCGACCAGGCGGTCATCGCCGCGACCCTCACCCTGCTCGCCGACCGCGGGTTCGCGCGCACGAGCATGACCGCCGTCGCGGCCGCGGCCGGCGTCGGCAAGCCGGCGATCTACCGCCGCTTCCCCGACAAGGCCTCGCTCGTCGCGGCGGCGATCGCCGAGCGGCTCCCGCGCCTGGACCCGCCGGACCTCGGTGACACGCGCGCCGAGCTGTGGACCGCTGTCGAGCAGGGCTTCCCGGCCGACGGCGACGGCTACGTCACGCTGATCGGCGGGCTGATGGCCGAGCGCACGCGACACCCCGAGCTGCTCGATGCCTTTCGCCGCGATGTGCTGCTGCCGCGGCGGGCGATCGTCCGCTCGACTGATCGCCCGCGGACAGCGACGCGGTGACGTGCGCGACGACATCTCCCCCACGGCCGCGCTCGACCTGCTCGCCGGCCCATTCCTCGCGCGCGTGTTCGCCGGTGTGGACACCGGCCCGCGCTGGCGCCGTGATGCCTTCTCCGCATGGTGGACCCTTGTCGGCACACAGGAGGCTCGATGATCGACTTCACGATTGACACCCGGATCGCCCGCGCCCCGGGCGACGTCTTCGCCTACGTTGCGGACCCCGCGAAGCTGGCGACGTGGCAGACGAACACCGTCGTCGCGGAGCAACTCGGCGACGGCCCGCTCGGCGTCGGCACCCGGCTGCGCGAGGTGCACCGCGCCCCGGGAGGGCGCGAGCTCGAGTCCGTCGTCGAGGTCAGCGAGTACGAGCCCGGGACGGCGTTCGGGCTGCGCATGGTCGAGGGCAGCCTCCCGCTCGACGCGCACATCACATTCGAGCCGGCGGATGGCGGCACGCTGATGGCCTTCCGGGTCGTCGGCCGCCCGACCGGTGCGCGCGAAGCTCGGCCAGCCGCTGCTGCGCCGCGTGCTGGCGCGCCAGTTCCGCGCCCACTGCACGACGCTGAAAGGGATCCTCGAAGAGGGCTGAGCGTCAGCTCGCGACGCCTGCGGCGCCGGCCTCGAGCACGGGCGAGCCCTCGCTCTCGGGGATGACGAGCACGATGTGATTGCGCGAGACCGCGATGACCTCGTGGTGCGTGCCATGACCCTCGCGGCCGATCAGCTCGACGACGCAGTCCGTCACCGGGACGAACTCGCGCTCGGTGGCGTTCAGCACGTCGCTGACGCGGCTGCGATAGCCGTCGCGGGCGAGCGTGATCCACCCCGAGATGCGGTGGCGCTCAGTCTCCAGATATACGCGTTCGCGGCGCTGCTCCATGCCGCGGAGCCTAGTCGTCCGACAGGAGCGAGTGGACGAGCGCCCGATCGTGCTGGTAGCTCAGCAGCCGTGGTCGCGCGGTCCGGCGGGACCCAGCGCAGCTCGTCGACCTCGTCGTTCGGCGCGAACGATCCCGAGACCGCGACCATCCGCCAGTAGCGCACGAGCTTGGCGCGGCCCTTGTTGTCGTGGTAGCGGACGGGCTCGAGCTCCGTCGCCCAGCTCGCAGACGAGGCCGGTCTCCTCGTGGACCTCGCGCAGCGCTGCCTGCTCGAAGGTCTCGCCACGGTCGAGCTTGCCCTTCGGCAGCGACCAGTCGTCGTAGCGCGGGCGATGCACGACGGCGATCCGCCCGTCGCGCTCGACGATCCCGCCGGCTGCCTCGACCCGGCGCGCGACGCCGGTCATCGCATCGCCTCCAGCTCGCGCGGGCGCAGCAGCACGATCAGCTCGCCGTCGGCGCCGTCCAGTCGCACGCCGGCGATGCCGCCCTTCTTCATGTCGATCCGCGCGCCGGTGAGGTCGTAGACGACGTTGCTGAAGTCCGGCTCGTGACCGACGACGAGCACGCGCCCGTCGCCGTCCTCGTCGGACTGCGCGAGCAGCAGCGCCTCCGCCGCATCGAAGCCGCTGCGCAGCGGCTCGTGCTCGATCGGCTCGACGCCGAGTGCCTCGCACGCCAGCAGCGCCGTGTCGCGCGCGCGCACCTTCGGGCTCGTGTAGACGAGCGCCGGCTGCACGCCGAGTGCGACCAGCGCGAGCCCCGCCGAACGTGCCTGCTCCTCGCCGCGCTCGGTCAGGCGCCGCTCGTCTGTCCGAGCGCGTGCCGTGCGGCTCGGCGTCACCGTGCCGCAGGAGCCAGAGCTGCCGTGCCATGGGCGCGGAGCGTAGACGAGTCCGGCGCCCGCGTCAGTCCGCGCGCAATGGGACTGCGGCGCGCCGAACGCCTCGCGGTCGGCGAGCTCGTGCCGCGCGACCGCCCGCAGGTGCACCTCGTCAGGCCCGTCGGCGAGCCGCAGCGCCCGCGCGCCGGCGTAGAGCGCGGCGAGCGGGAAGTCGCCGGACACGCCGGCTCCGCCGAACGCCTGGATCGCCCGGTCGGTCACGCGGCAGGCCAGGCGCGCCGCGACGACCTTGATCGCGGCGATCTCCTTCTGCGCGTGCTTGTTGCCGACGGTGTCCATCAGCCACGCGGTCTTCAGCACCAGCAGGCGCGCCTGCTCGATCTCCATCCGCGACTCGGCGATCCACTCGCGCACGACGCCCTGCGCGGCGATCGGCCGGCCGAACGCGACGCGGTGACGCACGCGGTCGACCATCAGCTCGAGTGCCCGCTCGCTCATCCCGATCGCGCGCATGCAGTGATGGACGCGGCCGGGGCCCAGCCGCGCCTGCGCGATCGCGAAGCCCATCCCCTCCTGGCCGATGATGTTCGTCCTTCGGCACGCGCACGTCGGTGTAGCTGACCTCGGCGTGGCCGTGCTGGTCGTGGTAGCCGAACACCGTCAGGTCGCGCTCGACGACCACGCCGGGCGTGTCGAACGGGACGAGGATCATCGAGTGCTGCGCGTAGCGCGGGCCGTCGGGGTTCGAAACCCCCATCACGATGGCGATCTTGCAGCGCGGGTCCATCGCGCCGCTGCTCCACCACTTGCGCCCGTTGATCACGTACTCGTCGCCGTCGGCGACGATCGTCGTCGCCATGTTCGTGGCGTCGCTCGAGGCGACGTCCGGCTCGGTCATCCCGAAGCACGAGCGGATCTCGCCCTCGAGCAGCGGCTGCAGCCAGCGCTCCTGCTGCTCCGGCGTCCCGAACATCGCGAGCACCTCCATGTTGCCGGTGTCCGGCGCAGCGCAGTTGACCGCCTCGGGGGCGATCTCGATGCTGCGACCGGTGATCTCGGCGAGCGGCGCGTACTCGAGGTTCGTCAGCCCGGCGCCGTGCTGCTCGTCGGGCAGGAAGAGGTTCCAGAGGCCCTCCGCGCGCGCTTTGACCTTCAGCTCCTCGACGACCGCCGGCACGACATGCGGGTCGCCCTCGCGTCGCTGGCGCGCATAGACCGGCTCGGCCGGGTAGACGTGCTCGTCCATGAAGCGCGTGAGCTGCTCCTGCAGCGCGAGCGCGCGTTCGGTGTGGGCGAAGTCCATGTAGACAGCCTCCTCGTCGGTCGGGGTCGGCGGCGGGGACGCTAGCACGCGGCCGCTCCGGGCGGCCTGGAGCGCGGTAGGTTTCGGACGCCTGTGAGCATTCACGAGATCGCCTCCGACGACGTCGTCCGCAGCCACGAGGAGGGCGCGCAGAACGAGCGTCCGCCGCTGCTGGTGGTCGAGCCGCTGCTGGTCTTCCTCGACGCGCTCGGACTCGGCGACGGCGAGCCGGACGATCCAGCCGGTCGGCGACGGGCACTCGAACGTCACCTACCTCGTCACGCCGCGGCGACGCCGAGTTCGTGCTGCGCCGGCCGCCGCGCGGCCCGCTGCCCGCCGAGCGCCCACGACGTGCTGCGCGAGGCGCGCGTGCTGCGCGCGCTCGAGGGCCGCGCGCGCGTGCCGAAGGTGTTCGGCGTCTGCGACGACGAGGCCGTGATCGGCGCGCCCTTCTACCTGATGGAGAAGGTCGAGGGCGACGTCATCACGACCGAGGTCCCGCCCGCGCTCGACACGCTCGAGGACCGCCGGCGCATCAGCGAGGAGCTCGTCGACGCGCTCGTCGAGCTGCACGCCGTCGACTGGGAGGCCGCCGGCCTGGAGGGGTTCGGCAAGCCGACCGGCTACCTCGAGCGCCAGCTGCGCCGCTTCCTCGGACTCTGGGAGATCAACCGCACGCGCGACATTCCCGCGGTCGAGACGGTCGGACGCTGGCTCGCCGACACGATGCCGCAGTCCGGGCCCGGCGACGATCGTGCACGGCGACTATCGCCTCGGCAACACGATGTTCGCCCCGCAGGGACCGGCGCGCCTGGCGGCGATCTTCGACTGGGAGATGTCGACGATCGGCGACCCGAAGGCCGACCTCGGATACCTCTGCACGCTGTGGACCGACCGCGACGACCCGCCGGCCGGGATGTTCGAGCTGACCGGCGTCACGCGTGAGCCGGGGTTCATGACGCGCGCCGAGCTCGTCGCCCGCTACGAGGAGCGCTCGGGCCGCACGATGAGCGACATCCGCTGGTACCAGACGCTCGCGCTGTGGAAGTCGATCGTCTTCATGGAGGGCAACTACAAGCGGTCGGTCGCCGGGGCGACCGACGACCCGTTCCTCAAGCGCTTCGGCGACGGCGTCGTCGAACTGGCCGCGCGCGCCCAGGAGCTGACGCAGGGTGCCTGACCCCGGCGACGACGAGCTCGACGGCCCCCCGCCTCGTGGGCTGCTCGTCGACTGGGGCGGCGTTCTGACGACCGACATCTTCCTCTCGTTCCAGCATTTCTGCCGCAACGAGGGCCTCGACCAGACGCTCGTGCGTGACACGTTCCGCGCCGACCCCGAAGGCCGCAGGACGCTCTTCGCGCTCGAGACCGGCGAGCTGACCGAGCCCGAGTTCGAGGACAAGTTCGCGCGGCTGCTGGGGCTGCGCGAGGACCGCGCGCGCGGGCTGATCGACCGGATGTTCGGCGGGATGAAGCTCGACCTCGTGATGATCGACGCGGTCCGCGCTGCGAAGCGCCAGGGATTGCGGACGGGGCTGCTGTCGAACTCGTGGGGCGTCGATCGCTACGACCGCAGCTACTTCCCCGACCTGTTCGACGCCACCGTCATCAGCGGCGAGGAGGGCATCCGCAAGCCCGACCGCGGCATCTACGACCTCGCGCTCAAGCGGATGGAGCTGCCCGCCGCGGAGATCGTCTTCGTCGACGACCTTCCCGGGAACCTGAAGCCGGCCAGCGACCTCGGCATGGTCACGATCCACCACGAGAGCGGGCTGCACACGGTGTCGCAGCTCGAGCACCTGTTCGGCCTGCGGCTGCGCTAGGCCGTCGGCCGTCGGCCGCCGCCACACAGCACGGTCACGCGCCGGAACACGGCGCCGACCGCAGGGTCCATGTTGCGCTTGTGCGCCAGCGCGGTCATCGCCCCGATCAGGCTGTGCGCATCGACCTCGAGGCTCGCCTGGTCGTGGATGCACGTACACAGCTCGCGCTCGAGCCCGGCGTGTCTGCAGCCGGCGATGACCTGCGCGCGTGAGCTCTGCCGTTCGGCATCGGAGAAGCGCCCCGGCTCACCCGGCTTCGTCGGCTCGACACGCCGGGGCAGCGCCACCGGCGCGCTCGGGTCGTCGCCGGTGATGTACGCGCAGGGATCGCCGATCTGTGGCAGACCGCGCTCATCCGTCTTGGGACTCGGCAGCAGGTGGTCCCGCTGGCAGCTGCACTGCGCAACCGAGCCGCCGCCGCCAACGCAGTCGCTGACGAAGCTCGCCAGCGAGCGCTGCGGGCTCCTGTTCCAAGAGGCGAGATTCGTCGTCGCGGTGCCGATCACGACGAGCGCGAGGACGAGGACAGCGGCGACGCGTCCGCCCGTGACGGCGCCGCGCTGAACGACCGATGTCCGGGTCAGGCGGTCACGCATCCCCCGCAGTCCGTCACGCTCGGCGAACACCGCATCGATCGCCACCACGAACGGGATCCAGTACAGCGCCCAGACGGGCAGCTCGCGGACCGCGCGAACGCCGTGGCCGATCGGCCTGCCGGTGGTGTCCACAGTCGCGATCCGCAGCATCCGCTTTCCGGGCGACTCACCCTTGAGGGCCGGTCCGGCGACGCGCACGAGCGCCCAGGCGGCCACGAACGTGAGCAGGTAGACGCCGCTCGTGCGACGCGGCTGCGGGTCGGCGAGCACGGTGACGCCGGCGGCGAGCAGCGTCGCGAGCGCACAGTCGAACAGGTAGGCCGCGATCCGTGGCCAGATTGCGGACAGCTCGTCCGCTGCCGGCCCAGCCGGGTTCGCTGTGACGGCGGGCGGCGCGGGAAGTCCGGCCCAGCCCGGAGCCTCGGGTCCGGCGTCCGGCGCGAGCCAGCCAGGGGGCGCTGCGCTGCCGGCCGGCGGCGGCACGATCTGGCGGGTGGGGTCACCGCCACCGGACATGCCCGAGTTCTCGGCAGCTGTCTCCTACGGCTCGACTGCCGCGGACGAATGTCCGCGCCCGGCGATCCGCTCCTTGAGCTCCTCGCCGCGGCCCGCCTCAACGGCTCGGCCGGCGCGGCGCTCATCCAGTTCCACCCCGCGCTCCGCCGCGAACTCCAGGAGCTCCTGGCGCTCGTCGGTCTGCCTCGCGGCGCGCAGGAACAGCCAGCAGAACAGGCCGATCGTGACGAGCGACCCCTCGACCATCATGATCCCGCCGGCGGCCACCTGGTCGCCGCCCGGCGAGATGCCCCAGGCACGCTCGCCCGGCGCGTAGACGTCGTAGAGCGCGCCGCCGCCGAAGACGAACACGTTTCCCAGCACGGCGGCGGTCAGCCGGACAGCGATGATGTAACAGAGCCGCGCGGCGTTGCCGAACCACGCGGGCTTCGGCAGCGGGCCGAGCAGCGCCAGCCACATGTTCATGCCGAGCGCGATGAACAGCATGTGCTGCAGCGCGTGCACGTCATCGCTGCGCACCGCGCCCTCGTGCAGGACGCGCAGGTGCCACGCGTAGAGATTGACCGCCCACAGCGTGAACGCGATGACCGGGTGCGAGAGCACGCGCAGCGCGCCCATCCCCGGGAGCCGCAGGACCGGCGCGAGCAGCGGGCCGGTGAGCCCGAGCACGAGCAGCAGCGCCGCGAGATCGCCGATCATCAGGTGCTCGACCATGTGCGCCCAGAACAGCTCGTCGGACGCGCCGGCGAGCGGCGAGACGAGCGCGATCAGCAGCACCAGGATCCCTGCGGCGAAGCAGCCCAGCCGCCAGGCGGGCACCGCGCGCGACGTGCCGCGCAGGCGCCGGACGCCCGCGATGTAGAGCGCTGCGTAGGCCAGCAGGACGATGAAGATCGGCAGCGCCTCGACGGCGCCCGGCCAGGTGATGTCGCCGGCGGCGATGGGCACGCGTTGAGCCTACGCTGCGGCGATCAGCGCGACCCCGGTGAGGGCCAGCACGATCCCTGCGCGCTGGATCGGCCGGACATGCTCCCCGAGCACGACGCGGGCCAGGACCACCGTCGTCAGCGGGAACAGCGCACCGACCACCGACACCGCGCTCAGTGACCCCTTGGTCAGCGCGATGCCGTAGAGCGACGTGGCCAGGATGTCGAGCACGCCGGCGCTGAGGACCTGCCCGCGGGCCGCCCCCTGCGGTGGCGCGGCATGCAGGGCCAGCACGATCGCGATCAGGGCGATCACCGGGATGCCGCGGGCCGCAACGAGCCCCCAGATGATGCTCTGATCGGCGACCGCGTCGAAGAGCACGTAGTACCCCCCGAACCCGATCGCCGCGAGTCCCGCGAGCACCAGCGGCAGCCGTCCCGAACGCTCGGGACGGACCTCCCCTTCGTGCTCGGCTTCGAGCGAGACGAGGACGATGCCGGCGAGCGCCGCCACCAGGCCGGCCGCCAGCAACCCGGTGAACGGGTCGCCCGTCATCACGCCGACGAGCGCGGGGATCGCCGCGCCACAGGACGTGATCGGCGCGACCACGCTCATCTTCCCCAATGAGAGTGCCCAGAAGAACAGCGCGAGCCCGCTCACCCCGAGGATGCCCGCCGCAGCCGCCTGCACCAGCCAGCGGGTCGCCGGAAGCGGCTCTCCGGTCGCGAGCGCGACGGCCAGGATGATCGTCAGCCCGACCCCCTCGACGCCGAGCACCACGACTGGGACGGCCGTGCGACGGCTTGCGAGGCCCGAGAGAAAGTCGGTGGAGCCCCAGCAAACCGACGCGACGAGCGAGATCGCGATCGCGAGCATCGTGACGGAGGCTAGAGCGGCCGCCGTCAGCCCGCGGCAACCAACTCGTCGTAGATCGCGGCGACGAGCGACTCGCGCTCCCCGAGATCGTGGAACGTCCGGCAGCGCCGAACCACGTCGTCGGACGGGAAGAGCACGGTGTCTGCGCGCAGGTCACCCGGCAGCAGCGCCCTGGCGGCCACGTTCGGCGTCGCGTACCCGTCGTTCAGGGTGGTCAGAGCGGCGAGCTCTGGGGCCGCGAGTGCCGCGAGCAGCTTGTGGGCGCCGCTGGCGTCGGGTGCCGTTGCGGGCAC
The DNA here is from genome assembly GCA_963821685.1 of uncultured Actinomycetes bacterium. GTDB lineage: Bacteria > Actinomycetota > Thermoleophilia > Solirubrobacterales > Solirubrobacteraceae > F1-60-MAGs163. Next base: position 231,565 of record CAWGEW010000012.1, on the reverse strand, counting down.
GGCCGCTGTCGTGATCCAGAGGCCGGCGCCCTCGGCGGGCACCACGTAGCGCAGACGCGAATGCGCGCGGACCGCCACCGACGCCGGGCCGCTCCATGCCTGGTGCGCGGCGACGTCGCCCCTCACGACCGGTCCCACGAAGTCATCGCTGTCGAAGCGCGCGACGCTCGGCCGCTGACGCCACAGCAGCCTGCGCGCGTTCGTCAGTGCCTCGGGGCTCACGTCGTTGGGTGAGTGGCCGGTTGCCATCAGCGCCGCGCCGACGACCTCGCGCGGCTCGGACAGCATGCCCACGGCGACGCCGGCCGCAGGCCGCAGCAGGTCATGCCAGGTTCCGCCGTCGGCGAACGCTTCGTCGCAGAGGTATCCGGTGGTCCCAAAGGCGAATGGCAGCGAGTACTCGCAGCCCGGATCGTGCGGCGCCTCACGCGCCCAGTGGACGATCTGCGCGAGCGTCTGCGGCGCGCAGTCGAGCGGCAGCAGCGCGCCGCGTGCCACGAGTCGCTCGACGAGGTAGTCGGAGGGGAAGATCAGGTCGAATGGCGCTGCGCGCAGTCGCTCCTCGAGCTGCTCGTTCGACGAGATCACGGTCACCTCGACGCCGACGCCCAGCCGCTGGCCGGCCTGCTCGAGCGCCGCCGCCGTCGGCATCCCCGGCCAGGCCAGAACGCGCAGGACGGCCATGCTCAACCGAGGCCCGGATGGTATGGGCGCTGCAGATCGAGGACATCGCGCAGACGCTGGTTCCAGTCCGCCGGAGCGGCCGCGCCCGTCGCTGCATAGAGGTCGTCGAGGGGCACGTCGAAGCCGCCGAGCCCGGCGATGATCGCGCGGTCGATCGCCGGGAGCGTCGAGACGTTGTACCCACCCTCGTGGACCAGCACGAGACCGATTCCCATCCGCCGCGCGAGCGCTGCCGCGCGCTCGGCCATCGCGCGGAAGCCGGACAGCGAGATCAGCTGGTCGGACAACGGGTCGGCGGCATGCGCATCCTGCCCGGCGGAGACGAGCAGGAGCCCGGGGGCGAACCCCTCGATCGCGGGCAGCGCAATGCGGTCCAGCGCCTCGAGGTACTCGGCGTCGCCGGAGCCGGGCGGCATCGGGATGTTGAGTGTGCGCCCGGTCCCCTCCCCGGCGCCGATCTCGTCCAGGCGGCCCGTCCCCGGATAGAGCGGCCACTGATGCAGCGAGACGAACAGCACGGACGGGTCCTCCCAGTGGATGTCCTGTGTCCCGTTCCCGTGGTGCACGTCCCAGTCGAGGATCGCGACCCGTTCGATGCCGTACAGCGCCTGCGCATAGCGCGCGGCGATCGAGATGTGGTTGACCAGGCAGAAGCCCATCGCCTTGTCGACGCCGGTGTGATGTCCGGGTGGCCGCGTGAGCGTGAACAGGCTGTCGGGCCGGTTGTAGGCCTCCATCGCCACGGCGTCGACTGCGCCGAGCGCCGCGCCGGCCGCCAGCATCGATGTCCGGAAGCTCCCCGCACTGACCCGCGTGTCCGTGTCCAGCCAGACCGGCGCGTCAGCCTCGGCGGACTCCAGCAGCTCGATGAACCCCGCGTCGTGGACGCGCACCGCGTCGGCCGTGCGGGCGTAGCGCGGGTACATCACGAGCAGGTCGTCCCACTCGGGCGCCGCGCGCAGATGCTCGACGACACCGGGCAGCCGGCGAACGTTCTCCGGATGCTCCCCGGGATCGTGGTCGGCCTGCGACGGGAGCAGCACGACGCCCGTCAGCGGCTGCTCGCGTGCGTAGTAGGCGTGCGACACGCTGCCGAGGCCTTCGACCTCTTCTCGCTCAGAACTCACTGCTCAACTCCGATGTCGATGAAACCGTCCGGTCCGGGCACGAGTGGAGCGCCGCCGGCATCCCAGCCCGCGCCACCACCCGCGAACTGGATCCCGTGCTCCTCGCCTTCGCGGTTGGCGACGAGCGTCGCGATCCCGTGCCGTGCGGCCAGGCCGCCGACCGTCTGCCTCGTGTCCTCCCAGAGCGGGGCGGGCGCGCTCACGCCGGCCAGAAGAAAGCGCGCTCCGGCGGCGGCGAGCACGGTCCAGGACTCGGGGTCGCAGACGTCGGCACCGATCAGGATGCCGGTCGGGCCCCACGGCAGCTCGATGACCCCGGGCGGCTCGTGCCCCGGCGACAACAGCAGCTGCTCGTAGCGTCCGGGGCTCGAATCCAGCCGTCGCTGACGATGCCGCAGCGGAGGCTCGCCGCCTGCGCGACCCAGCAGCGCCGAGGCGTAGAAGACGCCCTCGCCCTCGCATTCATAGGCGGAGGCGGCGAGCCAGGCGCCATCCGCGGCGTCCAGCGCCTCCAGGTAGGAGCGCGCCGGTGGACGCTCGGCGCGCTCGAGCCCCCCGCGATCGGGCAGTGCGGGCAGATACGGCAGGAAGCTCAGCTGCGGCAGGCAGACGACGTCGGCGCCGGCGGCGCGAGCGCTCCGTACCGCGTCCGTCCCGCCGCCCGAGAGCAGGGCGACGCGCACGCCCGGCCTCACTCCCACCAGACGTTCTGCACGTGCGTCGTGAGAACCTCGACGCCGGTCTCGGTGATGACGAGGTTGTGTTCGAACGCCCCCGTCCCGGAGCCCGGCCGGCCGACCTGCGCCTCAACCGCCATCACCATGCCCGGCCTCGAGCACGGCAGCCTCGCCCGGCACGATCGACGGGTTCTCCCAGGCGAGGCCGAGGCTGTGCCCGAACGACGGATAGGCCTGGCCGAGCATCGCCACGCCTTCGGACTCAGCGGCGCCGGGCGCCTGGAACCCGTTGCCGGCCAGCCACTGCGCACCGCGCTCGAACAGATCGCCGCAGACCACTCCGGGGGCCATCGCCTCGACGATGTGCTCGACGACCGCGACCGACGCCTCGAGGACCTCGCGCTGCGCGTCCGTGACCGTTCGACCCGCGACCGTCGTGCGAACCATGTCGTAGAAGTACCCGTTGACGGTGCCGTACATGTCGGGATGGATCATGTCCCCCGGCGCGAGCGGCCGGGTCCAGTTCCAGGACGGCATCCGGTCCCAGAGGAAGTGGTCGACGTGCTCCCCGGAGGCGACCGGGATGTCGAGCGCGAACGCGCCCTGCGGGATGCCGCGCTGGAGCGCGGCGAGCACGCAGTCGGCCTCGGTCGCACCGGGGACCGCAGCCTGCATGAACGCCTCGACCATCGTGCTGCCCACGCGTGTCGACTCGCGGACGAGATCGATCTCGTCCGGCGACTTGATCCGCCGCAGCTCCTCGATCAGGTCATCGGCCCACGAGAAGCGAATATCGGGGTGGACCTCGCGGATCCGGTCGATCGCGACGTGCGGCAGGCTCTCGCGGCCGATCAGGCCGACGTGCGCGGCGCCCAGGCCGCGGCGCTCCAGCGCCTGCGCCAGGCCGGCCCAGAGATCCAGCGAGACCTGGACATCCGCGATCTGGACCAGGTCCTCACGCCAGTCGGGGATCTCGACGATCAGCGTGCCATCGTCGGTGACCGGCATGACGAGGCCGGCGTGGCCGCGACCCGACCACTTGCCCGGCCGGTCGGGAATCTGCGGGAAGGCCGAATAGTGGTTCGTGAGGTAGACGATGTCGGCGCCCCAGTCGGCGCCGTTGGCCCCACGGCTGACGACCAGCAGGCCATCGAGCCCGCGCTCGGCCGCCGCGGCGCGAAGGCGTGCGCGGCGTTCGGCGTACTCGGCCGGCGTCACGCCGCCCGGCACACGGTTCTGGTCGGTCGCTGCTTCCACGGGACACTCCTTGGTCTTCTGGTGGTCTGGCGGACGCGCGGGCCTCAGCCCTCGCGATCCACTTCTTCCGGCTCCTCGTACCAGCGCTTGCGCTCGCCGACCTTCGCCCGCATCCGCCACTTGCGGCTCTTCGGCGCCGCGTCGATCGCGGCGGCGATCGCATCGATCCGCCGTCCGAGCTGGTCGCCCTCGTCCGCCTCGAGCGCCTGCTCGCCGAGTCCGTCGCGCAGGCGATCGAGGTTCATGACGAAGGTCCGCTGCAACCCCCAGTCGTTGGCCGTCAGCTCGACGATCCGCTCAACGTTGACGGCGTCGTCGTCGTGGCCGGCGACCTCGTGGCTGTGCAGGATCGCGTAGGCGTCGCCGCGGTCCTTCGCGTTCAGATGCACGATCTGGAGCTTCGTCATCAGGACCTCGGCGGCCGGCAGCGTCTGCGGCCGCTCGGTCAGCCGCTCTGCGAGCGGCAGGCTGTGGCACATCTCGAAGGTGTCGACGAACACGTCGATCTGGCGTCCGTGCTGTTCGTCATGGAACAGCAGCCGGCGATGCCCGTTGAGCGCGTTGAACATCTCTTCCGGGACGTACCCCGCATCGGTCAGCAACTGCTCGAACGCGCGCGAGTCACGCCGGCTGAGCATGAAGTCGAGGTCCTGCACGGGGCGGTCGTAGAGCGGGTGCAGCCGCTCGCCGGCCAACAGCCGCACCGCCATGCCACCGAGCAGCCGGGCGTCCAGACCGCGGTGCTCGATCTCGCTGAGCAGCCGGAGGGCCTCGACGTCGAGGTCCGGGTCGATGGACGTCCCTTCGAGGGTCAAGACCGCCTCCTTCATCTGTTCAGCCCACGACGAACTGGTAGTCGGCGCGGTCGCCCTTGAGGTGAACGAGCACACCGGAGATGCGGCCCGTGTGGTAGTCGCTTCCGGGGTTGATCGCCAGTGTGCGCCCGATCCGCGTCGCCCCCCGCGACTCGTGGACGTGACCGTGCAGGCTGACCAGCGGCTGGTAGCGCTCGATCGCCTCGCGCACAGCCGTCGAGCCACACGGCGCCATCTTCGGCTGTCCGGCGGCGAGCAACACCTGGAGGTTCTCGTCGAGCGCCGGCGCGGTGTCGAGGTCGGACGCATATGGAGGCACGTGGAGGTTGAAGACGCAGGTCGAGAGGTCCTCGATCTGGTCGGCCATGCGCTCGACCCTGCGGTAGAGCTCGTCCTCCTCGAGCTCACGTGGCGAGTCGAACGGCGTGAGGTTGGAGTACCCGAGCGAGATCATCGTGTAGCCGTCGCCGAGCTCGACGATGCGCTCGTCGCACGCCGCGACCCGACCGGCCTGCTCGATCGCGCGGTCGACGCCCGGCGGATCGTCGTTGCCCGGCATGACGAAGCACTTCACGTCACCGCCGGCGAGCCGCTCGTCGGCGAGCGCCATCCAGCGCTCGAACGTGTGCAGCATGACTTCGGCGAACCAGGTCTCGCGCTCGTCCACGCTCAGCCCGGCGACGCGCTCGACCTCCTCCGCCGGTCATCAGATGCGGGTACATCCCGTTCGAGCGGATCCGGTGCTCGAGGTCGGCGAGCTCCTCCGGCGTGCCGGCGCGCTCGGGCTGACCGAACAGCTCGGCCGTCACGACCCCCTCGCCTTCATCGACGAGGGGGATCACCACCTTGCCCGTGACGTCGCCTCCCATGACGATGACCGGCGCGTCGTAGACCGATGGCGCGTGCAGGAACTTGCGCCAGAGCACCTCGGTGCCGTGGATGTCGGACGCGTAGTAGATCCGCAGGTTTCCGCCCGCGTCGCCACCACCGCCTGCGTCGTTGCGCTTGAAGAGCCCCATCAACCGATCACTCCGGCGGCAGCTCGCGGTAGGTCAGCGACAGGTCGATGCCCTGGCTGCTGCGCACCGCGCGCGAGACGAAGTAGATGACGAACGCGATCGCGTAGATGCCGAGGGCGAGCCAGAGCTTGCCCGGGTTGGCCGAGAGGCTCGCGCCCGAGCCGGGATCCCAGAGGATGACGGCGATCGCGAGCCCGAAGCAGACGAGCGCCAGCGCCGCCACGAGCGACAGGATCGGAATGCCGGCGACCCGCCGCGCGTAGGGCGAGTTCGCGACCATCTCCTTCTGGCGATAGGGCAGCACGATGCCGCCGACCGCCGTGATCAGCAGCGTCAGCGAGAGACCGAGCAGCACGGAGATCGCGGTGAACCAGGTGGTGAACGCGTAGATCGCCGTGCTTCCGATCGCCAGCAGCGTGACGATCGCGATCGCGATCACGGGGCTGCGGGTGCGCGGGTCCACATACGACAGCCGCGCGGGCATGATGCGGTCGAACGACCAGGCGAACATGCTGCGGCTGACCAGCAGCATCGTCTGCGGCAGCCAGATCAGCAGCCCGACGGCGAAGCCGGCGATGATGACCGCGCCGAGCACCCAGGTCCCCGAGGCGATGCTCATGATCTCCGGGTAGGCCGGCGCCCCCGCGCTGAATCCGTAGGCAGCCGGATCGGCGAAGCCCAGACGTCCATTGAACGCGTACCCGGTGACGCTCTGGTACGCGATCATCAGAAGCGCGATGCCGACGACCGAGACGGCGACGGCGCCTGGGATCGAGACCATGTGCGTGCGCTTCTTCAGGCGGATCTCACCCGCGAAGTAGTTGCTCGAGTACAGGAAGCCGAAGATGTACCAGAAGACCGACACCGATTTGAGCGTCGTCTCGGTATCGAATCCGGTGTTCGCAAACCCGGCCTTGTCGGCGGATGCTCCGAGCGCGGCGACGGCGTGGTCGGTCCCGAGGTTGGCCGCGTAGTCGTTGAAGTTGTTCAGGAATCCCGTCTTGCTCTGGAAGATCGCGACGAGCACCGGCAGCAGGAACGCACCGACGATGTACAACACGAACGCGCCGACCTGCAGGCGCAGGAACAGCGTCAGGCCACCGAAGACGAAGACGCCGGCGGAGAGCAGCAACATGACCGTCCCGGTGATGAACAGTGCGTAGTCCTTCGAGAACCAGTCACCGAACTCGAGCCATGAGGTCGAGCCCGTGAAGCCGGCCATCATCCGGCCGAAGGCGCCGAATCCGTAGGTCGCGAGGTAGGTCGTGTAGACGCCGTAGATGACGGCGAGCCAGACGCAATAGCTGAAGTTCCCCGCGAAGCCGACCGACGGATGCAGCGACCGGCTGTTGAAGACGTAGTCGCCGCCGGTGCGCGGCATGATCTGCGCGAGCATCGCGTAGAGGAACGCGCCCGGAATGCCGAGGCACGCGGCGATCAGGAACGCGACCCACGCGTTGGAGCCCTGGTACGCGAACCCGTAGAGCAGCCAGTAGAACGCGAAGGCGAGGGCGACGCTCGCCCACATCACGTTGTAGAAGAGCGCGTCGGACGTGCGGGCCTCGCGCACGAGGCCCGTCGCCTTACGGGTGAAAAGCCGCGGGGCGGACCCCGAGGCCGGGCTGGTCGTCATGTTCTTCCTCCCGATACGGCTTGGATGAGTTTCACCGGCAGATGCCGGGGCACCTGGGCCAGGTAGTGGACTGCCGCGTCGCCCCGATCGGGGGGGTCGATCGGGGCGACGGACAGCGCTTCTGCGTCCGTGGGGCACTGCAGCTGGACCGAGCCATCGGTCCCGATCGCACGCGAGCCTCCGACGAACCGCAGGCCGGCCTCGACACCGACGCGGTTGACGTAGACGTGCGAAAGCCGGTTGTCGAGCGCGCGCGCCCGCGTGGCGAGCTCATGGTCGCCGTAGTAGGGCTCCATGTTCGCGGCGGCCGTGACGAGCAGATCGGCGCCCGCCGCTGCGAGCGCCCGGGCGGGCTCGGGGAACTCGGCGTCGAAGCACAGCAGCGGGCCGACGCGACGGCCCGCGAGGTCGACGACGATCAGCTCGTCACCGGCGCTGAAGACCTCGCGCTCGCCGCCGAACAGCTGTGTCTTGCGGTAGATCGCGGCGATCTGTCCGTGCTCGTCGATGGCTGCGAGGCTGTTGTGGACGACGCCGCCGGGCCCGCGCTCGGCGAACCCGATCAGGACAGCCGTCCCCGCCTGCCCGGCTGCGGCGCAGACGCGCTCCAGCGCCGGCGACCGCGCGTCGAGCGCGAGCGCCGCGACGGCGCCCAGGTCGTAGCCCTGGAGGAACAGCTCGGGGAAGACCGCGAGGTCGACGCCGGCGTGGTCCTCAAGGACCTGCGCGGCGCGCGCGGCGTTCGCAGCGGGGTCGCCGGCGACGGGACACAGCTGTGCGAGGAGCACGTCCATGGCGTCAGCGACCGCACCCCGCGTGGAACGCCATCGCCTCGAGCGCGACCCGTCCGCCCATCAGCGCCGTCACCGGCGTCGCGTCGAGGCTCGGCGCGACCTCGACGACGTCGACGCCGAGCAGCCCTCCGGTGCTCACGCCGCGGACCAGCTCCAGCGCCTCGCGGCTCGTCAGGCCACCCGGCGTCGGGCAGCAGGTCCCGGGCGCGTGCGCCCCATCGAGGCTGTCGATGTCGAACGACAGGTAGACGCCGTCCGTGCCATCGCGCACGACGGCGTTCGTGCGCTCGATCGCCCACGCCGTCCCGTGCTCCCAGATCTCCTCGAGCCAGATCACCGTGATGCCGTGCTCGCGTGCAGTACTCGAGCTCCGTGCGCGGGTTCATCCAGCCCGAGATACCGAGCAGCACGATCTTCGCGCGGATCGAAGCCGGCGTCGACCGCGCGCGTGATCGGACAGCAGTGGCTGAGCAGCTCGCCGCCGACGTCGGGGGCGGTGTCGAGGTGCGTGTCGACGAGGATCAGCCCGGGGTTGTCGTGCACGGCGCGCACGGCCCGGACCGCCGGGATCGTGACCGAGTGCTCCCCGCCGAGCGTGACCGGCAGCGCGCCCGCGCGCAGGATCGCCTCGAGGTCGGCCTGCGCGCGCTCGAACGTCCGGGTGGGGTCTCCGGGGATGACGTTGCAGTCACCGCAGTCGACCGGCGAGAGCGCATCGAGCACGTCGAAGTCGTACATCGCGTTGTAGGTCAGGAACTGGCAGGAGACGTCGCGGATTCCGCGCGGCCCGTAGTTCGACGCCGGTGCGGCTGATGTTCGTCGCGTCGAACGGGATCCCGTAGACCGCGGCCCGCGCGCCGGCCTCGCGCAGCGCGCGCTCGTCGGCCGCCACGTGCGGGAACCGCATGAACGAGCCCGCGAGTCCCGCGTGGAGCAGGCTCGTCCACATCGTGCGATCGACTCGCCGGATCGCGCGCGGTGCTCATTCTCGTGCTCCTGTCCCGAGGGTGCCAAAGCGCTTTTTCGGCACTGCGGCTGCGACCCTCGCATAAGCGCTTTTGCACGTCAAGGGCCATCCGGTACAGTCGCCACCGATCATGGGTCGACCGGTGGGGATCAAGGCAGTCGCGGCCGCCGCCGGGCGTATCGACCACGACCGTCTCGCACGCGCTCAACGGCAAGGGGCGGATCTCGGACGAGACCCGGCGGCACGTCCGCGAGGTCGCCGACCGGCTCGGCTACCAGCCCAGCGCGATGGCCCGCGGGCTCGCGGGCGGGCGCACGGGGATGCTCGCGCTGGTCGTCTCCGGCGCCGAGGACTTCTCACTGCAGATCGGCGACTTCGACTACTTCCTGCAGCTGATGAACGGCGCCACCTCGTCGGCCCTGCGGCGCGGTTTCTCGCTGACGATGCTGCAGACGGACGGCGACCTGCAGGTCCTCGACGGCCTCCCGCTCGACGGGGCGATCGTCATCGACCCGGTGGCCCACGACCGCATCGTCGAGCGGCTGACCGAGCGAGGCGTGCCGGTTGTGACCACCGGGCGGGATATCGACGGCCCGCAGGACGCGTGCTGGGTCGACAACGACCACGTCGCCGGCACCCGCGACGTGCTCGACCACCTGACGGCCGCGCGGCGCCCAGCGCATCGCGCTGCTGACCGCGCCGCTCGTCTCCTCGTACGCCTTCGACGCGCAGCGCGCCTACCTCGCACTGGTGTGAGGAGCGCCGGCAGGAGCCGCTGATCGAGGAGCTCACCGGCAGCATGAGCGAGAGCGGCGCGTACGCGGCCGCGACGAAACTGCTCGAGTCGGCGACGCCGCCGGACGGCATCTACGCCACGCTCGACCGCCTGGCCCTCGGCGTGCTGCTCGCCGCCGAGGCGCGCGGCGTCAGTGTGCCCCGCGACCTACGTGTCGCCGGCTGCACCGACAGCGAGGCGAGCCGCCAGGCGGCGCTCACCGCCCTGAGTCTCGACCCCGAACGGCTCGGCCGCGAGGCGCTCGAGTTGCTGCTGCAGGTCGTCGAGGACGACGATCCTGCGCCGCGCCACAGGCTCGTCCCCACGACGGTGATCCCGCGCGCCTCAACCGTCGCGCCTCCGCGCCGGCGCGCGCGCGCCAAGCCGGCGCGCGCGACCTGAGCCGCTACTTCTTCCCGCGATTGATCAGCTTGAGGGCGTTGCCGATCAGGTTCGTGGTCTTCGCCGTGTAGGGGAACATGTGCATGTCGCGCTTGGGGAAGCTCCGCGAGATCAGGATCGTCTGCGTCTGGCAGTACTTGCGAATCCCGTTGGCGCCGTGGCGCGTGCCGAGGCCCGACTCCTTGGCACCGCCCATCGGCAACTCGAGCGCGACGTAGTTGATGATCGCGTCGTTCACGCAGACAGCGCCGCTGTTGACACGCCGTGCGACCGCCTCGGCCTTCTCGAGGTCCTTCGAGAAGACCGACCCGCCGAGCCCGTAGATCGAGTCGTTCGCGAGCCGGATCGCCTCTTCGGCATCCTCGACCTTCATGATCGGCAGCGTCGGACCGAAGGTCTCCTCGGTCATCGCGTCCATCGTGTGATCGACGTCGGTCAGCACGGTGGGCTCGAAGAAGATGCCCTCGCCTTCGCGGCGCTTGCCGCCGACGAGCACCTTCGCGCCCTTCGAGACGGCGTCCGCGACGTGCCCCTCGACGATGTCCATCTGCGGCGGGAACGTCATCGAGCCGACCTCGACCGAGCCCGGCCCGGCGGCCCGGCCCTGGCGCAGCGCGCTGACCTTCTGCGTGACCTTCTGAACGAACTCGTCGTAGACCGGCGCTTCGACGTAGACGCGCTCGACCGAGAGACACGTCTGACCGGAGTTCTGCATCGAGTAGAAGACGGCCGTGTTGGCGGCGCGCTCGAGATCGGCGTCGCGCAGGACGATCATCGGGTCCTTGCCACCGAGCTCCAGTGAGCACGGGATCAGGCGCTCGGCCGCCGCGACGGCGACCTTCTTGCCGGTGCGCGTCGAGCCCGTGAACATGATCATGTCCACCTCGTCGATCAGCGCTGAGCCGGTCGCGCCGCGGCCGGTGGCGACCTGGTAGACGCCCTCGGGCATCCCGCATTCCTCCAGGCACTCGGCCATCAGCAGTGATGTCAGCGGCGTGACCTCACTCGGCTTCAGGATCACGGCGTTGCCGGCGGCGAGCGCGGGGATCGCGTCACCGAAGGAGTTCGTCAGCGGGTAGTTCCACGGGCCGATGACACCGATCAGACCGAGCGGGCGCCAGCGGACCTTCAGCTTCTTGCCCTTGACGAACAGGTTCGACGAGCTGACCTTCTCGTCGCCGAGGTACTTCTCCGCGTTCTTGGCCCAGAAGCCGAACGCCGCGGCACCGTAGGCGACCTCGGCGAGCTGCACGTCCTCGTACGTCTTGCCGGTCTCCGCGATGATCGTGTCGGTGATCCGGTCGCGGTTGTCGATGACCCACCGCTGCGCGCGCTGCAGGATGCGCCCGCGGCCTTCGAAGCCCATCGCCTCCCAGCCGGGCTGCACCTGGCGAGCCTTGGCGGCCATCGCGCGAACGTCGTCCGCGCTCAGATCCGGGACCGTGGCGATGATCTCGCCGGTCGCCGGGTTCTCGACCGGGATGCTCCCGGCGCTGCCGTTGCCGTTGACGGTCACCTCTTCAGGTGCCTGCTGCTCGACGCTCGCCATGCTGTCTCTCTCCTGCTGCGTTTGACGCTATGTCAGGTGAGGCTACAGGACCTCAGACAACGGTCACCGAAACGATTCCCGCCGGCTCCAGCGGAGCATCGCGCGAGTCGGTCGCAACGCCGTTGAGCGTGTCGAGCACGTCGTCGCCCTCGGTCACCTGGCCGAACACGGTGTGCTTGCCGTCGAGCCACGGACACGCGTCCGCGGTGACGAGGAAGAACTGCGACCCGTTGGTGTTCGGGCCGGCATTCGCCATCGCGAGGGCACCGCGCACGACCTTGTGGTCGTTGAACTCGTCGTCGAACGAGTAACCGGGACCGCCGGTGCCGTTGCCGTCCGGGCAACCGCCCTGGATCATGAAGTCGGGAATGATGCGGTGGAACGTCAGCCCGTCGTAGAACCCGTCAGCAGCGAGCTTCGTGAAGTTCTCGACGGTCTTCGGGGCGGCATCGTCGAACAGCTCGATCGTGATGTCGCCTTCGCTGGTCTTCATCGTCGCGACGGACATGGCGGCGATCCTTTCGTTGGTGCTGGTAGGGAGGGTGCGCTTGCGCGATCAGCTGTAGAGGCGGATCTCGTTGAAGCGAACGGTCGTGCCGGCGGCGGGTGGCGTGGTCACCCACAGCATCACCCAGCGATAGGTCTCGGTGCCGGGGTCGAGCGGCAGCAGCAGCTCGCCGTCGCCGGCCTTGTCGCCTTCAGCCGGAGGGCTGGTCGACGCTGAGCCCTCGGGCGCGTCGCCGTCGACGGATCCGACCTCGCCGATGCGCTTCCAGTCAGCGCTGTCAGCCGTGACGGGAGCGTGCTCGCCGTTGGCGGCGAACACCTGCATGGAGAAGCCGGGCGTCTTCGTCAGCAGCCGCAGCTTCATGACGGACACCGGGTCCTCGAGGTCGATCAGATAGCCGACGTCCATGTCGGCGCCGGCCGGCGTGCTGACGAACCAGGACGTGTTCGGGTCGCCGTCGAGCGCCCGCGAGGGCAGGCCCGAGGCGGTCGCGCGCTGGGACGGGTCGTACAGCTGACCCGCGGTCAGGTCGACGAGGATCGGCACGGTCCCGGGCTTGGGAGCCGTCGTCGTGGTCGTCGTCGTGGTGGGGGTCGTCGCCGTCGTCGTCGGCGTCACCGGCGTGACCGGTGTCACGGGCGTGATCGGGACGACCGGCGTCGTGTCGACCGGAAGCGGTTCGGGCGCCGGCGTATCGGTCGTCGTCGAGGTGACCTGCTCAACCGTGGGCGCGGGCGTCACCTTCGCGAGCGTCTGGACCTTCACTTCCTGCGGCGGTTGCTCGTCGTTGAGGGCGGCGTAGCTCGCGGCGACGGCGCCGCCGGCGAGCACGAGCGCGAGCGACCCGGCGAGCATCACGGCGCGCAGCCCGGGCGTGCGCCGCGGCGCAGCGGTCGCAGTGCCGCACGTCAGGCACCAGTCCTCACCGCCGGCGAGTGCGGTGCCGCAGTTGCGGCAGCGGACCTGACCGTCATCGACGGACACGTCGACGGCGGTGGGGGCCAGCAGATCGTCGGGAAGCGGGGTGTGCTCCTGACCATCGGCAGGGGTCTCGGCGGCGGCGTCCGGCTGGATCGCCCCCTCCCGGTCGGGGACGACGAGCGGCTCGTCCTCGGGCGGCATCATCGGCGTCAGCTTGCCATACCCGCAGGCGGGCGACAAAGGACAACCGTCACGAGCGAACGGGCTCCAGTGCGAGGCGCGTCCCGTTGACGTGCTCGCCGTCGACCTTCGCGATCACGCCGGCGGCCTCCGACTCGGGGACCGACAGGAACGAGAACTTCTCGAGCACCAGGACGTCCTTGACGGCCTCACCGTCGACGCCGGCTGCATGCGTCACGGCGTGCACCAGGTCGGCCGGCTCCAGCCCGGAGGACCGGCCTGCACTGACGATCAGGCGCGTCCACGGCTCGTCGCCGGAGCGCTTGATCTTCGGCTTCTCGTGGCGCTTGGGGCGCTCCTCCACCGGCACGGGCGCGACCTTCGCGCCGACGGCCCAGGGCGTGATCGTCGTCCCGACGTGCTTCTCGATCGCCTCGAGCTCACGCTGCTGGCGCGGCTCGACGAAGGTGATCGCGCGGCCCGAGCGGCCCACGCGGCCGGTGCGGCCGATGCGGTGGACGTAGACGTCCGGCGACACCGGAACGTCGAAGTTGACGACGTGCGTGACGGTGGAGATGTCGAGCCCGCGCGCAGCGACGTCGGTCGCGACGAGGATCGGCAGGCGCCCGCTCTTGAAGGCGAGCATCACGCCGTCGCGCGAGCCCTGCGACATGTCGCCGTGCAGCGCCTTGACGTTGATGCCCTTGTCGCGCAGCGTGCGGTTGAGCTGGTCGCAGCGGATCTTCGTGCGCACGAAGACGATCGCCTGCGTCGGGCTTCTCGGCCTGCAGCACCTCGACGAGCTTGGCCGCCTTGTCCTTCGCCCCGACCTCGACGCGGAACTGCTCGACCGTGTCGACCGTCAGGTTCTTCGACTCGACCTTCACGAGGACCGGGTCGTAGAGGTAGCGATCGGCGAGCTTGCGGATCGGCGGCGGCATCGTCGCGCTGAACAGCGCCGTCTGCCGGCTGTTGGGCGTCAGCGAGAGGATCTTCTCGACGTCCTCGAGGAAGCCGAGGTCGAGCATCTCGTCGGCCTCGTCGAGCACGACGAAGCGGCAGGAGTGCAGGATCAGCGACGCGCGCGAGATCAGGTCCATCACGCGGCCGACGGTCCCGACGACGACATGGCCACCGGCGCGCAGCTGCGCCTGCTGGGTGCGGATCGGCGCGCCGCCGAAGACGGCGACGACGTCGACGCCCTTCGGCTGCCCGTACGCGCGCAGCGCCTGCGTCACCTGGATGCAGAGCTCGCGCGTCGGCGTGAGCACCAGCGCCTGGACCTCGCTGACCGTCGGATCGACGTACTCCATGATCGGCAGGCCGAACGCCGCGGTCTTGCCAGACCCGGTCTGCGCCTGGCCGATGATGTCGTTCCCCTGCAGCAGCGGCGGGATCGCCTGCTCCTGGATCGGGCTCGGCTCCTTGTAGCCGACATCCTCCAGAGCCTGGAGAAGTGGCGCGGACAGGCCGAGATCGGCAAACGTGGTCACACGTTCAGAGTAGAGCCACGCTGATGAGAACCCGCGCGCGTGGACTCAGGCGCGCACGTCGAGCAGCAGCTTGCCGGTCGTCCGCCGCTCGGCCAGGTCGATCTGGGCCTGCGCCGCAGCGCTCAGCGGATAGGTCGCGCCGACCACGCCGCGCAGCTCCCCGCGGCCGGCGCGCGCCAGCAGGTCGGCGACCGGCGCGTCGAGCATCCGGGCCGGATCCTCGAGGCAGTGACGAAACCAGAATCCGGTCACGGTGCGCGACGCGCGCATCAGCTTGCGCGTGTTGACGGTGTTGGTCTTCCCGCCCGACACGCCGTACGTGACGAGCCGCCCGAACGGCGCGAGCGCCTCCAGCGACGCATCGAAGACGCTCGCCGCCGATCGCGTCCAGCACGACGTCGACCTGGCGGCCGTCGTTCGCGGCGACGAGCCGCTCCTGCAGCCCCTCGGCCGCGGAGTCGACCGCCACGTCCGCGCCGAGCTCCAGCGCGAGCGCGCGCTTGTCATCGGTCGATGCCGTCGCGATCACGCGCCCGGCGCCGGTCAGCGGCCGCGCGAGCTGGACCGCAAGCGAGCCGGTGCCGCCGGCGGCGGCGTGCACGACGACGCTCTCGCCGGCCGCGACGCGCCCGCTGGTGCGCAGCAGATGCCAGGCGGTCAGGCCCTGCAGCAGCAGCGCGAGGGCGGTCGCATCGTCGACCGCGTCGGGAAGCGGGAAGGCGTGCGCGGCCGGAACCGCCGCGACCTGCGCGTAGCCGCCGCGGCCACCGGTCAGCGCCACGACGCGCTCGCCGGTGTCGCGGCGCACGCCCGCGACCTCGGACCCGGGCACCAGCGGCAGCTCGCTCGCGGCGAGGTAC
The DNA here is from genome assembly GCA_963821685.1 of uncultured Actinomycetes bacterium. Taxonomy (GTDB): domain Bacteria; phylum Actinomycetota; class Thermoleophilia; order Solirubrobacterales; family Solirubrobacteraceae; genus F1-60-MAGs163. The sequence goes on along the minus strand of CAWGEW010000012.1, from coordinate 215,904 downwards.
TCGTTGCGGCGCTGGTGGGTGTCGGCGAAGTTCACGCCGGCCAGCGTCACGTCGACCAGCACCTCGGCCGGGCCGCAGTCCGGCTCGCCCAGCTCGACGAGCTGCAGCACCTCCGGGCCACCGAACTCCTGTTGCTGGATCGCGCGCACGAGGGCCCGAACGCTACCCTCGCCGCCGCATGAGCCTCACTGTCGTCGGATCAATCGCCTATGACGCCGTCATCACCCCGTCCGGATCGCGGGACCGGATGCTCGGCGGCGCCGCCACCCACTTCGCGCTCGCCGCGTCGTTCTTCGACGAGGTCCGCGTGATCGGCCCCGTCGGCGAGGACTTCGACGACGCCTCCTGGGAGGCGCTGCGCACGCGCGGGACGATCACCGACGACGTCGAGCGCATCGAGGGCGGCCGCACCTTCTTCTGGAAGGGCGAATACCACTCGGGACTGAACACGCGCGAGACGCTCGTGACCGAGCTGAACGTGTTCGAGCACTTCGAGCCGAAGCTGTCGCCTGCCGCGCAGCAGTGCGACGTCCTGTTCCTGGCGAACATCCAGCCCGACCTGCAGCGCGGCGTGCGCGAGCAGTGCGACGGCGCGCGCTTCGTCGCGATGGACTCGATGGACCTGTGGATCAACATCGCGCGCGACGGGCTGGTCGAGACGATCAAGGGCGTCGACTGCCTGATCCTCAACGACGAGGAGCTCGAGCTGCTGACCGCAGGCGCCGAACTTCGTCAGCGCCGCGCGCGAGATCCTTAGCTGGGGGCCGACGCTCCGTGATCGCCAAGCAGGGCAAGTACGGCGCGGCACTGTTCACGCGCGACGGCTACTTCGCGCTTCCGGCCTACCCGCTCGAGAACGTCATCGACCCGACCGGCGCCGGCGACAGCTTCGCCGGCGGGTTCGTCGGCTACGTCGCCGCGCACCCCGAGCAGACGATCGACCACGACCTGCTCGTGCGGGCGATGGTCTACGGCACGGCGCTCGCGTCGTTCAACGTCGAGGCCTTCGGCACCGAGCGCGTGATCGAGCTGCGCCCCGACGAGATCACCGCGCGCGTCGCCGAGCTGCAGCACATGACGACGTTCGAGCACCAGCCGATCGCGCTGCGCGGCTAGATCGTCTCGATCGCCTGCGCGCCGGAACCACGGATCCGGTGGTCACCGCCCACCGCGGCGGGTAGCATCGGCTGACGGTGAGCACGTGGACCTTTGTGTACCTCATGGTGGTGCTGAAGATCCCGATCGCGCTGCTGCTGTACATCGTGTGGTGGGCCGTGCACCAGGTGCCCGACCCCGAGCCCGAACAGCAGAGCGGCGACGGTGGATCGCGGCGCACCCTGCAGCCGCGCGGCCCGCATCCGCGTGGGCCGTTGCCGCGCCGTCCGCGCCGCGGGCCGCACGGCGGGTCGGCGGCGTCGCCGCCCGCTCGCACGCGCACCGTCGTGGCACGCAGCCGCACCCCGCATCGCACGTGACGCCCGCCGTGGCAGACTGCCGCCGATGAGCGCGACCTCCGTCCTGTCCGACGGCACGATCCGCCGGCTCGTGGAGGAGGGGCGGATCAAGATCGAGCCCTGGGACCCGGGCATGGTGCAGCCGGCCAGCATCGACCTGCGGCTCGGCGACTCATTCCGCGTCTTCCACAACCACCGCATCGCCGCGATCGACCTCGCATCCCGCCGAGTGAGCTGACCGAGCACGTCGCCGTGCTCGAGGGCGAGTCGTTCGTGATCCACCCGGGCGAGTTCGTGCTCGGGCGCACCGAGGAGTACGTCGAGCTGCCGGACGACATCGTGGCCCGGATCGAGGGCAAGAGCTCGCTCGGCCGGCTCGGCCTGATCGTGCACGCCACCGCGGGCTTCGTCGATCCCGGTTTCCAGGGCACGCTGACGCTCGAGATCACGAACCTCACGCGCGTCCCGATCATCCTGTGGCCGGGCAAGCCGATCGCGCAGCTCTCGTTCATGACGCTCGACCAGCCGGCCGAGCGCCCGTACGGACACCCCGAGCTCGGCAGCCACTACCACGGCCAGGTCGACGCGACGGAGAGCCGCTACGAGGGCGGCCCCGGCGCGCGGGTCCCGTCGTAGGCCCACCCACCCGCGCCGGCCGGATGGCGTCCGGCGGGAAGGCCCTGTAGCGTCCGCGCCCCATGGTGAACGCGTTCCTCGTGCTCGCCGCCGAAGAGGCGGAAAAGAGCGAGACCCTCTTCTACGTCCTGGGCTGCCTGTTCGCGGCCTGGGCCGTCCTGCTCGGCACGCTCGGCATGCGCTCGGAGTCGTTCGGCAAGGAGCGCGCGGCCGGCACGGCCATCATCGGTGTCTCCGTCGTCCTCGCGGCGGCGACGATGGCCTCGGTCATCTACGTCTCGTCCTGAGCGCCGCATCCTGAGCAGGCGTTGGCCGCCGGCCGGCCCGCGCACGTAGGATGCTGGGAGAGAGCGATCCCCGACGTTAGGACAGGCCATGAGCACCGAGACGCAGGCCGGAGGGAACGGCGCCGTCGCGAGCGGTTCGCAGTCGCTGACCGTCACCGACAACCGCACCGGCGAGACGTACGAGCTGCCGATCACCGACGGCACGATCCGCGGGCTCGACCTGCGCCAGATCAAGACCGGTGAAGAGGACTTCGGGCTGATGTCCTACGACCCGGCGTTCATGAACACCGCGTCGTGCCGGTCGGCGGTCACGTTCATCGACGGCGACAAGGGCATCCTCGAGTACCGCGGCTACCCGATCGAGCAGCTCGCCGAGCAGTCCACCTACCTCGAGGTCGCCTACCTGCTGGTCCACGGCGCGCTGCCGACCCAGCCGCAGCTGGACGAGTGGACGCAGCGAGGTCACGACCCACACGTTCGTGCACGAGAACGTCAAGGGCTTCATGGAGGGCTTTCGCCACGACGCGCACCCGATGGGGATGCTGCTCGGCGCCGTCGGAGCGCTCTCGACGTTCTACCCGGACGCGAAGGACATCAACGACGCGGAGAGCCGCCGCATCCAGACGATCCGGCTGATCGCGAAGATGCCGACGCTGGCCGCGTTCTCCTTCCGCCACATGCGGGGCCAGCCGTACGTGTACCCCGACAACGACCTGTCCTACGCGGGCAACTTCCTCGGGATGCTCTACAAGATGACCGAGCTGAAGTACCAGCCGGACCCGCGGCTGGAGCGCGCGCTCGACATCCTCTTCATCCTGCACGCCGACCACGAGCAGAACTGCTCGACGAGCTCGGTGCGCGTCGTCGGCTCGTCCGGCGTCGACCCCTACTCGGCCGTCGCAGCCGGCATCGCTGCGCTCTACGGCCCGCTGCACGGCGGCGCCAACGAGGCGGTGCTGCGGATGCTGCGCCGCATCGGCAACAAGAGCGAGGTGCCGGCGTTCATCGAGGGCGTCAAGGCCGGCAACGAGCGGCTGATGGGCTTCGGCCACCGCGTCTACAAGAACTACGACCCGCGCGCGACGATCATCAAGAAGGCCTGCGACGACGTCTTCGAGGTGACCGGCAAGAACCCGCTGCTCGAGATCGCGACCGAGCTGGAGAAGATCGCGCTCGAGGACGAGTACTTCATCAAGCGCAAGCTCTACCCGAACGTCGACTTCTACTCGGGCCTGATCTACGAGGCGCTCGGCCTGCCGGTCGAGATCTTCCCCGTGATGTTCGCGATCGGCCGCACGAGCGGCTGGATCGCCCAGTGGCTCGAGATGCTCGACGACCCGGATCTGAAGATCGCGCGCCCGCGCCAGATCTACACCGGTTCGCGCACCGTCGACTACGTGCCGATGGCCGCTCGCGGCTGATGTAAAGGTTGCGTTGCTCTGTGCGCCTCGTCACGTACGGGGCGCAGGCGCGGCGTACCGTCGAAGGCATCGAGTTTCAGCTCAACAACGGCACTGACGTCGTCATCCGGCCGATCCGGCCCGACGACAAGGCGCGCCTGGCGATGGCGCTGGCGCGGCTGTCCGACGAGTCCGTCCGCAAGCGCTTTCTGAGCCCGAAGCCGCGGCTCAGCGGCACCGAGCTGCGCTACCTCACCGAGATCGACTACGTCGACCACTGGGCCGAGGTCGCCGTGCTCAAGCACGACCCCGAGGCGATCGTCGGCGTGGCGCGCTGGATCCGCGACGAGCGCGATCCGCAGGCAGCGGAGGTCGCGATCGTGGTCGGCGACGCGCTGCAGGGCCAGGGGCTCGGCCGCCGGCTGGGACTGTCCGTCGCGGACGCCGCGCGCCCGCGCGACGTGCGCCGGTTCACCGCCACGATGCTGTCGGACAACGTCGCGGCGCAGCGGCTGTTCGCCGCGATCTCCGAGCGCCTCGACGTTGCCCATGACGGCGTGACCGACGACATCGTCGCGACGCTCGCCGCCTGAGCACGGCCCGCCGCCGGTCGCGCTAGTTTGCGCGCCGTGGCGAAGGGGTACACGGTGACGGTGCGCCGCGAAGGCGGCGGCGGCAAGGAGCGATTCGAGACGCTCGGCGCCGCAGTGGATGCGCTCGAACTGGAGGCACGGGCCTTTGCGAACACCGAGAGACGTGACGCGGCGATGGGCATCCTGCGCAGCTACGAGCCGATGGATCTGGTCGCTTTCCGCGCCGAGATCGCCGGTAAGGGCGTCCATGCGGGGGTCGACGTGCGGGGTGATGGATCCGCTGAGGCCTTCACCGGACGGCTGCAGCGGCGCCTGGTCACGCAGCACCCGGGCGAGGGCCCGTATGACGCGCTGCGACGGGTCCTAGGCTGTTCAGCGTGACCGATCTGAACGGGATTGAAGCGACCGGCCTCGTCAAGCGCTACGGGGACCAGGCGGCGCTCGACGGCGTCGACCTCGACGTGCCGCGCGGCGCCGTCTGCGCGATGCTCGGCCCCAACGGGGCCGGGAAGACGACCGCCGTGCGCGTGCTCACGACGCTCACAACGCCGGACGCCGGCTCGGCGCGCGTCAACGGCTTCGACGTCGTCGGCGACCCCGTGTCCGTGCGTCGCAGCCTCGGGCTGGCCGCACAGGACGCGACCGTCGACGGCCTGCTGACGGGCCGAGAGAACCTCGAGATGATCGGCGAGCTGCACCACCTCGGGCGCAAGCCGGCGCGCGCCCGCGCCGCCGAGCTGCTCGAGCAGTTCTCGCTGCTGGAGGCGAGCGAGAAGCTCGCGAAGGAGTACTCCGGCGGCATGCGGCGGCGGCTCGACCTCGCCGCGACACTCGTCGCCCGCCCGGCCGTCCTGTTCCTGGACGAGCCCACGACGGGCCTGGACCCGCGTGGTCGCAACGAGCTGTGGGGCGTGCTCGACGGCCTCGTCGGCGAGGGCACCACGGTCCTGCTGACGACGCAGTACCTCGAGGAGGCCGAGCGCCTCGCGGACGACATCATCGTCATCGACCACGGCCACGTGATCGCCCGCGGCGACGCGCGCCGCCTCAAGCGCGAGGTCGGCGGGGATCAGCTGCACGTGGTCGTCGTCGACCCGGCCGACCTGGATGCGGTCACCGAGATGCTGGAGCGGATCACGCAGGCGCGGCCGACGATCGACGTCGCAGAGCGCTCTGCGACCGCGCCCTCCGACGGCGGCGCGGCGGCGATCGCCGAACTGGCGGGCATGCTCGCCGAGTCCGCCATCGCGGTCGAGGACGTCGGCCTGCGCCAGCCGACACTCGACGACGTCTTCCTCACATTGACCGGCTCCCCGCCGGAGGGCGACGAGCCGATCCCGGCCGCAGCCGTCCCGGAGGAGGTCCGATGACCGACATCGCGGCCCCGCAGCCCAAGCAGCGCAGCACCGTGGTGTCCGACAGCCTCGTGATCGCGCGGCGCGGCCTCAAGCACATCCGGCGCCAGCCGGAGGCGCTGACCGACGCGACGATCCAGCCGATCATCTTCGTGCTGCTGTTCGCCTTCGTCTTCGGCGGAGCGATCCGCGTCCCGGGCGGCGGCAGCTACAAGGAGTTCCTGATGGGCGGCATCTTCGCCCAGACGATCGTGTTCGGCTGCTTCGGCGTCGCGATGGCGCTCGCCTACGACCGCACGAACGGCGCGATCGACCGCTTCCACTCGCTGCCGATCGCACGCAGCGCCGTGCTCGCCGGCCACTCGCTCGCGAGCCTGCTGCGGTCGCTGCTGCCGATCCTGCTGATGTCGATCACCGGCCTGATCATCGGCTGGCGGATCAACGGCGGCGTGCTCGACGCGCTGGCCGGCTTCGGCCTGATGATCGGTTTCTCGTTCGCGATGATCTGGGTCGGGATCATGCTCGGCAGCGTGATGAAGAGCCCGGAGGGTGTTCAGGGCGTGGCGTTCGTCGTGATCTTCCCGATCACGTTCATCGCGAGCACGTTCGTCCCCACGAAGACGCTCCCCGAGCCGCTGAAGACGTTCGCGGAATGGAACCCCGTCAGCTCACTCGCAGGGTCGCTGCGCCAGCTGTTCGACAACCCCGGTGCCCATGCGCTGCCCGGCGATCCGTGGCCGCTCCAGCACCCCGTCGTCTACACGCTGTTCTGGATCGTCGCGATCGTGCTGATCTGCGCGCCGCTGGCAGTGCGGCTGTACCAGCGCTCGATCGCCTCCTGATCAGTCTGCGGCCGAGCTGCTGAGCTGCGCGCCGTAGGGCCCGCGGCCGGTCAGGCAGTGCGCGCCGCAGCGCGCGCCGAGCTGCGCCGCCTCCGCGACCGACAGGCCGGCGCCGAGGCCGTAGGTGAGGCCGGCTGCAAACGAGTCGCCGCAGCCGTAGGAGTCGACCGCCGGACCGGGCAGCGGCTCGGCCGGCCAGTTCCCGTCTCGCCCTCGGTGGTCGACCACGTGCCGCCATCGGCGCCGCGCGTGTGGACGACGAGCCGCGGCGCCGGGTCGAGCGCCGCGGCGTCCACCTGCTCCCCCGGGTCGTGCGCGCTTGCGACCAGCACGTCGAGCTGCACGCCGCTCTCGGCGATCACGTCAAGCGCCCGCGCGGTCGCGACGAGCACACGCGCCGAGCGGGCGGCGCGCAGCGCGCCGGCATCACCGCCGGTGACGTAGACGGCGTCGAGATCGGCGAGCTCCGCCCACGCGAGCGGGTCCTCGGCGCGCGGGACGAGCCGCGGATCGAGCAGCGTGATCGTGCGCTCGTGGTCGTCGCTCAGGTACGTGAAACCGCGGCGCGTGACGGCGTCCGCGCGCAGCGCGACGCGCAGGTCGACTCCGCGGGCCGTCAGCTCGGCGCGGGCGCTCGCGCCGGCCTCGTCGTCGCCGAGCGCCGTGAGGAACGTCGCCCCGCCCGCGAGCCGCGCCAGCTGTACCGCGGCGACCGCCCCACCGCCGGCGGCAAGCTCGAACGCGGACGTCGCGTGCGCGATCTCGCCCTCGCTCGGGACCCGCGGCACGACCGCGAACTGGATCCACTCGATGTGACCGACGACCCCGACGCGCGGCGTGGCGCTCACAGCTGCAACGCGCCCGCGTTGCGGCGCAGCCAGTCGCGCGGCTGCTCGTAGCCCGGACGGTGGCGGGCCAGCAGCCCCCAGAACCGCGACGAGTGATCCATCACGACGAGGTGGCACGCCTCGTGCCAGACCACGTAGTCGAGCACCTCCTCCGGGCCGAGCAGCAGGCGCCAGTTGATCGCGATCGCACCGCTCGCCGAGCACGACCCCCAGCGCGTGCGCTGATCGCGGATCGTGAGGCGCTCGTAGCTGCGGCCGAGCTCAGCGGCGGCCGCGTCCAGGCGCGGAAGCACCTCGGCGCGCGCCGCGCGCCGGAACCAGCGGTCGATCGCCGCGCGCTGCTCGGAACCGGCGACCGGGACCTGGAGCAGGTCGCCGCGGCGGTGCGCGCGCGTGCGGCCCGGCTGCTCGACCAGGCGCAGCCGGCCGTCGAGATAGGGCACCGTCCCGGGCTCACGCGGGATCGCGGCGCGGGCGACGGCAGCGTCCGCGAGCCGGCGGTCGATCCACGGGCGCAGCTCGCGCACAGCGGCCTCCGCCTCGCGCTCACGCGCGCGCCGCGGGAGCGTGACCGTCACCTCACCGTCGTGCTCCACGCGCACGCGCACGGAGCGCGCGCGGTCCGAGCGGCGGACGGTGTAGGGCAGGTCCTGCGGCACTCACAGCACTCTAAGCGTCGTCAGCGACGTATCGCGGGCGACGATCGAGCCGCCCTCGGCGTGTGCCGAGAGCAGGTAGTCGACCGCGTCGGCGCTGACGCGGAAGCCTTCGAGGATCAGCGGCACGCCCGGGCGGATAGACCTCGACGGACTCGGCCGCGACGTGCCCGACCGCGTCGCGGATCGGCACTTCGCGCCCGATCGACTTGGCGTAGCGGCGCGCCGCGTAGGGATGCATCACGGCGCGATCGTCCATCGCGCGGAACGGGTTCGCCGGCGGGCTGCGCCGCGCACCGTCGGGCCGCACGCGCGGGCCGAGGATGTCGACGAGTGCCGCGACCGTCTCCGGCACCGCGGCCGCCGCGAGCTGGAACGTCGTGATCAGCGTCAGCGTGTTGACACCGGCCTTCTCGACGATGATCCCGCGCTCGATCAGCGCCTGCGCGACGTCGTAGCCCGGACAGCTCGTAGCGCGCCAGGCCGACCGTCGTCTTGACGAGGTCGGTGCCGGCGATGTGATCGGTCATGCGCGTGAGCCAGGCGCGGTCGTCGAGCATCTCCAGGTCGGGGAGCTGCTCGCGCAGCGCGGCCTTCAGCTCGCGCGTGCGCTCGATCGACGTCCCCAGCGCCTGCTGCCCCGTGCGCGACGAGCGTGCGCACTGCGGCGTCCGCGCTCGCGAGCAGGTGGTAGCTCGGCGAGGTCGTGACGTACTCGCGGTAGGCCTCCTCCATCAGCTCGGAGTCGACGCGCTGCTCCGCCAGTGGATCAGGCCGGTCTGCTGCAGCCCGCCGGCCAGCTTGTGGGTCGACTGCACGGCGATGTCGGCGCCCGACTCCATCGCGCTCGCCGGCAGCTCGTCGTGGAAGTGCAGGTGCCCGCCCCAGGCCTCGTCGACGATCACCATCGCCGTGCGCGACGCGTCGTGGACGGCGTCGGCGATCGCGCGCGTGTTCGCCGCCAGGCCCTCGTACGTCGGGCTGGTGAAGATCACCGCGAGCGCCTCGGGGTAGCGGCGCAGCCCCTCGCGGATCTCCTCGACGCTCGGCGGCAGCAGCGCCTCGAAGCGCGGCTCGTAGGGCGTCGGGAGGAAGCGGAAGTCGAGCCCGAACGCCTTCAGCCCGTTCATGATCGAGTGGTGGATGTTGCGCGCGACCAGGACGAGCGCGTCCGAGCGCTCGAGCGCGAGCATCCGCAGCACGATCCAGTTCGAGCCGGTCGTTCCGTGCACCGAGAACATCGTCCGGTCGGCTCCCTGGGCCTGCGCCGCGAAGCGCTCGGCCTCGCCGAACACGCCCGTGTGATCGACGAGCGTGCCGAAGAAGCCGGCCGAGATCGACACGTCCGAGGCGTAGAAGTCGACGACGCGTTCCTGGTCCTCGAGGATCGACGGCGTGCACCAGCGGTGGTAGCGCGCGACGTCCTGGTTGAGGACGCGGACGATCGGGGACGGGAGTGGGCTCGGGCATCGACGTGTGATCATCCCCGACGGTGCCGAGGTCCGTTGTCCCCCTCCCGAGCGATGTGCGCTCCCCATTCATCGTCTACCTCAACGGGGTCAGGCAGGAGGCGGGCGCCGATTACCAGGTGCGCGACGGCGCGCTGGTGTTTCCGAAGGTGCTGCGCAAGGACAAGGTCAGCGGCCGTCGCTGGTTCCTCGGCGCCTGGGGCGTCGGGACCTACCGGCAGGACGACTCGGTCGACGTCAGCTGGACGCGCCGCGATGGGCAGCCGGCGGTCGCTCAGCGCCTCGAGATCACTGAGGTCGACGAGCGCGCCTAGCCGCGCTGCGCCGCAGTTCGCGCTCTGCGGCAGTGACGCGGGCGACCATCGGCGCGAGGTCCGGAACGTCGCGCGACGTCGCGACGAGGTCGGCGGGGTCGCGTCCGACGGCCTCGGCGACGGTGCGCCGTGCCTGCGCCTCGTTGCGCGCGTTCAGGGTCGTCAGCAGCGTCTCTCCGACCTGCACCGGCAGGTAGCGGCCGCGCTCGCCGTCCCTGGAGATCACGTGCTGCCCGAGCCGCGTCAGGACATCGAGCTGTGCGGGCGTCGTGTGGGACTCGTGCGGGATGCTGACGTTGAACACCATCTGTCCACGTGCCTTCCTCATACCGCTGGGATGGGGGATGTGCCGCGACGCCCAGCGGCGGTCGCCGGACAGCGGAATCTGCGATCTGGTCACCCGAACGGCCACAGTCCCCCCATGCCGTCGGGCGCTCTCAGCGCACCATCGACCCTACGCCGCGTCAGTTACTGACGCAATGCGCAATTGACCGCATTTTCGGGGTCTGCGCGCCAGAAACACGGCGGAAAACCAGACTCTCAAGGTCAGATCGAGGAATATGCAGGTTTGCGCAGCTACGACCAGCTACGCACAGCTCTGACGAGCTACGCCGACCGCCGGCCCGAGGCGACGAGCACGGAGCCCGCCAGCTCGACGCCGTCGTCGCCTGCGCGAGCCGCGGCCGCGCCGGACTCGAGCGACCGCGCGCGGATCGCCTCGCGGACATCGTCGTCCATGCCCGCCAGCGCGAGCGCGAGCGGCCCGGCGAGCTCGGGCACCAGGTCCCACCACGCGTCGAGCGACGCCGAGCGCATCGGCGTCGCGACCCGCACCACCTCGACGCCGGCCAATCCGCCCGCGGTGAGAACGGCGGCCAGCCTGCGCTGGGTCGTCGAGTGCGAACGGCCCGGGAATGTGCGGCGGCGGGAACGGCACGCCGAACTGCTCCCCCACCGCGTCGAGGATCAGGCCGAGCCACGGGTTCGACGCACGGCTGTCCCAGGTGATCGCCGCGTAGCGACCGTCCGGGCGCAGGACCCGCGCCGCCTCGCGCACCGCATCGGCAGGCTCTTCCACGAACATCAGCCCATGGCGGCAGATGACCGCGTCGAAGCTCGCGTCGGGCGCGTCGATGCTCGCCTCATCGCAGACCAGCGTGGTGACCTGCGCGAGCGCCGCTGAGCGCCGCGCGGCCGCCTCCACCATCGCCGGTGCGACGTCGGCGAGCACGACGCGGCCGGAAGCACCGACGCGCGCGGCCGCCGCGATCCCCGCACCGCCGGGACCGGCGGCGACGTCCAGTACGGCATCGCCGGAGCCGATCTGCGCCGCGTCGAGCAGCGCAACGGTCGCGGGCGCCATGTGCACATCGACGAGGTCTGCGTTGCGCTCCCAGGCCCCCGCGACGCTGTCCCACATGTCGGACACGAGTGGAAGCCTACGCGCGCTCGGCGGGCACGCCCGCCCACGGCCGCGACAGCTTCAGCGCGCTGAGGATCGCGCGCGTCGCGGGCGAGCGATTCAGCGTGATGAAGTGGATGCCCGGCGCCCCGGCCGCGAGCAGCTCGGCGCACTGGAGCGTGGCGTATGCGACCCCGAACTCGGCGACCGCCTCGTCGTCGCCCCGGCGTGCCTCGAGTTCCCGCTCGAGGCCGTCCGGCAGAGCGGCGGCCGACAGCTCGGTCATCCGCTTGATCCCGTCGAGGCTGAGGATCGGCATCACGCCGGGAATGATCGGGACGTCGATGCCGATCGCCCGCGCGCGCTCGACGAAGTCGAAGTAGAAGCGGTTGTCGAAGAACATCTGCGTGATCAGGAACTGCGCGCCCGCGTCGACCTTGGCCTTGAGGAAGCGCAGGTCGTCCTCGGCGGAGGTCGCGTGGATGTGCGTCTCGGGGAAGGCGGCGCCGCCGATCGCGAACTCGTACTCGTCGCGGATGATGCTGACGAGCTCGTGCGAGTACTCCAGGCCGCCGTCGGTCTTCGTCCAGCGCTCCTGGCCCTGCGGCGGGTCGCCGCGGAGCGCGAGGACGTTGTCGATCCCGGCGTCGCGCATCTGGTCGAGCGTCGCGCGCAGTTCGTCGACCGTGGCGTTGACGCAGGTCAGGTGCGCCATCGCCTCGAGCCCGTAGTCCGCCGCTGATCCGCGAGACGATGTCGATCGTCTTGCCGCGGGTCGACCCGCCGGCGCCGTAGGTGACCGATACGTAGGCGGGGTCGAGCGGACCGAGCGCGCGCAGGGACTCCTCGAGGTTCTGCTCGCCGGCGGGCGTCTTGGGCGGGAAGAACTCGAACGAGAAGACCGGCTCCTCGCTGCCCCGCAGGATCTCGTCGATGCGCACGGAAGCTGAAAGGTTAGGGGGCGAGCGTCCAGCGCTCGGGCTCGCCCGTCGGACTCCGCCTCGACCCGCTGCGCCCGGCCCGCGACCTCGAGGTGCGTGAGGTAGCAGAGCGTCTCGCTCAGCCACCAGTTCGCGTTCGCCGGCGTGATCGCGTCGCCGTAGACGAGCGGGACGGCGTCGAACGCCGTGATCGGACCGCGCTCGCCGAGCACGCGCAGGCAGCCTTCGAGGCGCTCGGCCACGATCACGCGGTTGGCGGTGATGTGCGCCTGCACGTCGGTGAACGGCCGCGCGTGACCGGCGAGGCACAGCCGCATGTCGAGGTCCTCGACCTTGTTCAGCGAGTCGAGGAACTCACCGGCCGGGTCGGGGCTCCAGCCGTAGTCGAAGTAGATCGAGACACGGCCGAGCAGGTGATCGCCGGAGATCAGGATCCGGCGGTCCTCCTGGTAGAGGCAGACGTGCGACGGGGCGTGGCCCGGCGTCTCGATCACCTGGAACGTGCCGAGGTCCGTGTTGATCTCGACGCCCGGGAGCAGGTCGCGGTCGGGCTGGACGATCCCGGCGATGCCGAAGCCCTGGCCCTTGCGCGACTCCTGGTAGGCGCGCAGCGGCGCGTCCGGGACGCCGCTCTGCCGCGCGATCTCGATGCGCCGCTCGAGCGCGGCGTCGGGATCCTGCGCGGCGGCCGTCATGTGCTCGTGGTTGGGGTGCATCCAGAGCTCGCAGCCCGTGCGCTCGATGATCGTCGCGGCCTGCCCGTAGTGGTCGGCGTGCGCGTGCGTGCAGACGAGCAGCTTCACGTTGTCGACCCGCAGGTTCACCTGCCCCAGCGCGCGTTCCAGGTGCGCGAACGAGCCCGGCTCGTGCATTCCGGTGTCGATCAGGACGATCCCGTCACCGGCCGCGATCGCCCATGCGTTGCAGTGCGGGACGCCCGGCCACGGCAGCGGCAGGCGCAGTCGCCAGACGCCCGGCAGCACGCGCTCGCCGCGGCCGAGCTCGCGCTTGCGTGTGGGCTCCGGCATCGAGCCCCAACCTAGCGGTAGCCTGCGCCGGAGACGACCGCCGACGAGGAGCCAGGCATGACCGACGTGCAGCCGAGAAGCATCATCGAGGGCGAGATCGACGCCGAGGAGACCGCGCGCGTCGCCGACGCCTACTTCGACGCGATCGCAGCCCACGACGTTGAGGCGGCGGTCGCGATGTGGAAGCCGGGCGGCCGCGAGAACGTGCGCGGCCAGGTCGACACGACGGCGCCCGACGGTGTGCGCGAGTTTCTGACCGGGATGCTCAGCCCGTTCCCGGATGCGGTCTTCGAGGTGATCGAGCGGACGATCCAGGACGATCGCGCGGCGTTCCGCTGGGAGGCCCGCGGCACGTTCACCGGCGCGGCGTTCCAGGGCGTCGAGCCCAACGGCGCGGGTGTGTTCATCGAGGGCACCGACGTCGTGATCGTGCGCGACGGGCTGATCGTCGAGAACAACGCCTACATCGACGGCATGACCGTGGCGCGCCAGATCGGCCTGATGCCGCCGGACGGCTCCAAGCAGGAGCAGGCGATGAAGCGGGCCTTCAACACGAAGACGAAGGTCGGCGCGAAGCTCGGCTCCAGCGGCCCCGACCAGATCGCCGACGGCGTCTGGCTCGTGCGCGGCGGCTTCCCCGGCAAGACGATGAACGTCTACCTCGTCAAGGACGGCGACGGCGTGATGCTGTTCGACGCGGGCGTGCGCGCGATGGTGAACCCGGTGCGCGCGGCAGGCGCGCAGCTCGGCGGGATCACGCGCGTCGTGCTCGGCCACGGCCACGCCGACCACCGCGGCGTCGCGCCGCTGCTCGGCGTCCCGGTGCTGTGCCACTCGGCCGAGAAGGACGACGCCGAGGGCGACGGCGGCGCGCACTACTTCCACTTCGAGCGGCTCAACCCGATCGGCAGGCTGCTGCTGCCGCGCCTGCTCCCGACCTGGGACGGCGGCGGTGTCACGATCTCGCAGACGCTCGACGAGGGCGACGAGATCGCCGGCTTCAAGGTCATCCACCTGCCCGGCCACGCGCCCGGGCTGATCGGCCTCTGGCGCGAGTCCGACCGCCTCGCGCTCGTCAGCGACTGCTTCTACACGCTCGACCCGCAGACGGGCCTCAAGGGCAAGCCGCGCGTCCCGCACGCCGCGTTCAACTGGGACACCGAGCAGGCGCGCGCGTCGATGCTCAAGCTCGCGGCGATGGAGCCCGCCGCAGCGTGGCCCGGCCACACCGATCCGCTCACGGGCGACGTGCGCGGCCAGCTCGAGACCGCCGCGGCGACGACGTAGCGAGCGGCGGCCACTGACGTGGGCAAACGCTCCCGCCGCCGCGAGCGTGCGCCGGAGGCTCCGGCGCCGCTGCCGGACGCCCCGACGGCGGACTACGCGAGCGCCGGCGGCGACGTGCTGACGCTGCGCTGCGTCCTGACGCCGAAGACCCGCGCGCAGTACGCCGAGGTCCTGCACGGCAACGCGCTCTCGCAGGAGGACGCCTGGCACCGCGCGGTCGAGTTCCTGTTCGAGCGCCTCGCGGTCAGCTGGACGATCAGCGGCGTGACGACCGCCGGGCAGAAGGACCTGCTGCTGCGCCTGCGCGCGGCCGGCACGGACGAGCGCGCCTTCGTGCGCGGCGCGCTGCGCGAGCACTGCGCCGAGTGGTTCCCCGACGTGGAGGCCCCATGACCGCTGGCCGGACCACCGAGGAGGCGCACGCCGTCGTCGCCGAGGTGCTCGACGCGGCGCCGATGGCGGATCTGCTGGCGGGCTACTGCCTCGACGTGCAGGCCGGCGAGAACATCGTCGTGCGCTCGAGCCTGCTCGCGACGCCGCTGCTGCTCGAGCTCCAGCGGGCGATCCTCGAGCGCGAGGCCTGGGTGCGCTTCGACGTCGAGCTGCCCGGCCAGTCGCAGGGCTTCTACGCGCACGCGCGTGACATCCACCTCGACGACTTCGAGGACCTCGCGATGGCCGAGGCGAAGACGCTCAACTCGGTGCTCGGCATCCAGGCGCCCTACGACCCGAAGGAGCTTGCCGGCGTCGACCCCGGCAAGATGGCCCGCGTCGCCCGCGCGCGCCGGCCGGTGCGCGAGCGCACGCTGAAGAAGCGCTGGTGCTCGACGCTCTGGCCGACGCCCGCCGGTGCGGCCGCCGCCGGGATGGAGCTGCACGACTTCGCCGCGTTCGTGCGTCGCGCGATGTTCCTCGACCAGCCCGACCCGGTCCGCGCCTGGTACGGCCTCGCGCTGTTCCAGGAGTCGCTGATCGCGCGGCTGCGCGACGCGCAGGAGCTGCGCATCGAGGCCGACGGCACCGACCTCACGCTGAACGTCAAGGGACGCATCTGGGTCAACTCGGACGGCCAGCGCAACATGCCCAGCGGCGAGGTCTTCACCGGCCCGCACGAGACGTCGGCCAACGGGCGGATCAGGTTCAGCATCCGCTCGTCCCCGGCGGGCGTCGAGCGTCGACGGCGTGGAGCTGACGTTCAAGGACGGCGAGGTCGTGCAGGCGCGCGCAGCGTCCGGCCAGGACTACCTGCTGCACGCGATCGCGACCGACGAGGGCGCCCGCCGCCTCGGCGAGATCGGCATCGGGACGAACTTCGGCATCCAGCGGCCGGTCGGCGCGATCCTGTTCGACGAGAAGATCGGCGGCACGGTGCACCTCGCGCTCGGGCGCTCGTATCCGGAGACGCGCGGCCGCAACGAGAGCGCGCTGCACTGGGACATGATCTGCGACCTGCGCGACGGCGGACGCCTGACCGCCGACGGCGAGGTGGTCCTGCAGGACGGGCAGTTCGTCGGGCTGACGCCCGCTTGACCACCGCGCCCGCGGCTGCGAGCGTCCCGGCGATGCATCCCTTCCGCGCCGCCGTCGAAGCCCGTGACCAGGAAGCCATGGTCGCCTGCCTGGCCCCCGACGTGCGCCTCTACTCCCCCGTCGCCTTCAAGCCGTTCGCGGGCCGCGAGGCGGTCACCGAGCTGTTCTGGAACCTGTTCCAGGTGTTCGAGGACTTCCGCTACGTCGATGAGCTGGAGGGCGAGGGCACGCACGCGCTGATCTTCCGCGCGAACGTCAACGGCAAGGAGCTCGAGGGCCTCGACCACCTCGTGTTCGGCGACGACGGCCTCGTCAGCGAGTTCACCGTGATGATCCGCCCGCTGTCGGCGCTGATGGCACTGGGCGAGGCGATGGGCCCGCGCGTCGGAGCACCTGGAGAAGGCAACGGCTTCCAAGATGGCCTGAGGCCGCTGGGACACCCATCCGGCGTGCGCTTCGCGCCCGCCGGCCCTTTCGAGGGCGAGATTAGATAGCCCAGATCGCCAGCGCAGGCAGGCCGATGCTGAGCGCGAGGAACGAGACGATCGTCACGCCGATGTAGAGCGGGTTCGACTTCGCGGCCACGCCCCACGCGAGCGGGATGAACAGCAGCGGGTTGACGACCGTCCCGAACGCGATGCACGCGCGGATCCAGTCGGGCATGCCGGGGGCGACCGTCTGGACGGCGATCAGGATCAGTCCCATCATCACCCAGTCGAGGTGCGTCTGACGGAAGCGGGCGGGCGCGGGAATGCCGTGAGAGCGGAACCATTCGGGCCGCTCGGTGATCGCGAGGACGACCCAACCGGACAGTGCGGCGAGCGCGAGCGAGACGAGTCCGAGGGAGGTGAGCAGCGGCACCGCGGCCGGGACGGTACCGTCACCGCGTGCCCATGGAGCGCCGCACGAAGATCGTCGCGACGATCGGACCCGCCACGCGGGACCCGGAAGTGCTCGCGCGCCTGGTCGAAGCGGGCATGGATGTCGCGCGGCTGAACTTCAGTCACGGCTCCCACGAGGAGCACGCCGAGACCGCCCGTCTGGTCCGCGAGGCGTCCGGTCGCGTCGGCCGCCCGGTCGCGATCCTGCAGGACCTGCCGGGCCCGAAGATCCGCATCGGCCCGGTCGAAGGCGACAAGGCGATCCTGCACGGCGGCACCGCCGTCACCTTCATCACGGACGTCGAGGGCAAGGAGACCGGCACGGCGGAGCGCCTGACCGTGAGCTGGCCCGGGCTCGCCGCGGCGCTCGAGCCCGGCGAGTCGGTCTACCTCGCTGACGGGTCGGTGCGCCTGCGCGTGACCGCGGTGCGCGCGGACGACGGCGAGTTCGACTGCCAGGTCGAGCTCGGCGGCGTCGTCGCCTCACGCCAGGGCCTGAACATCCCCGGCGGCGCCGAGGACCTGCCCGCGGTCCCCGAGGAGGACCTCGTCCACCTCGCCGCCGGCATGAGCATCGGCGTCGACCTCGTCGCGCTGAGCTTCGTGCGCCGGCCCGAGGACGTGCTGTTCGTGCGCGAGCACACGCGCATCCCGCTGATCGCCAAGATCGAGAAGCCGCAGGCCGTCGCCCGCGCCGAGGACGTGATCCGCGTCAGCGACGGGATCATGGTCGCGCGCGGCGACCTCGGGATCGAGCTGCCGATCCAGGAGGTGCCGCTCGTGCAGAAGCGCCTGCTGCGCCTGGCCGGCGAGCACGCGCGCATCTCGATCACCGCGACGCAGATGCTCGACTCGATGATCCGCAGCGCGCGCCCGACGCGCGCCGAGGTCGCCGACGTCGCCAACGCGATCCTCGACGGCACCGACGCGGTGATGCTCTCGCAGGAGACGGCCGTCGGCGCATACCCGGTCGAGGCGGTCGCGATGATGGACTCGATCGCACGCACGACCGAGCGCGAGGCGCCGTACTCGCGCTGGAACGAGCACCGCGTGCGCCGCACCGGACGCGACCCGGGCTACACGATCGCGCACAGCGTCGTCGAGGCCGCCCGCGAGCTCGAGCTCGACGCGATCGTCGTCCCGACGCTCTCCGGGCGCTCGGCCCGGCTCGTCTCCGCGCACCGTCCGACGGTGCCGATCCTCGCGCTCTCCCCCGGCAAGGAGACGGTCCGCCGCTGCGGGCTGATGTGGGGTGTGCGCGCCGCGTCGATGCGCCGGCACGAGGTCACCGAGGAGCTGATCTCGGACGCCGCGCGCCGCGTCGTCGAGCTCGGCTGGTGCACCGTCGGGCAGCGCGTCGGCATCACCGCCGGCCTGCCCGAGTGGCAGGCCGGGGACGACGAGCATGTTCCAGGTCCAGGTCCTCGAGGACGCGGGCCGGTCCTCGCACGGCGAGCCGGCACGGCGCGACGACGACGCGAGCTAGCGCTTCGGCGAGCCTGCCAGGGGGCCGTTCCCTTGGCCCGTTCGCGCAGCAGGTCGCGGCGCAGCAGGATCAGCCCGATGACGCCCATCGTCACGATGATTCCGATCGCGATGATCGCGACGGGGCTCGAGAGATCGCCGAACGATCCGCCGAGCGCGACGTAGGCGAAGCAGCGCGGCGCAGTGCCGATCGCCGTCGCCGAGGCGAAGACGGCGATCGGGATCGTCGTGAGGCCGCAGGCGTAGTTGACGACGTTGTAGGGCATCAGCGGCGCGATCCGCGCGTACAGGACCGAGCTGAAGCCACGGCGCCCGACCCAGACCGCCAGCGCGGTGATGCGCGGCCCGCCGAGCTCCTGGACCGCGTCGCCGGCGACGAAGCGCCCGATCGCGCACGCCAGCGACGCGCCGAGCACCGCGGAAAGCAGCGCGATCGGCATCCCGAGCGCGGTACCGAACAGCAGTCCCGCGGCGCCCGCGAGCAGCGGCCCGGGAAACATCGCGCAGGTCAGCAGCACCGAGACCAGGATGAACACGATCGGGCCGGCCCAGCCGAACTCGTCGACGCGGTCGCTGACCGCCTCCGGCGACAGCGAGCCGGACACCGCGAGCACGATGAACAGCGACGCGAGCGCCAGCACCAGCATCGCCAGGCGCACTTGCGGGCCCGGACCACGGCGGCGGATCCTGCGCGCCTCGCGTGCGGGCGGGCTCGGCTCGATGCCGCCGGTCATCGCCGGCCGGCGTAGTACGCCGCTTCGAGCTCGCCGAGCTCGGTCTGCGGCGCGTCCCCGTACAGCCATTCGCGCGCGATCCGGTACCAGTTGCCGCGCGGCCGCAGCTGGCTCATCACCGCGAGCGTCATCATCTCCAGCCGTCGCCCGAAGAGATGCTCGGCGGGGAGCGTCTCGCGGCGAACCTCGTGGAACGCTCGGTTCATCGGATCGGAGAACTCGAGCACGATGCGCGTCGCCATTCCGGGATCGAGCTCGAGCTGCTCGTCGTCAGTGAACCACCACGTGTAGCGGCGGAACTGGTCGAGGATCGCCTCGGGCGTCGCGCGCACGTTCGCGGGCAGCATCCCGGCCGCGCGCATCCGCTCGATCATCTCCTCGCCGCGGCCCTCGACGCCGAGCCGCTGGATCTCGAGCTCGCGCTCGGCCGCCGCCGCTGAGATGCGCTTGAACAGGCCGAAGTCCAGGAACGCCATCCGCCCGTCGGCGAGCAGCAGCGAGTTCCCGGGATGCGGGTCGCCGGAAAAGGCGTGGTGGCGGTACATCGCGCCGAAGTAGAAGCGGAAGATCATCTCGGCGACGCGGTCGCGCGTGGCCTGGTCGCGCAGCGCGATCTGCTCGTGCGAGACACCGTCGATGAAGTCCATGACGATCACGCGCGGCCGGCACAGGTCCATCACGACGTCCGGGATCACGATGAACGGGTGGCCGCGATGCGCCCGCGCGACGGCGCGCGTGTTCTCCGCCTCGAGCTCATAGTCGAGCTCCTCGTGGATGCGCTCACGCACCTCGTCGGCGAGGTCCTGAACGTCGAGGTTCGGCGCGATCTGCTTGGCGATCCGCAGCATCGGCACGAGGTTCTGCAGGTCCGCCCGCACCGCCGCCGCGATGCCGGGGTACTGCACCTTCACGGCGACCGCGCGCCCGTCCTCCAGGGTCGCGCGGTAGACCTGCCCGATCGAGGCGGCGGCGACCGGCTCCTCGTCGAACGTCTCGAACACGCGGTCGAGGCGCTCGCCGTACTCGCGCTCCATCACGCGCTTCATGTCGGCGAACGCGACGCTCGGCGCCGAGTCGCGCAGCTCGGCCAGCGTCGCCCGCACCTCGTCGCGGTAGGCCGGCGGGACCGCCTCGAGGTCGACGACCGAGAGCATCTGGCCGGCCTTCATCGCGACGCCCTTCATCGACCCGAGCACGCGCACGATCTGGCGCGCCGCATCGACCTGCCGGCGCCCGAGCGCGTCGGCCGCGTCGTCGGGCGTGCGCCCGAGATTGACCGCCGACGTGGCGGCGTACTTCGCCGCCTCGGTCGCGGCGAGCCGGCCGATCGCGGCGGTGCGCCGCAGCCGGCCGCCGAGCGCCTCGTCGTCCTCGACGGGCTCGCCGGTGTCGGGCTGCTCGTGCTCCTCGGGATCAGGCACGAGCGCTCCGGTCAGCTCTGGCGCTGGACCTGCGAGCCGGGGACGATGTCGTCGCGGCCGTCGGGCCAGCGGACCCAGGCCTTGTGCCCGCCGTCGTAGTCATCGCCGAACAGCACCAGCGTCGCGGGGTCGCCGAGCGCCGTGCACTGCTCGTCGCCCTCGGGGTCCAGCCCGCGCCAGACGCGGATGAAGGCGTTGTTCTCGAGCTCGTCGCCGATCGTCGTCGGGTCGGTGTGCCCGGGGCGCACGATCGTCTCGGGCGGCAGCGCGACGAGCGTGCCCATGATCGACTCCTTCAGGTCCTCGTAGCTCGTGCTGCCGGGAGCGCGCACGCCGCCGACCGAGCCCTTGAAGAGCGTGTCGCCGGTGAACACCTGCCCGTCGACGAGCAGCGCGACCATGCCGGCGGTGTGGCCCGGGCGTGTGCAGCACCTCGATCTGCGGCGTCGCCGATCGTCACGGTCTCACCCGGGATCAGGTCGCCGGTCGCCTGCGGCACGAGCTCGCGCTCGGCGGGATGGATCAGGACCTCCATCCCGGGCCAGCGCTCCAGCAGCTCTCCGCAGGGCGACCACGTGGTCGTAGTGGTGGTGGGTCAGAAGCACGTGCGTCGGCGTCAGGCCTTCGCGCTCGGCGACCTCGATCAGCGGCGCGACCGGCCCGCCCGCGTCGACGAAGAAGGCCGGCCCGCCGGGCTGCCGACGAGGTAGGTGTTGGTGAGGAAGTCCGGCAGCAGCGAGCGTTCGACGATCATGCGATCAGGCTACGGCACGCCGCTCAGGCGGGTATACCCTGCGGCGTATGTCCGAGCTCATCCACACCTGCTACCGCATCGGCGACATCGACCGCTCGGTCGCGTTCTACGCGGCACTCGGGTTCGAGGAGATCGGCCGGATGCCGATCCGCGACGAGGCGATCAACGTCTTCATGGGCCTGCCCGGCGACGGCCCGCGGCTGGAGCTGACCTACAACTTCGGCGTCGACAGCTACGAGCTGGGCACCGGCTACAACCACATCGCGATCTCCGCCGAGGACCTCGACACGACGCTCGAGCGCCTGCGCGAGCAGGGCATCGAGCCGGAGAAGCCGCCCTACACGGTCAGCGAGAACGGCCCGCGCCTGTGCTTCGTGCGTGACCCCGACGGCTACCGGATCGAGCTCATCGAACGTGTCGCCTGACCGGCTGGCGGTCGTCGACCTCGGGTCGAACTCCTTCCGCCTCGTCGTCTTCGAGATCCACCACGAGATGCCGGGCGCGCTCGGCGGCTGGTGGAAGCGGACCGACGAGATCTACGAGCCCGTCCGCATCGGCGCGGGCGTTGACGAGACCGGGGCGCTCGGCGAGGACGGGATGGCGCGCGCGAGCGCCGCGATCGAGGTGTTCGCCCACTTCTGCGATGCGGCCGGGCTGACCGCCGACGAGGTCGACGTCGTCGCCACGAGCGCGATCCGCGAGGCGAGCAACTCGGAGGACTTCCTTGCGCGGGCGCGCGAGGCGAGCGGCCTCGCGATCCGCGTCCTGTCGCGCGAGGAGGAGGCCCGCTACGGCTACCTCGCGGCGATCAACTCGACCGACCTGCACGACGGCGCCGTGCTCGACGTCGGCGGCGGCTCGCTGCAGCTCGTGCGCGTGCGCGAGCGCCTGGCGACCGACCTCGACTCATGGCGCCTCGGCGCGGTCCGCATGACCGAGCGCTTCCTGCCCGACGACGGGCCTGCCACGAACAAGCAGATCGCGCGACTGCGCGAGCACGTCGCGCGCAAGCTCGAGCGCGCCACCTGGCTGCAGGATGCCGAGCGGCTGGTCGGGCTCGGCGGCACGATCCGCAACCTCGCCGCGGCGCTGCAGCGCGCGCTCGGCGTCCCCGAGTTCGGCGTGCAGGGCTACCGCGTCGAGCGCGCCGCGCTGGACGATCTCGTCGATCGCCTGGCGAGCCAGACCGTCGCCGAGCGCCGCCGCGTCCCGGGCATCAAGCCGGTGCGCGGCGACATCGCGCTCGCCGGCGCGCGTCGTCGTCCAGCAGGTGCTCGAGTCGGGGGGCTTCGACGCGATCGAGGCGACCGAGGCGGGTCTGCGCGAGGGGATCTTCTTCGCGCGTGCGCTCGACGACCGGCCCGAGCCGCTGTTCGACGACGTGCGCAGCGCCAGCGTGGTGAACCTCGCGGCGCAGTTCGACCCGCACGCGGCGCACACGCGCCACGTCGCGTCGCTGGCGCTGAACCTGTTCGACGAGCTCGCGGCCGCCGGCCTGCATCCCGGCGACCCCGTCGAGCGCGAGCTGCTCGGCGGCCGCCTGCCTGCTGCACGACGTCGGCGTCGCCGTCGACTACGACGACCACCACAAGCACTCGCGCTACCTGATCCTCAGCGCCGGCCTGCCCGGGTTCAGCCCGCGCGAGGTGGCGCTGATCGGGCAGACCGTCCGCTACCACCGCAAGGGCATGCCCGACCCCGGCCCGTTCGCGGCGCTGATGCGCGACGGCGACGCCGCGCTGCTGAACCGCTGCGCCGTCCTGCTGCGCCTGGCCGAGGACGTCGAGCGCAGCCGCGACCAGGCTGTGCGCGAAGTGCACGTGACCGCCGAGCGGCAAGGCGCGCGGTCCGGCTCGAGCTCGTCGCCGACGGCGAGGCGCTCGTGCCGCGCTGGGCGGCCTCGCGTGAGACCGAGCTGTTCGCCCAGGCCTTCGGGCGCGAGCTTCAGGTCGTCTGAGGACCGTCGTCCTCGCGGCCCGGGCCGACGGGCACGACGACGGGGATCTCGACCGGCTGCTCGCGTGAGACCGCTTCGGCGAGCTCGTCCTCGATGCCGAACGCCGACCCGTCGCACTGGATCCGCACGCGCTTGGTCGGCACGCGCTCGTCGGCCAGGACCGGCAGGCCCCAGAGCTCGTCGAAGTCGAACAGTGCGTGGTCGACCGGGTTCAGCAGGATCGCGTTGGCCGGGACGGGACAGGTCGCGTTGTGCGCATCGACCGCCGCCTTGATCGCCCCGAGATTCTTCGCCGCGAACTGGCTCACGGGCCGGAGGGTAGCGGCCCTCCGGCCCGTGATTCCAGTGTGCGGTCCCTGAGTTCAGATCACGTGGCGGCGTGCGGCTCGCCGGCCGTGGAGCGCGGCGTGGAGGCCGCGGCCTTGGCCGGACGCTCGATGCCGGGCACCAGCAGTGCGACGAGCGCACCGATCGCGAGCACCGCCGCGCCGACCGGCAGCGCAGCCGTCATCCCGTCGACGAACTGCTGCGGTGAGGCGTAGCCGCCGGCGCTCGAGAACACGGTCGCCAGCACCGCGACGCCGAGGACGCCGCCGAGCTCGCGGATCGTGTTCGTCGCACCCGAGGCCTGGCCGACCTCGCTCGGGCTTGACCGAGCCGAGCACCGCGTTCGCAGACGGCGCGAACACGAGCGCCATGCCGGCACCGCCGGCGACGAACGCCGGCAGCAGCGTCGTGTACGCGACGCCGACCTCGGAGACGGCAGCGAGCCAGAAGATCGCGAACGACTGCAGCGCGAGACCGGTCGCCATCAGCGGCCGCGCCCCGATCCGGTCGCTCAGGATGCCGGCGATCGGCGCGACGAAGATCGGCATCAGGGTCCACGGCAGGATGCGGATGCCCGACTCGAGCGGTGTCATCCCCTCAGCGGTCTGGAAGAACTGCGAGAGGAAGAAGATCGAGCCGAACACGCCGAAGAACATCGCGAACGACACGAAGTTCGTCGCCGAGAACGTGCGGTTGCGGAAGAAGCGCAGCGGCAGCATCGGCTCCGGGGCGCGTCCCTCCCAGAAGAGGAACAGGCCGAGCAGCACGATGCCGACGCCCATCGCGCCGAGCACGACCGGGCTGGTCCAGCCGAGCGCGTCGGCACGCACGATCCCGTACGTGAGCCCCATCAGGCCGGTGCCGGCGAGCACCAGCCCGCGCGGGTCCAGCGCGCTGTTGGGGCCGCGGCTCTCGGCGAGCACGCGCCCGGCGAGCGGGATCAGCGCGAGCGCGATCGGCACGTTGACCCAGAAGATCCAGTGCCACGACAGGCCGTCGACGATCGCGCCGCCGATCACGGGGCCGAGCGCGACGCCGAGGCCGGCGACGCCGGACCAGGCACCGATCGCCAGGCCGCGCCGGTGCTCCGGCACGGCGTCCGACAGGAGCGTCAGCGAGAGCGGCGTGACGAACGCCGCGCCGACGCCCTGGATGGCGCGGGCGACGATCAGCGCGTCGGTCGTCGGCGCGAGCGCCGCGGCCGCGGATGCGGTGGCGAACAGCCCGACGCCGATCATGAACACGCGCCGGCGGCCGAAGCGGTCGCCGAGCGCTGCGCCCGTGAGCAGGAAGACCGCGTAGGCGAGCGTGTACGCGTTGACGGTCCACTGCAGGGACTCGATGTTCGCGCCGAGATCGACGCGGATGACAGGCAGGGCGGTGGACACGACGAGGTTGTCGAGCGTGACCATGAAGAGCGCGATCGACGTGACGACGAACGTCCAGCCGGCACGCCCGCGGGTGGCGGGTGTCATGGGGTCCTCCGGGTGAGGGTGGAGAGGGTGATGGGGGTGGATCTTGGTTGTGAGCGATCACACACTGAGTGCGATTGGTCACTCACTGCTTGTCCTACGAAGATCGGGGGAACGGCATGCATCTCCATCCCCCTCAGCAGTCCTGCTCGTGCATCAGCGCGTGGGCCCACGGCTCATCGAGCTCGTGTGCGCCCATGGCGGCGACGGCGTTGAGCAGCATGCCCTTGGCGAAGAAGCGCTGGATCTCGTCGTCCGGCGCTCCGCTGAGCTGCTGCACGAGCTCGACGAGCTGCTTGTAGCCGAGCCGGACGGCGGTGCGAATCGCCGGCTCCTGGCACGCCGCGTAGCCGTGCAGCTGGCACAGCAGGACGTCGCTGTTCTGCAGCAGGTCGTCGTAGCTGTCGCCGATCGCGGCGAGCGTGGCCTCGGGGTCGCCGACGTGCGGCGCAGCGGCGCGCTTGAACGCCTCGACGACGTTCGCGTAGGTCCGCTCGATGATCGCCACGAACAGCTCCTCCTTGGTCGGGAAGAGCCGGAACAGGTACGCCTGTGAGATCCCCGCCGTCCTGGCGATGTCCGTCGTCGGCGTGCCGTAGTAGCCACGCCGCGCGAACTCCTGCGTCGCGGCGTTCAGCACATCGACGCGCCGGTCCTCGGCGGTCTGGAGCTTGCGCTGGGGTGTGACGGTCGGGGGGTTCATCGAGGTGTGAGTATGCACTCACACACTGTAGCTGTCAAGACGCCGTCAACCATCTCAGTCGACCAGGACGCCAGGGTTCATCACGCCCGCGGGATCGACCGCCGCCTTCGCCCCGCGCAGTGCCGCGGCGAACACGTCGGGGCGCTGCGCGTCGTACCAGGGCCGGTGATCGCGGCCGACCGCGTGGTGATGGGTGATCGTGCCGCCGCCGGCGATGATCGCGTCGCCGGCCGCCCGCTTCATCTCGTGCCACTGCGCGATCTCGTCGCCGCGTCGTGCCGGGGCCATCACGGTGATGTAGGGCGCCGGGCCGTCGGGGTACACGTGCGTGAACCGGCAGGTCACGCGGCACGGCTCGCCGAGCGCCTCGCGGACAGCGCCGAGCACCGACGCGTGGAAGGCCGGGAAGCGCTCCCACGTGATCGCGGTCTCGAACGTGTCGGCGAGGATGCCGACGCGCATCAGCAGATCGCGCAGGTACGGCAGCCGGATGAACGACTCGCGCCAGGCGCCGACCGCGCCGCCGTCGCCGGCCGGCTCGTCCCAGACGCCGCCGTGCTCGCGGCAGATCCGCAGGCCCTCGGCGAGGTCCCCGTCGACGGCGTGGTCGGTCGACTCGAAGCCGAGCACGAGCAGTGCGTGACTCCCGTCCCCCGCCCCCGTCTGCAGTGCCTCGAGCTCGTCGATCAGGCGGCAGTTCGAGGGGTCCAGGCCGGACTGCGCGAGTGCGCGGACCGCCTCGGCGCCACGCAGGAACGAGTCGTAGCGCACGGCGCGCGAGGCACGATGCTCGGGGCGGGGCTGCACGCGCACCCACGCGCTCGTGATCACGCCGAGCGCGCCTTCGGAGCCGAGCAGCATCCGGTCCGGCGAGGGGCCTGCGCCCGAGCCCGGCAGGCGCCGCGACTCCCACGCGCCGGCCGGCGTGATCGCGCGGACGCTCTCCACGAGGTCGTCGATGTGCGTGAGCTTCGTCGCGAAGTGCCCGCCGGCGCGCGTTGCGACCCAGCCGCCGAGCGTCGAGAGCTCGAACGACTGCGGGAAGAAGCGCATCGTGAGCCCGTGCGCGCCGAGCTGCTGCTCCACGCGCGGGCCGCTCGCTCCCGCGCCGATCCGCGCCGCGCGCGAGACCTCGTCCAGCTCGAGCAGGCCGTCGAGCGCACCGAGGTCGAGCGACAGCGCACCGTTGAAGCGCGCGGGGATCCGTGGCTCGACGCCGCCGACGACGCTCGTCCCGCCGCCGTAGGGGATCACCGCGACGCCCGCGCCCGCCGCCCACTCGAGCAGCGCCTCGACATCCGCCTCGTCGCGCGGCCGCGCGACGACGTCCGGGACGTTCTCGTAGACGCCGCGGAAGCCGCGGACGGTGTCGAGGTAGGACTTGCCGTAGGCGTGCGTCGCGCGGTCGCGCTGCTGCTGCGAGCAGAGCGCGGCGAGTGCCCCACCGGGCGGCTCGATCCGCGGCGCCGGCAGCTGCACCTGCCCGAGTGCGACGGGCTCCTCGAGCTCGCCCGCGTCGAACCCGAGCAGCGCGCGCATGCCCGGCGCGGCTTCAGCCGCGTGCTCGGCGGTGAACGCCGCGTCCTCAAAGCCCCAGCCCCAGCTGCTGCGCGTGCGCGTGGCCATCGCGCGGACCGTACCCTGTGCTGAGATGACTGCGGCGCCCGGCCTCCTCGCTCGCGGACCCTGGTCTCCCGACCTGGTCTCGGCGCGCTGGAGTGACGAGCCGTACGAGCCGCCGTCGGAGCACGTGGCAGCCGCTGACGCCGCCGTCGCCGCACTGGCCGAGCGCGGCTCGCCGAGCCACGATGGGCTCGCTGGGCGGATGGTCGGGCACAGCATCGCCGAGGACGGCTCGCTCACGATCGATCTGCAGCCCGCGCGCTGGGCGCTGCGACTGGTGGACGGCGACGCGTCCTCGTCGATCGCCTCGCTCTGCGTCGTGCGCGACGATGACGGCCGCTGGCTCGCCGGCCGGCGGGCCGCGTGGCTCGCCACCTGGCCGAGCCGCTGGGCACTCGGGGCCGGCGGCGCCGTCGAGGTCGGCGAGAGCCCCGTCGAGACGCTCGTGCGCGAGCTCGACGAGGAGTGGTCGGTGACCCCCACCCGGGTCCAGGCCGAGGCGCTCGTGCGGCTGCCGCACGCGCTCGTCCTGTTCATCGGGCAGGCCTGGCTCCCCGCAGGCGCCGAGGTCACGATGGACCACGAGCACGACGCCTTCGCGTGGTGGCCGCCGGACATCGCCGACTGGCCGCCCGAGGCCGACGAGCCGCTGCGGCGGATGGCCTCGCTGCTGAGCGTGCTGTGAGCGCGACGCCGCCGCCCGCCACGCCACGCTCCTGGAGCCTGTCGTTCCCGACGCTCAAGGCGCTCTCCTTCACCCACTCGACGATCTACATGTGCCTGCTGATCGTCTGGCTGGTTCCGGGCCTGGCGCGCGAGGAGAGCGTGTTCGGCTTCGCCCACGGCATCGGCTGGATCTGCATGGTCGTGCTCGTGCTGCTCGCGCTGCGTGCGCGGGTCGTTCCGATGCGGACGACGTTCGCGGTCACCGTGCTCGGCGGGATCGCCCCGTTCTTCGGGAGCTGGGAGTTCGTCCGGGAGGGGCGTCGACGCGACGGGCTTGATGAGAGCCCCAGTGCAGCGTCCACGGCTCCGCAGCAGGCACGCTAGGGTACGTCTCAGGGGGCTCAGATGGCCGTTTCCACCACAGTTCAGGTCACGTTGCCGGCAATGGGCGAGTCGGTCACCGAGGGCACCGTTCTCGAGTGGCACAAGGCCGAAGGCGATCACGTCGAAGCGGACGAGACGCTCGTCGAGATCTCGACCGACAAGGTCGACGCCGAGGTCCCCTCCCCGGTCTCGGGAACCGTCGTCAAGGTCTACGCCGCCGACGGCGACACCGTCACGGTCGGCGCGGTCCTCGCTGAGATCCTGCCCGACGGTGCATCCGGGAACGGCGCCTCCGGAAATGGCGCGGCGAGCGCAGCGCCGCCGGCCGCCGCCGAGGCCCCGTCCGACGACGGCGCCGGTGAGGTCGTCGACATCGTCACGCCCGGAGCCGGCGAGTCCGTCACCGAGGGCACGCTGCTCGAGTGGCACGTCGAGGTCGGCTCGAGCGTCGCCGACGGCGACACGATCGTCGAGATCTCGACCGACAAGGTCGACGTCGAGCTGCCGGCTCCCAGCGCCGGCGTCATCACCGAACTGCTCGCTGCCGAGGGCGAGACCGTCACCGTCGGCCAGGTCATCGCGCGCATGCGCGTCGGGGCCGGGCAGGCGCCGAGCGCCCCGGCCGCCACACCGTCAGCCCCGGCGGCCGCCACCGGCGCACCCGCCGGCGCCGCCACGCCCGACGGCATGAAGGTCTCCCCGGTCGCCGCGCGCGTCGCGGCCGCCGAGGGCGTGAACCTCGCCGCCGTCACGGGCTCCGGCCCCGGCGGCCGCGTCACGAAGGCCGACGTCCTCGCCGCCGGCGACGGCTCCGCTGCCAGCGCGGCGACCGCCTCTCCGCTGCGCGGCGGCGCGGCGATGCTCGCGAAGTACATGGACGAGAGCCGCTCGATCCCGACGGCGACCTCGTTCCGCACGATCACCGTCACGCAGATGGACGGGCGCCGCAAGCAGCTCAAGGACGCCGGGCAGAAGGTCTCGTTCACCCACCTGATCGCCTGGGCGATCGCCAAGGCCGCCACCGACGAGATGCCGGTCATGGCCCACCACTTCGAGGAGCAGGACGGCAAGCCGTTCCGGCTCGACGACGGCGCCGTCAACCTCGGGATCGCCGTCGACGTCGAGAAGAAGGACGGCTCACGGACCCTGATGGTCCCGGTGATCCGCGACGCCGGCCGGCTCTCGTTCGCCGACTTCAAGGCCGCCTTCGACGCGCTGATCGACAAGGCGCGCACGAACACGCTGTCCGCCGATGACCTCGTCGGCGCGAACATCTCGCTGACCAACCCCGGCGGCATCGGCACCGTCGCGTCGGTCCCGCGCCTGATGGTCGGCTCGGGCACGATCATCGCCACCGGCTCGATCGCCTATCCGGTCGGCCTGGGCAACGTCGGCGTCGAGCTCGGCGTCGAGAAGGTCATGTCGATGACCTCGACCTACGACCACCGGATCATCCAGGGGGCCGAGTCCGGCCGCTTCCTGAAGACGATCGAGGAGTACCTGCAGGGCGAGCACGGGTTCTACGAGGCCGTCTTCAGCTCGCTCGGCGCGGCGCTCGGCCCGGTGGTCGAGCCGCCCAAGCCGCAGCTGACGGCGGCGCCCGCGGCAGCAGGCGCCGTCAGCCCGCAGGGCGACGACCTCGAGCTGATGCAGGCCGTCCAGGCGGGCACCGCGCTCGTCAAGGCGTTCCGCACGCACGGCCACCTGGCGGCGCGCCTGGACCCGCTCGGCAGCGAGCCCAGCGGCGACCCCGCGCTCGATCCGGACACCGTCCACCTGACGCCCGAGCTGATGCGCCGGATCCCGTCGAAGATCCTGCGGATCTACGTCGAGGGCAGCAACCTCGAAGAGGCGCTCCCGCATCTGCGCGAGACCTACACGGGCTCGATCGCCTACGAGATCGAGCACATCGCCAGCCACCGCCAGCGCCTGTGGCTGCGCGAGCGCATCGAGGGCGGCGCGTTCCGCGCGCGCCTCGAGCCCGAGGCCCAGCGCCGCGTGCTGCGTCGCCTGATCGCCGTCGACGGCCTCGAGCGCTTCCTCCACAAGGCCTACCTCGGCCAGAAGCAGTTCTCGATCGAGGGCCTCGACATGACGGTCCCGATGCTCGACGAGGCGATCGAGCTGTCGGCTGCCGGCGGCGCGCGCGAAGTCGTCATCGGCATGGCCCACCGCGGCCGGCTGAGCGTGCTCGCACACAACCTCGGGCGGCCCTACGAGACGATCTTCGGCGAGTTCGAGGGCACCTCGAGCATCAGCGTCATCAAGGCCGTCACCGAGATCCCGCAGGGCGGGACCGGCGACGTCAAGTACCACCACGGCTACCAGCGCGACTACGAGCTGCGCGACGGCGGGACGGTGCTCGTCAACCTCGAGTCCAACCCGTCGCACCTCGAGTTCGTCGATCCCGTCGTGCTCGGCGCCACGCGCGCAGCGCAGACCAGCCGCGACGGCGCGCGCGCCGTCCGCCAGCCGAGCGCCGCGGTCCCGATCATCCTGCACGGCGACGCCGCCTTCCCGGGCCAGGGCGTCGTGGCGGAGACGCTCAACCTGCAGGCGCTCGACGGCTACCAGGTCGGCGGCGCGCTGCACCTCGTGCAGAACAACCAGGTCGGCTTCACGACCGACTTCGAGGACTCGCGCTCGACCCAGTGGGCGTCGGACCTGGCGAAGGGCTTCGACGTCCCGATCATCCACGTCAACGCCGACGACGTCGAGGCGTCGATCAGCGCCGTGCGCCTCGCGATGGCGTTCCGCGCCGAGTTCGGCCACGACGTGCTGATCGACCTGATCGGCTACCGCCGCTTCGGGCACAACGAGGCCGACGAGCCGGCCTACACGCAGCCCGAGATGTACGCCCAGATCAAGCGCCACGAGCGCGCCGCCAACCTCTACGCGACACGGCTGATCAACGACGGCGTCGCGACCAAGGAGGAGGTCGACGGCTGGCAGCAGGACATCTGGGACGAGCTGACGCGCCTGCACCAGTCGCTCAAGGTGCGCATCAAGGAGGCGCAGGAGGCGGGCTCCGTCGAGCAGCCGACCGGCGAGTACCAGCTCGACCGCACGCCGAGCCCGAACGTCGAGACGGCAGTCGCCGGCCGACGCCCTGCGCAAGCTCAACGACGAGTTGCTGACGGCGCCCGAGGGCTTCACGATCCATCCGAAGCTCGTCAAGCAGCTCGAGAAGAAGCGCGAGGCCGTCGGCGCCGAGGGCGGCATCGACTGGGCGCAGGGCGAGGCGCTCGCGTTCGCCTCACTGCTCGTCGACGGTGTGCCGATCCGGATGACGGGCCAGGACACCGAGCGCGGCACGTTCAGCCAGCGGCACATGGTGCTGCACGACGCCAAGACCGGCCAGACCTTCTCCCCGATCCAGCACCTCGCCGATGCGCAGGCTCCGATGGAGCTGCACAACAGCCCGCTGTCGGAGACCGCGTGCCTGGGCTTCGAGTTCGGCTACTCGCAGGAGGCGCCCGAGGTCCTCGTGCTGTGGGAGGCGCAGTTCGGCGACTTCGCCAACGGCGCCCAGGTGATCATCGACCAGTTCATCGCGAGCGGCCTGGCGAAGTGGGGCCAGTCCTCGCGGCTGACGCTGCTGCTGCCGCACGGCTACGAGGGCTCCGGTCCCGAGCACTCGCTCGGCACGGCTCGAGCGCTTCCTCCAGCTCGCCGCCGAGGGCAACATCCGCGTCGCGAACCTGACGACGCCGGCGCAGTACTTCCATCTGCTCCGCCGCCAGGCGCTGATCGCCAAGCAGCGTCCGCTCGTCGTGATGACGCCGAAGAAGCTGCTGCGGCTGCCGCAGGCGACGAACCGCATCGAGCACCTCTCCGACACGCAGTTCTTCCCCGTGCTGGGCGAGCCGCGCGTCCCGCTCGAGAAGGTCAAGCGGCTGATCCTCTGCACCGGCAAGATCTACTACGACCTCGTCGGGCACGAGCAGCGTCAGGACAGCGAGACCGTCGCGATCGGCCGCGTCGAGCTGCTCTACCCGTTCCCCGAGCGCGACATCCGCGACCTGATCGACTCCTACCCGAACCTCGAAGAGGTGCTCTGGGTCCAGGAGGAGCCGCGCAACATGGGCGCACGCGCGTACATGTCGCCGCGCCTGCTGCAGATCCTGCCCGACACGCTCGAGTTCGGCTACGTCGGCCGGCCCGAGCGCGCCTCACCGGGCGAGGGCTACCCGGCAGCGCACAACGCCGAGCAGCAGCGGATCCTCTCGACCGCGCTCGACATGAGCGTCCCGGTCAGCGCATACCCGAAGAAGACTCCGGGCGAGCGCTGACCGGCTGACGGCTAAGCGGCGACGGGCAGCGTGGCGTCGGTGGACGCCTCGCTGACCAGCGCTGCGACCTGCTCGCGCAGTGCGTTCTCCATGTCCGGAGTCCGTCAGGCGCCCGTCCTCGTCGAACTGCTCGTGCGCGAACATGACGGGCAGCTCGGTGTCGATCACGCGGCCGCCGACGGCACCGAACACCTTGCGCGCCTCAGCCTGGGCCCAGACCGCGCCGAACATGCCGGTGCTCGCACCGATCACGGCGATGTCCTTGCCCTTGAACGGGCTCTCGGCGATCGGCCGTGAGAGCCAGTCGATCGCGTTCTTGAGCGCGCCCGGAAGCGAGTGGTTGTACTCGGGCGTCGCGACGAGGATCGCGTCGGCCCGGTTGACCTGATCGCGCAGTGAGCGAACCGTGTCGGGCTCTCCGTCGGTGCGCAGGTCCTCGTCGTAGTGGGGGATCGCCCGCAGTGCTTCGGGATCGAGCAGCACGAGCTCGGCCCCGGACGGCAGCAGATCTGCCGCCGCCCGGAGGAGCTGCGTGTTGTGCGAGTCCCGGCGCAGCGAGCCGGAGATGGCCAGGATCCGCATCGCGATCAGCCCTGGGCCGGAACGAGCTCGAGGTGGACGCTGAGCTTCACGTCGTTGGCGAGCGCGACGCCGCCCTTGGGAAGCGGTGCGTTCCAGTTCAGCCCGAACGCGGTGCGGTCGATCGTCGTCTCGATGTCGACGCCGATGCGCGGGTTGCCGCCCATGTCCTCGTCGATCTCGAGCCACGTGCCGCTGGCGGTGACGCGCTGGGTCGTGCCCTTGATCGTCAGGTCGCCCTCGAGCGTGACGTCGTCACCGTCGCGGGTGATCGAGGTCGACGTGAAGGTCACCTTCGGCGTGTTGGCCGAGTCGAAGAAGTCCGGGGACTGGAGGTGGCCCTTGAGGTTCTCGTCCTTGACCTGGATGCTCGGCACGTCGACCTCGCCGGTGAGGCGGGGCTCGCCGGTGGTGAGGTCAAGGCCGCCGACGACGTCGTCGAAGCTGCCGCGGAA
Source organism: uncultured Actinomycetes bacterium (assembly GCA_963821685.1). Classification (GTDB taxonomy): domain Bacteria; phylum Actinomycetota; class Thermoleophilia; order Solirubrobacterales; family Solirubrobacteraceae; genus F1-60-MAGs163. The sequence goes on along the minus strand of CAWGEW010000012.1, from coordinate 182,129 downwards.
GGTTGCGACGCCGGAGTGCTTGACGGCGAAGTTCGCAGTCGAGTGGACCGTGTCGGCGGTCCAGGTGGTGGTTGCTGCTGTGGTTGTCATGGGGGCTCTTTTCTGAAGCGATTGCGGGGTAATTGCCTAAGCAATTTTTGTGCGTGCAATCACTGTAGCACAGATGCTTGCACATGCAACCATCTCCCCGATGTGGCGCCCCCGCGCTCTTTTCAGCCCTGCTGCAGCGCCTCCAGGACCGCTCCCGCGCTGGGTGCGACGTCCGGTTCCAGGCGCCCGAGCAGGTCTGCCCAGCCCGGGCGCAACTCAATCGCGCGTCGCACGCGCTGCAGCGCCAGTGGCATGTCACCGGCCTGTGCGGCCGCGAGGCCGGCCCAGAACAACAGCTCGTGGTTGTCGGGCGCGAGCGCGCTGGCACGCGCGTACGCCTCGCCCGCCTCGCCGTGCCGCCCCTCTCCGGTGAGGTCGTCGCCGACGGTCGCCAGGTCGTACGCATCGTGCAGATCGAGCAGGCGGTCCAGCGCGATCAGCGGCTCGGGGTCGTCGTCGACACGCAGGTCGACCGTGGTCTTCCAGGGCTCGCCGACATACGGCACGACGAGCAGCGCCGCGGACTGGCGCCCGCGTGCGTCGCCGCCGTGCGCCTCGGCCGCATGCAGTGCCGCGAGCAGCCGGCGCGCGAGCGGGCCGCTGGCGGCCTCGAACGCGTGGGCCATCGCCGGCCAGACGGCCGGCGCGGTCATCATGTTCGCCTGCACGCTGTAGCCCTCACCGCGCTCGTCACCGGCGAACGCGATGCAGCGCTCCCCCGTGTGGACGGCGACGCGGCCGGAGGCGTCGACGACCGCCACCTGCCGGAAGTGCGCCTGCGGATCGGCCGCGAGCTCGGCGGCCAGCGCATCGTGCGGCGCTTCACCCCCGGCAAGGCGGTCGAGCAGTCGCGGGCCGTAGGCCGGCTCGGCGATCGACTGGGTGGCGACCGCCCCGACGCCGGGGCGGGCCCACGGCACGATCGGCCCGACGGCGAACCAGTGCGACTGGACGGCGACCCCGAGCGCCCCGCTGACCGGGTCCCGAGCGACGATCGAATAGGTGCCTCTGCGCATGGCTGCGAATCTACCCGTCGTCGTGCGCCGTCCACCCGATCTCTCGACCGACCGTGCGCAGGCGGTGCTCGCCCGCGCACGCGCCGTGCCGCCCGGGCACGTCGCCGCCTACTCCGACCTGGATCCCGCCGCGCCCCGCTTCGCCGGCACGGTGCTGTCCGCGTGCACCGACGCGACCGTCCCGTGGCACCGGATCGTGCGCGCCGACGGCTCGCTCACGCAGGGCGAGCGCCAGGCGCAGCTGCTGGCAGCGCGAAGACGTCCCGCTGACCGGGGACCCGCGGCGCGTCGACGCACGACTGGCACGATGGTGGGGCGATGTGGATTCAGCGTGAGATCGTCCTCGAACCGCGGCAGCGTGGCTTCCACCTGGTCACGCGCGAGGTCGTCGGCGCGCTGCCCGAACTCGGCGATCTGCGCGTCGGCCTCTGCAACCTGCTGCTCCAGCACACGAGCGCGTCGCTGACGCTGAACGAGAACGCGTCACCCGACGTGCGCCACGACCTGCGCACGTGGTTCGACACGGTCGTCCCGGAGCGCTTCCCGTGGACGCACACGCTCGAGGGCGCCGACGACATGCCGGCGCACGTGAAGGCCACGCTCAGCGGCCCCGAGCTGACGCTCCCGGTGCGCGACGGTCGCCTGGCACTCGGAACCTGGCAGGGCATCACGCTCTGCGAGCACCGCGACCGCGGCGGCGCGCGCTCACTGCTCGCGACCGTGTGGGGCGAGTAGGACGACGCTCTGCGGGCTCAGCCGACCTCGACGTCGCGCGCGTTGAGGTCCTCGCCACAGGCCGCGCACACCACGCGCGCATGTGTCGTCTTCCCGCACGACCGGTGTCGCAGGACGAGTTGATCGTCGCCCTGCTCGGGCAGGTGCACATCTGACCAGTGGAGCAGTGCGAGGATCGCGCCGTAGAGATCGCGGCCGGCGTCGGTGAGGACGTACTCGTACCACTCCGGATCGGTGCGGTAGCGGCGGCGTTCGAGCAGCCCGTCCGCGACGAGCGCCTTCAGCCGCCCGGCGAGGATGTTGCGAGCGATGCCGAGGTTGCGCGCCAGCTCGCCGTAGCGGCGGACCCCGTAGAACGCCTCGCGCAGGATCAGGATCCGCCAGCGGTCGGCGATGACGTCGGCCGCCCGCTCGATCCCGTCCGGCCGGCGCTGCAGGTGGTTCAGTTCGGGCAACTGGTTTTCCCCTCGCCGCGGCGTCGTTGCGCGCCTGGTAGCAAAACGCTACCACTTACGCATGAGCGATCGACCCCAGGCCACGGGCCAGTTCCAGTTCCTCCGCTACATCGATGAAGGCTCGGTCGCGTGGGTGACACTCGACCGGCCCGCGAAGCGCAACGCCCTCTCCATCGCGCTCAGCGACGAGCTGATCCGCGCGATCGCCGCGGTCCAGGAGTCGACGAGCGTCAAGGTGCTCGTGATCCAGGGGGCCGGTGACACGTTCTGCGCCGGTGACGACATCACGGAGATGCATCGCTGGGGCGACGCGAGCGCGGTGATGCGACGCGTTCGCTCCTACCAGGCGATGGCCAACGCGCTCGAGGAGCTCGACAAGCTCACCATCGCGGCTGTCGACGGCTTCGCGGTCGGCGGCGGGCTGGAGATCACGATGGCCTGCGACTTCGTCGTCGCGACCCACCGCGCGCGCTGGGGCATGCCGGAGATCGACGTCGGGATCACGCCGGGCTGGGGCGGAACGACCCGGCTCGCTCGCCTGATCGGCCGGCGGATGGCAAAGGAGGTCAACCTGCTCGGCGCGCTGCATCCGGCAACGCGCGCGGTCGAGCTCGGCCTGTGGAATCGCGTCGTCGCCGACGACCGGCTCAGCGCGGAGGTCGCCGCACTCGTCGAGGTCCTGCTGTCCAAGAACCAGCAGGCCGCGCGTCAGCTGAAGTTCATCATCAACCGTGGGGTCGAGACCGACCTGTACACCGCACAGGGCTTCGAGGCGCTCTCGGCGGGCCTGACGAGCGCGGTCAACGGGGGCTGGGAGGTCCCCGACGCCGATGCGGGGACGGGCGTCGCGGCGTTCACGGACAAGGGCGCGCTGTGGCAACACCGCCGGGGGCTCGCGCGGGACTTCTGGTCCGACGGCCCAGTTGCGTCCCAGATGGACGCGGAGGAGGTGTCCGCCTGATGCCGGTGACCTACGAGGTCGACGAGGGCGTCGCAACGCTCACGATCGACCGACCGGAGCGGCGTAACGCGATCGACGGCCCGACGGCCGACGCGCTGCAGGGCCACTTCGAGCGTTCGCCGCCGACGCGGATGCGCGCGTGCTCGTCCTGACCGGCGCCGGCGAGGAGTCGTTCTGCGCGGGCGCCGACCTGAAGGCGTTCGAGTCGCTCGCCCACCGCGGCGGCGCACCGGAGGGGTTCGAGGGCTTCACGCGTCTCGCGTCGCCGAAGCCGACGCTCGCGGCGATCAGCGGGTGGTGCGTCGCCGGCGGGCTCGAGCTGGCACTGTGGGCCGACCTGCGGATCGCCACGACGACGTCGCGGTTCGGCGTGCTGACGCGCCGCCACGGCCTGCCGTTCATCGACGGCGGGACCCAGCGGCTGCCGCGAGCGATCGGCCTGCCGCGCGCGCTCGATCTGCTGATGACCGGGCGCGAGGTGGATGCGATCGAAGCGGAGCGGATCGGCCTCGTGAACGAGGTCGTCGAACCCGGGCGGCACCTGGACCGTGCGCGCGAGATCGCACGCATGATCGCCGGCCACCCCCAGGACGCCCTGCTCGCCGACCGCAACGCCGCGATCGACGGGTTCGGGCTGCCGCTCGAGGACGGGCTGGCGGTCGAAGCGCTGGCCCATCACCTGCAGCTGCGGGACGGCGCGTCGTGAGCGACGCACCGCTGGCCGGGATGACGGTGGCGATCACCGGCGCCTCGTCGGGGATCGGCCGCGCGACGGCGCTCGCGCTCGCCGCGGCGGGCGCGCAGGTCGCGATCGGCGCCCGGCGGGCCGACCGCCTCGCCGCGCTCGCCGCTGAGGTCGCTGCCGCGGGCGGCGAGTCGCTCCCGCTGGAGCTGGACGTCACGCGAGGCGCAGAGCGCGCGCGACTTCGTCGAGCGGGCGCATGACTGGGGTGGCCGGCTCGACGCGCTGGTCAACAACGCGGGCGTGATGTTCCTCGGCGCGGTCGAAGGCGCCGACATCGCCGACTGGCGCCGCATGATCGATGTGAACCTGATGGGCGTCCTGCACTGCACGCATGCAGCGCTGCCGCTGATGCGAGAGCAGGGCGGCGGGCACGTCGTCAACGTCTCCTCGATCGCCGGCCGCCAGGCGTCGTTCGGCCACGCCGTCTACAACCTCACGAAGTTCGGCATCTGCGGCTTCAGCGAGTCGCTGCGCATGGAGGCCCTGCACTCAAAGATCCGCGTGACCCTGATCGAGCCCGGCTTCGTCGACAGCGAGCTCCACGACAACGCCGGTGACCAGATCGTCCGCGACCTCACCGCGAAGACGCGCGCAAAGATCGGCAAGGTGCTCGACCCGCAGGACATCGCACGCGGCGTCCTCTACGCGCTCGCCCAGCCGCAGCACGTGAGCGTCAACGAGGTGCTGATCCGCGCGAGCAACCAACGCGGATGACCGCTCCCCCGCGTCGCTCAGCGGTCCACGCGATATCGCACGTGCGTCGCGTGCGGTGAGTGCAGGGTCTCCACGGGCGTCAGCTGCAGCTCCGCGATCCCGTCGAACAGCCGCTCGCCGTCGCCGAGCAACACCGGGGTGATGTCGAGCGTCAGCTCGTCCACGACGCCCGCCGCGAGCGCCTGGCGCACCGTCGAGGCGCCGCCTGCGATGTCGACGCCGCGGTCGCCGGCCACCGCTGTGGCCTGCTCGAATGCCGCGTCGAAGCCGCCGGTGACGAAGTGGAACGTCGTGCCGCCCTGCATCTCGATCGGGTCGTGGGCGTGGTGGGTGAGGACGAAGACGGGCGCGTGATACGGCGGCTCGTCGCCCCACCAGCCGCGCCAGTCCTCGTCCCAGGGGCCGCGGATCGGGCCGAACATGTTGCGCCCCATGACGTAGGCGCCGCGAGGCCGCATCAACCAGCTCTGAGCGGTCAGGTCCGCCGCGTCGGTCACCTCGCCGAGATGCCAGCCGTGGACCTGAATGCCGCCGACGCCGAGCGGGTTCTCGCGGCTCTGACTGGGGCCCGCGGCGAAGCCGTCGAGCGAGATGGACATGTGGCACGTGGTCGCGGTCATGGCAGCTCAGACTGACACAAGCGACGGAACTCATCGGCGCTGCAAGGCGGAGCGGGCCGGTAGGTTCGGCGCGTGCACATCGACCCGACCGATCTGAACGCACGCCGGCTCTTCGAGCGCGACATCCAGGGTCCGGTGACGATGCTCAACCTGCTGCGGCTGCGCGCGGTGGCCGACTACTCCGCGTCCCCCGAGCTCGCCCCGTCAAGCCCGGTCTCCGGCCGCGAGGCCTACGACCGCTACGTCCGTCACACACTCCCGTTCCTGACGGCGTCCGGCGGGTCGCTCGAGTTCTTCGGGCTCGGTGGTCACTACTTCGTCGGTCCCGAAGACGAGCGCTGGGACCTCGTGATGCTGATCACGCAGTCGAGCGTCGCCGACTTCTTCGCGTTCGCGTCCAACACGGACTACCTGGCCGGAGCCGGCCACCGCACGGCGGCGCTGGAGGACTCACGGCTGCTGCCGGTCGTCCAATCGCCGCCGCCCACCGATCGGTAGAGGTCGAGCCCGCTGAGCGGGCTTCAGCTTGACCGATCGCCTGCGGCGACGCCCGTCAACGGCCCTTCCAAACGGGGTCGCGCTTCTCCTTGAACGCGAGCGCGCCCTCCGTCGCGTCCTCGGATCCGAAGATCGGCCCGGTGATCACGCCCTGCTTGTGCCAGAAGTCGGCTTCCGCCCACTGCGACTGCTCGTTCAGGATCGTCTTTGTCGCCGCGATCGCGAGCGGGCCGTTGCGCGCGATCGTCAGCGCAAGCTCCGTCGCGACCTCGACGGCGGTCCCCGGCTCGGCCACGCGGTTGACGAGCCCGAGCTCGTAGCCGCGCTCCGCGCTGATCAGGTCGCCCGTCAGGGCCAGCTCCATCGCGATGCCGGACGGCAGTATGCGCGGCAGCCGCAGCAGCGCGCCGCCCGCGGCGACGAGCGAGCGCTTGACCTCGGGGATGCCGAGCTTCGCGCCTGCCGAGGCAACGATCAGGTCGCACGCGAGCGCGATCTCGAGGCCGCCGGCGACGGCGAAGCCCTCGACCGCAGCGATGATCGGCTTGGCCGGCGGCTTCTGGACGATGCCGGCGAACCCACGCTCGGGGTGCCACGGGCGCTCTCCGGCGGCGAACGCTCCGAGGTCCATCCCGGAGCAGAAGCCCTTGCCGGCGCCGTTCAGAACGGCAACCGCAAGGCCATCGTCACCGTCAAGCGTGTCGAGCGCAGCTGCGACTCCGTCGGCGATCGCCCCATTGACCGCGTTGCGCTGGTCCGGGCGGTTGAGGGTGATCAGGAGGACGTTCTCGCGGCGCTCGGTCAGGACCGGCGCGTCAGTGGCAGTGTCGGACATGGACAGCAGCCTATGCCGCAACTCGCTTGTAGGGTCGCGACATGAACCAGGTCGCCCCCGACGTCTTTCAGATCCCGTTGACGCCGCGCAACGGCGTCAACGCCTACCTCGTCGGCGACATCCTCGTCGACGCCGGCTACATCCTGCACGGGAAGAAGGTCGTCGCCGCGGTCACGGGGCGCGAAGTTCGCACGCATGCGCTGACGCACGTCCACAACGACCACGCCGGCGGGTCCAAATACGTGCACGAGGCGCTCGGCGTCCCAGTCTGGATCGGCTCTGGCGACGCCCCGTACCTGCGCGACGGCACGGCACCGATCCCTCCGACGGCGAACCCCGCAGTCAGGGCGATGGGCCGCTTTGCCGGCTCACCGGCCGTCGAGCCGGCGCGCGAACTGCGCGAGGGCGACGAGCTCGGACACGGGTTCGTGGTGCTCGAGACACCCGGGCACAGTCCCGGTCACCTGTCGTTCTGGCGCGAGTCCGACCGCACGCTGATCTGCGGCGACGTGTTCTTCAACATGAACATCCTCACCACCGGCTACGGGCTACGTCAGCCCCCCGCGCTGTTCACCTACGACGTCCCGACGAACCAGGCGAGCGAGCGCCGGGTCGCCGAGCTCGAGCCCGCGGTCGCGTGCTTCGGCCACGGGCCGCCGCTGCGCGACCCGGCCGCAATCAAGGCGTTTGTCGCCGGACTGCCCGGCTAACCGAACAGCACGAGGTCCGGCTCGCGCTCGCCGCGGACGACCGCCAGGTCGACCTCGACGCACGCGATCCCGCGCGACTCGGCGAGCGTGCGCGCCTGCGGCTTGATCTGCTGCGCGACGAGCACGCCGCGGCACTCCGCCATCGCGGGGTCCACGCGGATCCGCTCGAGGTAGCGGGTGAGCTGCTCGACCGCATCGATCGTCACCACGCGCTTGATCTCGACGGCGACCCAGGCGTCGCCCTCGTCGCGGCACATCAGGTCCACGGGGCCGATGTCGGTCGGCCACTCGCGGCGCACGAGCCGGAAGCCCTCGCCGCAGAACTGCGGCGCGTCGGCGAGCGCCTCCTGCAGATGGCGCTCGACGCCGTCCTTCTCCAGCTCCGCCGCCTCGCCCATGTCGTGCGTGACGTCCGAGACCACCTCGACGATGCGGATGTCGAGCCGGTCCTCGGTCGCGCCGGCGCGCTTGCGCACGACGATCAGCCCGTCCGACTCCTCGATCACCGTCGGCGGCGTCATCCAGTTCTGCGGCTTGAACCCGCCGGTGTCCGCGTGCACCATCACCGAGCCGTCCGACTTGATCATCAGCAGGCGCAGCGCCTCGGGGAGCACGGCGTTCAGGCGGCCGGTGTAGGTGACCTCACAGCGGGCGACGATCAGGCGCATCGGGCGAAAGCCTACGCGGCGTCCGGGCGCTCACCATCCGCGGGTCCCCTGCGGGCCCTTGAACGGGCCGCTGATGTCGGCCGTGATCCAGCCGCCGTAGAAGCCGCCCTCCTGCGACCGGACGACCTCGTCGTCCAGCAGGCACCGGTCCATCTGGCCGGGGTAGAACGCGACGTGGTCGCGCAGCGCCGCGTACTGGGGAACGGGATCCGCGTAGGCCCATGCCCCCGCGCTGACGGTGCGGTCGCCCGCGGCCAGGTCGAAGTAGTGCGCCGTGCCCTTCCACTCGCAGAAGCTGTTGCGCTCGGGCGAGCGCGTCAGGACGCCCGCCACGATGTCCTGCGGAGGGATGTAGATCGCCGGCGGGTGGCTCGTCTCCAGCAGGCGCAGCGCCAGCGTGGAGTCGGCGATCGTCACGCCGCCGAGGACGACGCGCGCGCGCCGAGCACAGGGCTCGAGCGCCGGTGGCCTTGGATAGTCCCAGACGTTCTCCATGACCGGGATACGGACGCCGGCACCTGCCGGACGGGCGACCGGGCGTTCAGCGCGCGCTGAAGGTGACGCGGCGGGACTTGGCCGCCTTGAACGGCGGTGCGCCCTTGTAGGTCGCAAGCACGCGCCAGCGACCCTTCTTCTTCAGCCGCTGCGCGTAGGTGAACGGGCGGTTGGCGTTCTTGCTGCGCTTGTGCAGCGTGACCCACTTGCCCTTGCGCTTGTACTGCCACTCGATGACGACCTTGCCGCCGGGCAGGAACGCGGCGCCGGGAGCGCTGACCGTCCCCTTGACCTTGCGCTTCAGGCCCTTGCCGCTGAGCTTCAGCTTCACGACCGCGCGCTGTGCCGGCATCGACGCCGGGTCGACGCGCCGCACCGACGACGTCGCGGCGTGAGGTGTTGCCGTACTGGTCGAGCGCCTCGACGGTGACCTTCACCGGGCCGTAGGGCAGCGCGCGCGCGCCCATCCAGTCGATGCCGACCGGGCGGCCGTCGTGCAGGGCGTCGCCGGTGAAGCTGCGGATCTTCTTGTCGTTCGCGTAGAACGAGATCCGGCCGAGCTGGCTGGAGTCGTCGTTTGCGACCGCCTCGATCGACAGCGAGCGGTCGTAGACCGAGTCCGTCGCGGGCGAGATCACCTGCAGGTCGGGCGCCGTGAAGTCGCCGCAGCCGTCGCTGCCGAGGTTGCCGTGACCGACCGCCGCGAGCGCGTCGAACGCCGGGCGCCTGCGAGCCGTCGGAGCGCTGCAGGCCGTAGCGGGTCAGCTCGGTGTCCTGCGGAGCCGTGTCGGTCAGGTTGAACCAGAGCGCGGCCTTCACGTACGGGTAGAAGCTGAGGCAGCGGTAGGCGAGCTTGAGGTAGGCGGCCTGCTGGGCCTCGCGTGACGCCGGCGGCCTTCTTGCCGGCCGAGGCGCCGCGCGAGCAGCGGGTCTTCGTCGCCGACCAGCCGAGCTCGGTCATGATGATCGGCCGCTCGGCGTTGCCGTTGCTGCTCGAGCACCGCGTGGACCTCGCGGAAGCCGAGGAAGCTGAAGCGCCCGATGCGGCCGTCGGCCTCGCGGTAGTAGCTGTCGGGCGAGCGTGATCAGGCAGGCGGTGTCGGTGTGCACGGCGACGCCGTCGAACGAGTTGCCGGCACCGGCCGCGTAGAGGCCTTCGAGGAACGGGTAGTCGTTGCCGGTCGATGCGCCCGCGAGCACGAGCGCCGACGGGTCGGCCTCGCTGGATCGCCGTGTGCGCGGCGGTCAGCAGCGGCGCGTACTGCTGCGGCGCCGACCTGCCCGTGCCAGAACTCGTGCTCGTCCGGCTCGTTCCAGATCTCCCAGGCGGCGACCTTGCCGCGCTCACGCGCGGCGAGCGTGCCGAGGAAGCGCGCGAAGTCCTGCTGGGTCGCGCGGCGGGACGTAGGGGTCGCGTCGACCCGTTGGCCCACTGCGGCGCGCCGGTCACGACGGCGACGACCTTGATGCCCTTGAGCTGGGCGAGCGCCGTGTACTGCTCCAGGCCGGCGAGCGCGGTCGGGTCCCAGCGGCCGGGGCCGCCGGGCTCGACCTGGTCCCAGCGCAGGAACGTGCGCACCCAGGTGGCGCCGAGCTGACCCATCGCGTCGAGCGACCGGCGGCGCGTTCTGGCCCGATCGGGTTGATCCCGACCTCGGCCGCCGGGTGCGGCGGCAGGGGTCACGGCGATCGCGGCGGTGACGACCGAAACCAGAAGGCGGCAAGTGTGAAGCGGCGCAGCATGTGTACGACCTCATCGGCGGTCGCACTCGTACCCTGAAGCCTGGCCGTCACCCGGATATAGACGGATGTACGGTTGATTTCGGGGCTGGAGATGCGTGTCGGATTGAGGCGGGTCGAAGTTCGAAATACCCGCCGCCCGCCGCTCCGAAACCTCCGCCTGGAGCCGCTCCGCAAACGGGCGAGCCGTTGCAGCGTCGCTACGCGGCCGGCAGGACGCGCGGGACCTGGTCGCGCAGGCGCACCAGCAGCTCGCGAACCTCGGCGTCGTCCTTGTCCAGCGCGAGCGCGCGCTCGCACGCGGCGATCGCGTCGCCGACGCGATCGGTGCGCGCCAGCGCGTGCGCGTAGCGCGCCCACGCCACCGGCGACTGCCGGCTCGAGCAGCGTCGCCTGCTCGCAGGCGGTGACCTCGCCGCCGACGTCGCCGGCGAGATGCAGCACGAGCGCGAGATCGAGCAGGCCCTCGACGCTCGGCCCGAGCCGGCGCGCGTTCTCGAGCGCCTCGCGCGCGCCCGCGCGATCGCATGAGCCGCAGGCGCAGCCGCCCGACCCGCTCCCAGGCGTCGGCGTCCTGCGGCGCGCGGCGCGACGGCGCGCACGGCGGCCTCCTCGGCCAGCGCGATCGCGCCCATGTCCTCGTAGATCCGCGCGGCGAAGCGGTGCGGCGCGGGGCGGTCGCCCTCGACGCGCGCCCAGTCGCGCACGGCGCGGCCCGCCGCCGGCAGGTCGCCCGCCTGCCAGAACGCCAGCGTCATCAGCCGCAGCACCGAGGCGTTGCGCGGGTCGGCGTCGCGCGCGTAGATCAGGCGCCGCGCGGCGAGCGCGTAGTCGCCCTTCGGCGAGCGCGTGCTGGGCCGCGGTCACGAAGCGCTGCACGCGCTCGGCGCCCGGGTCGGGCGTGCTGAAGTCGACGAACTGCAGCGAGTCGGCGGGCACGGTGCGCACGCCGGGCTGGAAGCGCACGCGCGCCCACTGCTGGATGTCGTCGCCGCCGCCGGTGAAGTAGATGCCGGCGACCTCGCCGACGCCCCACTCGGGATAGGAGAGGCAGCGCGCGTAGCGGTGCACGACCGAGTGGTCGGGGACCTGCGAGCCGAACGGGTCGTGCTGCGCGCGGTCGGTCTCGGCGGCGCGCCGGCGCTGCTCCTCCTCGTAGGCGCGCCGGCCCTCCTCCTCGCGCGCCTTGCGTGCGGCCGCGGCGCTGACCTTGACCGCGTTGCGGCGTCACCGTCCCGCCGCGCGAGGTCTCGGCGATCCGCTCGAGCTGGTCGGCCGCCTCGTTGATCGCCTTCAGGTGCCGCTCGTGCGCGACCCGCTTGCCGGGCGGCGCCAGATCGGGGTGCCAGACCTTCGCCTGGCGGCGCCGCGCCAGCTGCACGCCGCGCTTGTCGAACGGCGGCTCGAGCTCCAGCAGGAGCAGCGACTGCTCGATGTCCAGCACTGTGGGCATGAAACATCGAGGCTACCGCGAGCGGCCGCCGAGGCGCATGGATTCGGCGCCCACCCGCCCGCCCAACCACCCGCCCAACCGCCCGCCTAATCGATCAGCTTGCGCTGCATCGCGTAGATCGCCAGGCGCCACATCGCCAGCCCGAAGATCACGAGGAACATCCAGTTCCAGACGTCGACCCAGCCGTGGAAGCCGAAGACCGCGTGCCGGACGAGCTGGACGCAGTGGTAGAGCGGGTTGAGGTGCGCGAGCACCTGGACCCACTGCGGCAGGCCGGCGATCGGGAAGAACGTCCCGGCGAGCAGGAACAGCGGCGTGATCACCGCGCTGGTCACGTAGTTGAAGTTCTCGATGCCCTTCAGGAACCCGGCGATCGAGATGCCCGCGCAGGCCCAGCCGTAGCCGGCGACGAAGTTGATGAACGGGACGGTCAGCATCCCCCAGCTCGGCTCCAGGCCGAACAGCATCGCGACGAGCATCGGCGTGCAGCCGTAGACCGAGGCGCGCATCGCCAGCCACAGCGCCTCGCCGGTGACGAGCTCCTCGGTGTCGACCGGCGCGGCGAGGATCGCGTCGTACGTGCGCTGGAACTTGTACTTCACGAACGTCCCGAACATCGCCGGGAAGATGCTCGAGAACAGCACCGCGGTCGCGACCGTTCCGGTCCCGACGAAGTCGACGTAGTCGTACCCCCCGACCGTCGAGACCAGCGACCCGAACCCGAAGCCGAACGCGAGCAGATAGATCGTCGGCTCGACGGTCGACGAGAACGTCGTCGAGCGCCAGTACGAGCTGAAGTTGATGATCTCGCGCACCAGGACGCCCGCCAGCGCGGCGCGATCCAGCCGGCCCGGCTCCTTCGTGCGCGTCGCCGCGGCGGTCGCCATCAGTCGATGTCCTCTCCGGTCAGCAGCACGAACACATCCTCCAGATTCGCCGGGCGGCGCTCGCCCGCGGGCGCCCGCCCGCCGCGCGTCGTCGATCCGCAGCACCGCGATCGACGTGCCGGTGCGGCGTGTGGCAAAGCCCTCGCGCGCCATCTCGGCCTCGGTCTCCTCCAGCCGCGCCGGCGACCCGTAGACCTCGATCGCCTCGCGCCCTGCGTGCTCGCTCGACGAGCTCGGCCGGCGAGCCGGTGGCGACCGCCTTGCCGGCGAGCATGATCGTGACGGTGTCGCAGAGGCGCTCGGCCTCCTCGATGTAGTGCGTCGACATCAGGATCGACGTGCCCTCGCTGCGCAGCCGGTCGATCAGCGCCCACAGCTCCTGGCGCACCTGCGGGTCCAGCCCGACGGTCGGCTCGTCGAGCAGCACCAGCGGCGGCTGATGGATCAGCGCGCGCCCGATCAGCAGGCGCCGGCGCATGCCGCCCGAGAGCTCGTCGACCTTCGCCGTCGCGGCGGTCGCTGAGGTTCGCGATGTCGAGCACGCGCTCGATCGCCGCGGCGCGCTCCGCCTTCGGGACCCGATAGAGGTGACTGAAGACGACGAGGTTCTGCTCGACCGTCAGCGTCGTGTCGAGATTGTCCAACTGCGGGACGACGCCCATCTCGGCGCGCGCGGCCTTCGAGCGCCGCGGCAGCTCGTGATCGAGCACGCGGACCTCGCCCTCGTCGGCGATCGACTGCGCGGTCAGGACCCGCATCGTCGTCGACTTCCCGGCGCCGTTCGGGCCGAGCAGGCCGACGCACGTCCCCATCGGGACGTCGAGGTCCAGTCCGTTCACGGCGGTGATCGCGCCGTAGCGCTTGACCACCCCGCGCAGCCGGATCGCGAGTCCGTCGGCAGGCACCGCGCCAGCATCGCATAGGCCCCGCCGGCGCCCGGCGCAGGAGCGCCTCTACCCTCCATCGCCATGTCGAGTCAGTACGTCTTCACGATGCATCGCCTGACCAAGGCCTACCCGCCGGACAAGACCGTCCTCAGCGACATCACGCTCGCGTTCTACCCGGGCGCCAAGATCGGCGTGCTCGGCTACAACGGCTCGGGCAAGTCGAGCCTGCTGAAGATCATGGCCGGGCGTCGACACCGACTTCCGCGGCGACGCCCAGCTCGGCATCGGCGCGAGCGTCGGCCTGCTCGAGCAGGAGCCCCAGCTGACCGCGGGCAAGACGGTGCGCGAGTGCGTCGAGGAGGGCGTCGCCGAGACCAAGGCGCTGCTCGACCGCTTCAACGAGCTCGCCGCCAACTACTGCGACGAGACGGCCGAGGAGTTCGCCGACCTGCAGGCGAAGATCGACGCCGCGGACGCGTGGAACCTCGACACCGCGCTCGACTACGCGATGGACGCGCTGCGCTGCCCGCCGTCCGACCAGGTCGTCGACGAGCTCTCCGGCGGTGAGCGCCGGCGCGTCGCGCTGTGCCGCCTGCTGCTCGGCAAGCCCGACCTGCTGCTGCTCGACGAGCCGACCAACCATCTCGACGCCGAGTCCGTCGGATGGCTCGAGCGTCACCTGGCCGAGTACGCGGGCGCCGTCGTCGCGGTGACCCACGATCGCTACTTCCTCGACAACGTCGCCGGCTGGATCCTCGAGCTCGACCGCGGCAAGGGCATCCCGTACGAGGGCAACTACTCGAGCTGGCTCGAGCAGAAGCAGAAGCGCCTCCAGCAGGAGGAGAAGGGCGAGCGCTCGCGCCAGAAGGCGATCGCCGAGGAGCTCGAGTGGGTGCGCCAGAACCCCAAGGGCCGCCAGAAGAAGCAGAAGGCGCGCCTGAACAACTACGAGGAGCTCGTCGCGCAGGAGCGCAACGTCAAGCTCGACCAGGTCCAGATCCACATCCCCGCAGGCCCGCGGCTGGGCGACGTCGTCGTCGACTCGCAGGACCTGCGCAAGGGCTTCGGCGAGAAGCTGCTGATCGAGGACCTCTCCTTCTCGCTCCCGCGCGGCGGCATCGTCGGCATCATCGGGGCCAACGGCGCCGGCAAGACGACGCTGTTCCGGATGATCACCGGCCAGGAGCAGCCCGACGCGGGCGCGCTGCGCGTCGGTGACACGGTCGAGCTCGCCTATGTCGACCAGAGCCGTGACGCGCTCGACGCCGAGAAGACCGTCTGGGAGGAGATCTCCGACGGCAAGGATCAGGTCCAGGTCGGCGAGCAGTGGATGAACAGCCGCCAGTACACCGCCGGGTTCAACTTCAAGGGCTCCGACCAGCAGAAGAAGGTGGGCAAGCTGTCCGGCGGTGAGCGCAACCGCCTGCATCTCGCCAAGCTGCTGAAGAGCGGCGGCAACGTGCTGCTGCTCGACGAGCCGACGAACGACCTCGACGTCGACACCCTGCGTGCGCTCGAGGATGCGCTGCTCGGATTCTCCGGCTGCGCGGTGATCATCTCCCACGATCGCTGGTTCCTGGATCGCGTCGCGACCCACGTGCTGGCGTTCGAAGGCGACTCGCAGGTGACGTGGTTCGAAGGCAACTTCGAGGCCTACGAGGCGCACCGCCACGAGCTGCTCGGCCCCGAGGCCGACCGCCCGCACCGCATCAGCTACAAAAGACTCACGCGCAGCTGACGCGCAGGTAGCCTCCCGCGGATGCGACGGTTCTGCGGGGCCCTGCTGATCACGACGATCGCGCTGCTGGCGATGGCGGGGACGGCCGTCGCCGCGCTTCCGGCCGGCGCGCTGAGCCAGCTCCCGTTCCCCGGCGGATGCTTCGCCTACGCGGAGATCGGCGGCTGCTCGACCGCCGTCGGGCTCGTGCAGCACCCGATCAACATCGCCGCGACCGCCGATGGCGCGCAGGTCTACGTGCTCGGCTCCTCCGGCGCCCTGAAGGCGTTCAACCGCGACGGCGCGACGGGCGTACTCAGCACCGGCCCCGGCCAGGCCGCGATCGTGGGGACCCACCAGGCTGACGGCCTCGCGATCGACGCCGCGGGAACGCGGGTCGCCGTGGCCGGAGGATCGCCGGGCGGCGGCCGCGTCAGCGTGTTCACCCGCGCCGGCGACGGGACGCTGACACTGCTGGCCTGTGCCGAGGATGACGCCAGCCTGGGCTGCCCGGAGCGGGATGGGCTCAGCCAGGCATCCGGCGTGGCACTTCCGCCGTCAGGCCCGGGCGTCTACGTGGCCAGCGCGTCGGCGGGCGGCGACGGGGACGATGCGGGCAGCGATGGTGACGGCGCGCTCGCCGCGTTCCACGCGCAGTTCAACGGCGTCTCGACGACCCTTGTGCAGGACGCGTGCATCCCGGCTGTTCCGTCCCCGGTCTCCGGCAATGCGTGTGAGAACCCGCCCACGCTGACCACGGCCCTTCAGGGCGTGACCGACGTGGCCGTCTCACCGGATGGGGCGACGGTCTACGCGGGCGGGAACAGGGGGATCGCCGGGTTCGCCCGCGACCCGTCGAGCGGGGAGCTCGCCGCACGCGTGGCGTGCATCAAGCGCATCGAGGGCCTGAGCGGCTGCGGCGACGACGCCCGCATGGGGGTCACACGCGACATCGCGCTCGACCCCGCCGGGGAATCCCTCTATGTCGCGGCCAACGATCGTCTCGTGGTCTTCGACCGGCAGCCCCTGAGCGGGGGGCTCACGCTCGTGCAGTGCCTGAAGGAGGGGGGCGGCAACGGCTGCGTGGACGTCCCTGCCCTCAGCGGCGGGATCTCCAGCGCCGCGGTCTCACCCGACGGCCGCACCGT
The DNA here is from genome assembly GCA_963821685.1 of uncultured Actinomycetes bacterium. Lineage (GTDB taxonomy): Bacteria > Actinomycetota > Thermoleophilia > Solirubrobacterales > Solirubrobacteraceae > F1-60-MAGs163. The sequence continues at coordinate 165,755 of CAWGEW010000012.1, read as the reverse complement.
GTACGTCACGAGCGCGCTGAACAACCTCGTCCTGTCACTGCGCCGCGACCCCGCGACCGGTCTGCTGACGGCGCTCGGCTGCGTGAGCTTCGCCGCCGACCCTGGGTGCTCGCCGGCCGCAGGCCTGAACGCCGCCACCGCAATTGCGACGTCTCCCGGCGGGAGGGCGTACGTGGCCTCGAACACCGGCACGGGGCCGGGTGAGTTCGGCGCGGTCGCGTCGTTCCGCGCCGCGCAGACGCCGGTCTGTCAGAACGCCGCGGTGACGGTCGTGGCGGGCGCGACCGCTTCCCTGCCGCTCGCGTGCTCGGACGGGGACGGCGACCCGCTGACGCTGTCGATCGCGAGTCCCGCGGCCGCGGGTGCGCTCGGGGCGATCGACCAGGCGGCGCGCAGCGTGGCGTACACCGCCCCGGCCGCGGCCGGGGCGCAGTCCGTCTCCTTCGGCGCCTCCGACGGGGTCAACAGCGCGGCCGCGGCGACGGTCGCGATCACCGTGACCGCCGCGAGCGGACCTCCCCCGCCCGCCGCCGGCGCGGCCGCGGCACCGCGCTCGCGGATCGCGAAGATCGCCGCGCGGATCAAGCAGTCGAAGCTGAAGCGCCTCTCGGGCACGGCTACCGGCGCCGTGAGCCGCGTCGAGCTGTCGCTCGTGCGCCTGCAGGGCGGCGCGCGCATCGCCGTCGCCCGCTGCCAACTGTTGAGCTCGAAGGGCACGCTGCGCTCGATCAAGCCCACGAAGAAGACAAAGCGCTGCACGGCGAGCGGGTACCTCAGGGCGAAGGGGACCACGACCTGGTCGCTGACACTGAAGAAGCCCCTCCCGAAGGGCTCCTACGTGCTGACCTCACGCGCGCTCGGCGCGGGAACGCTGCGCGAGACGAAGTTCAGCGCCACGCTGGGGAACCGGCGCACCTTCAAGGTCATCTAGTGCCGGACGCCGATGTCGTGATCTTCGAGTACACGGACCCGGCGCTGTCCGTGGGCGTACTCGGCGGAGCCGTTCCGCCGCCGGATCGACTGGCTCTACGGCGACAGCATCACCTGGAAGTCGGTGATGGTCGGTCTCTCGGCGTCACCCGAGGAGTACCTCGACAAGGGCTTCACGCCTGAGAAGCAGGCCGAGGCCTTCAAGCGCATCGCCCACGCTCACGGCATGCCGATCGACACGAGCGTGCGCCCGCGCATGACCGCGACGATCCCGGCCTGCAGCGCGGTGATCGCCGCGCGGCTGCACGCCCCCGAGCGCGAGCGTGCGCTGCTGCGGCGACTGCGCGTCCACCACTTCACGGGTGCGCTGATCGACGAGCCGCGCACGATCGCGGCGGCCGCGCTCGAGGCGGGACTCGATCCGATTGAGCTGGCGGAGTGGGCTGCGAGTGACGACGTGGTCGCGGCGCTCGGCGAGGACATGCGCCGGGCGCGTGAGCCGATGCACGCGGCGCGCGTGCTCGACGGCAAGCTCGCGAACTGGTCCGGCGGGCGGCGCTACACCTGCCCGTCCTACGAGATCTGCCGTGTCAGCGACGGCGTGAAAATCGCGGTGCCGGGCTTCCAGCCGTTCGCCGCCTACGACGTGGTGCTCGCCAACCTCGTGCCCGGGACCGAGCGGCGCGAGCCGCCGGCCAGCGTCGAGGAGGTGCTCGGCTGGACCGCGACGCCGCTCGCGACGCAGGAGGTCGCCGTCGTCTGCGACATCCCGCGAGAGGACGCGCGCGAGCGCCTCGGGCACGTCGCCGAGGAACGGCACGTGGGCTTCGACGGATTCTGGACGCTCCCGGGCGCCTGAAGTCAGTCGCTGCGCAGCTGTGCCAGCGCCGCGGGCAACTCATGCAGCGAGGCGATCAGCGCGTCGGCCGCGGCGAGGTCGCCGGCCGCGAACGGACCGGTCGGCACGGCCACGACGTGCACGCCGTCGGCCCGTGCGCAGGCGATGTCGCGCGGCGTGTCGCCGATCACGACGGTGCGCTCGCGCGGCCACGGAGCAGCGTCGTTCCAGGTCTGCCCGGCACGCGCCCGCGCGACCGGCGGCAGGTCGGCGCGCTGGGCCGAGTCCGATCCGTAGCCGCCCTGACCGGCCTCGAAGAACGCGCCGATCCCGGCGGCGCGCAGCTTGAGCCGCGCGACACCCTCGACGTTCCCGGTCACGAGCGAGAGATGGATCGCCGGATCGGCGCCGAGCTCCGTCAGCGCCTCCAGCGCGCCCGGTGCCAGATGCTCGGACAGGTCAGCGGGAACGAGCTCCGCGTAACGCCGCACGAGCACCTCTGCGAACGGCTCGAGCCGCTCCTCGATCGCGCTCAGCTCGAACCCGCCGCGCACCAGGATGTCGCTCGCGATCTCCGGGTCGGTGCGACCGCCGGTCTCCACGCGCACGTCACGCAGGTCCACGCTCCAGACCTCTTCGATCGCGTCATGCAGCGCCATCGCGTGCTCGCGCGCCGCGCGGATCAGCAACGTCCCGTCGATGTCGAACAGCAGTAACACGGGCTCGCCGGCTCAGCGCCGTCGCCCGCCTCAGCGATCGAGCGTGAGGTCGGCGGGCAGCCGCCGGGCGAACGCCGCGATCAGCTTGGCCGCGTTCTGCACGTCATCGAGTTGCACGAGCTCGACCGGCGAGTGCATGTAGCGCAGCGGGATCGACACCAGGCCGGTCGCCACCCCGCCGCGCGAGATGTGGATCACATCGGCGTCGGTGCCGGTGCCGCGCGAGGACGCCGACAGCGTGTAGGGAATCTCCTCCGCCTCGGCCGCTTCGATCAGCAGCTCGCTGACGACGGGGTGCATCGTCGTCCCGCGCTCGATCACCGGCCCGGACCCGAGGTGGTGCTTGCCGAGCTCCCCCTCGGGAATGCCGGGCGCGTCGGTGGCGTGCGTCACGTCGACGGCGATCGCGATGTCCGGGCGCAGGCTGTGGGCCGTCGTCCGCGCACCGCTGAGGCCGGTCTCCTCCTGGACCGCTGCGACCGCGACGACGTCTCCGGGCGCGCCGCCCGCTTCCGCGACAAGCCGCGCGACCTCGTACGCGACGAAGCAGCCGAGCCGGTTGTCCATCGAGCGTGAGACGGCGCGATCGTTCGGCAGCTCGACCGGGTCGCCCGCGATCACCGCAACGTCGCCGACGCGCACGAGCTCAGCCGCGCCGTCGCCGTCGGCGGCGCCGATGTCGATGTGCAGCTCCTTCATCTCCGGCGCCTTGCTGCGCTCGTCCGCCTTGATCAGGTGGATCGGCTTCTTGCCGATGACGCCGGGGATCGTGCCGCCGCGCGTCGCCAGCTCGACGCGCTGGCCGATCAGCACCTGCGGGTCCCAGCCGCCGACCCCGATGAAGCGCAGGAAGCCGGTGTCCTCGATATGGCTGACCATCAGCCCGATCTCATCGATGTGCCCGACCACCGCGAGTGTCCGCCCGCCCGCTGTACCGGGGACTCGCGCGGTCGAGCTGCCCATCACGTCGCCGTGCACGTCGTCCGTGAACGTGCGCGCGGCTTCGCGGAACGCGGCGGCAGCGGTGGTCTCGTAGCCGGACGGGCCGGGAACGGTCAGGAGTGTGCGCAGGACGGGCGGGATCGACATGACGCCTGACCCTACCCAGCCGCTCTGCAGATGAGTTGCTGCGTGCAGGCGAGACATTTATCTGCGGTTATCCCGATCGGGATTAGGCTATTTTGCTCCTTCCCCGATCCGCGACCCTCAAGGGAGTCCCCGACCACCATGAGCGACCAGCCGTTCCGTCCCGAGACCATCGCCCTGCATGGCGGGCAGGAGCCGGACCCGGCGACGAATGCCCGCGCCGTGCCGATCTACCAGACGACCTCGTTCGTCTTCGACGACACGCAGCATGCGGCGGACCTGTTCGCGCTCGCGGTGCCGGGGAACATCTACTCGCGCATCATGAACCCGACGTGGAGCGTGCTCGAGCAGCGCCTCACCGAGCTCGAGGGCGGCATCGGCGCCGTCGTCACCGCCTCGGGCCAGGCCGCGGTCACGTACTCGGTGCTGAACCTCGCCCGTGCCGGCGACAACATCATCTCCGTCAGCCAGCTCTACGGCGGGACCTACAACCTCTTCGCGCACACGCTGCCGCAGTACGGCATCGAGGTGCGCTGGGCCGACGCCGACGACCCGGGCGCGGTCGCCGGCCTCGTCGACGAGAACACGAAGCTCGTGTTCGGCGAGACGATCGGCAACCCGCGGCTGAACGTCGTCGACATCTCCGCCTGGGCCGAGGCTGCGCACGCCGCCGGCATCCCGCTGATCCTCGACAACACCGTGCCGACGCCGATCGGCACGCGCGCGTTCGACCTCGGCGCCGACATCGTCGTGCACTCACTGACGAAGTACATCGGCGGGCACGGGACGTCGATCGGCGGCGCGGTCGTCGATTCCGGGAAGTTCGACTGGGTCGCCCACAAGGACCGCTACCCGGGCCTGACCGAGCCCGACCCCAGCTATCACGGCGTCGTCTGGAGCGACGCGCTCGGGCCGGCCGCCTACATCGGCCGAGTGCGAACGGTGCTGCTGCGCAACACCGGCGCCGCGCTGTCGCCATTCAATGCCTTCCTGTTCCTGCAGGGCATCGAGACGCTGCCGCTGCGGATGGAGCGTCATAACTCCAACGCGCTGGCCGTCGCGCGCTACCTCGACGCGCGCGACGACGTCGAATGGGTGCTCTACCCGGGTCTCGACTCGAGCCCCTACAAGGAGGTCGCCGACCGCGTCCTCGACGGTGGCTACGGCGGGCTCGTCACGTTCGGGATCAAGGGCGGCGCCGAGGCCGGCAAGCGCTTCATCGAGTCACTGAAGCTGTTCAGCCATCTGGCGAACATCGGGGATGCGAAGTCGCTGGCGATCCACAACGCATCGACGACGCACTCGCAGCTCAATGCTGAGGAGCTCGCGGCGGCGGGCGTGACGCAGGAGACGGTCCGCCTGTCCGTCGGGATCGAGCACATCGACGACATCCTGGCCGACCTCGAGCAGGCGCTGGCGGCCACCTCGGCATGACCGGTGGCGGCCTGGGCCGCGTCGAGACGCAGCAGGCCCGGCTCTTCACGGCGGACGATCCGCTCGTCCTGGAGTCGGGCGCCACGCTCGGCCCGGTCGAGGTCGCCTACGAGACGTACGGGACGCTGGATGAGGACGGTGGCAACGCCGTCTTCATCCATCACGCGCTGACCGGCGATGCGCACGCCGCGGGCCACCACGGCGACCCCGAGCGGCGCGGCTGGTGGGATCTGCTGATCGGCCCGGGCCGGCCGGTTGACACCGACCGCTTCTTCGTGATCTCGCCGAACCTGCTCGGCGGCTGTCAGGGGACCACCGGTCCGTCATCGATCGACCCGAGCACGTCCGCGCGCTACGGGCTCGAGTTCCCGATGTTCAGCGTGCGCGACCTCAACACCGTGCACCAGCGGCTGCTCGAGCACCTGGGGGTCGGCCGGCTGCACGCAGCCCTCGGTGGCTCACTCGGCGGCATGCAGGCGCTGCAGTGGGCGCTCGACGACCCGCAGGCGATGACGTTGTGCGCGCCGATCTGTGCAAGCGCGGAGCTGACAGCGATGAACATCGCGTTCTCCACCGTCGCCCGCGAAGCGATCATGCGCGACCCCGGCTTCCAGGGCGGGCGCTACCACGAGAGCCCCCCGGGCCCGAACATCGGGCTCGCCGTCGCGCGGATGCTCGCGCACATCACGTATCTCTCGGAAGAGTCGCTGACGAGCAAGTTCGGCCGCGCACGGCGCGACGAGAGCGCGCCACCTGGACTGGGCCCGGACTTCGAGGTCGAGCACTACCTGCACCATCAGGGCGAGAGCTTCCTCGCGCGCTTCGATGCGCTCACGTACCTCTATCTGACACGCACGATGGACTACTTCACGCCGTTCGAGGACGCGGGTGTGCGCGAGCGACTGCACGAGAACCCGACACGGTTCCTCGCGATCTCGTTCGACACCGACTGGCGTTTCTCGAGCGCGCACTCCGCCCGTATCGCCGCCGAACTGCAGGCCGGCGGGTGCGACGCCCGGCACACCGAGATCGTCTCACCCTGGGGGCACGACTCGTTCCTGCTCGAGGTGCCCGAGTACCACGCGGCACTCGGGCACTTCTTGCAGGACTAGATCGGGCCTGCCGGCTCAGCCGCCGGCGAGCGCCTTGGACTTGATGTGGTCGAACTCGCTCTGCGAGATCGTGCCGGCGTCGAGCAGCGATTGAGCGGTCGCGATCTCGCTCGCGGGGCCACCGGTTCCGGCTGCCTCACGGACCTGCTGGTCGAACTGCGCCTGCGCCGCCTCGGCGCCCTTGATGTTCCGGTCGGCAATGCCGTTGTGGTAGGCGATCAGGTAGACCAGCACGCCCAGCAGCGGGATGAAGATGATGAAGATGATCCAGATGGCCTTCGCGAAACCACCGATGTCACGGCGGCGGAAGATGTCCATGAACACCATGATCGCGAGCCAGATCCACATGATGAAGCCGACGAAGATCAGCATCGACCAGAGGATGTTCAGGAAGGGATAGTCAGCAGCAATTGGCATGCTGGGCATCATTCCAGAGTCACGGGGACGCGCGTCACCCGGTCAGGGTGATTGCAACGCGCGATTCAGGCGCGATTCAGCCGAACGTCAGGACCGTGCGAATGCCGTCCTGATCGTGCATCAGGTCGAAGGCGTCGTTGACGCGATCGAGCGGCAGGTGGTGGCTGATGAACGCGTCGAGCGGCAGCTTGCCGTCGAGGTAGAGCTGCGCCAACGCCGGCACGTCGTCACGTCCGCGCGCGCCGCCGAATGACGCCCCGGCGATCTTGCGGCCGGTGATCAGGTAGCGCGGGATCACGTTCAGCGTCTCGCCCTTGCCGGCCACGCCCGCGATCACGCACTGGCCCCAGCCCATGCGGGCCGCCTCGACCGCCTGGCGCATGACGGCGACCAGGCCGGTCGCCTCGAACGTGTAGTCGGTGCCGAAGCCGCCGGTCAGCTCGAGGATCTGCTCGACGACGTCGTCGCCACCCTCGAGCTCGTCGGTGGCACCCAGCTCGACCGCCTTCGCACGGCGGGTGGCGCTCGGGTCGACGATGAAGATCCGCTCGGCGCCGGCCAGCTTGGCGCCTGCGACCGCGCCGAGGCCGACGAGGCCGGCGCCGAACACGGCGACGGTGCTCCCCTGCTCGACCTTCGCGATGTAGAGCGCGGCGCCGATCCCGGTCGTCGCGCCGCAGGCCAGCGTGCAGAGGACGTCGAGCGGCGCCTCCTTGGGCACCTTCGCGAGCGCGACCTCCGGCATCACCGTCGCCTCGGCGAACGTGCTCGTCCCCATGAAGTGACGGATCCGCTCGTCGCCGCGGTGCAGACGCGTGGTGTGATCGGGGAGGTAGCCCTGGCCCTGCTCGTCACGGATCGCGAGGCAGATGTTCGTCTTGCCGGACGTGCAGTGCAGACACTCGCGGCACTGCGGCGAGAACAGCGTGAGCACGTGGTCGCCCGGCTGCAGCGACGTCACGCCCTCGCCGATCGCCTCGACGATCCCCGCGCCCTCGTGCCCGAGCACGGTCGGCGCATACCCGGAGGGGTCGACGCCGCTGGCGGTGTACATGTCCGTGTGACAGACGCCGCACGCCTGCACGCGGACGAGCACCTCACCCGCCTTCGGCCCGTCGAGCTCGACGTCCTGGACGACGAGCGGCTTGCCGAATTCCTCGAGTACCGCGGCGCGAATCTGCATGGGCGCGACGCTATCGCACGAGCGGGCGGGGAGGGGTTTCTAGGAGGCGACGAGCTGCCGCAGCACGTACGGGAGGATCCCGCCGTGACGGAAGTAGTCCGCCTCCTTCGGCGTGTCGATCCGCACCCGCGCCTGGAACTCCGTGTTGCCCGCGTTGATCGTCGCGTGGCGCGGCAGCTCACCGGCATTGAGCGGCGCGGCGACGCCGGTGATCTCGAAGATCTCCTGGCCGGAGAGCCCGAGCGACTTCGCCGTCTGGCCTTCGCAGAACTGCAGCGGCAGCACGCCCATCCCGACGAGGTTGGAGCGGTGGATCCGCTCGAAGCTCTCGGCGATCACCGCGCGCACGCCGAGCAGGCTCGTGCCCTTCGCCGCCCAGTCGCGCGACGAGCCGGACCCGTACTCCTTGCCGCCGAGCACGATCAGCGCCGTGCCCTCCTGCGCGTAGCGCATCGCCGCGTCGTAGATGCTCATCTCCTCGCCGCGCGGGAGGTGCCGCGTGACGCCGCCCTCGGTGCCCGGCGCCAGCAGGTTGCGCAGGCGGATGTTGGCGAACGTGCCGCGGACCATCACCTCGTGATTGCCGCGGCGCGAGCCGTACGAGTTGAAGTCCTTCGGGTCGACGCCGTGGACGTCGCGCATCATCGCGCCCTCGCTGCCGCCGGCGCCAGGGTCCACGACATGCGGGGCCGCATCCGCGTCGCCGCCGCCGACCCCGAAGTTCATCAGGTAGTGGCCGGCCGGCGAGTCCTTCTTGATCGCGCCCGCGGGCGAGATGTGGTCGGTCGTGACGCTGTCGCCGAGCTTGGCGAGCACGCGCGCGCCGAGGATGTCCTCGACGGGTGAGGGCTCGAGCTGCATGCCCTCGAAGTAGGGAGGGTTGCGCACGTAGGTGGACTCCGTGTCCCAGGCGTAGCGGTCCCCATCGGGGATCTCCAGGCTCGACCAGTTGACGTCGCCGTCGAAGACCTGGGCGTAGCTCTTGCGGAACATGTCCGACTGCACGGCGTGCTCGACGGTCTGCGCGATCTCGTGCTCGCTCGGCCAGATGTCGGCGAGGAACACGTCGGCGCCGTCGGCATCCTGCCCGAGCGGATCGTTCAGCAGGTCGATGTCCATCGTCCCGGCCAGCGCGTAGGCGACCACGAGCGGCGGCGAGGCGAGGTAGTTCATCTTGACGTCGGGGTTGATCCGGCCCTCGAAGTTGCGATTGCCCGACAGCACCGAGCAGACCGTCAGGTCGTGCGCGTTGACGGCTGCGGAGACCTCGTCCGGGAGCGGGCCCGAGTTGCCGATGCAGGTCGTGCAGCCGTAGCCGACGAGGTTGAACCCGAGCGCATCGAGATCGTCCTGCAGGTCGGCGCGCAGCAGGTAGTCGGTGACGACCTTCGAGCCCGGGGCCAGCGAGGTCTTGACCCACGGCTTGCTCGTCAGGCCCTTCGCCCGTGCGTTACGTGCGACGAGGCCCGCGCCGAGCATCACCGATGGGTTCGACGTGTTCGTGCAGCTCGTGATCGCGGCGATCACGACGTGGCCGTGATCGAGCTGGCAGTCGGTGCCGTCAGCCATCGTCAGCGGCACCGCGGTCCTGGTCGCCGTCGGCGCCGCGAGTGACGCGCGGTCCTCGGCCGTCAGGATCTGCGGCTCCGGGGAGCCCGGCGTCTGCCCGGCCGGCGGGTCACTCGCGGGGAAGCTCTCGGCGTCCGCCTCGTCCTGGGCGTCCATGTCCGCGACGTAGCCCTTGAGCTCCTCGCGGTAGGCCTCCTGGGCGTTGCTCAGCGACACGCGATCCTGCGGGCGGCGCGGGCCGGCGAGCGAGGGCACGACCGTCGAGAGGTCGAGCGTGACGGTCGTCGTGAACGTCGGATCCTCCGCGTTCTCGTCGTGCCACATGCCCTGCTCCTTCGCGTACGCCTCGACGAGCGCGACCTGCTCGGCCGGGCGGCCGGTGAACGTCAGGTAGCGGATCGTCTCGGCGTCGATCGGGAAGATCGCGCAGGTCGAGCCGAACTCGGGGCTCATGTTGCCGAGCGTCGCGCGGTCGGCGAGCGGCAGGCGCGAGATGCCGGGCCCGTAGAACTCGACGAACTTGCCGACGACGCCGGTCTTGCGCAGCATCTCGGTCACGGTCAGGACGAGGTCGGTCGCCGTCGCGCCCTCGGGCAGCTCGCCGTCGAGGCGCACGCCGACGACCTGCGGGATCAGCATCGACATCGGCTGGCCGAGCATCGCGGCCTCGGCCTCGATGCCGCCGACGCCCCAGCCGAGCAGCCCGAGCCCGTTGACCATCGTCGTGTGCGAGTCGGTGCCGACGAGCGTGTCGGGGTACGCCCGGCCGCTGCGATCGTCGACGAAGACCACGCGCGCGAGGTACTCGAGGTTGACCTGGTGCACGATGCCCGTGTCCGGCGGCACGACCTTGAAGGTCTCGAACGCCTGCTGGCCCCACTTGAGGAACTGGTAGCGCTCGCGGTTGCGCTCGAACTCGCGCGCCGCGTTGATCCCGAACGAGTCGGCGCCGCCGAACGAATCGACCTGGACCGAGTGGTCGATCACGAGCTCGGCCGGCACGAGCGGCTCGATCTTCGCGGGGTCGCCGCCGAGCGCCGCCATCGCGTCGCGCATCGCCGCGAGGTCGACCACCGCGGGCACCCCGGTGAAGTCCTGCATCACCACGCGCGCGGGCGTGAACGCGATCTCGAGGCTCGGCTCGGCCTTCGCGTCCCAGCTCGCCAGCGCCTCGATGTCAGAGGCCGTGACGGCGCCGTTGCCCTCGGTCCGCAGCAGGTTCTCGAGCAGCACCTTGAGGCTGAACGGCAGCCGTGCGACATCGAACTTCGACTGCAGCGCGTCAAGCCGGAAGATCTCGAGGTCGCGGCCGCCGACGGTGAGTGTGGCCTTGGCGTCGAAGCTGTTCGTGGACATGGCAGTCAGGCTCCTGGAGGGGTCGAGATCAGGTCTGGTCAGCGGGCAGCAGGACGAAGGGCTCGCCGTCGCTGCCGGTCAAGGGACGAAAGTGATGGTGATCGAAGGTCGCGATGCGGTTGGTGTTCAGCCGCTCGGCGAGTGCGACGAGTGAGGCGTCGGTCACGCCGAGGTCGGGGCGCGCATGCGCGACGCGCAGGGACTCGGTGAGCGCATCTGCCCACCATCGCACAAGGTAGGCGCCGCGCTCCAGGTCGGTCCGCAGACGCGTCGCGCGCGCCGACGGCACCCGCGAAGTGGTCCATCTCGGCAACGGCGAGCGGCGTTGTGACGAGGTCATCGTCGAGCGTCTCGAGCCAGCGGCCGACGCGAGCGTGGTTGCGGTCGTCGCGATCCATGACCGCCACGACGACGCTCGTGTCGAGCACGATCGTCACCGGCCGAAGCCCGTCTCCTCGAGATATCCGTCGACGTCGCCCGAGACGTCGGCCCTGCCACTGGCGACCACGCCGATCGCCGTCGGCTTGACGCGCCGGGGGCGGTCGGCGACGCCGCGCAGCGAGCGCCGGATCAGCTCCGCCTTCGTGACGCCCTCCTCGGCTGCACGCAAAGCGAGCGCCTGATCGAGGTCGTCCTCCAGGTAGATGCTGGTCTTCTTCACGGAACGTAGGGTATCACCCTACGTTCCGTATATCCAGGCTACGTAGGCTTCAGCAGCTCGTCGATCGCGGCCTTGAACGCATCCGCGTCGCGAGGTCCACGTCGAACTTCGTCAGCGGCTTGCCGGTCTCGCCGATCAGGAATGACGGCGTGCTCACGACGCCGTACTTCTCGGCGCCCTTCTGCGCGAGCACGATCGGCGCCATCGACGCCTGGCTGTCGGCGAACTTCTTCGCCTGCGGCACATCGACGCCGGCGGCCTTCCAGATCTTCGCGATGAACGCGTCGGTCGCGTACCCCGAGTTCTCCTGGCCCTGGTTGAAGTACCAGAGCTGCGTGAAGTAGGACTCGCGCTTCTGCTGGCCGGCGGCCGCGGCGGCGCGCGCCGGCCTTCTCCGAGTCGGGCCCGAGGAAGGTCAGCGTGCGGAACTCGATCGCGCAGCTTGCCCGTGGCGACGTAGTCGTTGACGATGATCGGGTACGTCGTCAGCGCGAACTGCCGGCAGAACGGGCACTGCAGGTCGGCGAACTCCGTCGAGCGTGACCGGGCGCGTCCTTCTGGCCGAGCGAGCCCGGCGTCCTGCGGGAATCCCCTTCAGCAGCGCGTTCGTCTCCGGCACGCCCTTCGCGCGGCCCGCTCGACGAGGCGGTGTCCTTCTTGTCGCTGCCGCCGCCGGCGATCAGGACGACGGCGACCGCGACGATCGCCAGCGCCGACCACCGCGGCGATGATGATGTTGCGCCGCTTGCGGGCCTGCTCGGCCTGCGCGATCTTGGACGGGGCGGCCGTGCCGCGCTTGGGGGACTTGGAGCTCATGGCGCGTGATTCTGGCAGCACCGGCCGCGATCCTCGCGTCGCACGTTGACTTTCAGCGGCCGTGCTGGGATGAATTGCTCGACCTGGAGATCGGGAGATAGCGCGTGCGGATCACCTTGCGCGCGGCTCGGCTGGTGCGCGCCCAGGTGATGAATCTGGCGATCGCGCCGGTCGGCGCGCCGTTGGTGACGAAGCTCAGCCCGCGCCGCGCCGGGTAGGTCCCCGCCGCGACCGACCGCAGCGTGCAGGGCACGCCGTCGACCGTCGGGACGTTGAGGCCACTCGTGTGCGCGATGTCGAGCCAGCCGAGCGCCGGCCCCGTCTCGGAGATGACCCGTCGCATGTACGCCGAGCTGGGCACGAACCGCGGCTGGTAGACCCGCGGGACATCGGGCGTCAGGAACGTGTCGTCGAAGACCGTCTGCGCGCCCTCGAGCTCGGGCTCGGCGAAGACCGTGATCCGGCCCGTCAGCCGCGAGCCGGGGAACCGGGACCACGTCGTGAGCCTGCCCGCCACGACGTCGCGCAGCTGGTCGCGGGTGATGTTCGCGATCGGGTTGCCGGCGTTCGTCGCGATGCAGACGGCACTGCGCGCCATCGGCGTGAACACCATCCCGGGCGGGTCCGATGCGCGGCGGTCGCGCGCGGCGAGGCCGACGTTGACGACCCCCCTCATGGCGTCGGCGATGCCGACCTCCGTGCCGCTCTGGACGAGCGTGAAGCGTGGAGCCGACGGGACCGTGCGGCGGTAGTAGTAGATGAGGTCCGCGACCAGGGCGCTGACCGTCTCGGAGCCACCGATCGAGATCGTTCCCCGAGTCTGCACGGGCGCCGGAGGCGGGCCGCCGCGACCGGCCGAGTGGGCGCGCGGATCATCCGAGGCCATCCAGACGCGGTGCCAGGCCGACGACTTGGCGAGGCTGAGGTCGCGACCCAGGTCCGGCTTGCTCGCCCGCTGGACGCTGACGCTCGCGCGGACCGTTGCGAGCGTCCGACCCCTGCTGTCCTTCGCGACGACGGTGATCCGCTTCGGGAGCTTGTGCACACGCGTGCGCAGGACGAAATTCGAACCGCGGGTGCGGATGGTCGCGATCCGGCGGCCGCGGACGAGGATGTCGTAGCGGCGCACCGCGGCCTTCGAGCCGCTGATGCTGATCTGCGCCTGCAGCCAGCGGCGACTGAGCTTTCCGGAGACCTGCACGTGGATCGCATACAGCTGCGGCGACTGCCCGAACGTGAGCGAGACGGCGCCGGGCGCCGAGCGCACGGCGGCCGACGCGACGAGATACCCGGCGCTGACCGGGAGCGTCCCGAAGCGCGCGCTGCTGAGGATCTTGCCGCGCAGGTCCGGAGCCGTCAGTTCCGGGTTGACCGACGCGACGAGCGCGGCGACCCCGGTGACCTGCGGGGCGGCCATCGATGTCCCGGTCCGCAGCTCATAGCCCCCGTCCATGGCGGTCGAGAGCACCTCGACGCCTGGCGCCGCGAGCGCAATCGTGAAGCGCCCGTAGCTCGAGCTCGGCCCGAGGTCGTGTCCGCCGCCGTCCGGCCCGGTCGATGCCACGCCGATCATGCACGGCGAAGGGATCGAGACCGGGTAGCTCGACGTCGTGTCGACGTTCTTGGCGCCGTTGCCGGCGGAGACGACGAGCAGGACGTCGGCGGCGCACGCGGCGTTGACCGCGGACGTCAGCGCCTGGCTCGGCGTCGGCCCGTTGAGGCTCATGTTGATGATGCGCGCGCCGTTCGCAGTCGCGTAACGAATGCCGGCGGCGACGCCCTCGGTCGTCCCGACGCCCTGGGCGTCGAGCACCTTGATCGACATCAGCCTGGCTTTGTAGGCGACCCCGATGATCCCGCGGCCGTTGTGCGCGCCGGCGATGATCCCGGCGACGTGCGTCCCGTGGCCGTCCTCGTCGTTGGGGACGTTGTCGTTGCTCGCCGTCGTCAGGTCGATGCCGTTGACGTCATCGACGTAGCCGTTGCCGTCATCGTCGATCCCGTTGCCCGCGATCTCTCCGGGGTTGCGCCAGAGGTTCGGAGCAAGGTCCGGGTGGTCGAGCGTCGTGCCGGAGTCGATCACCGCGACCGTCACGCCGGCGCCCTGGCTCATCTGCCATGCGGGCGGAAGGCTCATGATCGCGCCCGGCGCGACAGCCCACTGCTCGCCCTCGAGCGTGTCAGGTGCTTCCGCGTGGGCGGACGAAACGAGGAGCAGGAGGAGAAGGGCTGCGAGTGAGAACGCCCGGCGGGGGGCGTTCGACGAACGCCCGTGGTGTGTCATGCAAGAAAGGCTAGACCAAAGCGTTATTGGCATGGCTACTCTAACTACGTGATCCGCATCGGGAAAACCGCAGCAATTCTGGGTGCGCTGGCACTTGTTCCGATTGCGGCATACGTCGCGACGGACGCGCCGGCGGCTACCACGCCCGTGCGCCTTGCGGCCCCGTCGGACTGCCTCGACAACGCCGGCTGCGGCCGCGGACTGCGGCGCGCCTACCACGTCGATGTCAGCTCGGTGCTGACGAAGCTGCTGAGCCCGGACGGCGGGATTGACGCCCTCGATGACGGACGCGCCGAGGTCGCCGTCGTCCTCAGCTCGCACCCACTCGCGGCGCGGCCCGACCTGCTGCGACTGCGCGATGACCGCGCCATGATCGGCCCGGAGAACCTCGTCCCCACGCTGCGCGCAAGCACGCTCGGGGAGTTCCGCAAGAACGGTCCGGCGGTCCGCACACTGATCGCCGAGGTGAGCCGGGACCTGACGCTCGGTGACCTGCGGGTGATGGAGCAGTTCGCGATGGACGGCCGGATGGCTGAGCCGATCGCCGGCGAATGGGTCGAGAGCCACGGGCTTGCAGGACCGGACGGATCAGCGGCCGCGCGGCGCCGGCGCGGCGGCCCGCGCATCGTCCTGGGCTACATGGCCTTCCACCAGGCCGAGATCACCGCGCGGATCTACGCCCAGGCGCTCGCCGGCGCCGGCTTCCGCGCCTCCGTGCGGCCGGTGCACGGGCTGCGCACGGCGCTGTTCGACGCCTACGCGCACGGTCGGATCAACGCCAGCGTGGGCTACGCGACCTCGACGCTGCGCTTCCTGCGGCGCGATTCGACCACGGTCACGCCCGCCGACCTGAAGCGCCGCCTGCGCGCAGCACTGGCGCTGCGCGGCCTGACCCCGCTGACCTACTCCAAGGCCTACAACGCCAACACCTTCGTGATGCGCCGCTCGGTCGCCGCACGCCTCGGCGTGCGCACGCTGTCTGATCTGCGGCGGTACTGGCCGGCTGCGTAAAGCGAAAAGGCCCCGCCGTGCGGGACCTCTCGTACGAGCGGGAGCGACGGGACTCGAACCCGCGACCTCCGGCGTGACAGGCCGGCGCTCTAACCAACTGAGCTACGCCCCCGGGCGCCCGGCCAGTATGACAAAGCCGCCTGCGACATCCGTCGACAGCGCCGTGACCGATCTCGCCCAGGCCGCAACTCCTCCACAGGGGTCGTGTTCCGACGGGCGGACCTCACCCCCCGCACAACTTCCTGGGAGGAAGCACATGCGAAACGCACGACGCACTCGCAGCATCACAGCAGTTCTCGGTGTATTTGCCCTCTTCGCGGTCTCAGCCGCGGCGGCACTGGCAGCCACCGTGCCCGGCACCCCCGGCAATGACCGCCTCAGGGGCACCAACGGCGACGACCAGATCACCGCGCTCGCAGGCAACGACAAGGTTCGCGCCTTCGCCGGGAACGACACGATCGACCTCGGCCCGGGCTTCGACCTCGCACTCGCCGGACGCGGTAACGACACCGTCAACGGCGGCGACGGCTCCGACTTCATCGCCGGCGGCCAGGGCGACGACGCGATCAACGGCGACGCCGGTCGCGACTGGCTCTGGGGCCAGGGCGACAACGACACCATCAAGGGCCTCGCGGGCGACGACCGCATCTGGGGCGGCGACGGTGACGACACGCTCATCGGCGACACACCCGGCGTCGGCGACCTCTACTCCAACGACCGCATCTGGGGCGGCCGTGGCAACGACACGATCTCCGGCGGCGACGCCCGTGACCGGCTCTCCGGCGGCGACGGCAACGACACCATCAAGGGCGACGCCGGCAACGACCGGATGAGCGGTGGCTCCGGCGACGACACGCAGTACGGCGGCGAGGGCAACGACCTGATCTACGCGAACGTCGGCGTCGACACCACCTACGGCGAGGGCGGCAACGACGACCTCTGGGCGCTCGCGCGCACCGACGTCACCCCGGGCCCGAACGGTGAGACCGACACGGTCGCCGACACGCTCGACGGCGGCGCCGGCAACGACCGCTTCCACACCCGCGACGGCGAGGCCGACCGCATCACCTGCGGCGAGGGCAACGACACCGCACTGCTCGACACCGTCGACATCATCACCGACGCGACGACGGCCAACCCGAACGGCTCCTGCGAGACGGTGGAGCGCAAGGCCCCCAAGGTGAAGAACAACCCGCGCAGCGAAGACCAGGCCCAGGACCAGAACCACAAGGACGAGGGCCAGCGCGCCCGCAGCTTCTGATCACTTCCTGATCACAGGGCGCCACTTCCCCCCGGCGCCCACCGGACTCGCGAGGCCCTGCAGGATGCGGGGCCTCGCGGCGTTTCGGGGTAGTCTGGCGCCGTGCTCCAGCGTCCCTCGGATCCTCCGTCAGCCAACCCGCTGGCGGTCATGTGGAGCGACATCGCCGCCGAGCGCGAGGCGACGGTGCCCTACCCGCCGGGTGAGCACCGCTTCAGCATGCGGCGCACCAACGCCTTCATCGAGCATCCGATGCGCCTGCTCGTCGATGCGTACGAGCGCTACGGACCGATCTTCACGCTGCGGATCTTTCACCACAACGTCGTCTTCATGCTCGGGCCGGAGGCCAACCACCACGTCCTCGTCTCCGGCGCCGACAACCTCTCGTGGCGCGGCGGCGAGATGCGCAGCCTGATCGTGCTGCTCGGCGACGGCCTGCTGACGACCGACGGCGCCTACCACCGGTCTCACCGCAAGATGATGCTCCCGGCGTTCCACCGCGAGCGGATCGCGACCGCCACGCAGGTGATCGACGACGAGGTGGAGCGGGCGGTCGCCACGCTGGTCCCCGGCTCGGTGATCGACCTCTACGCCTGGATGCGCGACGTCGCCCTGCGCGTCGCGATGCGAGCGCTGTTCGGGCTCGACCCGGATCGCCCGGACTCGGGCGACGTCGATGCGGCACACGAGTTCGAGACCGCGCTCTCGTTCCACGCCCGCAGCATCGCCGGCCAGGTCGCACGTGGGCCGGGCTCGCCGTACGCGCGCGTGCTGCGCTCACGCGCACGGCTCGACGGACTGCTGTTCCGCGAGATCGACCGCCGCCGCAGCGGCGAGGGGCTCGGCGAGGACCTGCTGTCGCTGCTCACGCAGGCGACCGACGAGGACGGCGATCCGCTCCCGCGTGAGCAGATCCGCGACGAGGTCATGACGCTGCTGTTCGCCGGCCACGACACGACGACGTCGACGATCGCGTTCCTGTTCTACGAGCTCGCCCGCAACCCGCAGCTCGCCGAGGACCCGGGCATCACGATGGACATGCTGATCGACGAGACGCTGCGCAAGTACCCGCCGGCGTACATCGGTCCGCGCCGGTCGATCGACGCGTTCGAGTTCCAGGGGATGCCGGTCCCGGCGCGCGCGCACGTGCAGTACTGCTCCTGGGCGAGCCACCACCTGCCGGACGTCTGGCCCGACCCGGACCGCTTCGACCCCTACCGCTTCACGCCCGAGCGCAAGGCCGCGCTGCCGCGCGGGGCGTACGTCCCGTTCGGCGGCGGCTCGCGGACGTGCATCGGCATGCGCTTCGGGCAGGCGGAGATCGCCTCGATCGCCGGCGCGATCCTCGAGCGGGCACGCCTCGAGCTCGTTCCCGGCTACGAGCTCAGCATCCGCCACGCACCGACGATCTCACCGCGCGGCGGCCTGCCGGTGACGGTGCGCCGAGCAGCGCCGGCAGCGCTGCTCGACACGCCCGCCCTACGGGCTGCCTGATCCTTACTTCGAAGCGGTGACGGTGAGCACGCTCGTGCCGTCGCCGGCGCGCAGCTCGTCACCGGACCACTGCGCGACGAACCGGTTGGTGCCCTTGCGCACCTTGAACGACGTCGTGAACGACCCGGTCGACGCGGTCTTGACCTGCGTCACCTGCCAGCGGGTCGAGCCGGCCGGGAGGAACGACACGTTGACGACACGCCCGGCCTGAGCAGGCGCGAGCTTGCCGGTCACGTTGATCGATGCCGCCTTCTTCAGCTTCGTCTTCGGCGTCGTGATCGTGAGCGTCGATGCCTTGCCGGTCGCGCCGCCGGTCGTCGTGAACAGCAGGTTCGTGCTGCCACCGAGCAGGTAGTCCGTCGCGTCGGGCCCGGTGGCGATGCCGCCGGCGCCGATCGTGTCGCTGATGACGACCTGCGGCGCCCACGTCGCGCCGTTGTCGGTGGTGCGCAGGACCGTGCTCGGCCGGCTGCCGCTGACCAGGTAGCCCTTTGCGGTCGTGCCGAACGCCATGTCGGAGATGCTCGTCGTGCCGGCGCCGAACAGCTCGCTCCACGACTTGCCGCTGTTCGCGGTCCGGAACAGCCGGCCGCCGTCACCCTCGAGGTAGCCGATCTTCGCGGTCACGAAATCGACGCGGTCGATGAAGAACCGGTTGACCTTCTTGCCGCGGACCTTCACGTAGCGGGTCGGGTACGAGACCGAGGTCCACTTGCGGCCCTTGTCGGTCGTACGCCAGAGCGAGTCGCCGCCCCAGGCGAAGATCGTCGAGCCGGCGGCGTTCAGCCCCGAGACGGACTTCTTCGCGATCTTGCCGGTGGCCGCGGTGAACGACGTGCCCCCGTCGACCGAGCGCCGGACGCTGCGCGGGCCGGCGACGAAGACCGTCGTCGGGGTCAGCGCGAGCACCGACTGCGGAGTCGCGGTCGTGCCGATGTCGAGTGTGCGCCAGGTCGCGCCGCCGTCCGCGGTCGCGAACAGGCCGCCGCTGACGTCGAGTGCGAAGCCCGCGCCGGGTGTCGGGAACGACACGCCGCGCAGCAGCTCGGACGTCGGCACGCTCGCCGCGGTCCAGTTGAGCCCGCCGTTGACGGTCTTGGCGATCGCGCCGTTGTCGCCGTAGGCGAAGGCCGTCTTCGCCGATCCGGCGACGACGCCGCTGAACACGCCCGTCAGCTTGCTGCCGACCGGCGTGAAGGTCTTGCCCGCGTCCGCGGAGACGGCGGTGACGCCGGCGTTCCCCGCCGCGACGACCGTCGTGCCCGAGGCGAACGCCGCGGCCGCGATCGGGGAGCCGGAGGGCGTCACCTGGCTGGTCGACGGCGTCAGTGACGCGTCGAAGCGGATCAGGTCGTTCCCCGGCTGGCCGTTGCCGGCCGCGGTGGTGAGGACGCAGAGGTCGGCGCTGGCGCAGCTGACGCCGGAGATGTTGACCGCTCCGATCGCCGCCTTGTCGACGCCGCTCCAGGTCACGCCACCGTCGTTGCTCGAGCGCAGGAGACCCTGGTCGCCGGCGGCGATCACGGTCGCGCCTGCGAGCGCGAACGCCTGCACGGTGCGGCCGTAGTCGGCGACGAGCGTCCACGTGTTCGCGCCGTCGGTCGTCCGGTAGACCTTGCCGCCCGTGGTCGCCGCGAGGCCGGTGTCGGCGCCCGTGAAGACGATGTCGGTCGGCTTGGCGGCACCGCCGGCCGCGCCGGATCCGGGGATCGGCGTCCTTGAGGCGAAGCTCTGACCGTTGTTGTCGGTGCGGATCGTGGTCCCGTCAGCGAGCACGATGTAGCCGATCTGCTCGGTCGCGAACCAGACGGCCGCAAGCGGCTGGCGGCAGTTCGTCTCGACCGGCGTGAATGCGACGCGCGTGAACGTGCGGCCGCCGTCGTCGGAGCGCCGGCCGACGCAGCCGCCGCCGGCGAACAGCGAGTCCTTGTCGATCGCCTGCACCTCGGTGAGGTTCTGCAGCGTCCCGGAGACGAGCCCGCGCCACGACGCGCCTGCGTCATCGGTCGCGAGCACCGTCCCAAAATCGCCCACGGCGTAGCCGCTCCCGCCGGAGAAGGCGAGGCCGCGAATCGTGTTGCCCTGCGGCAGCGGGTTACCCCACTGCCAGCCGGCGGATCCGACCTGGACGTTCGTGGCGGAGGCGAGGGCCGGTGCCCCGAGAACGATCGCGCAGAGCACCGCGGAGGGGACGAGAAGACGGGCGAAACGTGACATCTGACGGGTCCTTTCAGGGACGTGTGGACCGAGCCGTCCTGACGAACTGGGACGACGTTTGCACCACTGCAACGCGGCGCCTTCGGAAAGGTTCCGCAAAAGGTCGCTGGTTCCTACGGAGGCTACGCCGAAGGAGGCGGCGGTGCGCTGGGTGGCAGCGGCGCAGGATTGCCGAAAGCGTCAGTGCCAGAGGGGGCTTCGGGCGTCGCGGTGACCGGCGGGAGCGGGGGTGCGAACCCGCTCGTCGTCGCGTCGCCGGGCGCCGGCTCACCGTGCGCGTCGCGCAGCGCGAAGTAGAGAATCGCGGCGGCCAGCGCGTAGATCGGCGCCAGCGCGACGCTCAGCAGCAACTGGACGAGGAAGAACAGCACGAATGAGTCCCCGACCGCCCCCACCGAGCCGATCACGATGCTCACGACGAGGATCACCGCGAAGACGGAGACGATCACGCCGAACACCTGCCAGCCGTTGCCGCGCACCAGTTCGCGGCTGCGCCCGAGCGAGGCGAAGACGCCCGGGTTCTCCACCACCACGACCGGCGAGGCGACCGCCCACAGCGTCAGCACGATCAGGCCGGGGACGATCAGCAGGACCAGCCCGATCACGACGCCGATGCCGACGATGAAGCCGACGAGGATCAACGGCAGGATCACCCCGGTCACCGAGGAGAAGAGCTGGCCGATGCTCGCGTCGACGCGACCGTCCTGGACGTCCTGGACGGTGCGCACGACCATGCCCGAGTACCACGCCGACGCGACCAGCCCGACCAGGCTCGAGATCAGGCCGCCGGAGGCGCTCTCGGAGGCCAGCGCTGCGATCAGCGCAACCGGCGTGAAGACGATCAGCGCGGCCGGGATCAGCACGGCGAATGTCTTGCCGTAGGTGTCGAACACCCCCTGCAGGACGGCGCCGATGTCGATCCGGCGCGGCGAGGACGGTGCGGTGGTCATCGGCCCATGGTCCAGGCCGGTCCGGTCAGATCGCGGGCACGCCCTCCGGCAGGTTCGCGATCGCGTGGTCCATGTCCGCCTGCGAGAACTCCGGGTCCTCGAGCGTCCCGGCCAGGTACGCGTCGTAGGCGGAGAGGTCGAAATGACCGTGGCCGCAGAGCCCGAACAGGATCACGCGCTCCTCGCCGGCCTCGGTCGCAGCCTGTGCCTCCTCGATCACGGCACGGATCGCGTGCGTCGGCTCGGGCGCCGGGATGATGCCCTCGGCGCGCGCGAACTGCACGCCCGCGGCGAACGTCTCCGACTGCCTGTACGCGCGCGCCTCCACAAGGCCTTCATGCACGAGTGCCGAGACGAGCGGGGAGTCGCCGTGGTAGCGCAGGCCACCCGCGTGCACGGGCGGCGGAACGAAGTCGTGGCCGAGCGTGTACATCGGCATCAGCGGCGTGAAGCCGGCCGTGTCGCCGAAGTCGTAGGCGTAGACGCCCTTCGTCAGGGTCGGGCAGGCGGCCGGCTCGGCGCCGATGAACCGCGTCGTGGCGCCCTCGCGCAGGTTGCGCCGCAGCCATGGGATCACGAGGCCGCCGAAGTTCGACCCGCCGCCGACGCACGCGATCACGACGTCCGGCTCCTCGCCGGCCATCTCCATCTGCGCGATCGTCTCCTGACCGATCACCGTCTGGTGCAGCAGCACGTGGTTCAGGACCGAGCCGAGTGAGTAGTTGATGTCCTCGTGCTGCGCGGCGATCTCGACGGCCTCGGAGATCGCGATGCCGAGTGAGCCGGTGTCGTGCTGGGCGTTCGCCCGGCCGGACTCGGTCAGCTGCGACGGCGAGCGGTGCACCGTCGCGCCCCACGTCTCCATCATCGAGCGCCGGTAGGGCTTCTGGTCGTACGAGGACCCGACCATGAAGACCTCGCATTCGAGCCCGAACATGCCGCACGCGAACGCGAGCGACGAGCCCCACTGGCCGGCCCCGGTCTCCGTCGTGAGCTTGCGGATCCCGGCGCGCGCGTTCTCGTACGCCTGCGGGATCGCGGTATTCGGCTTGTGCGAGCCCGACGGCGAGACGCCCTCGTACTTGTAGTAGATGTGCGCCGTTGTACCGAGCGCCTGCTCGAGGCGGTGGGCGCGATACAGCGGGGTCGGGCGCCAGAGCTTGTAGGCCTCGCGCACCTCCTCCGGGATCTCGATCTCCGGCTCGGCGGAGACCTCCTGCAGGATCAGCGACTCGGGGAAGATCGCGAGCAGATCCGGCGGGCCGGCCGGCTCCTTCGTCTGCGGGTTGAGCGGCGGGAGCGGCTCACCCGGGAGGTCCGCCATCAGGTTGACCCAATGGGTCGGGATGCGGTCCTCGGTCAGCAGGAACTTCGTCGTGTCGCGGGACATCCCGCGATCCTATAGCCGGGTGGGAGTCGCTTCCCGCGGCGCTGAGCGTCAGCTCAGATCGCGCATTCACCCTCGCCGCGAATGACCTCGAACGGGCCCGAGCGGTTCCAGTCGACGAACATGTTCATCGACTCGATCCCGAACTCGACCGGCAGCGCCAGCTCACGCACCTGGTCCTCGAACGCGGTCGACCCGACGCGGTCGGCGAACTCGTTGAACGTCTCGTTCTCGCCCGCGCGGTCGGTCAGGTAGAACGTGATGAAGCGCTCGACGGCCTCCGGCACGCGCTTGGCCGGCAGACGCAGCTTGAGGCGGGTGCCCATCGCGATCTCGCCGCCCTCGTAGCGGCCGCCGATGTGCGTGACGTAGGCGGGGATCGTGTGCTCGCCGACCTTGATCGACGCGCCGTAGAACCCGATGTTGGCGATGTGATGCTGGCTGCAGCCGTTCGGGCAGCCACTCATCTTGATGTGGATGCGGCGCGCGATCGGATCGTCGATCGCCATCGCCTCGACGCGCTCCTGGACCGCCTTGTTGAGGCCCATCGACGCGGTGATCCCGAGCTTGCAGCTATCGGTGCCGGGGCAGCTGACGACGTCGGTGATCTCGTCCGAGCCGGCATCGCCGAGGCCGAGCTCGCCGAGCCGCTGCCAGACGTCGTAGAGCGCCTCGTTGCGCACCCAGCGCAGGACGAGGTTCTGCTGCACGGTCGTGCGCGCGTAGCCGCCGGTGAAGTCGCGCATGATCTGCCCGAGGCCGCGGTACTGCTCGGGGGTCAGGTCACCGCGCGTGATCTTCACGGTGACGGCGGAGAACCCGTCCTGCTTCTGCGGGACGACGTTCGCCTCGAGGAAGCGATCGAACGCGGTGCGGTCGCCGTTCGGGCTGACGCCGCCCGTGTACGGGCCGGGGGCGCCGAGCGACTCGTCGTGGATGAAGAGGTCCGGCGTGAAGTCGCGCTCGGCGACCCAGTCGCCCTTGAGCTCCTCCTCGACCATCGCGCGCACGGCGTCGATGCCGTCGCGGTCGACGAGCACCTTGATGCGCGCGCGGGCGCGGTTGACGCGCAGCCAGTCCTGGTTGTCGAAGATGCGGAAGCAGGCCTCGGCGACCTTCATGTACTCGCCGTCGTCGGCGGTGACGAAGTCGACGAGCGTCGGCGCGACGCGCGGCATGATCGATGTGCCGCCGCCGAGCCGAACCTCGAAGCCGCGGACGCCATCGCGCTCACGCGCGAGGAAGGCGATGTCGTGGATGCCCGAGATCGCGCGCTCGTCCGGCGTTCCGTCGAACGCCGTCTTGACCTTGCGCGGCATCAGCTGCGTCGTCGGGTGACGGACGAAGTAGCGCACGTAGGCACCGACGTACGGCGTCGGATCGAAGACCTCGTTCTCGCAGATGCCGGCGAGCGGGTCGGCGGTGACGTTGCGGACCGTGTTGCCGCAGCCCTCACGCGACGACAGGCCGACCGCGGAGATCTCACGGATCAGCTTGGCCATCTGATCGAGCGGGACGTGATGGATCTGGATGTTCTGGCGCGTCGTGATGTGCGACTTGTTGAGCGGCGCGTAGCGCTCGGTCACGTCGGCGAACGTGTCCATCTGCTCGGGCGTGATCCCGCCGAACGGCAGCTTCACGCGGACCATCTGCACGGCCGCCTGGCGCTGGCCGTAGACGCCCTGCTTCAGGCGGAAGCCGATGAACTGGTCCTCCGGCGTGTCGCCCGCGAGGTACTTGCCGGCCTCACCGTCGAAGTCGTCGAACTCGTGCTCGAGGATCGGGATGATGTGGCCGGGGACGTCCTCGACGACCTCCGGATTGGTCAGCGATCCTGCGCGGCCCTGGGCACGCGGCTCCGTGGAAGACGGTTCCATGGAACGAAATATACAAATCCCGGTCGGGATTTGTGATTAGGAGCCGACGACGACGACGCGGGGCCCCCGATCGGGGGCCCCGCACCGCAATCTCTGCGCCGGATGCTCCGGCGCCTGCTGCCTAGCCGATCCCGACGATCAGCCCGGCGTGGTCCGACGGCCACAGGCCACCCGGAGTCCGGTTGGCCGGATCCGTGCCGACGACCTTGTTCGTCAGGTGCCCGACAAAGCCACCGGGACGGAACATGATGTGGTCGATCCGCTCGCTGAACACGTTCGACGGGAACTCGTTCACGTTCGCGTTGTGGCCGAACGTGTTCGTCGTGTTGCCCGAGTCGATGAAGCCGGCGCCGGCGATGATGCCGAATGCCGCGCCGTCCGACGCCGACGATGCCGGATCACTGCCGGGGGCGATCGCCGGATCGGAATTCAGGTCCCCGGCGATGATCGCCGGGAAGCTCGGGTTGAGCAGCGGGCCGGTGCCGAACGCACCGACGAGCTCGGCGGCCTGCGCCTGGCGATAGCCGGTCGCAGCCGACTCCAGGTGCGTGTCGACGAACCGTGCGACGGGATGACCGAGCAGCTTGATGTCGATCGACGCCCAGCCGCGCTTGAAGTCGATCGCGCCGTAGCTCGAGCCGGTCGGGACCGAGATGTAGTTCGCGTAGTTCGCGCTCTGCGGATTCGAGAACGACACGAGCACCGATCGGCAGATCGGTGCGCACGAGGATGACGTCACGCATCGTCAGGCGCCGGTCCTTGGCGTCGGCGAATCCCGCCGAGGCGCTTCCCGCGGGGCTCTCGATGTCCGCCTCCTGCTGCGTGACGGCCGCCTTGTAGTGCGTGCCGCGCGCGTTCAGCTCATTCAGCAGGATCGCGAGGAAGTCGTAATCGACCGTCGTCGCGTTCTTGAGACCGTCGACCGGGCCGCTGCGCCAGAGCGCAACCTCCTGCAGGGCGACGATGTACGGATCGTTGTCATCGATCTCCTTCGCGAGCCGCTTGGCGCGCTCCGGGAAGTTCGTCGCGACGACCTGGTTCCAGATCCCCTGGATTCGTGGACAGCGTGCAGTACGGGGCGGGCGTGCAGCCGAGGCGCCGCGAGCGCCGGATTCAGATCCGCGCCGAGGTACAGGTTGCGCGTCATGACGTTCGGCAGCGACAGGTTGCTGCTTCCGCCACCGGTCGCCTGAGCGGCGGCCGGAATGACGCCGACTGCGCCGGCGCACAGCGCCACCGCCAACAGAGCGCGCCGTTGGGCACGCCGAGACTTGAACAACATGTGACTCACACTCCTCCTAGAACAAGGACCGAATTGACCCGTCCCCATGGGCCGACCCCCCAGGGCGATCAGCCGACCCTCGCAGTCCTGGGCTGTCCAGGTCAAGTGCGACAGCCTGACGCGGGCTAGGCTCGCGCGCCGTGGCCGCCATCGCCGTCAGCGACCTTTCGTACGCGCATCCGGGCGGCGACCTGCTGTTCGCAGGCGTCTCGTTTCGGCTGACCGACGGTCGCCACGCCGGGCTCGTGGGCGCCAACGGGACGGGCAAGACCACGATCATGCGCATCGCCGCCGGATTGCTGGACCCGCTCGACGGCGCGGTGACGCTCGACGGCCGCACGCTGTACATGGCGCAGGACGTCGGGACCGGCGAGGGCAGCGTGCGCGAACTGCTGCTGCAGTCGGCCCCGGCCCGGATCGCCGCGGCCGGGCGTGCCGTGCTCGCGGCCGAGCGCGAGCTGGCGGCCGGCGACGAGTCCGCGGGCATCCGCCTCGGCGAGGCGATCGGCACCTGGTCGGGCCTCGGCGGCTACGAGCTCGAAGGCTCCTGGGATGCGGCCTGCCGCCGCATCGTCGGCGGCAGCCTGACCGACGTCGGCGACCGCCCCGCCGTGACGCTGTCCGGCGGTGAGCGCAAGCAGCTCGTCCTCGAGGTCCTGTTCTCCTCCGACGCCGAGATCCTGCTGCTCGACGAGCCCGACAACTTCCTCGACGTCCCGGCCAAGATCGCGCTCGAGGAGCGGATCAGCGCGGTCGAAGAAGACGATCCTGCTGATCAGCCACGACCGCGCCCTGCTCAGCGCCGCCTGCGACTCGATCGTCACGCTCGAGGGCGACGGCTGCTGGGTCCACGGAGCCTCGTACGCGACCTACCCGGAGGCGCGCGAGCACCGCCGCGAGCTGATGGGCGACCGGCTGCAGCGCTGGAACGACGAGGAGCGCCGGCTGCGTGAGCTCGTGCGGCTCTTCAAGGAGCGGGCGAAGTACTCCACCGACTGGGCCAAGCGCGCCAACGCGATGGAGACCCGCTGGCAGCGCTGGGTCGACGGCGGTCCGCCGCCGGCACCGGTCGTCGACCATGCGATCAAGGTGCGGCTGCGCGGCGGTGACTCTGCGCGCCGGGTCGTGGCGTTTCACGCTGTCGCGATCGACGGGCTGGTCGAGCCGTTCGAGGACGAGATCCACTTCGGCGAGCGTGTCGGGCTGATCGGGCCCAACGGCACCGGCAAGACGCACCTCATGCGGCTGATCGCCGGCGAGGACGTCCCGCACGACGGGCGGATGGTGCTCGGCCCGCGCGTCTCGCCCGGGCTGTTCACGCAGCTCGGCTCGCGCGCCGACCTGACCGGCGCCCCGCTGCTCGAGCTCGTGATGCAACGTGTGAACACGACCGAGCGGGCGATGGGCGCGCTCGCCCGCTACGGGCTGCAGGACGCGGCGCGGCGAACACCCGAGACGCTCTCGGGCGGGCAGCGCGCGCGCCTGGAGATCCTCTGCCTCGAGGTCGAGGGCCACAACCTGCTGCTGCTCGACGAGCCGACGGACAACCTCGACATCGACTCCTCCGAGGCGCTCGAGCAGGCGCTCGACGGCTTCGAGGGCACGGTCATCGCGGTCTCCCACGACCGCACGTTCCTCGCGCAGCTCGACCGCTTCCTGCTGATCGGCGACGACGGCGTGGTCGTCGGGGTCCCGGACCCGGGGCGCGCGCTTGAGGCGCTGCAGCGCTGAGCTGACGCGCGGCGGTTGGCGTTGCGCGCGCCACCTGCGAGCATGACCGCCGGAAGGTTCCTGCCTGGGGGGTTGGAGATGCTCGTCCGTCGTTGCAGTGCGGTCCGTCGTGCTTTCGTTCTCGCCGTCGCCGCAGTGGGGGTGCTGTCATGCGCGGGCTCGGCGACCGCCGCGACGCCGCTCGACAGCGGCTACGGAACCGGCGGCCTGACGGCCCAGGTCTGGAAGACGCTGTCGCTGCCGGCCGTCGAGCAGATGCTCGTCCTGCCGGACGGGAAGCTGCTCGTCGCCGGAAGCGCGATCCCGGACCCGTTCGTCAACCACTCGTACGGCGACCTGATCGTCGGTCGCCTGCTCGCGAACGGCACCCCGGACCCCGGCTTCGGGACCAACGGCCGCACGGTCGTCCAGCTGCTCCCGAACTGCAGTTCCTGTTACACGCAGCACCTCGCAGGGATGGCGCTCCAGTCGACCGGCAAGATCGTGCTCGCGGCCGCGCGGGAGAACAACAACGGGCAAGCGCAGCCCGCACTCGCCCGGTTGACGAAGGACGGCGCGATCGACGCGACGTTCGGCAACGGCGGCGCGGTGGACACGGCGTTCGGCGCCGGCACGCAGACGATTCCCAACGGCGTCGCCGTGGACACGGGCTACGCGCAGGACATCTTCACCGGCGGCGCCGGGGTCGCCGTCAGCGACAACGCGATCGTCTGGGTCGGCAACGGGTTCGGGTCGCACCTCGTCGAGAAGTTCAGTCCCGAGGGTGTGCTCGACACGACCTACGCCACGGGCGGCCGCCTCGCCGCGACCCTCCCGGGCATGATCTCCGCGGTGCCGACGGCGGCGGCCGCGGTCGGCGATGGCTCGGTACTGACCGGCGGCTCGAGCAGCGCCGTCTGGCACACCAACGGCTGCACCTGCGGCGACGGCTCGAAGCTCTCGTTCGCCCACATCACGAGCGCGGGCGCGTTCGACGGCGGTCCAGGCACAGCCAACTTCCACATCAAGGTCTACCCCGACGACACCAACGTGCCTCCGGTCCCCATGACGACACCGACCTACCACGAGGTCTACGGCGTGCCGAGCCTCGCGGCGCGACCGGGCGGCTCGTCGTGGTTCGCCGCGTTCGACTCCCACTGGTACAAGGGCGGCCTGATCCCGACGCATCCCGGAAGCGGGATCGGGGTCGCCACGGTGGGCCCAACCGGCGCGACGACGGTCGTCGGCGTGCGCGAGCGCGACCTCGTGCAGTCGCTGCTCGACGCCAAGACGGACCCGAGCGGCCGCCTCTACGTCCTGACGAAGGAGACGTCTTTCCCGGGCACGCCGGCGGTGCCGGCGAAGTACACGCTGCTGCGCTTCACCGCCGCGGGCGCCGCGGACCCGACGCTCGCAGGCGGCGCCGGTGAGGTCTCGCTCGATGTGCCGAAGGCGCCGACCCGCATCGCCGTCGAGGCCGACGGGTCGGTCCTCGTCGGGGGCACACGGGCGACGGCACCATCGGACGCCCAGGTCGCGCGCATCCCGGCCGCGGCGCTCGGTGACAACCCGCCGGCGCCCGGTGGTGGCGGAGGAGGCGGGTCCACGCCGGTGACTCCTTCAGGCAGCGGGACACCGGGCACTCCCACGACGCCCATAGCCGCCGTCGCCGTCGCTCGCGGACTCGGCGCGACGCTGAAGCTGAAGGCGCTGTCGACTCTGAAGGTCAAGGTCAACTGCACCGCCGCCTGCACGGTCAAGCTCGCGGCGCGGATTCAGCTCGGGGGCACGAAGCCGAAGGCCGCGAAGGCGGTGAGCCTGAAGCTGGCCGGGGGGACGGCGACGCTGACCGCCGCCGGCACGAAGTCGGTCGCCGTGAAGCTCTCGAGCAAGAACCTCACGAAGCTGCGCGCCGCGCTGAAGGCGCGCAAGAAGGCCTGGCTGGTCCTCACCTTCACCGGGACCGGCCTGTCCAAGCCGGTCGTGCGGGTGGTCCAGCTGAAGGCCTGAGCGATGGGCACTCCCGGACTCGAACCGGGGACTTCCGCCGTGTAAAGGCGGCGCTCTGACCAGCTGAGCTAAGCGCCCCGCGGCGATGATCGCATGGGTAGGCTCCAGGACGATGCGCATCGACACGAATCTGGGCATGCGTGCCGCGCTCGTTCAGGCCGCCGCCGTCATCGTGCTGGGCCTCGCGACCGGGCTCACACTGAGCCACAGCTTCTTCGAGGACTGGGGCTGGCTCGTCGGACCACTCGCCTGGATGCTCGCCGCCTTCGCGACCGCGCGCGTGCTGCGCCTGCCACTTGCGCCGACGCTGCTCGGCGCCGCGCTCGCCGGCATCCCGAGTGGCGTCGCGACGCTGCTCGGCCTGCACTGGCTCGGCGCCGTTTTGGCGATCGTGTTGTTCGCGCTCTGGTGCGGCGGCATGGGCGCCCGCGGCCTGACTGCGAGGATTGCCTGATGGATCTCGGACTACAGGGGCGCGTCGCGCTCGTCACCGGCGCCTCCAAGGGCCTGGGCTACGCCATCGCGCAGGCACTCGCCAACGAGGGCGTGAAGGTCGCGATCACCTCGCGCGACGAGGACCGCGTGCAGGACGCTGCGAAGGCGCTCGGAGCGACGGGCTTCGTCCACGACAGCGCGAACCTCGACGGCGTTCCGATCCTCGTGCATGAGGTCGAGCACTTCCTCGGGCCGATCGACATCCTCGTCACGAACACCGGCGGGCCGCCCGGCGACCCCGACGCGCTCGGCTTCACGCGTGAGCAGTGGCAGACCGCGTACGACGCGCTCGTCCTGTCACCGATGACGCTTGTCGAGGCCGTGATCCCGAGCATGCGCAAGCGCCTTTGGGGCCGGATCCTCAACGTCGGCTCGATCGCCGTCCGCGAGCCGATCGCGAACCTCGTGCTCAGCAACGCGAACCGCGCCGCGACGCTCGCGTCGTTCAAGACGATCGCGCGTCAGGTCGCTCCCGACGGCGTGACGCTCAACACGCTGCTCCCCGGGCGCATCTCGACCGACCGCCTCTACGAGCTCTACGGCTCGCGCGACACCGCCGACGAGGTCGCGATCCAGGAGATCCCTGCGCGCCGGCTCGGCAGCCCCGAGGAGTTCGCCGCCGCCGCCGCGTTCCTGTGCTCGGCACAGGCCAGCTACATCACCGGCGTCGCCCTCGCGGTCGACGGCGGGATGATGCGCTCGATCTGACCTAGGAGATCGTCGTCGTGAACTTGTGCTTCTTGTAGCACTTGGCCACGGACTTCTTCTTCGCCTTGCCCTTCTTCACGCAGGAGAGCTTTGCGCGGCGGCCGTCGAACGTCGCCTCGATCGAGCCGTCGTCGTTCAGCGCCATCCGCCACAGCCCGTTGTAGCGGTAGGTCTTGTTGTCGCTCCATGAGGCCGAGCACACGACGGCGAGGATGCTGCCGGAGCTGCGGCGGGTGCAGGTGCGCTTGAGCCCCCGCGCCGTCTTCTTCTTCACCTTCAGCACGGCGGGCGCGATCGCGGACCGCGCCTGGGCGATCGTCAGCAACTCGCCGTTCTCCTGCTCGGTGACGTCGGTCGTCCCGCTGCCGCTCGTCTGCCCCACGACCTGCACGTAAACCGGCAGCGACGCCCACGGGATCGTCTCGCTGCCCTCGCACTGGGCGGTCGTGCGCACCTGCCAGTAGTACTGGCCGGCCTGCTGAAGCCATGTCCCCTGCGGGGTGCCCTCGTAGATGCCCGAGCCGAACCCCTGCTCCGGCATCGGGAACTGGTCCTGGACGTCGCCGGCGAGGAAGTAGCTGTCTCCGTCGACGGTGCTGCTGCGGCTGATGTAGGCCTGCAGGCCCATCCCCTTGCACGACGAGATCACCTGGAACGTCGGTGCACCACCGAGGTTGATGACGGCGTTCTGCGCCGGCGTCATTCCCGTGATGTACGTGTTCAGGTTGCCCGAGGTCGCGAACGCGGGAACGGCGAGCGCCAGCGCGACCACTACGGCCGCTGCCGATCCATGGCGAACGATGCGTGACAAGACCCTCACTCCTCGCTCAAGGTACTCGCGCACAGGGCCGGAAGGCAAACGACAACCGCACAGTTGACGTGCGTCCGCCCGATCGGAGAGGGTGGGCGCCTGTCCTGGCGATCGTCCAGCGTCGTCGTGTCCTGAATCACGCTTTCTTGGAGGAGACGTGAACCACCTCGCTGAGGTGCGCCGTTTGGCGCGCCGTCCCGGTCGTGCTGCGCTCGCTGTAGTGGGCGCCTGCCTGATCTCCACCGCGCTGTCGGTCCCGGCCGCGCTTGCTGACGGACCCGGGGTCGGCACCCCATGGGTCGTGTCCGTCGGTGACTCGTACATCTCCGGCGAAGCCGGACGCTGGGCCGGTAACACGAACGGGAGCTCGAACAACACCGACGCCCTCGGCTCGACCGCCTACTACGACAACGCCGCGAACACCGCTGAGACGATCAGCGGCTGCCATCGTTCGAAGTCTGCCGAGGTCTTCATCGGCGGCGGAGTCAACGGCAAGAACCTCGCCTGCTCGGGAGCAAAGACCGCCACCGCGACCGGCAGCGATTTCAAGCCAGGTCTGGACTTCTACAACGGCTCGGCCGGTCAGGGCCAGGCGCTCGCGCTGCAGGGCTTCGCCGCGGGCAACAACGTGAAGATGATCAACCTGTCGATCGGCGGGAACGACTTCAACTTCGCGTCCGTTGTGCAGACCTGTATCCAGGACTGGCTGCTGTCGCCGTCGTGGTGGAAGGACTACTGCAACGACGACTCGTCGGTGACGGCGAACTTCACCTCGTCGAACGTCAGCGCGAAGACGACGCTGATCAAGAACGCGATCCTCAACGTGAAGAACGCGATGACCAACGCCGGCTACTCGACCTCGCAGTACGCGATCGTCGTGCAGGACTACCCGTCGCCGATCCCGAACGGCTCGGGCTTCCGCTACGGCGAGTCGGGCTACACGCGTCAGGACACCGGCGGCTGCGGCTTCTGGAACAACGACGCGAACTGGGCGAACGGCACAGCACTGCCGACGATCAACAACGCAGTCAAGAACGCCGTCACGCAGACCGGGCTGACCAACATCAAGGTGCTCGAGCTGCAGTCGACGTTCAACGGCCGCCGTCTGTGTGAGAACACGGTCGGGCTGCTCGAGGAAGAGGGCCTGGCGACCTGGCAGAGCGCGGGCGCCGTCGACAACAGTGAGTGGATCGAGCAGATCCGCACCGTCTCGACGGTCTTCGGCCCGTACTACGTGCAGGAGTCGCTGCACCCGAACAACTGGGGCCAGAAGGCGCTGCGCAACTGCGTGCGGCAGGCCTACAACGGCGGCACGCCGCGCGGAGGCACGTGCACCCGCACAGCCAACGGGCTGAACGGCAACGGCGAGCCGAACATGACGCTGCAGTAGCCAGCGGACAGTCGTACTCGCGGGGCCGTCACCCGGATGGGTGGCGGCCCCGCGGTCGTTGTGGGATCGGTTGCGACATGCTCCCGCGATGAGCCTTTCCGGGAAGACCCTGTTCATCTCCGGTGCCAGTCGCGGCATCGGGCTTGCGATCGCGCTGCGGGCCGCGCGCGACGGCGCGAACGTCGCGCTGATCGCCAAGACCGCCGAGCCGCACCCCAAGCTCGAGGGCACCGTCTACACCGCCGCCGCGGAGATCGAGGCGGCCGGCGGGTCCGCGTTGCCGATCGTCGGCGACATCCGTGACGACGCGCAGGTCGAGGCCGCGGTCGCGCAGACGGTCGAGCGCTTCGGCGGCATCGACGTCTGCGTCAACAACGCGTCGGCGATCAACCTCGCGCGGACCGAGGCGCTCGACATGAAGCGCTACGACCTGATGCAGGACATCAACGTGCGCGGGACGTTCGTCGTCAGTCGCGCGTGCATCCCGCACCTGCGCAGCTCCGACAACGCGCACATCCTCACGCTGTCGCCGCCGATCGGCATCGAGGACCGCTGGCTCGGCCCGCACGTCGGCTACACGCTCGCCAAGTACGGCATGAGCCTCTGCGCGCTCGGCTTCGCCGCCGAGCTGCGCGAGGACGGGATCGCCTCCAACGCGCTCTGGCCGCGCACGCTGATCGCGACCGCGGCGGTGCAGAACCTGCTCGGCGGGGAAGCGGCGATGGAGCGCTCACGCAAGCCCGAGCTGTACGCCGACGCCGCGTACGCGGTCGTGACGCGCCCGAGCCGCGAGTGCACCGGCAACACCTACCTCTGCGAGGACGTCCTGCGCGAGGAGGGCGTGACCGACTTCGACGCCTACGGGTACGTGCCGGGCGCCGAGCCGCAGGTGGACCTGTTCGTGGACCACGTGTAGGCGATCGGCCGGCGCCGCGCCGGCGGATTCTGCGGCCGATCGGCCGTGGCGCGCTCAGACGTCGCAAACGGCGATCGCGGGCGCGTCGCGGCGGGCCTTCTCGGTCGCGCTGTCGAGGTCGGCGAGCGAGGTGTACGTGACGTGGTCGGGATCGAGGTCGAGCGCTGCCGCGTCGTCCGGGTCGAGCCGCTCGACAGGCTCTTCGACGCCAGCGCGCGCCCACCGGTGGCGCACGCCTCGATACGCGCAGCCTCGTTGACCTCGTCGCCGAGCGCGGTGACCTCGGAGCGCCCACCGGTCGTGATGCTGCCGACGTAGAGCGTCGAACCCCAGTGCAGGCCGAACCGCAGCGTGACGTCCTCCGGCTCCAGGTCGCTGCGGGCCGCCACGTCGCGAACCGCGTCGCGGAGCGCGCGGGCCGCGGCTGATGCAGGCGCGTGCGGCCGTCGACTCCGAGCCCAAGGTCTCCGCCAGGAAGAACGCGACGACCCCGTCGCCGACGTGCCGGCCGGGAAGCCCGCCGGCGTCGATGATGCAGCGGTCAGATGCGCGGACCAGCCGGCGGCCGAGCGCGAAGTAGCTCGCGGTCGAGAGCCGGCGCGCGAGCGGGGACGAAGCCTCCAGGTCGGCGAACAGGATCGCCGCCGGGCGCCTGCCGGCCTTGGCGACCTGGAGCATCCGCCGGTAGTGCCGCGGGTCGCCCATCGACGTGATCGATCCGAGCGTCGCCATACCCGCCGCGGGTTTGGTGATGACCGCGGTTCCGGCGAGCCGGCCGTCACGGTCGCGGATGCGGAACCCGATGATCGGAACGGCGACCGCGTCCTGCAGAGCCATCCCCTGCCCCGCGAACCACAGTCCGGCCTGGTCAGTCGGGGCCAGGCCGTCGACCATGTCTCGCAGTGACGGGTCGACGAGCTCGCGCAGCTCTTCGCGCCCTCCCGGAGTGTCCGCGAGCACCCATCCGCCGACGGCGGCGAAGTTCGAGCGAAAGAGCGCTCCGGTCGTCGTCCCGAAGCGCCACTGCTGCGTCGCGGCGAGGAACTCCGGGCCGAAGAAGTGCGCCCCGATCGGCCAGTCCGCGAGCTCGACGTTGCCGCCGAAGGTGAGCCGCAGCTCGTCGGTCACGAACATGACCCGCCAGCGGTCGTCGACGACCCAGCCCCAGTGTCCCGAGCCCTGGAGCGCCGCGGCCACTTCAGCGAGTGGCGGGTCCTCGGGAAGCGGGTATGTCGCCTGGCTGTCGTCCATCGAGCTCGACCCTAATGCTCGGCGAGGCCCTGAATCGGAGGAAGCTCCGAGACAGGCTCGCGCAGGCGGCGCAGGAGCGGCAGCGCGGCCAGCACGAACGCCGCGAGCAGCAGGAACGAGACGGCCGGCGCGTCGACGGTCACGCCGATGACGCTCGCGACGACGAGGCCGCCGAGATTTCCGGCGAGCCAGATCAGGCCCGACGCCGTGCCCTCGGTCTCGTCCGAGCCGCGCTCGGTCAGCTCCAGCACGACGGGCAGCACCGCGAGCGCGACGAAGCCCAGTGCGGGGAGCGCGATCAGGCCCGTGACGAGCCCGGGCGCGACGGCGAGCGCGATGCATGCTGAGGCGGCCACGAGCATCGCGACCATCGCGAAGGGCACCTCGATCCGGCGCCGCGCAACCCAGACCGGCAGCAGCAGCGATCCCGCGATGCCCGCCACCACCTGCAGCGCGAGCATCAGACCGACCTGACCGTCGCTGACGCCGGCCGGCTCGAGCAGCGCCTCGGTCCAGGTCGAGATCGCGATGAAGACGCCGTAGGGCAGGAACAGGAAGACGCAGAGGCGGCGCACGAGCGTCGTGCCCCACGCGACGCGGAACGCGCCGAGGCCGGCGGGCGCACGCTCGACACGATGGACCGGTGCGGTGCGCAGCGCGAGCACGAGCGCGGTCGCGGCGACAACGGCGATCGCCGCCTGCAGCGCCACGAGCGTCTGCATCTGGCTGCTGCTGGAGAACACGGCGCCGAGCACGAACGCCGCGAGCATCCCGGCGAACAGGCTGGCGGACATCAGCGCGATGCCGAGCGGCCGGTCGCCCTCGTCGAGGTATCCGGCGGCGATCGGCGTGACGGCGTTGACGATGAACGGCTGAGCGACCGCGGTGGCGAGCGCGCCGATCATCAGGAAGAGGTAGTCGTCGCCGATGATGCGCACCGCGGCACCCGCGGCGACGAGCACGGCGCCGGACGCGAGGCTGCGCCGCAGGTTGCGGTCGAGCGCGATCCCGGCCGGGATCGCAAGCACGACGTAGAGCAGGACGAAGACCTGCGCGAGCCAGCCGATCGCCGTGACCGAGACGTCGTAGTGATGCGAGGCGGCGGTCGTCACCGGCGCGAACGTCAGCCAGACCATCTGCGTCGCCGCGGCGACGCCGGCGAACGCCGCGACGATCCCCCAGCGGCTGGTCCGCGTCCGCTCGAGTTCGACGTCCATCGCCGGGCGACGCTACACCCGCGCCAGGCGAGCGGTCAGCTGTTCACGATCGGCAGCGCGGGCGCCGGCGGCAGCGGCATCGATCCAGTCCAGCTGACCTTGAACGTGACTCTCCGGCTGGGTCGGCTGCACGTGACGGACGCCGCCATGGTGCCGCTGAACTTCTCCTTGCACGTGTAGCCCTTCGGAGCGACACGGGTACGGGCAAAGCCCTTCGCGACGGTCTTGGCCGCGAGACAGGTGCCGCTGCTCGTCGTCACCTTCGTGACCGACGCGCCGCTGACGCCCTTCGCCGTGCCACAGGTCGTGGTCTTTGCGGACGCCGGTGCCGCGAGAACGAGACTTGCTGCGGCGGTGGCGAGCAGCAGTGCACTGGACCGGGGCATGCGACCTCGAGACGATGGCTTGGCGGAGCGAGATGGTTCCACAGCGGCCCCGGCCGCGCAACGCGACCGCGGACTCGACTCCGTGATCTCGAGTACCCCCAGGGGGAATCGAACCCCCGCTACCAGCGTGAAAGGCTGGCGTGCTAACCGCTACACCATGGGGGCGAGCAGGTCCGCCGAAGTGTAGTTGCGGCTCGCGAGCCGCTGAGCGACCATCGCCGCATGCACAAGCGCACCGAGATCAAGCCCCAGAAGGTCAAGGCCGTCCAGGCAGGCGCAGCCGCCGCCGGGGCCGGCTCGCTCGGCGCGGGCTCGGTCGGAGCGCTCACGGTCGGCGCGATGGCCGGGGGTGCCGTCGCGATCGGCGCACTGGCGATCGGGCGACTTGCGATCAAGCGGGCAGTGATCAAGCAGCTGCGGATCGAGGACCTGGAAGTGGGCCGGCTGCGGGTGCGCGAGCTCGAGATCGAGCCGGAAGCCGGCTCCCCGGGCGGCTACGATCGGTCGGCTGGGCCGCTAGCTTAACGGTGAAAGTTCGCGCCTTTTAAGCGTGGAGATCCGGGTTCGAATCCCGGGCGGCCCATAGAGGCTCGTCCGGGCGCACTGCGAACATACGTTCGTGTCGCGACCTCGAGACGAACCTCCAAAGCCGCTCGTTCCGCGGACGGGACGCCCGCTCTCGCCGCATCGTAGCGACGTCACGCGCGAGTGCCGGCACCACGGTGCGACGCCTCATGGGCACTACGGCGGTCGCCACCGATGCAAGCGCTGCGTGGCCGAGGCGGTTACGCGACGCCACCAGAAACTGCGGGCGATCCTCATCGACGAGGCTGGTGGTGCGTGCGCGGTGTGCGGCTACGACGGCTGCGTCATGAACCTCCATTTCCACCACGTGGACCCCAAGGCCAAGGCATTCGGGATGCATATGGGCCGGGGAAAATCCATCGCCGCCTACCGCGAGGAGGCGACCAAGTGTGTCCTCGTCTGCGCCAATTGTCACGGCGAGATCGAGACGGGATTGATTGCGTCGCCCGAGCCGCAAACCCGTTGGCGAGGTGCCGATTCCGCCCGTCTGTGACGAAACGGTCAAAAACCTGATCGGCATTTGGTAGTTTCCATGTGTGTCGCGGCTTACGAAGGATCTGCTCGACCCCGCTCACCCGCCGGATCTTGAGGATCTGAGCGCGGAGCAGGTCGTCGGCTGGGCACTGGAGCGCTTCCATCCGCAGATCGCGCTCGCATGTTCGTTCCAGCAGGAGGAGAGCGTGCTGCTCGACATCCTGTTCGCCGAGAAGGCCGACGCCCGCGTCTTCGCGCTCGACACGCACGTCCTCTTCCCCGAGACCTACGCGCTTTGGACCGCGACCGAGGAGCGCTACGGGACGGCGATCGAGCGCGCGCAGGGCCCGACCCTCGAGCAGCAGGCCGCCGAGCACGGCGACGCGCTCTGGGCCCGCGACCCGACCGCCTGCTGCGAGATCCGCAAGCTCGGCCCGCTGAACCAGATGCTGTCCGGCCTCGACGCCTGGGTCACGGGCATCCGCCGCGAGCAGTCGCCGACCCGCGCGAACGCCCGCAAGGTCGAGTGGGACGAGCGCCACGGCCTCTGGAAGATCAACCCACTTGCCGACTGGACCGAGCGCGACGTGTGGCGCCGGATCCACGAGCGCGAGCTGCCGTACAACCCCCTGCACGACCAGGGGTACTCATCCATCGGGTGCACGCATTGCACGCTCCCGGGCGCGGGCCGCGAAGGTCGCTGGGCCGGCGACGACAAGACCGAATGTGGGTTGCACGCATGACGATCTCGCCGGTACTCGACGCACCCCCGCTCAGCGCGCTCGACGCGCTCGAAGCCGAAGCGATCCACGTCATGCGTGAGATCGCCGGCGAGCGTGAGCGCCCCGCCCTGCTGTTCTCCGGCGGCAAGGACTCGATCGTGCTGCTGCGCCTCGCCGAGAAGGCGTTCCGCCCCGGGCACTTCCCGTTCCCGGTCCTGCACGTCGACACCGGGCAGAACTTTCCCGAGGTCATCGAGTACCGCGACCGCGTCATCGCCGATCTCGGCGAGCGGCTGATCGTCGCGTCGGTGCAGGACTCGATCGACGCCGGGCGCGTCAAGGACGTGACCGGCCCGCGCTCGTCGCGCAACCGCCTGCAGACCGTCACGCTGCTCGACGCGATCAACGAGCACAAGCTCGACGCATGCTTCGGCGGTGCGCGCCGTGACGAGGAGCGCTCACGCGCGAAGGAGCGCATCGTCAGTCTGCGCGACGACTTCGGCGGCTGGGACCCGCGCGCGCAGCGCCCCGAGGTCTGGGACCTCTACAACGCACGCGTGCAGCCGGGCGAGCACGTCCGCGTGTTCCCGATCTCCAACTGGACCGAGCTCGACGTCTGGCGCTACGTCGCACGCGAGAACCTCGAGCTGCCGTCGATCTACTTCGCCCACGAGCGCTCGGTCTTCGAGCGCGACGGGATGCTCTACGCCGACGACCCGCTGATCGAGCGCCTCCCCGGTGAGACGCCGTTCACGACCAGCGTGCGCTACCGCACCGTCGGTGACATGACGTGCACCGGTGCCGTGCTCAGCGACGCCGTGACGATGGAGGATGTCGTGGCGGAGATCGCCGCGACCCGGATCACCGAGCGCGGTGAGACGCGTGCGGACGACCGTGCCACCGAAGCCGCGATGGAGGACCGGAAGCGCGAGGGATATTTCTAGATGCATGGCGAAGCGCTGCTGGACCATGACGCTCCGGCGCTCTTGCGCATCGCCACGCTCGGCTCGGTCGACGACGGCAAGTCCACGCTGATCGGCCGCCTGCTGCACGACACGAGTCAGATCGCCGACGATCAGCTCGAGCACGTCCGCGACGTCTCGTCCAGGCGCGGCGGCGGGACCTTCGACCTCGCGCTGCTGACCGACGGTCTGCGCGCCGAGCGCGAGCAGGGCATCACGATCGACGTCGCCTACCGCTCGTTCCTGACGCCACGCCGGCGCTTCATCCTCGCCGACTGCCCGGGCCACGAGCAGTACACGCGCAACATGGTCACCGGCGCCTCGACGGCCGACGCGACCGTGCTGCTGGTCGACGCGCGCCAGGGCGTCGTCGGGCAGACGCGCCGGCACCTCGCGATCGCAGCACTGCTGCGCGTCCCGCACGTGCTGGTCGCCGTGAACAAGATGGATCTCGTCGACTGGGACGAGGAGCGCTTCACCGAGATCGCCGACGAACTGCGCTCGCTCGCCGACGGGCTGGGCCTGCCGGACCTCGTCTGCGTGCCGATCAGCGCCCTGGAGGGTGACGGCGTCGTCGAGCCGGTCGGCGACGCGGCCCTGTGGCACGACGGCCCGTCGCTCGTCACACGTCTCGAGGACCTGCCGCTCGACGCGGCCGACGCGAACGGCCCGCTACGGCTGCCCGTCCAGTGGGTGATCGTCCCTGCCGGCGAGCACGGCGGCGGACGTCGCTACGCCGGGCGGATCGCGCGCGGGACCGTGAAGGTCGGCGACGAGGTCGTCGCCCTGCCGTCCGGGCAGGAGGCTGTCGTCACCGCCGTCGACCTGCTGGGCGAGGAC
Source organism: uncultured Actinomycetes bacterium (assembly GCA_963821685.1). GTDB lineage: Bacteria > Actinomycetota > Thermoleophilia > Solirubrobacterales > Solirubrobacteraceae > F1-60-MAGs163. The sequence continues at coordinate 125,394 of CAWGEW010000012.1, read as the reverse complement.
TTCGACGCGGCGTCCGCGCCGCGCTCGGTCTCGATCGGGCTCGACCGTGAGCTCGACCTCTCACGCGGCGACGTGATCTGCCGCGTCGGCGAGGCACCGGCCCCTGCGCGCGAGATCGAAGCGACCGTCTGCTGGATGCACGAGCGCCCGCTGCGCCCCGGCGCACGCCTGCTGCTCAAGCACGGCGCCCGCACGACGCGCGCGATCGTCGGTGAGATCCGTGAGCGGCTGGAGCTCGAGACGCTCACGCCGGTCCCGGCCCCCGATGGTCTGGGCCTCAACGACCTCGGGCACGTCCGCCTGAAGGTCGCCGAGCCGCTGATCGCCGACCCGTACAGCGAGTGCCGCGAGACCGGTGCGTTCGTCCTGATCGACGATCAGGACCACGCGACGCTGGCCGCGGGCATGATCATCTCGGCCGTTTAGTCAGGGCCTGCAGCAGCAGCTCGCACGAGCGGTCGAGCTGGTCGAGCGTCGCGTCCTCGACCCGCTGCACCTTCGTCTCGCGGTTCAGCCAGCCGTTGATCTCGGCGTGCGTGCGCCGGTCGCGCCGCGACAGCTCGCCGACCAGCCGGCGGCGCTTGTCACGCAGCAGCTTGCGGCGCTCGAACGCCGGCATGCGCGATGTCTCAGGTCCCGTCGCGCCGGGAACGGCTGAGGGAAAGACCGGCGCGGCGGCCACGGCAGCAGGCGCGGCCGGCCCCGGTCCTCCGAACAGGGCCATCTGCGACTGCAGGCTCACGTCGGCCGCCACGGGGACGAACTCGAGCGGTGCGTCGGGCTCGGTCGCGCGGCTGACGCGCAGCTCGTCGAACGCTTCGGGGTCGTCCTCGGACGGTGGCCGCAGGACGTGGCGCAACTCGGTCTCGACCTCGGCGGCGTGGACGCGGAGAACCGGGTCGGCCGGCAGGTAGACCCAGCTCGACTCGACCGGACGGCGCGGGATCGTGCGCACGAAGCGCCCGACGATCTGCCGGAAGATCAGCGGCGTCTTGGCGGCCGTGGCGTAGACGCCGACCCGCAGACGCGGGATGTCGACGCCCTCGCTGACCATGTTGACGGCGACGATCCAGGGGTCGCGGGCGTCGGTGAAGCGCGCGAGCTTCTCGGCCGCGCGCGCGTCGGTGTGGACGACGACCAGCGGAGCGACGCCGGTGACGGAGCGCAGGACCTTGGCGATCGCGCGGGCATGCTCGCCGTCCGCTGCGACGACGAGCCCGCCGGCGTCGCGGTGGCCCGCCTCGCGCAGGCCCATCAGCCGCTCGTGCGCCTGCTGGAGGATGCGCGGCAGGCCGTCCGGCAGCTCGACGCTGATCGCCGTGCGGTAGCGCCTCCCCGCCTCGCGCCCGGTCAGCACATCCGAGAACGAGGCCTCGACGATGTCATCGCCGCTGCGCCACTGCAGACGGCCGTCGTAGGGGATGAAGGTGACGGGCCGGCAGACACCGTCGCGCACCGCGTCGGCGTACGTGTACGAGATGTCGGCCTCGGCGACGCCGCCGTCGTAGCGCACGCCGGGGATCGCGACCTGGTCGGAGCGGAACGGCGTGCCCGACAGCAGCAGCCAGCGATCGCGAGCCGGCGCGAACGCCGCCTCGAACCCCTCGCCCCAGGCCAGCTCGTCCCCGAGATGGTGCGCCTCGTCGGCGATCACGAGCGTGTCGGGCCCGACGTGGCGGGCCCAGCGCAGGCCGGCCTGCGCGACGCGCGCGTACGTCACGGCGATCCCATGGAAGTCGCCCGGCGGACGCGGCGTGGCGGCGCCCGGCTGCAGGTGGACGCCCGCCTGCGCGGCGGCGGTCGCCCACTGGCGCGTCAGCGGGCCCGTGGGGCACACGACGACGACCCGGCTGATCCGGCCGGCCAGCAGCAGCTCGCGGGCGAGCTCGAGCGCGGGACGGGTCTTGCCGGAGCCCGGAGCGGCGGCGATCAGGAACGGCGGCCGGTCCGGCGTCTGATCCCACGTGCGCATCGCCACGAGCGCCCGCTGCTGCCACCCCCTGAGTGACGAGGGGGTGTGGGCAGGGGATGACGGCGGCATCAGGCCGCGGGATCCTGCGACATGCGCCGGACGGACCGGCTGAGCACGGCCTCGGCCTCGATCTCGACCAGCATCGCGCGGATCGATCAGCGCCGCCACCTGCACCATCGACGTGACCGGCGGAGCTGCGCCGAACGCCTCGCCGTGCGCGCGCGCCACGTCCTCCCAGCGCGTGATGTCGGTGACGTAGATGCGTGTGCGCACGACGTCCGCGAGCGTCGCGCCGGCCAGCGCGAGTGCGCTCGCGATGTTCGCGATCGCCTGCCGTGCCTGGGCGCCGGGATCATCGAGACCGGCAATCTCCCCGTCGGGCAGCGTCGCGGTCGTGCCCGCGACGAGCACGCGGTCACCCGCTCGGACGGTGCGCGAGTAGCCCGCGACGGATTCCCACGGCGCGCCGGAGGAGAAGCGCTCGATCAATGCCTGAAGTGGCGGCGGCGCGTGAGGACCATCGCCCCACCGCGCTCGTTCACTGCGTCGATGACTTCCTGGTCGCGGATCGACCCGCCCGGCTGGATCAGCGCGCGCACGCCGGCGTCCATCGCCTCGGTCGGGCCGTCGGGGAACGGAAAGAACGCGTCGGAGGCGAGCACCAGGCCCTCGCGACCCTGCACCCACTCGCGGCTCATCGCGATCTTCACCGAATCGACGCGGCTCATCTGCCCCGCACCGATCCCGAGCGTCGCCTCGCCGGCGCACACGACGATCGCGTTCGACTTCACATGGCGGCAGATCGCCCACGCGAACAGCAGGTCGCGCCACTCATCCTCCGTCGGCTCGCGCGCGGTCACGACCTCCATCTGCGCGCGGTCGACCACGACGACGTCGCGATCCTGGACCAGCATCCCGCCGTCGACCTGGCGGATGTCGAACTCGGAGTTGCGCTCGCGGCGGCGTTCCTCGTCCTCGAGGATCCGCACGTTCGGCTTCTCGGTCAGCACGGCGAGCGCGTCCTCGTCGTAGCCGGGCGCGATCAGCACCTCGATGAACTGCTGCGACAGCGCCTGTGCGAGCGGCAGGTCGACGGTCCGGTTCAGCGCGATGATCCCGCCGAAGGCACTCACGGGATCGCCGGCGAACGCCTTGCCGTATGCCTCGAGGCCGTCGTCGCCGAGGCCCACGCCGCATGGGTTGTTGTGCTTGACGATGACGCACGCCGCGCGGTCGTCGCCGAGCTCTGCGAGCACCGCCCGGGCACCGTCGAGATCGAGGATGTTGTTGAACGAGAGCTGCTTGCCGTGCAGCTGGCGCACGCGCGTGAGCACGCCGCGGCGCGAGCCGACCTGCGTGTAGAACGCGGCCCGCTGATGCGGGTTCTCGCCGTACGGCAGGTCCATCGCCTTCTCGTAGGCGCGGACGTAGAGATCCGGGAAGTCGTCGCGGCGCTCGGAGAACCAGCGCGCGATCGCGGTGTCGTAGCGCGCCGTGTACGAGAACGCCTCGGCGGCGAGCGACACGCGCGTCTCGATCGAGAGCGTGCCGCCGGAGCTGTTGAGCTCTTCGAGCACCGCGTCGTAGGACTCCGGGCTCGTGACGACGGCGGCGAAGCCGTGATTCTTGGCGGCCGCGCGAATCATCGTCGGCCCGCCGATGTCGATGTTCTCGATCGCGTCGGCGTCGGCGACGTCGGTGCGCGCGACGGTGCGCTCGAACGGGTAGAGGTTGACGCAGACCAGGTCGACGAACTCGATGTCGTGCTCGGAGGCCTGCGCCAGATGCTCGGGGTTGTCGCGCAGCGCGAGCAGCCCCGCGTAGAGCCGCGGGTTCAGCGTCTTGACGCGACCGTCCATGATCTCGGGAAAGCCCGTGAGATCGTCGATCGCGCGCACGTCGAGGCCGGCTTCGCGCAGCGCGCCGGCGGTCCCGCCGGTCGAGACCAGTTCGACGCCGAGATCCGTGAGCCCGCGGGCGAAATCGACGACGCCCGTCTTGTCGGAGACCGACAGCAGCGCTCGCCTGACCCGGACGGCTCCGGGCAGCGTGAGCGGCTCGTTCGTGGCTGGAGCGTGCTCAGTGATGGCGCCGACACTAGCGAACCGCCCGGCCGCGTCAGCCTGCCGCTTACGGCTCTATCCGCACCCTCGGAGGGTTGGTCTGCTCGCGGTGCACCCGCCCCGCGGCCAGCAGGCGCACCGCCTCGGGCAGCAGCTCGTGCTCGAGCGGCTGCAGCGCCGCATGGACGACGGCCGCGTCCTGCGTGTCCGGCATCGCGATCGCCCGCTGCAACAGGATCGCTCCGGTGTCCACGCCCTCATCGACGAGATGGACGGTTACGCCGACCACGCGGACGCCACGGTCGATCGCCTGCTGGATCGAGTGGATGCCGGCGAACGCGGGCAGCAGCGACGGGTGCACGTTGACGATGCGGTCCGGGAAGCGGCCGATGAAACCCGGGGTCAGCAGCGCCATGTAGCCGGCGAGCACGACCAGCTCGGCGCCCTGGGCGACGAGCCAGTCACCGATCGCGAGGTCCCGCGCCGCACGGTCGGGGTGGTCGGCGATCGGGAAGACGCGCGTCGGCACGCCCGCGGCCTCCGCGCGCTCGAGTGCGCGGGCGTCCGCGCGATCGGCGGCGACGGCCACGATCTCGACCTCGCGCCGGTGAACGGTGTCGAGCAGCGCCTGAAGGTTCGATCCCTGCCCGGAGACGAGAACGGCGGTGCGCACGGCCGGAAGCTAGGCCGCGGCGAGCTTGGGGAAGCGCCCGCCGGTCGAGCTGAGCCGGCCTTCGGCGAGCAACTCATCGACTCGGGCGAGCACGTCGTCGGCACGCGCCCCCGCGAACGCGCCGTACGCGGGCAGCCCGTCATATCCGTGCTGCGCGACGACCTTCGAGCGGCCGCCGCGGAGGATCTCGACCGTGCGCGTGCGGCCGACCGCAGGGCTCGCGCGCTCGACCACGTCGAGGATCGCCGCGTCCAGATCACCGAGGTCGGCCGGCGGGATGTTCGCGGCTCCGGCACGCTGCCCGTTGCCCCTGCCCCCGCCGGCGCGGGCGCCGCGCGAGACGGTGATCGACGTGATGTCCACGACCGACTCCGGCGCGCAGACGTCGCAGCACGCGACGCTCGGGTTCGGAGCCGCCGGATCGCCGAAGTGGCGCAGGATCGCCGCGCGGCGGCACGTGTCGCCCTCGACGAACGCCCAGATCGAGCGGTACTGGTTCCAGCGCGCCTTGATCCCATCCGCCGCCGAGGTGCGGCAGGTCGCCCGGGCGCGGCCGTCGTACGGCGCCTCGATGCGGCCGCGCACGCGGTCGACAGGGGCGGGTGAGGGGCGCAGGACGCCGGCGCGGACGAGGTGCCCGACGATCGCACGCACCTGGTCGGGCTCGGCGCCGAGGCCGGACGTGGCCGTGTCGATGCGCCCGTCGACGGCGGTCGCCAAGAGCCGCTGGGCGACGCGGTCGATCTCGTCGCCGGACAGCTCGGCACGCTCGATGAAGAAGACGTGCAGGCCCTTGTCCTTGGCCTGCGCGAGCAGCAGCGCACGCGCGGGCAGGCCATCGCGGCCGGCGCGACCCGCCTCCTGGTACCAGGCCTCGAGCGACGGCGGGACGCTGACGTGGGCGACGGTGCGCACGTTCGCCTTGTCGACACCCATGCCGAAGGCGTTGGTCGCGACGACCACGTCGAGCTCACCGCCCATGAAGCGCCGCTGCACGCCCGCACGCCGGTCACGTGCAAGACCCGCGTGGTAGACGCCGACGTCGATCCCGAGCGCCGCGCCGAGGTCGGTGGCGATGTGCTCGCACTGCGCGCGCGTGCCGCCGTAGACGATCGCCGGGCGCGCGGCAGGGTCGGCGAGCGCACCGGCCAGGCGCGCCGCGACGTCTACGGGGGCGCGGCATGGGACGACGGCGAACGTCAGGTTCGGCCGGTCGAAGCCGGTTGCGACCCGAACCGGCTCGCGCAGGCCGAGCCGGCGCTCGATGTCGGCAGCGACCTGCGGCGTCGCGGTGGCCGTCGACGCCACCACCGCCTTGGCCCCGAGCCAGCGCGCCGCGTCGGCGAGACGGAAGTAGTCGGGCCGGAAGTCGTGCCCCCACTGCGAGACGCAGTGCGCCTCGTCGACGACGAAGAGGCCGATCGGGACCTCGCGCAGCGCCTCGAGGAACCCGGGCGAGGAGAACCGCTCCGGCGCGACGTAGAGCAGGCGCAGCGCGCCCGGAGCGCGCGCGCTCCAGCACCGCCCGGTTGACGTCGGCGTCCTGCTGGGCGTTGACGAGCGCGACCGCGCCGCCGACCCGGCGCTCGAGCGCCTCGACCTGGTCCTGCATCAGCGAGACGAGCGGCGAGACGACGATCGTCAGGTCCTCGCGCAGCAGCGCGGGGAGCTGGTAGCAGAGCGACTTTCCGGCGCCCGTCGGCATGACGACGAGGACGTCGCGGCCCTCGAGCGCGCCGGCGACCGCCTCGGCCTGGCCAGGGCGAAAGTCATCGAAGCCGAAGATCTCGCGCAGCGCGCGGCGGGGCTCATCCATCGGTCCCATCACCGTAGCGACGGCTCCGGCGCGCTGGGACGCGGGCTGCAGGAGCCGCGCAGACGCGCGACGGTCCCGCGGTGAAGCGCGCGTCAGGCCGCGCTCCGTCGTTCGTACAGGCGCATCCTGCCGAGCGTGCGGTAGCCGATCCGCGCGTAGACGGGCTCGCCCATATGGGACCCCTCGAGACTCACCGAGTCGCAGCCACGGTCACGCGCGCCTTGCAGCGCGTGACCGATCAGCGCGGACGCGAGGCCCCGCCCCTGGGCCTGCGGGGCCGTCGCGACGAGCTCCAGGGCGCAGTCACCGTCGGGGCCGTCAACGGTGGCCAGGCCGGCGACGGGGATCCCGTCCAGCCGTGCGATGAACCCGCGAATCGCCGGATCACTCATCCCCTCCAGTGTCGGCCCGAAGGTCGCCGAATGCAGGCCATATGCCCGGTCGTTCAGATCGCCGAGCACCGCCCAGTCGACGGCCGGCTCCAGATCGAGCGACGCGCTCTGCGACAGATCGAGCTCGTCCATCCGCGCGACCATGATCGCGGGATTGCCATCGAGCGTGTGGCCGCGGGCCTCGAGCCCGGCGACGAGCTCCTCGTCACCGGGGACGACCCAGACGGTCCAGGCGCAAACGCCTGCGGCCGCGTACAGCTCAGCGATCTCCTCGTGCGCGTCGAGCAGCGCGGCCGGATCCGTGTAGGTCACCGCGTTCGGCAGCGAGCGCTCCGGGCAGCGGGGCACGACGGTCGCCTGGACCCCTGGACGGACAGCCCGCCAGAACGACCCGGGCGCTGCGGAGCCGAGCGCCCGGTAGAAGGCCATCTGACTCGTCCGCCGGCGCTCGATCAGCGTCGCGTCGTCCACCCCGCGCTCCCGTCAGGCGGGTGCCATCGGCAGCGTGCCCTCGAGCGCGAACTTGCCCTGTGCCTCTTCGGTCCCCTTCAGCGGGTAGTCACCGGAGAAGCAGGCGTCGCAGTGGCGATCACGATCGCCGCGGATCGCCTCGTAGACGCCGGCGAGCGACAGGTACGCGAGCGAGTCGGCGCCGAGGTGCTCGGCGACCTCCTCGACCGTCCGGCCGTGCGCGACCATCTCCTCGCGCGTGTGCATGTCGATGCCGTAGTGGCAGGGGTTGCGGATCGGCGGCGCCGAGATCCGCAGGTGGACCTCGCGCGCGCCCGCGTCACGCAGCATCTGGACGATCTGCCGCGTCGTGTTCCCGCGCACGATCGAGTCGTCGACGACGACGAGGCGGCGCCCGCCGACGATCTCCGGCAGCGGGTTGAACTTCAGCCGCAGACCGTGCTTGCGCAGCTCCTGCCCGGGCTGGATGAAGGTGCGCGCGACGTAGCGGTTCTTGACGAAGCCGTCGTCCTGCGGCAGTGACGCGGCGCGTGCGAAGCCGCGGGCCGCGGGGTTGCCCGAGTCGGGAACGGCGATCACGAGGTCGGCGCTGGGCGCGGGGCTCTCTCGCGCGAGGATCTCGCCCATCCGTCCGCGCGCCGCCTGCAGCACGGTGCCGCCCATCTTCGAGTCGGGGCGAGCGAAGTAGATGTGCTCGAAGACGCAGAACGCCTCGCGGTCGCCCTCGACGATCTGGCGTGTCGTCAGGCCGTCCTCGCCGATGCTGACCATCTCGCCCGGCGCGACGTCGCGCAGCAGCTTCGCGCCGATGATGTCGAGCGCGCACGACTCACTCGCGACGCAGTAGCGCTCGCCGAGCTGGCCGATCACGAGCGGGCGGACCCCGGCCGGGTCGCGGAACGCGTAGACCCGGTCCTTGCTCATCACGACGGTGCTGAACGCGCCCTGCAGCCGCGGCAGGACGTCCGCGATCGCATCCTCGATCGTCGGACCGGGGTGCGTCGCGAGCAGCGCGGCGATGATCTCGCTGTCGCTCGTGGACGAGAAGCCGACACCCTGCTCACGCAGCTCGGCGTGCAGCTCGACGGCGTTGATCAGGTTGCCGTTGTGCGCCAGCGCGAGCTCGCGGCGGTTGCCGTTGGAGCCGGCCGAGCGATGGACGGGCTGCGAGTTCTCCCACTCGTTCGAGCCGGTCGTCGAGTAGCGCACGTGACCGATCGTGAGCTCGCCGCCGAGCGCGCGCAGGTCGTGCTCCTTGAAGACCTGGCTGACGAGGCCGAGCGCACGCTGGGTGATGATGTAGCCGTCGCGGTCGGCGGCTGCGATGCCCGCCGACTCCTGGCCGCGGTGCTGCAGCGCGTAGAGCGCGAAGTACGCAAGGCGCGAGACATCGTGGCCGGGTGCGTATAGGCCGAAGACACCGCACTCGTCGCGGGGGCCTTCACGGTCGTCGAAGGGCTGAAGTGCCGTCATCGAGAGGGCCTCTCAGGCTGAACGAGAGACGCTTGCGAGCGTAGCACCGGAAGCGGGGGAGCTACGGAAAGAAGCGCCGCAGCGCGTCGTGCGCCTCGCGCAGCTCGGCAAGTGGCACGTCGATGTCCTCGTCGGCGATCGCGATCTGCAGCGCGGCGCCGCCGACCACACCGAACGACGTCGAGCGCGACGCGCTCGGCGAGCTGGGCGATCGCGGTCGGATGGCCGGACACGACGAACCCGCCGGGTCCCTCGCCGAACAGCTGCAACCACGCGTCGTCCGACGGGCCGAGGTCGAGCGTCGCGCCGATCCCGCCGGCCAGGCAGCTCTCGGCGACGGCGACCGCGACTCCGCCCTCGGCGATGTCGTGCGCCGACGACAGCAGGCCCTCGCGCACACCGTCGCGGATCGCCTCCTGCGCGGCGCGAACGGCGGCGATGTCGACCTCGGGCAGCCCGTCCGGCAGCGCCTCGCCGCGCAGCTTCGCCAGTTCGCTCGCCGCGAGTGACGGCTGGAAGTGCCCCGCGATCGCGATCGCGTCGCCCTCCTGGACGAACCCGAGCCGGCCGGCGCGCTCGGCGTCGGGGAGCCGGCCGACCATGCCGATCACGGGCGTCGGGTAGATCGGCCCGGCCGCCGCGCCCTCGTTGTAGAGCGACACGTTGCCACCGATGATCGGCGCGTCGAGTGCGCTGCAGGCGTCGGCGATCCCGCGCACGGACTCGGTCAGCTGCCAGGCGATGTGCGGCTTCTCGGGGTTCCCGAAGTTCAGGTTGTTCGTCGTGCCGAGCGGCTCGGCGCCGGCGCAGGCGAGGTTCGACGCGCACTCGAGCACGACGCCGACGGTGCCCCAGTAGGGGTCGGCCGCGACGCGCCGGCCGTTGCCGTCGATGCTCGCTGCCAGACCCCCGCCGCCGGGCAGCACGAGCACGGCCGCGTCGCACTCCTCCGGCCGGCGCACGGTCCGCGACTGCACGATCGGGTCGTACTGCTCGAACAGCGGGCGGCGCGACGCGATGTTCGGGCTCGCGATCAGCTCGAGCAGCGTGACCCGCGTCGACGCGCCCGGCGACAGCGTCGCGGGCGGCGCCGGGTAGAGCGGCTCGGACGGCTTCGCGGGAGCGAGGTCGTAGATCGGGCAGTCGTCGACGAGCGCCGCGACCGGCATGTCGCCGACAAGATCCCCGGCGTCGTAGATCCGCATGTGCCCCGTGTCGGTGACCTCGCCGACGACGGTGCCGTGGACCTCCCACGTGTCGGTCAGGGCGATCACCTCATCGACGCGACCCGGCTCGACGACGCAGAGCATCCGCTCCTGCGACTCGCTGACCATGATCTCGAACGGCTCCATGTCGGCCTCGCGCAGCGGCACGCGATCGACGTGCAGGTCGATCCCAACGCCGCCCTTCGACGCCATCTCGCTCGCACTCGACGTGATGCCCGCGGCGCCGAGGTCCTGGAGCGCGACGATCAGCCCGCGCTCGAGCAGCTGCAGCGAGCACTCGACGAGCTTGCTCTCCTCGAACGGGTCGCCGACCTGCACGGTCGGCCGCTTGTCCTCGTCGGCCTCCCCCAGCTCCGCGCTCGCGAGCACCGACGCGCCGCCGATCCCGTCGCGGCCGGTCGAGGCGCCGTAGAGGACGATCTGGTTGCCGATCCCGACGGCCGCGCTGAGCACGAGCTTGTCGCGCTCCGCGAGCCCGAGCGCCATCGCGTTGACGAGGCAGTTCTGCTCGTAGGGGCCCTCGAAGTAGACCTCGCCGCCGATCGTCGGCACGCCGATCGAGTTGCCGTAGTGCCCAATGCCGCGGACCGCGCCGTCGAGCAGGTAGCGCGAGCGCTCACTGGTCGCCGGCTCGCCGAAGCGCAGCGAGTCGAGCACCGCGACGGGCCGCGCGCCGAGCGCGAAGATGTCGCGCAGGATGCCGCCGACGCCCGTGGCGGCCCCCTGGAACGGCTCGACCGCGCTCGGGTGGTTGTGCGACTCGACCTTGAACGCGCAGGCGAGGCCGTTCCCGGCGTCGACGACACCGGCATTCTCGCCCGGTCCGACGATCACGTGCTCGCCCTCGGTCGGGAGCGTGCGCAGCAGCTTCTTCGAGTGCTTGTAGGCGCAGTGCTCGCTCCAGAGCAGCGAGAACATCGCCAGCTCGACCTGGTTGGGCGCGCGGCCGAGCTTGTCGAGGATCAGCGCGTACTCGTCGCGCGTGAGGCCGAGCGCGACCGCCTCGTCGATCGTCGGCAGCGTCGCCTCAGGCATGGGCCGCCTGGGCGCTGAGCGCGATCGACTCGAAGATCCGCAGGCCGTCGGTCGAGCCCGTCAGTGCGTCGACGGCGTGCTCGGGGTGGGGCATCAGGCCGAACACGTTGCCGCGCTCGTTCGTCACGCCGGCGATGTCGCGCAGCGAGCCGTTGAAGTTCTGCGCGCTGTCGTAGCGCAGCACGACCTGGCCGGACGCCTCGAGCGCGTCGAGCTGGTCGTCGGGCGCGTAGAAGCGTGCCCCACGAATGCTTCGCCGGGATGCTGAGGCGCTCGCCGGGCGCGCACGCGCGCGTGAACGCGGTGTCGGCGTTGACCACGTCGAGGTCGAGCTGGCGGAACGTGAAGCGGCGGTTGGCGTTCGGCAGCAGCGCGCCCGGCAGCAGCCCGGCTTCGCAGAGCACCTGGAAGCCGTTGCAGATCCCGAGCACGAGGCCGCCGGCCTCAGCGAACTCGATCACCGACTCCATCGCCGGCGAGAAGCGCGCGATCGCGCCGGCCCGCAGGTAGTCCCCGTAGGAGAACCCGCCCGGCACGACGATCGCGTCGCAGCCCTGCAGGTCGCGGTCGCGATGCCACAGCAGCACCGACTCGCCGACGCGTCCCGCGGCGAGCTGTGCGTCGACCTCGTCGCACGAGCCGGGGAACTGGAGGACGCCGAACTTCACGGAGCGGCGTGACCGTCGTCGCCGAGGAGCTGCACCTCGTAGTCCTCGACGAGCGGGTTGGCGAGCAGCCGGCGACACATCTCGTCGAGCTGCGCGGCGTCGTCGACGTCGAGCTCGACGATCCGCCCGACATGGACGTTCGCGACGCCGGCGAACCCGAGCGCGGGAAGCGCCTGCTCGACCGCGACGCCCTGCGGGTCGAGGATCCCCGCCTTCGGACGAATCAGGACGCGTGCGCGCATCAGGCCGCGCCCGACCGGTCGAGCCAGGCCTGGAACGGCTCGCCGGTGATCAGCTCGTAGGCCTCGACGTAGCGTGCGCGCGTGCCGGCGACGACGTCGTCGGGGATCGGCGGCGCGGGCGGCGCCTTGTCCCACCCGCTCGCGGATGCCCAGTCGCGCACGTACTGCTTGTCGAAGCTCGGCTGCCCGCGGCCGACCGCGTAGTCGGCGACCGGCCAGTAGCGCGAGGAGTCCGGCGTCAGGACCTCGTCGCCGAGCACCAGCTCGTCGCCGTCGAGGCCGAGCTCGAACTTCGTGTCGGCGAGAATCACGCCGCGCTCGCGCGCATGGTCCGCCGCAGCGGTGTAGAGCGCGATCGAGACGTCGCGAACGCGCTCCATCAGCGCGCGGTCGCCGACGAGCGCGGCGGCCTGCTCGAAGTCGATCGCCTCGTCGTGGCCGACCTCGGCCTTCGTGCTGGGCGTGAAGATCGGCTCGGGCAGCTGCTCGGACTCCTGCAGGCCCGCGGGCAGCGCGATCCCGGAGACCGAGCCGGTCGCCTGGTAGTCCTTCCAGCCGGAGCCCGTGATGTAGCCGCGCACGACGCATTCGACGGGCAGCATCTCCAGCCGGCGCACGGCGAGCGCGCGGCCGCGCGCCTCGTCCGGGACGCCCTCGGTGAACGACACCATGTGGTTCGGGACGATGTCGGCAAGCCGATCGAACCAGAAGACGGACAGCCCGGTGAGCACCTTGCCCTTGTCGGGAATCGGCGTCGGATGCACGACGTCGTAGGTCGAGATCCGGTCGCTGGCGACCATCAGCAGCTGATCGCCGAGGTCGTACATCTCACGGACCTTCCCGCTGGCGATCAGGGGGAGGTCGGCGAGCTGGCTCATGTCATGCAAGCTAGCAACGCTACTGGCGGCGCTGCGTTCCAATGGCCTTGATGGCGGCCGGCGGATCGCTCTCATACAGGCGCCGCAGACCTGCGATCAGGCGCGCCTTCTCAGCGTCGGACAATCGCGCCTTCGCGTGGTTGGGGAGCACGCGGTACTTGAGCGGCGGCATCTGCCCGCGGGAGATGACGTCGACGAGCTCGTCGAGCGCCGGCTGCGCACGGTCCCACTCGGAGAAGTTGAGGATCTTGCGGCCGCCGTCAACGTCCGACTGCACGAACCACGAGGCCGGCGCGACGTTCGAGTACCACGGCCAGCGCGTGAGGTTGCTGTGGCAGTCGGCACAGGTCTCGGTGACGATCGCGCGCGTCGAAGCGTCGAATGCGGCGGCCTTCGTGACCGGCGGGTTGGTGTGATCGCGCCCGTAGGGGACGAACTGGATCACGACCAGGAGGACGAGCAGCCCGAGCCCGGCGAACAGCGCGACGCGGCGCAGCGGCGGTCGCGTGGGGCGCTCGGCGGGCACGCGGCGATGGTATGCCCACGGCCGGGGCTCAGCCGCCGCCGCGCTGCCAGATCGCCGTCGGCGGCTGCGCCGCGTAGAGCTGGCGGAACCCCGCGATCAGCTGCTGCTTCTGCTTGGACGAGAGGCGCGCCGCACTGTGGTTGGGCATCACCTTGTACTTCAGCGGCGGCATCTCACCGCTCTGGATCTTCTCGACGATCTCGTCCAGCGGCGGCTGCGGTTTGTCCCATTCGGACAGGTTCATGATCTTCCGCCCGCCGCTGACGTCGTTCTGCACGAGCCACGACGCGGGCGCGACGTTCGTGTACCACGGCCACTTCGTCAGGTTGCTGTGGCAGTCCGCGCAGGAGTTCGTGACGATCTGCTGCACGGCGGCGCTGTGAAACACCGCGGCCTGCGTCACCGGCGGGTTCTTGTGACCGTGCCCGTACGGCACGAGCTGGATCAGCACGAAGAGGCCCAGGCCGCCGGCGACCGACCACATCAGGATGCGCTTCATGCCCGGCGACGCTAGGTCGCGTCACACCAAGAGACCGGAAAGGAAAGCGGAAGCTTCGGCTAGGCGATCGCGTCGAGGCGCGCGACGATCTCGCCGGCGTGGCGCGTGTAGTGCGCCATGTCGAAGACCTCGTCGAGGTCGAGACCGAGGTCGCGCGCGGCGAGCAGGTCGCGCAGCGGCGTCGCCGTGTCCCACGCCTCCTGCGCCGACTCCTGGGTCATGCGGTAGGCCTCGTCGCGCGTGCGGCCCTGCGCGACGAGCGCGAGCAGCACGCGCTGGCTGAACAACGCGCCGTGTGTGAGATCGATGTTCGCGCGCATCCGCTCCTCGTCGATGACGAGGCCGCTGACGACGCGGATCGCGAGGTGGTGCAGGTAGTCGATCAGGATCAGCGAGTCGGGAATGATCACGCGCTCGGCGCCCGAGTGGCTGATGTCGCGCTCGTGCCAGAGCGCGACGTTCTCGACCGCGGCCTGGGCGTTGCCGCGCAGCACGCGCGCGAGCCCGGTGATCCGCTCGGTCGTGATCGGATTGCGCTTGTGCGGCATCGCGCTCGAGCCCTTCTGGCCCGAGCGGAACGGCTCGCGCGCCTCGAGCACCTCGGTGCGCTGCAGGTGACGGATCTCCGTCGCAAGACGCTCGAGCCCCGCGCCGGCGAGCGCGACGGCCTGCAGCAGCTGCGCATGCCGGTCGCGCGGCACGACCTGCGTGGAGACCGGCTCGGCCTGCAGCCCGAGCCGCTCGAGGACGCGACGCTCGAAGTCGGGATCGGTCGCCGAGTAGGTGCCGACCGCCCCGCTGATCGCGCCGAACGCCGCCTCGTCGAACGCGCGGCGCAGGCGGTCGCGGTTGCGCGCCGCCTCCATCGCGAAGCCTGCGAGCTTGATGCCGAACGTCGTCGGCTCCGCATGCACGCCATGGGTGCGTCCGACGCAAAGCGTGTCCACGTGCGCACGCGCCTGGGCGACCAGCGCGTCCACGAGCTCCTGCGCACCCGCGACGACGATCTCACCCGCAAGGTGCAGCTGCACCGCGAGCGCGGTGTCGAGCACATCGCTCGAGGTCAGCCCGTAGTGAATCCAGCGCCCGGACGGCCCCGCGCTCGCGCTGAGCACATCCACGAACGCCGCAACGTCATGGTCGGTGACGGCCTCGCGTTCAGCCACGGCCTCGACCGTGAACGTCGCCGCACGGATCGCCGCAAGGTCGTCCGCCGTCGGCCCGTCCATCTCCTCACAGGCCGCAACCTCAACCGCCCGCCAGGCCTCCATCCGCGCCTGGTCCGTCCAGAGCGCACCCATCGCAGGACGCGTATAGCGATCAATCACGCCGCGAGCCTAGCTCGTAAGAACCATCAGAACGCACCTGCGGCGCGTTCTGTCCCGCCAGGGGGCCGTTCCATTGGTGGCAGAGGTGGTCGGCTCTGCCGACCACCTCCCCCAACGCCTAGGGGTGCAGCGAGTTCGCCTCTTTGCCCGGTCTACGAGGACATCGCTGGCCACACGCTTGAGCGAGAGATCGTGGATGCATGGGGTGTCACGCGAGTAGGGGCCAGTACATGTGTACGGCCCCTGCTCGCGGGGCGCCCCAGGCGCCGCGAGATCCGCGATCAAGCCTTCAGGATGCGCACGGCGAGATGCCCGGCGTTCTTGGCGTTGTCGAGGCCGACACTCGCCACGGGAACGCCCGGCGGCATCTGCACGACCGACAGAATCGCGTCAAGGCCACCCGCTGCGCTGAGCCGGCTCGAGAGCGGGACGCCGATGACGGGAAGGTCGGTGTGCGCCGCGGCGACGCCCGGAAGCGCCGCCGACAGGCCTGCCCCCGCGATGATCACGCGCAGGCCGCGCATGCGGGCGTTGCGGCAGTAGTCGGCGACGGTCTCGGGGTCGCGATGCGCCGACATCACGCGAATCTCGAACGCGATCCCGGCCTCCTCGAGGACGGCGCCGGCCTTCTCCATCTCCGGCATGTCGGACTTCGAGCCCATGATGATCCCGACGCGCGGCGCCGAGACCTCGAGCTCGTCGAATGCGGTCTCGGGGTCGGTCTGTGTGAGGTCCTGCGGCTGGTCGGTCATGTTGTGCGCTCCTCGGCGCGAAGGGCGATGTCACGGCGAAGCTGCTTGCCGTCGAAGGCGACGTTGTCGGCCGCAGCATAGGCAGCCGAGCGGGCGGCGGCCGGTGTCTCGCCGAGCGCGGTCACGTTGAGGACGCGCCCGCCGGCGGTCACGAGCCGCCCGTCCGTCAGCGCAGTGCCGGCGTGCGTGATCTCGATGTCCGCGGGCGTCGCGTCGAGCCCGGTGATGACGTCACCGCTGCGCGGCGCGTCGGGGTAGCCGGCGGACGCGAGCACGAGCGTGACCGCGGTCTGCGGGACCCACTCCAGCTCGACGCCGCTGAGTCCGCCGGGCTTGGCGGCGGCGAAGGCGAGGTCGACGAGGTCGCTGCGCAGGCGCGGCAGGACGGCCTGCGTCTCGGGGTCGCCGAAGCGCACGTTGTACTCGAGCACCTTCGGCCCGTCGGGGGTCAGCATGATCCCGGCGTAGAGGACGCCGTGGAACGGCGTGCCGCGGCGGGCGAGCTCGTCGACGATCGGCTGGTGGACGAGTGCGGAGAGCTCACGCGCGCGACCGGGATCGACGCCGGGGACCGGCGAGTACGAGCCCATCCCGCCGGTGTTCGGGCCCTCGTCGCCGTCGAAGATGCGCTTGTAATCCTGCGCTGGCGCCATCGCGATCGCGCGCACGCCGTCGCAGAGCGCGAGCAGCGAGACCTCCTCGCCGTCGAGGTGCTCCTCGACCACCACGCGCCCCGGGCCGAAGCGCCGCTGCTCGAGGAACTCCTCGAGCGCGGCGCGCGCCGTCGCCTCGTCCTGCGCGATCACGACGCCCTTGCCGGCGGCGAGCCCGTCGAACTTCAGCACGACCGGGTAACGCTCGATCGCCGCCATGCCGCTCGCGACGTCGTCGACGGTCGTCCACGCGGCGGTCGGCACGCCGGCCGCCTCCATGACCTCCTTGGCGAACGCCTTGGACCCCTCGAGCCGGGCGGCTTCGCGCACTGGGCCGAACACGGGGATGCCCTCGTCGTTCAGCGCATCGACCAGCCCGGCGACGAGCGGCGCCTCGGGACCGACGATGACGAGGCCGACCTGCTCGTCGCGTGCGAGCGCGACGAGGCCCGCGACGTCATCGACGCCGACGGGAAACAGCTGGGCGTCCACGGCGATGCCGGGGTTGCCCGGTGCGCAGAGCACTTCGGGCGCACGAGATGACCGCACCAGGGCGCGCACGATCGCATGCTCGCGGCCGCCCGCGCCGACGACGAGGACCTTCACGCGGCTGTCACAGACTGGCGATGAAGTCGTCCACCGGGATCGCGGCCAGCGTCTCGTACTGGGCGGTCCCGCGCGAGCCGAGCTCGAGCGACACACGCGCCATCGTGACGTCGTCGGGTGCCTCGACCACGTTGATGAAGTCGAAGCGCCCGAGCGTCGACCACTGCGCCTTGACGCTCGCGCCGAGCTGCTCGAGCTCCTTGTTGACTTCGCGGATCCGCTGCGGGTTGTTCTTGATCGTGGCGACGCCTTCGGGCGTCAGCTTGCTGAGCATGATGTAGGTCGGCATCGGGGCTCCTTGATCGCTTGCGGCGGGTTGTATCCGATATTGAGTGACTCGTGCCCGGCGCGCGCGCCAGGCCGATGCGTCATCCTTGATTGCGATGCGGTTCAGCAAGACATGGATGAGCCTCGTCGGTTGTGCCGTGACGGCTGCGCTGCTGCTTCCGGCGGCCGCGAGCGCGGCGACGGCGAGCGTGGATCGCGCGTGCTACGCGGGCGATGACGGCGCCGACCTGGTCCTCAGCGGCAGCGGTTTCGCGCCCGGCGAGCAGGTGCAGCTGATGGTCGCCGGCGGCATCGTCGGCGTGACGGATGCCGACGCGTCCGGGAACGTCAGCACGCCGTTCAAGGTGCCCGAGCCGCCCGAGACCGGGCCGTCGAAGCACGACAAGGGCTACGAGATCGCGCTCGTCCAGGGCGCCGTCAAGGCGACCGCCACGTTCCGTTCAGCGCGCGTGCTTGCGGACTTCAGCCCCGGCAACGGGAACCCCTCGACCCTGCGGGTGCGCTTCTCGGCGTACGGCTTCGGGATCGCGACCGCCACCGGGCAGCCGATGCCGAAGGTCTACGCGCACTACGTCGATCCGAAGGGCAAGGTGCGCCGCACGATCACGCTCGGGACGGGCAGCGCCCCCTGCGGGACGATCGCCAGGACGAAGCTGCGCAAGCTGTTCCCGTTCAGCCCGCGCGCCGGCAAGTGGACGCTGCAGTTCGACACGAACGCCGCCTATCACCGCGGCACCGGCGTCAGCCGCTTCCTCTTCTACAAGATCACGCTGACCGTCTCGGGCTGACGCCCGAGAGCACCGGTCAGGCGACCACGAGGTCGCCCGCGCGCGCCAGCGTGAGCTCCCCGTCGTGCGCGTCGACGCGCACCGTGTCGCCCTCGGCGAACGTGCCGTCGAGGATCCGCAGCGCGAGCGGGTCGACAAGGCGCTTCTGGATCACGCGCTTCAGCGGACGCGCGCCGTAGACCGGGTCGTAGCCGAGCGTGCCGATCAGCGTGCGCGCATCGCTCGTCAGCTCGACGGTGATGCCGCGCTCGGCGACGCGGGTCACGAGCCGCGCGACCTGGAGGTCGACGATCGCGCCGATCTGCTCGCGGTCGAGCCGGTCGAAGATCACGATGTCGTCGAGCCTGTTGATGAACTCCGGCTTGAACGACTGGCGGATCGCGTCCTCGTAGGCGCCGCTCTGCGAGCCCACGTTCGAGGTCATGATCAGCACCGTGTTCTTGAAGTTGACCGTGCGGCCCTGGCCGTCGGTCAGGCGCCCGTCGTCGAGCACCTGGAGCAGGCTGTTGAAGACGTCGGGGTGGGCCTTCTCCAGCTCGTCGAGCAGCACGACGGAGTACGGCCGGCGGCGCACCGCCTCGGTGAGCTGGCCGCCCTCCTCGTAGCCGACGTAGCCGGGAGGCGCGCCGACGAGCCGCGAGACGGTGTGCTTCTCGCCGTACTCGCTCATGTCGATCCGGATCATCGCGTCCTGGCTGTCGAACATGAACTCCGCGAGCGCGCGCGCGAGCTCGGTCTTGCCGACGCCGGTCGGCCCGGCGAACAGGAACGAGCCGATCGGGCGATCGGGGTCCTGCAGCCCGGCGCGTGAGCGGCGGATCGCGTTGGCGACCGCGTTGACGGCCTCGTCCTGCCCGATCACGCGCTCGTGCAGGCGGTCCTCGAGCTGGACGAGCTTGGCGGACTCGGACTCCTCGATCCGGCTGACCGGAATGCCGGTCCAGCGCGACACGATCTCGGCGATGTCCTCGGCGTCGACCTGCTCCTTGAAGAAGCGGTTCTCGTGGTGCTCGTCGACCTCGTCCTCGGCGGCCTGCGCTTCCTCGAGCTGCTGCTCGAGCTCTGGGATCGTCCCGTGGCGCAGCTCGGCGGCACGCTCGAGGTTGCCCTCACGCGAGGCGATCTCGAGCTCGCGCTCGGCGACGGCGAGGCGCTCGCGCAGGTCACCGACGCCGGCGATCTTCTGCTTCTCCGCCTGCCACTCGGCCTTCATGCCGGCCGCGCGCTCCTGCAGGTCGGCGAGCTCGCGCTCGAGCGCCTCGAGGCGCTCGGCGGTCGCCTTGTCGTCCTTCTCGCGCTCGAGCGAGGTGCGCTCGATCTCGAGCTGCAGGATGCGGCGCTCGACCTCGTCGATCTCCTCGGGGACCGAGTCCATCTCGATCTTCACGCGGGAGGCCGACTCGTCGATCAGGTCGATCGCCTTGTCCGGCAGGAAGCGGTCGGCGATGTAGCGGTCCGACAGCGTCGCGGCGGCGATCAGCGCGGAGTCCTGGATCGTGACGTTGTGGTGCTCCTCGTACTTCTTGCGCAGGCCGCGCAGGATCGCGATCGTGTCCTCGACGCTCGGCTCGCCGACCATCACCGGCTGGAAGCGGCGCTCGAGCGCGGCGTCCTTCTCGATGTGCTTGCGGTACTCGTCGAGCGTGGTCGCGCCGACGGCTCGCAGCTCGCCGCGAGCCAGCATCGGCTTCAGCAGGTTGGCCGCATCGACGGCGCCCTCGGCTGCACCCGCGCCGACGATCGTGTGCAGCTCGTCGATGAAGACGATGATCTCGCCCTGCGCGTCGGCGATCTCCTTGAGGACGGCCTTCAGCCGGTCCTCGAACTCACCGCGGTACTTCGCGCCCGCGATCAGCGCGCCGATGTCGAGCGACATCAGGCGACGGTCCTGGAGTGAGCCGGGGACGTCGCCCGAGACGATCCGCTGGGCGAGGCCCTCGACGATCGCGGTCTTGCCGACGCCGGGCTCGCCGATCAGCACCGGGTTGTTCTTCGTGCGACGGCTCAGCACCTGGATGACGCGGCGGATCTCCTCGTCGCGGCCGATCACCGGATCGAGCTTGCCCTCCTCGGCGCGCTCGGTCAGGTCGATCGCGTAGCGCTGCAGCGCCTCGAAGCGCTCCTCGGCGTTCTGGTCACTGACGCCGTGGGGCCCGACCGCCTCGACGACCGCGGTGCGCAGCGCCTCGGGGGTCGCGCCGTGCTCGCGCAGGATCGTGGAGACCGCGCCGTCCTGGTCGGCGAGCGCAAGCAGGACGTGGTGGACGGAGACGTACTGGTGCCCGAGGTCGCGCATGACGGCCTCGGCCTTCTGCAGCGTCTGCACGAGCTCGCTCGAAGCCTGTGATGCCTCGCCGCCGTCACCGAGCGTCGGCAGCGCGGCGATCGCGCGCTGCGCGTCGGCCCGGACTGCCTGAGGCTCGACCCCGGCACGGCGCAGGACGCCGGCGGCTGCAGAGCCCTCCTGGTCGAGCAGTGCCGCGAACAGATGGACCGGCAGCGCCTGCGGATTGCGATGCTGTGCGGCCAGCGAGACGGCGGCCTGAACGGCCTCCTGGGTCTTGACGGTGAAGCGATCGGCGTTCATGTAGATCTAAGTCTACTCGACTCAGATCTTCGCTTCAAGGACAGACGCTACTTCAGACGCGTGAAGCGCACCACGGCGTTGTGGTTGGACTCGGTCAGCTCGGTGCCCTTGAGCACGATCCCGGTGGACTCGAGCTTGCGCGGTCGCGTGCCGCGGAACGTCACCTTGAAGCTGTGCTTCTTGCCGAAGATCGTCTTCGCGCTGAGTCGCTCGGCCGGGAGGACCACAGGCGTCGGCCAGGGCGTCGGCACGAGCGAGTTGAGCTGGCCGAGAAGCTCGCTCTTTGGACACTCGGAGACCGGCGAGTCACCGGCGAGCGTCTCCTTGCTCGTCGCCGACAGCTTCAGCATGCCGGCCGGCGCCCCGTAGACGAACTTCATGTCGGTCGAGAGCGGGAACGTCGCGTTGCAGCCGGGCGAGGTCGATGGGTTCTCCGAGGCCGTGGGGCACGGGTTGCCCGCGACGGGCGTACGTGTCAGCACGCCGTCGCGCTTGGGTGTGACGCCCCGCCCGATCGTGCCGCGCACTGCGAACGAGGCATCTCCGCTCCGGCCGCTGCGCTGCAGCGACACGACGCTGCGACCGGCGGCCTTGAAGCGCACGAACTCCATCGTCACGCCCTTGCCGCGCCCGTACTTGACCTCCTCGACGATCGTGACAGGCCCGACCTTGACGATGCACCCGACCTCCTCGCCGGCGGTCCCCTGGATCACGGCCGACGTGAACGCGTCGCCTTCGACGACGACCTTGAACCTCGCCACCTCCTGACCGGGAACCGACGGCAGGTCGGGGAGGCTCGGGATGCTCTGGGCGGATGCCGCCGTGGCCTCGCTCGCGAGGAGCCCCAGAACCGCCACGAGGGCGAGGGCGGGGCGATATGTCGTCATGCCGCTTGACCGTACGCAGTCGCACGGGCGCGGTCAAACGCGACGGCGCGGCGCTCAGAGACTGCGAGGCGCGCGACGAACATCTGCCATGCGCACCAGTTCCGTCGAGTGGCGCACATGCACCAGCTCGGCGCGCAATGAGCGGCGCACGGCTTCCATCTCCGCCTCCATCTCGACGCGCATCTGCGCGCTGCGCTGCTCGAGCGCCTGGAGCCGCTGCTGTGTCAGCTCGAGCTGGCGCTCGAGCTCGAGCACGCGCTCGACACCGGCGAGGTTGAGGCCCAGCTCGGTCGTCATCTCCTGGATCCGGCGCAGCCGTTCAACGTCCTCCTGCGAGTACAGCCGGGTCCCCTTCGGCGAGCGCTGGGGCTCGATCAACCCGCGCGCCTCGTACATGCGCAGCGTCTGCGGATGCATCTCGGCGAGCTCGGCGGCGACCGAGATCATGAAGACGCCGCGATGGGTCTCGACGGTGATCGTGGTGCGCCGGCGCGTAGCCATCAGCCGTCGCTCCCGACCGGGGCGGCGTGCTCGAACAGGCCGGCGCGCGGATCGGTGCCGTTCATCGTCTCGGACAGCTTGTCCACCAGTTCGGACTGCTCGGCGGTCAGCTCGGTCGGCATGTCGATCAGGAAGCGATAGTGAATGTCGCCCGCGGGCTTGCCGCCGAGCCGCGGCGGCCCTTCGCCGCGCAGCCGCAGGACGGTCCCGTGCTTCGTGCCGGGGGCAACCCGCAGCGTCTTGCGCCCGTCGAGCGTCGGCACCTCGATCTCGGCGCCGCGCAGCGCCTCCGCGATCGTGATCGGGACATCGACCTCGACGTTGTCGCCCTTGCGGCGGAAGATCGGAGACGAGGTCACGCGGGTGATCACGTAGAGGTCCCCGTTGGGCCCGCCATTGCGACCCGGCTCGCCCTTGCCCGCGATGCGCACGCGCGAGCCGTTCTTGACGCCGGCGGGAATGTTGACGCGCAGCCGCCGCGCCTGCTGCGTCTGGCCGGCGCCGCCACAGGTCGCGCACGGCTGCTCGATGACCGCGCCCGTCCCGCCGCAGCGCGAGCACGGCTGCGAGATCGAGAACAGCCCCTGACCCTCGGACTCGACGCCGCGGCCCTGGCACTGCGGGCAGACCTTCGGCGCCGTGCCGGGCTTGGCGCCCGTGCCGTGACAGGTCTGGCAGGGCGCCGCCATCGTCAGCGTCAGCGGCACCTGCACGCCGGCGAGCGACTGGTCGAACGTCAGGCTGACCTCGGCCTCGAGGTCGCGGCCGCGGTCCGGGCGAGGACGGCCGCGGCCCGGACCCGCGGGGCCGCCTCCGCCACCGAACAGGTTCGAGAGGATGTCGCCGAAGCTCGACGGGTCGAAGCCCTGGCCGCCGAAGCCGCCGGGCGCGCCCTGGCCACCGAACAGACGCCCCTGGTCGTACTCCTTGCGCTTGCCCGCGTCGCTGAGGATGTCGTACGCGGCGGAGACCTCCTTGAAGCGGTCCTCGGCCCTGGAGTCACCCGGGTTGCGGTCCGGGTGGTACTCACGGGCCAGAGTGCGATAGGCCTTCTTGATCTCCTCGGCAGAGGCCTTCTTGTCGACGCCGAGCGTCTTGTAGAGATCAGGCTGGGCCATCCGCGGAGCAAGCCTCAGCTTGCGACGACGACCTTGGCCGCGCGCAGCACCTCGTCGCCGAGCCGGTAGCCGGCCTGGTAGACCTCGATGACCGTGCCGGGCTCGACCCCGTCGGCGGGCTGCTGGGCGACCGCCTCGTGCACGTGCGGGTCAAACGGCTTGCCGGCCGGTGCGTCCGGCGTGATCCCGACGCGCTCGAGCGCGCCGAGCAGCTCGTTCTGCACGAGCCGGATGCCGTCGGTCAGGTGGTGGTCGGCGTTCTCGGGCTGGGACTCGGCCGCAGCGAGCGCGCGGTCGAGGTTGTCCAGCGCCGGCAGCAGCTCACGCGCGAGGCGCGCGACGCCGCGACTCTCGGCGAGCGCCACGTCACGGCGCGCGCGACGACGCACGTTCTCGAGGTCCGCGGCCGACCGCAGCCAGCGATCCTTGTAGTCGGGCTCGGGCTCCGCAGCGGACTCCTCGTCCTGAGCCGCGACGGGATCGGCGATGACGACCTCGTCGGCCGCCACGCCGGGCTCGGCGGAATCGTCCGCCGGGCCCTGCGTCTCGTCCTGCGCCTCGGTGTCGGGGACGCGGTCCATTACTTGCCCTCGTCCACGACCTCGGCGTCGACGACCTCTTCCTCGGCGGCGGCATCGCCGTCAGCCGACGCGCCGTTCTCGGACGTCGCCGCCTGCTCGGCCTGCGCACGCTCGTAGATCTGCTCGGACACCTTGTGGAAGGCGGCCTGCAGCGCCTCGGCACGCGCGTTGATGAGGTTGGCGTCGTCGCCCTCGAGCGTCTCGCGGACGGCGACGATCGCCGCCTCGATCTCGGTCTTGGACTCCTCCTGCACCTGATCGCCGAGGTCCTTCAGCTGGCGCTCGGCCTGGTAGGCCGCGCTCTCGGCGTTGTTGCGCGCCTCGGCGAGCTCGCGTGCGGCCTTGTCGTCGTCCGCGTGCGCCTCGGCGTCCTGGACCATCCGCTTGATCTCGTCGTCGGCCAGGCCGGAGCCCGCCTTGATCTCGATCTTCTGCTCCTTGCCGGTGCCCAGGTCCTTCGCGCTGACGGCGAGGATGCCGTTGGCGTCGATGTCGAACGTGACCTCGACCTGCGGGATCCCGCGCGGGGCCGGCGGGATGCCGGTCAGCTGGAACTTGCCGAGCGACTTGTTGTTCGTCGCCATCTCGCGCTCGCCCTGGAGCACATGGATCTCGACCGAGGGCTGGTTGTCCTCGGCGGTCGAGAAGACCTCCGACTTCTTCGTCGGGATCGTCGTGTTGCGCTCGATCAGGCGGGTCATGATGCCGCCCTTGGTCTCGATGCCGAGCGTCAGCGGGGTGACGTCGAGCAGCAGCACGTCCTTGACGTCACCGGCGAGCACGCCCGCCTGGATCGCGGCGCCGACGGCGACGACCTCGTCCGGGTTGACGCCGCGGTGCGGCTCCTTGCCCGTCAGCTCCTTGACCTTCTCCTGCACCGCCGGCATGCGGGTCATGCCGCCGACGAGCACGACGTGGTCGATCGTGGCCGCGCCCTTCTCCTTGGCGTCGTCCAGCGCCTGCCGCACGGGGGCGACGACGCGGTCGAGCAGGTCGGCCGTGAGCTCGCTGAGCTTGCTGCGCGTCAGGCGCGTGTCGAGATGCTTGGGGCCCGACTGGTCGGCCGTGATGAACGGCAGGTTGATCTGCGTCTCCTGCGCGGTCGACAGCTCGATCTTGGCCTTCTCGGCGGCCTCGTAGAGGCGCTGGAGGGCCATCGGGTCCTGGGTCAGGTCGATCGCCTGGTCCTTCTTGAACTCGCCCGCGAGCCAGTCGACGATCGTCTTGTCGAAGTTGTCGCCGCCGAGGTGGTTGTCACCGGCGGTCGCCTTGACCTCGAAGACGCCGTCGCCGATCTCGAGCACCGACACGTCGAACGTGCCGCCGCCGAGGTCGAAGACGAGGATCGTCTGGTCCTCGTCCTTGTCGAGCCCGTAGGCGAGCGACGCGGCGGTCGGCTCGTTGATGATGCGCTTGACGTCGAGCCCGGCGACCTTGCCGGCGTCGGCGGTTGCCTGACGCTGGTCGTCGTTGAAGTACGCGGGGACGGTGATGACGACGCCGTCGACGGTGTCACCGAGGTAGGCCTCGGCGTCCGCCTTCAGCTTGGCGAGGATCATCGCGCTGATCTCCGGCGGGTTGTACTGCTTGCCGGCGGCCTCGACGCGAGCATCGCCGTTGGGGCCGGCGACGACCTTGTAGGGCACGATCGACTCCTCCTCGTGCACCTCGGCCTCCTTGCGGCCCATGAAGCGCTTGATCGAGAAGATCGTGTTCGTCGGGTTGGTCACCGCCTGGCGCTTGGCGACGGTGCCGACCAGGCGCTCGCCGGAGGGCGTGAAGGCCACCACGGAGGGCGTGGTGCGCCCACCCTCGGAGTTCTCGATGACGGTCGGCTCACCGCCTTCCAGAACGGCCATGCACGAGTTCGTCGTGCCGAGGTCGATACCGATGATCTTGCCCATCTTGAGGGGACTCCTTACGCGGCGGTTCGAGGAAAATCTAAGTGCGAGGCTAGCAGATCGTATTCGCCAGGGCCTGCGCGAGACGGTCTGCGGCGCCAGGCGCCGTGCCGAGGAACAGCGAGGGCTCCGAAAGCTCGCATTCGAGCACCAGCGACTCCCCGGCCAGGCCCGGGACGACGTCGATCCGCGCATATGCGAGCTGCCCGAACCGCTCGCCGAGCCACGCGACGACGCGCTCGCCGGTGTCCCGTTCGGCGGGCGTCGGCTCGCGCGCCGTGATGTTCTCCGGCTGGAACAGCCCGTACGGCTGGACGATGCCGCTCTCGGGCAGCATCGGGCCCTTGTGGATCGCGTGCGAGAAGACTCCGGCGAAGAAGATCAGCGCCGTCTCACCACGCTCGGCGATCGCCGGCAGGTACGGCTGGACCATCGCCGCACGGCCTGCGCCGAGCAGATCTGCGACGTGCTGCACGGCGGAGCCGCGGTCACGGTGCCGGCCTGCGTCGACCGAGCCGACGCCGACGGCCGGCTTGACGACGACGCCGTCCGGGCCGAGCGCCGGAACGTCGTCCGGGGACTGCGCGAAGACGGTGTGGATGACGGGCAGCCCGGCCGCCTCCAGCTCGACGAGATAGTGCTTGTCCGTGGTCCAGCGCAGGACCGCGGCCGGGTTCACGATTCGCGGGACGCGCTCGGTCCAGGCGAGGAACTCGTCGCGGCGCGTCGTGTAGTCCCAGGTGTTGCGGATCGCGACGAGGTCGAATGCGCCCCAGTCCGCGTCCGGGTCATCCCAGGCGACGATCGAGGGCTCGATTCCGAGTGCCGCGAGCGCCGGCGGGACCAGCCGGTCGTCCGGGTCCAGCTCGGGCAGCTCGGCGCACGTCGCCAGCGCGATCACGCGTCGCGCTCACGCCTGGCGCCCCGGACACATTCGCCGCAGCGCGCAGGCGCGACAGGCAGGGGCGCGCGCGTGACACGTGCGCCGGCCGTGGCGCAGCAGGTTCACGTGCAGCTCGAGCTCGGCGCCCGGCGGCGTCAGGCGCAGCATCTCGTCGTGCAGCTCATCGAACGGCGCGCCGGGACGCAGCAGGCCGAGACGGGTCCCGACCCGGCTCACGTGCGTGTCGACGGGCACGTCGCGCAGGCCGTAGGCGAAGAGCAGCACGCAGGCGGCGGTCTTGCGGCCGACTCCCGGGAGCTCGCAGAGCGCTGCGCGCGACTCCTCGACCGGCGCCGTTCGCATCCACGAGAGATCGAGATCCTCGGGCAGCTGCTCGAGGATCTCCTTGATCCGGCGCGACTTCTGGATGTGCAGCCCGCCGGGCTGGATCGCGGCCTCGATCTCCTCGACGGGCGCGGCGCGCACCGCCTGCCATGACGGGAAGCGCTCGCGCAGGCGCAGAAACGCCACGTCACGGTTGCGATCGTTCGTCGACTGCGACAGGACCGTCAGGACGAGCTCCGCAAGCGGGTCCTCGTGCGGCTCCATCGTCGGCACGCCGTAGATCGCGCGGAGGCGCTCGCGGATGCGCGCGACACGGGCCGGCACGGGACGACGCCATTGAGCCCGCGAAATGAGGACAATCTCTCGCTGCACGGGTTCGGACGGTATCCGGAGGCAAAGTTGCAACCGCGACTGGACGCTTGTATCGCCCTGTACCCTCCCCGCGCATGGCGCGTCTTGCCCTCCCCTCCCTCGCTGCTCTCGCCCTGCTGGCCGCCGGAGTCGTCGCTCCCGCCGCACAGGCCCAGATGCCGTACATCCCGCCGGTGCCCACGGTCCCGACCGTGCCAACGGTCCCGGGCGTCCCAACAATCCCGGGCGTCAAGAAGGGCACGCAGGTCACCACGACGATCGGCATCGCCGACCAGCACGGCGAGACGTTCGGCGACCCGCTGTTCACCGCGCTCGGTGTGCACAACGCACGCCTCAACCTCGCGTGGGACGCGCTCGACTACGACTGGCAGGTCGTCGAGCTCGACAAGTGGATGGCCCAGGCGCAGGCGGCCGGCGTCGCCCCGCTGGTGATCTTCAGCCAGTCGCGCGTCCAGGGACGCACGCGGATGCTGCCGACCCCGGCGGAGTTCTCCGCCGTCGTGGACAAGCTGCGCGCGCGCTACCCGTTCGTTCACGACTTCGCGGCCTGGAACGAGGCCAACCACGCAGGGCAGCCGACGTACGGGCGCCCGGACATGGTCGCCAGGTACTACAAGGTCCTGCGCACGAAGTGCCTGGGCTGCAACGTCCTGCCGGCGTCGCTGCTCGACAACCCGAACCTCGTCCCGTGGACGCTGAAGCTGCGCAAGGCGATCATCAAGCTCGGACAGCCCGAGCCGCGTCTCTGGGGCCTGCACAACTACTCCGACGTCAACCGGCTCAAGGACAAGTCCACCCGCGCGCTGCTCGCCGCGGTCAAGGGCAAGGTCTGGATCACCGAGTCCGGCGGCGTCGTCGCCGCGACGAGCCCGACCGCGTCGAAGTTCCCGCAGGGCGCCGGCTACGCCGCGAAGGTGACGAAGTACATCCTCGGGCCGCTGATCAAGGCGAACCCGCGGATCGAGCGCGTCTACTTCTACAACTGGAAGGCCGACGGCCCGGATGTCAGCTGGGATTCGGGCATCGTTTCGCCCGAGGGCGTGCCGCGCGCGGCCTACCAGGTGCTCAAGAACACGCTGCAGGGTGGCGTCGTGCGCAACCAGGCGCTCCCCGTGAAGAAGGTCAAGGCCGACCGGCGCAAGCTGAAGGTCAACAAGCGCCAGCAGAAGGCCACCAGGCGCGGGCAGCGCAACAAGCGCCGCTGACTCTCCGCCGGCTGGGCGCCGGTACAGTGCCCGCCGGCTATGGCCCTGATCGAGGAGCACACCGAGCAGCTCGACGGGCAGCCGGTCTACTGGCGCAGCGCGCCCACCCCGGAGGACGTGAACGCAGCACCCGTGCTGTACCTCCACGGCGTCCCGACGAGCAGCGATGACTGGGTGCCGTTCCTGCAGCGCACCGGCGGCCTCGCACCGGACCTTCCCGGTTTCGGGCGCACGGGCAAGCGCGGCGACGGCGACTTCACGATCGCCGGCTACGAGCACTTCATCGGGCGCTTCCTCGAGCTGACCGAGACCGAGCGCGTGCGGCTCGTCGTGCACGACTGGGGTGTCGTGGGACTGCTCTGGGCGATGCGCAACCCCGAGCGCGTCGAGCGGCTCGTCGTCATCAGCGGCGTGCCGCTGCTCCCCGGATACCGCTGGCATCGCTTCGCCCGCATGTGGCGCATGAAGGGCGTCGGCGAGGTCCTGATGGGGTCGACCAACCGCTGGACGCTGAAGCTGCTCACGCGTGGCGCGAGCGGAACGCCGGGCCCGATGCCCGACGAGTTCCTCGACCAGGTGATGGCGTACTTCGACCCGGGGACGCAGCGGGCGATCCTGCAGCTCTACCGCACGAGCCCGGAGTCGGTTCTGGCCGGGGCCGGGCTGGACCTCGGCGAGCTGCGCTGCCCGGCGCTCGTCGTCTGGGGTGAACGCGATCCGTATCTGCCGCCGGCGCTCGCGGCGCAGTACGCCGCCGCGCTCGGAGGGCCCGCGGACGTGCGGGTGCTGCCCGGCGTCGGGCACTGGCCGTGGCTGGAGCGGCCCGAGCTGGTCGACGAGATCGCCGCGTACCTCGAGTGATGGCGAGCGCGCTGCCGCAGCCGGCCCGCCGCGCCCCCTCGCGCGCCTGGCTGCTGACCGCCGGGCTCTGCGTGATCTGGCTGCTGTGGGCGCCGCCGGTGCGCGACCTCGCCGCGCAGGACTATCGCGGCGGCCTGGCCGAGCTGCACCCGTTCGCGATCTGGGAGCACGGGTGGTTCGCCGGCCACTACCTCCCCGGCTACAGCGTGCTCGTCCCGCCGCTGTCGGCGCTGCTGGGCCCGCGCCTGGTCGGTGTCGCGGGTGCGCTGCTCGCCACCTGGTGCTTCGAGCGGCTCGCCCGCCGCCATTGGGACTCGCAGCCCGCACTCGCCGCATCGATCGCCTTCGCGATTGGTGTGCTGGCCACGCTGGTCGCCGGCCAGATGGCGTTCGCGCTCGGCCTCGGCGTCGGCCTCGCCGCGCTGCTCGCGGGTGCCCAGCGCCGGCTCGTCCTGACAACAGTGCTCGGTGTCGCGACGACGTTGTCCAGCCCGGTGGCGGCGGCCTTCCTCGTGCTCGCCTGCGCCGCCTGGTGGCTGGCCGAGCGAGCGACGCCGCCACTGCTGTGCGCGGCCGGCGCGATCGTTCCCGGGCTCGCGATCCTGGTCGCGTTCCCCGAGCCGGGCGTGCAGCCGTTCAGCACCCGGTCGGCGCTGATCTCGTTCGTGCTGTGCTGCGCCGTCGCGATCTTCCCGCCGCGCGGCGAGCGCGTGATCCGGATCGGCGGACTGCTTGCTGCGGCCGCGGTGGCAGCGGCGTGGGCGATCGACACCGCGCTCGGAAGCAACATCCTCCGCCTGCCCGCGGTGTTCGCGCTGCCGCTGCTCGTCGGCACGCTGTGGGAGACGCGCGGCCTCGTGCTCGTGCTGCTCGCGACGATCGCGTTCGCCTGGCAGTGGAGCGCCGACGCCGCCCTGTCGGTCTATGACGCATCCCCGACGCTGGAGGCGAAGTCCTACTACGCGCCGCTCGTGAGCGAGCTCGAACGGCGCAAGGCCGCCGATGGGCCGTTCCGCACCGAGGTCGTCCCACTGCGCGAGCACTGGGAGACGCGCTGGATACCGCCCGGGTTGCCGATTGCGCGTGGATGGGAGCGTCAGCTCGACGTCGCGCTGAACCCCCACCTCTACGGGGACGGGCGCCTGACCGCGGCCGGCTACCGCCGCTGGCTGAACGAGCAGTCCGTGCGCTACGTCGCGCTCGCCCGCGCCCCGTTCGACAAGGGCGGGCGCAAGGAGGCGGGACTGCTGCGGGCAGGAGCCGTTCCCGGATTGCGACTCGTCTGGAGCTCGCCGAACTGGCGGCTGTTCGCGGTGCAGGACCCGCGGCCGCTCGCGACACCGCCGGTTGAAGTGACCGCGATCAGCCCGCAGACCGTGACGCTGACGACCCCGCGGCCCGCGACCTCGGTGCTGCGGATGCGCTTCACGCCGTACTGGGCGCTCGTCGACGGCAAGGGCTGCGTCGGCCGCGCCGCAGGCGGCTGGACCCGCGTGCAGCTCACCGAACCCGGCCGTGCGCGACTGGCGATCCGCTTCTCGCTGACACGAATTCGCGCAACGAGCGACCGCTGCACCGACTGACTTCTCTCCCCGGCATCCTGGCGCCGCGTTAAGATTCTGAGTTCCTCGTGCGCGCTCGTCTGCAGTCCTTCAGCGCGCGATTCCTCCCGAACGGCGTTCTCGACGTGTTCGTGCAGGTCGCGCTCATGGAGGCCACCTACATGGCCTACCGCCTCGTGCGCGGGTGGATCGACGACCCCCAGGGCGCCACCGTCGCATTCCAGAACGGGCGCTCGGTGATCAGCATCGAGCAGTCGCTCGGCATCTTCGTCGAGCCGCGGATCCAAGAGCTGTTCGGGGCCACGAGCTTCGTCGGCGACTCCGCCTCGTGGCTGTATCTGAACGCGCAGGTGACCGTGACGCTCGGCGCGCTGGTCTACCTGTATCTGCGTCACAACAAGAGCTTCTACTTCGTGCGCAACATGTTCATCGTCGCCTGGGCGATCGCGCTGTTCGGCTACATGGTCTTCCCGACCGCGCCGCCGCGCTTCTTCCCCGAGTGGGGCTTCGTCGACAGCGTCGCCGACTTCACGGGCATCGACCCGCTGACGACGAGCGGCGCCAACGCGCTCTTCAACCCCTACGCCGCGGTCCCGTCGATGCACGTCGCGTTCGCGCTGATGATCGGCGTCCCGCTGGCGCTGCTCGCCAAGCACCGCGCGGTGCGCTGGTTCTGGACCGCCTACCCGGCACTCGTGACGTTCGTGATCGTCATGACCGCCAACCACTTCGTCTTTGACGCGATCCTCGGCGCGCTGACGGCCGTGTGCGCCTGCACCGCCGCCGTCTGGCTCGCACGTGCCCGCCCCGTCTGGGGCTTCCGCGCCGCGCCGGCGCGCGTCACCGCCTGATGAGCGAGACACGGGCGCCCGGCGAACGCCGCGTGGCGGTTCGCAACGCACTGATCGAATCGCGCCTGACGCCCAACGCGATCTCGATCACCGGCCTCGCGCTCGTCGTGATCGGAGCAGCGCTGATCTGGGCCGACCTGCTGATCCTGGGCGGCGCCGCATTCGCGATCGGCTCGATCTGCGACACGCTCGACGGGCGCTACTCGCGCATGTCCGGCAAGGGCACGCAGTTCGGCGCCTTCCTGGACTCGACGCTCGACCGCGTCGGCGAGGGCCTCGCGCTGTTCGCCGCCTGCTACCTGTTCTCCGACGCGGGCCAGTCCGTCAACGCCGCGCTCTGCGCGTTCGCGATCCTCGCCTCCGTGATGGTGAGCTACACCCGAGCGCGCGCCGAGGCCCTGAACGCCGACGCCGCGGTCGGATTCGGCAGCCGCGCGACGCGCGTGGTGATCCTCTCGGCGGGCCTGATCCTCGCCGGCATCTTCGGTCATGACGACCCCGTGAATGCCCTCTCGATCTCCGTCTGGGTGCTCGCCGCGATCAGCACGATGACCACCGTTCAGCGGATTGCGCACGTGCGCAAGCAGCTGCTGACAGCCGAGCCCGCGACCGCCGGCTCGTCTGAAGACCTGTAACCCGGCGTCCGCGCCGGTGTGCTTCCCCCCGGAACAACTGTGAAGAAGGGAACCCCCGTGAGCACCAATGGCAAAGCGGCTACCGCCGCCGCCTCAAATGGCAAGGCCCGCTACCAGCGCGACAAGGTCCGCGTAGCGATCATCGGCGTCGGCAACTGCGCGAACAGCTTCGTTCAGGGCGTCGAGTACTACAAGAACGCGAGCACCAAGGAGCCCGTGCCGGGCCTGATGCACGTGGACCTCGGTGGCTACCACATCAGCGACATCGAGTTCACCTGCGCGTTCGACATCAACGCGACGAAGGTCGGCAAGGACCTCGGCCAGGCAATCTGGTCCAAGCCCAACAACACGATCAAGTTCGCGAACGTGCCGAAGAAGATCAACGCGCCCGTGCATCGCGGGATGACGCTCGACGGCATCGGCAAGTACGCCAAGGAGGTCATCACCAAGGCCCCCGGTGAGACCGCCGACATGGTCTCGATCCTGAAGGCGACACACACCGACGTCGTCGTCTCCTACCTGCCCGTCGGGTCAGAGGATGCGACCCGCTGGTACGTCGAGCAGATCCTCGAGGCCGGCTGCGCGTTCGTGAACTGCATCCCCGTCTTCATCGCCAGCGAGGACTACTGGGACAAGAAGTTCAAGAAGGCCGGCGTGCCGATCATCGGCGACGACATCAAGAGCCAGGTCGGCGCCACGATCGTGCACCGCACGCTCGCCCGCCTGTTCCATGACCGCGGCGTGAAGATGCTGCGCACCTCGCAGCTGAACGTCGGCGGCAACATGGACTTCTTCAACATGCTCGAGCGCGAGCGCCTGGAGTCGAAGAAGATCTCCAAGACGCAGGCGGTCACGTCGATCATGGGCCACGACCTGCCCAAGGACGACGTCTACATCGGCCCGTCGGACTACGTGCCGTGGCTGACCGACCGCAAGTGGGCGCACATCCGCGTCGAGGGCCAGGCCTTCGGCGACGTGCCGCTGAACCTCGAGATGAAGCTCGAGGTCTGGGACTCGCCGAACTCGGCCGGCATCGTCATCGACGCCGTGCGCCTGTGCAAGCTCGCGCTGAACAACGGCATCAGCGGTCAGCTCGACGGACCGAGCTCGTACCTCATGAAGTCACCGAAGAATCAGCGCCCGGACGACGACGCGCGCCAGGACACGGACACCTTCATCGCCAAGTACGGCGGCAAGGGTGGCCCGAAGAGCACGCCGAAGGGCCGCACGGCCCCGCGCAAGGTCGCCGCGAAGAAGCCGGCCGCCAAGAAGGCCGCCGCCAAGGCGTAGGCGCCCCGGCGCACCAGGTTCACGACGGCCCGCCCCGGCGGGCCGTCGTCGTTCCCGGCCCGCACCACGCTTCACCTATCCTCGATCCGAGTGTCAGAGCGCTTCTCCATCGCCCAGGTCACGCCGTATGCGTGGGAGCACTCGCATGAGGTGAACACGCACGTTCGCGAGGTCAGCGCCGAGCTCGCCGCGCGCGGGCACCGTGTGCTGATCGTCGCCCCGTCGTCCTCGGCCAAGCTCGCACGCGACGGACGCCGGCTCGTGCGCACCGCCGGCGACGGATTGCTGGACCAGGCCGACGGCGAGCCGCTGCTGCTGACCGTCGGCGAGGCGGTCGATCCGCCGCTGCCCGGGCGCCGCCGCTCGGCCGCGCTGCCGATGGACGTCACGCGCACGCTCGGCGACCTGTTCGAGCAGACGCCGCTGGACCTCGTGCACGTACACGAGCCGTTCGCCCCCAGCATCGGCAGTGCCGCGCTGCGCGCAAGCCGCGCGCTGAACGTCGGCTCGTTCCATGCCCCGTCCGAGCGGATCGTCTCCACGCAGGTCGCGCGCAAGGTCGTCCAGCTCGTGTTCGGCCGGCTCGACGCGCGCACCGCGAGCTACCAGTCGACCGCGGAGATCATGGCGCGGCACTTCCCGGCGACCTACCGGCTGCTGCCGCCCGGCGCGCCCGCGCTCGAGCGCGCGGCCCGCAGCGCGGACGCGCCGCTGCGGATCGCGTTCGTCGAGCTCGAGGAGCGCCAGGCGCTGCGTCTGCTGCTGCGCTCACTGCGCCACGTGGAATGCGATCGCCCATGGGAGCTGGTCGTGCTGAGCGCGCGCGGGCCGTCGTCGACGCCGCTGCGCGCGGACCTGCGCGATCACGTGCGCTACGTCACCGCGGAGGAGACGAGCGAGGCCGAGCTGCTGCAGAACGCGGACATCCTCGTCGCGGCGTCGACCGGCACCGAGCCGCAGCCGGCGCTCGTCGGCCGTGCGATCGCGGCCGGCGCCGTGCCGCTCGCGAGCGGCCTGTCGGTCTACACGGACGTCGTCGGCGAAGGCGAGCGCGGCCTGCTGTTCCACGCGCGCGACCCCGTCGCGCTCGGCGGCCAGCTCACGCGGCTGCTCGGCGACGACGCGCTGCGCGAGCGCCTGCGCGCGGCCGCGGTCGCGCGCCCATGGAGTGCGGTCGCCGACGAGGTCGAGGCCCTGTACCGCGAGATCGCAGCGCGCCGTAAGGACCCCGCCGGGGACCCGCAGCTGCGTCGCCGGCTGGCCAAGCGCCCGCTGATCGACGTCGATCTGCACATGCACACCGACCACAGCCACGACTGCGCCACGCCGGTCGAGGTGCTGATGGCGACGGCGCGCGAGAAGGGCCTCGGGGCGATCGCCGTCACCGAGCACAACGAGATCTCCGGCGCCGAGGCCGCCGCCGCGCTGTCGGAGGAATACGGGGTGAAGGTGATCCTGGCCGAAGAGGTCAAGACCGCCAACCAGGGCGAGGTCATCGGCCTCTTCATCACCGAGAAGATCGCCCGCGGCATGACGCTCGCCGAGACCGTCGCGGAGATCAAGCGCCAGGGCGGCCTGGTCTACGTCCCGCATCCGTTCGACCGCATGCACGCGGTTCCCGACTACGAGCACCTGCTCGACATCATCGAGGACGTCGACGCGATCGAGGTCTTCAACCCGCGCGTCGCATTCACGGCCTTCAACGAGGAGGCGGTGCGCTTCGCCGCCAAGTACCGGATCGCGGCGGGCGCCGGCTCGGACGCACATGTCGCGCAGGGCCTGGGCACCGCGCGCGTGCGGATGCGTGACTTCGACGGGCCACAGGAGTTCCTCGAATCGCTGCGCGGGGGGGAGATCGTGACCCTCCCGACGAACTACGTCTACGTGCAGGCGCTCAAGTTCCTGCAGACCAAGGCGACGCCCGAGGGCGCCCGCCGATCGGTCAAGCAACGACGCGTACGACGAGCGACACGCAAGGCCTGATGCACGGCGAGGGAGACGCGCCGAGGCCGTCGAACCCCAGTGCACCCGTGCCTGCAACAGACGACGACATCCGCGAGAAGTACCTCGAGCGCGCCATCCGCGAGATCAACTCGCTGACCCGCGACATCCAGGCCTGCCGCCACTGTCCGCGCGGCAGCCTGATGCCCGTGCTGGGGTCCGGCCACCCGCAGGCGGACGTGCTGCTCCTGAAGTACACGCCGCAGGTTGCAGAGATCGAGGAGGGCGTCGCGTTCTACGGCCGCTCCGGCAACGCCCTGCGGAAATCGCTCGGCCGCCTCGGTGTCGATCCGCTGGCCGTCTACGGCACGCTCTGCGTGAAGTGCCCGGTCGGCGACGGCTCGCTGGCGGATCCGATCTGCCTGGCGCGCGTGACCGAGGAGATCGCGATCGTGCAGCCGCGGATCATCGTCGTGATGGGCGAGGACGCGCTGCACGTCCTCAACGACCTCGAACTGCCGCTGAGCCGGCCGATCGGCTGGGAGCCCGGCGTGATCCAGGAGCTGACGCCGTCGATCGACGCGCTCGTCACGCCGAACATCGACGAATCGCTCGACGAGGAGGACGCCAAGCGCGCCTTCTGGGCCGCGTTCCGCACGCTCGGCGACTGGTGGGCGGACCTCCCGCCCTACTAGCCCCGCCCGGTTCTATCCCAGGTCGAGGATGATCTTGCCGAGCTTGCCGCCGGCCGCGAAGCGGTCGTAGGCCTCGGACACCTGGTCGAGCGGGAAGCTCTGCGCGACCGGGACGTGCAGCGCCCCGCGCTCGAACAGCGGCAGCACCTCGCGCTCCATCGCGCGCGCGCTGTCCGCCTTCTCCTCCAGCGGCCGTGCCCGCAGCGTCGAGCCGCCGATCCGCAGCCGGTTGCCCATCACCGCGAGCAGGTTCAGCTCGGCCTTGAATCCGGCGCCGACCCCGATCACGACGACGCGCCCGAACCGGTTCATCGCGCCGATGTTCGCCTCGAAATCCGGGGCGCCGACGAGCTCCAGCAGCACGTCGTAGCGACCACCATCGGGCGTGTCGGACGGGTCGAGCACCGCGTGCGCGCCGAGCGCGGCGACCGCGTCGCGCAGATCCGGGTTGCGGACCGACGCGGTCACGTGCGCCCCCGCCGCGACCGCGAGCTGGGTCGCAGCCGTCCCGACGCCGCCGGCCGCGCCGCTGATCAGGACGCGCTCGCCCATCCGCAGGCCGGCCTGCGAGAAGAGCGCGTCGTGCGCGGTGGTGAACACCTCGGGAAGCCCGCCCGCAGGCAGCGGCTCGACGGTGCCGGGGACCGGCATCGCCTGGCGCTCGTGCACGACGCACAGCTCCGCCTGTCCGCCGCCGCCCGACGATCGCCATCACACGGTCGCCTTCAGAGAACCGCGTCGCGCCGGGGCCGAGCGCAACCACGTCGCCGGCGAGCTCGAGCCCCGGAATATCGGCCGGTGACCCGGGCGGCGCGGGGTAGGCGCCGCGGCGCTGGAGCATGTCCGCGCCGTTGAGGCCGGCCGCGTGCACGCGGACGAGCACTTCGCCGTGGCCGGGCTCGGGATCGGGATGATCGGCGACGAGCACTGCGCCGTCGCGGATGGTGGCTGCGCGCATGGCGGCGAGTCTAGGTGGCGTTACTCGGTCCCGCCGCCCGCGTCGGCGGGCGGTCGTGCCGCGTCGATCTCGCCGTCGAAGCCCGCGGCGCCGATCGCTTCGGCCGTGATCCTGGCGCGACGCTCCTCGTCGGAGTCCGCGGCCGCGCGGATGTCCGCGCGCGCCTCGTCGAGTGACAGCCCGGTCGCGCGCAGGATGTCGTGAGCGGTCATCCGCGCCTGGCCGACGACGAGGCTGACCGACAGGTTGCGCGTCTCGTCGAGGCCGGCGGTCGTGGCGGCGGCGGCCTCCAGCGCCGCCTGCTGCGCCGCGTCGCGCTCGTCCGGGTCGGCGAACGCCATCGACAGGTGACGGGCCGCGTCCGCGAGTTGCCGCAGGCCGACGATCACGGATGCCGGGACCCGATCCCCACGCAGGACGGCGCGCTCGGCGCTGCGCGCGAGCCCCGCGACATCGCGCTGAGCACGTGCCACCTGGTTGAGCGCGCGTGAGTAGCGCGCCACGGCGTCGCGCTGGCCGCGGCGGATCAGCGCCAGGCGCGCGGTCTCACCACTGGTGTCGATCGCGACGCGCATCTCGGCGAGATGGCCCTCGAGCGAGCGCGCGTGGCGCAGCGCCTCGGTCGCCGCGTCGTCGTCCTCGGACTCGAGCGCGTCGGCGACCGCGTCGATCACCTTGCCGAGCCGCGAGACCGCCGGTTCGAGCGCCCCCGCCGCGAGCTTCACCGGGTTGACGGGGAACAGCAGCAGGTTGAAGACGAGCGCCATGCTCGCGCCGATCAGGACGTCGATGAACCGCGAGAGGCCTGACGGGTCGCCGGGAATCGCGAGCACCGCGATCAGGACGCCGGCGTTCGCCGCCTGGACGACGACGAGCTGGTCGCCGCCGAGGAAGACGACGACCATCATCCCGAGGAACACGATCACGGCCAGCTGCCAGGCGCCGGTGCCGATCAGCTGCACGGCGAGGTCGGCGACGAGGACGCCGACCGCGACGCCGACCGCGACCTGGATCGCGCGCCGCGTGCGCTGGCCGAGCGTGATCCCCAGCACCGCGACGGTCGAGATCGGCGCGAAGAACGGGCGCGGGTGGCCGACGACGTGGCGCGCGAGCAGATAGGACGCGGTCGCCGCTCCGGCGACCATCGCCACGCGCGGCGCCATCCGGCGCACCCGCAGTAGGCGCTCACGCATCGACACGCGGTCGACGGCCGGGTCGAGGATGCCCTCGCGCCAGCTCGCGATCGTCGTGCGGTCAGTGGTCGGCTCCTGCGCCATCCCGGCCAGCGTACGCTTCCGGGTGTGGACCTCCTCGCATCGGAGCAGCGCGTCCTCGGAGCGCTGCTCGAGAAGCAGCGCACGACACCGGATCAGTACCCGCTGACGCTGAACGCGCTGCGCCTCGCGTGTAACCAGGCGACGAACCGCGACCCGGTCGTCGACTACGACGAGGCGACGCTGCGCGACGCGCTCGAGCGCCTCGGGCGCCGGCGCTGGACCCGCTACGCGAGCGCGTCCGGCAGCCGCGCGCCGAAGTACCGCCACCTGATGGACGAGGCGCTCGGCCTCACCCCCGACGAGCAGGCGGTGATCGCGGTGCTCTTGCTGCGCGGGCCGCAGACGCCCGGTGAACTGCGTTCCCGCACCGAGCGCCTGCATCGCTTCCCGGACACCGGCGAGCTGTTCGAAACGCTTGGGCGGCTGATGGACCGCGAGCTCGTCCGCGAAATCGGCAGGCGACCGGGGCAGAAGGAGGATCGCTGGCAGCACATGCTCGGCGACGACACCCCGATCGACCAGGCGTCGCTCGAGCCCTACCGGGAGCAGACACCGGCGCACTCACCTGCGGAGACGGCGGCCGTCGAGGCCGACGCGGTCGGCCGGGCAGGCACCGACAGCGGCCGCGTCGCCGCGCTCGAGGCCCAGCTGCGCGAACTGCGCGACGAGGTCGACGCGCTGCGGGCGCGCGTACAGGCGCTCGAGACCGGCGGGGACTAGGACACCACGCCTCAAGCGCCGCTCATCGTGGGCCGATGAGCTTCAGATGAGCCCCCGCACGTCAGGCGCCCTGAGGCGCCCATTGCTCGTGCGCGCCGTTCTGGGGCTGCTCGTCGCCGGCTGCCTCGTCTACCTGGCTCACGCGACGCTCGGGCTCGGAACTCCGGGCTCACCGCTCTACGCACACTGGATCTACGACGGGGTGATCGCCGGCGCGGCGATCATCTGCTTCGCCCGTGCGATCCGCGTGCGGCTGGACCGCGGCGCCTGGTTCGCGCTCGGCCTCGCGCTGACCTTCTACTTCGTCGGCGACCTCTACTGGAACGTGGCGCTCGCCGACCTCAGCGATCCGCCCTACCCGTCATGGGCCGACGCCGGCTGGATCGCCTACTACCTGCCGGCCTACGTGGCGATCGCGCTGCTGCTGCGCGAGCGCGTCGGGCGCGTGCGGGTCAGCGAGTGGCTCGACGGCGTCATCGGCGTCCTCGCAATGGCGGCGGTCGCAGCCGCCACAGTGCTCGACCCGGTGCTGAAGAGCACGGGCGGCGAGACGAAGGTCGTCATCACGAACCTCGCCTACCCCGTCGGCGATCTCGTCCTGCTCGTCTTCACCGTCGGCGCGATCGGCTTCCTCGGCTGGCGGCCCGGACGCGGCTGGTTCGTCCTCGCGCTGGGCCTCGGACTGTTCGCGATCTCCGACAGCGCCTACCTGCTGGAGGCGGCCAAGGGCACCTATGTCGAGGGCGGCGTCATCGACGCCGGCTGGCCGATCGCCGCCTGCCTGCTGGCCTTCGCCGCCTGGCAGCCGATGGCGGCCGCACGACCGCGCGCCGCGGGCACGGTCACCGACCAGTCGATCACCGGCGGCTTCGCGCTGCTCGCGCTCGGCGTGCTCGTGCTCGATCTCGTTCATCCCGTGAACTTCGCGGGGCGCGTCCTCGCGGTCGCGGCGATGATCGCGATCGTCGTCCGGCTCGCGATCGCCGCGCACGAATCGCGGCGGATCGAGCGCACCCGCAACATCCAGGCCAAGACCGACGAGCTCACCGGGCTTGCCAATCGCCGTGGCTTCTACGGCGAGCTCGAGCGGCAGCTGGCCGGGCTGACCGCCTCGGGCGAGTCCGCCGCGCTGTTGCTGATGGACCTCGACCACTTCAAGGAATTCAACGACTCGCTCGGCCACGGTGCCGGCGACCAGCTGCTCGAGGAGGTCGCG
Source organism: uncultured Actinomycetes bacterium (assembly GCA_963821685.1). Lineage (GTDB taxonomy): Bacteria > Actinomycetota > Thermoleophilia > Solirubrobacterales > Solirubrobacteraceae > F1-60-MAGs163. The sequence goes on along the minus strand of CAWGEW010000012.1, from coordinate 84,659 downwards.
CCGGCGCCTGTCCACCGGCCTCGGCCGGGCGCTTCCTCGGTCGCACGGCTCGGCGGTGACGAGTTCGTCGTCCTGCTTCCGCCGGGAACGCGCGGCCCGGCGCCAAGGAGCCGCGGCCGTCGAGGTCCGGCGCGCGCTCGACGCTGCCGATGGAGCTCGACGGGATCGTCTGCCACGCGACCGCGAGCATCGGCATCGCCGTGATCCCCGACCACGGCGACGACCGCACGACGCTGCTGCGTCGCGCCGACATCGCGATGTACCGCGCCAAGCACCGCGGCACCGGGATCGAGCTGTTCGACGACCAGCACGACGAGCATCTCGCGCGGCGACATCGAGCTCGCCGGCGAGCTGCGCCGCGCCGTCGACCGCGGCGAGCTCGTCCTCTACTACCAGCCGAAGGCCAACCTCGACGGCGGCGCCGTCGACTGCGTCGAGGCGCTCGTTCGCTGGCAGCACCCGCGCCTGGGGCTGCTCGCACCGGACGCCTTCCTGCCGATCGGCGAGCGTCACGGCCTGATGCGCCACATCACCCGCGCGGTCGTCGAGTCGGCGCTGCGCCAGCAGGCCGCCTGGCGCGCGGCCGGCCTCGAGCTCGCCGTCGCCGTCAACCTGTCCGGCGCCGACCTCCTCGACGCGCGCTTCCCCGACGAGGTCGCGGCGTCTCCTGCGCCGCTTCGGGACACCGGCGGGCTCGCTCCAGTTCGAGATCACGGAGAACGCCGTGATGATCGACCCGACGCAGGTGCTCGAGACGCTCGAGCCAGCTCGGCGACCTCGGCATCACCTTTGCGCTCGACGACTACGGCACCGGCCACTCGTCGCTCACCTACCTCAAGCGCCTGCCCGGTCTCCGAGCTCAAGATCGACCGCTCGTTCGTCATGGAGATGACGACCGCGCAACGACAACGCGGTGATCGTGCGCTCGACGATCGATCTCGCCCGCAACCTCGGGATGCGCGTCGTCGCCGAAGGTGTCGAGACCAGCGAGCACTGGCAGCAGCTGGCCGACTACGGCTGCGACACCGCGCAGGGCTACTACCTCAGCGCGCCCGCTGCCCGCAGACGAGCTCACGACCTGGCTCGGCATGCCCGACCAGGGACTGCGGAAATCGGCATAGCGCTCGCAGCGCCGGAGTGGCAGAGTCGTCGGGGTAAGCCCAACGACACAGGGAGGCCGACATGGCCGGAAGCGTCTATCGCGTCACCGAAGTGATCGGTGTCAGCAGCGAGTCGTGGGAGGATGCCGCCAGTCAGGCAGTCGAGGTGGCGGCGAAGTCCGTCCGCGACCTGCGCGTGGCGGAGGTCGTCCGCGAGGACGTGACCATCGAGGACGGGAAGATCAGCGCCTACCGCGTGCGTCTCGCGATCTCGTTCAAGTACGAGACCGGAGACTGACCCTCTGGCCCGCAACGACGCCCGGTCACCAGCGGCCGGGCGTCCGGGGGCGGGGCTGCTGACGGACAGTATTTCGGTGCCGCACGACCATTCGTCCGCGGCTCGCGTACGGACCGGACCACCGCGTAGGCTGCTGCTGTTCTCGACGCTGGAGGTCGTTCCGTGGGGTTTCACCGGCTCGTTCAGGCAACGCTCGTCGCCGTCATTGCATTGGCCTTCGCGGCATCGACTGCCTCGGCGGCGTCGATCTGGTCTCCGATCGCCTCAGGGACGACCTCGGAGATCACCGGCATCGAGTACCAGTCCGACGCGCGCTTCTGGTTCGTCACCGCGCAGGGATCGATCTTCACGCGGCAGCCCGGCGGCTCGTTCCTGCAGACCCGCGCGCCGAGCTCGCTCAGGTTGACGGACATCGCCTTCCAGGAGGGCGGTCAGATCGGCATCGCAGTCGGTGACGCCGGCCAGGTTCTGCGCTCGATCGACGGCGGCGCCTCGTGGACGAACGTGAATCCCGTTGGCACTCCGATCCCCGCCTCGCAGAACGACACGACGTTCGCCGACTGCACGGCGACCGACCCGCTCGGGAACGTCAACTCGGTGCGCTTCGCCGGCAACGGACGCGTCTACATCATGGGCCAGGGGGCGCAGTTCTCGACGTCGCAGCCGGCCTCGGCCGCGAACGTCGGGGCGGTCGGCACGTGGACGGACGCCAACCGCGACACGCACGGAACAGGGACTCCCACCGATGACACCTGCCGCCTGCAGACCAGCTATGGCAGCGGGATCGGCGACGCGTTCTTTGCTTCCAACCCCGATGTGTTCTACGTCTGCACGGCGTTCTTCGGAGAGTTGTTCTTCACCGCGAACAATCTCGCCACGGACGCGACGAAGAAGCCCGGCAGCTGTGGCAACGGCGGCGAGGTGATCAGGCGCATCACCGGCGATCCGGCGAACTCGAACAACCAGTGGGCCGTCGGCCCGGGCGGCGAAGGCACCTCATATACGGCCCACACGCAGGACGGGTGGGCGACGGAGGAGAACTTCAAGATCGGCAATGAGTCCGCGCACGAGGTCGGCACGCTGTACGACGTCGCATCGTCAGGGAACACGGTCGTCGCCGTCGGCAACGCCGGCACGATCCTGAACTCCGGCGACGGGACGACGTTCTTCCACGACCCGGCGGACGGCGCGAACGCCACCGGTAGTTGGCGCGCGACGAGCGTCGCGTCAGCGACGCAGGCTGCCGTCGGCGGCGTCGGCGGGGCGCTGCTCGTCAGCACCCAGGCGAACGCGACGCCCGACCTCGTTGCGCCGGCCGGTGCGGTCACCGGACCCGCCACGGGAACGACGGGCGTACCGGTCACGTTCACCGCGAACGTCGCCGACAACCCCGGCGGGTCGGGCATCAACCCGGCAGGCTTCTCGTGGGCCGGCACGGGCTTCCCGGCGGCAACGGGCAACCCGGCGGCGATCACCTTCCCGGCCGCCGGCAACTACACCGTCACGGTCACGTTCCGGGACCTCGCCGGGAACACCGCGACCGCGTCGGCATCGATCCAGATCAGCAATGCGACCGCGCCTCGCACCGTGACCCACACCGTGACCGTTCCCGGCGGCACGATCAAGCTCACCTCGCCGAAGGCGTGCGTGCCCGCAGGGACCTCGTTCACCGCGACGCTCAGCTTCAAGAAGTCGACGAAGAAGGGCGCCAAGAAGGTCAAGGTGACCAAGGTCGTGTTCACGATCGACGGCAAGACCGTGAAGACCGACAAGAAGGCGCCGTTCAAGCAGACGCTGACCGTGCGCAGCCTGCTCGCCGGCTCCAAGCACAAGCTCAAGGCGCGGGCGACGATCAAGGTCAAGCACGGCAAGTCGCCGACGAAGTCGGTCAGCGCCTCCTTCAGCGTCTGCTGAAGGAGGAATTGGCTGCAGGGACCTCGCAGCTCCGCCGGACACTGGGGTCAACGGCGGGGCTGCGCACACCCACCGCGAAGGTCCTCCGTCCGGTGGGCAGATCCCCCCACGGCCGCCGCACCCAATTCACAAACACCGACCGCGCGCGACGGCCGCCGGTACGTGTCAAACGTAGCTTCGACGCGCCAGCTTTTCAATGCGCAATTCACCGCAGTCGGGAACGCGCGCCGCGGCTGCCGCCGGACGGTTGCTTAGGCTCGCGCCCGCTGACGACGGCTTGGGTCAACGTGCCGTCCGCTCGGCTTGGGTCATCTCTAGGAGGAGCGGCGACTGTGAAGCTCGTCATCGGCATCGTGCGGCCCGAAAAGGCCAACGACGTCCTGGAATCGCTGTACCGCACCGAGGTGCGCGGGTTCTCGATCAGCCGCGTGCAGGGCCACGGCGGCGAGCTCGACCGCGTCGAGACCTACCGCGGCACGACCGTGAAGATGGGGCTCTCCGAGAAGGTCCGCTTCGAGATCGCCGTCTCCGACGAGTTCGTCCAGCCGACGATCGACGCGCTCTGCGACGGGCGCGCGGACCGGACGAGGTCGGCGACGGCAAGATCTTCGTCGTCCCGCTCGAGCGCGTCGTGCGCATCCGCACCGGCGAGACCGACGACGGCGCCGTGACGCCGGTCGGCGCGTCATGAGCGTGCTCGCGGCCGCGCAGGTGAACGCCGGCGACACCGCGTGGATGCTCGCGGCGACCGCGCTCGTCCTGCTGATGACGCCCGCGCTCGGGCCTCTTCTACGCCGGGCCTCGTGCGCGCGAAGAACACGCTCAACACGTTCATGATGTGCGTCGCCGCGCTCGCCGTCGCGACGATCATGTGGGCGCTCGTCGGCTACTCGATCGCGTTCGACGGCGACGGCGGGATCATCGGCGGGCTGCGGCCACGTCGGGACTGCACGACGTCGCGTTCGCGCCGCGGCCGGGACGCGCGATCCCGCACCTCGTGTTCTTCGCCTTCCAGGCGACGTTCTGCATCGTCACGACGGCGCTCGTGTCGGGCGCCGTCGTCGAGCGGATGCGCTTCGGCCCGTTCCTCGTCTTCGCCGCGCTGTGGTCGGTGCTCGTCTACGCCGTGCTCGCGCACTGGGTGTTCGGCGGCGGCTGGCTGCAGGCAGCACGGCACGCTCGACTTCGCCGGCGGCGTGCCGGTCGAGATGGGCTCCGGGCTTCTCGGCGCTCGCGGCCGCGCTCGTCGTCGGCGCGCGCAAGGACTACGGGCGCCAGGCGTTCCTGCCGCACAACGCGGTCTACGTGCTGCTCGGCGCCGGACTGCTGTGGTTCGGCTGGTTCGGCTTCAACGGCGGCAGCGGCTTCTCGACCGGCAACGCCAGCGTGCTCGCGTTCACGAACACGCTGCTGACGCCGGCCTGCACGCTGATGGTCTGGTTCCTGCTCGACCTGGCCCGCGGCCGGCAGGTGACGGCGATCGGCGCGGCGACGGCGATCATCGTCGGCTGCGTCGCGATCACGCCCGCGGCCGGGTACATCAGCCCGATCTGGGCGATGGTCCTCGGCGCGGTCGCCGCGCTGCCGAGCTACGCCGTGATCGTCTGGCGCCCGCGCACCCGCGTCGACGAGACGCTCGACGTGCTCGCGGCGCACGGCACGGCGGGCCTCGTCGGCATCCTCTTCATCGGCTTCGCCGCGCAGCTGGACTGGAACGACGTCTCCAACGGCCTGCTCTACGGCAACGCCGCGCAGCTCGGCGATCAGGCGCTCGCGGCGGTCGTCGCCCCGGCCTACGCGTTCACCGTGACGTACGTGCTGCTGCGCCTGATCGGCGCTCTTCACGCCGCTGCGCGCGAGCGCGCGCGAGGAGGCGCTCGGGCATGGACATCGTCGCCCACGGCGAGGAGGCCTACGCCACCGGCGAGGGCGCGATCCTCGTCGTCGCCGGACGTCGGGCGCCGACGTCGAGGAGCTGGTGGCGGGGCGGGTTTAGAGGGTCAGGGCGTCTGCGACACGGAGTCCGGCCCCGGAGCCACGACCGTCCCGGCTGGTGCGGCTGCCGCCCAGTCCTGGATCGCGGTGAAGGGGGGCGTCGGGTTGCCGACGTCGTCGAGGATGCTCGTGTCCCAGGTTGCGGTCGGGCGCGACGGGTACAGCTGGTAGCTGAGCAACTGGCGCACCGTCGGCGTCCTGCGGGCGATGTTGAGCGACTGCGTCCAGTAGCGCGCGCGGGTCGTCGCCGGCAGTGCCTGCGTCGTGCGATACGACGGCGCGCCCGCGCTGTTGACCAGGTAACCGTGCTCGGTGAGGTAGATCCCGGGTGTCCCGCCGCCCGGCGTTCGCAGCTGGCCACTCTTCGCGTAGCCCTTCAGCGCGGTGACCAGGCGCCCGAGCGAGCCGATGCTGACGCTGCCCTTCGCGGGCCACGGCTTCAGCGGCGAGACCTTGAACGAGTACGGGTGGTGGGCGACGCCATCGGTCTTCAGGCGCGCGCCCTTGAGGACCGCTGCGATCCAGGGAAGCGGCTGCGTTCCAGCGGCTGCCGTGCGAGCAAACGGCGCCGTCTCGCCGAAGAACACCTTCGCGTTCGGATTGGCGCGCTTGATCGATGAGTACGCGAGCGGATAGATCGTCCGGTACTGAGCTGCGCTCGTCTTCGCCGGCTTCAGCCAGACGACAAGGTTCGGCTCGTTGAGGACGGAGAAGCGCGAGACCTTGCCCTTGAAGTGCCGTGCCATGTCCCCCGCGAACGCCGCGAACAGCTTCGCGTTGGGATTGGTCTTGCCGACGCGCCCGTTGCCGGACGCCCACGCCGGCGCAGAGAGCGCCAGCGTCATCTCGACCTGCACGCCGTTCGCACGCGCCTCGCTGACGAGCCGGTCGAACGCGGTCAGGGTGTAGCGGACGGGGCTCGGGCGGCGCTTGGCGGTCGAGCTGCGGACCACCTCGCTCCACGGGACGATCACGCGGACGTAGCTGGCCTGCAGCTCCCCGATGCGCTCCCAGGCGTGCTCGCGCAGGACATCCGAGCCGCGCAGCAGCAGGCCGTCGTCCTGCACGGCGATCTCGAGCGGTGTGGCGGCAGCGTGTGCTGTGGCGGGCCGGCTCGGCGTCTGTGCCATCGCCACCGCGAATCCGGCGAGCGACAGGGCACAGACCAGTACAGCGATGACGCGCACACGCATGGAGATCAGTCTCTTCGGCCGGGAGGACACAGCTTCAGGGTGTCATGCCCGACTCCGCGGCAGCGAAACCACATCGCCTGCGCGAGCGCCGATCAGGCGCCCGGCAGCACGGCGATCGCGTCAATCGAGACGAGCAGGCCGCGCGGCAGACGGACGTTGGCCGGCGCAGAACGCGCCGGCGGCGGATCGGGCATGTGCCGGGCGTAGACCTCGTTGAGCCGGCCGAAGTCCTCGACGTCGGCGTAGAAGATCGTGGTCTTGGCCACATCGGCCATGGACGCTCCGGCGGCCGCGAGGACGGAGGCGAGGTTGACCAGCGCCTGCTCGGTCTGCGCCTCGATCCCCTCCGGGATCGTGCCCGTCGCGGGGTCGATCCCCGCCATGCCCGAGCAGAACACGAGCCCGCCGGCGACGATCGCCTGGCTGTACGGCCCGAGCGCAGCCGGGGCCATGTCGCTCGACACAGCGTGTCTTGCCGTCTCACTCACCAGCTGGAGGTTAGGGCTGCGCATCCGATGACTCGGGAGGATTCCGTACAGAAAACCTCCACTGGTGTGCACAAACCTGCACAAAGCTGCAGCAATCCTGCGGCTGAAGGGACCAGGCACCGATGCGATCGGCGTTCCCCGAAGTGGGAGCGACAACCCCATCGGGCGCCCGCTTGGCGGGGCTCTTTCCCCCCCAAGGAGACCTCAATGAGCATCATCCGCAGGAAGCGCACCCGCGCAGCAATCTTTGGCCTCGTGGCCGCCGTCGTCGTCGCCGGCGCCGCGATCGCGTTCTGGACCTCGTCCGGCACCGGCGCAGGCACCGCCACCGTCGGCACCGACAGTGGCCTGCCGATCACCGCCGTCACGTTCGGCAACACGCTCTACCCGGGCGGCAAGAGCCCGGTCAGCTTCACCATCACCAACTCGTCGGCAAGCTCGGCGATCACGGTCAACCAGGTCGCCGCTGACACAGCATTCGGCGCAACCGGCGTCACCGGCCTGCCCGGCGGCTGCCTCGCAGCGGACTTCACGTTCCCGACCTACACGGTGAACCAGTCGATCCCCGCAGGCGGCACCCTCGCCGTCACCGTCCCGACAGCCGGCGGCCTCGCATTTGCGAACACCGCCGTCAACCAGAACGCATGCAAGGGCGCGTCCCCGGTCCTGCACCTGAAGGCCAGCTAGTCCCCACAAATCCCCGGACCTGCGGAGGGGGCGCCGAGCAATCGGTGCCTCCTCCACGCAGTTCCGGCGAGCCTTGAAAGCGCTTTGTGTCAGGCGCGTTCAAGCAACGCCACACACTCGATGTGCGGCGTCTGCGGGAACTGGTCGACGGGGCGCACGCGGACGAGCTTGTACCCGGACTCGGCGAGCTGCGCGGCGTTCGGCGCGAGCGTCGTCGGGTTGCAGGAGACGTAGACGATGCGCTTCGGGTTGGCCTCGGCGATCCGGCCGACGACCTTCTTCGACAGGCCCGCGCGCGGGGGATCGACGACGATGACGTCAGGGCGTGCACCGTCCGCGATCAGCTTCTTCAGCACGGCGCGCACGTCGCCCGCGACGAACTGCGCGTTGGTGATCTCGTTGACGCGCGCGTTGAACGCGGCGTCCTCGACGGCCTCGGGGACGATTTCGACGCCGAGCACCTCCGCAGCCTTCGAGGCGAGCGTCAGCCCGATCGTGCCGATGCCGCAGCAGAGGTCGTAGACGCGCTCGAAACCCTTCAGCGCCGCGTACTCGGCAGCGACGGCGTACAGCTTCTCGGCCATCTCCGTGTTGGTCTGGAAGAACGCCTCGGAGCTGAGCGCGAAGCGCAGACCACCGAGCTCCTCCTCGATCCTCGGGGTGCCCGTGATCAGCTCGTCGAACCCGCCCTGCGTCGTCTCGGCAACGCCCTTGGCCTGGGTCCAGATCAGGCTCTGCACCGGGCCGAGCGCCGCCGCGAACGCGTCGGCGTCGAACTCGCCCGGCGAGGTGACCAGCCGGACCTGCTCCTGTCCGGTGCGCCGTCCCTCACGCACGACGAGGTTGCGCAGGAAGCCGACTTGCGAGCGGCGGTCGTAGGCGCCGAGACCCTGGGCTCGCAGCGCGTCGAGCGCGAGCCGGCGCAGCTCGTTGCCGCGCTCGGACGCGAGCAGGCAGTCCTCGATGTGGTCGATCTGCTCCCACGAGCCGGCCGCGTGAAAGCCGCAGATGAGTGTCCCGTCGGAGTCCGTGCCGTACGAGTACTCGAGCTTGTTGCGATAGCGCCACTGCTCCGCGGCGGGGACGATCGGCTCGAGCTCGAAGCCGTCGAGCCGGCCCAGGCGGCGCAGCGCCTCGTCGACCTGCTGCTGCTTGACCTCGAGCTGACGCTCGTAGGGCATGATCTGCCACGGCGCGCCTGCGTGATCGGCGACCGGATCGATGCGGTCGGGGCCTGCCTCGAGGACCTCGATCGTGCGCGCCTCGGCGTAGTCCTTCTTGCGCTTCGTCACGACCGCGCGCACACGATCTCCGGGGATCGCTCCGCGGACGAAGACGACGTAGCCACGGTCGCCGAGCTGCAGCCGCGCGACGCCGTTGCCACCGAAGGCGAGCGCGTCGACGGTCAGCTCAAGCTCCTCGCCGCGGTCGGGCTTGCGGATCGTGGGCGCTGCGGGGTCGGTGGTCACGACGTTCACGATAGGGCCGCGCGACGCGCGGCCCGCTCGCTCGCGAGCGCCGTCAGCGACCGAGGCGCCGGTCGAGGTCGCTGAGCAGCTCCTCGACCTGACGACGGCCGCTGCTGCGTAGGCGATCGGCGAGGTCCTGCGCGTCGGTCGGGAGCATCCGCCCGCGCCGGACCGCGTCGTCGATCGTCTCCTGCAGGCGCTCCGCGCTCAGCAGCAGGTGCTCGGCGAGCGCGTCGCGAATCGCCGCGAGGTTGTCGAACAGCGCGACGTCACGCGCCGCCTCCGTCTTCGTGCGTGCGACCGAGGTGCGCTTGCTGCGCCGGTCGGCGGCCTTCGGCTTCACACGCGGTGCCGCCTTGGCGGCCTTCGCCGCGCGCGGACGCGGGGGCGCGCTCTTCGCCGGCTTCTTCGCGGCCGGCTTCTTCGCGGCGGGCTTCTTCGCCGCCGTCTTCTTGGCAGGCGTCTTCTTGGCAGGCGTCTTCTTCGCGGGCGCCTTCTTGGCTGCGGTCGCCTGCTTCGCGGCGGCCGGCTTCTTTGCGGCTGCGGGCTTCTTCGGCTGCGGCATCTTCAGATTCTCCGTCAGGCCTCGGCCAGCAACCACTCGAGCAGCGCCTTCTGGGCGTGCCGGCGGTTCTCGGCCTGGTCCCAGATCCGCTGGCGCTCGCCGTAGAGGACGTCAGCGGTGATCTCCTCGCCGGGGTGCGCCGGCAGGCAGTGCAGCGCGATCGCGCCGGGCGCCGCGCGGTCGAGCAGCGCGTCGTCGATCCGGTAGGGAGCGAGCGCGGCACGGCGCGCATCGGCCGTGTCCTCGTCGCCCATCGACACCCAGACGTCGGTGTAGACGACGTGCGCACCCTCAACCGCCTGAGCGGGATCGCTGGTGCGCGTGCCGCCCGCCTCGGGCTCCAACTCGTACCCGGCCGGCGACGCGACCGCGACGTCGACGCCGGCGATCGTCCCGAGCACGGCGAGCGAGCGCGCCATGTTGTTGCCGTCGCCGACGTACGCGAGCTTCAGCTGATCGAGCGGCGTATCGGGGAACGCCTCCTGCAGCGTCATCAGGTCGGTCAGCGCCTGCGAGGGATGGTGGCCCTCGGTGAGCATGTTGAAGACCGGGATCGTGCCCTCGGCGGCGAGCGTCTCGAGCTCGGCGTCGGCCCCCGTCCGCACGCCGATCGCCTGCACGTGGCGCGACAGGATCCGCGCGGTGTCGCCGACCGACTCGCCGCGCGAGAGCTGCATCTCACCGGGACGCAGGATCAGCGGATGCCCGCCGAGCTCGACGACGCCGACCTCGTAGGAGAGGCGTGTGCGAGTGCTCGGCTTCTCGAACAGCAGCGCGACGACCTTGTCCTCGAGCGCGCGGGACGAGCGCGGGGCGGCCTTCAGCTCATGCGCGCGGGCGAGCACCGCGAGCAGGTCGTCGCGGGTCAGCTCGGAGCCGGTGAGGAAGTGGCGCGGCAGGCGCGGGAAGATAGCGCCGTCATGCGAATCCTCACATGGAACCTCTTCCACGGCCGCGCAGTCCCCGACCGTCCGTGGCCGCTCGGCGGCGCGTTTGCCGAGCGACTCGCCGGCTGGGACTGGGACGTCGCGCTGCTGCAGGAGGTGCCGCCATGGTGGCCGCAGTACCTGGCGGCGGCGTCTGGCGCCCGTGCGTTCAGCGCGCGAACGTCGCGCAACCAGATTCTGCCGCTCGCCCGGATCTTCGCGGCCCGGCGGCCGGACATCATCAAGTCGTGGGGCGGCGGCGCGAACGCGATCCTCGTACGCGACGCGGGTGTCACCGCGCACGCACGGCTGCGTCTGCGGATGCGCCCGGAGCGCCGCGTCGTCCACGCCGTCCGGCGCGACGACGGCATCTGGATCGCGAATCTGCACGCGGCCGCGCACGACCGCGCGGAGGCGCAGGTCGACATCGGCCGCGCCGTCGCGGTCGTCCGGGGGTGGGCCGGCGATGAGCCGATCGTCTTCGGCGGCGACATGAACACGCGCAAGCCGCTCGTCCCCGGATTCGAACACGCAGCGGGGCGCGTGATCGACCACGTGTTCGCGCGCGGGCTCGCGGTCGCCGCACCCGAACTCAAGCTTGATGGCGGCGGGCTGTCGGACCACGCGCCGCTGCTTGCAACGCTGGGCTGAATGCTCAGCGCGGTGCCGGCGGCCCGCCCTCGACCTCGCCGGAGCCGCCGCGGCGCAGCCCGAACCCGCGCACCATCAGCATCGCCCGCTCGGCGAGTGAGCCGCGCTTGGGCAGCACGCCCATCTGCACGGCGGCGTCGTAGCCGTCGAGGAACACGCGCACGCGCCAGAGCCGCTCGCGCGGCGGGTCGATCTCGCAGTAGAGGACGGCGTGGACTGCGACGGCGCGCCCCGTCGGCGGCAGGTTCGGCAGCTCGCCGGCGTGCGTGCCGCTGATGCGGATCGGCGCGGCGATGAAGCGCCCGTCGCCGAGCCGCTCGCCGGATGCTTCGACGCGCGCGTCCGGGAACGCCGCCCACAGCAGCGCGGCGTGGTCACCGATCGCCTCGGGCCCGTAGATCGGCTCGTCGCAGAACGGGTCCTGCCAGTGCACGTCGACCGCGCACATGTCGCGGAACGCGCCGCGCCGGCGTCCCTGCCACGCCTCCTGCAGTGCGTCGACCAGCTCGTCGGGGGTCACGGCGCGGGCAGGTCGGCGGCGGCCAGCTCCGGCAGGCCGTCCATCGGCGACGACGCGTGCGCGTGGGTGCGTCGCGGGATCCGGCCGGCGAGCCGCGCGAGATGGCCGCCCTCGACGCCCGCGCGGATCGCGCGAGCCATCGCGACCGGGTCGACCGCGCGCGAGATCGCGCTCGCGCAGAGCACCGCCGTCGCAGCCGAGCTCCATCGCGAGCGCGGCATCCGAAGCGGTGCCGACCCCCGCGTCGAGGATCACCGGCACGCCGGCCTGCTCGACGATCAGCGTCAGGTTGTACGGGTTGCGGATGCCCATGCCGGACCCGATCGGCGAGCCGAGCGGCATCACCGCCGCGCAGCCGGCGTCCTCGAGCCTGCGCGCGAGCACCGGATCGTCGGTCGTGTACGGCAGCACCGTGAACCCGTCGGCCACGAGCTGCTCGGCGGCGACCAGCAGCTCGGGCGCGTCGGGCAGCAGCGTGCGCTCGTCGCCGATCACCTCGAGCTTGACCCAGTCGGTCTCGAACGCCTCGCGCGCGAGCTGGGCGGTCATCACCGCGTCGCGCGCCGTGAAGCAGCCGGCGGTGTTCGGCAGGACGCGCACGCCGCACGCCTGCAACACGTCGACGAGCGAATGGCGCGACTTGGGATCGATGCGGCGCACGGCGACGGTGACCATCGCGGTGTCGCTCGCCTCGATCGCGTCGGCCAGCGTCTCCATCCGCGGGAAGCCGCCTGTGCCGAGGATCAGCCGCGAGCCCAGCTCCTCGCCGGCGATCACGAATGCGTCGCTCATCCGCCCTGCACCGCCGTCACGGCTTCGACCTTCGCGCCCGCCGCGACGCTGAACGTCGCCCACTCCCCGCGCGGGACCACCTCGCCGTCGACGGCGACGGCGACGCCGCGCGCGTCCGGCTCCACTCCGAGGTCGACGAGCAGCTCCGCGATGCTCGCGCCGTCGCGCTCCCAGACCTCGCGGCCGTTCACGCGGATCATGCGGTGACCTCGGCGAAGCGGTCCGGTGAGAAGTCGTCGGCAACGCCGCCCGTCTCCCCGGCCAGCTCGGCGGCCAGCAGCTCGCCGGTCACCGGCGCCAGCAGGACCCCGTTGCGATGGTGGCCCGTCGCCCAGAAGAGCCCGTCGAGCGCACCGCTCGCGCCGAGCACCGGCGCGTTGTCGGGCGTTCCCGGCCGCAGGCCGGCGAGCGTCTCCTCGACCTCGAGCTCCAGCACGCCCGGAACCAGCTCGCTCGCATCGCGCAGCAGCTCGTGCAGCGCGAGCGCCGTCACGCTCGTGTCGAAGCCGCGCTCCTCGAGTCGTCGCGCCGAGCACGTAACGCCCGTCCCCGCGCGGGACGATGTAGCCGCCGTCGTACCGCACGACGCGCTCGAGCAGCGGCGCTGCGGGATCGTGCGCGCCGTCGCGCAGGCGCAGCAGCTGCCCCTTGACCGGGCGGACCGGGACACGCGCGTCGTCCGACAGGCCGTCGAGCGTGTCCGACCACGGTCCGGCGGCGATCACGACGCTGCCCGCAAGCAGCCGCTCGCCACCTTCGAGCTCGAGCCCGGCGACGCGCCCACCCTCGGCGACCAAGCGCTGAACAGCGGTGCTCGGACGCAGCGTGACGCCGGCGCGCTCAGCGGCGAGCGCGAGTGCCAGCCGCCACGAGCCGCGGGTCCACGGCGTGATCACCCGGGACCTCGAGCGCGCCGCGCAGACCGGGCGCGAGCGCGGGCTCCAGTGCGCGTGCCTGCGACGGCAGCAGCGACCGTGCCGCCAGTCCGAGCTGCTCGAGCAGCGCCAGCTCGCGACTGAGGCCCTCGGACTCGTCGCGGTCGCGCGCGAGCACGAGCGTGCCCGTCTCGCGGTACCCGACGTCGATGCCGCTGACGTCGGCGAGCTCAGCTGCGAATGCCGGCCAGCGACGCGCGCTCTCGAGCCCCAGCCGGACGAGCGCGCGCTCCTGCGGGTCGGCCTCGCTGACCGGCGCGAGCATGCCGGCGGCGACCGCCGTCGTCTGGGCTCCGAGTGCGCCGCGGTCGAGCAGGACGACACTCAGGCCGCGGGCACGGGCACGCCAGGCGACGCTCAGGCCGCACACACCGCCGCCGACGATTGCGACGTCCCAGCTGGTGTGCTCGGTGGGTGACAGAACGGCCTCCTCGCTTCGCCGGCATGACCCGGATCAGCTGTTGACGGTCGGCACCTGGGCGGCGCCCTCTCAGCCCCAGCCGGGGCTCCCGTTCGTGCCGTTCATGCTACCTCCGCTGTCAGGTCGCCGGAACCAGGCTCAGCGGCTTGATGACGCTCGGGACGACGCCCGCCTCGCGTACGGGGTACGCGTTGCTCACGCTGCTCGAGCTCGTCGTGCAGCCCGAGCCCGTGCGGTAGGAGACATAGGTGAAGCTCTCCGGCGACAGCGCCGGCTGCTGGACATAGACCTTGTCGCCGGCAGCGGGCGTGCCGGTGCTCATGATGATCGGGGCCTGGAACGGGTAGCTCGACGCGCTTGCGTACGCCTGGCCGCCGCAGCTCGCCGCCTTGTAGTAGATCTGCCCGCTCGGCAGGTTCTGCGGGTAGTTCGGGCTCGGGTAGACCGACTCGTAGGTGTAGAGCACGCCGTCCGTCGTGAAGAAGCTGATGTACGACCCGGAGTTCGGGTACCCCGTGAACTGGCCCAGGACCTTGCCGCTCGCGTCGACGACGTTGAGCGCACCGGCCGGACCACGCGCGCCGGCGGCGCCGTTCGCACCGGCAGCGCCGTTCGCGCCTGCGGCGCCATTGGCACCGTTCGCACCGTTGGCGCCATTCGCACCCTTCAGCGACTTGCGCAGGCTCTTCGAGAGCTTGTCCGGCGTGATCGCGCCGTTCGCGATCGCCTTCGTCGTGATCGCGCTTGGCGCGACCTGGTTCTTGGTGACGAGCTTCCCTGCGGTCGCCGGCCCGCCCGCGAGCATGAAGACCGCCCCTCCGGCAACGGCGACTGCCAGCGTTATCCGGGCCTTGCTTCTGCGCATCGGGGGTCCTCCTGATCGGCGGTGGGGACGGCGTGCGGAGTGTGTCAGCGCCACCCGACTGAACCGGACGAACGGCTGGTTGCGAGAATCCGCCGGGTGACCGCCCTTGCCGACCGTCGTGAGCGCCTTGACCGTGCGCGCCTGTACCTCGTGGCAGGGGCACGGCCCGGCGGCCGCGAACTCGCAGACGTGCTCGCGCCGGCGCTCGCGGGCGGCGTCGACGTGTTCCAGCTGCGCGAGAAGGACGCAGGCGACGAGGACCTGCTCGCTGCGTCCGCGGTGGCACGCGAGCTCTGCGCATCCGCGGGCGCGCTGTTCATCCTCAACGACCGTCCCGACCTCGTCGTCGCGACCGGCGCGGATGGCGCGCACGTCGGCCAGGACGACATGACGATCGACCGCGCGCGCGAGCTCGCCGGATCCGGCGCGCTGATCGGCCGCTCGACCCACTCCCCGGCCCAGGTGGACGAGGCGCACGCGGCCGGCGCGGACTACCTCGGCGTCGGACCGGTGCACGCCACGCCGACGAAGCCGGGACGCGCGCCCGTAGGGCTCGACCTCGTGGCCTACGCCGCCGGCGCCGCTTCACGCCCGTGGTTCGCGATCGGCGGCATCGACGCGAGCACGATCGGCGCCGTGATCGCCGCAGGCGCGGCGCGCGGCGCAGTCGTGCGGGCGATCACCGAGGCGCCGGACCCGCACGCGGTCGCCGCCGCGCTGCGCGCCCGGCTCGAGACGGTCCCGCTGCCCTCCTCGATCGTGGCCTCGCATGGGTAGGCGCAGCCGCAAGCGGCCCGTCAGCGAGGCGCCCACCGACGTCCCCGCCGCGCCGCGCCGCCAGCGCGTCCCGAGCGCCGAGCGCGACGCGACCGCGCGCGCCGACCTCGCTCCGCTGGAGCCCGGTGAGCGCCCGGTGGCGCTGAAGATCGCCGCCGTCGCATCCGCGCTGCTCGCCGTCGGGAACGTCGCCTTCTACGCGGCCGGCGTCGAGGTCGAAGGACAGCCGCCCGCGCTCTCCGGCGTGCTCGCGTTCGCGGGGATCATGCTCGTCGCCGCATGGGGATTGTGGACGCAGCGTTACTGGGCCGTGCTCGGCTTTCAGGCGCTGCTGGCGATCACGCTCGTCGTCGCCGCGCTGTCGGTGCTGGTCGCATCGAACGTCGCTGCGGTCGTCCTGTGCCTGGCGATCGTCGCCAGCGGCGGATGGCTGTTCTGGAAGCTCGTGCGTGTGCTCGGACGGATGAAAGTGCCGCGACTCGGGGACGCATAGACTCGATATATGGCCTCCGCAACGTACGACTGCATCGTCATCGGCTCCGGTCCCGGCGGATACGTCGCCGCGATCCGCGCCGCGCAACTGGGCATGAGCACCGCCGTGGTCGAGAAGGACCGCATCGGCGGCCGCTGCCTCAACTACGCGTGCATCCCCGCGAAGGCCGTGCTGCGCTCGGCCGACGTCGCGCAGGAGGTGCGCGAGGCCGGTGAGTTCGGCGTCACCGTCGGCGAGCCGACGATCGACTTCACGAAGGTCATGGAGCGCCGCGACGAGGTCGTCGGCACGCTCACCGGCGGCGTCGGCATGCTGCTGAAGAAGCACAAGGTCGATGTCTATCGAGGGCTTCGGCGCGCTGACCGCAGCCGGCACCGTCAGCGTCGGCGACCAGGAGCTGGAGGCGACCAAGGCGATCGTGATCGCATCCGGCTCGGTGAAGAGGCCGATCCCCGGCACGAGTTTCGAGGGCCGCGTGATCGGCACCGAGGAGGCCTGGGCGCTGAAGGAGCTGCCGGCCAACCTTGCGGTCGTCGGCGCGGGTGCGTCGGGCACCGAGATCGCCAGCGCATATGTGCGCCTGGGTTCCAGTGTCCAGCTGTTCGAGGGCCTCGATCGCGTGCTGCCGAACGAGGACGCGGACATCAGCAAGGCTGCCGCGCGCGGCTTCAAGAAGCAGGGCATTGCGGTTCACACGAAGACGTTCGTCAGCGACGTGCAGTCCGGCGAGTCGTCGGTCACGTTCAGCTTCGGCGAGGAGAAGGGTGAGGCGGACTGGCTCGTCATCGCGACCGGCCGCGGACCCGACGTCGAAGGCCTCGGGCTCGACGCAGCGGGCGTGAAGCTCGACGAGGGCGGCCTGATCGCCGTCGACGGGCAGATGCGCACGAACGTCCCCAAGGTCTACGCGATCGGTGACCTCGTGCACGGCCCCGCGCTCGCGCACAAGTCGATGGAGGAGGGCGTGATCGCGGTCGAGCACGCCGCCGGCCTGGACCCCCACCCGCTCGAGTACGAGGACATCCCGGGCGCGACCTTCTGCAACCCGAACGTCGCCAGCTTCGGCCTCACCGAGCAGCAGGCCAAGGACGCCGGCCACGACGTCGTCGTCGGCAAGGTCCCCTACGGCGTCGCCGGCGCGACGACCGTCTACGGCGACCGCACCGGCATGGTCAAGATCGTCGGCGACAAGAAGTACGGCGAGATCCTCGGTGCGCACATCATCGGCTCGAAGGCCGTCGACATGGTGCAGGAGGTCCTGAACGCCAAGCTGCTCGAGGGCGGGTACCCCGAGCTGGCGCGGATGATCCACGGCCACCCGACGTTCAGCGAGGCGATCCTCGAAGCCGCGCGCGCCGCCGACGGCTGGCTGATTCACGGCTGAGCGCCGTGACCGGCGTTCAGGTCACGGTTCACGAGCCCGCACCGGAGCAGGCCGAGCCGGCGTTCTACTTCGACCTGGGCAACCCCGAGGCGTATCTCGCCGCCGAGCGGGTGCTGCAGGTGATGCCGGTCGCGACCCCGTGGGTCCCGGTGCTCGAACGCGACCTCGCACCGCGGGCATCCGGCGCAGCCGCATTCGACCGCGACGACTTCGTGATGCGCGCCGAGCGCGAGGGCCTGCAGCCGGTCCGCTGGCCGGAGCCGTTCCCGTTCGACAGTGAGCTGGCGATGCAGGCGGCCACCTACGCGCGCTCGATCGGCCGCGTCGTCGCGTTCTCACTCGCCGCGTTCCGGCAGGCGTTCGCCGGCGGTCGCGCGCTGTCGAGCGAGGACGCGGTCGTGATCGCCGGGTCCGGCTGCGAGATGCATCCGAAGGCGCTGCTGACCGGCTGCGGGACGCGCGGCACGAGGAACGCGCTGGCGCGCGAGACGGCGCTCGCCGCTGAGCGCGGCGCGCGCAGCGTTCCCGCGGTGTGGGTGCCGGGCGCCGGGGACGCGCCGGGCCGGCTGTTCGACGGTCGCGACTGCCTCGAGCGCGCAGCGGCCGCATGCGCGGCGGTGGTGTCGTGAGAGCGAAGGCGGCCTACGAGCTGACGGTCACGCGCACCGGTCGCGCGCCGGGCCGGCTCGCAGCGCCCGACCGCGTCGACCACATCGAGGTCGTCAGCGTCGACGACCTCGAGGTCGTGCTGTTCTGGGACGTCCCGGGTCGTGACACCGGACGGGTGGAGGCGGCGCTGCGGGCTGACCTCGAACGCCTCGACCCCGAGGAGTTCATCGGGCGCTGGGCGGCCTTCGACGCCACGACCGATCTGGGCTAGAGGCGCGTCAGCCGCCCGCCGCGGCCGTCGCTTCGGCGGCCCGAGCGAGCCGGCCCACGAGTCCGCCGGCGACGGGCCCCCAGGTCCGCGCGAGCGCGGCTTCGAATGGCGCAGGCGCGTCGATCGCGATTGCGACGATCGAGCCTTCGTCGTCCGGGAGCGGCTCGACGAGATGATCGATCGTCACGAGGCCGATCTGGCAGGCCCACGACTCGCCGGGATTCACGCGCGAGATCCGTGCGGGCACCGGCACGACCCCGAACAGGCGCACCGCGCCGATCGAGCCTTCGCGCACCTGCGGCCAGCCGAGGCCCCAGGCACCGCCGACCAGCGGCGACCATTCGGGCCAGCGCGTCGGACAGGCGACCAGCGTCCACGCCGTGTCCGGGCCGGCATCGGTGTGAGCCTCGTAGCGCAGCATCGGCCGAAAGCTACGCCCCCGGGCGATCAGGGGACTGACGGGGTGACCACGACGGCGACGCGCTGCGCGTCGGGGAGCGCGCGCAGCAACACGCGGTCGGCAGTGCGACTCACGACGCGTGCGCCCGTCAGGGTGACGCTGTAGCCGCCGGGGTACTGCCGCCGGCCGAGCCACAGGTCGCTCACCGCGTCGGCTCTCGCGGGGCGGCCGTTCGGCAGCGTCGTCGTCCAGGACGCCGTGAAGACACCCGACCTGCTGTCGAGCGACCAGCCCGTGGGGGTGCCCGCAACGAGTCGCGGGTAGGGCGTCTCCAGTGCGGCGAGACGGGCGTCGTCGACGTTGTCGCCCGCGGCGGGCCGGCGCAGATCGCGCACGATCGCGGGCTGGTCCCCGGGGCTCGCGGGCACGTTCGCGTACGGCCAGCGCAGCCAGGACTGCATCCGCCCGTCGGCGATCCGGCGCAGCCCGGCGACCGTCGCGCCGCGTCGCGCCGCGGCCCCGCCGACGAGCAGCGCCGGCCGGCCGGCGTCACGCGACCAGGTCGCCGCGCGGTCCAGCGCCCCGGCCTGCAGCGCTCCGCAACTGCCGGTCGCAGCGGTCGCTGACGCCGCGGCCGCGAGCCCGCAGTCGGCCTGGAAGGCGAGTCCCGAGCGCCGCTTGTCACCGGTCGCCGGAAGCAGCAACGGGGCCAGGATCGGCGCGAGCGCCGGGGGCTCGATCCAGGTGATCGCGTCGGCGTCGACCGCGCGCACCTGCGCGACGGTCCGCCGCCAGAGCCGCGCGAGCGCTCCGTGCTGGAAGCCGGGGCAGCCGTCGGCCACGCAGCGCTGCCAGCGCGGCCCGGGCCAGGGCGTGTTCATCAGGTCGTACCCGACGAGCGTGCGCTCCCGCGCGAGCGAGCGCGCGACGGCACCCGCGATCTGCGTCCAGCGATCCATCAGGCCGACGTCGCGCGCCGCCGTCCGGTTTGCCCAGAAGCTCTGGAAGGCCCGCGCGAGCGCCGGATTGCTCACGTAGCCGAGCGGCGAGCGCTGCCGCCGTCCGCCGGCGATCCCGTCATCGCGGGTCATCCAGCCCGGCAGTCCGGAGCCGAGGTAGCGCGCGCCCCACTGATCCTGGTGCAGGACGATCAGGGTCAGCAGACCATGCCGTCCGAGCAGCCGGACCGTCGCCGCGATGTGGTCGAGATAGGTGCGGTCGATCGCCCCCGGGCGCGGCATCACCGCGGCCGGAACGACGCCGAGGCGCACAGCGTTGAAGCCCGCGTGCGCGAGCAGTCGCGCGTCGTCGTCGCCGAAGCCGGCGGCGCCGGGGAGCCACGGCGCGGCGCGCGCCACGAGGTCGACACCGTGGACGATCACGACGCGCCCCTGAGCGTCGGTGATCCAGCGCTCCTGCGGCGTCAGCGGCCAGACTGCGTGATCGGCGACGGGGGCCGGCACCGGCGGATCGGCCGGCGCCGCACTCGCGGCGGCCGGTGCGGCGAGCACGGCGAGGAGCGCCAGAAGGACCGTGTGGCGGCGACTCACGGTTCCGACAGTAGAGGCGGAAGTGGCCGGAACGAGGCGCTTTCGGTCTTCGCTAGGGTCAGCGTCGATGGCCGACATCGTCATGCCCCGCCTCTCGGAATCGATGGACGAGGGCACGATCATTCGCTGGCTCAAGGAGCCGGGAGCGAGCATCGCGCGCGCTGATCCCCTGGTCGAGATCGAGGCCGACAAGACGACCCTGACCTACGAGTCCGACGCCGAGGGCGTCCTCGAGATCGTCGCGCAGGAAGGCGACACGCTCGCCATCGGTGCGCTGATCGCGAGGGTCGCAGCGGCGCAGCCGGCTGAGGCGGAGGCCTCATCGGACAAGGCGCCGCGACTGTCGGCGGTGGCCGAGGCACCCGCGCCGGCGGCCGTCACGAGCGGTGACGGCGGCAGCGCGAAGGGCGAGGTGACGATCACCGAGCCGGACCGTGTCCAGCAGCTGACCGCCCGCCGCGTGTCGGAGTCGCGCGCGACGATCCCGACGTTCACGCTGCGCGCCACCGTCGACATGACCGAGTGCGTCGACCTGCGTGCCAGCCTGCAGGCCGGCGGCGAGGACGTGCCCTCGATCACCGCCCTCGTCGTCAAGGCCTGCGCGATCGCGCTCGCCGAGCACCCCAGCGCCAACGGCGCCTACCGCGATGGCAAGTTCGAGCGCTACACGCGCGTCAACGTCGGCGTCAACGTCGCGGCCGACGACGCACTCGTCGTTCCGACGATCTTCGATGCCGACAAGAAGGGCCTCGCGCAGATCACCACCGAGACACGCGACATGGCGCAGCGCGTCCACGAGGGGACGATCACCCCGCCGGAGCTCTCCGGCGGAACCTTCACCGTCAGCAACCTCGGCATGTTCGGCGTGCGCTCCTTCGAGGCCGTCATCAACCCGCCGCAGGCGGCGATCCTCAGCGTCGGCGCGCTCGAGGCCCGGCCGGTCGTCCGCGACGGGCAGGTCGTGGTGCGCCAGCAGATCGACGTCGAGCTCGCCTGCGACCACCGCATCCTCTACGGCGCGCAGGCTGCCGAGTTCCTGACTCGCATCCGCGAGTTCCTCGAGGCGCCATTGCGCCTCGTCCTCTAGGCGAATCCTCTAGGGAACGATCACGTTCGCGGGATCCGGCTGCTGGTCGGCCGGCGCCTGCGAGTAGTCGCCGAACGGACCGTCGCGCTCGGCGATGACCGCGCCGACGCCCTCGCGCTCGGCGATGTCGATGAAGCGCTTTGCGTCCGGCGTGTTACGCATCAGCCCGTCGAGGATCGGGCCGAGCGTCTGCGTCGACGCGAGCCCCATGTTCTCGTAGGCCTGGTTGACGATCAGCTTCATCGCGGCGAGCTGGGACAGCGGGATCTGCGCGAGCCGCTCGGCCTGCTCGGCGACGACGGCCTCGAGGTCCTTGAACGGCACCGCCTGGTTGATCAGCCCGATGTCGGCGGCCTCGATGCCCGACAGCGGCTTGCCGGTCAGCGCGTACTCCTTCGCGCGCGTCAGGCCGAGGCGGTAGAGCCACATGCCCGACAGATAGGCGCCCCACATGCGCGCGTACGGCGTTCCGATGCGCGCGTCCTCGCTCGCGATCACGAGGTCGGCGCAGAGCGCGAAGTCGCTCCCGCCGCCGACGCACCACCCGTGGACCTGGGCGATCACCGGCTTCGGCGAGCGCCAGACGCTCATGAACTTCTGCGTCGGCGACGCGCTCGGAGCGGTGGCCATGACGAAGTCCTTGCCGGGATCCCACGCGCCGTCGGTCGTCATCCCCTCGTCCCAGTGGTGGAAGCCGCCGGAGAAGTCGTAGCCCGCGCAGAACGAGCGTCCGGCGCCGCGCAGCACGATCACCTTCACCGCCTGGTCGGCGACGGCGCTCGTCACCGCGGCCTCGACCTCGTCGGGCATCGGCGGGACGATCGTGTTCAGCTGCTCGGGCCGGTTGAGCGTGATCGTCGCGATCGCGCCGTCGGTCGTGTAGAGCAGCGTCTGGAAGTCGGGCATGCCGGTCGTCTCAGAGGGCGCGCGCGGCCTGGATTGCCAGCGCGATCTCCGACGCACCGTCGGCCTCGCCCTGGGCCGCGAGGAAGTGCTCGTCGCCGATCTCCAGGACGCCGGCCCCATGGCTGCCGGCATCCGCGAACGGATACCAGGCGGCGAAGGTCTCGCCCAGCGGCCCGCTGGTCCACGCTCCGCTGCGATCGTCGACGTGCTTGTCGTCGTGATGCTTGGTCGTGAAGCGGTAGAGCATCCCCGCGCCGGCGACGACGAGCGTCGTCTCCTCGAGGTGGGCGCTCGTCACGAGCGACTCGCCGCTGCTGTTCCCGGCCTTCTGCATGCCGTCGCCGCTCGTCGCGAGCGCGACCGAGAACGGCGTGCTCGCCTTCGGACCGTCCGGGCGTCCGCTGATGCCCGCCTCGCGGATGCGCCGCGTCAGCGCTGCTGCGCGCGGCTCGTCTCCCTGCGCGAGCAGCCCGAGCGCGAGCACGCTCTCCAGCAGTCCGCGACGCTGATCGGTCGGATCGTGGCTCATGCCCGCGATCCTACGCCGGGATGGCTAGGTGCGCGCGCTCGAGATCAGCGGACCGAGCTCGTCCATCACGTCGTCGAGCGGCTTGACGCTCTTCGACGCGCGGCACTGGATCACCGCGCCTTCGATCGCCACCACCGCGAGCGTCGCGATCCGCCCGGCGCGCGCGGGGGGCACACCGGACTCGCGCAGCGCCTTGGCGAGCAGTCCCTCCCAGCGCTCGAGCGCGGCGGCCGCGGCCGCTGCGACCGCCGGTGTCGCGTCGGCCTCGACGGCGACGGCGACGACGGGGCAGCCGGCGCGGAAGTCGCTGCGCTCGAGCTGCCGCCGCCAGCCGCCGGCGAAGGCGTCGAGCATCGCCTGCGGATCACCGTCGGCCGCGGCCCGCTCGATCCGCGCAGCGAACACCTCGGATGCGAACTGGACGACCTCCTCCGCGAGCTGCGCCTTGCCGCCCGGGAAGTGGTGGTAGATCGAGCCGCGCGGGGCGCCGCTGTGCTCGACGACGTCACGAAAGCCGGTCGCGCTGTAGCCCTGCTCGCGGAACAGCACGGCGGCGCTGGTGATCATCCTGCTGCGGCTGTCGAGAATCGGCTCGTCGGGCATGGGACGCTCTATGACGCTCATCATAGGGTAGTCTTCGGCGCCGTATGACACTCGTCATACACCTGTCCCCACGAGGAGGCCCCGACGCATGCCGCTGATCGACCTGACCTACAACGCCGGCACGATCGACGCCGCGGACCGCCCGCAGCTGATCGACGACGCTCACGACCAAGCTCCTCCACTGGGAGGGCGCGCCCGACAACGAGTTCTTCCGCAGCATCGCCTGGTGCCACGTGCACGAGCTTCCGGGCGACGCGGTCAACGCCGCAAGCCAGCCCGTCAGCGCGGTGCGCATCGACGTGACCGTTCCCTCCGGGGCACTGAGCGACCGCCGCAAGGCCGGGCTCGTCGACGACTTCACCACGAGCATCTACGAGCACTCGACGCTGACCGCCGACGACGCGCTGCGCGTCTGGGTGCTGATCAACGAGGTCCCGGAGGGCAACTGGGGCGCGGCCGGCCAGGTCGTCCGCTTCGAGCAGCTCCGCGAGGCGGCGAAGTCGGGCGAGGCCGTCGCGAGCGCCTGACCCTCAACGAATCAGGATCACGTCACCGAGTGGCCCGGCCAGCTCTCGATTGGGCTCCTGGCTGCGGTCACGGGTGACGCCCGGCGGCGACTGGTCGGTCTTCACGATCACGCACAGGCTGCGTGCCGGGTCCGGGCCCGGCACGCACGTGCGGTAGAGGTTCGGGCCCGGCTTCCAGGTGTCCATCCGGTCGAGGTTGCGCCGGTAGGCGGCCGGCGCCTGGCGGGCGAAGTAGGCGCGTGCCGCGAGCGCCTGCGCGCGCAGCGCATCCTGCTCCCGGTGCAGTGTCGACTGGTGAGCGATGCCGCCCGCGACGAGCACGACCGACATTCCCGCGAGCGCGAACACGCCGGCCCGGTCGCGCGCGGCGAACGCGGGCAGGCGCGCGTCACGCCGCCGCAGCCAGAGCCCGATCAGCGGTCCGACGACGGCGACCATCACGAGGTTCAGGATCGCCGCGGCGACGAGCGCGCCGACGATCCCCGCGCCGCGGTCACCGGCGAACGGCAGCAGCCGCAGCAGCAGCGCGTCGGCGATCGTGAACAGCACGAACGCGGGCGCCAGCAGCGCGCCGCGCAGACGCCAGCGCAGGCGCCGGAGCCAGACGAGCCGGTCCTCGTGAGCCTCCACAGGAGCAGCGTAGACGCGACCTGGCCAGCCGGCCCACCCTCGGGAGTACGCTGGGCGCATGGCCGCGCAGCCCGAGCTGTGGGTGGTACATCTGGGCCGGCTCCCGTATGCGGAGGGGCTGGCGCTGCAGGAGCGCGTGCGCGACGCGCGCGAGCAGGGCGTCGTGCCGGACACGCTGCTGCTGCTCGAGCACGACCCCGTCTACACGCGCGGGCGCCGGACCGCCCCGGGCGAGCTGCCGATGAGCCACCGAGTGGTACGGCGAGCGCGGGATCGAGATCGTCGCGGTCGACCGTGGCGGGCGCGCCACCTACCACGGGCCGGGACAGCTGGTCGGCTACCCGATCGTGCACGCACCGCGACGTGCTCGCGCACGTGCGCGCGATGGAGCGGATGATCGTCGCCGGCGCTCGCCGAGGAGGGCATCGCCGCGGCCGGGCCGCCCGACGACGGGCCCGACTGCACCGGCGTCTGGGTCGACGGCGCGCGCAAGATCGCGTCGATCGGCGTGCACGTGCGGCGCGGCATCGCGACGCACGGGTTCGCCGTCAACGTCGACAACAGCCTTGAGCCGTTCGAGTGGATCGTTCCGTGCGGCCTCGACGGCGTCGCGATGACGTCCGTCGCGACCGAGACCGGCAGCGACGGGCGCGCTGCTGCCGTGCATGCGCCGCCGCGTCGCGCACGCCTACGCGACCGAATACGGCCTGCGCCAGCGGCTCGTCACGCCGACGCGGCTGGAGCGCGTCCTGGCGCGGCTCACGGACGTGCACTAGTGTGAATCGACGTGAGCTCAACGCCCACCTGAGCGCGAGCACAAGACCCGCTCGCGGTCGAGCCCCGGCGGCATGGACGTGCTCGAAGGTGCTCGGCAGCGACACCCAGCCGATCCGCGCGCGCAAGCCGCCGTGGTTCAAGGTGCCGGCGCCCGGCGGCGCCGAAGTACCGCGAGCTGCCGCAGCTGATCAAGGACGAGAACCTGCACACCGTCTGCCAGGAGGCCGCCTGCCCGAACGTCGGCGAGTGCTGGGAGCGCGGCACCGCGACGTTCATGATCCTCGGCGACACCTGCACGCGGCGCTGCGGCTTCTGCAACGTCACGACCGGCAAGCCGACCTGGAACGACCCGCTCGAGCCGGCCCGCGTCGCGCGCACGATCGCGAAGATGGGACTGCGGCACGCGGTCATCACGAGCGTCGACCGCGACGACCTGCCGGACCTCGGCTCGCGCATCTGGGCCGCGACGATCCGCCAGTGCCGCAGCCAGGCGCCCGAGTGCCAGGTCGAGGTGCTGACGCCGGACTTCCGCGGCGAGGAGATGCCGCTGGCGACCGTGCTCGCCGAGCCGCGCCCGACGTCTTCAACCACAACGTCGAGGTCGTGCCGCGCCTCTACCCGCTCGCCCGCCGCGGCTCGCGCTGGGAGCGCTCACTGCGCGTGCTGAGCAACGCGAAGGCGATGGTCGGGCGCCGAGCCTCGTCACGAAGTCCGGCCTGATGGTCGGCCTCGGCGAGACGCACGACGAGATGGTCGCGGCGTTCGCCGACCTGCGCGCCGCCGGCGTCCAGGTGCTGACGGTCGGCCAGTACCTGCGGCCGACGGAGAACCACCTGCCGGTCGTCCGCTACTGGCATCCCGACGAGTTCGCGGCGCTCGAAGTGGCCGCGTACGAGCTCGGGTTCGACCACATCGCAGCCGGGCCGCTCGTGCGCTCGAGCTACCACGCCGACCAGCACGTGCCGCAGCCCAAGCCCGGCGTCGGCCCGCTCGCAGCCAGCGCCTAGCCCGCGGCGGGAACGGGCGCGGCGGTCGGGTCGGCAAGCCCGGCGAGGGCAAGGCTGTCGTCCCACAGCGCGCGCTGGGCCGCCTCGTCGTACGAGGCCTGCGACGAGGAGCGCAGCTTGCCGCGGGCGCGGTAGACGCCGGTCACGCCGGCGAGTGCCGGGTCTGCCGCGAGCGCCGCGAGATGCGCTGATGACGCCCGCGGCGTCGTCGCTCCCGGCAGCGCGATCAATGCTCGCCCGACCGTGCCGTAGACGACGCGCGCCACCCGGCCGTAGTCGCGCGAGAGCCCGGTCGCCGGCATCAAGCCGGGGTCGTACGCAGTCACGCAGATGCCGCGCGGCTCGAGCCGGCGGGCGAGCTCATACGCCGTCATGACGTTCGCGAGCTTCGACGTCGTGTAGCGGCGCCGTGACTCGGTCGCCGACTCGCCGGCGGGCGCCGGCGCTGCGAGCGCCCTGGCGTCGATCGGCAGCGGCGACGGCATGCCCGTGCGCTCGGCTGGATCGTGGGTGCCGGACGAGACGACCACGATGCGCCCACCCGGAGCGACGATGCCATCGGCGGCGAGCAGCCGCGCGATCAGCGCGACGTGGCCGAGGTGATTGATCGCGAAGGTCGCCTCGAACCCGTCGACCGACGTCGACGGCCCGGTGAACTGCGAGCCGGCGTTGGCGACGAGCGCCGCGAGCGGCAGCAGACCGCGCGCGCCCAGGTCCTCAACGGCGCGTGCCACGTCCTCAAGCGAGCCGAGGTCGAGCGTGAGCGACTCGGCCCCCACCGACCGCGCCGCCGGCGCGAGGCTCTCCGCGCTGCGACCGGTGATGATCACGCCGGCGCCGTACTCGGTGACCAGCCGCCGCGCCGTCTCGCGGCCGATGCCGGAGGTCCCGCCGGTGATGAGGACCGGTCGCGCCGCGTTCATCGTGGGAGTCTCCGCCATCTGGCCAGTTGCTGTCACGGGATAGCCTCAGGCCCTTGTGATCCCTCTGCGCGATGACACCGAGCGCGACGGCACCTCGCTCGTGGCCCTCGTCGCCGCGCTGGCGCTGCTGCTGCTGTCCGTGGTCGTGCTCGTCAGCGGATCGGGCGGCTGGGCTGCGCTGCTGATCGCGATCGACGCCGGCTTCGTCTGGGTCTTCGGCGCGGGCGCCGAGGCTGCGGCCGGGCATGTCTGGATCAGCGTCGCACTGCTGCTCGGCGCGGCCGGCGGCGGTCGCGATCGCGATCGCCTCCGACGCGACCGGCCTCGGCACGCTCGGGGCCGCCGCCGCGACCGGCGCGGCGCTCGAGGCGATCGTCGTCCAGCTGACACGCTGCCGCGGCTCGCGCATCATGAGCTTCGTGATCGTCCCCTGGTTCGGCGGCTTTGCAGCCGTCCCCGCCACGATCTGGGCGCTGATCTGGGGCGTTCTCGTGATCGTCCTCGCCGTCCTCGGAGCCTTCGGGGGCTGAGATGCGGACGATTCTGCTGACGACGACGGTGCTGTTCCTCGCAGGCTTCGCGGCGCTCACGATCCACGCCGCGATCGACCGTGGATTCACGATCCTGTCGGTGATCTCGCTGCTCGTGATCGGCCTGCTCGGGGTCGGCATCATCGGCGCGATCTGGGAGGAACCGCCGGACGACGAGTGACCCCGTATCATCCGTTGACGTTCACCGACTGGCTAGTCAGCCAAAGGAGATGAGGGTGGATCTCAACGACACCCCAGAGCAGGCGGAATTCCGGCATCAGATCCGCGCCTGGCTCGACGAACACAAGTCCGAAGCGCCCGTTCTCAGCGGCGCAGGAGCACTCACCGACCCTGACGAGATCGTCGCCGCGCGGCGCGCCTGGCAGGGCACGGCTGGCCGAGGCCGGCCTCGCCGGCGCCACGTGGCCGAAGGAGTACGGCGGCCAGGGCGTCAGCCCGATCGAGGGCGTCATCATCAGCCAGGAGATGCGCCGCGCGCGCGTGCCCGGCATCCTCGACGTCATCGGCGTCGGCATGCTCGGCCCGACGATCATCGCCCACGGCAGCGACGAGCAGAAGTGCCGCTACCTCGGCCCGATGCTGCACGGCGACGAGGTCTGGTGCCAGCTCTTCAGCGAGCCGGCCGCCGGCTCCGACCTCGCGGCGGTGCAGACGCGCGCCAAGCTCAACGACGACGGGTCGTGGACGCTGAACGGGCAGAAGGTCTGGACGACGAACGCGCAGTTCGCCGCCTACGGCCTGCTGCTCGCCCGCACCAACGCGGACGTGCCCAAGCACAAGGGCATGACGATGTTCATCGTCCCGATGGACGGCGAGGGCGTGACCGTGCGCGGCCTGCGCCAGATCTCCGGCGAGGCCGAGTTCAACGAGGTCTTCTTCGACGACCTGACGATCCCCGGCGACAGCGTCGTCGGCGGCGTCGACAACGGCTGGGGCGTCGGCCTGACGACGCTGATGTTCGAGCGCCTGACGATCGGCCTCGGCAGCGAGGGCTTCGGCTACAACGGCGACCGCTTCGCGCGGGCGCTCGCGACCGACCCCGCCGCCGTCAAGGACAGCGACGTGCGCCACCAGCTCGGCGAGATCGCGGCCGAGCTCGAGGCGATCCGCTGGACCGGCTACCGCTCGATCAGCGACCTGCAGGGCGGCCAGATCCCGGGGCCGGAGTTCGGCCTGGCGAAGGTCACGACGGTCAACAACGCCGTCAAGGCCGGCGACCTGATCGCCGACGTGCTCGGGCCCGAGACGCTCGCCGAGGACGACGAGTGGGCCTACATGATCTCGTTCCTGCCGGGCCTCAAGAGCGCCGGCGGCACCGAGGAGATCCTGCGCAACACGATCGGCGAGCGCGTGCTGGGGCTGCCGCCCGAGCCGCGCCTGGACAAGGGCATCCCGTTCAGCGAGCTGCGCGCCAAGGAGAAGGAAGGGGCGACGGCATGAACCTGAACCTGTCCGACGAGCAGGAGTTCCTGCGCGAGGCGGCGCGCGGCGCGCTGTCGCGCGTGAAGACCGTCGAGGCCGCCCGCGAGGCGCTCGAGGACGAGTCGGCGCTGCCCGACCTGTGGCCGCTGGCGATCGAGGCCGGCTGGCCCGGCCTGCTGATCTCCGAGGAGCGCGGCGGCGCGGGCCTGGGCGCCTACGACGCCATGCTCGTGGCGCAGGAGGCCGGCCGCGTGCTGGCCCCCGCCCCGCTGCTCGGCCCGCTGCCCGCGTCGCTGCTGCTGGACCGCGGCGCCGCTGCCGTGACCGAGGCTGTCGCATCCGGCGAGCTGAAGGCGGCCTGGCTGCCCGCACGCCCGCCGAGCACGCTGCAGCCCGGCTGGACGGTCGACCCGGTCGGCGGCAAGGCGCGCGCCGCGGCGCCGGTGGCGACCGTCGACGGTGACGCCGTGACGTTCGACGGAGTCGTCGCATGGGCACCGGACGCCGGCCAGGCCGACGTGCTCGTCGTGATCGGCCAGGACGCATCGGGAGCGCCCGTCGCGGGCGTGGTCGAGGCCGGCGCCGACGGCGTCAGCGTCGACGCCACGTGGCGCTACGACGCGACGCGCCGTCTGGGCACGGTGACGCTGAAGGGCGCGAAGGGCACGAAGCTCGACGTCTCGGCAACGGACATCGCGCAGGCCTGGTACCTGACGCAGGCGCTGATCGCCGCCGAGTCGCTCGGCACGGTCGAGTCGGCGCTCGAGGTGTCGGTCGCCTACGCGAAGGAGCGCTTCACGTTCGGCCGCGCGATCGGCAGCTACCAGGCGATGAAGCACGGGCTCGTCGAGATCCTGCGTCGCCAGGAGAACGCGCGCTCGCTGCTGATCTACGCCGGGTTCGCGTTCAGCGACCACCCGGACGAGATCGCCTACGCGGCGAGTGCCGCACGCTCGGTCGCCGGCGGCGCGCTGGACTTCGCCGCGCGCCAGCAGATCGCCGTGCACGGCGGCATCGGCGCGACGTGGGAGCACGACGCACCGCTCACGTTCCGCCGCGCGCAGCTCAGCCGCCGCCTCGTCGGCGGCACGGGCGACGCGACCGACCGGGTGGCCGACGAGCTGCTCGAAGGTCGCGGGCCCGGCGCGAAGGCCGCGGCCTAGAGAATCCACGCGCAGCTGGGTTCGGGCCTGCGGGCCCGAACCCGGTCGCGCGGTTACTTGCGGACGGTGAGGACGAGCACGCGACGTGCGCCGGCGCTCGTCGTCCCGGCGATCCGCAGCAGGCGTGCGGTCCGCACGGCCTTCGCGCGCTTGGGCAGCCGCAGGCGCACGTTGACCCACTCGCCCGCGCGCAGCACGACGCTGCGCCGCAGCAGCGGTGACGCTCCGTCGCGGCGGGTGCCGACGCGCAGCGACAGGCGACCGGCGGCCGACGAGCGCACGCGCAGCAACAGCGTGCTGCGCAGCGCCGCGCGCGAGACCCGGGCGGGGCTCAGCCGCAGATCGAGCGACGGCGTCTTGGCGGCCGGCTTCGTGTCCGGCGTTGTCCCCGGCCTGGCGCGCTGACGGTGATCGTCGCGCTGGACTCGGCGCTCGCGCCGCCGCTGTCGGTCAGCTGCACGGCGACCTTGTGCGCGCCGGCGGCGGCGAACGTCGTCGAGGCCCAGGCGTTGGCGCCCGTGTCGAGCTCGAAGCCGGGAGCGCCGTCAAGGTCCCAGCGGTAGCGGGCGACCGGACGGCGGTCGGCGTCGCGCGCGGTCAGCACGACCGCGTCGCCCGCGGTCGCCGCCGGCGGTGCGGTGATCTGTGCGGACGGCGGGCGGTTGACGACGTTGACGGGGATCGTCTTCGTCGTGAGGTTCCCGTCGCTATCCGTCACGAACACGCGGACCGACTGCATGCCTGCGTGATCCCAGACCGCCGTCAGCACGCGGCCACCGGATGCCGCGCTCGCGTTGAAGGCGTCGGGGACATCCCAGTCGACGCTCGGCGCCGGGCCGTCGTCGCTCGCCGACGACGCGTCGATCGTCACCGGCTCGAAGATGTCCGGTGACGCGCTTGCCGGCTGCGGCGTGACCGTCGGGCGCTGAAGCGTCGCGAAACACGAGGCGGCCGCGCACAGGAACGGGCTGAACGCGACATTCCAGTGGCTCGCGAGCCATGACCCCGGGACCGGGCTGACGTTGAAGTAGTCGTCCCCGCCGCAGTCGTAGATCTCGGCCGACGCGCTGCCGTCGCAGGGGAAGGTGAGGGCGCTGCCGTTGAGCGGGTTCGTCGGCGAGCCGTCGGCGTAACACATGATGTCCCACTCATCGGTGCAGTGACCGGCCAGCGAGCTGTGCGGCGCGCCGTTCTGGACGGCGCCGAGCGTGTGGGTCACCTCGTGCAGCGCGACCGATGCCGGCTGCCAGCTCTGCGCCGCGGCGTCGCTGAAGAAGTACGTCTTGCCGCGCCCGATGATCAGCGCGTCACGCCCGCCGTAGGCGTTGTAGTTCTGGGCGCCGGGGCGGTCGTCGAGGATCGTCTGCCCGACGCCGAGCGGGTCTGAGGCCACGCCGATGTCATCGGCCCAGACGACCAGGTTGACCTCGCCGGACTGCAGCCCGAGCGAGGCCCGGATCGCGTCCGTGTCGACGAGCTGGTTCTCGTGGTACCAGGCCTGCGTGTGCGGCAGCTCGACGCTGGCGATGTCGAGGTACTGCGTGCCACAGCTGCTGCCGACATCGAACCGCAGTGTGCGGCTGCCGGCCGAACGTGCCTCGACGACCTCCGCCGCGGTCCGCGACGCGGACTGGATCAGGTCGCCGTACTGCCCCAGGCGCGACGGGATGTCGGAAGGGTGGGCGTAGACGACCTTGATCTGTGGCGCGCTGTTGAGCGGGTTGGGGCTGTCTGTCGCGGTCTCGGTGCCGCACCAGGTCGCGGCGAGATCGTCGGACACGCCCGCCGTGCGCGGCGGTCAGCGGGCGCTTCGGGATCCGCGCCACGCGACGGTCGAGGTGCGACTCGACGCGCAGGCGCCGGCCTGCTCGGCGCACCGTCGCGCGGGCGGGTCCGCGCCAGGTGGCGATGCCGCGCTGGAGCAGCCGGTCGGCGGCGCGGGTGTGCCGCTCGTGCTCGTGGCCGCCGTGCGCCTGCGCACTGCTCGCAGGCAGCGCGAGGATCACCAGCAGGACGGCCAGCGACCACAGGCGAACCCGCGGCAGCCGCGGACAGTGGATGGCCGGACGCACTCCGCAATGGTGACAGGGAGTCGGCGCAAACTCGGCACATGCCCGATGGTCCGCCGTGACGCGCAATGCGGCACGCTGCAGGCGCGTGGATTTCTGGGGCGGCAGAGCGCCGGTGCGAATCGTCTCTGGCAGCGGTGTCGAGATCTGCGCGCACTGCATCGTCGCGGCGACCGCCGCCGCAGCGCCTGCGCGGCCTGCTGGGACGGCCTGCGCCCGGCGCCGGCACGGGACTGCTCCTGCGCCCGTGCGCGAGCGTCCACACGCTCTTCCTGCGCTACGCGGTCGAGGTCGTGTTCCTCGGCGAGGACGGCAGCGTGCTGCGTGTCGTGCCGCGGCTCGCGCCGTGGCGCTCGGCGGCGCAGCGCGGCGCGCGGTCGGTGCTCGAGCTGGCGCCGGGGACGTGCGCGCGGCTCGGGGTCGTCGCCGGCGACCGTCTCCTCGTCGCCGCCGGTGGCGACTCCCGCTAGGCAGAGTCGAGGTCGCGGATGTGCTCGGCGAGCTGCTCGAGCAACGCCCACGCAACCGCCGGGCGCCCTTCGACATACGCGCGGAACGACCACACCGGGAGCGACCAGCAGCGCATCGCGGTCGTCGCCGTGATCGTCGCCGAGCGCCGGGCCGCGCGATCGAACAGCGCCAGCTCACCGAACGACGTTCCGGGCCCGAGCGTCGCGACGTCGTGGCCGCTCTTGGTGACCGTCGCCTCGCCGTCCTCGACGATGAAGAAGCTCAGCCCCTGCTGGCCCTCGCCGGTGATCAGCTCCCCCGGCGCGTACGAGCGCTCGACGAAGTCGGGAGCGAGTGCCTGCGCATCCGCATCGGAGAGGCCTGACAGAAACGGGACGCCGCGCAGCAGCGCGGGAGCGGGACCGGGCATCGCGCGATCCTGCCAGGGCAGGGCGGGCGAAATCAAGGGCCGGCGCCAACCCTTGCGCGTTACGGCCGCGGCGGGCGCACGCCCCCACTGCCGACGAGCTGCCACGCCCAGTCGCGCGTGTCGAAGCCGCCGGCGTTCACGATCGCGCCGCTGAATGCGCGCAGGTCGGTCGTGTAGCGGTTGGCGACGGGCTGTCCGACCGAGTAGCCGTTGTAGACCGCCAGGCCCTCGTTGTGGAGTTGGTCGGCGTCGTTCGACGTGTTCGGGATCCCGTCCTGGCAGGTCGTCGTGATCGGCATGCTCGCCGTCTTCGTCGTGCCGGCGGTGATCTCGTATTTCCAGCCGTCGGGATCATCGGTCGGGTCGTACGCGATCTGTGCGACCGCCGAGTCCGGCGTCGCAAACCCGCTCGCGTCGAGGGTGCCGTCACCGGTGACCGTGCAGGGGTTCCCGGGAGACGCGGTCGCGTGCCAGGTCAGCGTCCCGGCGGTGCCCGCGTAGTGCACGGCGTCCTGCCACGGCCGATTGAGCAACCGGTCGTTCTCCTGGTAGCTGAACGTGATCGTGCCGTTCCACGTGAGCTCCACGCCGCCGTTGCGGTTGCGGCCGGAGAACGTTCCCTGAATCGTCTGCGGCGGACACGAGCGGGCAAGATCGACGTGCCCGTTCGGCCGCAGCGGCTCGCCTCCCTCGCTCGTCACGACCGCGTTGGTCATCAGCAGGATGACCTCGCGCACGTCCTGCCCCGGGACGTCGCGACACCAGCTGGTGCGCGCCTTCCCGTTCAGATCCTCGTAGGTCCAGGTGCCGCCGGCGTTCACGAACGCGCCGACGCGCTGGTTCTCCTCGAGGTTCTCGTTCGGGACCAGGTCGACCCAGCGCACGCCGTCCGGCACCTCCATCCGCGTGATCGCGGTCGACCGGATGCGGATGCCGCCGGTGAGCGGGATGCGCGCGTGCGCCTTCGCACCCAGATCGAGCTTGACGTCCTTGACGGGTTTCGCCGGCTTGGAGACACGCTTCCACTCGCGGTAGGACGGACCGACCGACGTTCCGGGAAGTGGGCGCCTGATTCCAGGCGGCCGCGGCGTACCCCTGGAAGCTCGCGGCGGCGCCGTCTGGAATCGCAGCATCGAGGGCTTCGACCTCGCGCAGGGTCTCCTGCTTCTCGTGCAGCGTGCGGATGACCTTCGAGCCGTACTTGCGCGAGAGGTAGTAGATGTACATCCAGCCGCTGTATCCGGGCGCGGTGTCGATCGCGTAGTCGATCCGCTGGTTGCCCAGGTGGACCTCTCCGAGCTCCCGCGGGTAGGCGTAGTCCATCGCCCAGGTCGCGGTGGCCTCATCCCACTCGCTGTAGTTGATGCACGGCCCGGCCTTCGCGAACGCCGCCTGGAATGCGTGGAACAGCTCGTGCGCGACGACCGTGCGCTGGGCCGTCCGGCGCAGGATGATCGCGCCGGGCTTCTTCGGGGCGCAGGGCTCGCCGTTGTATGGAATGAACGCGGCCGTCGTGGCCGCGTTCAGTCTCGGGTGCGAACGCACGAGCCAGAAGTCCAGGCGCCCGTCGTGCCCGTTGGGGCAGCCGCCGGCGTGACCGTCTCTGGGCGGGCTGCGGCGCAGCAGCGCGACGAACTTCGGCCAGATGTGGCCTTCGACCTCGTCGCGCACGCGCTTCGCGCTCTGCTCCTCCTTGTCGTTGCCGCGGCGGAAGTGGACGAGGATGTGCCGGCCGCCGATCGTGTCGTACTGCCTGACCGCGACACCCGTCGTCGGGCATCTGGCCGCCGCCGCGGCCGTCTCGGACTGCGCAGCGCCGATCGCTGCGAGACCAACGACTGCAAGGACAGCGACCAGCCGGCGCACCCGACACCTCCGCTCGACACTCCCGGAGGGAGCGTCCGTGAGGCTGCACCTTCTCACGAATTTCAGTGAACCGCAACATGCGTTGACTCCCAGGAAATTGGTGTAGCTTGGAATTTCCGAGTGGGACCGAATCACGCTGATCGCGCACGAGCCCGGCTGGGCGCCCTCGTCCCGCTCTGTCTTGCCGCGGTCGCCGCGCTGATCCTCTGCGGCTCGGCGTCGGCAGCCGGCTACCCGACGTGTTCGTGGAGCCCGTTGACGGTCGTGGTCACAGGCGGGCAGTCGGTGACGGTCACGATCAGCTGTGTCGGTGATCCGGCCGACCACTACACGGCCCACATCACCGAGCCTCCGACCGGCGTGGCAGGGGGACTCACGCCGGGCGCTGCGCCGAACACGTTCACGCTGACGCTCACGGCGCCGGCCGATGCGCGGGAGGACTACGCGCGTGTCGGCATCGTCGTCGAAGGCGGCGCGTATCCCGTCGACGTCTCGATCCCCGTCTCGGTCCAGCGGGTTCCGACCCCGGACTGCTCCGCCGAGAATGCTGTGACGACGCCTGCCGGGCTGGCCCGCGACATCTACGTGCGCTGCGAGAACAGCGGCCGTGACGGAGAGGATCCGACTTTCGAGATCGTCGAGCAGCCGAAACACGGTCGTCTCAGCGCGGCGCGCTACGACCGTGGCTGGACGTACACGCCTGCACGCGGATTCATCGGCACGGACCGCCTCACGTTCCGGGCGAAGAACGCCTTCGGCACGTCGCCGGTGATGGTCGTCGACATCCGCGTGCGCAAGCCGACGCGCTATGAGCGCGACGCCGAGTACGTGAGTCGCGTCTGTGCCGCGGTGCCGCGCCAGACCTCGTGCCGGGCAGGCCGCGGCCGGACCACCACCGGCGGGTCGGGAACCGGGAAGGTCAGCCACCGTCACTGGCCCGCCATCAGCGGCGTCTATCTGACCTTCCCCGGAGGCGGTGGCGGCAAGCTCGTCGGCGGCGAGCTCACCGACGAGCTGCTCGGCCACCACGGCTCCGACACGATCTTCGGTGGCGACGGCAAGGACATCATCTGGGGCGACTGGGACCCCGCGAACAACAACGGCACGCAGTCCGACTCGCTCAACGGCGAGGGCGGGACCGACTTCATCTACACGAGCCACGGGCGCAACCGCGTGACGGGCGGCGCCGGGAACGACTTCATCTGGGCCTTCTACGGCCGCGGCACGATCGACTGTGGCCCGGGCGTCGACACGGTCCGCCTGAGCGGGCGCAAGTCGGCCTACAAGCTGCGCGGCTGCGAACGTCGCGGCACGTTCTAGAGCGGCTCGTCGGACTTCAGCTCGGCGACGTGCGTCGACTCCGCCGCGCTCAGCGCGCGCGTCGTGCGCCGGACGCGCCGCCGCCGGCGTTGGCTGGCCGGAGCGGGCTGCTCGTCGCGCGGGCGCGGCTCGCGCGACGGACGCTCGGGACCGATGAGCAGGCCGATCGCGACGAGCAGGCCGAGGAACCCGATGATGCCGGCGACCAGCTCGAGGGGACTGATCATGGACCGTGTGATACCCGGCAGTGGCCGGATCGAACCGCGGGCGGGCTCGCGGCTACGCGGCCGGGAGCGTGACGCGCAGATGAGCGCCCGCAGTGCACGGCAGAGCTTCCAGGTCGCCGCCCGCTGTCCGGGCCAGACGGCGCGCCAGCGGAAGGCCGAGACCCGCGCCGTCGTGCGCGCCATTCACGCCGGCAACGGTGACGCCCGGCTCGAACACCGTGGCTGTGTGATCGGCAGCTATGCCCTCCCCGTCGTCGCGCACGTCGATGACGACGTGCTGGCCATCACGGCGGACCTCGATGGTGACGACGGACCGCGCGAAGCGGCCGGCGTTCTCGAGCAGCGGGACGAGCACGCGCTCGACGATCTCGCCGTCGACGCCGGCGCGGACCGGCTTCGGCGCCTCCACGCTGAACTGGAGGTCGCGCCGCTGTGCCCCTTCCGCGACGGCAGCCGCCGCGTGGCGCGCAGCGTCGCCGGCGTCGCACACGCCCGGCGCCGCGCTCGCCTCCGCTCTGGCCGCGGCCATCAGCGTGTCGAGGATCGCCTCCATCCGCCTGGTGCTGCGCAGCGTCAGCTCGGCGGCCGCACGCTGCTCGGCCGGATCGTGCGGCCTGCGAGCGAGCAGCTCGGCCTGGGTCGCGATCCGCGCGAGCGGGGTGCGGAGCTCATGCGACAGCTCGGCTGAGAGCCGCTGCTCGTGCCGCAGGCTTGCGGCGATGCGGTCCAGCAGCCCGTCGAACGTCGCCGCCAGACGCTCGAGCTCCTGGGGACGAGTCGCCGAGCCGAACCGCCGCTCAAGATCGTGGTCGCGCCAGTCGGCGGCCTGGTCGGTCATCTGCTCGACCGGATGCAGTGCCCGGCCGACGGCCACCCAGGTCACGGATGTCACGGCCGCGAGCGCTGCGAGCGCCAGCAGCAGCGAGCCGATCAGCGCGAGATCGGTGGTGCGGTCATAGGCCGCCAGCGACGTCGCCGCGACGACGGTGCCGACCACCTTCCCGCGATCTGAGATCGGCAGCGCGTGCAGCCGGTAGGCGCTGTCCGCTCGAGTCCGAATAGGCGCCCCCATCCGCGACGAGCGCGGACGCGGCGCGCTCGAGCGCGGGCGTCGCCGGTGGGCGCTCGATCGCGCGGGTGCCCTGATAGACCCAGACGCCGCTGTCGAGCGCCGCGTCACCCGGGCCTTCGGACGTGACGACGCGGCCGTCGACCACCCGTGCGGTCGTGAGCGCTGCCGCCGCGCGCGAGCGCAGACGACTGTCGACGTCGTCGCGCAGGCTGCTCGACAGCAGCACGTTGAACACGAGCACGAGCACCGCGAGGGCGGCGGCCAGCGCGGCGACCGCGCCGAGCACGACACGACCGCGCAGGGTCCGGGGCCCGCGACCCCTCACGCGAGCCGGTAGCCGACGCCGTGAACGGTCTCGATGACCGGGGCACCCTGCACATCGCGCAGCTTGCGTCGCAGGCGCGCGAGATAGACGTCGAGCGTGTTGTCGTGGACGATCGCGCCGTCGGGCCAGGCGGCACCGACGAGCGCCCGCCGGCGCACGACGCCGTTCGGTTCCGACGCCAGCGCCGCCAGCAGCCGGAACTCGGTCGGCGTCAGGTCGATGCGCACATCGGTCGCCCAGCAGCGCATGGGCGGCCGGGTCGAGCTGCAGTCCGCCGACCGTGTGCCCGTTGTCCGCTCCGCCCCTGCGCAGCAGCGCCTGCAGGCGCGCGAGCAGCTCCGCCAGGACGAACGGCTTCGTCAGGTAGTCGTCGCCCCCGGCTGAGAACCCCGAGAGCCGGTCGGGCACTGCGTCGCGCGCCGTGAGGAAGATCACCGGCGCGTCCATCCCGCGCGCCCTCAGTGCCTGGCAGACGTCGCGCCCGTCAGCGTCCGGGAGGCCGATGTCGAGCACGACGGCATCGGGGCGCCTGCTCGCCGCCTTCACGGCGGCGGCGCCGTCGCGGGCCTGGACCACCTCGTAGCCCTCTTCCGTCAAGCCGCGCGTGAGCAGGGCGCGGAGGTCGGGGTCGTCCTCGACGACCAGGATGCGTGCCGGCACGCTTGCCAAGCTAAACCTCGGCGATCAAGCGCGCCTGAAGCTCAGGCACGCGCAGGCTCGACCTGCGAGACGTCGCGCTTGGTGATCGCCAGGTACACGACGACCGCCGAGATCGTGCCCAGGAAGATGAAGCTCGTCGCCGTCGTGCCAAGTCCGAGGCCGCCGTCGGCTCGCGTCTGCGAGAGCAGGTCGCCGATCGAGGCGCCGAGCGGCCGGGTCAGGATGTAGGCCAGCCAGAACGACAGCACCGCGTTGAGGCCGAAGCGGTAGTGCGCGATCGTGACGGCGCCGATCAGCGAAGCGAACAGGATCAGCGATGGCAGGTACCCGAGTGCGAGCTTCTCCGCCGTCAGGTCGCCGGCCGCGGTGCCGAGCGCGAACGTGAACAGGATCGCGAGCCAGTAGAACGCCTCGCGCCGCGTCGTGAAGATCGTGTGGATCGAGAGCGTGTGCTCGACCCGGTACCAGAGCGCGAAGGTCGCGGCGAGCGCAATCGAGAAGGCGATCGTCGTGGTCGTCAGCGCGACGCCGTAGTTGTCGCTCAGGTTGTCGGTGATCAGCGTGCCGACGACGCTGATCAGCACGACGGCGAGCCAGTAGACGCCCGGCACGTACTTGCGCAGACGGAACTGGAAGACGAGCACGACGATCAGCAGCGCCGTCATGACGTAGCTCGTCTTCGACAGGCCGAACCCGAGCGTGTCGTTGAGGTAGTCGGCCGCGGTCTCGCCGACGGTGGTGCAGAGGATCTTGATGACCCAGAACCAGAGCGTGATCTCGGGGACCTTGTTGAGCATCCGGCGGCCGCGGGAGTCGGCGGGACCGAGCAGCGACGTGGTGGTCATGTCGTCGAGGGTGGCAACGAGCACCTGACCGCGACCTGAACACGTTTCACCACAACGGGCCTCACGGCATACGCTGAATGCTGTGAACGACCTCGAGATCACACACGACCTGAATGCGTGGGCCGCACGACACGACGGCGTCGAGGATCCGATCTCGGCGTATGCGTCAGCCTCGGAGGCGCTGTTCCTGCTGCTGCTGTTCGTGCTCTTCGCGGTCGTGTGGGGGCGGATGCGCATGCTTGCTCGCCGCGCCGCCGTCGGTGCAGCGGCGAGCGCCGGCGTCGCACTGCTGATCGGCCAGGTTCTGTCGCACCTCGTCGACCGGCCGCGACCGTTCGTCGCGCATCCCGACCTCGTGCGGATCTTCGCGCCGCACGCCGCCGACCCGTCGTTCCCGAGCGATCACGCGACGGCGTCGTTCGCGATCGCCACGGCGATTCTGCTGCGCAACCGGCTCTGGGGGAGCATCGCGCTCGCGGCGGCGACGCTGCTGGCGATCAGCCGTGTCGTGATCGGCGTGCACTACCCGCTCGACGTGCTCGCCGGCGCCGCGCTCGGAAGCGCGGTCGCGCTCGCGCTCTACCTCCCGGCCGCGCGGCGCGTCACCGACCACGTCGCCGACAGGCTCGGTGCGGGGTTCGACGTGCTGACACGTCGAGCCGGCGCACTCATCGGCCTCGCCCGCTGACCTACGCGGCCGGAGCTCCGCCAGACGTCGCTCGAGCAGACGCCGCTCGGCGTCGTCGTGCGTCAGCTCCAGCGCGCGGGCGTACGCGTCGCGTGCCTCGTCATCGCGGCCAAGGCGCCGCAGCAGCTCGCCGCGCGTCGCGTGCAGGTAGCGGTAGTCCTCGAGCTTGAGGCGATCGACGATGTCGAGCCCCGCCTGCGGCCCGTCCGCCTCGGCGACGGCGACGGCGCGGTTCAGCTCGACGACCGGCGAGCCCGTGAGCGCGCGCGAGCTCGCCGTAGAGCGCCGCGATCTGCGGCCAGTCGCGCGGCTCGTCGGCGTGCAGCGACGCGATCGCGGCCTGCAGCACGTACGGCCCGTGCCCGTGGAGCGCGAGCGCCCGATCGAGCACCGCGCGCCCCGCCTCGATCTGCGCCGTGTCCCAGAGCGCGCGGTCCTGGTCGGCGAGCAGCACCAGGTCGCCGTCGCGAAAGCGCGCCGCGCTGCGTGCGTCGAGCAGCAGCATCATCGCGAGCAGGCCGTGCACCTCCGGCTCGTCGGGCATCAGCTCGGCCAGCGCGCGACCGAGCCGCAGCGCCTCGGCGACGAGATCGCCGCTGCCCGGCGGCGCCGAATACCCCTCGTTGAAGATCAGGTAGACGACCGCCAGCACCGCGTCGAGGCGGTCGGGCAGCAGGTGGTCGGGCGGCACGCGGAACGGGATCCCGGCGGCCCTGATCTTGCGCTTGGCGCGCACGAGCCGCTGCGCCATCGTCGGCTCGGGGACGAGGAACGCGCGCGCGATCTCCTCGGTGCTCAGGCCGCCGAGCGTGCGCAGCGTCAGCGCGACCTGCGCGTCGGTGGCGAGCGCCGGATGGCAGCAGGTGAAGATCAGCTCGAGTCGCTCGTCGGGGAATGTCGTCGTCTCGTCCACGGTGTCCTGCGCGGCCTCGGGCACGTCGAGCAGCCGGGTCTTGGCGGCGAGCGTGCGGTCGCGGCGGATGCGGTCGATCGCGCGGTTGCGCGCCGTCGTCACGAGCCAGCTGTTCGGGTTGCTCGGGATGCCCTCGCGCGGCCAGCGCTCGGCCGCGATCGCGAAGGCCTCCTGGGCGGCGTCCTCGGCGAGGTCGAAGTCGCCGAGGACGCCGATCAGGGTCGCGAGCACGCGGCCCCACTGGTCGCGGAAGACCTGCTCGAGAATCGCTACCACTCCACGATCGGGCGCACCTCGATCGCGCCGCCGAGGCGGGCTGCCGGGATCTTCGCGGCCAGCTCGATCGCGGCGTCGAGGTCGTCGGCCTCGAACAGCAGGTAGCCGCCGATCGCCTCCTTCGTCTCGACGAACGGCCCGTCGGTGGTCAGCGTCCTGCCGTCCTGCACCCGCACCGTCGTCGCGGTCTCCGGGCGCTCCAGCTGCAGGCCGGGGCTGACGCCGGGCGTCGCGCTGATCTCCTTGTAGGCGCTGACGATCGCGCCCTTCTCGTCGTCCGAGAGCGCGTCCCACTCCGGCGAGGGCGGCGTCGGCGTGGCCCCCTGGTGAATCAGCAGCATGTACTTCATGGCGTCCTCCTGTTCGGGATGGTCGCCTATAAGACGAACGGGGCGCTGCCGGATCGACAGCCGTCGTCCAAGGATCGCGAAACCGTCAGTCGAACACGACGACCGGCTTCACGACCGTGCCGCTCTCGGCCGCGGCGATCGCGTCGTTGATCTGGTCGAACGGGAACGTCTGGATCAGGCGCTCGAACGGGAACCTGCCCTCGCGGTGCAGCTCGATCAGCCGCGGGATGAACTGCTTGGGGTCGGCATCACCCTCGATCACGCCGTGCAGCGAGCGCCCGAGCAGCAGGTGGCCCTGATCGATCGTGATGTCGTGCTCCAGCCCCTGGAACCCGACGGTGACGCACTGGCCGGGCGAGCGCAGCACCTCGAGCGCCTGGCGGATCACCGGACCGCTGCCGACGGCGTCCAGTGAGCAGTGCACGCCGGGCGCGGCGACGCCGATGATGTCCCAGACGAGATCGTGCGAGTCGGCCGGGTCGAAGGTGTGCGTCGCCCCGAGCTCACGCGCCAGCTCGAGCCGCGCCGGGTTCAGGTCGACCGCGATGATCGGGTCGCAGCCGAGCGCCTTGGCGGCCATCAGACCGGCGAGGCCGACCGCGCCGAGGCCGAAGACGCAGAAGCCGTCTCCGGCCTCCGGACGCAGCACGTTGATGACGCTGCCGGC
The DNA here is from genome assembly GCA_963821685.1 of uncultured Actinomycetes bacterium. Taxonomy (GTDB): domain Bacteria; phylum Actinomycetota; class Thermoleophilia; order Solirubrobacterales; family Solirubrobacteraceae; genus F1-60-MAGs163. The sequence continues at coordinate 42,073 of CAWGEW010000012.1, read as the reverse complement.
GCCCGTCTGCAGCCCGCAACCGAGCGGGCCGAGCAGCTCGATCGGCAGGTCGTCGGGCACCTTGACGGCGTTGCGCGAGCTCGCGATCGCGTAGGTCGCGAACGACGACTGCCCGAACCAGCTCCCGAACACCTCCTCGTCGCCCTGGCTCATCGTGAGGCTCGAGTCGAGTCGCGCGCCGAAGTAGTTGACCGCCGCGAACACCTCGCAGTACGCGGTCCGCCCGCGCGAGCACCACTGACAGTCGCCGCAGTGGTCGTAGCTCAGTGCAACATGGTCGCCCGGGACCAGGTGCTCGACATCTGAGCCGACCGCCTCGACGATGCCGGCCCCCTCGTGCCCGAGCACCGTCGGGAGCGGCAGTGGAATGACGCCCTGCTGGGCTGCGATGTCGGTGTGGCAGATCCCGACGCCCCTGATCCGCACGAGCACCTCGTCGGCCTGCAGCTCGTCGAGCTCGACCTCCTCGATCGTCAGCGGGGCCTCGGTCTCGCGCAGCAGCGCGGCGGTGACCTTCATGCGCCGGGCGTCGAGAGCAGCACGTCGAACAGGTGACGGTCCTTGCTCTGCGTCAGGTCGATGTGGATGTGCTTGCACTCGGTGTACTCGTCGATCGCACGCGGGCCGAGCTCGCGGCCGACGCCGCTCTGCTTGTAGCCGCCGAACGGCAGCGCGGGATCGATCATGTGCCAGTTGTTGATCCAGACGGTCCCGGCCCGCAGCCGCTCGGCGACCTCGAGCGCGCGCTCGTAGTCGCCGGACCACACCCCGGCCGTGAGGCCGTAGTCGGAGTCGTTGGCGAGCGCGACGGCCTCGTCGACCGTGTCGTAGCGCTGAACGACGAGCACGGGGCCGAAGATCTCCTCGCGCGCGATCCGCATGTCGTTCGTGACGCCGGTGAAGATCGTCGGCTCGATCCAGAAGCCGCGCTCGAACGCGGCGCCCTCGGGCGCCCCGCCGCCGAGGACGGCTGTCGCACCCTCGTCGACGCCGACGCGCAGGTACTCGAGGATGCGGTCGCGCTGGCGCTCGGACACGACCGGGCCCATGTCCGTGTCGAAGTCCGCCGGGTCGCCCAGCGTGATCGTCGCGGCACGCTCGACGAGCTGCGCGACGACCTCGTCGTGGATCGCAGACGGCACGAGCAGCCGCGTTCCCGACTCGCAGATCTGGCCCGAGTAGAGCATGCACCCGAACAGCGCCCCGTCGACGGCGACGTCGATGTCGGCGTCGTCGAGCACGATCACCGGGCCCTTGCCGCCGAGCTCCAGCGACACCTTCTTCACCGTCCCCGAGGCCAGGCGCATGATCTCGCGCCCGACCGCCGTCGAGCCGGTGAAGGCGACCTTGTCGACGTCCGGATGCGAGGCCAGCCGCGCGCCGACGTCGGGCCCGTCGCCGGTGACCACGCTCAGCACCCCGGGCGGGACGCCCTCCTCGTACGCGATCTCGGCGAGCCGCAGCAGCGACAGCGGAGTCTTCTCGTCGGTCTTGACGACGATCGAGTTCCCGGCAGCGAGCGCCGGCGCGATCTTCCAGATGCCAAGGACGAGCGGGAAGTTCCACGGCACGATCACCGCGCAGACGCCGATCGGCTCGTGGCGGATGCGGTTGACCGACAGCGTCGGGTAGGCGGTCGTCGGGACGTCGTGCTGGAACTCGTAGGTCGCGGCCTGCTCGGCGAACGCGAGGAAGTGCGGCGCGGCGAGCCCCGTGTGGAAGGCCAGCGCCTGTCGGATCGTCGCGCCGTTGCACTGAATCTCGAGCTCGGTGATCTGCTCGAGCTCGGTCCCGAGACGGTCGGCGATGCGTCGCATCACCGCGGAGCGGTCCTCGCCGCTCATACGCGCCCAGGAGCCCGACTCGAACGCGCGGCGCGCGGCGGCGACCGCCTCGTCGGCGTGTGCGGTCGACCCCTTTGCCACCGTGCACACGACCTCCTCGGTCGCGGGGTGCCGGATCTCGTAGAGCTCATCGGAGTCGACGTGGCGGCCGTCGATGAACATCTGCTGATGGGTGACGCTGACCGTGGACATGGTTCTCCTCAGACCTCGAGTCGCCTGCTGCGCGTACTCGTCGCGCAGCAGGCGCTTGTAGAGCTTTCCGGTGTCGTGCCGCGGGAGCTCGGCCCGCAGGTCGATGCTGCGCGGACACTTCAGGTCGGCGAGCCGGGCGCGGCAGTGGTCCATCAGCTCAGCGCTGAGCGCCGCCGCCGCGTCGTCGTCCGCCGGCGGCTCCACCGGCTGGACGACCGCCTTGACCTCCTCGCCCCACTCCGCGCTCGGCACCCCGAACACCGCGGCGTCCATCACCGCCGGGTGGGACTGCAGAACGTCCTCGGTCTCCTGCGGGTAGACGTTGACCCCGCCGGTGATGATCATGTGCGAGGCGCGGTCGGTGAGGTAGAGGAAGCCGTCGGCGTCGAGGTGCCCGATGTCGCCGAAGCTCTGCCAGCCGCGCTCGTCGGTCGCAGCCGCGGTCTTCACGGGATCGTTGTGGTACTCGAACGCTGGGCCGTCGGAGAACGCGACGGCCCCGGTCTCACCCGGGCCGAGCTCGGCTCCGTCCTCGCCGACGATGTGAGCCGTCGCCGATCAGCGCGCGACCGACGCTGCCCGGATGGGTGAGCCAGTCCTCGCTCGTGATCCAGGTCAGGCCGCAGCCCTCGGTGGAGGCGTAGTACTCGTGGATGATCGGGCCCCACCAGTCGATCATCTGGCGCTTGACGTCGGGCGGGCACGGCGCGCCGGCGTGCAGCACGAAGCGCAGCGACGAGAGGTCGGCCGCGGCGCGCACCGTGTCCGGCAGCCGCAGCAGCCGGACGAACATCGTCGGCACCATCTGCGTCGCGGTGACGCCGCGCTCGGCGATGACGCGCAGCGCGTGCGCGGCGTCGAAGCGCTCCATCACGACGACGGTCGCCCCCAGCTGCTGGAACGCCAGGCAGAAGCGCAGCGGCGCAGCGTGGTAGAGCGGCGCCGGTGACAGGTAGACGTCCTGGTCGGTGACGCCGAGCATGTCGCGCAGCACGGGCGTGACGATCACCGGTGCCTGCGTCGAGCGTGCGCCGTCAGCTCCTTTGGGCGGATGCCCTTCGGGCGCCCTGTCGTGCCGGACGAATAGAGCATGTCGCGGCCGGCGATCCGCGGCTCGGGCAGCGCAGACGAGTCGTGTCCGGCGGCGAGCTCCTCGAGCGACTCCCAGCCATCGATCGGGCCGCTCGCCGACAGGCGTCGCTCCACGTTCGGCGTGGCGTCGCCGATCGCCGCGGCGAGCTCGCCGTAGCGCTGCGAGAGACGACGACGACCTTCGCGCCGCAGTCGTCGACGACGTACGTGAACTCGTCGGGCGTCAGCCGGGTCGAGCACGCGGTGTAGAGCAGGCCGGCGTAGTGGGCACCCCACACGACCTCGAAGAAGCGCGGGCTGTTCTCCAGGCACAACGCGATGTGGTCGCCGGGCTCCAGGCCCATCGACCGCAGCAGTCGCGCGATGCGATTCGCGGCGGCGTCGAGCTCGCCGTAGGTCAGCACCTCGCCGCTCGCCGCCATCACGACGGCGGGGCGCTGTGGATCGTGCGCGCCCGGAATCATCAGACCGCGGCCGCGTCCTTCTCAGCGACCATCTCGCGGTACATCGGGAAGATCGGGCGCGTCAGCGGGACGAGCTTGAGGATCTTGTTGACCGGGCCCTTGGCCTTGACCTGGCCCTTGGCGAGGCCGACCGCGAGGTTGTACTCGCCGCGCCAGTACTTGTCGCCGATGTCGGCCGGCATGAACAGCTTCACGTCGGCGTCCTCGTTCTCGGTGTCGTCGAAGACCTCGATGTTGTCCCCGTGCATCGTGATCAGCACGCGCGTGTCGGGGTCGGAGTAATAGACCTGCAGATCGATGTCCGCGGTGGCCAGCTTCGGCCCGATCTCGGTCTCCGCCGCCAGGCGGAAGACCCCGCCCAGATAGCGATAGACGTCGTCTGCGTCACTGAAATAGCCCATCGTGTCCTCCTCGTGGTGGCCGGGGCCTACGCCCCGTCAGGCCGGCGTCCACGTCGCCGGCAGCGCGCGGATCCCGTGAATGAAGTTGTTGACCTGCAGCTCGCGGAGCGCCCGTCGTGATGTCGGGCATCCGCGTCAGCAGCTCGCGCAGGCCGTGCTTGAGCATCAGCCGCCCGAGCGCCGCGCCCATGCAGTAGTGCGGTCCGCCGCCGCCGAAGCCCAGGTGCGGCGCGTCGCTCTCGCGCTGGATGTCGAAGCGTCCGGCGTCGGGGAAGACGCGCTCGTCGCGGTTGCCCGAGCAGTACCACATGACGACCTTGTCGCCGGCGGCGATCGGGACGCCGTCGATCTCCGTGTCGGCGGTCGCGGTGCGGCGGAACTGCATGACCGGCGTGGCGTAGCGCAGGACCTCCTCGACCGTGGCGTCGAGACGCCCGTCGAGGTCCTCCATCAGCAGCGCGCGCTGATCGGGATGCGTCGTCAGCAGGTGCAGCGCGTGTGCGGTGGAGTGGCGCGTCGTGTCGTTGCCGGCCGCGGCGAGCAGCGTGAAGAACGAGCCGATCTCCCAGTCCTCGAGCTTGCGCCCTTCGAACTCCGCCTCGACGAGCCAGCTGAGCAGGTCGTCGCCGGGGCTGACCCGGCGCTCGTCGACCAGGTCGAAGCAGATGTCCAGCAGGCGCTGGGCCTCCTCGCCGTAGGTCTCCAGCGCGTCGCGGCCCTGCGCGGCGGCCGGGTCATCCCAGGCGAGCATCTTCTCGGCCGCGTCCATGACGTTCTCGCGCGTCTCGCCCTCGGGCAGACCGAAGAAGTCGGCGAAGATCCGGCCGGGAACCTGCTTGGCGAACAGCTCGCAGAAGTCGCCTTCGCCGAGCTGCGCCATCTCGTCGACGAGCGTCGCGGACGTTCTCGCGGATCCAGCCCTCGATCGTGCGCATCCGCCGCGGCGTGAACGCCTGCGAGACGATCGCGCGCAGCTGCGCGTGCTCGGGATCGTCCATCGCCAGGAACGACTGCGACATCGTCGCGACGACCTCGGGAAAGTCCTCCATCAGCATCCCCTGGCCCGAGCAGAAGAGCTTGCCGTTGCGGCTCACCGCGCGGATGTCCTCAAAGCGCCAGACCGACCAGAACCCGGGCGTGTCGCCGTCCGGCGGCAGCAGCTCCGACTCGTACGGACGGTGCCACGACACGGGGCACGTCTCGCGAAAGCGGGCGAAGACGCGGTCGCGCGTCTCGAAGTCCTGGGCCCAGAACGATCGCGCCGAGATGTCGGAGTCGGGACGTGTCGATCGTGGGCCGCGCCGGGGCAAGCGTGCTCATGCCGATGCACCGTCCCACCCCGCGCGCGCTCGCGACCATCGCCCAGCCGGCGGATCTCTCTCCGTCAGGCGGGGGAGGCGGCGCCGGTGACCATGCCGGCCAGACGCCCGGCGATGATCGCGTCGGCCTCGCCGACGATGCGCGACACGAGCTCGCCGACGGTCGGAACGTCGTTGATCAGTCCCTGCACGAGCCCGGCCCACCAGATGCCGTGCTCCGGATCACCGGTCTCGTAGACGCGGCTCCCGCGCGCGCCCGCAACGAGCTCGCGAACGTCGGCGAACGTCCCGCCGCGTCCCTCGATCTCGAGCACCTCGTCGCTGACCGAGTTCTTCACGACCCGCGCGGTGTTGCGGAATCCTCGGAAGATCAGGTTCGTCGCACGCTCGTCGTTGGCGACGATCTGCGCCTTGATCCGCTCGTGGATCGGGGACTCGGCCGTGCACATGAATCGCGTGCCCATGTTCACGCCATCGGCACCGAGCGCCAGCGCGGCGACCAGGCCGCGGGCGTCCGCGATGCCCCCGGAGGCGACGACCGGCACCGTCAGCACCGCGGTCGCCGCCGGGATCAGCACGAGTCCGGGAACGTCGTCCTCGCCGGGATGGCCGGCGCACTCGAAGCCGTCGATCGAGACGGCGTCAACACCGATCGACTCCGCCTTCAGCGCGTGCCGGACCGACGTCGCCTTGTGAATCACCTTGATGCCGTGCGGCCGGAAGTCATCCAGGTGCTCCTGCGGATTGGAGCCGGCCGTCTCGACGATCGTCACGCCGGACTCGATGATCGCGCGCCGGTATTCGGCGTAGGGCGGCGGATTGATCGACGGGAGGATCGTGAGGTTCACGCCGAACGGGCGGTCGGTGAGCTCGCGGCAGCGGGCGATCTCGCCGGCGAGCGCCTCGGGCGTCGGCTGCGTCAGCGCCGTGATGCAGCCGAGCGCACCCGCGTTCGCGACGGCGGCGACGAGCTCGGCGCGACCCACCCATTGCATTCCGCCCTGCATGATCGGGTGCTCGACGCCGAACGTCTCCGTGAATCGTGTCTGCAGCATGCCGCCGACGCTACGCGCCGACGGCGCATGGCACATCGCCTGAACGATGGGAGTTCGTGCCCCATTCGGCCGAGAACGACGGCCCGGCCTCGGGTACAGTCGGCCGCTATGGGTCTGGGCGTCGAAGCCGACGGCACGCCGGATGTCGCCGTGGCGCGCGTGCCCGACACGTCCGAGTGGCTCGTCCTCGGACAGCCGCTGAGCGATGCGGACCTGCGCGGCCGGATCGACGAGGCGCTGCGCGCAGCCGCCGCCGACGTACCGGCCATCGCGCCGCCGGAGCCGCGGGACGTTCTGGCGCAGGACGCCGCGGAGCTCGCGCTCGATCGCGCGCTCGACCACATCGCCGACGCGCTGACGACCGAGCCCTCGGCGCCCGCGCTCGCCGTCCTGACGGCGCATGCCGGCACGCTGCACCGGCTCCTGCGCGCGCTGGGCGATGCGCGGCTCGCGCACCGCTCGCAGATGTTCGCGCGCGTCCAGGCCGCGCTGTCGCGCCTGCGCGAGCTCGGCACGACCGACCAGGCGATCCGGGCGATCGCCACCGAGGCGCTGACGCTCGGCTTCTCGCGGATCATCGTCTCGCGCGTGCTCGACGGCCACTGGATCCCCGAGGCCTGCCTGATCGAGGGCGACCCGGCGTGGGGTGAGGAGATCCTCGCCGCCGGCCGCGCCGACCCGCAGCGTCTGGACCACATGATCCTCGAGACCGAGATGGTGCGGCTGCGCGCGCCGATGCTCGTGCGCGACGTGCAGAACGACCCGCGGACCCACCGCCCGATCGCCGACGCATCGTTCAGCCGCTCATACGTCACCGCCCCGCTGATGCCCGAAGGGCGCGTGATCGGATTCATTCACGCCGACTGTTACGTGACGCAGCGCGACGTCGACGAGTTCGACCGCGACGTCCTGTGGATGTTCGCCGAGGGCGCCGGCTACGCGTTCGAGCGCACCGTGCTGCTCGAGCGGCTGCGGGATCTGCGCGAGCGTGTCCGCAGCCTGACCGGCTCGATCGAGGCGGTCATCGACGACGTCGTCGACGCCGAGGTCGAGATGGCGCGCCTGGACCGCCAGACCGCCGCCGTCACGCGCGCAGCATCGGCCGCGGTCGTGCAGCCGCAGTCGCAGCTGCGCACGCTGCTCACCCGCCGCGAGCTCGAGATCGCGCAGCTGATGGCCGACGGCCTGACGAACCCCGAGATCGCGCGGCGGCTCGTGATCTCGGAGGGCACCGTCAAGACGCACGTCAGCAATCTGCTGCGCAAGCTCCACGCGAGCAATCGCGCGCAGGCGGCCTCGACCTTCATGCGGCTCGCCCAGAGCGGCGAGCCGGGCTCATAGCGCGCTAGCGCCGCGGCGGCGCAGTGCGGCGCTGGGCGCCGGCGCAGCTCAGGCACAGCACGCTGTCGGGCAGCGCGGCGAGTCGCGCCGGCGGGATCGGCTCGCCGCACTCGTCGCAGATGCCGTAGTCGCCGGCGTCGAGCTTCTCGAGCGCCCGCTCGGTGCGCGCGAGCGTCTGCTCCAGCGAGCTGCCGACGCCGATGTCCGTCAGGCGGCTGATCGCCTCGGTCGTGCCGTCGCCGATCCGCTTGCCGAACCCCTGCGCCGCGCCGAGCTCCGGTGGCTTGGTCAGCGCGGCGAGCTGCTCGCGCAGGTGCTCCTGACGCGCCTGAAGGTCTCGGCGGATCGCCGCGAGATCGGGCCGTTCGGCGGCGCGGGACACCGCACCAACGTACCCGCTGAGCGGCGGGACGACACGTCGGGCGACGCGTGTTTCGGACGCCTGCGCGCAGCGGTAGACGGTCGCCCGGAACCTCAAGAACGAAGGAGACCCACATGGGCGAGAACACCGACAAGGTCAGTGGCCGCGTGAAGCAGGCCGCCGGCGCACTCACCGGCGACAAGGACACGAAGCGCGAAGGCGAGCGCCAGGAGCGCAAGGGCGACGTCAAGGGGACGCTCAACGACGCGGTCGACAAGGCGAAGGACGCGCTCGACGGCGTGCGGGACAAGGTCTCACGCGCCTGAGCTGCTGACGTAGCGGCGGGAGAGAGGCCTTCCCGCGCCCTCCCCGGCAGGTAGGCCCCTCTCACCGCTGCACCCCACTCCCCAACCCTCCCCAGGGTCGAACTTCGAGCGTCGTCCATCCCCGGGGGGACGTGGACATGACGACGCTCCGTGAACGGTACGCACCGGAAAGCGGTCGTGCGCCGGTTCCCCACCGTCCGGGCGCGACGCGATGCTCCGCCATGAGGATGACCCGCCGCCAGCTGATCCTTGTCGCGGTGCTCGCGTCTGCGTCGCTCGGCAGTCGGCGCCGCCCCCGCAGCCGCCATCACCATCGGTGTCGATGCCGGCGACCGGCGTCGACGCACCCGCCTGCGGCGTCGCGGCCGAACCCCGCGTGCCTGACGATCCAGTACGCGATCGCGAACGTCGCGACGCCCGGCGACCGCATCGACGTCGCCGCCGGCGTCTACACCGGGCCCGGTGATCGTCGACAAGCAGGTGATCCTCGCCGGCGCGCAGTTCGGCGTCGACGCGCGCACGCGGACGGTGCCGGTCGCGCAGGAGTCGGTGATCACCGGCGGTGAGCCGTCGTCGGCGATCAGCGTCAGCGGCACCGGCGCGGTGGTCGACGGCTTCCAGGTCAGCGGCAACACCGCGAGCGCCGGCATGTACACGCTCGCGAGCGGCTCGCGCTACCGGATCCGCAACACGATCTTCACCGACAACGTCTTCGGCCTCTACCTGAACACCGGTGCGGGCGAGGACACCGTCGTCTTCCACAACCGCTTCGAGGCGAACAACCGGCCGGGCGGCGTCAGCGGGACCAGCATCTACGCCGACTCGGGCTCGCAGAACATCCGGATCGAGGAGAACCGCTTCACCGGAAACAACGGTGCGACGGTGAACTTCGCCGGCGGCTCGCTGCAGAACGAGGTTCAGGACCAGATCGCGATCAGCCGCAACCAGTTCATCGGCGAGAACTCGATGGTGCTCGTCGGAGCCGACGACGTCACCGTCAACGACAACCTCTTCGACGGCGGCGGGTTCGACGCGGTCAGCGTGTCCGGCGGCAGCAGCGACGTCGTGATCGCCGGCAACACGATCCGCGGGAAGGCGCGCGACGGCGTCCGCGTGCGCGATCCCTTCGGCGGCGGGACGAACCGCGGCGTGCGGGTGATCGGGAACTCGATCACCGGTTCGGGGCAGGCCGGCATCCACGTGCTGCCGGGCGCGATGCTCGGCAGCCTCGTGGCGAGCGGCAACCGCATCGCCGGCAACGCCGGTGCGGGTGTCGTCAACGAGGACAGCGATCCGCTGACGGCCGAGAACAACTGGTGGGGCTGCAACACCGGTCCGAACACGACCGGATGCGACGCCACGAGCACGCCCGGCGTCGGCGGCCCGATCGATGGCAACCCGTGGCTCGTGCTCGGCGCCGGCGCTGCGCCCGGATCGATCGGGACGGGCGGTCAGCTCGCCGACGTCACCGCGAGCCTGCGCACGAACTCCGACGCCGTGACGCTCGCCGCGGATGCGCCGTTCCCCGCGGTCGCCGTCGGGTTCACCACGACGCTCGGGACGATCCCGGCGTCCGCGACGACCGTCGGCGCCGAAGCGCACGCACACCTGACATCCGGAGCCGTGACCGGGACGGCGACCGTCACCGCGACGCTCGACAACGCCGCGGTGACCACGCCGGTGGCGATCGTGAGCCAGGCGGGCCCGCCTGGTCCCACGGGCCCGGCATGGTCCGACCGGTCCGACCGGCGCCACCGGCGCTGCCGGACCTGCCGGCGCAACCGGCGCCACCGGTGCGACCGGCCCACAGGGTCCGGCCGGGCCATCGACGGTCACGCCGAGCGGCGATGTGACGACGGGCCGGATCGTCATCTCCTACCCCCAGCGCGGTGCGCCGATGTCCACGCGCGGCGTCGTGTTCATCACCGTGCGCTGCGGCGCTTCGATCGGCCAGTCGTGCTCGGGGCTGCTGCGCCTGCGCCTCGGAAGCTCGCTGCAGGGCTCGCTGCTCGGCCAGGCGTCGTTCCTCGTGCGCGGTGGCCGCTCACAGAAGATCGCGGTGCTGCTCGGCGCCAGCGCGCAGAGCCGCGTGCGCTCACGCGGGCGGATCGCCTCGACCGCCTACGCCACGCGCGCGGTCGCCGCGGGAACGATCCCGACGGCGGCGAGCACGCAGATCAACGGCGCGATCCTCGCGCCCGCGAACTGACGCTCCCTCCGCATGCGAGGATGGCGCGCATGTCCGCCTACACGATCACGAACATGCTCGAACTCGACGACGCCGCAGCCGGCCGCGCCGGCGGAATCGAGGCGCGCTTTGCGCGCAGCCAGATCGAGTCCGAGCACATCGGCGTGACGCACATGCGCTACGCCCCCGACACGCGCTCGCCGATGGCCCACAGCCACCGCGAGCAGGAAGAGGTCTACATCGTGGTCTCCGGCTCGGGCAAGGCCAAGCTCGACGATGAGACCGTCGACCTGAAGACGTGGGACATCGTGCGGGTCGCACCGACGACGGTGCGCGCGTTCCACAGCGGCCCGGACGGGATCGAGCTGCTCGCGATCGGCTCCGACCGCCCCGAAGGCGGGGACGGCGTCCCGGGACCGGACGACTTCTGGGCGGACTGACACGCTCCGCGTTTCGACATGCGAGTCCACGGGCATCCGTGGCTTGCACTGTCCAATCGAAGGGAGCAACAAATGGTCGGCATCATCATCACGGTGCTCGTCGCCGCACTCGTGTACGCGCTCTGCGTCGCACTCGGTCTTCCGAGCATCGTCGGGATCGTCGCGGCCATCCTCGTGTTGCTGACAGGTTTCCCGACGGGCGTCTATGGCTCACGCAACAGGGTCTACCGGCCTGCGGCCGAGGTGCCGCAGGTGCCTGACCCGGGGCCCGAGGTGCCGGCGGATCCCACGCCGGCACCCGAGCTTCCGGCGAACCCCGAGCCCGGCCCGCCGGCGGACCAGCCGCCGGGACCCGAAGTGCCGCAGACGCCGCCGGGGCCGGACGTCCCGGCTCCCGAGGACCCGGAGCCGCCGCCCGCGCTCACCGGGTGAGCCGCGGCGTCAGAGCTTGTGCCTAGGCGGCTGTAGTCGCGCAGTGGCGCCCGCGCCACGAGGGAGCGTCAATCGTCGCTCGCGCTCGCTTCGAGCAGCGCGGCCATCGCTGCGCTGCCGCGATCGATCGTCGGGCGCATCGCCGGGTCGAGATGGAATGCGGCACTGTCGTAGTCCGCCGCGAGCGTTCCGCGCAGGTGCATGTCGAGCGCCTGCAGGCGCGGGTAGTAGCCGCCGCCCATGCAGAAGATCGCGTCGTAGCGCTCGCCGCCGATCTCGTGCGAGTCGAGCGTCGTCGCGTGCTGCAGCTCGAGCGTCGCCGTTCCCTCCTCAGCGCCGGGGGCGAAGCGCGCTTCGATCTCGTCCGCGCCGCCGCCGAGCGAGAGCCGCAGCAGGTGCGGCGGGTCGCACTCGAGGATCGTGCCGGACCCCATGTTCGTCTGCTCGAAGCTGCCGCCCACGCGCAGGTCGCCCGTCACCGGGACGTACCAGCGGCGCAGCCGCTCGGGGTCCGTGCAGGCATCCCAGAGGTCCTCGACGCTGGTCGCGTACGTGCGCGTGAAGACGGCGACGCGCGCCTCGCCCGCGGCGATCGTCCGGCGTCGCAGCTCGGGTTCTGGCTCGCTGTAGGACGTGGTGTCCGTCGTCATGTCGGGCCGGTGCCTTTCGTCTTGGGGTTGGATGCTGAAGTTCGCCGGGTGCGCTTGCCGCGCGCGATCTCGACGTCGAGCGCATCGAGTCGCTGGTTCCAGAAACGCCGGTAGGGCTCGAGCCACTGATCGACCTCGTGCAGCGGCTCGGCGTCGACGGCGTACAGCCGCCGCGCCCCGGAGGCACGGACCGTCGCGAAGCCGTTCTCGCGCAGCAGCCGCAGCTGTTGCGACACGGCCGGCTGCGAGATGCCGAACTCGCGCTGGATCACGGCGCCGACCGCCCCGGCGGGCTGCTCGCCATCGACGAGCACTTCCAGGATGCGGCGGCGGACCGGGTCGCTGAGGATCTCGAACGCGTGCACACCGGGCACTATATACGTTACCGCTTATATAAGCAACCCCTGATCCACATAGACTCTCCCGATGACCGAACGCAGCTTCGATGTCGATCGTGATCGGCGCAGGGCCCGCGGGCGAGGTCGCCGCCGGGCGACTGGCCGACGGCGGCCTGAGCGTCGCGATCGTGGAGGACCACCTGATCGGCGGCGAGTGCTCGTTCTACGCGTGCATGCCGTCGAAGGCGCTGCTGCGTCCCGCCCAGGCGGTCGCCGAAACCCGGCGCGTGCCGGGCGCGCGCGAAGCCGTCACGGGGAAGCTCGACGTGGGCGCCGTGCTGGCGCGGCGCGACGAGGTCATCCACAACCTCGACGACAGCGCGCAGCTCCCGTGGCTCGAGCAGCGCGACGTCGCGCTGTATCGCGGACGCGGAGCGCTCGACGGCGAGCGGCGCGTGCGCGTCGGGGACGAGCTGGCGCTCGCGCGGCGCGCGGTCGTCGTCGCCAGCGGCAGCGTGGCGGTCGCTGCCACCAGTCCCCGGGCTCGCGGACGCCAGGCCGTGGACCAGCCGCGACGCGACGGTCACGCAGACCGTGCCGGCGCGGCTGCTCGTGCTCGGCGGTGGCGTCGTCGGGTCCGAGCTCGCGCAGGCGTTCCGCTCACTCGGCAGCGCGGTCACGCTGATCGAGCCCGGCGAGCGGCTGCTCGGCCGCGAGGAGCCGTTCGCCGCCGAGCAGCTCGAGGCGGCGCTGCGTGCAGACGGCGTCGACGTGCGCGTGGGCACGACCGCGGCGCGCGTCACGCGAACGGGCGCGGAGGTCACCGCCGAGCTGTCGGACGGCGACAGCGTCAGCGCCGACGAGATCCTCGTCGCGGCCGGGCGACGCCAGAACACGGTCGGCCTCGGGCTCGCGAGCGTCGAGCATCGCGGACGACGGGCCGCTGCAGACCGACCTGCATCTGCGCGTCATCGGCGCCGAGGACTGGCTCTACGCGATCGGCGACGTCAACGGCCGCGCGCTGCTGACGCACCAGGGCAAGTACCAGGGCCGGCTCGCCGCCGACCACATCCTCGGGCGCGCGAGCAACACGTCGATCGTCCACGACGGGCCGCTGTCGCCGCGCGTCGTCTTCACCGAGCCGCAGGTCGCGGCGGTCGGCCACACGCTGGCCTCCGCACAGGACGCCGGCATCAACGCGCGCGCGGTCGACGTCGACATGAACGCCACCGCCGGCGCGTCGTTCGTCGGGCGCAACGTGCCCGGCACGGCCCGGATCGTCGTCGACGAGGACCGTCGCGTCCTGATCGGCGCGACGTTCACGGGCGCCGAGGTCGCCGAGTTCGTCCACGCGGCGACGATCGCGATCGTCGGCGGCGTGCCGATCGACCAGCTCTGGCACGCCGTGCCGAGCTTCCCGACGCGCAGCGAGGTCTGGCTGCGGCTGCTCGAGAAGTACGGGCTGTGAAGGGGACGCGAGCCGTTCTCGCGCCCCCTTCACCCGCAGACTGCCCGACCGCTAGCGGTGGCTGTCGTAGCTGATCACCTGCTGGAAGGTGGGCCGGTTGGTCCACCGCATCGACACCGCGGCCGCCGGAAGCGGCGGGAACGCGATCCGCTCCGGGGCGGCGTTCGCATGCCACTGGCTCGGGTCGTTCGTGCCGCTCGCGGCCTGCAGCTCGTCGCCCGCGGCCTTCAGCGCCTGCCAGAGCGCACTCGCGGCAGGCCTTGAGGCTGCCCTGTCCGCAGAACTTCGTCTTGTAGCGGTCCGCGACGCGGTCCCCGAGCAGCGTCCGCAGATCCTTGTCGACGTAGCCGTACCAGCCACTGCCGTACGACGACCCCTGGCTGTTGGCGTTGTTGCTGCGGCTCTCCAGCGACGCGAGCTCGGGCAGCTGCGGACCGAGGACCGGGCCCATCACCGCGTCCGCGATCCTGTTCCACGCTGCGTCCATGATCGCCGCGCCGGGCGCGTCGATCAGGTTGTCCTGCGGTGACTTGTCGAGCCGGCTGGAGCCCTGGGACCGCCACAGCGACAGCTGGTCGAGCATCTGCTGCTCGCGCGGGCTCGGGGCGGGACCGGTGTCGAGCACGCGCTTGATCGCGGGCAGATCCTCGACGTTGCGCAGGTCCTGCGTCGCCGCGTAGTTCATCGCGTTGGTCAGCTTGCCGAGCGTCAGCGGCACCTGCTCCCGCGCGACGGCGTTGTTCAGCAGATCGACGCGGTGCACCGAGCCGTACGACCACTCGTTGTCCGCGGCGGTCCATTCGGCCGCCGGCTTGTTGTTCCAGTTGATGATCTTGGCGTTCGACGGGCTGATCACCTGCGGGTGATCCTTCGCCTTTACGAAGCCCTGCCACTCATGCTTGCCGGACCCGTCGGTCGGCAGGCCCATGTTCACGTCGCAGTCGCGGATCGGGACACGGCCACTCGAGAACAACGCGATGTTGTCCTTGTCGCCGTAGAACCAGTTGAACGACAGCTCGATCCGCGACGCCGCGTCGATGAAGCTGCGGGCCGAGTGGACGTCCGAGTTGAAGTCCTCGAACCCGAGCGAGCTGACCATCTCGCGTCCGCGCGTGGAGCGGCTCGACGAGATCGCGACGCGGCGTCCCGTTCTCGGTCGCGTACCCGATCACCGGGCCGTGCACGGTCTCCTTGAAGTTGACCGGGCCGGCGGGCGGTCCCGGGCCTGCGCTCAGCGTTCCGGCGCTGAAGTCCGTCATCTCGACGCACTTGCGGTTGAACTCGTACTTCGTGTCGCTCCCACCGCAGAGCTTCTCGCCGAACTGGTCGATGATGTCGGTGCCCGACGACGTCGCGCTCCACGAGTAGTCCGGCCCGCGGCCGAGCTCCACGTACGGGCCGGAGCCCGGGAACGAGGCGCCGCGCGCGTTCAGGCCCGGGACCGTGCACGTCGTACTCGAACAGCAGGCCCGGGTAGCCGTAGCCGACCTGCGGGCCGGCCACGAACAGCGGGTTGCCGGTCGCCGAGAGGCGGCTGCCGATCAGCAGCGCATTGCTCGACTGCCCCTGGGCGTCCGCCTGGGTCGCCGCTGCGAGTGCGCCCGACGTGTCGAGGCTGCCGGCGTCGATGATCACGTTGCCGCGCGTGCTTTCACCGTCACCGCCGAGCTCGAACTTCTTCTGCTCGATCGTGACCGGCGCGTCCTTGTCGTTCTGCCCGCGCAGGTCGTCGAAGACGTCGCGGCCGCGGCGCTTCCCGAGCCTGTCGCTCAGGGCCGAGAGGAACTGTGCGCGACGGGCCTCGTCGCCGCCACCGCGGCCGAACCGGGCGGCGAGCAGCGACGCGATCGCGATCACGTCGTTGCGGGTCCACGGCGGCGTCGGAACGCCGCCGAGGTTGCGGGCGTCGTTGATGCCGGCGACGTATGCGTCGATGTCGTCGACGATCTGCTGGCCGTCCGGGCCGAGGCTCTGCAGCAGCGGGACCTGTGCCGCGAGGTAGGCCTCGGTCTGCGCCGAGGGCACGAACTGGCGCCCGGAGCCGAGGATCTGGAACGGATCGATGCCGGGAGCGTCGATCGCCGCCAGCCGTGACGGCCCGCGCAGCTGCTCCATCAGGAGCACGCGGTCCTGGATGCTGACGAAGCCGACGCCGTACATCGTGTCGGCGCGCGTCGTCCCCGTGATGTGGGCGACGCCCTTGCTGTCGCGCTCGATGACGACGCCCGGGTGCCCGGGCGGGCTGAACGTGCTCGCGGGCGTCTCGCCGCCCGAGGCCGAAGACGTTCTTCTTGAAGTAGACCGGGAGTGACGCGTCGGTCACGGTGTCGAAGTTCGGCGTGAGGCCGTCGTACAGCGGAATCTGGCTGAACGAGTTGGCCCCCGGCGGGTTGCTGCCGGCCTCCCCCGGCGCCAGCACGTTCCACGCCTGATCGGGAGCCGAATAGTCCTGCGGGTACGTGACGGCGGAAGCGGCCGGCGCGGCGATCACCATCGCCGTGAGCGCCACCGCGCAACCGATCAGAGTGTTGCGACGCGACATGCGAACTCCTCCTTCGACCCGAATCTGAGTGCCCTCCGCGCGTCCGGTGCGGCCCCGCGGACTCTGGCGCGACGCTACACCCGCAGGACCGGCGAACGCAACAGAAGCTGGCGCCGACGCGTGCCCGGACTGTCGTTTCGGCGAGCCCATCGGGGTAGCCGCCGGACATACGCTCGCGCTTCCCCTCAGCAAGGAGCGACGCATGCGATTTTCCGACCCCAGCTTTCAGGAGCGCCTGCGCGAGGCGCTGAACGCCGATGAGGAGTTCGCGCTCGAGAGCCGCTGGTTCGACGGCTCGATCCTGCTCGAGTCCGGCGCCGAGCGCTGCTGGCTGAAGGTCTATCGCGGCCAGGTCATCGACCACCTCGAGTTCGTTCCCGCCTTCGGCTACACGTTCAAGCTGACCGGCGTCGGAGGAGGCCTGGCGGATGCTCGCGCGACGGCGAGCGGACGTTCACCGACCTCGCGACACCGGGCTCACGCCACTGCGACACGCTCGAGGAGATCGAGGCGGGCGGCGGCGGGTACCGGCCCCCGGAGCTGGCGATCGAGGGCAACGGCCTCGAGGCGGGCCGCATGCACCTCGCGATCCTGCGGTTCGCAGCCGTCCTGACCACCGTCACCACCGCTGCGCCCGCCGGCGCTGCCAGCTGAGAGGACCCGATCATGAGCTCCACCGAGATCACCGGCCACTACGTCTCGATCGACGGGACGCGCACCTTCTATGACGAGGTCGGCGAGGGAACGCCGTTCATCGGGGTCCACACGGCCGGCGCCGACGCCCGCGAGTACCAGTACCTGCTGCCGCTGATGGCCGAGCGCGGCTACCGCGCGATCGCGCTCGACCTGCCCGGTCACGGAAAGTCCTACCCGGTCGACTGGGAGCCGCACCGGACGATGCATCAGCACGCCGAGTTCGTCCACCGCTTCGCGCAGGTCGTGTGTCCCGGCGAGCGCCCGGTCGTCGCCGGCTGCTCGATCGGCGGATGCATGGCGTTCGACCTCGCCGCGCACCACAGCGCCGACTACACGGCGATCGTCCCGATGGAGGGGCTTGCCGACGGCGCGCCGATCCTCCCCGACCCCGCCGAGGCCGAGCGGCCGGCATGGTCGACGTCGTGGAAGCCGTTCCTCGAGTACGCGGCGGTCGAGTCGCTCGGCAAGCCGACGCTCGCGGACGCCGAGAAGGTCAAGGAGCTCTGGTGGCAGCACCAGAACGCCCAGCAGTCCGGCAACGGCGACATCCAGGCGTGGGCCGGCCACGACGTCCGCGACAAGCTCGGCGATGTCCAGTGCCCCGTCCTGATCGTCAAGGGCATGGATGACTTCTGGGTCCCGGAGCTGCTCGTGCAGGCGTCGGCCGAGCTGATCGGCGACCAGGCCGAGGTGGCGCTGCTCGACGACATCGGCCACTACCCGATGTACGAGGACCCGGAGCTGCTCGCCAAGCTGATCGACGAGTTCGTGAAGGCGCGGGCGGCCGTCCCCGCGTAGCCCGGGCTACGCGTCGAGGCGCGGGTAGGGGCAGTTCAGGTCGTAACACGCGGCGGGCACGTCGGCGCCGCGCGCGCTCTGGTGAAAGTGCGGGCCGGCGTCGGCGTCGGGTGCACGCAGCAGTCTCGCGACCGCGCTGATGAGGCGGGGCATGGCGTTCCTTCTCGGTTGGGTGTGGCAGGTGGCGGTGGACTGGGCGCGGGACACAACGACCGCAGATCCGCCTGGACTCGGAGTCAACAACACTCCGCAGGCGACATTGTAACAAGCTTGTGACAAGCCCTGGGCTGGTCTCGGTACGGTCCCGCGATGGTCGCCTCGCCACGAGCACCCCGCCGCGTGTGACGACGCCGGCGTCCACACCTCGGACTCGTGCGCTCAGCGCGAAGACGCTCGGGGTGCTCGCGGTCGTCGGTCTGGTCGTCGCCTTCTCGCTCAGCTCGACGCTCGTCAAGCGCGCCGAGTCGCCCGGCGTGCTCGTCGCGTTCTGGCGGATGGTCACGGTCAGCGTCGTCTGGAACGCCGTCCTGTGGAGCACCGGCCGGCGGGTCACGCTGGCGCGACGTGCGCCAGGCGCTCGTCCCCGGCGTCTTCTTCGGCCTGAACCTCGCCGTCTTCTTCGCCGGGGCGACGCACAACAGCGTCGCCAACGCCGCGCTGATCGGGTCGCTCGCGCCGTTCCTCATCGTGCCGCTCGGCGCCTGGCTGTTCGCGGAGTACATCAACCCGCGCGCGCTGGTGTTCGCGCGTCGTCGCGTTCGGCGGCGTCGCGCTCGTGCTGTTCAGCGCGCCGCCGAGCGGCGACGCGTCGCTGCGAGGGCAACGTCTTCGGCGTGATCGCGATGCTGCTGCTGGTCGGCTACGTCGTCGTCGACGCGGCACTTCCGCCGGGACATGGACGTCGCCACGTTCATGGCGACGATCTGCCCGATCGCGGCCGTCGCGGTGCTGCCGCTCGCGATCGCCAACGGCGACGTGTTCGGGCTGAGCGGCACCGGCTGGACGTACATGCTGATCCTCGCGCTCATCAGCGGGGTCGCCGCCCAGGGCCTGATGGTGTTCGCGCAGAAGACGATCCAGATCGGCACGATCGGGATCGCCCAGGTCGCGCAGCCGGCGCTCGCCGTCGTGTGGTCGTTCCTGCTGCTGGGCGAGGTGGTCAACCGCCGGCAGATCGCCGGCATCGCGATCGTCGTCGGCGGGCTGCTGGCGTTCGTCGTGCTCAACCAGCGCGGCGATCGCGATCCGAGCGCCGAGGCGTCGACGGCCGAGCGCGCGTCAGGCGAGCTGCCTGACCGCGCGCGCGTCGGTGCGGTCGCGCTCGGTGATGAAGTGCGACGCGGCCTCCATGCGCCGGTCGGCCGCGTCGCAGAGGTCGCGCGCCGGTCGCGGTCGCCGGCGTCGGCGGCGATCCGGGCGAGCGCGTCGAGGGCGAAGACCTCGACGGGGGCGTCGTCGTCGCGCCGGGCGTCGTCGAGGATCGCGACGAGCCGCTGCTCGGCGCCGGGGACCCGATCCGCGGCGTCGATCGCGGCCAGCAGGCACTCGCCGAGCGCGGCCTGCTCGCCGCCGCCGGCGGCGCGGTGCCACGCGGCCGCCGCCTCGAGCGCGGCCCGCGCCGCCGTGCGTCCGCCCGAGCGCGCGCAGGACGCGGCCGAGATGCACGCGGGCGAGCGCGGCCAGGCGCACGTCGCCGGTGGCCTCGGCCTTCTCGATCGCGAGCTCCAGCGTGGCGGCGCCGGCCTCGTAGTCGCCGGCCTGGCACTGCGCGCGGCCGAGGCTGGAGACCTGGTACGCCTCGGTCTGCAGGAAGCCGAGGCGCCGCGACGTCTCCGCGGCGCGGCCGATGTGCGACGACGGCGTCGTCGAAGCGGTGCTCGACGCGGGCCAGCTCGCCGAGCATCGCGTCGCGGCGGACGTGCAGCCACGGGTCGTCGACCGTCTCGCAGCCAGTGCTCGACCTGGTCGCGGGCCGTCGACGGCGCGCGCCGCGGTCGCCGGCCGAGATCGCGGCGCGGGCGGCGAAGAGCCAGTTCGCGGCCTGGTCCCACGGGCGGTCGAGCCCGTCGTAGAGCGCGCCGGCTGCGGTCGGTCAGCTCCAGCGCCTGCGCGAACTCGCCGTGGTGCGACACGACGTAGGCGAGGTAGTAGCAGCAGCGCGCCTGCAGGTCGACGTCGTCGATCGCGTCGGCCAGCTCGGTGGCCGCGGCGATGTGCTCGCGGGCGAGCTCGAGGTGGTCCGTCGACGCCTCGATCCACGCCGGCGAGCAGCAGCGCGTCGGCCCGGTCCGCGGGCCGGCGGCCGCGTCGCCGGCGGCGTCGAGCGCGGCGAGGATCCGCTGCGCGCCGCGGCTGTCGCCGAGCACGACCCAGGCCCAGCCGAACCCGTTGACGATGTCGCAGCGCGAGCAGCGGGTCGTGCGTCGGCGCTCCAGGCCAGCGCGGCGTCGATGTTGGCGCGCTCGGCGCGGGCGAACGCGAGGTGCTCGGCCTGCCGCGCGCTGCGCACGCCCTGCGGTCGACGACGGCGGCCGCGCCGGCGAACCACGCGGCGTGCGCGGCGAGCGCCGCGGTCGGTCAGCCCGGCCTCGGTCATCGCCTCGAGCGCGAACGCGCGGATGCTGTCGAGCAGCCGGTAGCGAACGGCCGCGCGCCGTCGTCGTCGACGATCACGAGCGAGCGGCTCGCGAGCCGGCCGACGACGTCGATCGCCGCCGCCGCCGGCACGTCGAGCGCGCTCGAGGACGAACTCGACCGCGGGCAGCGGCGCGCCGCCGGCGAACGTGGCCAGCGCCCACAGGCCCGCGCTGGTCGTCGGGGAACAGCAGCTCGTAGCTCCACCCGATCGTCGCCTGCAGCGCGCGGCGGCGCTCCGGCCGGCGGCTGGTCGGGTCGCTCAGCACGCTGAAGCGGTCGTCGAGGCGGCGGGTGATCTCCTCGATCGACAGCGTCTTGGTGCGCGCCGCGGCGAGCTCGATCGCCAGCGGCAGACCGTCGAGCGAGCGGCACAGCTCGTGCACCGCGTCGTCGGCGTCGCCGGCCGGCGATCGCGGCGACGCGCGGCCGCGCGGCGGGTGAACAGCTCGACGGCGTCGGCGAGCGCCAGCGGCGCGAGCTCGAACACGGCCTCGCCGTCGACGTCGAGCGGGACCTGGCTGGTGCACAGGATCCGCAGCGCCGGGCGCGGCGTCGAGCAGGCGGACGGCGAGCGCGGCGGCGGCGTCGACGACGTGCTCGCAGTTGTCGAGGATCACGCACCGCGGCGGCGGCCTTGCAGCCGCTCGAGCAGCGCCGCCTCGCCGCCGGTGACGTTCAGCGCGGCGATCACCGTGTCGAGGACGTCGTCGGCGGTCGTCGCGGTCTCGAGCCGGGCCAGCCAGACGCCGCCCGGCGCGACGTCGTCCGACTCGGCGAGCCGCGGCCGGTGGCGATCGCGACGCGCGGTCTTGCCGATGCCGCCCGGGCCCGACGATCTCGACGAGCCGGCTGCTCGCGAGCAGGTCGCGAGACCGCGGCGATCTCGGCGTCGCGGCCGACGAGCTCGGCCGACAGCGACGGCAGGTTCCCGGCGCGCGTGCGCCGCAGCCGCTGCGCGGCGCGATCGCCGACGCCGAGCGCGGGTCGTGGACCAGGATCTGCTGCTCGAGCTCGCTGCAGCCGCGGCCCGGGGTCGAGGCCGAGCTCGTCGGCGAGCAGGGCGCGGACCCGCTGGTAGGCCGCCAGCGCGTCGGCCTGGCGGCCGGCGCGGTAGAGCGCGGTGATCAGCAGCTCCCACAGGCCCTCCTGGAATGGGTACGCCGCGACGGCGGCCTCGAGCTCGCCGATCACGTCGCCGCCGTCGCCGAGCCGCAGCCGCGCCGCGAGCTGCGTCTCGACGAGCGTCATGCGCGCCTCGTCGAGCCGCGCCCGGTGCGGCGTCGGCCCAGTCGCCGGCGCGCCTGGCAGCAGGTCGCCGCGGAACAGCGCCAGCGCCGACGCGCTGAGCTCGCGCGGCGCCGCGGTCGTCGCCGGCGTCGAGCAGCGCGGCGGCCGCTGCGGCGTCGCGCAGCACGGCGAGCGCGTCGACGGCGGCCGGCTCGACGGCGAGCCGGTAGCCGCCGTCGCCGCTCGACGATCACCGCCGGGTCGCCGAGCGCCCGGCGCAGCTTGGCGACCTTCGACTGCAGCGTGTTGCGGCGCGTGTCGACGGCGTCCGCGCCCACAGGTCGTCGACGAGCCGGTCGGTGCGCACGAGCGTCCCGGCCTCGAGCGCGAGGCGCACCAGCAGCTCCGACGTCTTGCCGCCCGGCACCGCGCACGGGCTCGCCGTCGCGCCTGACCTCGACGGGCCCGAGCACCGAGATCTGGAACACGGCGCGAAGTGTACGGCGGCCGCGGGTGTCAGCGCGCTGTCAGCGCGGTGTCAGCGCCGCACCGGATGCTCGCCCATGCCGTCGACGCACCCCGAGCAGCTGATCCATCAACTCGTCGTCGGCGACGCCGCGGCGATCGCGGCGATCGTCGAGGCGTCGCGCACCAGCGACGACCCGATGATCCTCGTCGCGGCGGCGCTGTTCGCGCCCGACGGCGACGACCTGCATGGCCCGGGCGCGAGCGGCTCGCGGCGACGACCCGCGACCGCCAGCTCGTCGCGATCGCCGCCGCGCACCTGCGCGGCGATCGCGACCTCGTCGACGCCCTCGCTCGCGACCACCTCGTCGACCACCCCGACAACGTCCTCGTCGCCTGGATCGCCGGCGCCAGCCACCGCCACGGCCCCGACCCGACCCAAGGAGGAGCGTCATGAACCGCAAGCTCACCGCAGTCCCTGCTGATCCTCGCCGCCGTCCTGGCCAACGTCGGCTTCACCGCGCTCGGCTCGATCTTCAACTACCCCGACGTGCTCGACGAGCCGGCCGGCGAGGTGCTCGCCGTCTTCCGCGACCACCAGGGCGCCGTCAGCGCGCTGGTTCACCGTCCTGGCGCTCTCCGCCGGCGCTGCTCGCCCCGATCGCGATCGGCGTCGGGCGGCTCTCGGCGGCACCGCGCGATGCGGATCGCGGTGCCGGTCGGCATCGCCGCGGCGGTCGTGCAGGTCATCGGCCTGCTGCGCTGGCCGATCCTCGTCCCCGGCTACGCCGTCCGACGCGGCCAGCAGCAACGCCGGCGTCGCGGCGACGGCCGTGACGCGTTCACCACGGCGAGCGACATCCTCGGCACCGCGATCGGCGAGACGCTCGGCTACCTGCTCACCGCGACCTGGACGGTGCTCGTCATCGTCGCGCTCGGCCGCGCGCTTCGCCGGACGCTGGTTCCCGGTGCTCGGCGGCGCTGTCCGCGGCGCTCGTCGCTCGTCGGCGTGTTCTCGCCGCTCGGACCTGCCGGTCGATCGACACCGCGAACTTCCTCGGCTACGTCCTCTGGAGCGTCTGGCTGATCGCGTTCGGCGTCGTGATCCTCGTCCACGAGCGACGCGGCGCCGTGCCGGCGGAGCTGCAGAGCGCGTCATGACCGGCCGCGTGACCGCTGGCTGGCGCTCGGCGTGCTCTGCCTGAGCCTGCTCGTCATCGTCATCGACAACACGATCGTCAACGTCGCGCTGCCGACGCTCGTGCGCGAGCTCGACGCGGACGTGAGCCAGCTGCAGTGGGTCGTCGACGCGTACACGCTCGTGTTCGCCGGGCTGCTGCTCGCTCGCCGGCGCGCTCGGCGACCGCTACGGACGCCGGCGCACGCTGCTCTGCGGGCTGGCGGTGTTCGGCGCCGCGTCGGCGGCGGCCGCCTACGCGGGCGGCGTCGACGAGCTGATCGCTCGCGCGGGCGGTGATGGGCGCGGGCGCCGCGTTCATCATGCCGGCGACGCTGTCGCTGCTGATCAGCGTCTTCACCGACGCGCGCGAGCGCGCGATGGCGATCGGCATCTGGGCCGCGACCGCCGGCCTCGGCGTCGCGCTCGGCCCGGTGGTCGGCGGCTTCCTGCTCGACCACTTCTGGTGGGGCTCGATCTTCATCGTCAACGTCCCGATGACGGTGATCGCGCTCGTCGCCGGGCGCCGGCTGCGTCCCCGAGTCGCGCGACCCGGTCGCGCGGCGGATCGACTGGACCGGCGCGGCGCTCTCCGGCGCCGGGCTCGTCGCGCTGCGTCTGGGCGATCATCGAGGCGCCCGAGCAAGGGCTGGACGTCTCGCGCCCGGTGCTCGCGCGCCGGCGCGCTTCGCCGTCGTCGCGCTGGTCGGCGTTCGTCGTCTGGCAGCGCCGCGTCGACGAGCCGCTGCTCGACGTGCGCGCTGTTCCGGACCCGCGGTTCACCGCGGCCAGCACCACGATCATGGTGCTGTTCTTCGCGCTCTTCGGGTTCCTCTTCCTGTCGACGCAGTACCTGCAGTTCGTCCTCGGCTACTCGCCGCTCGGCCGCCGGCGTGCGCATGCTGCCGTACGCCGGGGCGATGATCGTGTTCGCGCCGCTGTCGTCGAAGCTCGTCGCGCGCTTCGGCACCAAGCGCGTCGTCACGCGTCGGGATGCTGCTGTTCGCGACCGGGCTCGCGATCGCGGCGACGATCACCGATCGACACGCGGCTACGGCCGGCTCGGCGATCGCGCTGCTGTTCATGGGCGCGGGCATGGGGCTCGCGGGCGCGCCGGCGACCGAGTCGATCATGGGCTCGCTCCCGCCGGCGCGCGCGAACATCGGGTCCGCCGTCAACGACACGACGCGCGAGCTCGGCGGCGCGCTCGGCGTCGCGATCGTCGGCAGCATCATGTCGTCGCTCTACGCGAGCCAGCTGCGCGGCGCACTCCCGGACGACGTCCCCGCACCCGTCGCCGCGGCCGCCCGCGAGTCGCTCGGCGCCGCCGTCCAGATCGGCCCGAGCGTCGCCGACGTCGCGGCGCAGCGCGAGGCGTTCGTCCACGCGATGTCGCGCGCGTCGATCGTGGTCGCGCGTCGTCGGCCGCGCTCGGCGCCGTCATCGCCTGGCGCTACCTGCCGGCCCAGAGCGCTGCGCCCGTCGCCGAGCCGACGCATCGACCGACGTCGACGGCGCGCTGCTGAGCCCGTGACTAGCGCTTCCGTCAGCCGTCCTCATGGGACGATCACGCCATGCCGTCCCCCGCACCGCCGGACTACGTCGCCCGGATCGGCGACCAGTGCACGC
Source organism: uncultured Actinomycetes bacterium (assembly GCA_963821685.1). GTDB lineage: Bacteria > Actinomycetota > Thermoleophilia > Solirubrobacterales > Solirubrobacteraceae > F1-60-MAGs163. The sequence continues at coordinate 16,991 of CAWGEW010000012.1, read as the reverse complement.
TGCCGCAGATCCTCGACGCGCGCGTCGCCGCGACGCCCGACGATGACTTCCTCTGGCTCGGCGGCGAGCAGCTGACCTATGCGCAGGCGCTGACCCGCGCAGAGAACGCGGCCGGCGCACTCGCGGCGCTCGGCGTGGGCGCCGGCGACAAGGTCGCCGTGATGCTGCCGAACAGCCTCGAGTTCATCGATCTGTGGTTCGCGACGACGCTGCTCGGCGCGGTCCTCGTCCCCGTCAACACGGCGCTGCGCGGCGACGGGCTGCGCTACATCGTCGAGCACTGCGACGCGCGCGTCGCCGTCGTCGACGAGCCGCTGCGCGAGGCCTTCGAGAACGCGTTCCCCGCAGGCACCGGCCCAGCGCACACGCTCGTCCGCGGCGGGCAGGCCGACCGGCGCTGGGACTCGCTCGACGCACTGCTCGCCGAGCGCCATTCGGCGGCGCCGCGTGCCGATGTCCAGCCCGGCGACCTGGCGGCGGTGCTCTACACCTCCGGCACCACGGGTCTGCCGAAGGGCGCGATGACCTGCCACAACGCCTACGTCGCCGCCGGGCTGGAGTACGCGCAGAGCTACGTCCGGCTGCGGGCCGACGACCGCCTCTGGACCTGCCTGCCGCTGTTCCACATCAACGCCCAGTCGATCACGATCGTGCCGTCGCTGCTGTCGGGCCTGCCGGCGGTGATGACCGCGAAGTTCTCGGCCTCCGGCTTCCTCGACGAGATGCGCCGTCACGGCGCGACGGTCTTCAACTACATCGGGGCGATGCTGACGATCCTGCTCAAGCAGCCCGAGCGCGACGACGACGCGGACAACCCGGTGCGCATCGCCACCGGCAGCTCCGCACCGGCCCAGCTCTGGAAGCAGTTCGAGCAGCGCTTCGGCATCCACCTCGTCGAGATCTACGGGCTCACCGAGACCGCGGGTGTCTGCCTCGCGAGCCCGACCGACGACGTCCGCGTCGGCCGCTGCGGGGTGCCTGTCAGCTGGTCCGACGTGCAGATCCAGCGCGAGGACGGGACGGAGTGCGACCCGGGTGAGCCGGGCGAGTTCGTCTGTCGCAGCGACCAGCCCAACACGATGTTCCTCGGCTACTACAAGAACCCCGACGCGACCGCGCAGGCGAACGCCGGCGGCTGGTTCCACTCCGGCGACCGCGGCCGCCGCGACGAGGACGGCTACTTCGAGTTCCTCGACCGCCTGAAGGACTGCATCCGCCGCCGCGGCGAGAACATCTCCTCGTACGAGATCGAGCGCGTCGTCAACTCGCATGCCGATGTCGCCGAGAGCGCGGCCGTCGGCGTCCCGTCCGAGCTCGGCGAGGACGAGGTCATGATCGTCGTCGTCCCGCGTGACGGCCACCAGGTCGAGCCCGCCGCGCTGGTCGAGTTCTGCACCGAGCGGATGGCGTCGTTCATGGTCCCGCGCTACGTGCGCCTCGTTCCCGAGCTGCCGAAGACACCGACCGAGAAGGTCCAGAAGTTCGAGCTGCGCAGCCTTCCGCTCGAGGGTGCCTGGGACCGCGAGGCGGCCTAGGGTGCCAGCACGCCCGTGGTCGCCCCCTCCTTCGTCACCTTCACGGCGTACTGGCCGAAGGTCATCTTGCTCAGGACGTCCTCGGACTTGTAGCCGAACAGGCGTCGCGCGTCGGCCTCGGGCAGCCCCTCGGCGATGTACTGCCAGACCGTCTTCTGAAACAGCTTGTCACCGAAGTCGAACGCGTCGCGGGAGAACCCGTGAAAGCCCCAGGCGAAGCCCTTGTCGCGCGCGAGCTTGGCGAACTGCTGATTGGCCTCGATCCAGAGCCCGTTCACCACGCCGGCGGGCAGCTTCAGGCCGTTCTTGAGCCCGAGGTACAGGCCGTCGAAGTCTGAGCCGATCGACGTGAGCGTGTTCTCGACGATCTTCGTCCCGTTGACCACCAGGTCCTTGTAGAGCAGGATCGTCGTGTTCCCGACCTTGCGCTCGGCCAGCCGCATGAACGTCTTGTCGGCGACCTCACCCGCGACCTCGTTGACGAACGTGTTCCCCTTCTTGCCGGTCGCCTTGAACATCTCGGTCAGCTTGCTCTTCTTGCCCTTTGACGCCAGCGCCCACTGCTCGTACACCTCGGCCTGCTCGGCCAGGCGCAGCTTCAGCGCGGTTCGGATCTCGCTCGGCAGGTCCTTGAAGAACTTGGGCAGGCTCGGCTTGTAGATCGAGTTGTTGCCCAGCCCGGACTTGTGCATGCCGAGCAGCAGATCGATCGCGGCGCCCGTCTTGCCCTTGATGTACTGCACCTTCCCGATAGCTCCGGGAGCCGAGTACCCGCGCGATCGGAATGCCGCCTCGAGGTCGAGGCCCGGGTAGCCCAGGCGAGCCGCCTTGTCCTCGAGCGAGTCGAGCACGCCGCTGATCAGCCCCTCGTCGGCGGCGCTCATCCCGAGCTGCTTGGCGGTCGGCGCGGCCAGGCCGTCGGTGATCGTGCGCGGGATCAGGTCGGCCAGCGTGCCGTGACCACCGAGGATGTCCTCGGCCGCCTCGATCGCCGCGGCCTGGGGGGCGACCACCTTCTTCACGCGCACGATGGTGCTGAGCTGCGTGCCGACGAGGTTGCTGATCGCCCCCTTCGCCATGGCGGCAGACACTGAGACCTCACCGTCGGCGAACCACTCGGCCGACGCCTTGATCCCTCTACTGTCGCCCTCGCGGAACTCCCGGGCGATCTGATTGGCCTTCGCGGTGCTGATCGTCAGCCCCTTCTTGACCGCGCCCTTGACGGCGTCGCGGTATTCGCCGACGAGTCCGGGCATCCCGTCGAAGACCTCCTTGGCGGACTTGGTCGACACCAGGCTCCACGCATCGGCCGAGAACCCCTGCAGCCCGGCCTTCTTCTCACCCGCGATCTTCCACAGCTCCTGGCCGAACCTGAACTTCGTCGCCGGATCGGACCCGCGAATCTGGTTGTCCCAGAATTGCAGCGGCTCCTTCACCGTCGCGCTGGCCAGACTGTTGATCCGACTCTTCCAGGACTTCCACTCGCCCTGGCTGCGAGCCTCCGACCACAACAGGTAGGACGCGACCTTGTCTGGGAGGAAGTCGAGGCTGCCGGCGGGCAGACCGTAGAGCTCGGCCAGCAGATCCTCCGACGGCGTGTTGCGCTTCAGGTCCTTGTCCGCGCTGTCCGGGCCGAAGCGCTTCATCGCCGACTCGACCTTGTTCATCGAGCGCGTGATCGCCGCGGCCGCGTCTGCCTGAATCCCGTCAGCCAATGACGTGTACGCCCCCGCGAACACGGCCTGCGCCTGCACCTGGTCCAGCGTGTACGGCGTCGCGGCGATCTCCACGTAGCTCGTCGCCGACACGTCGCGGCCAGACGCATCGCGGCCGTCCGCGCGGGCGCGCACCATCACGACGCCCTGCTTGGTCACACGGACCACGTAGCCGTGCTGACTCTGCGCGGTCGGCGCCAGCGACGGGGGCAACGACGGGAGCGGGCCGCTGAACAACGCCAGCGCACCACGATTCTCGGGCGAGTACGGCGCCGTGTTGAAGATCAGTCCGGCATTCGCGCCGCCCGGATACACCAGGTCGGTGACCGCGCCGTCGGTCGACAGGTTGCGCAACGTCGACGTCAGCGTGACCTCGTCGGGCCCGGACTCGAACCCGTCCAGGAGCACGCTCAGTCCCGCGACCTGGTCGGACGCGACGTCCGGGTCGGCGGCCATGCCGGGCTTGCCGAGCAGGCCCCTGAAGCCGCCCGGGGCGAAGGTGCAGGGGACCACGGCGTTCAAGCACCCCAGGCTGAGGATCTGACCGCCGGTCCCGCCCGGCGCGCAGCCGTAGAAGTAGTTCACGCTGGCGCATTCGGCTGCGAGGTCGCTGCCGCCCTCCACCTTGTTGGCGTCATTGGTCGTGTTGACCGGGCGAGGCTTGACGCCCTGGAAGAACACGGCGCCGCCGAGCGCGTCGCCGCCGTTGCCGTTGGCCCCGCCATCGGATCCCGCGGAGGCGCCACCGAACGTGTACTGCCCACACTGCCGGTACTGGGCCGGGTTACCCGGGACGGCGCAGGCGGGGTCTCCTGCCCCACTGCCGAGCTGCACGCGACCGGGTGTCCCGTTCGCGGCCTGACCGCCGTCCCCGCCCTCCCCGCCGCGTCCCGATGCGCCTCCGTAGGCCGCGTTGCGCGCGAAGTGCGAACCGGCGATCGAGGTCTCACCGCCCGCATAGACCGCGCCGCCATGTGCGGCCCCACCGACGCCGCCGGGGCCACCGGGATACGCGAGCCCGGGCGCCCCGGGCGTTCCGCTGTCGCCGCCCTTTGCGGTCCCGCCGGTGGGGTCCGGGTTCCCGCCATTCCCGCCGCGACCGCCGCTGCCGCCGCCGCCGCCCTGGCCGCCGTAGCCGCCGCGACCGCCGCGCACCAGGTTGTCCTCGAAGCGCACGTCGCCGACGTCCAGCGTGCCGAGGCTGTAGATGGCGCCGCCCTCGGCCGGGGACCCGGCCACGCCCGCCACACCGGGTACACCGTTACCGCCGCTGCCGCCGTTGCCGCCGCGCTCGCCGTTCTGGCCAGTGCCACTGACGCCGCTGGCCCCTGTGGTGCCGGCGCCGCCCGCACCACCGCCGCCCGCAACTCCGGCAGCGCCGCTCGGACTGGACGCGGCCTGGCAGCGACGCACCGCAAGCGCGCGCAGGACGAGGCGGCCGCCCGCCTCCACGAGGATGCAGCCGCCGCGCGAGGCCGGCGCCGTCGTCCCCGGGGCGCCGCTCGTCATGCCGTTGCCTCCCGCTCCGCCGGGAAACGCCCCAGATGTGCCCGAGGCGCCGTCTTGGCCGGCCGCGCCCGGGCCGCCGACGAACAGGCCGTCCTCGACGTTGATCCCCGTCAGGGTGAGGTTGCCGGTCGGCGTGACCTTGACGACGCGGTTGTCCGAGGCGGAGTACGCGGTCGTCGTGTCGAAGCCGGGCTTCCCGCCGGCGAAGGTCACGTCGCGGCCGGCGGCGTCGAACGAGACGGTCGTCCCGACGCTCAGCGGCGTACTCATGACGATCCGCCCATCACAGGCGAAGGTGTGCGAGCCGCCGGCGGCCACCGCGTCGGCGACAGCGGCACGGGTGCAGGTGGTGATCGTCGACGCAGCGGCGATCGACCCGCCCCAGGCCACGATCAGGGGCACAGCGATCACGATGGCCCAGGCGAGGCGAAAGTGCATCGGCGCCTTCTACCAGAGACCGGCCGGGCCGTCGGGTGATCTTCACCTCGAAATGAGCCCGCGAGCGAGAGCGAACGTGTCACGGCATCTCCCCACGGGTAGTGACTCCGTGTGGCCACATCCGCCTGCTGGCGCTTCCCCGCGAGCCCTCAGTACGTGGCCCACGCTCGGCACGTCGTCGCGGCCCACGCCAGGTGGCTCGGCGCGGACCCGCACGCCGTCGCGCTCGCCGTCTCAGAGGCCTTCACCAACGCCGTCGTGCATGCCTATGCAGACGCGGGGGGCGACGTCGAGGTCACCGCACACCGCCATCCGGCCCGGCTCGAGGTCTGCGTGAGCGACCGCGGGTACGGCATCAGCCCGAGCGACCAGACCGGGCCGTGGTGCGGGCTCGGCCTCAACATGATCGATCGGGTCACCGGCAGCCTCGAGGTTCAGCGCCGGCCCGAGGGCGGCACCCTGCTGCGGATGACCTTCCCGCTCGAGTGACGGCTCACGCGCCAGTTGGGCTTCTGTGCCGCGCAGATCCCATCCCGAGGTGGTCGGGGGTCTCGGCGTGGGCGCGCTCCACGGGGTCGGGGTATGCAGCGCGCACCGCAGTGTCGAGCCGGGCGATCTGATCGTCGAGTGCGGGCTGGCGGACCTCTGCTGCGTTGGAGCTCGAGGGTGAGCAGCAGCGAGCGCAGCCGGCGGGCGATCTGCGGCGAGTCCGCGCCGTAGTGGCGAATCTCGGTGAGCGAGAGGTCGAGCAACTCGACCCAGCGGGGAGTCGGATAGAGCAGCCGGAGCCGGCCTTCCGCGTCCGCGATCCGGCCGCGCTGGAGGTCGCGCTCGGCGAGGATGCTGAGCAGCGTCTCGAGCCCGTCGAGCGCCTGCACGGCGGTCGTCGGGTCGTTGACCGCGGGCGACAGCGCGCGCAGCGCCGGTGTCGACGATCGCGCGGATCGCGAACGCCGGATCCTGCGCGATCGTGCGCTCGTCCGCAAGGATCGCCGACCGACGCAGCTGCCGCGATCGTCGATCCGCGGTGCCGTCGCCGCGGATCAGGAACAGCGGAGCGCCCGGCGGGAGGTACTCGCCGATGCCGACCGCGACCTCGATGACGACGTCCGGCCTCGCGTCGCGAGCGCGCACCAGCCGCGCACGGTCGAGCGCCGACAGGACCGCCGGGCGCCCGTCGTGGTTGACGACCTCGCTGACCGGCCTCCAGGGGCGCGAGCTCCAGTGACGGCGTCTCGTCCGAGCTCGAACGGGTACACGTCGTCGATCGCGCGCATGCCCTGCTCGACGATCTGCGCGATCACCCGGCGCGGGCGCAGCAGATCGAGCAGGCGACTGACGAGCAGGAAGAACACGAGGACCGCCGCGATCAGCAGCGCCATGGTCAGCATCGATCGTCACGCTCGGCACGACCGTCGAGCCGTTCTGGCCGATGATGCGCAGCGACACGAGCGCGTAGATCGCGGGCGCGATGAAGATGCCGAGCGAGTGCTTGACGACGGCGTCTCGGCGGAAGCGCGAGACGAGCCGCGGCGTGTACTGGCTGGCCCCGAACTGGACCACGACGACCGCGATCGAGACGACGAGCCCGGTGAACGCGATCATCCCGCCGGCGACCGCCGAGAGGATCGTGCGCGCGGTGTCGACGTCGAGTCCGCAGAGAGAGGACGTCACCGTTGCCCGCGATCTTCGGGACGAGTCTCCGCGAGCGCCAGCGCGACGACGATGTAGAGGCTCGGGACGACGACGAGGCTGCGCGAGAGCCACTCCCCGACGCGAAAGCGCACGCGCCAGAAGCGCGATCGCTCGGCGGCCGAGAGGGACGCGAGTGGCGCGACATCGGCCGTGGGCATCGGCGAAGCCTAATCCCGCGGAGCGCGGTGATCGACGAGCGCCGACGTGTCCGTATTGTGCGCGACCCGCGTGATCGCATAGGACGACCAACGCGAAGGTGTCTGTGAGCCACCCGATCGAATTCGAAGGTCTCGTCAAGAAGCTACGGCGACCGGACCGTCATCAACGAGCTGTCGTTCACCGTCCCCGAGGGCTCGGTGGTCGGGCTGCTCGGCCCGAACGGCGCGGGAAAGTCGACCGCGATGCGCGTCCTGCTCGGGCTGCAGAAGCCGACGGCGGGCCACGCGCGGATCCTCGGCAGCGAGGCCGGCGGAAGTCGGCTTCCGCGACGCCGTCCGCAAGGTCGGCTCGATCATCGAGTCGCCGCCGCTGTACATGGGCGCGACCGCGCTGCAGAACCTCGAGATCCGCGTCGGCGCGTACGGCATGTCGACGCGCGACGCCGACGTCCGCGGGATCCTCAACCAGGTCGGGCTGGCCGAGCGCGTCGACGACAAGGTCGGCAACTTCTCGCTCGGGATGCGGCAGCGGATGGGCATCGCGCTCGCGCTCGTCGGTGATCCGCGCATCGTCGTCCTCGACGAGCCGACCAACGGACTGGACCCGCAGGGCACCGTCGAGATCCGCGACCTCGTGCGCTCGCTGCCCGCGCGCGGCGCGACGACGCTGCTCTGCACGCACCGGCTGGCCGAGGTCGAGGCGACCTGCGACTACGTCGTCGTGTCTGCGGCTCGGCGAGCTGCTCGCGCAGGGACCGATCGAAGAGGTGATCGCCGGAGCGACGTCGTCCGGCCACCGCATCGAGGTCGAGCCCGTCGGAGGTCCGAGGCGCGCTGCGGCGCTCCGGGCTCGATGGGTCTCGGTGAGCTTTCGGCCGAGGGCGGCGTGATCGACGACGACCGAGCACCATGCGAGAATCCCGTCGGAGATCACGCGGGCGCTGGCGGCCGAGGGCATCTTCGTCCGTGAGCTGCGCTCCGAGCGCGCGACGCTCGAGCAGGCGTTCCTCAAGATCGTCGCGGACGCCGAGGCAGGAGGCGGGGTCATGAGCGGCGAGATCGCCAAGCTCCGCTACCTGGCGCTGCCGCGCTGGACCGCCGGCAGCGTGTTCGCGATCTCGCTGATCGTCGGCGCCGCGCTGCTCGTCTTCCCGCCGGGCAACGTCGACAAGTACGCCACGATCCCCGCGTTCGCGCTCGGGATGGCGTTCGGCATCGCCGCGATCGTCTTCGCCGTGTGGGTGGCGTCGGTCGAGTTCGGCTCGGGCACGCTCCAGCGGACGCTGACGGCCGAGCCGAGCCGCAGCCGGGTCCTGGGCTCGAAGCTGATCTGCGCGCTCGTCGGCACCGCCATCGTCGGCCTGGCGGCGGCCGCTGCGAGCGCCGGCCTGAGCGAGATCGCCGCCTCGAACGCGGGCGTCAGCCTCGACGACGGCGACCTCGCCGCGCGGGTGTTCAGCCAGGTGCCGAGCGGGCTCGCGTTCGCCGGCAGTCGGTTTCGGGTTCGGGCTGCTCACGCGCTCGATGGGCGGCGGGATCACGCTCGCCCTTGCGCTCGCCTTCATCCTCGACGGGATCATCGGCTTCATCCCGGGCTTCGAGAACATCGGGTTCGGCCGGCTGACGCACGACCTCACGAGCGGCCTGTCCGGCCAGGGCGAGACGGAGAACGGCCTGGGCGCGGCCGCGCTCGGGACGATCGCCTGGGTCGTCGATCGTGATGATCCCCGGCTGGCTGCGGTTCGTGCGCGGGGACCTCAAGTGATGCGGCGCAGCCTTCCGGTCGCCGCGGCGACGGCCCTCGCGTGCCTGCTGTCGACCGCGATCGCCGCTGCTGCGGTCACGGTTGACGTTCCGACACGGCTGAGCACCGTCATCCCGAAGGCGCACGACTCCGGCGTCGTCGTCCTGCTCCCATCGACGATCAACCTCGACTACGAGCCGACCGGCCGGCTCTACATCGCAGGCGCGGGCAACAAGAAGCGCGGCAGCTACACGCTGCGACTCAGCGGGACGAAGAACTGCTCCGGCAACGCGTGCTTCCTCGCCGAGTTCCTAGGCGAGAAGGGCGCCAAGCTCGGCTACACGACCACGAACGTCAACCTCGCGCTCGGCATGAAGGGCTTCTACAAGCCGCTCTCGTGCGGTGCGTCCTGCTCACCGCCCTCCATCGCCTGGATCCAGAAGGGCGTGCGCTACCAGATCCAGGCCAAGGCGCTCGGCGGCCGGAAGGCCTTCGTCGCCCTGGCGAACAGCGCGATCAAGAACGGCAATCGCAAGTAGCGCCGGCTAGTCGTCCTTGGGCGTGAGCGGGTTGGTGCGCCGGAGCCAGTCACGAGTGTCGCGTGACGGAACATCGTGCTCGGGCACGTACTCGATCCGCAGGCCCGCCCAGCTGTCCGGACAGTTCTCGCCACGCTCGCCGCCGACCCGCCAGTAGAGCTTCTCCGGGTCGGTGCGATCGAGCGCGACATACGTCGGGGCCGTGTGGTGGTGACGCAGCTCCTCCATAAGGTTGTGCCGCTCGGTGACGTAGTCGATCTCAGTCATGGAGCGGCCAACTCTATGTCTGAGTGGACGGACCGTCCAGCGCACGAACGGTTGCCGTGCTCGCCCGCGTGGTGTACGAAACGGCCCCCAGGGAACCGGAGGAGGACGGGATGGACCGCAAGACGTTCGACAAGGAGCTGAAGCGCCTGCAGACGGAGCTGGCGATCCAACAGCGCTACCGCCGCGAGAACGGCCTGCGCATCGTCGTCGTGTTCGAGGGTCGCGACGCCGCCGGCAAGGGCGGCACGATCAAGCGGATCACCGAGCGCCTCAACCCGCGCTTCTGCCGCGTCGTCGCACTGGGGACACCGACCGAGCGTGAGAAGTCGCAGTGGTACTTCCAGCGCTACGCCGAGCAGCTCCCGGCCGCCGGGGAGATGGTGCTGTTCGACCGCTCCTGGTACAACCGCGCCGGCGTCGAGCGGGTCATGGGGTTCTGCAGCGACGACGAGTACGAGGAGTTCATGAAAGCCCTCACCCTCGCCCTCTCCCGCAGGTGATGCGGGAGAGGGAACGGGCGCGCGTTGCCCGTGCGAGTGTGGTAAGCCCCGCGCCCGATTGCCGGGTGCGGCGTCGGCGGAGACTCTTCGTGGCCAGGGCTGACGACTCGCATCACCACACCGTGCTGCTCGCCGCGATCTCGCTCATCGTGGCGGTGCCGATGCTGTACATGGGCGTCCACGATCGGATCGACTACGACGGCTGGTGGCACGTCTTCATCGCCCGCGAAGCTCCGTGGGCGCGGCTGTGGAGGGACGTCGAGCACAACGCCCATCCTCCAGCCTTCTTTCTGCTGCTGCGCGCCGTGGCGTGGTTCGGTTCGGGGCGGCTGGTCTATCGCGCGCTCTCGATCGTCGCCGCGGTCGTGGCCACCTATGTCGTCGGCCGCATCGCGGCGCGGGTGTTCCGCACATCGGCGCTGTCCCTCCTCTGCGCGCTGGCGTTCGGTCTCGCCATACCGACCGTCGTCATGGCGTGTGCGGTACGCAGCTACATGGTGAGCGTGGCGCTGGTGGTGGTCGCGTTCCGGCCGTATCTCGACCTGATCGACCCGGCAGCGCGGGCGCATCCCGACCAAGACGCGAGTCCAGTTCGTCGTCGCGCTCATCGCGGCGATCGTCACCCACTACGCGGCGATCTTCTTCGTCGGCGCGGCCGTCGCCCTACCGTGCCTGTACGCCGCGGTCGATCGCCAATACCGGACATGGTTCGCTCAGCGCCTGCGGGCGCAGTGGAGGGCACGAGCTCGCCACCTTCATGCCCATCGCCGCCGTGATCCTCGCGGCGTACGCGGTACACATGTCCAGATTCGACGCGCCGATGGCCCACACGGCGGCGTTCTACCCCGATCAGGTGGAGTCGGCCGCGGGAGTGCTGCGCGGTTCCGCGTCGTTCCTCGCTCGCACGGTCGTCGCCGAGATCGACCTCTTCTCTCCGCTGCCGATCGCGCGCCTGCCGGCGACCGCCCGCGCCATCGTCGTCTCCCTCCTGGCGGTGCTCGCGGCGGGGCTGGTTCGGACGCTGCGCCGCCGATCGGATTGGGCGGTGGCGTCGGCGCCGGTCGCCACGCTGGCGATCATCGCCATCGCGATGATGGGAGCGGCGCTGGTCGGCCGCTACCCGTTCGGCGGATTCCTGCGGCAGCAGTTCATCCTCTTTCCCTTTGCCGCGCTCGCCGCGTTCGCGCTCGTCGACGAGGTCGTGACGCGCTGCCACCTCCGTCGGGCTCGTCGTCGCCGTGTGGGTGGCGGTGCTCCTCAATGCCCTCGTCCAGTGGCGCCAGGTGGCGCTGGTCGCTACCGAGCCCGCGGCCCTGGAACTGGCGCAGTTCGATGGCTTCCTCGGCGACTCCGACGCCGTGTACGTCGATCAGTTCAGCCTGATCCCCTTCTTCGCCGCCCACCAGGCCGGCACCTGGTCCGCGCAGACCGAGCTGGGAGAGCGCTTCTGTGCCCTGCCAGTCGTCGAGCCGCAGCGAACGCGGCTGGTGGTGCGCGACATGACGCGGTGGAGCTGCGACGTGTCCGACCCCCGGCTCTATCGCGACCTGCGCCAGGTGATCGAGCAGCTCCATCTCCCGTCGATCGACCTGTTTCGCCTGCGCCAGGACGCGCATCTGCTTCCCGATGGCCCCTCGCCCGGAGCGAGTGCAGTTGGCGGAGTCGGTCGTCGAGGCGGCACACGGCCAAGGCCTACGGGTCGAGCGCCTGGTCCTCGACGGACTCCACGTATACGCGCGATTTCGGCTGAGCGAGCGCCCGCTGCACTGACGCCGCCGACGATCGGCCAGCCCGAGGGCGGTACCCGGACGGCGCCCGCGACCGGAATCGTCTTTGGGGAGACTGCCAGCGTCGTATGTGGTAGCCGCTCGACACGGTGGTGCTGGCGGGCGGGATCCGGCATGTGCCAACCAGTCCGGATCGCTCACCGAGGAGGAGGCTCCATGCGACATCCGCACAAACTGCTCGCGGCGCTGTTGGCGGCGCTGCTCGTCGCTCACGGGCTGCCGTCACCCGCCGTCGCGGAGGACGACCACGCAGCCGGCGGCGGCGCCGCAGGCGCCGACGTTCAAGCCCGAGGAGCTCGAGCAGCTGGTCGCGCCGATCGCGCTCTACCCGGACTCCCTGCTGGCGCAGGTGCTGATGGCCTCGACCTATCCGCTCGAGATCGTCGAGGCGGCGCGCTGGCAGAAGGCAGAACTCCGACGCTGAAGGACAAGGCGCTGGAGGACGCGCTGCAGCAGCAGACCTGGGACCCGAGCGTGAAGTCGCTCATCGCCTTTCCGCCGGTGCTGACGATGATGAACGACAAGCTCGACTGGACGCAGAAGCTCGGGCGACGCGTTCCTGGCGCAGCAGAGCGACGTGATGGACGCCGTGCAGCGCCTGCGCGCCAAGGCGGAGGCGGCGGGCAATCTCAAGTCGAACGAGCAGCAGAAGGTGATGGTCGAGCAGGCGCCGGCGAACGTGCAGCAGAACGTCACCGTCCAAGGCCAGCCGGCGCCGCCGCCGACGATCATCAAGATCGAGCCGGCGCAGCCGCAGGTGGTCTACGTGCCGACGTACAATCCCACCGTCGTCTACGGCGCCTGGCCGTATCCCGCCTATCCGCCCTACTCCTACTACCCACCCGGGCTACGTCGCCGCGACGTCGCTGATCTCGTTCGGCGTCGGCATGGCCGTCGGCGCCGCCCTCTGGGGCGGCTGCAACTGGGGCTGGGGCGGCGGGCACAACGACGTGAACGTCAACGTCAACAACTACAACAACTTCAACCACACCAACATCTCCAACAACAACTGGCAGCACAACGTCGAGCACCGCAAGGGCGTCCAGTACCGCGACACGGCGACGCAGCAGAAGTACAACCGCGGCACCAGCAGCGGCGCCGAGTCGCGCGAGGCGTTCCGCGGCCGCGCCGAGCAGGGCCGCAAGGACATCGCGCGCGGCGCCGCCAAGGACTTCAAGAACAAGCCCGCCGGCGGAGCGGATCGCGGCGCGCGCCAGGCGGCGGCGAACCGCGGCGCGGCGGCCGGCCGAAGGCGCGGCGCCGCCGGCGGCGCGAACCGCGGCCAGCACCAGCGCGCAAGCCGGCGACGGCAGCGAGCGCCCGCAGACTCAGCCGCAGCGGCAGGCGAGCGGCCGCGGCCTCGGGCAAGCACGGCGGCGGGCGCCTTCCAGGGGATCGGCAACGGGCAGCAGACGCGGGCAGACTCGAGCCGCGGGCACGCCAGCCGGCAGAGCGCCGCGGTCGCGGCGGCGGTGGCGGCGGTGGCGGCGGTGGCGGCGGCGGTGGCGGCGGCGGTGGAGCGCGGTGGCGGCGGCGGCGGTGGCGGCGGTGGCGCGCGGCGGCTGGCAGACGCCGTGCATCGCCATGCGCGCGATGCACTCGCAGAACGAACCGCACGCCTCACAGACCCAGGAGCAGACGATGATCGCGATCGCAGCCTTCGCTCCCTCGCCGACGCCGCACGGCGATGGCGCTCATGGCGCTGGTGCTCGCGCTGCCCGGCGCGCGCGCCGCGACCGCCGCGATTCGGCACCAGCGCAGCTTCGCGTCACCGGAGGAGGCCGCGCAGGCGCTCGCCGCCGCGGTCAAGGCCAACGACACCAAGGCGGTGCTCGCCGTGCTCGGCAGCGGCGCGCAGCCGCTGATCAGCTCCGGCGATCCGGTCGCCGACCAGAAGGTCCGCGATCACTTCGTGCAGTCCTACGACGAGGCCCACTCGCTGGTGCCGGGCGACGACGGCGAGACCGTCCTGCAGATCGGCAAGGACGACTGGCCGTTCCCCATCCCGCTGGTCAAGTCGGACGCCGGTTGGCGCTTCGACGCCGCCGCCGGCAAGGAGGAGATCCTCGATCGGCGCATCGGCGCGCAACGAGCTCTCGGCCATCCAGGCCTGCCTGGCGTACGTCGACGCGCAGCGCGAGTACTACGAGCGCAACCCGGAGCACGTCTCCGCTGCTGCACTACGCGCAGAAGCTCGCCAGCACGCCGGGCAAGCGTGACGGCCTCTACTGGGACGCCAAGCCCGACGAGGAGGAGAGCCCGCTCGGCCCGCTGTTCGCCCGCGCCCGGGCGGAGGGATACGCGGGCACCGGCAAGGGCGATCCGTATCACGGCTACTACTTTCGCATCCTCACCGCGCAGGGCCCTGCCGCCGCCGGCGGCGCCTACGACTACCTCGCGCACGGCAAGATGATCGGCGGCTTCGCGCTGGTCGCCTATCCGGCGAAGTGGGACAACTCCGGCGTGATGACGTTCGTCGTCAACCAGGACGGCGTCGTCTTCCAGAAGGATCTCGGCCCGAACACCGCCGCGGTGGCGAAAGCGATGAAGACCTTCAACCCCGACGACACCTGGAAGCGAGTGGACGCTCCGGCGGCCGCGGCGGCGAAGGCCTCGTGACCGCGCGTCGGCGCGGGACTCGCGTCGTTCCTCGAGGCGCTGAATGGGAGTGAGCCTGCGATCATCCGACGGCGACGGTGACGCCGGCGCCGCCGACGGCGTCGCCTTCTCGCTCGTCACCGGCGATCCGCTCAACCGCGCCCAGCGCCTGATCGGGCTGATTCCGCGCCGCGGCATGGGCACCGGGCGGCGCATCGTCGTCGCCATCTCGCTCACCTGGCTGCCGCTGATGCTGTGGGCGCTGTGGAATCATCTGCTGCTGCCCGGCGTCGCCGAGGAGCCGCTGCTGCGGCACTTCGGCATCCACGCCCGTTTCCTCATCGCCCTGCCGCTGTTCCTGGCCAGCGAAGGGCTGGTGGAGCGGACACTCGGACGCGTGCTGCCGCAGTTCGTCGCCTCCGGCGTCGTCGACGAGTCGCTGTCTGCCGGCCCTCCGCCGCATTCTCGCCCAGCGCGGCGCGGCTGCGCGACTCCCGCCTGGCGTTGCCCGTCATCATCGCCCTGGTGGTCGCGAACTCGGTGGTCGGCTGGGAGGATGTCGATCACAATCACGAGTTGGTGTGGGCGCAGCCGATGCCCGGGCACGAGCTGGCGTCGCTGTGGTACACCTGCGTGTCGCGGCCGATCTTCCTCCTCATCCTCCTCGTCTGGTTGTGGCGCCTGGTGGTCGTTACGCGGCTCTTCCAGCAGATCGCCGGGCTCGATCTGCGCCTCGCGCCGACGCACCCCGATCGCGCCGGCGGCATCGGCTTCGTCGAGAAGCTGCCGATCGCCTTCGCGCCGTTCGTCTTCGGCTGCTCGGTCGTGATCGCCGCTCACTGGGGACACGACGCGCTCTACCACGGCTTGGTGGTCGACGAGCTGACGCTCCCGCCGGCATGCTGGTCGCCGGCAGCGCGCTGCTCGGGCTGGCGCCGCTGGTCGATGTTCGCCGGTCCGCTCATGGCGCTCAAGCGCCGCGGCCTGGCGACGATCGGCGCCCTGCTCGCCAACTACGGCCGCCTGTTCGAGCGCCGCTGGATTCTGCGCGAGACGGTCGACGACGGCGGCCTGCTCGGCGCCCCCGAGATCGGCCCGGTGGCGGACACCGTGGCACTGTACGAGGCGGTCAGTCGCATGCGACCGCTGCCGCTGAGCCGCCGGGCGATCGTCCCGCTCGCGATCGCCGCCGCCGTGCCGCTGGTGCCCGTCTTCGCCACCCAGATGCCGCTCAAGGCGGCCCTGTTCAAGTTGCTCGGGCCGCTGGCTGGTCTGTGATGATGGCGCGGAACGCCGCTACGCCGCCCGCCACTCCACCGGCAGGTGCTCGATGCCGACGATGAAGTTCGACGGCCGGAGCGGCGGCGGCTCGTCGGCGGCGAGCGCGAGCGTCGGCATGCGCCGCAGCAGCTCCTCGAACATCACGCGCAGCTCGAGGCGCGCGAGGCTGGCGCCGAGACAGAAGTGCGCGCCGATGCCGAAGGCGACGTGCTCGTTGGGCGTGCGCGCGACGTCGAAGCGGTGCGGATCGCCGAAGACCGCGGGTCGCGGTTGGCGGCGGGATAGAGCAGCAGCACCTTCTGCCCCGCCCGATGCGCTGGCCGCGCAGCTCGACGTCGCGCGTCGCGGTGCGCGTCATGTTCTGGATCGGCGTCACCCAGCGCAGCATCTCCTCGACCGCGGCGGGAATCGCGCGCGGATCGCGCGCCAGCGCCTGCAGCTGCTCGGGATGGCGCAGCAGCTCGTACATGCCGCCGCTGATCACGTGGCGCGTCGTCTCGTCGCCGCCGACCAGGATCAGCAGGGTCTCCATCAGCAGATCGTTCGTCGTCGAGCCGCTCGCCGTCGATCTCGGCGTGCACGAGGATGCTCATCAGGTCGTCGCGCGGGTGCGCGCGGCGGTCGGCGACCACCTGCGCGCTGGTAGTCGATGTACTCGTCGAACGCCGCGGCCGCCTGCATCAGCTTCTCGGGATCGCGTGGTGCCGACGCCCTGGATCAGTCGTCCGACCAGCGCAGCAGGCGCGCGTGATCCTCCGGGCTCGACGCCGAGCAGGTCGCCGATCACGATCATCGGCAGCGGCGCGGCGACGTCGCGCACGAAGTCGAAGCGGCCGCGCGCCTGCGCGCGCTCGATCAGGTCGACGCAGATCTCGCGGATGCGCGGCTCGTGCTCCTGCACGCGGCGCGGCGTGAAGCCCTTGTTCACCAGGCCGCGGCGCTGCTGTGGGCCGGGTCGTCGAGGTTGATCATCGACGGCATCGGCGGCGCGTCGGGCGGATGCCGCCGCCGTTGCAGAACGTCTGCGGGTCCTTCGACGCCAGCGCATCACGTCGGCGTAGCGCGTGACGCCCCACACCTGGCGCTCGTCCCAGTAGACCGGCGCGTGCTCGCGCATCCAGTCGAAGTGCGGGTGCGGATCGTCGGCGTAGAACGCGCCGTCGGTCAGGAAAATGGATGGACGATCGGATGATCCGGCATGAGGCCGGGGACCAGGCGGCGCCGT
>CAWGEW010000011.1:0-204210 GCA_963821685.1 uncultured Actinomycetes bacterium | reverse complement strand
GAACGTCTCGGGCCGGTCGCTGACCCCGCCGTGACGACGACGCGGTCATGACGCACGGCGAGGAGCTCGTTGGAGGCAGGACCCAGATGCCTCCTGTGCTTCGTCGCCGTGTGTCATGGACGACCGCGCAGGCGGCCGGCGGGTTCCCCCAATACGCCGGTCGCCGCCCCCTTCGCCCGGCTCTCGCTCGTCTGCGAGCCGGGCCTCACGCCGGTCGCCGACTCGATCTGCCGGCCGGGCGTCGCCGAGCTGTATCAGCGGCATGTTGTCGATGCACTCGATGCGGTCGAGCCGCGTGAGCGCGAGTGCATCGAGCTGCGCTACTTCGACGGGTTGAGCGTCGACGAGGTCGCCGTCCGCTGCGAGATGTCGAAGGGCCGCGGTCGACGATCGGCTGCGGCGAGGCCTCAACGACATGCTCCGGTACCTGCGGGCGTGCGCCCGGCGGGAATCCGTGGCGCGCCGGTAGGAAGGGCGTTCACAGAGCTCCTGGTCGAACATGCGGCCAGCGGTCGGGGTGCGCCTCGCTGCGCAGCGGCCCCGGGCCGACAGCAGGAGCGGTGCGGCGCTCAGTCCCATTCTCCAAACTTGCCGCTCTCGCGCTCGTCGCAGTGCTCTCCGTCCTCGTCGTTCCAAGCCTCGCGCAGGGTGCGGCGGCCCGGCACGGTCACCGCGTCCCCGTTGCCTGCAAGGCCTCGGCGAAGAAGTTGCGCCAGCGCCACCCGTAAGACCGGCGCTGCGTCACGCGGCGTGTGATCAAGGAGGCGGCTGCGCGCAAGCGTCCCGCCCGCCGAGCGCGTCGCCAAACCCGGTGCGTCCGGTCACGATCGCGGCCGCGCCGGTCAGCGCGGCGCCGCCCCGGTCGCGCCCCTGCCCCCTCAGCAGCGGCCGCGGGCGTGGCTCCAGAGCCGGCGCCGACCCCGACCTCTCCGCGACGGCCGGCCAGGTCTACTGGGGCGCCTGGATCGGCTCGCACCTCACCGGCACCGAGGCGCCGTGGGACGTGAACGCGATCAACCAGTTCGAGCAGCACGCCGGCAAGGGCGTCTCACTGGTCAACTTCTCCAACCCGTTCGCCAACTGCTTCTCGACGCCGTGCAAGCCGTACAACTTCCCCGCCGGTGAGTTCAACACGATCCACGGCCACGGCGCGATCCCGTTCTTCTCCTGGGCCAACGACGCGCTTCCCGTCAGCGGCGACCAGTCCGCCTACCAGCTGTCCGACGTCATCGCCGGTCGCCACGACAGCTACATCACCGCCTGGGCGACCGCCGCCAAGGCCTGGGGCCACCCGTTCTTCCTGCGCTTCAACTGGGAGATGAACGGCCGCTGGTTCCCGTGGAGCGAAGGCGTCAACGGCAACCAGACCGGCGAGTACGTCGCCGCCTGGCGTCACGTGCACGACATCTTCACCCGCGTCGGCGCGACGAACACGACGTGGGTCTGGTGCCCGAACGTCGACCCGTACCACAGCGATGCAGTCGCTCGGCGAGCTCTACCCGGGCGACGCCTACGTCGACTGGACCTGCCTCGACGGCTACAACTTCAACCAGCCGCGGACTGTCGTTCAAGGACCTCTTCAAGCCGACCTACGACGCGATCACCAGCACGATCGCCCCGAGCAAGCCGATGATCATCGGCGAGACCGGTTCGACCGAGGCCGGCGGCTCCAAGGCGCAGTGGATCACCGACATGTTCGCGGCGCTGCCCGCACAGCTTCCCCAAGATCCACGGGCCTGCAGTACTTCGACAAGTTCGACGACGGCATGGACTGGCCGATCGAGACCAGCGCGTCGGCGACCGCCGCCTTCAAGGCCGGGATCGCCGATTCGCGCTACAAGGGCAGCCAGTACGCAGGCCTGAACGGCCTCAGCACGCTTCCCGTGCCGTCCTGATCGCCGCCGTCAGTTCACCGTGAAGTCGGTGTACATGCCCGCCTGGTAGTGGCCGGGCAGCGCGCAGACGATCGCGTAGTGGCCCGCCTTCAGGTTCTTGATGACGAGCGTCTTGCTCGCGCCGGGGGCGATCGAGGCGATCTCGCCGCGGGCTCCGGGGATGTCGTCGTCCGGGTTCTGCTTCGACAGCACGGTCGCCGCCGACTTGGTCGTGCGGATGATCGTGAACTGATGCTTCATCTGACCCGCGTTCGTGACGTCGAAGCTGACGTGCCCGCGGGAGCCGAGGTCGCGGCCGGGCTTGATCTTGTATTCGCTGAGGGTCACGGGAATCGCGGTGGCGCCGGTGGTGCGGCCGTGGTGCGGCGGCCGGCGTGGTCGTGCTCGCCGGCGTGCTGGTCGCGGCCGAGCTGGAGCTCGAGCTGCTCCCGCATGCGCTCAGGCCGACGGCGGCGGCGACGAGGAGGGCGGCGGCAGCGGCGATCGCCGCGGGGCGGCTCTTGAGTGATGACATTGCCGCGACGCTAGATCGGCCGCGGCAAACCCGCGGCAAAGGTTTGGGAACATCCCGGAATGGACTTCGGCGTCGCCATCTTCCCCACCGACGAGTCGCCGGACCCGGCGACGATCGCGCGCATGGCCGAGGAGCGCGGCTTCGAGTCGCTGTTCTTCCCCGAGCACACGCACATCCCGGTCAGCCGCCGCACGCCCTACCCGGTCGGCGGCGACCTGCCGCGCGAGTACGCGCGCACGTACGACCCGCTCGTCGCGCTGGCGTTCGCGGCGGCGGCGACGACGACGCTGAAGCTCGGCCCGGGCTCATGCTGGTCGCGCAGCGCGATCCGATCGTCACCGCGAAGGCGATCGCGAGCCTCGACCTGCTCAGCGGCGGCCGCGTGCTGCTCGGCGTCGGCGCGGGCTGGAACATCGAGGAGATGGAGGATCACGGCGTCGACCCGGCCCGGCGCTTCGGCCGCATGCGCGAGAGCGTCGAGGCGATGCGCGCGCTGTGGACGCAGGACGAGGCCTCCTACGCCGGCGACCACATCGCGTTCCCGCCGACGTGGAGCTGGCCCAAGCCGCTCCAGCCCGGCGGTCCGCCCGTCCTGCTCGGCGGCAACGGCAAGCGCGTGCTCGAGCGCGTCGTGAAGTACGGCGACGCCTGGTACCCGAACTTCCTCGGCGACGACGACAAGATGATCGCGCGCCTCGAGAAGCTGCGGGTGCTGGGCGAGGAGGCCGGCCGCGGCGCGCTGCCGACGACGCTGCAGGTCGCGCCGACCGAGCCGGAGCGCCTCGCGCGGCTTCGCGGCGGCGGGCGTCACGCGCATCGTCTGGTACCTGCCGTCGGGCGACCGCGACGCGATCGAGCGCGCGCTCGATCGCTACGTCGCGGCGGCCGACGCCTACCGCTCCGCCGGGGCCTGAAGGGGCGCGGCCTGATGCCGGGAGCGCGCGTTCAGCCGGGCGCCGCCGATCCCGAGCGCCGGCTGGACCCCTACGTCCCGCGGGTCCTGCTGCGGCATCTCGCGCGAGACCCGGACGCGCGCGTCATGAGCCTCGACGCGACCGTCGTCTTCGCCGACATCTCCGGCTTCACGGCGCTGTCCGAGCGCCTCGCGCGGCGCGGCCGCGAGGGCGCCGAGGAGCTGACCGAGACGATCGGCGGCTCGCTCAGCGCGCTCCTGACCGTCGCCTACGAGAACGGCGGCAGCCTGCTGACGCTCGGCGGCGACGCGCTGCTGCTGCTGTTCGAGCACGAGGGACACGCGCAGCCGCGCGTGCCGGGCCGCGGCCGGGCATGCGCGCACGCTGCGCGAGCATCGGGACGCCTGCAGACGAGCGCGGGGCGCGTGACGCTGCGCGTCTCGCAGGGCGTCCACAGCGGGACGCTTCCACCTCTTCCTCGTCGGCGACTCGCACCGCGCGCACATGCTCGTCGGGCCCGCGGCATCGACCGTCGTGCGGATGGAGAAGGCCGCCGACGCCGGCGAGATCCTGATCAGCCCGCAGACCGCGGCGCAGCTCCCGGCGCGCTGCGCCGGAGCGCCGAAGGGCCCGGGGCTGCTGCTCGCGGCGGCGCCGCCCGGCGCCGGCGACCTGGGACGAGCCGACGTTCGCGCGCCCGTCGCTCGATGCCGTCGCGCAGTGCCTGCCGACGATGGTGCGCGCCCACGTGCTTGCTCGGGCGGGCAGCCGTCGGAGCACCGCAACGTGACGGTCGCCTTCCTGCATTTCGCGGGCACCGACGACGCTGATCGAGCGCGAGGGTGTCGAGGCGACGGCCGACGCGCTGCACGAGCTCGTCGGCGACGTCCAGCACGCGGCGGACCACTACGAGGTCTGCTTCCTCGAGTCGGACGTCGACGACGGGGGCGGCAAGCTGCTGCTGACCGCCGGCGCGCCGCGCATCATCGGCGACGACGAGGAGCGCATGCTGCTCGCGCTGCGCCGCGTGATCGAGCGCGGCGCGCCGCCTGCCGGTGCGCATCGGCGTCAATCGCGGCAACGTGTTCGCCGGCGACATCGGGCCGTCGCTACCGGCGCACCTACAGCGTCATGGGCGACGCGGTGAACCTCGCCGCGCGCGTCATGGCGAAGGCGCCGGCGGGCGAGCTGTACTCGACGGCGGGCGCGCTCGACCGCTCGCCGACGCACTTCCGCACGCTGCGGCTCGAGCCGTTCGCGGCCAAGGGCAAGGCCGAAGCCGGTGCAGGCGTGGTCGGTCGGCCCGCCGATCTCCGCGCGGACCCGCACGGCGGTCGCGGTCCACTTCCCGCTCGTCGGCCGCGAAGACGAGATCGGCGCGCTCGCCGGCGGCGCTCGAGGACGCGCGCGCCGGGCAGCGGCCGGCTCGTCGACATCGTCGGCGAGGCGGGCATCGGGAAGACCCGCCTCGCCGACGAGCTGCGCGAGCGCGCGCCGACGACGTGCGGCGCCTCGACGCGACCGCCGAGGCGTTCACGCGCTCGACGCCGTACGCCGCCTGGCGCGAGCTGCTGCGCGAGCGCGCTCGGGGTCGGCTGGGAGGACACCGACGACGTCGTCCTCGCACGCCTGCGGCGTCAGCGTCGACGAGCACGCGCCGGAGCTGCGCCCGTGGCTGCCGCTGCTGGCGGTGCCGCTCGACCTCGACCCGCCGAGCACGCCCCGAGGTCGACGCGCTGGCGCCCGAGTTCCGCCGCGCGCGGCTGCACGAGACGCGTCATCGCCTTCCTGCGCGCGCTGCTCGATCGCCCGACGCTGATCGAGTGCGACGACGCCCAGTACCTCGACGAGGCCTCGGCCGAGCTGTTCGCCGCGATCGCGCGCGAGGTCGAGAGCGACGCCGTGGCTCGTCCTGCTCGTGCGGCGCGAGGGCGGGACGTTCGCGGCGCCGCAGCTGCCCGGCGGTGACGCGGCTCGAGCCCGGCCCGCTGGAGGCGCCGGACACGCGCGCGCTCGCCGAGGCGGCGACCGACGCGGCGCCGCTGAACCCGCACGCTGCTGGAGCTCGTCGTCGAGCGCTCCGGCGGCAACCCGCAGTTCCTGCGCGACCTGCTGCGCGCGGCGGCCGAGGGCGACGGCGACGAGCTGCCCGAGAGCCTCGAGGCGGCCGCGATGGCGCGCATCGACCGCCTCGACCCCGAGGACCGCACGATCATCCGCCGCGCCTCGGTGCTCGGGCTGAGCTTCCACCCGCGCTTCCTGCTCGAGGTGCTCGGCGACGACGTCCCGCCGCCGACGCGAGCAGACGTGGATGCGCCTGGAGCCGTTCTTCCAGGACGACGGCGACGGGTTCCTGCGCTTCCGCCGCGTGATCGTGCGCGACGCCGCCTACGGCGGCCTGCCGTACGGCACGCGCCGGCGCCTGCACGCGGCCGTCGGGCTGCGGATGGAGCGCGAGTACGGCGACACGCTCGACGAGATGGGCGGCCTGCTGTCGCTGCACTTCCACCGCGCCGGCGAGCACGAGAAGACCTGGCGCTACGCCCGCGAGGCGGCGGACCGCGCGCGCGGCGAACGCGGCGTTCGCAGCCGCGGCCGACCTCTACCGCCGCGCGCTCGACGCCGCGCGCGGGCATCGACGTCGCGCCCGGCCGACGCTGGCGGACGCGTGGGAGGACCTCGGCGAGGCGCAGGCGCGCGCCGGCGAGGTGAGGCGCGGCGGTCGTCGCGTTCAGCCGCGCGCGGCGGCTGCTGCCCGAGGATCGCGTGCAGCGGCGCGCGGCTGATGCACCGCACGGCCTGGGTCCACGAGCGCGTCGGGCACACGGCCGCGGCGATCCGCTGGGGCCGACCGCGGGCTGCGCGCGCTCGAGGGCGTCGACGGTCGCGCCGCCGCGCGCGAGCGCGCCGCGCTCGACGACGACGCTCGCGGCGGTGCGCCGGCAGCAGGGCCGCGCGGCCGAGGCCGAGCGCCTGTGCCGCGTCGCGATCGCCGAGGCGCAGGTCGCCAGACGACGAGCTGCTCGCTCGCGCGCGCCTCGTTCAACCTCGACTGGGCGCTCGTCGACCTCGGGCGCGGGCGCGAGGCCACGCACTCGGCGCGGGCGCTCGAGATCTACACGCGCGCCGGGGACATCGAGCGGCAGGCCGCCGTGCTGAACAACCTCGGCATGTTCGCCTACTGGGAGGGCCGCTGGCAGGAGGCGTCGACCTCTACGCGCGCGCGGCCGAGGCCAGCGCGCGCGCCGGCGACGTCTGGGCGGCCGCCTACGGCGACTGCAACATCGGCGAGGTGCTGGCCGACCAGGGCCGCCTGGAGGAGGCGGAGGAGCGCCTGCGCCGGGCCCGCCGCGTCTGGCACGGCACCGAGGACGAGCACGGCGTGGCGTTCACGTCCGCGCTGCTCGGGCGCCTCGCGGCGCGCGCGCGGCCGCCACGACGACGCGGTCGAGCTGCTGACCGGCGCGCGCGCGCAGCTTCGACGAGCTGCAGACGCCGGGTGACGCCGCGCTCGCCGAGGCCTATCTCGCCGAGGCCGCGCTGCTCGCCGGGGACGGCCGAGCGAGGCGCTCGCGCGAGGCCGACCGCCAGCTCGCACTGGGCGACGCCGCGCGCGCGCTGCTGCTGCGCGTGCGCGGCGGCGCGCTGCGCCAGCTCGGCGAGGACGAGGCGGCCGTGACGGCGGCGCTCGAGGACGCGCTCGCGCGAGGCGCGTGCGGGCGACGAGCGCTACGAGATCGCGCTCGCGCTCGACGCGCTGCTCGGCCCTCGGACGCGGCGGCGAGCGCGGCGCGCGCGGAGCGCGACGGCTGATCGCCGAGCTCGGCGTCGCGGCGCTCCCGACGCCGCGGTCGCTCGTTGACAATCCGGAAACCGGCTTGACAACCGTTATGGATACCGAGAGGGTTGCGCACAGGTCCGTGCGGCATGTCCCACGCCGGACCACGAGGAGGTCCCCCAGAAAGAAAGTGCTCGTGGTCATGCCCGTGCTTGGAATCGCCGGCCGTCGTCAACCCGCCTCGACGCCGAACGCTCGCCGCGTTCGCGCCGCTCGTCCTGATGCTCGTGCTCGCGCCGAGCGCGCTGGCGACGCACTACACGATGGTCGTCTCGAACCCTGACGGGACCGTTCCCGCAGGGCTGACGGCCGGCCAGGACGCGACCGTCAAGGCGACGATCAGCAACCAGGACCCGTCGCGCTCGATCGGCTCGGCGAACCTGACCGCCCCGGCCGGCCTGCACGGTCGTCTCCGCGACCCCCGGCAACGCGCGGCGGGACCGCCACCGTCGTGGGCAACGTCGTGCAGCTGCGCAACATCACGATCCCGCACGGCACGCTCGCGCGAACGTGACGATCACGCTGCGCGCGCCCACGTCGGCCGCCGCCGGCACGGTGCACGCCGCAGGACTACACGTGGCCCGTGCCCGCCGCCAAGCAGCTCGGGCAACTACTCCGGGACGAGCTTCATCTTCGTCACGGCGGGCAGCGACCTGCGCACGCGTGTGACCCAGACCTGCGCACTGCGCTTCGCCACGCAGCCGGCCGACGCCGACCCGGGCGCCGCCATCACCGGGCACGGCCTACGACCCGCTCGCTCCGGCGTGGCCGTCGAGATCGTCGACGCGGCCGGCACGCGCGTGCCGGTCTCCGGCGTCCCGGTGAGCGCTCGCGATCGGCGCGAACCCCGGCGGCCGGCACGCTGCTCGGGCACGACCACGGTCGCCGACGCGCGGCCGGGGTCTGGCGACGTTCACCAGCCTCTCGATCAACAACCCGCGGTGTCGGCTACACGCTGGCCGCGACGAGCGCCGGGATCACCCCGTCGACCTCGTCGGCCGTTCCGCGTCGAGCGCTCGGCGTTCTCCGTCACGGTCAGCGGCCCGGGCGCCACGCCCGCGTCCGTGCCGACGGGCGCGCAGGCACCGCTCGAGGTGACGATCAAGAACACCGCCGGCGGGCAGGACGCTCGGATCCGCGGACCTGCCGATTGCCCGCCGGGCTCAGACGTGGTCGTCGACGAGCCCGCCGTCGCGGCGTGACCGCGACGCGTCTCCGGTCGGCGTGCTCCAGCTGCGCAGCCTCGGGCTCGCCCCGGGCGCGTCCGCGACGATCGCGCTCACCGTCAGCACGCCCTGCGCCACGTCGGCGCAGTCGCTCACGTGGCCGACGCCGACCGGCCAGGCCGACCGCGGACTTCACCGGCACCGTCGCGTTCGACTTCGACGCGAGCGCTCAGCGCCCTCGGCACGTCGCGTCACGGGCGTCTGCACGCTGCGCTACCTGACCGCGCCGGCCGATGCCGGAGCCGGCACGCCGATCACCGGCACGCCGTTCAACACCTCGGGCCTGCCGGTGATGGTCGAGCTGCTCGACCGGCTGACGGCATGCGCTCGACCAGTCGGGACGACGGTCACGCACCGCGCTCGGCGCGGGCGGCGGTCCCGGCGCACTTGTCCGGCACCGCGTCCGACGACGTCGACGACCGGCGTCGCGACCTTACACCGGACTGTCGATCGACCAGCGCGGCACGTACACGCTCGTCGCCTCGAGCCCGGACGCCGTGTCCGTCACCTCCGATCCGTTCCAGATCGAGACCGGTCGGCGTCTCCTGCGCTGAGGACGTCACCTGCTCCGGGCACGGTCCCGCTCTCGAACAACGCGAAGGTCAACGTCGCCGCGGTCGAAGGCCCGAACGACGCGACACCGACACGGGCGTCCTGACCGTCGCGATCGGCGTCGGCGGTGACCTCGACTGCTCGCTCTACACCGAGGTCGGCGGGCGCAGGACGTCATCGCCGTCGACTTCACCGCCGCGGACCGGCGCAAGATCGTCGCGACGACGTTCTCGAGCTACCCGGGGAACGTGTCGGCGCTGAACGTCTGCTTCGGCGCTCCGTACAAGTTCGCGACGAAGCTGCTCACGCCGCTGAAGGTGAACACGGACTACATCCCGGGGCCGTACCCGGCGCCGGAGTACAAGGGACTGCTGCCGAACTGCGGCGGCGATCGCCAACCGCGACAACCCCGACACCTGGTGGATCCTCGAGAGCACGTTCATCTCGAACGCCGGGCCGCCGTGCGTGCAGAGCCGCACACGGCTGCCCGAACGGCGACGCCGTCATCACGTCGATCTGGCCGTCCGGGCACGGACGTGGGCTCGACGGCGGATCCGCGCGGCAGGTCCTAGGTTTCACAGGAGGCTGAGTCAGAGCTGGCCGACGTCCGTCTCGAGCGCAAGCTCGAGGCGGCCGGTCAGCTCCCATGTCGACGGGCCGACGAGCGCGTGCTGCGTGGCGACATGGACGTCGCGATGGCGGCGCTGCAGCGGGCTGGACCCGTAGACGGCGCTGCCGCCGGCGAGCGCATACATGTCGGTGGTGACGCGCGCCGAGGTCTCGGTCGCGTGGGTCGCGGCGCGGCGCAGCGCGGCGCGCTGCTGCACCCCGATCGGCCCGCCGGCGCGTGCAGCGTCCCACGCGGCGCCGACGGCCGCTGCGATCAGCGCCTGCGGCGGAGTCCACCGCGGCGCGGGCGCGCGCGACGCGCGCCTGCGTGTCGGCGCGAGCGGCGAGCGGCCGCGTTGATCCCGTCGGCGTCTTGCCGCCGGCCAGCGTGACGAGGTCGCCGATCGCCGCATTCGCGATCCCGAGCGTCACGGCCCCGATCGACAGCGCCAGCAGCCCGAACGCGGGGAACGCGTGCAATGGCGTCTCCGTCACCGGCGCCTGCGTGATCAGCGAGGCCGAGTGCGACCGGGGCGCGCGTGCGCCATCGAGCGAGATGTCGTTGCTCCCGGTCCCGCGCAGGCCCGCGACGTCCCAGGTGTCGTGGATCGCGAACGTGTCACGGGGGAACAGGACGAGGCGTACGTCGGGGCCGCCGGCCGGCGTTCGCACGACGTCGTCGCCGTCCGCGACGAGGCACCCGACCATCAGCCAGTCGGCGTGCGCGCTGCCGCTGGCGAACGACCAGCGGCCGCTGACGACGAGGTCGTCGCCGTCCGCGACGGCGCGCCCGCGCGGGGCGAAGACGCCGCCCGTGATCGCGCCTGCGCCGTAGATCTCGAGCGCCGCTTCGCGGTCCAGATACGCCGAGAGCATGCCGCCGGTGCCGCAGACCGCGACGACCCAGGCGGCGGCCGCGTCACCGCCGGCGAGCGTGCGCACGCTGTCGAGGAACTGCTGCGGCTCGCTCTCCAGGCCGCCGAGCGACGCGGGCACCAGCGCGCGGAACAGCCCGGCCTCGCGCAGCGCCTCGACGACGGGCTCGGCGAGCCGGCGATCGCTGTCGGCGGCCTGCGCGTGCTCGGCCGCGAGCGTCGTGGGATGCGAGGTCGGTGGAACGCGCGCAGCCTACGCCCGCGTACTCTGATTCGGAGGTCAACACGAGCTTGCGGAGGTGGGGATGGCGCGTCGGCGTCTCGGCGTGAGCGCCGATCACGAGCACTACAAGTGGTGGGCGCTGTCCTGTACGAGCCTCGGGATGCTGCTCGCGACGGTGAACTCCGGCACGCTCGTGATCGCACTGCCGGACCTCGAGCGCGCGCTCGGCGTCGACCTGCTCACGCTCGTCTGGGTGATCCTCGCCTACATGTCGCCTCGACGGTGCTCGTGCTCACACTCGGTCGCATGTCGCGATGTCTTCGGCCGTCGGCGTGCCTTCGTACTGGGCCTGCTCATCTTCTCGCTCGCATCGCTAGGAGCGGGGTTCGCCAGCGGCGGCACCGAACTGATCCTCTGGCGCGTGGCGCAGGGCGTGGGCGCGGCGCTGATCTTCGCCAACGCGACCGCGGTCGTCACCGACGCCTTCCCGCACGAGCAGCTCGGGATCGCGATGGGGACGAACGTGATGGTCGCCGCCGTCGGCCTGGTGATCGGGCCGGTGCTGGGCGGGGCGCTGGTCGAGCTGTCGTGGCACTGGGTGTTCTGGTTCAACGTCCCCTTCGGCCTGCTCGGAACGGTGTGGGCGTGGCTTGTCCTGCGCGAGCTGGTCGTCCGGAGGTCGAGGATCACTTCGACTGGTTGGGGACGGTGACGTTCGTCGGCGGCCTCACCGGGCTGACGTTCGGGATCTCGCGCGGCGCGCTCGTCGCCTGGGACGAGCCGCTGACCGTCGCCGCGCTGCTCGTGGCGCTCGTGCTGCTGCCGCTGTTCCTGCTCGTCGAGCGGCGCGTGCGGTCGCCGATGCTCGACCTCGACCTGTTCCGCGATCGCGCCTTCTCGGCTGCGACTGGCGCGGCGTTCCTGGCCGGCCTCTCGCGCTTCTCACTGACCTTCGTCTTCGTCCTCTACTTCCAGGGCGCGCTCGGTGACGATCCGATCGTCGCCGGCATCAAGCTTGCACCGCTCGCGCTCGGCATCCTCGTCAGCTCACCACTCGCGGGGCGGTACGCCGACCGGCACGGCGCGCGCGGGCTCGCGGCGTCGGGGATGGTCGTGTCGGCGCTGGGCATCGCCGGAATGACGATGATCAACACGTCGACCGCCTACGCCGTGACGGCGACGTGGCTGCTCGTCGCCGGGGTCGGGATGGGCATGTTCAACTCGCCGAACACCGCGGCGATGATGGGCTCGGTCCCGGTGCATCGGCGCGGGATCGCCGGCGGCACGCGGATGATGCTGCAGAACACCGGCTCGGTGCTGTCGATCGCCCTGCTGCTGGCGATCGTGACGAGCGCCGTGCCGCGCTCGACGCTGCTGTCGATCTTCTCGGGGCTCACCACCGGACTCTCGGCCGCCGCGCTCGACCCGTTCATCCACAACCTGCATGTCGCGATGTGGGTGCTTGCCGGGACGTCGCTGCTGGGGGCGGGCGTGTCACTGCTGCGCCCGCGCTCCGAAGGCCTTCCGGCGCCTCGGTCTTCAGGTAGCGTCGCCACAACGAGGACGGTCGCGTCCCCTGCGCGGCCGACGGTTCACGAGGAGGAAGCTGATGTACGACTACGTCATCGTCGGCGCCGGTTCAGCGGGCGCAGTGCTCGCCGCGCGCCTGTCGGAGGACCCGAGCGTGACCGTCGCCCTGCTCGAGGCCGGTGGCGCGGACACCGACGACGAGATCCACATCCCGGCGGCGTTCGGCGCGCTCTTCAAGGGCCGCCGCGACTGGGACTTCTCGACCGAGCCGGAGCCGGCGCTCGGCGGCCGCCGCGCCTACCTGCCGCGGGCCAAGATGCTCGGCGGCTGCAGCTCGATGAACGCGATGGTCTACATCCGCGGGAACCGCGCCGACTTCGACGAGTGGGCGGCGATGGGCGCCGAGGGCTGGGGCTACGACGACGTCCTGCCGTACTTCAAGCGCTCGGAGGACAACGAGCGCGGCGAGGACCAGTTCCACGGCGTCGGTGGTCCGCTGCCGGTGCGCGAGGGCCGGTCGATGAACCCGGTCGCCGACGCGTTCGTCGAGGCCGCCGCGCAGGCGGGCCACGAGCGCAACCCGGACTTCAACGGCGCGCGCCAGGAGGGCTTCGGCCGCTACCAGACGACGCAGGAGAACGGGATGCGCGCGAGCACGTCCGTGCGCTACCTGCACCCGAACATGGGGCGCGAGAACCTGACGATCATCACCGAGGCGCTGGCGCTGCGCGTCCTGTTCGACGGTGACCGCGCGAGCGGCGTCGAGATCGATCACGACGGCACGATCGAGGAGGTCCACGCCGCGCGCGAGGTGATCCTCTCGGCCGGCGCCTACCAGTCGCCGCAGCTGCTGATGCTCTCCGGCATCGGCCCGGCCGAGGCGCTGCCGCTGTTCGGCATCGAGGTGCGCCAGGACCTCCCGGTCGGCCAGGGCCTGCAGGACCACTGCATGACGCTGATCAACTGGAAGGCCGACTACGAGTCGCTGATGACGGCGCTGACGCCGGAGAACATCGAGCTGCTGCAGACCGAGGGCCGCGGCCCGCTGTCGTCGAACATCGCCGAGGCCGGCGGCTTCATCCGCAGCCGTCCCGGGCCTCGACGCGCCCGACTGCCAGTTCCACTGCGCGCCCGTCCTGTTCCACGAGGAGGGGCTGGGCGCGGCGACCGAGCACGGCGTCGCGTTCGGGCCCGGCGTGGTCAAGCCGACGAGCCGCGGCGCGGTGACGCTGCGGACGCCGAGCCCGTACGTCAAGCCGCGGATCCAGCACAACTACCTGACCACCGAGGAGGACCGCGCGACGATCCTCGCCGGGACCAAGGTCGCGCTCGAGATCGCGCAGCAGGACGCGCTCGATGGGCTTCATCACCGGCCCGTTCAGCGCTCCCGACCCGGACGCGAGCGACGAGGAGCTGTGGGAGTTCATCGAGGCGCAGACGATGACGATCTACCACCCGACCTCGACCTGCGCGATCGGCCCGGTCGTCGACTCGCGACTGAAGGTCCACGGCGTCGAGGGGCTGCGCGTCGTCGACGCGTCGGTGATGCCGACGATCGTCCGCGGCAACACGAACGCGGCGACGATCATGATCGGCGAGAAGGCCGCCGACCTGATCAGGGAGGACGCGCTGCAGGCCGCAGCGGTGGCCTGACCTTCATGATGGGTGCGTGACCTTTGCGCCCGACTGGATCGACCTCGAGGGCGCGGCCAACGCCCGTGCCGTCGTTCCCGGGGGCGCTGCTGCGGTCCGACAACCTGCAGGATCTGACGGCCGCGGACGTCCGTGAGCTGGTCGTCGCAGCAGCAGCTGGAGGTCGTGATCGACCTGCGGACGGACGTCGAGGTTCTGCGCGAAGGCCCGGGCCCGATGACCCGCGAGCCGGGCGTTCGAGTCGAGCACCACTCGCTCTATCCGGACTCGGGTGGGCTGACCGACCTGGACGTGCAGACGATCCGGCCGCAGTACCTCGTCCCCGGCGGCACCTTCCCGGACGAGACGGCGATCGTCCAGGCATATCTGAGCTACCTCGAGCGACGGCCGGACTCGGTCGTGGCGGCCGTTCGCGCGATCGCATTGTCCGAGCGCGCAGTGCTCGTGCACTGTGCCGCCGGCAAGGACCGGACCGGCGTCGTCGTCGCGATGGCGCTCGACGCCGCAGGCGCAGACCGCAACGCGATCGTCGAGGACTACATGGTCACGCAGGAGCGCATCGAGGCGATCGTCGAGCGCCTCAGCCAGTCGGACACCTACCGCGACGGCATGCGGCGCGACGCGCCGCACGAGCACTCGCCGCCGCCGGGAACGATGGAGCGTGTCCTGGAGATCGTCGATCTCGAGTTCGGCGGTTCGCGCGCGTGGCTGTCGAGGAACGGGCTCGACACTGAGGCGCTGGACCGGCTCGAGCGGCGCCTGCTGCCCGCCTGAGCCTCAGGCCGTCGGAGGACGGGCGTCGACGAACGCCCGCCCGGTCGCATCCTCGAGGTGCTCGGCGGCGTCGAGCAGCCGGTCCTCGGCGCCCCACGGCGCCATCAGCTGCAGGCCGACCGGCAGGCCCGACGGGTGCGGGGCGACCGGAACGGAGATCCCGGGCACCCCGGTGAGGTTCCCGGCCGTGGACTGGCGCACGTTCGCCGCGTCCGCGGGGACCGGTCCGGACGGCAGCTCGACGACGGGCGCCTCGAGCAGCGGCGCGGGCGCCGGGCACCGTCGGCCACGCGATCAGGTCGACCCGCTCGAATGCCGCCGACGAAGTCGGCCCGCAGCTGCGCGCGCACCCGGTCGGCGCGAGCGAGCAGCATCGCCGGCCACAGCCGCGCGTACATCGCGTAGGAGCGCGCGAGCGGGTCGGCGGCGGCGAGCACCTCCGCGGGCGTCGCCGGGCACGAACTCGCACATCGTGCGGACCATCCCCGCGGCCTGAACGAGCTCGCCGGCTGACAGCTCGAGCTCCTCGAGCTCCCAGCCGGCGGCGGCGAGCGCCTGCTCGCAGCTCGCGCTGACGGCCGGGTCGCAGTCGTCCCAGTACGGCGCGCGCACGACGCCGACGCGCAGCCGGTCGCCGGCGCCGCGCTCGAGCGGGCGGTCCAGGAGCACCCCGGTCAGCAGTCGTGTGTCGGCGGCGTCACGCGCGATCGCGCCCCAGGCCGAGAGGCTCGTCAGCGCGCCGGTGTAGCCGTCGCGCGGGACGCCGCCGTAGGTGAGCTTCAGCCCGGTGACGCCGCAGTACGCGGCCGGGATCCGCGCCGAGCCGCCGCTGTCGCTGCCGACCGACCCGGCGATCAGCCGCGGCCGCGACCGCGGCCGCGGACCCGCCGCTCGATCCGCCGGGGCTGCGCTGCGGATCCCACGGGTTGCCGTGCGCGCCATACGCCGACAGGTGCCCCGTCGTGCCCCAGCCGAGTGCGTGCTGGTTGGCGAGCCCGGCGACGACGGCGCCGCCGTCGCGCAGCCGGCGGAACATGCCCGACGCGCTCGCGGCGGCAGCAGCGCGTCCGCCGTCCCGTTGTGCGCGCCGCGCCACGGCAGGCTGAACATGTCCTTCACCGTCAGCGGCACGCCATGGAGCGGGCCGGGCGGGCGCTGCGGCGAGCATCGCGTCGCGCCTCGTCCTCGAACGTCAGCGGTGTCGAGTTCAGCGGGCCGTCGCGCTCGTGCGATGCGCTCGAGCGTCGCGCTCGAGCAGCTCGTCCGCGGTCGAGCTCGCCGGACGGCGATCTGGCGCGCCTGCTCGCGGAGGCTCAGGTCCTGTGGGTGGCTCACGGCTCACGGCGCGCGGCGCGCGGCCGGGGTCGAGGTTCGGCTCGGCCGCGAGCTTGGAGACGTCGCACGCGGCGAGCGCCGCAAGGCGCGGGCCGAGGATCGCCGTGCAGCAGCTCGACGAGCGCGAGCTCCTCGTCGGTCGGCTCGAGTGCGGGCAGCGACAGCGTGTCCGCGCGATCGCCGCGAGCCTCGGGTCCGGCTCGCCGCTGGCTCATCGGCCGACCATAGTCGCTGGGCTACGATCGGGCGCCGTGCGCTTCGGCATCGTGATCCTCCCCGAGCTGCGCTGGGCGGAGGCCCAGCAGCGCTGGCGGCGCGCGGAGGAGTACGGGTTCGACCACGCCTGGACGTACGACCACCTCGGCTGGCGCGACCTCGTC
The DNA here is from genome assembly GCA_963821685.1 of uncultured Actinomycetes bacterium. Taxonomy (GTDB): domain Bacteria; phylum Actinomycetota; class Thermoleophilia; order Solirubrobacterales; family Solirubrobacteraceae; genus F1-60-MAGs163. The sequence continues at coordinate 187,892 of CAWGEW010000011.1, read as the reverse complement.
GACGGGCCCGTGGTTCGACGCGATGCCGACGCTGACCGCGGCCGCGACGGTGACCTCGCGGATCCGGCTCGGCACGCTCGTGGCGTCGGCCAACTTCCGCCACCCGGTGCCATTTCGCGCGCGAGATCACGGCGCTCGACGACATCTCCGACGGCCGGCTGCTGCTCGGCCTCGGTGCCGGCGGCCTGGGCTTCGACTCCGCCGTGCTCGGCGGCGACGCCGCTGCCGCCGAAGGAGCGCGTCGCCCGCTTCCGCGAGTTCGTCGAGCTGCTCGACCAGCTGCTGCTGCACGAGGCGGACGACCTGGAAGGGCACCTACTTCGACGCCGTCGACGCCCGCAGCACGCCGGGCTCGGTGCAGCAGCCGCGCGTGCCGTTCGTCGTCGCGGCCAACGCGCCGCGGTCGATCGCGCTCGCCGCCGAGTACGGCCAGGGCTGGATCACGACGGGCGCGCCAGGCGGACGACCTCGAGGCCTGGTGGCGCGCGGTCGCCGAGCGCGCCGAGCGCTTCAGCGAAGCGCTCGACGCCCGCGGCCGGGCACAGGACGTCGGTCGCGCGGTACCTGCTGCTCGACGCGGCCCCGGTCTTCTCGCTGTCCAGCGTCGACGCGTTCACCGACGCCGTCGGGCGCGCCGACGGACGCTCGGGTTCACCGACGTGATCACGCACTGGCCGCGGCCGAGCAGCTGGTACGCCGGCGACGAGTCGGTGCTCGAGGCCGTCGCGGCCACACTCGCCGGTCAGTAGACGTCCGGCACGAAGGTCTGGTCGGTCATCGGCGGGCGCACGTAGCTCGTGTCCTCCTGGCGCGGCGGCAGCTCGAGCGGCGGCGGGATCACGTCCTCGTAGGGGACCATCGACAGCAGGTGGCTGATGCAGTTGAGCCGCGCGCGCCGCTTGTCGTCGGCGTGGACGACGTACCACGGGCGCCTGCTTGATGTCGGTGTGGCTGAACATCTCGTCCTTCGCGCGTGAGTACTCGACCCAGTTCTCGCGCGACTTCGAGGTCCATCGGGCTGAGCTTCCAGCGCCGCATCGGGTCGGTGACGCGGGCCTGGAAGCGCCTCTCCTGCTCGTCGTCGCTGACGCTGAACCAGTACTTGATCAGCAGGATCCCGGAGCGCACGAGCATCCGCTCGAACTCCGGGCAGGAGCGCATGAACTCCGGTACTCCTCGTCGGTGCAGAAGCCCATCACGCGCTCGACGCCGGCGCGGTTGTACCAGGAGCGATCGAACAGCACCATCTCGCCGGCGGCCGGGCAGATGGTCGACGTAGCGCTGGAAGTACCACTGCGACTTCTCGCGCTCGGTCGGCGTCGCGAGCGCGACGACGCGGCACGTGGCGCGGGCTCGTGCGCTCGGTGATCCGCTTGATCACGCCGCCCTTGCCGGCGGCGTCGCGGCCCTCGAAGATCACGACGACCTTCAGCCCCTGCTGCTTGATGTACTCCTGCAGCAGCACCAGCTCGACCTGCAGCCGCGCAGCTCGGCGTCGAAGTCCTTGCGCGCCAGCTTGCCCGCTTTGCTTGTCGTATCGCTCATCCCGGCGACCCTAGTCGAGCATGTTGCGTTGTCACGGATGTCGATCGGGCAGATGACAACGGCGTTGGACCGACCGTCCATAGACACGTTTGGCGGGCTCGGCTAGCGGAACGGGTTGTGTCTGCCGTGTCCGGTCCGGGGTGTCAACGGACCAGCCTGGTACTGGCGGTAGTGACAGGTTCGCCGCGCAGGCCGGTCCGCGACGCTGCCGGGATCGCTCGCTCGCTCGTTTTCGCGACGGACGTCCTGGAGCCGCTCGGTGAGCTCACCGCCCTGGCGGAGGCCGCCGGCCTGCAGCGCGTCTGGACCACCGACTTCCCGGGCCGCGACGCGCTGACCCGGGCCGTCTACCTCGCCCTGGGATCGTCGACGATCGGCGTGGGCACCGGCATCGCCTACGCGTTCGGGCGCTCGCCTGAGGGGCTGGCGGTCGCGGCCGCCGACGCGCAGCTGCTCGCCCACGGCCGCTTCGTGCTCGGCCTGGGGACCGGGACGCGCGGGGTGCGGCGCCTGCACGGCGTGGACTTCGAGCCGCCCGCGACGCGGCTGGCCGAGGTCGTCGGCTGCGTGCGAGCTGCGTGGGAGCGCAGCGGGCAGCTGGGTGACGTCGCTCCGCCGCCAATCGCGGGTGCCGGCCTGAACGAGGCGATGCTGCGGACCGTCGGCCGCGTCTGTGACCGGGTGCTGCTCGCGCCGCTGTGCCTGGTGCGCGGGCACCTCGACGATCGTGCGCTCCCGGCCGTGGCGGCCGGTGCTGGACGGCGCTCCGACGAGGCTCCCGCGATCGCTGCATGGTGCATCGCGTCGGTCGACGCCGACCGCGAGCCGGCGCGCACACGTGCCCGCCGGCAGATCGCCTTCTATCTCTCCAGGCCCGGGTACGGACCGGCGCTCGAGGGCACGAGCTGGAAGCCCGTTGCGGAGCTGATCCGCGCGCGTATCGCTGCTCAGCAGGGGCGGGCTGCGCCGGATTGGGATGAGCTCGGCGACCTCGTCCCGGACGACGCCGTCGACGAGATCGCGCTGGCCGGCACGCCGGCCGAGGTCGCGCTGGCGGCGCAGCGGATGGAACGCGACCTGGCGCAGCGCGGGATCGATGAGCTCGTCCTGCAGGTCCCGGGCATCGCGACGAGCGCGGACGAGCTGGTGGCGACCACGCGGCAGCTCGTCGCGGCGCTCGCGAGCGGCGGCGCCTGACGCGCTCAGCCGGCGCGCGTCCCGCGCCAGGCGAGCTTGCCGCCGTCGGCGACGACCACGGTGCCGTTGACGAACGACGCATCGTCGGAGGCGAGGAAGCAGACGAGCCGCGCGATCTCCTCGGGCTCGCCCATCTCCGGTCGCAGCTGCGCGGCCGCGAGGCTGCTGAGCATCGCCGGGTCGCCGTCGGCCGCATCGATGAAGCGCTCGATCATCGGCGTCCGCACGGTTCCCGGGCACACGCAGTTGCAGCGCACCCCGTCGCCTGAGAGGTCCACCGCGGCTGCGCGGGTGAGGTTCAGGACACCCGCCTTCGACGAGCAGTAGGCCGCGGAGTTCGGATGGCCGAGCACGCTGCCGGTCGAGCCGATCGTCACGACTGCGGGGCCGCGCTCCGACGCGCGCAGGTGTGGCGCCGCAGCCTTGATGCACCACCACGTGCCGCGCAGGTTCACGTCCTGCACCCGCTCCCACACGTCATCGGGCAGTTCATCGATCTTGTACGCCCCGGCGATGTCCGTCTCGTGGACGCCCGCCGCCGTGACGAGGACGTCGAGCCCGCCGAAGCGCGTCGCGGCGACCTGCATCAGCTCGTCGACCTGAGCGCGGTCGGTCACATCGCAGGTGACGAACGCCGCCTGCCCGCCGTCCGCCGTGATCGCGTCGACGGTCTCCTGGCCGCCCGCCGGATCGACGTCGCCGATGACCACGAGCCCACCGCGCACAGCCATCGTCGCCGCGATCGCGCGGCCGATTCCGCGGGCGCCGCCGGTGACGACGCAGACCTTCCCGTTCAGCATCAGGCGACAACCGTAGTCGCGCGGAATGCTGCCCGCGACTGTCGTTCGGACCAGTCGGACGGCGCTGATGGCCGCCGTTACGTTTGCGAGGGCATGAGTCTGCTCGAAGTGGCGCAGCGACAGCTGATCGGCGGCGAGCGCGTCGCTGCGATCGACGGCGAGGAGTTCGCCATCGTCGATCCCTCGACCGCTGAGCACCTCGCCGACATTCCGCGCGGCAAGGCGGCCGACGTCGATCGCGCAGTCGAGGCGGCGCGGGCCGCGTTCGACGCGTGGCGGCGCACCAGCCCCGCCGACCGTGGCCGCCTGCTGATCGCGTGCGCCCGGCAGATCCGCGACGAGGTCGGGCAGCTCGCGCCGCTCGGGTCGCTCGACGGCGGCCTGCCGCTGCCCGCGGTCGAGCGCGACGTCGAGGCGGCCGCGCGCTACTTCGAGTTCTACGGCGGTCTCGCGGACAAGATCGGCGGCGACGTGATCCCGCTCGGGGAGGGGTTCCTCGACTACACCGAGCGCGAGCCGTGGGGCGTCTGCGCGGTCGTCCTGCCGTTCAACTCGCCGTTCCAGATCCTCGCCCGCAGCCTCGCGCCGGCGCTCGCCGCCGGCAACACCGTCGTCGCCAAGGCGGCCGAGCAGGCGCCGCTCGGCCCGCTGTTGCTGGCCGAGACGCTCGCGCGTGCGGGCCTGCCGGCGGGCGTCGTGAACATCGTCACCGGCTTCGGCGCAGAGGCCGGCGCGCGGCTCGTCGAGCACGAGGGCGTCGACCGCATCACCTTCACCGGCTCCGAGCCGACGGGCCGCGCCGTGATGGTCGCCGCGGCCCAGCAACCTCACGCCGGTCACGCTCGAGCTCGGCGGCAAGTCGCCGCAGATCATCTTCGCCGACGCCGACGTCGAGCTCGCCGCGCAGACCGTCGTCGAGAGCCTCGTCTGGAGCGCCGGCCAGGTCTGCTCGGCCGGGACGCGCGTGCTGGTCGAGCGCTCGGTGCGCGAGCAGGTCGTCGAGATCGTCGTCGAGCGGATGCGCGCGACGCGGATCGGCCCCGCGATCGACGCGCCCGACATGGGCCCGCTGATCAGCGCCGAGCAGCGCGAGCGCGTGGTCGGCGCGATCGCGGCTGCGACCGCCGACGGCGCGCGGCTGCTGACCGGCGGCGTCGAGGCTCCCCAGACCGGCGCGGAGGGCTACTACGTCGCGCCGACCGTGTTCGACGACGTCGATCCGGCCGGTGACCTCGTCCAGCAGGAGATCTTCGGCCCGGTCCTCGCGGTCCTCGACTTCGACTCGGAGGCCGAGGCCGTGGCGCTCGCCGACGGGACGCCGTTCGGCCTGATGGCCGGCGCTCTGGACCGGCGACGTCGGCAGGGCACATCGTGTCGCGCGCGAGCTGCGCTGCGGCCAGGTCTACGTCAACGCCTACGGCGCGGGGACGGGCATCGAGCTGCCGTTCGGCGGCTTCAAACGGAGCGGCATCGGCCGCGAGAAGGGTGTCACGGGATTCCTCGAGTACACCCAGCTCAAGAACATCGCGATCAAGGTGGGTCCCCCATGAGCACACAAGTCACGACTTCTCCCGTCTCGGCCCCCGGGCTGCGGCTGACGGGCAAGACCTCGATCATCACCGGTGCGGGCTCCGGGATGGGGCTGGCGGCGGCCGAGCGGTTCCTCGGCGAGGGCGGTGACGTCGTCGCGCTCGACATCCGCGGCGACGGCCTCGAAGCGCTGCGCTCCGCGCACGGGGACGAGCACCTGCTGACGGCCGTCTGCGACGTCACCGATCAGAGCGCCGTCAACGACGTCGTCGCGAAGACGGTCGAGCGCTTCGGCAAGCTCGACGTCTACTTCAACAACGCCGGCGTGCCGTTCGTGGCGAAGCCGATCGAGGACGTCACCGACGCCGAGTGGGACCTGTCGATGAACGTCAACCTGCGTGCGATCTTCATCGCCGCACGGGCCGATCGTGCCGATCTTCAAGGCGCAGCGCGGTGGCAGCTTCATCATCACGGCGTCGATGGCGGGGCTGCGTCCGCGTCCCAACCTCGGCCCGTACACGGTCTCCAAGGGCGGGGCCGTGCACATCGCCAAGGCGCTCGCCGTCGAGCTGGCCGAGTGGCAGATCCGCGTCAATGCCGTCTGCCCGGTGGCCGCCGACACGCCGATGCTGCCGCAGTTCGGCGCCGGCGATCACATCACCGCGAAGGCCACACCGCTGGGACGGCTCTGCACGGCCGAGGACGTCGCCGCGACCGCGCTGTGGCTCGCGTCCGACGACGCGAACTTCATCACCGGCCTCGCGATCCCGGTCGACGGCGGCCGGAGCGTCTGACGCCGTGGAGCCGGTCGGGTTGGCACAGGCGCCGTGGTTCGACGCCGATGGGCAGGTCGACGTCGACATCGTCGACCTGTCGCAGCCGATCACGCCGGAGATGGCGGGGTGGCGCGGCAGCGAGCGCGCCGAGATCCGCATCGAGGAGCTCGACATCGCCCACACCGTTCCCGGCGGGCGGATCTCGGCGACCTACCTGAGCATGGTCGCGCACGCCGGGACGCACGTCGATGCGGCGCGGCACTTCTTCCCCGACGGGCCGAGCATCGACGAGTACGACATGCGGCGCTTCGTCTGCCGCGGCGTCGCGATCGACGTTCGCCGCGTCGGCCCCGAGCAGCTGAGGGCCGACGAGCTCGGCGCGCTCGACCCGGGCATCAGGGCCGGCGACGCCGTCCTCCTGTACTTCGGGTACGCCGAGCAGTACACCGACGACAGCTACTACGACCACCCGTTCCTGGCGGGCGACGCGGCCGAGTACCTGGCCGAGCGCGACATCGGGATCCTCGGGGCGGACATCATCTCGCCGGACTGTCCGGCGCACCGGCGCGAGACGCCGTTCCCGTATCCGGTGCACGGCACGCTGCTGCGCCGCGACATCCCGATCATCGAGAACCTCGGGCCTGGCCTGGCACAGGTCGTCGGGCGCGAGTTCGTCTTCGTGATGCCGCCGCTCACGATCCCGGGGGCGGACGCCTCCCCGGTCGTTCCGCTGGCGCTGATTCCGCGGGCGGCGTGATGGGCGCGGAGGTCGACGCCGACGAGCGCGGGGCGCTGGCGGGCATCGGCCCCGAGCAGGTGCTGAAGGCGGCGGGCCTCGTGACTCGCGGGCGCGTCGTCGACCTCGGGCTCGCGCTCGGGCCTCAGACGCCCGAACCAGGCCATCGCCACGGCCTGATCCGCTTCATGAATCGCGACGGCGGCGACTACGCGGCCGGAGCACAGCGGCCCGGCGGCTTCCAGTTCGCCGAGGACAGCGTGCTGCTCCCGACCCACAGCGGGACGCACATCGACGCACTCGCGCACGTCTGGCACGACGAGCAGCTCTACGGCGGCCACTCCCAGGACAGCATTCGCAGCACCACGGGCGCTCAGCGCTGCGGCGCCGACAAGCTCGGCCCGATCGTTGCGCGCGGCGTGCTGCTCGACGTGGCCGGAAGTCGCGAGCTGCCCGCCGGTGAGGCAATCGGTGCTGATGATCTTGCGCGCTCGGCGCAGGCGTCCGGCGTCACGATCGAGCGCGGTGACGTGGTGCTCGTCCGCACCGGCTGGCTCGAGCGCAGCGGACACGACTCGGCGACCTACTACGACGGCGAGCCCGGACTCGACCTGTCTGCGGCGATGTGGCTCGCGGAGGCCGGCGTGGCCGCGATCGGCTGCGACAACTTCGCGATCGAGCCGCTGCCGTTCGCCGCGGGCGAGGTCTTCCCGGTCCATCAATATCTGCTCACCGATTGCGGTGTGCCACTGATCGAGAACGTCGTGCTGCAGGAGCTTGCCGGCCTCGCCGAGGGGCCGTTCCTGTTCGTCGCCCTGCCGCTGACGCTGGTCGGGTCGACGGCGTCCCCGCTGACCCCGGTGGCGATCCTGTGAGCGACTGGGAGCCGCTCGGCGAGATCACGGTGCTCGACCTGTCGGCGCAGCTGCCGGGCCCGTTCGCGACGCTGCTGCTGCGCGCGCTCGGCGCGCGCGTCGTGAAGATCGAGCCGCCGATCGGCGACGTCGGCCGGCTCGTCGACCCGCCGATGTTCCGGCGCGTCAACGCCGGCAAGGACATCCTCGTGCTGGACCTCAAGAGCGATGCGGGCCGCGCCGAGCTGCACGCGCTCGTCGCCGAGGCGGACGTGCTGATCGAAGGTTTCCGGCCCGGCGTCACCACACGCCTCGCCGCCGACTGGGAGACGCTCTCGGCGATCAATCCGCGACTCGTCTACTGCTCGCTGTCGGGCTTCGGCGCAAGCGGCCCGCTGACGGCCCAGCCGGGGCATGACCTGAACTTCCTCGCGCTCTCCGGCGGCCTGCCCGCGGGTCTGCCGGACGGCGACGCGCTGATCCGCGTTCCGTGGGTGGACCTGGCGTCGGCGACGAACGCGGCGCTGCTGATCGTCGCCGCGCTGCACGATCGCGCGCGCACCGGCCGCGGTCGCCGGTTCGAGCTCGCGCTGCTCGATGCCGCGGCGGTGTGGTCGAACACGAAGCTGCCGCGTCCCGGCTCGGAGGGCGCCTACGGCGTCTTCATGACCGCGGACGATCGCCGCGTCGCCGTCTCGGTCCTCGAGGATGCGATGTGGCAGCGGCTCTGTCAGGCCTTCGGTTGGGATGACTGGCTCGCCGACGCCGCGCTCGCCGAGAACGACGAGCGCCGCGAGCGCTCGGACGAGATCTTGATGCGCGTGCGCGAGGCGATCGCCGCGCGGACCGCCGCCGAGCTGGACGAGGTCGCGGTCGCGCACGACCTGCCGATCAATCGCATCAGCGACGCAGGCGATGTCCACGACGAGCCGCAGATCGCCTCGCGTGATCTCTTCCCGGGCGCCGAGACCTGGCGCCCGCTCGGCCCGTCCGCGGCGGCACTGAGCTTTGCCGATGTCAGCACGGAGGTCCCAAGCAGATGACAGGCGTTGCAATCACCGGAGTGTCTGCGGTCGTCGGCCGCCCCGAGGACAGCCTCGAGACGCTGATCTTCCGCGGCGCGCGCGACGCCCTCGCGGAGGCCGGCGTGGAGCGTGGCGAGCTCGACGGCGTCGTGCTCGGCGCATCCGACCAGACCGACGGGCGAGCGATCACGTCGATGCTCACCTCGGGCCCGGCGGGCGCGTATCTGAACGACGAGATCAACGTCGCCAGCTCACCCGGCCACGCGCTCGCGCTCGGGTACATGCAGATCCTCTCCGGTGTGCACGAACGGCTGCTGGTCAGCTCGTGGGGCAAGAGCTCGGAGTCCGTCGCGCAGCTCGCAGGAGGCCGAGCGCCTGTCCGCGGACCCGTTCTTCGAGCGTGACGGCGGCCTCAGCGCGCTCGCCGCCGCTGCGATGCAGGCACTGCAGCACCGCGCACGTGACCCCGAGCGCGCCACCGTCGCCGCCGCGCGCATCGCCGCGAAGAACCACGGCGATCGTGACGAGCAGGCGATCACCGAGTCGGCGATGGTCGCGACGCCGCTGCGCGAGCTGGAGCTCCCGCGCGAGGTCGACGCGTCGTTCTCGATCGTCCTGCAGCGCGCGGACACGGTCGCACCGTCCGTCGTCCTCGCGGGCGTCGGGTGGTGCAGCGACTCCGGACGGCTCGCCGAGCGCGACCTCGTCGGGCTCCCGCACCTCGCGCGCGCCGCCGCCGACGCGGCCAAGCGTGCCGGCCTCAGCGAGCTGGCCGCCGAGATCGGCTCCTTCTACCTGCACGACTACACCCCCGACGCCGAGATCCTGGCCTACGCGCCGCTCGGCCTCTGCGAGCCGGGTGGCGCGCTCGAGCTCGCACTGTCCGGAGCGACCGCGCCCAACGGCGCCCGGCCGGTCAACCCCGGCGGCGGGTCGGTGCGCGGCGAGGCACCGTTCGGGGGACCGCTGGGCAAGGTCGTCGAGGCGGTGCGGCAGGTGCGCGCGGCGCCGGCGCAGGGCGCACCCGGCTCCGAGCGCGCACTCGCGCACATGACGACCGGCTTCGCCGGCCAGTTTCAGTCCGTCGCGATCGTGGAGCGTGTGGCATGACCCCGACCCCGAGGCCCGTCGCCGCGATCGGCGTGGGGCAGACCCGCTTCGGCCCGACCAGCGAGGCGCCGACGTATGTCGAGCTGCTGCAGCGCGCCGCAAGCCAGGCGCTCGAATCGGCCGCCGTCGCGGTCGACGACATCGATGCGGTCGTGCTCGCGCTGGCCCCCGAATCGCTGATGGGCGTCAACCACGCCGAGCGCTGGTGCATCGACTACATCGGCGGTCAGCAGAAGCCCGTGATGCGGATCCAGACCGGTGGCGCGACCGGCCTCTCGGCGATCCAGGCCGGCTACCAGCACGTCGCCTCCGGCCTCTACGAGCGTGTGCTCGTCGTCGGCGCCGACCGCGTGCGCGAGAGCGGCGACGCGCAGAAGATCTTCAACAAGATCTGGGACCCGTTCTACGAGCGCGCGCTGCCGTTCACCACGATCACGATGATCGCGATGTCGGCGGTGCGGTACATGCACAACTACGGCATGACCGAGCGCCAGATGGCCGACGTCTCGCGCAAGGCACATCACAACGGCGTCCTCAACCCGAACGCCCACATCCGCCGCGAGGTGACGATCGAGGAGGCGCTCGAGTCGCGCTACCTCGCGTGGCCGCTGAAGCTCCTGGACGCATGCCCGCAGTCGGCCGGCGGGTGCGCCGTCGTGCTCTCCTCGGAAGACGCCGTCGATCCCGCCGTCCACGAGCCGGCCTGGATCACCGGGATCTCGATGGCAGGTGAGACGTACTACATCGGTGACCGCCTGGAGGTTTCCGAGCGCGGCTACGACTACGGGGACGCCGAGGCGCTCGCGGTCGCCGCCGAAAGCGCGTACGCGATGGCGGGCATCACCGACCCGCGCACGCAGATCGACGCGGTCGAGACCTACGCGTCCTTCACACCCGGTCGAGATCCACAACGCCGAAGCGCTCGGCCTGGCGGATCTCGGCACCGCCGGACCGCTGTTCGAGGAGGGCTTCTTCGACCTCGACGGCGAGATCCCGCTCAACCCCTCGGGCGGCGTGATCTGCACCAACCCGATCAGCGTGACCGCAATGGTCCGCTTCGTCGAGGCGGTCCTGCAGGTGCAGGGCAGGGCCGGGGCCCACCAGGTCCCGGGAGCAAAGACCGTCGTCGCCACCGGCGCCGGCGGGTCGCACCAGTTCTTCAATGTCGCCGTCGTCAGCTCGGAGCCCCGCACATGACCACAACACCCAGCAATGAGCCCTGGATCGTCGAGCAGCACTGGGACATCAAGTACAACCATTCCGCAGACCCGGTCACGGCCACGTTCCTGCGCACGCTGCGTGACGAGGGTCGCCTCGTCGGCATCCGCTGTCCGGTCTGCCGGCGCGTGCTCGCACCGCCGCGGCCGATCTGCGACCGCGACTTCTGCGAGACACGCGACTGGGTCGACCTCGGCACGACCGGGACGCTCGAGCTGTTCACGATCATGTACCTCGCGATCGACGGGCTTCCCGACCCGCCCTACGTGCTGGCCTACGTCACCCCCGAAGGCGCGGACACGGCGATCGGCGGCTTCCTCGAGGGCGTCGACCTGTCGTCGACCGAGGCGGCCGTCGCCGAGCTGAAGATCGGCGCGCCGGTCACGATCGAGTTCCGCGAGGAGCGCGTCGGCCGCATCACCGACCTGTACTTCCGGCTCGCGGGATGACCCGCCCAGTGCGGTGACGGCGACCCGCCCGCTCAGCCGCCAGCTCGCGGCGCTCGTCGCCGAGCTGGCGCAGCGGACGCCCTGGCGCCACTGCGGTGGTCGACCGGGATCTCACGCTGACCTACCGCGAGCTCGACGAGAGCGTCGACGCGTGGGCGCGCGGGCTGCGCGACCTCGGGCTCGCGCGCGGCGGGACGCTCGGGCTGCTCTGCACGAACCGCGCCGAATGGCTCTGCGCGGCGTTCGGCGCGCACCGGCTCGGCGCACGCGTCGCGGCGTTCAACACGTTCGCCAAGGCCTGGGACCTGGAGTACATGCTGGCCCACTCGCAGGCCGAGGTGCTCGTCTGCGTCGATCGCTTCCGCCGCCGCGACTACCACGCGACGCTGCTTGAGCTGCTGCCCGGCCTGGCGACGTCCGGGGCGACATCCGAGCGCTTTCCGCAGCTGCGCGAGATCGTGATCGTCGGCGACGAGGAGCGTCCGGGGACGATCGCGGCCGGCGGGCTGGTCGACGGCGGCGCGGCCGCGCTGAGCCCGGCCCAGGTCTCGGGTGAGGACGACGCGTTCGTGCTCTACACGTCGGGCTCCAGCGCGCGCCCGAAGGCGGTGCCGCTGCAGCACGGCGCGCTGATCGAGAACGGCTTCGACATCGGCGAGCGGATGGACCTCGGCGCCGACGATCGCGTGTTCGTCTCGGTCCCGCTGTTCTGGGCCTACGGGGCGGCGAACGCGCTGTCCGCGACCCTGACGCACGGCGCGACGCTCGTGCTGCAGGAGGCGTTCGAGCCCGAGCAGGCCGCTCGAGCTGCTCGAGCGCCATCGCTGCACGGCGATCTACACGCTGCCGAACATGACCGCGGCGCTGATCGGCGCGAAGAGCTTCGCGCCGGAGCGCGTCGCGACGCTGCGGACCGGCCTGACGATCGGCACCCCGTCCGACGTGCGCAGCGCGATCGACGACCTCGGCGTCGAGCGGGATCTGCAACGTCTACGGCGGGACCGAGACCTACGGCAACTGCTGCGTCACACCGACGCAGTGGCCGCGCGAGCGCCGTGAGATCTCGCAGGGGCCGCCGCTGCCCGGGATGCGTCTGCGGATCGTCGATCAGGAGACCGGTGAGGTCCAGCCTGCCGGCGTGGTCGGTGAGATCCACGTGTCGGGCTACCTGTCGCGCGGCTATCTCGCGACGAGAGCGGGGCCGGCGCGGCGTTCGGCGACGACGGCTGGTTCCGCACCGGCGACCTCGGCCTGCTGGACGCCGACGGGACGTTGCAGTTCAGCTCGCGCGCGACCGAGATGATCAAGACCGGCGGCATCAACGTCGCGCCGCGCGAGGTCGAGGAGTTCCTCGCGCTGCACCCCGCGGTGCGGGTCGCGGCCGTCGTCGGCGTGCCGGACGCGCAGCTCGCGGAGGTCGTCGTCGCGTTCGTCGTGTCACACGCCGGGCAGCAGCCGTCGCCCGCAGAGCTGCGCGCCTTCTGCGCCGAGCGGATCGCCGGCTACAAGGTGCCGGCACGCATCCACGTCGTGGACGAGCTTCCGATGACCGACACGGGCAAGCTCGCCCGCGCGCGGCTCGTCGACATGGATCGCATCAGCGAAGGGAGCACCGCATGACCATCCAGACCACCGCGCCGCTCGAGGCGTACGTCGGCGGGGAGCGCGCAGCGCTCGACGACGTGCCCGCGACGGTCGAGCGCGCCGTCGCCGGTGTCGCCGCCGCGCAGGCCGGCCTGCGCGCGCTGACGAGCGCCGACCGCGCGGCGATCCTCGACCGGCTCGGCGCGGCGCTCGCCGGCGACGTCGAGCGGCTCGCGGACGAGCTCGTCGCCGAGGCCGGCTTCCTGACGCGGCGCGACATGGTGCTCGAGGTCGAGCGCGCGATCGACGTCGTCACGCTGACCGCCGCGGCCACGCGCGAGGGCTTCGACCAGCTCGTGAACCTCGAGGGCTCGCCGCGCGGGCGTGACGCGATCGGGATCGTCAGCGGGTCCCGCACGGCCCGATGCTCGCGATCACCGCGTTCAACGGGCCGATCCTGATCGCGACGCACAAGATCGCCCCGGCGATCGCCGCCGGCACGGCCGTGGTGCTGAAGCCCTCGCCGCGCGTCCCGCGTGCCGCCGTCGCGCTTCGCGGAGCTCGTCGTGCGGGCCGGCTGGCCCGCCGATGCGATCGCGGTCCTGCCGGTCGGCAACGAGGAGACGATGGAGCTCGTCCGCGACCCGCGCCTGCCGGTGATCAGCTTCACCGGCGGCGACGTCGGCTGGGCGATCAAGGACGCAGCACCGCGCAAGCACGTGCATCTCGAGATGGGCGGCGTCGGCGCGACGCTCGTGGCGGCCGACGCGAATCTCGACGAGGTCGTCGAGCAGTGCATCGCCGGCGGCTTCGTGCGCTCGGGCCAGGCGTGCCTGTCGGTGCAGCGGGTCTACGCGCAGGCGGAGATTCACGACGAGCTCGTCGAGCGCCTCGCGGCGCGCGTTGCGGCGGTTCAGGCCGGCGACCCGATGGCGCCCGGAACGCAGGTCGGACCGCTCGTCGACGAGGCCTCGGCCGACCGTGTCGAGGCGTTCATCGCCGACGCCGTCGAGCAGGGCGCGCGCGTCGTCTGCGGCGGCGGGCGCGAGGGCACGCTGGTCAGCCCGACACTGCTCGCGGGCACCGGCCCGCAGATGCGCGTGCTGCGCCAGGAGGCCTTCGGGCCGGTGATCGCCGTCGCGCGGATCGACGACATGGCCGAGGGCGTGCGCGAGGCCAACGCGGTCGGCGGTGGCCTGCAGGCGGGCGTCTTCACGAGCGACATCGACCTGGCGCTGGACGCTCGCCGACGACCTCGACGCCGGCAGCGTGATCATCAACGGCGCGAACGCGTGGCGGATCGACACGATGCCGTTCGGCGGGACCGGCGCCTCGGGCTTCGGGCGCGAAGGGGTGCGCTCGATGGTCGAGGAGCTGACCGCGCCGAAGGTCGTCGTGATCCGTCGTCGCCCGCGCTGACGCGGCGCGTCAGTCGGGCGCGCTCCCCGCCGTCGGGCACAGTCGCCGGAACGACGCGGGGAGCTGCGCGTGGTCGACGCCCGCGCAGATGCGCGCGACGTCGGCCGACCCCGTCCCCTGCTTGGCGGCGTTCGCGAGCGAGCGCTGGATCGACTGCTCGGCGATGCGCTCGGACAGATGCTGCTCGGCGGCATCGGCGCGCAGCGACGGCAGCGCCCGGATGCCGCGCACGCACATCGTCGCCGGCGAGCTGCCGCCGGCTGTCGCCGGCCCGCCGGCCCGTGCGACGTCCGCGGCGGTCGGCCCGCAGAGCTGCAGCTGAAGGGCCTGGCGCGCGCACAGCGCAGCGCGGTCGCGCGTGCGGTGGCAGCCCGGTGCGAGGCGGATCTCGTCAGCGCGTGTGCCGCTGCAGCCCTCCAGCGAGAGCCGCGGTCGCATCAGCGTGCAGCCGGTCGCATGATGCCCGATGCCGAGCGCGTGGCCGAGCTCGTGCGCGACGATCGTGAGCGGGCCGGTGCCGTCGGCGAAGTACGGCAGGTCGTCGCGGACCGGGAGCACGATCGTGCTCCCGCGCACGCCGTCGACGAAGCAGCCGAGCGCCCGCGGCCCGCAGCTGCGCGCGATCGGACGGCTGATCACGTGCACGTCGGCGGTGTCCGCAGCGGGCACCACCTGCATCCGGCGCTTCACGCCGCTCGCGTTCCAGATCGCGGCTGCGTGGCGCACGTCGGTAAGCCAGGCCGGGTCGGTCACCGCCACCCGCAGCACCGGCGGGCCGGCGGCGGCGCTGCTGGTGCGGAACGGGGCGATCCACGCGAGGACGACCGCGCCGAGAACCAGCACGAGCACAGAGGCGGTGACCAGCAGGCGACGTGGGGCGGAGAGCCCGCGCACGTCTGCAAGCGTGACAGACCGGCTGACGCGCGCCGCGGGTCCGGGCGCGCTACCGCTTCGAGGGCCGGACGAACGCCAGCTCGACCTTGCGGCGCGTGAAGCGCCAGCCGTCATCGGTCAGGCGGAACGCGTCGCGGCATTCGCCGACGAACTTCGGGATGTCGCCGCGCGCCGGCATCGTCAGGTCACCCTCCTGGCGATCGTGCCGGTAGTTGACCAGGCAGCAGACGCTCTCGGCCTCGGTCGGCGAACGCACGTCGACCGCAATGTTCGTGCAGATGTGCCGTGAGACGCGACGCTCGATCCCCTGGCGCTTGGTGAACCACTCGCGGATCGCGTCCTGTCCGTCGAGCAGCAGTTCGACGCCCTCCCAGGTCGAGTCCGGTGTGAACAGGTCGGCGATCGTGGCTGCCTCACCGAAATCCACGCGCCGGGAGTACTCGATGATCAGGCGCTCGCAGGCGCGCTCGGCGAGCATGCGGTCGATGTCGTCCATCCTGCTGATCGTACGGGCCGGGAGGCTGTCGCAAGAGCCAGTTTCCATGCCCGGCAACGGCGCTGATACTGCGGTTCCCGAAGGGAAGCGCCTACGCATGTCCTCGTACGAGACGATCGCCTATGAGGTCGACGAGGGGATCGCCACGATCACCCTCGACCGGCCCGACCGCCTGAACGCCCTCGACGCGGCGATGGAGCGCGAGCTCCTGCTGGATCTGGGACCGCGTCGACGAGGACGACGACGTGCGCGCCGTCATCGTGACGGGCCGCGGGCGCGCGTTCTGCGCGGGCTTCGACCTCTCAGGCCAGGACGGGTTCGACGTCTACCAGCGTGCGATCGAGCGCGGAACCGAGGAGGTGCGGCCGGGCGACATCGTGCGCGACAGCGGCGGCCTGATCGCCGTGCGGATGTTCCGCTGCCTGAAGCCGATCATCGGGGCGATCAACGGTGTGGGCGTCGGGTTCGGCGCGACGTTCCCGTTGCCGATGGACGTGCGCCTGGCGTCGGAGACGCGCACGCTTCGGCTTCGTCTTCAGCCGGCGCGGGATGTGCATGGACGCGGCGTCGAGCTGGTTCCTGCCGCGCGCGGTCGGGATCAGCCGCGCGATGGAGTGGTCGTTCGAGCGGCCGCATCTTCGACGCGCAGGAGGCGCTCGAGGCCGGGCCTCGTCCGCTCGCTGTACGCGCCCGACGACCTGATGCCCGCCGCGCGCGAGCTGGCGAAGAGCATGATCTCCGACAGCGCGCCGGTGTCCGTCGCGCTCAATCGCCAGCTGCTCTGGCAGATGCTCGGCGCGCGCGCATCCGATGGAGGCGCACCGCATGGAGTCGATCTACATCGCCGAGCGCGGGCCATCCGCCGACGCCGACGAAGGCGCGCAGTCGTTCCTCGAGAAGCGCCCGCCGCGCGTTCCCGCTGAAGGTCAGCAGCGACCTGCCGGCCGCGTTCCCGTGGCAGGACGAGCCGCCGTTCGAACGCCGGCGCGGGCGCCCGCAGGCCTGAGCGCCGGCCGCCGCGCATCCATGTGGAACCCACTCACCCCGGCGCGAGGTCGTCGCAGCGATGGGCGTCCGCCGCGCGCGACGCGGCGCGCAGCGACCAGACGGCTCGACGAGTGGGAGCGCGGCCAGCTGCTGTCGGTCTACAGCGCGCACGCGGCACCTGGCGGCGGAGATCGGCGGGGTCGAGCCGCGCGTGGGGTCCGTGACGGCCGACGCTCGCCGCCGCACTGCGGACCTGCGCCCGACGAGCATCCCGAGCTCATCCCCGCTCGGTGCACTGGCCGCGCAGCTCGATGGCACGTCCGATCCGCGCGCCGCCGCGGACCTCGCCTGCCAGGCGCTCGACATCCTTCGCAACGAGCCGTCGGACGCGAGCCCCGCGGTGCGCAGCGCCGTGCGCACAGCGCTGCGCCGGGCGGTCGAGCTCGAGGTGCAGATCCTCGCGGACGCGATCGAGGGGCCGGCGTCCGGATGAGCGATCCGCGCCTGGAGGCCGTGACCGGCGCGCTGCGCGAGGCCGGCGAGCTCGAGGCGGGCGCAAGCGTCACGCGGGCTCGACGCAGCTGCAGGGCGGCTGGTCGCGGCACTCATATGTCGCGCACGTCCGCACGGCCGACGACGGCGAGCGCCGCCACATCGTCCGCGTGCGGCCCCCGGGCGCGCTGCTCGACACGGACCTCGAGCTCGAGTACCGCGTCTACGAGGCGCTCGAGGACACCGCCGTGCCGACGCCGCGCGTGCAGGGACTCAACCTCGCCGCGGACACCGCCGTTCGGCGGCCCGTTCTTCGTCATGGAGTTCCTGCCCGGGCAGCGCCCTGAACATGTACGGGCGCGCGGACCAGGAACGCGCTCGCCGAGGACTGGGACGGGCCCGCGCGCGATCGCGACCGACATGGTGCGACGACACTCGCCGCGATCCACGGCCTCGACGTCCCGACGCTGCCCCGCCGGGATCCCGCGGCTGTCCTACGCCGACGTCGTCGCGCGCTGGCGCACGGTCTACGAGGAGCGCCGGCTGGTGCGCGATCCGGTGATCGAGGAGGCCTTCGACTGGCTGGTCGAGCACGCGCCGGCCGAGCCTGCGCGAGGGCCTCGTGCACGGTGACTTCCGGATCGGCAACACGCTCGTCGCCGACGGGCGGCTCACGGGCGATGCTCGACTGGGAGCTCGTCTACGTCGGCGACGTGCGCTTCGACCTGGGCTACCTGTCGACTCGAGCGCTCCGCCGGCAAGCACCTGCGGCGCCACCGGACCGCTCATGGGCACCTTCGCCGGCGACGAGTGGTTCCTGGAGCGCTACAGCGAGCTGACCGGGCAGCCGGTCGACGCCGAGTCGCTGAAGACGTTCCAGATGCTCGCGCATCACGATGCTGCTGGCGACGCAACTCACGGCCGTGTGGATGTACGCGCACGGTCGAGACGACCGATTTCCGCATGGTGTGGGCCCGGTACTCCTTCCCGGGTCTGCGCAGACGACATGGTGAGGTTGATGCAGTGGTGAACTCCCGAACGGTCCCGACGTGGCATCTGCGTGTTCGCGGCCTCGATCGAGGCGATGACGCAGGCGGCAGCCGACGCCGACCGCGCAGGCTTCGACGCCGTCTGGACGTCGGAGCTCTACAACCGCTCGGCGACGATCACGGTCGCCTCGCTCGCGCTGGCGACGACGTCGTGCGCCGTCGGCACCGGGCATCCTCTACGGCGTCGGGCGCAGCCCGCTGATGCTCGCCGCCGAGGCGCGCGACCTCGACGAGCTCTCGCACGGGCGCTTCGTGCTCGGCATCGGGAACGGCACCCGCCGGATGATCTCCGACTGGCACGGCCTCGACGGCGAGGCGCCGGCGACGCGGATGGAGGAGCTCGTCCCGCTGATGCGGCAGATCTGGAACCTGCCACGAGGCGCCGATCAAGCACGACGGGCGCTTCTACCACCTGCACATCGCGGCGCTCGACGACCTGGCCGCCGAGCCGCAGCGCGACATCCCGATCTACACCGCCGGCGGTCAACCCGCGCATGATCGAGACGGCCGGCCGCGTTGCCGACGGCCTGCTCGGGCCACACGCTGTTCAGCCCGCGCTACATCCACGAGGTCGTGCGGCCCGCGCTCGAGCGCGGCGCGGCGCACGCGGGCCGCGACCCGCGGCGACGTCAAGCTCGCGACCT
Source organism: uncultured Actinomycetes bacterium (assembly GCA_963821685.1). Lineage (GTDB taxonomy): Bacteria > Actinomycetota > Thermoleophilia > Solirubrobacterales > Solirubrobacteraceae > F1-60-MAGs163. The sequence continues at coordinate 169,087 of CAWGEW010000011.1, read as the reverse complement.
ACACGCTCGGCGCGTGCTCGCGAGGACGAGGAGCTGGCGCGCCGCGATGCCGCCGCGATGATCGCGTTCTACGGCTCGGTCAAGTCCTACGGCGGCCTGTTCGACAGCCTGCGGCTTCGGCGCGGAGGCCGAGCGCGATCCGCGCGGCGTTCGGCGACGCGCGACGTCGACGGCGATGGTCGGCGCGGTCACCGACGCGATGATCGACGAGTTCTCCGTCGCCGGCACGCCGGCAGCAGGTGCGCGAGCGCTCTGCGCCGCTTCGACGGCGTCGTCGACGAGGTCGTCCTCACGGTGCCGAGCTTCCGCATCTCGCCCGAGCGCGTCGCCGAGAACCTCGAAGCTGCTGACGGCGGCACTGCGCGCCGGGGGGCTGATGACCGCCCGCGCTCAGCGGCCCAGGCCGTACAGGTGCGCGGTGTCGTTGAAGCTGCGCAGCGCCCAGCGCCCGCTCGGCAGGCGCAGCAGGCGCGTCAGCGAGCCGTTCTCCGCGTACAGGAACGCGAACGCGTCGCTGTCGGTGACCTGCCGGCACGCCTCGGCGATCACACCGGCGTGGACGACGGCCGCGCCGCATCGCGTCGACGCCGATCGCGTCGGCGACGCTGCCCATCCCCTGGCGCACGCGCTCGCCGAAGGCTCTCCATGTTCTCGGCGTTGGGGATGACGTCCCAGCGCCCCGCCTCGAACAGCCGCACCGACAGCGGGTCGGGGCGCAGCGCCTGCGGGTCGAAGCCCGCCTCGCGGTCGCCGAGGTGCACCTCGCGCAGGTCGGGACGACGACCGGCTCGCAGGCCGACGCGCGCCGCCAGCGGCGCGGCCGTCTCGGCCGTGCGGCGCAGCGGCGTCGACGAACAGGCGGGCGAGCCGCGTCGTCGCCGAGCCGTCAGCGACGGCCTCGGACTGCGCGACGTCCGCTGCGCTGAGCGGCGGATCGCTGTGCCCGTCGGTGAGCTCGCCGAATCGGCTCGCGGACCGCCGAGCCGTGGCGCACCAGGACGATCTCCGTCGCCCCGGCGGACGGGTGAACGGTCGCTGGAAGTCACGCGCCATCGAACGGCACTGTCGCTGGTCGGCGCGGTCCCGGGAGGCCTGGCGAAAGCGCCAGTTCTCCGTCCCGCGCGGACTGGTTCGATCGTCAGTGACGGGTCCGCGCATGCCACCGACGGAGCCCTCGACACGGTGCTCGCCGTGCTCGACCACGCCGCCGACGCGCGACGGCGATCGCCCGCGGTGCGCTGCGCGGGCCGCGACGTCGGCGCGGCGAGCCTGCGGTCCGACAGCCTGCGGATCGCCGCGACGCTCGCCGCCTGGGGGATCGAGCCCGGTGACCGCGTCGCGCTGATGATGGGCAACGTCCCGGAGTTCCTCGCCGTCTGGTTCGGGATCCTGCGCGCCGGCGCGATCGAGGTGCCGATCCACTCCGCCTATCGCGGCCCGCTGCTCGAGCACATCCTGCGCGAGTCAGGCGCCGGCGTCCTGATCTGCGACGCGGAGTTCGCTCGAGCGGCTCGGCGGGCTCGACGTTGCCGGCGCTCGAGCGGCTCGATCGTGCGCGGCGCCGGCGCGACGCCCCGGCCGGCGTCGGTATGACGACGCTCGACGAGGCGCTCCGCGGCCTCGCAGCTCGACGCGCCGGCACGGTCGTCGCCCCCGGCGACGTCGCCTGCATCGTCTACACGTCGGGGACGACCGGTCCGTCGAAGGGCGCGGTGCTGACGCACCGCGCGAACCTGCAGCTCGCGCGCGCGAACGTCGAGCTGATGGAGTACACGGCCGACGACGTCCTCTACACCGCGTTCCCGCTGTTCCACGTCAACGCGAAGTTCACGACGATCGTGTCGAGCATGCTCGTGCGGTGCGCGGCTCGTGCTCGACGAGCGCCTCAGCGCCTCGCGCTTCTGGGACGTCATGCGCGAGCACGGGGTCGACCTCGTTCAACTACATGGGCTCCGTGCTGACGATCCTCGCGAAGCAGCCGCCGGGCCCCGGCGACCGCGACCACCAGGTCGCGCGCGCCTACGGCGCGGGCTGTCACGCCGCGCTGTGGCACGAGTTCGAGGAGCGCTTCGGCGTGCGCCTGCACGAGCACTACGGGATGACCGAGATCGGCATCGCCACCTGGAACACGCGCGACGGTCCGGCGCGCGGGCTCGTGCGGGCTGGCCGTCCCGTACTTCGACGTGCGCCTCGCCGACGAGGCACGACGTCGAGGTGCCGGTGGGCGAGGTCGGCGAGATCCAGGTGCGCCCGCACCACCCGGGGACGATCCTGCGCGAGTACTGGGGACGGCCGGACGCGACGATCGCCGCGACGCGCAACCTCTGGTTCCACACGGGCGACCGCGCGCGGCAGGACGAGGACGGGTTCTTCTACTACGTCGACCGCGTCAAGGACTCGATCCGCCGCCGCGGCGAGAACGTCTCCTCGTGGGAGGTCGAGAACGTCGTCAACGGCTTCGCCGGCGTCGTCGAGTCGGCCGCGTACGGCGTCCCCTCGGACCTGGGCGAGGACGACGTGATGGTCGCCGTCGTGCTCGAGGCCGGCGCGATCGCTGGATCTCGACGGGCTCGTGGAGCACTGCTCGGAGCGGCTCGCCTACTTCGCCGTCCCGCGCTACGTCCGCGTCTGCGACGAACTGCCGAAGACCCCGAGCCAGCGTGTGCAGAAGTTCCGTCTGCGCGACGACGGCATCACCTCCGACACCATCGACCGCGGCGAGCACGCCGTAAAGCGGGTCTGACATGAGTCCCACCACGAACAGCGGGATCGGCGACCTGTCGGGCAAGGTCGCGGTCCTCACCGGCGCGGGGAGCGGCATCGGTCTCGCCGCCGCCAGCAGCTTCACGGCGGCCGGCGCCCGTGTGATCGGCCTTGACTGGGACGAGCGCGGTCGCGCCGACGTCGAGCAGGCCGTCGGCGCCGACGGCTGGTTCGCGCAGGTCGATGTGTCCGACCGTGGCGCGGTCGAGGCGGCGATCGCCGACGTCGAGCAGCGGGCCGGTCGCGTCGACGTGCTGGTGAACTCGGCGGGGATCCGCGAGGTCGGCGGCGCGCTCGAGATCACCGACGAGGAGTGGCAGCACGTCCTCGACGTCGACCTCACCGGCAGCTTCCACTGCTGCCGCGCCGTCGCCGCGGGGATGCTCGAGCGCGGCACGGGCAGCATCGTCAACATCTCCTCGCTCGCGGGCATCTTGGGCTTTCGCCGGCGCACCGCCTACACCGTGGCCAAGCACGGCGTGGTCGGGCTGACCCGCGTGCTGGCCGCGGAGTTCGGACCGGCAGGAGTGCGCGTCAACGCGATCTGTCCCGGCCTGGTGGTGACCCCGCTGACGGCGGACTACGTCCACGACCCGGACATCGAGCGCGGCCACCGCGCGCTCGTCCCGCTCGGTCGCGCGGCCACCGCGGAGGAGGTCGCCAACGCGGCGCTCTTCCTCGCGGGCGATGGCTCAAGCTTCATCAGCGGCGCGGTCCTGCCGGTCGACGGGGGCTTCACCGCCGTCGGGACGTACGACGTCAGCGGCGGTTCGGGCTTCGAGACCACGAGGGCGGCCGGCGATGCAACGACTTGAGGCCCGCGTCGCCGTCGTCACCGGAGCGGCGGGTGGCTTCGGCCGCGCGATCAGCGCGCGGCTGCGCAGCGAGGGTGCGCGGGTCGCGATGTGGGACGTCGACGAGGCGCGGGTGACCGCCGCGGCGGCCGCCATCGGCGGGTCCTCGGGCGAGCTGCTGGCGCTGCCCGTGGACGTCGGCGACTCCGCCGCCGTCGACGCTGCAGTGGCGAAGACGCGGATGACACTCGGCCCTGTCGCGATCCTCGTCAACAACGCCGGGATCGTCACGGCTGAGGAGCCATGGGAGGTGACCGACGAGAGCTGGGAGCGCCACTTGCGCGTCAACGCGTCCGGGACGTTCTGGTGCATCCGCGCCTGCCTGCCGGACATGCGCGCCGCGCGTTACGGGAAGGTCGTCAACATCGGCTCGCTGGCCGCGCAGCAGGGCCGGCCGACCACGACGCCGGCCTACGCCGCGTCGAAGGGCGCGGTGCTCGGGATGACCGTGTCGCTCGCGCGCAACCTGGGCGAGTACGGCATCTGCGTCAACGCGATCAACCCGGGCTTCATTCGCACCGACATCCACGACCAGTTCGGGGACGAGCGGATCGCCGAGCTGGCGGCGGACATCCCACTGCACCGGCGCGGCGTGCCCGGCGAGCACGGGCTGCCGGAGGACATCGCCGCGGCCGTCGCCTTTCTCGCCTCACCGGACTCGGACTTCGTGACCGGCGAGTACCTCAGCGTCAACGGCGGCAGCAGAACGGGATCATGAGGGCGTGCCGACCGTCCTCCTGATCCGCCATGCCCAGGCCTCCTACGGAGCCGCCGACTACGACGTCCTGTCAGAGACGGGGCACGAGCAGAACATCGTCCTCGCGCGTGACCTCGAGCGCCGCGGGCTGCTCGGCGGCCGCGTCGTGAGCGGCACGCTGCGCCGCCAGCGCGACACCGCCGCCGCCGTTGCGGCCGGCGCCGCCGTCGAGATCGATGCCGGCTGGGACGAGTACGACTCGGCCGACGTCCTGCGCCATCACTCGCCATCGGGTGCGCGCCTGGAGGCCGGCGACGACGGCCCGACGCTCGCAAACCGTGACTTCCAGGTGATCATGGACGACGCGCTCGCGGCCTGGGTGCAGGCCGGCGAGGACAGTCGGACGGCGGAGTCGTTCCCTGCGTTTGCGGCGCGCACCGGCGCGGCGCTGGAGCGCCTGACCGCGCCACTCGGGTCGGGCGAGACGGCGATCGCGTGCAGCTCGGGCGGGGTGATCGCGGCGCTCTGCGTGGCGCTGCTCGGCGTACCGTCGGACGCGCTTGTCTCGCTCAACCGCGTGGCGGTCAACACGGCGGTGACGAGGCTCGCTCACAGCGGCCGCGGCACGTCACTGCTGACGTTCAACGAGTACCCGCACCTGGATGGGGACGGCGCCAGGTTGCGGACGTCGCGCTAGAGCGGGTAGCCGACCGGCTTGCCGTCTTCGACGCGCTCGATGTACTCGATCATGCCGTAGCCGGTGCGCTCGCCCCAGGTGAACTCGGCGAAGCCCTCGGCGACGCGTGAGATCAGGATCTCGTCGCCCGCCTTGCGGCGGTTGCGCAGCGGGGCAAGCGTCAGCACGCGCGCGGTGATCAGCTCCTTGCGGTTCGCGGTCGCGACGCCGATCGTCACCGTCTCCGGCTCCTGCTCGTCCGACCAACCGGTCGTCACGTCGAGGTCCAGGACGTCCTCGTAGACCCCGTCGATCAGCAGCACGCCGAGGCGCTTGGGGGTGCCGTCCTGCAGGTTGTTGCGCAGCAGCATCAGGCCGCGGTCGGCGCCGAAGTTCGCCATGAAGAGGCGGTAGAACCAGATCTCCTGCCAGAAGCGCGGGCCCCAGGAATGGTCACGCCAGCCGAAGCCGTCGAGCTCCCAGCGCTCGTCGCCGACGACCATCTCGCCGGTGGACGCGACGTGCTGGTTGAAGTGCCCGCGCGAGAAGTCGTAGCCGTAGAGCATCTGCGCCTCGTAGTCGCGTGAGGTCGGCTCGCCGCCGTGGGCGGGCGACACGGCGCGCGCGTTCAGGCGCATCGCACCCTGAACGCGCGGGGCGACCTCGAACATCTTCTTCGGGTCGCGCAGCAGGTTCGGGTCGTCGAGCACGAGCAGCTCGCCCTCGTAGGTCATCTCGATCTGCTTGAACGGCTCGATGCAGCGGTAGCGCAGCCCGCCGGCGACGAACGCGTCGTTGGCGGAGATGTCCGGGCGCTGGAACTGGCACGCCAGGCGCCCGTCGGGGAGGTAGGCGAGCACCGACAGCTCGGCGTAGCCCTCGTTCACGCGGTTGCCCATGCGCATCCAGACGCCGGCCTTGAGCTTCGGGTCGAGCCCGCTGCAGTAGACGCTCTCGTTGAAGTTCGGGAGGTCGTCGGGCGTGTGCATCGACTCGTCCTCCGGCTTCAGGACGAAGCCTTCGGGGACGTGGACGAGCTCGTGCTCAGTGGTGGCCATGTACTCACGAAACCACGCACCGGAGAGGTGGGAACCTGGCGTTTGTGCCAGTGCAGCGCGCGGCCGCAGTCAGCTCAGCGCGCTTCCCTCGCCCGTCAGCGCGCTCTTGATCACGCGGTTCATCGCGTTGCGCGGGAGCGCGTCGATGAAGTCGATCCGCGCCGGGACCTTGTAGTCGGCGAGCCGCTCGCGGCAGAACGCGATCAGCTCCTCCTCGGTCGGCGGCGGGTCGGTCGCGGCGACCACGACGCCGCGCACGTCCTCGCCGAGGACAGGGTTGGGCATCGGCACCGCCGCAGCCTCGATCACGCCGGGGTGCTCGCCGAGGACGCCCTCGACCTCGGCGGAGGAGATGTTCAGCCCGCCGCGGCGGATGATCGCCTTGCTGCGGTCCACATAGGTGACGAAGCCGTCCTCGTCGATCGTCGCGAGGTCGCCGCTGTAGACCCAGCCGTGCTTGAGCACGTCCGCGGTGGCCTCCGGCTCGCGCACGAAGCCGCGCATCGTGCTCGGCCCACGCACGCAGATCTCGCCGACCTCACCCGGGGCGACGGGCGCGCCGTCGGGATCCAGGACGGCGTAGTCGACCCAGGGGTGAAAGCCGTTGCGGCCGATCGACAGGCCGTTCGGCCCCATCCGGGCGAGCGCGGTCGGATGGTCCTCGGGCGAGAGGTACATGCCGGAGTTGCCGCTCTCGGTGAAGCCGTAGACGTTCACGAGCTCGACGTCCCAGCCCTCGCCGATCTCGTGCCAGACGCGTTCGTAGAAGGCGGGCGACCCAGGCTGGGCGCCGTAACAGACGCGCCGCAGCGCCGGGAACTCCTGGGCGGCGATCTCCTCGGGGCTGAGGCGCTTGAACAGCAGGTGCAGGACGGTGTTGACGAGGAAATGCGACGTCGTCCCGTAGCGCCGCATCCGGTTGAGCGTCTCGTGAACGTCGAAGTCCGGCTCGATCGCGTAGGTGCAGCCGGTCACCAGGCACGAGAGCAGGTTCGTGTGGCAGCCGGTGCTGGTGAAGAACGGCGCGAACGACTGGTGCACGCTCGTCGCGTCCAGGCCCCAGAGCGGAACCGCCTGATGGCCGCACGCGACCGAGGCGACATGCGTCATCGCGACGGCCTTGGGGTTGCCGGTCGTGCCCGAGGTGAAGACCCAGTCGGCGTCGTCGCCCTCGTCGACCGGCACGCGCTCGTGCGCAGGGTCGCCCGTGGCCAGCGCGTCGGTGAAGCTTGCGCCGAGCGCCGGCTGGCCTGAGACCTCGAAGAGCGCGGCGTTCGGGAGCACGCCGCTGAGGCGGCGCACGACGTCGGCGAACGCGGGCGCGAACACGAGCGCCTTGGGATTCATGAACTCGAGGACGTAGGCGAGCTCGCGCTCGACGTAGCGGGTGTTCAGCGCAACGTTCACGGCCCCGACGCGATGGGCCGCGTGGTAGGTCAGGTGCGCCTCGATGCCGGCCTCGTTGTCGAGCAGGATGCCGACGAGGTCGCCCTTGCCGACGCCGGCGGCGGCGAGCGCCGACGCCAGTCGCGCCGCTCCATCCTGCAGCTCCGCGTAGGTGATCCGGGTCTCCGGGCCGTGCACGAGGCTCGGGGCGATCAGCGCCGTGTGACCGGGAACGCGAGCCGCCTGCGCGTCGAGGACGTCCGGGACGGTCCGCGCGGTGATCGAGTCGGGCAGCACGAGTTGAGGCACGAACGCACAACGCTCGCGGCGCAGGGCGTCCAGTCCAACTGGCAGTAGCGCCAGTGCGGAGGTCCGGGCCGGGCGGCAGGATCACCCCGTGGACTGGTCCTATCCCCTGCTTGCAGCGTGCGAGCGCCATCCGCGTCGCACGGCGCTGCGGCACCGGGGAACCGCGACGACCTACGCGCAGCTCGAGCACGCGATCGCCGGCCTTGCGGGTGCACTGCAGGGCCTGGGTGCGAGCGGTCGGACCGTCGGCTGGCTGCTCCCGACCGCACCGGTCGCGATCGAGGTGGCGATGGCGATGGCGCGTGTCGGGGCCGTCGGCGTCCCGCTGAACGGGCGCCTCACGCAGGACGAGCTGGCGTTCATCCTCGAGGACTCCGGCGCCGAGCTGCTGATCGCGGCGCCCGAGTACGGCGAGATCGCACAGGCACTGGCCGCGGTCGTCCCGGGCCTCGAGACGATCGATGCCGGCGAGCTCGAGCGGCGCGCCGACCCGGCCGCGGCGCCCGACGGCTGGGGCGTGGACGGCAGCCTGCCGGCGACGATCACCTACACGTCCGGCACGACCGGGTTCCCGAAGGGCGTCGTGCGCACGCACGACGCCAACTCCTGGAACGTCATGAACTCGGCGCTCGGCTCGCCGCGCGACACGGACGATGTCGAGTTCTTCACGCTCCCCGCATTCGGGATCGGCCTGCTGCACTTCGCGATCCCGGCGCTGCTCGGCGGGGCGACGCTCGTCACGGACGGCGACTTCGCGGCCGAGCGTGCCTGGGAGGTGCTGGCCGCCGAGCACGTCACGCGCGTCTTCCTGGCGCCGACGATGATCAGCAGCATGCTCGCGGTGACCGGGCATGAGGCGGTCGACCTCTCCGCGTTGCAGACCGTGTACTGCGCGTACGAGTTCTCCGAGCGTCTGCGCGAGCGCGCGCTCGCTCGCTTCGGCGATCGCTTCGTCTACATGTACGGGCTGACCGAGGCGCAGCTGACGTGCACGCGCCCCGGCGACCTCACGCGCAAGCCCGGCAGCGTCGGCACGGCGATGGGGACGCTGCGCCTGCGCGTCGTCGATGACGCGGGCGACGCGACGGCGCCTGGCGAGGTCGGGGAGATCTCGATGCAGGGGCCGTCCGTGATGGACGGGTATCACCGGCGCCCGCCGGAGACCGCGCAGGCGCTCGCCGGCGGATGGCTGCGTACGGGCGACCTCGGGCGGATCGACGAGGACGGCGACCTGCACTACGTGGGGCGCAGCAAGGAGATGATCAAGACCGGTGGCTTCAGCGTCGACCCGCGCGAGGTCGAGGAGGCACTGCTCGCCGTCGCCGGGCATCGAGCAGGCCGCAGTGCTCGGCGTCCCCGACGAGCACTGGGGCGAGATGGTCGTGGCCGTCGTGGCGCCGGCCGGTGTCGCGAGCGCCGACGAGCTGATCGCCGTGTGCCGCGAGCGGCTCGCCGGATACAAGGTCCCCAAGCGCGTGCACGCGCTCGACGCTCTGCCACTGAACGCGACGGGGAAGGTCGAGCGCGGCCGTCTGCGCGAGCGCTACACCGGCGGCGACTGAGCCGCGCCGCGCCGGGCTGCGCCGGGGAAGTCGGGGTCGCGCTTCTCCACGAACGCCTCGAGCCCCTCCTGCGTGGTCGCCGAGCGGCGCACGATCGCCCAGGCCTCGCGCTCGCGCCGCAGGCCGTCCTGGATCGAGCCCTCGGCGGCGATGATGGCGAGCCGCTTGGTCGCCTGGATCGCCTCGGTCGGCCCATCGGCGAGCGTTCGCGCGAGCGCGAGTGCCGTCGCCGTGACCTCGCCCGCCTCGGCCGTGCGGCTGACGATGCCGAACGCGAGCGCCTCATCGGTCGTCAGGCGCCGGCCCGTCAGCAGCAGGTCATGTGCGACGCCGCGGCCGATCGCCCGCACCATCCGCGTGATGCCGCCGGCACCGGCGATCAGCCCGATCGTCGCCTCCGGCACGCCGAGCTTCGCGCGCGGGCCGGCGATCCGGATGTCACACGCGAGGGTCAGTTCGAGGCCGCCGCCGAGGCACGCGCCCTCGACCGCCGCGATCGTCGGATAGGGCAGCTCCTCGAACAGCGAGTAGGTCGTCTGGCACAGCTCGACGAAGCGCAGCTGCTCCTCGAGCGGCGCGGTCGCCATCCACGGGAGGTCCCCGCCGGCGGCGAAGATCCGCTCGACCGAGCTGCTGACGACCAGCGCCCGCACCTCGCCCGCGGGGAACCCTGCGACCGCGTCGGTGATCGCGTGCAGGAACGGCGGGTCGAACTGATTGACCGGCGGCTTGGCAAGGATCAGGTGGGCGACGCCATCGTCGAATTCTGTCTCGATGCCGCTGTCGTTGACCATGCGCCGACCCTAGGGCGATCGGCCGCCCCACTCGATTAGCGCAAGCGCTAGTACCCACCGGCCGCCGGGCGAAAGACACTGCGCGTGTCCCCAATAGAGCCAGAGGATCACCAGATGGCAGACAGCACCCCGCCGACCTCTGCGCTGTCGCAGGAGATCGGACAGGACTCAAGTCCGAAGCACGAGGAGGCCCTCGAGAAGCCGCGCAGCCGCACGTCGGCCGGCGACATCGCCAGTCGCTACGGCCTGCTGATCGCCTTCGGGGCGACGATCATCTTCTTCAGCATCGCGCGCTCGAACGTCTTCCCGACCGGCCGCAACGCCGAGTCGATCCTGACGTCGGCCGCGCCGCCGCTGATCCTCGCCGTCGGGCTCACGATCGTGCTGGTGATGCAGGACTTCGATCTCTCGATCGGCGCGATGATCGGCCTCGCGTCCGGCGCGGCGATGGACTTCATGGTGCTGAACAACATCAACTGGGTGCTCGCTGTCCTGCTGACGTTCCTGATCGCGATCGTCGCCGGCGCGGCGAGCGGCTACATGGTGGCCTTCCTCGGCGGGTCGTCGTTCATCATCACGCTCGCGATGGGCACCGTGCTCACCGGCGTCGAGTACGCGATGACCGGCCAGGACACGGTCTATGCAGGCTTCCCGTCCGCCTTCACCGACATCGCCAGCGGGGAGTTCCTCGGTCTCAGCAACCTGATCTGGATCGCGGCGGTGGTCTCGGCCATCGTCTGGGTGCTGCTCGAACGCACCGAGATCGGGCGCTACATGTACGCGATCGGCGGCAACCCCGAGGCGGCACGGCTCTCGGGTGTCCGGGTTCGCGGCCTGCGCCTCCTGGGCTTCGTGCTCGTCGCGATCACCGCCGCCGTCGTCGGGCTGCTGCTGACCTCACAGAGCGGGTCCTACGCCCCCAATGCGGGAACCTCGTATCTGCTGCCCGCGTTCGCCGCCGTGTTCCTCGGCGCGGCGGTCTTCCGGCCCGGTGAGTTCAACGTCCTCGGGACGATCGTCGGCGTGCTGTTCCTCGGCGTCATCCAGACGGGCCTGACGATGCTCAACCTCGAGACGTACGTGATCAATCTCGTCCAGGGCGGCATTCTGATCACCGCCGTCCTGATCAGCAGCTACGGACAACGATCACAAGCATGAGCGAACCGGCACTCATCGAGACCCTTGAGGTCCGCGGGCTCGTCAAGCACTACCCCGGCGTGCTCGCCCTCGACCACGCCGAGGTGGAGTTCCCCGGCGGGAGCATCCGTGGGCTGCTCGGCAAGAACGGCGCCGGCAAGAGCACGCTGATCAAGATCCTCGCCGGCGTCGTGCAGCCCGACGAGGGCGAGATCCTCGTCAACGGCGTGCACACCGACATCGCGAATCCGCACGCGGCGACGGCCCTGGGCTTCGCGTTCGTGCACCAGGAGATCGCCGACGTCCTGAACCTCTCGGTCGCCGAGAACGTCGGCCTCGGCCTCGGCTACCCGAAGCGTGCGCTCGGCCTCGTCAAGCGCCGCGAGCTGCGCCGCTGGGCCAAGACGGTGCTCGATCGCCTCGAGGCCGACATCAATCCGGCTGCGCCCCTTTCCAGTCTCAGCATCGCGCAGCGCCGGCTCGTGATGATCGCGCGCGGGATCGCCGCCGAAGCTCGCCTGTTCGTGCTCGACGAGCCGACCGCGTCGCTCACCGACGACGAGATCGAGCATCTGCACAAGGTCCTGCGCCGGTTGCGCGACGACGGCGTCGCGATCGCCTACGTGAGCCACCGTCTCGACGAGGTCTTCGCGGTGACCGACCGCCTGACCGTCATGCGCGACGGGCACACCGTCTTCTCCGGCGTGACCGCCGACGTCTCCAAGGCGCAGCTGATCCAGCACATCACCGGTTCCTCGACTGCGGTCGAGCAGCGCACGCGGCGCGCCTCGCCGCCGGCCGACGCGCCCGAGCTGCTGCGTGTCGAGGACCTCAGCCTGCCGGGGATCGTCGAGCCTTCGAGCTTCACGCTGAAGGCGGGCGAGCTGCTCGGTGTCGCCGGCCTCGTCGGAGCAGGCCGGACCGAGCTCGCGCGGCTGATCTTCGGCGCCGACAGGCCGGCGTCGGGCCGCGTGCTCGTCCACGGGAACGAGGCGAAGATCCGCGGGCCGCGCGACGCGATGGCCGCCGGGATCGTCCTGCTGCCCGAGGACCGCAAGAACCAGGGCACCGTGCTGCACTTCTCGGTCCGGAAGAACATCACGCTGCCGGCGATGAAGGAGTTCCGCGTCTCGCAGCCGCTCCCCGTGCCGAACCAGCGCCGCGAGCGTGCCGCCACGAAGGATCTGGTCGAGCGCCTGAAGATCAAGGTCGCCGATCCGGAGCACCCGACCCGCTACCTCTCCGGAGGCAACCAGCAGAAGGTCGTGCTCGCCAAGTGGCTGGACTCCGGCGCCGACGTTTTCATCTTCGATGAGCCCACCCACGGAATCGATGTGGAGGGGAAGGAGGAGATCTACAACCTGATGGGCGAACTCGCCGATCAGGGGAAGGGCGTGATCTTCATCTCATCGGAGTTCACCGAGCTTGTCGGAGCCTGCAACCGCGTGATCGTGATGCGCGAGGGCCGGCTCGTCGACGAGCTCGAGGGCGACGCCATCTCCGACGCTGCACTGGTGGAGCTGTGCTACGCCCACTGAGGGGTCCACGCGGCAGTTCTCGGCCGCAACAACCTACCGACCGGTAGGTCTAAAGATCCGGCCGAGGCCGGGAATTCGTCCGGCTTCTGCCGGGAAGGGAGTCAGAGGAGAGATCATGCGAAGGTTCGTGCAGGTGCACAAGCTGCTGTTGATGGTGCTGGCAGCGCTCATCGTCTCCGTCGGCCTTGCGGCCTGCGGCAGCAGCGACAACAAGGACAGCGCCAACGTCAAGGGTGAGGGCATCTCATCCGGTACCGGCGATCGCGCCGCCACTGCCAAGAAGGAAGGCACGGCCGCAGGCGAGGCAGCCGGCGCGCCGGTCAAGCTCGAGAAGAAGACGATCGGCATCATCAACTTCATCGGCGGCCTCGAGTCGTCCGATCGTCTGGTGAAGACGGCGCAGAAGGCGGGCAACACGCTCGGCTACGCCAACATCGTCTGCGACGGCAAGGGAACGCCGACGCTGTTCGTGACGTGCGGCAACTCGCTGCTCGACCAGGGCGTTGACGCGATCGTCCAGGTCGCGATCGAGCCGGGCATCATTCAGCCCGTCCTCGACAAGGCCAACAAGCAGGGCGTTCCGGTCATCCAGATCGGCGGCGGCTCTGTCCCGACCGGCGACATGGACGGCAACTACGGCCCGGACGAGACCAAGGCCGGCCAGCTGCTGACCGACTACATCATGCCGAAGCTCACGGCACTCGACGGCAACCCGGGGACGATCATCCATGACTTCCCGGCTGCCTGGGCGAGTAAGCGGACGGACACGTACCGCGCCGCGATCAAGGCACAGGACAAGGTGAAGCTGCTCGCGAACACGATCACCGACGGCACGAAGCTCGTCGAGTTCACGAAGAAGACGGTCACCGACCAGATCACGCAGTACCCGGACGCCAAGGCGTACTGGTTCGCGTACGACACCACCGGTGCCGTCGGCGGCCAGGTCATCGCGTCGAAGTACCCGGGCAAGAAGTTCCCGGACAAGCCGATGGTCGCCACGTTCCACGCGGACCTCGGCACGCTCGCGCTCATGAAGACGGGCGTGGTCGACGTGATCTCGGAGGCCAACTACGACGCAGCGTCGTGGATCGCCCTGGACCAGCTGGCCGGATTCTTCTCTCGGAAGACCCCGATCAGCAAGGACAACCAGCCGATCTACCCGGGTGTCGGGGATCTGTTCTCCTACCAGATCGTCACGCAGGCGAACATGCCTCCGGCCGGGCAGTACTTCCCGCCGAAGGTGGACGTCGTGACCTACTTCAACTCGAAGTGGGCAGCGGAGTACGAGGGAGTGCCCGCCAGCTAAGCACCGCCTCACTGACAACCCCCGCCGCCCGCCTCGTGCGGGCGGCGGGCTCGTCGGCGCGGCGACGCACGGAGAGCGCATGCTGCAATTGAGCTATCGCGGGGGCGGCGACCTGCGCATCGATGAGGTGCCGGCGCCCGAGCCGGCCGCCGGCGAAGTGCGGGTGCGCGTTCATTCGGTCGGGATCTGCACCTCCGACGTGTACGGCGTCAGCGGTCTGAACGACCGTCGTGACGTCGTGCTTCAGCCGGGCGGCGTCCTGGTGATGGGACACGAGGCCGCGGGGTACGTCGACGCGGTCGGTCCCGGGGTGCAGAGCCCGGCGGTGGGGACCGCTGTCGCCGTGAACCCGATCTTCGGCTGCGGCACATGCGCGGCCTGCGCACGTGGGGACGAGAACCTTTGTCTACAGCGCACCGTCCACGGCTGCCTCCCGGACGCGCCGGGCGGCTTCGCCGACGCGATGACCGTTCCGGCCCGCAACGCCGTTCCTCTCTCCCACAGCACCTCGCCCGAGATCGGTGCGCTCGTCGAGCCGCTGAGCGTGGGCTTTCATGGCGTGCGCCTCGCGGCGCTCACGCCCGATGACGATGTTCTGGTCATCGGTGGCGGCATCGTCGGCCTCGGCGCTGCGCTGGCGGCAAAGCGTCAGGTCGGCGACCGCGTCCGCGTGCTCGAGCTGCGCGCCGAGCGGCGCGAGCTGGCCGAGCGGCTCGGCCTCAGCGCCGGGCACCCGGACGAGCTCGAAGGCGCCGAAGGGGCGTTCACCGTCGCGCTCGACTGTGTCGCGCGCCCGGAGACGTTCGCCGGCTGCGTGCGCGCCGTCGGCGCCGGCGGTCGCGTCGTCCTCGTCGGCATCTGGGCCGATGAGATCCCGCTCCCGGTCAGCCTGGTCGTCTGGAACGAAACGCAGATCACCGGGTCCTACGGGTACTCGCACGAAGACTTCGCCGACGTCGCCGCGTGGGTCGGGGATGACCCCGGCGCACTCGCGCCGCTGGTCCAGAACCGGGTCGGCTACGACGACGTCATTCCCGCATTCCGCGCCTACGCCGACGGCTCGCTGACGGCCGTGCGGACACTTTTCCAGCCCGCAACACCCACGGACGGAGCAGCCGCATGAACTTCGATCTCCCCGACGACATCCAGGAGCTCGTCGCTGCAGCGAAGGGATTCAGAGAAGAGCGCCTCGCGCCGCTGGAGCAGCAGTTCCTGCTCGAGGGCAACGTGCCGTGGGCGCTGCGCCCGCAGCTCCAAGCCGAGGCCCGCGAGCTGGGCCTGTGGGCGATCGACGTGCCGAAGGAGCACGGTGGTCCGGGCCACGGCCAGCTCGCCGTCTGCGCCGTCCATGAAGAGCTCAATCGCCACCCGATGATGTTCGAGACGGGCGGCGCGCCGGAGCCCGTCCTCTACCACTGCGCGCCGCATCAGTGGGACGCCTACTTCGCCTCCGTCGTCCGCGGCGAGCGCCGCAGCGCGTACGCGTTCACCGAGCCGGGGACGGGCTCCGACCTCGGGGCGATCGAGACGACCGCCGTCCGTGACGGCGACGACTGGGTCATCAACGGGCAGAAGCTCTTCATCGGGCTCGCCGAACGCGTCGAGTTCCTGATCCTGTTCGCGTCGACGAACCCGGGGAAGGGAGCCGCGGGGGTCAGCGTCTTCCTGATCGACTCCGGCACGCCCGGGTATCGAGGTCGTGCGCACGATCCCGACGATGGGCGACGCCTGGGAGCCGTGCGAGCTGCGCTTCGACAACTGCCGCGTCTCCGCCGATCAGATCCTCGGCGAGGTCGACCGCGGCTTTGCCGTCGCCGACCACCAGCTGAGCCACGGGCGCCTGAAGATCGCGTCCTACCAGCTCGGGATCGCGCAGCGCTCGCTCGACCTCGCGGTCGCCTGGGCGCAGGAGCGGACGACCTGGGGACGGCCGATCGGCAGCCGCCAGGGCATCCAGTTCATGCTCGCCGACAGCGCGGTCGAGCTCGACGCTGCACGCCTGCTCGTCTACCAGACGGCCTGGCACGCCGACGAGGGCCGCGACGTTCGCACGGAGGCCTTCAAGGCGAAGCTGTTCGCCACCGAGATGGCGATGCGGGTGACCGATCGCTGTCTGCAGGTCTTCGGCGGTCGCGGCTACGCGCGCGACAACCCGATCCAGAGCTACTTCCGGCAGGTGCGCCTGTGGCGGATCGGCCACGGCACCGCCGAGATCCACCGCTGGATGATCGCCAGGGACCTGCTCGGGTCCGCCGCCGACGACCGGTCCGCGGCATGAGCGGCGGGGCACTCGACGGCCTCGCCGGCGTCATCACCGGCGCCTCCAGCGGCATCGGCCGCGGGCTTGCCGAGGCGTTCACGGCGGCCGGCGCCGACGTCGCGCTCTTCGACATGACCGGCGCGCAGGAGACGGCGGCGGAGATCGGCGGCGCGAGCATCGGAATCAGCGGGGACGTCACCGACGAGGCCGGCGTCGCGACCGCGTTCGCGCAGGCCGAGGAGCACTTCGGCCGCTTCGACTTCCTGATCAACAACGCCGGCATCCGCCACACCGCGCCGTTCGCCGAGCACTCCGTCGACGTCTGGCGCCGCACGATCGACGTCAACCTGACCGGCACGTTCATCTGCAGCCAGGCCGCCGTTCGCCTGATGGTCCCGCGCGGCGGCGGGCGGATCGTCAACCTCGCGTCGATCGCAGGCCGGCTCGCGCTGACCGAGCGCTCCGCCTACAACGCCAGCAAGGCCGGCGTCATGGGCCTCACGCGCGCGATCACCGCCGAGCTCGCGAGCAGCGGGATCCGCTGCAACGCGATCGCGCCGGGCGTGATCGAGACGCCGCTCAGCGCGCACTACTTCGAGGACGAGCGCATGCGCACGATCCTCACGACGAACACGCCGCAGGGGACCTGGGGCCAGGTCGCCGACATCGCAGGCCCGGCGATCTTCCTGTGCAGCGACGCCGCCCAGTTCGTGCACGGCGAGACGCTGTTCGTCGACGGCGGCTGGAACGCAGCGAAGGGCTACTGACGTGCTCGAGAGCGGACTCGGCGGCCGCGTCTGTCTCGTCACCGGTGCCGGCAACGGGATCGGCCGCTCGGCAGTCGAGATCCTGGTCGGCGAGGGCGCCCGCCTCGCGCTCGTCGACAACAACGCCGAGGCGCTCGCGGCGTGTCCCTGGGGATGACGGCGAACAACTTCGCCTGGTCGCCGACATCTCGCAGCGTGCCGAGGTGGAGCGGGTCTTCGACGAGGTTCAAAGCCGCTTCGGCCGCCTCGACGTGCTGATCCACTGCGCGGGCATCTACCGGATCTCCAAGCTGCCCGACGTCACCGACGAGGAGTGGCAGCAGATCATCGACGTGAACCTCAAGGGGACGTTCCTGCTCTGCCAGGGCGCGGTCGAGCAGATGCGCGAGCACGGCGACGGGCGGATCGTCGTCTTCGGGTCGTTCGCGGCGCGCACCGGCGGCCTGCGCGCGAGTGCTCCCTACGCGGCGTCGAAGGCCGGCGTCGAGGGCCTCACCCGCCACGTCGCCGCATACGCCGGGCCGCTCGGCGTGCGGATCAACTGCATCCATCCCGGCTTCACGATCACGCCGATGACCGAGATCCTCAACGAGGAGGCGCGCGCGGAAGCGGCCGCGCGGACGCCGCTGGGGCGCGGGGCCCCGCCGTCGGAGCAGGCCTCGATGGCGGTCGTCCTGGTCTCCGACCTGTCGAGCTTCGTCCACGGGGCGACGCTCGACGTCAACGGCGGGATGTACATGGCATGACGAACGGAAGGGACCTCACGATGCTCGACCCGGTCGGCGATCGCACGATGATGCACCTGCTCGACGAGCAGGTGCAGGCGCGCGGCGATCAGACGTATCTGATCTACGAGAACTCGGCCGGCGAGATCAGCGAGCTGACGTTCAGGCAGCTGCGCGAGCAGGTCGAGCGCTGGGCGCGCGGCTTCGCGGGCGCCGGGATCGGGCATGGCGACTTCGTCGTCCTGCACCTGCGCAACTGCCCCGAGTTCCTCTTCGCCTGGTTCGCGATGGCACGGCTCGGCGCCGTGCTCGTCCCGTCGAACGTCGCCAACACGGCCGGCGAGCTCGAGCACCTGATCTCGTTCAGCGAGGCGCGGCTCGTCATCACCGAGCCGTCGCTGATCGAGCCCGTCGAGCAGGCCGCCGGCCAGCTTCCCGTCAGCGCCGGACGATCGTCGTGGCGCGCGGCGACCTCGAAGGGCGGCGCGGCATCGAGGACCTGCTCGCCGCCGGCGTCGACGTACCCGACGTCCACGTCTCGAGCAACGACCTCGCACAGCTGATCTTCACGTCCGGGACGACGCGCAAGCCGAAGGCCGTGATGCTCACGCACGCGATCTGCCTGCGCTCGGGCCTGGACTCCGTGCACTGCCTGTGGCTCGACCAGGGCGAGCGCTGCCTGACGGCGCTGCCGCTGTTCCACGTCAACGCCCAGGCGATGTCGCTGTTCGCCTCGATGACGGTCGGCGGGACGCTGATCCTCGTCGAGGAGTTCCGCGCGTCGCGCTTCTGGGGCCAGGTGCGCGCGCACCGTGCGACGCACACGGCGATCGTCGCGATGCAGCTGCGCACGATGCTGGCCCGCCCGGCCGACCCGGACGAGCGCGACCACCAGCTGCGCCGCGTCTTCTACGCGATCAACGTCACCGACGGCGAGAAGGACGCGTTCGAGGAGCGCTTCGGCGTCACGCTGATCAACGGCTACGGCCTGTCCGAGGCGATGACGCTGCTGCTCGATCGCGCCGGTCCCCGGCCCGCACCGCTGGCCGTCGATCGGGCGCCCGTCGCCGGGCCGCCGGCTGCGAGCTCGTCGACGAGAACGGCAACGTCGTGCCGACCGGCGAGGTCGGGGAGATCACCGTCCTGGGTACACCCGGCCGCGACATCATGCTCGGCTACTACAAGGACGAGGAGTCGACCGCGCGGCGCCTTCCGCGACGGGCGGATGCACACGGGCGACAACGCCTACGCCGACGACGAGGGCTACCTCTACTTCTTCGATCGCAAGAAGGACATGATCAAGCGCGCCGGCGAGAACGTGTCGGCGATCGAGGTCGAGGGCGCGATCAGCGAGCACCCGAAGGTCGCCGAGGCCTGCGTCGTCGGCATCCCCGACCCGATCCGCGACGAGGCCGTCGCCGCCGTCGTCGTGCTGATCGAGCCGGACTCGATGACCGAGGACGAGATCCTCGAGCACTGCCGCGGCCGCCTCTCGAAGTTCAAGGTGCCGACCGTCGTGCGGTTCACCACGGAGCTGCCGAAGACGTCGATCGGGAAGGTGCGCAAGGACGAGGTCCGCAAGAGCCTCGACGGCGTGGAAGTGCCGACCCGCTGATGCGTCGCTCAGCGCGACTCGAGGCCCCGCAGGGCGATGCCGGCGAAGACGTCGGCGACGTCGTCTGCCGACAGCGGGCCCGTCGGGTCGAACCACGTGTAGCCCCAGTTCGCCATCGCGAGGATCGCCTTCGAGGCGATCGCCGGCGGGACGTCGACGAACCCGCCGGACGCCGTGCCCTCGATCGATCGCCTCTTGGACGATGCGCTCGTAGGCGTCGCGCTTGGCGACGATGTCGCTGCCAGCGCTCGGCCGGTGAGCTCGCGGCTCTCCTGCAGGAAGACGGTGACCGCGTCCTGGTGGCGGGAGACGAAGCTCAGCGCCACGCGCAGGGAGCGCGGCGATCTTCTCGGACGGGTCGTGGGCCTCCGCGAGCGCCTCGGCCGTCTGCGCTGTCAGCTCGTCGATCAGCTGCTCGTGGATCGCGAAGAGGAGGTCCTCCTTCTTGCGGACGTGGTGGTAGAGGCTCGGCTTGCGGATGCCGACTGCCTCCGCGATCTCGGCCATCGTGGCGCCGTGGTACCCGCGCTCGCTGAAGACCTTGGTCGCCGCGGCGATGATGTCTGCGCGCACGGGCGACAGCGACGTTAGGCTCGGCCTGCCGGTTGTCGATCGCCATGTCTGCGTCATCCCCTCGCGAAACCTAGCGAAGCGTAGCGTCGCGCCCAGCGGCACTTGCACGCCCGCTGACGTCTATGCATAGACTACCAGACCTACCGGTCGGTAGGGTAGTCCCAGGTCTAGCCCCCAAGAGTCAAGGACAACGATGGCGAACTCGCAATCCCCTGCGGTGGACGCTCCAGTGAATGCTGCTGCGACCACCGCGCAGCGCTACCGCCTCATGCGGCTCAGCCGCCGCTTCGAGGAGACGATGGAGACGCAGTTCAACGAGGGTCAGGTCCCAGGACCGCTGCACCTCTCGATCGGCCAGGAGGCCGTCGCCGTCGGCGGGTGCTGCCACCTGCGCACCACCGACGCCGTGCTCTCGACGCATCGCGGGCACCATCACTGCCTCGCCAAGGGCGCGCAGCCCGACCGGCTGATGGCCGAGCTGCTCGGCCGCTCGGCGGGCTACTCGCGCGGGCGCGGCGGCTCGATGCACGTCGCGATCCCCGAGATCGGCCTGCTCGGCACCAACGGCATCGTCGGCGCAGGGCTGCCGATCGCCACCGGCGCCGCGCTACGCCGCGCAGGTCCAGCAGCGCGACGACGTCACCGTCTGCTTCTTCGGCGAAGGCGCGACGGGCACGGGGGCTTTCGGCGAGGCGCTGAACATCGCCGCGCTCTGGAAGCTGCCGCTCGATCTTCGTCTGCGAGAACAACCAGTTCGTCGAGCTGACGCCGCAGGACGTGCACATCGCCGGCGAGATCTGGCGCCGCGGCGAGTCGTTCGGCATGCCCGGCGTGCGTGTCGACGGCAACGACGTCGACGCGATGGCCGACGCCATGGAAACGGCGATCGCGCGCGCTCGCGCCGGCGACGGCCCGACGATGGTCGAGGCGCTGACCTACCGCTGGTTCGGCCACTACGCCGGCGACCGCGCCGCCTTCCGCGACGACGACGAGGTCAACGCCTGGCGCGCGCGCGATCCACTTGTGCGCACCCGCGCACAACTCGACGACGCCGAGGCAGACCGCCTCGACGCCGAGGTCGAGGAGCAGATCACCGCCGCACTGGCGACCGCTCAGCAGAGCCCGCTCGCCGACCCCGAGCTGCCTGTCACTCGACCACTACGCGAGCGCATGACCGACACGCACCGTTCAGACCAAGCCGCTGAAGTTCTGGCAGGGCATCAACCAGGCGCTCGTCGAGGAGATGGAGCGCGACGAGAACGTCGTGCTCGTCGGCGAGGACGTCGGCCGTCCCGGCGGCCCGTACGGCGTCACGCGCGGACTGCTCGACAAGTTCGGTGACCCGCGCGTGCGCGACACGCCGATCAGCGAGGCGGTCCTCGTCGGTCTCGGCGTCGGCGGCGGGGCCTCCGGCCTGCGACCGGTCGTCGAGATCATGTTCTTCGACTTCGCGATGATCGCGATGGACCAGATCGTCAACCAGGCAGCGAAGTTCCGCTACTTCTCCGGCGCGTCGATGCCGCTCGTGATCCGCACGATGGCCGGCGCCGGCGGGCCGAACGGGGCGCAGCACTCGCAGAACTTCGAGGCCTGGTACTGCGCGGTCCCCGGCCTCAAGGTCGTGATGCCGTCGAACGCGGCCGACGCGAAGGGGCTGCTGAAGTCGTCGATCCGCGACGACGACCCGGTGCTCTTCATCGAGACGCTCGGACTGCTGACGGCGCGCCGCGACGTGCCGGTCCAGGAGGACTTCCTGATCCCGATCGGGGTCGCCGACATCCGCCGCCCGGGCACCGACGTGACCGTCGTCGCGATCGGCCGCCTCGTCGACCGCGCGCTCGAGGCCGCCGAGACGCTGCAGGCCGAGCACGGCATCTCGGTCGAGGTCGATCGACCCGCGCACGCTCTCGCCGCTCGACACCGACACGATCCTCGACTCGGTCCGGCGCACCGGCCGGCTCGTCGTCGCGCAGGAGGCGACCGCGCCGTGCTCGTTCGCCTCGGAGGTGTTCGCGCTCGCCGTCGAGTCGTGCCTGAGCGACCTCAAGGCGCCGCCGATCCGCGTGACCTCACCGTTCGTCAACGTGCCGACGCCCGTCCCGCTCGCCGAGGCGCGTGCCCCCGGCGCCGACGACGTCGTCGACGCCGTCCGCAAGACCATGGGAGCCTGAGATGCCGCGTCTGGAAGTGAAGATCGACGATCCCCAGGGCTTCGAGGAGGTCGAGGTCGTCGCGCATCGACGTGAGCGTCGGCGACACGTCTCCGAGGGCGACATCCTGCTCGAGATCGCCACCGACAAGGCGAACATGGACATCGAGTCCGCCGGCCGCCGGGACCGTCGAGGAGATCCTCGTCGCCGAGGACGACATCATCGCGACGGACGCGATCCTGGTCGTCCTGAACACATGACCGACGAGCCGGGACGCGGCGAAGCGGTCGCCCCCCGCATGGGCGTGGCGCGGCGCGCGATGGTGCGCCGCATGGCCGCGGCCGGGCGCCGTCCCGGCGTTCTACCTGCGCCGCTCCGCCGACATCACCGACCTCGTCGCCGTGCGCCGCGCGATGAAGAAGGCGAAGGCGGACCCGCTCCCGTCGCTGAACGACTTCATCGTTCGCGCGGTGGCGCTCGCGCTGCGCGAGCACCCGCACGTCAACGCGTCGTGGGAGGACGAGGAGGGCCTCGTCCACCTGCATTCCCGCGTCAACGTGGGGATCGCGATCGCCGTCGACGGCGGGCTGCTCGTCCCCGCGGTCTACGACGCCGACAGCAAGAGCGCGCAGGAGATCACGACCGCGGCGCGCGCGCTCGTCGAGCTGGCGAGGGCGAAGCGGATGACGCGCGAGCTGCTCGAGGACGCGACCTTCACGGTCTCCAACCTCGGCATGTTCGGCATCGAGGACTTCGACCCGCTCGTGAACCCGCCGCAGGCGGCGATCCTCGGCGTCGGCGCCGGCCTCGAGGGCCCGGACGGGCGCACGCGCCTGCGGCTCACGATGGGCTGTGACCATCGCGTGCTGACCGGCGCCGAAGGTGCCCCGTTCCTGGGCGCCGTGGTGGAGCTGCTGCAGAGCCCAGATGTGCTGACGGCGCCGGCGACGGCGCCAACGGAGGTGACGGCATGACGGATGTTGCGACCGCCCCGGCCGGGGCGTGCTCGGCGCGTTCACCGCGCAGATCGCCGCCGACGGGCTGCCGGACGATGTGACGGAGAAGCTGCGCTGCAACCTGCTGCACGACCTGTCGTGCGCGATGGGCGCGCACATCGTCGGGCGAGCCGCTCTGGTCGGTCGTCGCGCGGCGAGGGCCCGCCGCAGGCCACGCTGCTCTGCGACGGCGCCCGCATCGGCGCGGAGTACGCCGCCTTCGCAAACGCGGTCGCTGATGCACGCGCGCGCGCAGGACGACACGCACTTCGCCGCCAAGACCCACGTCGGCTCCGCGATCATCCCGGCGGCGCTGGCACTGGCCGAGCAGACCGGCGCCGACGGCGAGACGTTCGCGCGCGCCGTCGTCGCCGGCTGCGAGGTCGCGGCTGCGGTCGGCGAGCGGCTCGCCGCGCCGTCGACCGCGCGCGGCTTCCGTTCCTCGCCGGTCTTCGGCACGCTCGGCGCGGCCGCCGCGAGTGCCGTGCTGCTGGGCCTCGACGCGCGCGGGGCGGCGGACGCGGTCGCGATCGCGTCGAGCTTCTCCGGCGGGCTCAACCAGACCTGGATCGACGGCTCGAGCGAGTACCGGCTGCATCTCGGCATGGCCGACCGCAACGGCATCACCGCCGCGCGGATGGCGGCCGGCGGCCTGCACGGCGCGCCGCACTGGTACGAGGGCGCGGCCGGCTTCGCGCGCGCGTTCGCCGGCGACGGCGCGGACCCCGGCGGCGACTGGGAGCTCGGCACGCGCTGGCGCCTGCTCGACGTCACCTACAAGCCGTTCCCGGTCTGCGCGATCACGCAGAGCCCGGTCCAGATCGCACTGGATCTGGCCGGTGAGCACGACCTGCAGCCGGGCGAGATCACGGCTGTCCGCTGCTTCCTCAACCCGGCCGACCGCAGCTACCCCGGCACGGTCAACCGCGGGCCGTTCGGCGACGTCGGTGCGACGCTGATGAGCGCCGAGTACTGCGTCGCGATGGCGCTCAAGCACCGCACGGCGACGCTCATCGGACTGCAGGAGTTCGACGACGAGACGATCCTCCGGCTCGTCGGCGTGACCGACGTGCTGCCCGACGAGGGCCTTCCGAACCTCGCCTCACGGCTCGAGATCGAGACCGCCGACGGGCGCACGCTCAGCGGCCGGCTGGTCCCGGACTCGGCGACCTACGGCTGGGACTGGGGCGGCGTCGTCTCGAACGCGCAGGGGATGCTGCCCGAGATGGCGATCGACGCGGAGCAGCTCGCGCAGCTCACGCAGTCGGTGCGCGACCTGACCGAGCTGGACAGCGTCACACCACTGGTGGCGGGAACGGTCGCATGACGGCTGCGGCGCGGCCTGGAGTCAGGGGCCGCTGACACCGTGCATCACGAGGACCGTCACCTGGTCGGCGAAGCGGTCCACGAGCTCGGCGTCGAGCGCCTCGCCGAACGAGCGCTCGAGCAGCGGCCGCGCGGCGAAGAGGAACTCGCACAGGCCGACGACCGAGAAGAAGAACAGCGTCGGGTCGAGCGGGACCCAGCCCTGCTCGCGCTCGCCGTCGACCAGCAGCCGCGCGTACCAGTCGCGTGCGGGGATCGCGAAGCTGCGGCTGATCCGGTCGACCGAGTCCGGGTCGGCGTGCATCAGCTGGCCGTTCATCAGCCGGTTGACGTACGGGTAGCGGACGTAGTTGCGGGCGATCTCGCCGACGTGCCGGCGCAGCTTCTCGTCCGGCGGCAGGTCCGCCGCCGAGAGCCGCTCGATCTCCTGCGAGAGCCCGTCGAGCACCTGCTCGAGCAGCGCGTCGAGCAGCCCGTTCTTGCTCCCGAAGCAGTACTTGATCATCGCGACGTTGACGTCCGCGCGGGTGCAGATCTCGCTCACCGTCGCCGCATGGTCGGCGCGTTCGACGAACAACTCATGGGCGGCGTTCAGCAACTTCTCGCGGGTGATCTCAGCGCTGCGCACGGCCATTGCGGGGATCGTCGCAGGGCAGGCCTTGACTTTCAAGTAAACGTTCATTTAGTCTAGGGAAATGCGCACAGAACCTGTACGACTCGGATGTTGGGCGGCCTTCTGGGGCGACACCAGCGAGGCCGTCGGATCAGATCCTCGACGGCGCCGAGGTCGACTACCTGATCTCGGACTACCTCTCGGAGATCACGATGGCGCTGCTCGCCCGCGCCCGTGCCAAGGACCCGGCGTCCGGCTACGTGCCCGACGCCGTGCGCGTGATCGCGCCGCGGCTCAAGGACATCCACGAGCGCGGCATCAAGGTGATCACGAACGCCGGCGCGCTCAACCCCGAGGCCTGCGCCGCGGCGTTCCGCGAGGCGGCCGAGGCCGCGGGCGTCCCGATGCGCGTCGCGGCCGTCACCGGCGACGACCTGATCGGCCGCAGCTCGACGCGCTCATGGCCGCCGGTGCCGTCCGACATGTTCACGGGGGAGGCGCTGCCCGCAGCCGCCGATGACGATGAACGCCTACCTCGGCGCGCGGCCGATCGCCGCCGCGCTCGCCGCCGGCGCCGACATCGTCGTCACCGGCCGCAGCGTCGACACCGCCGTCGACGCTCGGGCCGCTGCTGCACGAGTTCGGCTGGTCGGACACCGACTACGACCTGCTCTCGGCCGGCACGCTCGCCGGGCACGTCGTCGAGTGCGGCCCGCAGTGCACCGGCGGCAACTTCACCGACTGGGACACCGTGCCCGGCTGGAGCGACATGGGCTTCCCGATCGCCGAGTGCCACGCGGACGGCACGGCGATCATCACGAAGCCGGCGGGGACCGGCGGGCTCGTCACGCACCGGCGACCGTCAGCGAGCAGATCGTCTACGAGATCGGCGACCCCGGTGCCTACGTCATGCCGGACGTGCTCTGCGACTGGCGCGAGGTCCGCATCGAGCAGGTCGGCGAGCACCGCGTCCGCGTCTCGGGCGCCAAGGGCTCGCAGCCGCCGTCGACCTACAAGGTCACGGCCACCCACTCCAACGGGTACCGCTGCATGACGACCGCGATGTTCAGCGGCATCGACGCCGCCGGCCGCGCGCGGCGCGTCGGCGAGGCGCTCGTCGCGCGCGCCGGATCGGCTGATCGCGAAGGCCGGGTTCGAGCCGCTCGCCGAGTCGTCGATCGAGGTGATCGGCGCCGGCGACACGCTACGGCCCGGAGCATCGCAACGACGCGGCGACCGAGGCCGTCGTGAAGATCGGCGTGCGCCACAGCGAGAAGGCCGGCGCTCGAGATCTTCGCCGTCGAGTACGCGCCGATGGCGCTCGTCGCGCAGGGCATGACCGGCTTCTTCGGCGGTCGCCCGCGCGTCGCCCCGTCGATCGAGGTGCACCACCTGCTCGTCGAGAAGGGCAGCGTGCGAGGTGGCGTTCGTCCTCGACGAGGAGCGGACCGTGGTGCCGATCGCGCCCGGCGCGAGCGGCCTGTCGTTCGGGACGCCCGAGCTGCCGGACACCGCAGACGCGGCGCCCACGTCGGGCTCCGACGGTCGCTGCTGCGGCGCCTGGCCTACGCGCGCAGCGGCGACAAGGGCGACAACGCGAACATCGGGTCATCGCCCGCCGGCCCGGAGTTCGCGCAGATCGATCGCCGAGCAGGTGACGGCGGAGCGCGTCGCGCAGTACTTCGGCCACTACCTCACGGGCGCCGTGCGGCGCTGGGCGATGCCCGGCCTGTCGGCGCGTGAACTTCATCCTCGAGGGCGTGCTCGGCGGCAAGGGCGGCACGTCGACGCTGCGCTACGACCCGCAGGCGAAGAGCTTCGCGCGCGATGCTGCTCGAGCTGCCGATCGTCGTGCCCGCCGGCTGGGACGACGACGGCCATACGACGGTCGTGCGGAGCGGCGGCGCGTGAGCCTTCCCGACGAAGGTGCTCGTCGCCAACCGCGGCGAGATCGCCGTCCGGATCATCCGGACCCTGCGCGCGCATGGACATCGCCAGCGTCGCCGTCTACCACGCGCTCGACGCGGGCGGCCGCGCCGTGCGCGAGGCCGACGAGGCGGTCGAGCTGACCGGCGACACGCCCGGTCGGCGCCTACCTCGACGTCGAGGGCGATCATCGCCGCGTGCCAGCGCGACCGGCGCCGAGGCGGTCCACCCGGGCTTCGGCTTCCTGTCCGAGAACGCCGGCGTTCGCCGAGGCGCTCGCCGACGCCGGCATCACCTTCATCGGCCCGCCGCCGGACGCGATCCGCGCGATGGGCGACAAGATCGAGTCCAAGCGCGCTGGCAGCCGCCGCGGGCGTCCCGACCCTGCCGGGGTCCGACGGACGCCGTCGCCGACGTCGAGGAGGCGGTCGCGGTCGCCGACAGCATCGGCTACCCGGTGCTGCTGAAGGCGAGCGCCGGCGGTGGCGGCAAGGGCATGCGCACCGCCAGCCGACGCCGCGGCCTGCCGCGAGGCCTTCGAGCGCGCCTCGAGCGAGGCGCTCGCGAGCTTCGGCGACGGCCGCGTCTTCGTCGAGCGCTTCGTCGAGCGCCCGCGCCACATCGAGGTGCAGGTGCTGGCCGACAGCCACGGCAACGTCGTCCACCTCGGCGAGCGCGAGTGCTCGATCCAGCGCCGCTACCAGAAGGTCATCGAGGAGTCGCCGTCGCCGGCGGTCGACGCCGAGACGCGTGCACGGCATGGGCGCGACGGCCGTCGGCGCTCGCCCGCGCGGTCGGCTACATCTCGGCGGGCACCGTCGAGATGATCGCCGACGAGGAGCGGCGGCTTCTACTTCCTCGAGATGAACACCCGCCTGCAGGTCGAGCACCCCGTCACCGAGGCGGTGACCGGCATCGACATCGTCGCCGAGCAGATCCGCGATCGCCGCCGGCGAGCCGCTCGGCATTCGGCCAGGACGACATCGTCTTCAGTGGCCACGCGATCGAGTGCCGCGTCTACGCCGAGGACGCCGACGCGGGCTTCCTGCCGGCGACCGGCCGGCTCGGCGCTCGTGCGCTTCCCCGACCGGCCCCGGCCTGCGCGTCGATCACGGCGTGGTCGAGGGCCAGGACGTCACGGCATCGTTCGACCCGATGATCGCCAAGGTGATCGCGCACGCGCGCCACGCGCGAGCGAGGCGATCGACCGCCTGCGCGAGGCGCTGCGCGATCGACCGTCCTGCTCGGCGTCGTCACCAACACCGCCTACCTCGAGCGCGTGCTCGCCCACCCGGCGTTCCGCGCCGGCGACACGCACACGAGCTTCCTCGACGAGCACGAGGCGGACCTCGTCGCCGCCGCGCCCCGAGCCCGAGGTCGAGCGCTGCATCGTCGCCGCCGCGGCGCTCGCGAGCCCGCGCTTCGACCCGCGCCTGGCGGCGCCCGAACCGCTCGCCGAGATGGGCGGAGTGGCGGCCATGAGCCGGATCTTCGAGATCGCCGTCGGCGAGGCGGAGCCGCACGGCGTCGACGTCGCCCGCCACGGCGACCGCGCGACCGTCACGATCGACGGGCGCCACTACCGCGGCAGCCTGCGGCCCGCCGGCGACGGCTACGAGCTGACGCTCGAGGACCGCACCGAGCCGATGTGGATCCTACGTCGACCGCGACACCGTCTGGGTGCACGCCTTCGGGCGCGCCTGGCAGACCTCGAGTCGTCGACCCGGTCGAGCGCTCGCGCGCCGGCGCGACCGCCAGCGACGTCGCCGACCGCGCCGATGCCGGGCACGCGTGATCACGATCGCCGTCGAGTCCGGCCAGGCCGTGGTCGCGGGCGACGATCCTCGTGATCATCGAGAGCATGAAGATGCAGAGCGAGATCGTCGCCGAGCGCGACGGCGTCGTCGACCGCGTCTTCCTCGACCGTCGGTGAGACCTTCGACCGCGGCGACGCCGCTGGTCGCGCTCGAGCCCCTGGACGACGACGAGGAAGAGGACGACTAGATGCACCGTCTCGAGACCCACGTCGACACCTCGTCGCCGACCTACCGCGCCTACCGTGAGCACAACCTCGCGCTCGCCGCGGAGCTGCGCGAGACGCTCGACAGGCGCGCAACGAGCGCCCCCAGCGCGCGCTCGACCGGCTCGCCGAGCAGCACAAGCTGCCCGTCCGCGAGCGGATCGACCTGCTGCTCGACCGCGGCTCCCCGTTCCTCGAGCTGATGCCGCTCGCGGCCAACCGGCACTACGACGGCGAGGCGCCGCAGGCGCTGCTCGTCACCGGCATCGGCGTGGTCAGCGGCCGCGAGGTGATGGTGATCGCCGAACGACAGCTCGCTGAAGGGCGGCGCCTGGTACCCGATCACCACGCGCAAGATCATCCGCGCGCTCGAGATCGCGCTCGAGAACCGACTGCCGGTCGTGCACATGCTCGACTCCGGCGGGGCGAACCTGCACCTGCAGGACGAGATCTACGCCACCGCGGGCCACATCTTCCAGCAGCAGTGCCAGCTCAGCGCCGAGGGGATCCCGCAGCTCGCGGTCGTCTTCGGCTACTGCACCGCCGGCGCCGCGTACACGCCGACGCTCTGCGACCAGACGATCATGGTGCGCGAGCGCGGCGCCGTCTTCCTGGCCGGCCCGCCGCTCGTCAAGGCGGCCACCGGCGAGGACGTCACGACCGAGGAGCTCGGCGGCGCCGACATGCACACCTCGCGTCTCCGGTGTCGCCGACTACGCCGTCGACACCGAGGAGGAGGCGCTCGCTGCTCGCGCGCGACGTCGTCGGCGTCTGGGCACGCCGCGACAAGGCCGACAGCGACCGCCGCGCGCCCGAGCCGCCGTTCCACGACCCGGCGGAGCTCTACGGGATCATCCCCGACGACATCAAGAAGCAGTTCGAGATGCGCGAGGTGATCGCGCGCATCGTCGACGGCAGCATCTTCCACGAGTTCAAGCCCGCACTACGGCGACACGATGGTCACCGGCTGGGCGTTCATCTGGGGCTTCAAGGTCGGGATCCTCGCCAACAACGGCGTGATCTTCAGCGAGGCCGCGAACAAGGCCACGACGTTCATGCAGCTGTGCGACCGCGACGGCATCCCGCTGCTGTTCCTGCACAACGTCACCGGCTTCATGGTCGGCAAGGAGTACGAGCGCCGCGGCATCACCAAGGACGGCGCGAAGATGCTGATGGTCCAGGCGAACGTCACCGTGCCGAAGCTCTCGGTCCTGTGCCACGCCTCGCAGGGCGCCGGCAACTACGCGATGGCCGGGCGCACCTGGGACCCGCGGTTCGTCTTCGCGTGGCCGAACTCGCGCTCGTCGATCATGGGCCCCGAGCAGGCCGCGGACACGCTGACGCAGGTCCGTATCGCCGGCATGCGCCGCCGCGGCGAGGAGCCCTCGCCGGAGGAGACCGAGCGGATCCGCGGCGAGGTCACGGCGTACTTCGAGCAGACCTACCACTCGTACTACCTGACCTCCGACCTGCGCGACGACGGCCTGATCGACCCGCTCGACACGCGGAACACGCTCGGCATGTCGCTGTCGGCGGTCCTGAACGCCCCGATCGTGCGCCGCCCCGGCGGCGTGCTGCGCATCTGACGCGAAGGAGACGAGCATGTCCGACGACGTGACCTACGAGGTGGAGGACGCGATCGCCTGGCTGACGATCGACCGGCCCGAGGCCCGCAACGCGCTGAGCAAGTCCGTGCGCGACGGGCTCTGGGACGGGCTTCCGCCGCTTCGCCGACGACGACGACGGCGGCCGTGCTGATCCTGACCGGCGCCGGCGACAAGGCGTTCTGCGCCGGCGGCGACCTGAAGGAGATGTCCGGCGCCTCGCTGCGGCATCCCGCCGGCCGACTTCCTGCCCTACCTGCAGCGCAGCGTCAAGACCGACAAGCCGGTGATCGCCGCGGTCAACGGCGTCGCCTTCGCCGGCGGCTTCCTGCTCGCGCAGATGTGCGACCTCGTGATCGCCGCCGACCACGCGAAGTTCGCGATCACCGAGTCGAAGGTCGGCCGCGGGTCGCCGTGGGCCGCGCCGCTGCCGTGGCTGATCCCGCCGCGCGTCGCGATGGAGCTGATGGTGACCGGCGACCCGATCAGCGCCGCAGCGCGCCTACGAGCTCGGGCTCGTCAACCGGGTCGTGCCCGCTGGCCGAGCTGCACGACGCGGCGCGAGGCGCTGGCACGCCGGATCGCCGACAACGCGCCGCTGTCGGTGCGCGCGGCCAAGTCGCTCGTCTACCTCGTCCGCCGAGCACGGCTGGAGCGCGGCGCTCGAGGCCGCCGACGAGCTCTACGAGCCCGTCTACCTGAGCGAGGACGCGCAGGAGGGCCCGCGCTCGTTCCAGGAGAAGCGCCCGCCGCGCTGGCAGGGCCGCTGACGCTCGGGCTCAGTCGTACTCGCCGGCCTTCAGCCGGTCGCGCAGCTCGGTGCGGCGGATCTTGCCGCTGACCGTCTTCGGCAGCTCCGTCGACGAAGTGGATCTCGCGCGGGTACTTGTACGGCGCGGTCAGCTCCTTCGTGTGGTCCTGCAGCTCGGCCGCGAGCTCGTCGCTCGCCTCGTGTCCCGGGGCGAGGACGACGAACGCGCAGACGATCTGGGTGCGCTTCGGGTCGTCCTTGCCGACCACCGCCGCCTCCGCGACCGCCGCGTGCTCGATCAGCGCCGACTCGACCTCGAACGGGCCGATCCGGTAGGCGGACGACGTGATGACGTCGTCGTCGCGGCCCTCGAACCAGAGGTAGCCGTCGCTGTCGCGCCAGGCCTTGTCGCCGGTGTAGTACCAGCCGTCGCGGAACGAGCGGCGCGTTGGCGTCCGGCGTCGCGGTAGTACTCGCGGAACAGCCCGACCGGCCGCGGGTCCGTGACCTCGACGGCGATGTTGCCGACGGTGTCGTCGGGCGCGGGCTTTCCGTCGTCGTCGAGGACGTCGACCGTCCAGCCGGGCACCGGCCTGCCCATCGAGCCGGGGCGCACCGGCATCGCAGCGGTAGTTGGCGACCAGCACGGTGCGTCTCGGACTGTCCGTAGCCGTCGTAGACGGTCAGGCCGCCGGTGCCCGTCCTTCCAGGCGCGGATGACCTCCGGGTTGAGCGGCTCGCCGGCGCTGGTGCAGTGCCGCAGGACGGAGAGGTCGTGCGCGGCCAGGTCGGCCTGCACGAGCAGGCGGTAGAGCGTCGGCGGCGCGCAGAAGGACGTGATCTCGCTGGTCGCGGATGATGTTCAGGATCGTGTCCGGCGTCGGGCTTGCCGAGCGCGACCTGGACGACCGTCGCGCGCTCGTGCCACTGGCCGAAGAGCCCGCCCCAGGCGGCCTTCGCCCAGCCGGTGTCGGTGACCGTCCAGTGGCGGTCGCCCGGGCGCAGGTCGTGCCAGAAGCGTGCCGTCGAGACGTGCCCGAGCCCGTAGGCCTGCGTGTGCAGGACCATCTTCGGGTAGCTGACCGTGCCGCTCGTGAAGAACAGGATCATCGGGTCGGCCTTCGACGTCGGTGACGCCGGCAGCTCGCCCGTCGCCGGCGTCGGCGAGCAGCGCGTCGAGGTCATGCCAGCCCGTCGCGCGCCGGCGCCTTCCAGGCGATCCGCAGCCGCAGCGACGGCGAGCGTCCTCCTCGATCGAGTCGACCTTCTCGACGCCGGCGCCGTCGGTGATCGCGACGACGCCGTCGGCGGCGCGGATCCGGTAGGAGATGTCGCGGCCGGTCAGCTGGTTCGTGCCCGGCATCGCCACGGCGCCGATCCGGATCGCGCCGAGCATCGCCGCGTACCAGGCCGGCACGCGCGGCAGCATGATGAAGACGGGGTCGCCCTGCTGCACGCCGAGCGCGAGCAGCGCGCGCGCGACGCGCCGGGCCTCGTCGGCCAGGTCGGCGGCGGTGTGCTCGGCGACCATCTCCCCATCCGGCGCCGAGCGACACCAGGGCGAGGTCGTCCGGCGCCTCGTGCGGCCCAGCGCTCGACGATGTCGACGACCGGGTTGAAGCGGTCGGGGACCTCGACGTGGTACGACGCCCGTGCTTCGTCGTAGGACTCGAGATTCGGCCGCGCGCTGCGGTCGGGCAGAGAGTGACTGGGCATGACCCTCGCACGCTCAGTTGCCAGCGTGAGCCTGGCGTATTGGCGGAAGTGCTAGTGCCCAGGGGCGGGCGCAGGCGGTTGGCTAGTCGCAATGTCCGACGGAGGTCGCCGATCTGCTGTGCGCGCGCTCGACGAGGCGCTGGCCGTCGTGGAGGACGGCGCGATCGTCGGCCTCGGCGGCGCCGTCACGGCCGGGCATCCGATGACGCTCGTGCGTGCGCTCGCGCGCCGCGGCGTGCGGGACCTCACGGTCGTCGCGCCGACCGGCGGCATCGAGGTCGATCTGCTGATCGCGGCGGGCTGCGTCAAGGCCGTCATGGGCTCCTACGTGGGCGTCGAGACGGTCGCGGGCGTCGGCCCGGTCTACCGCCGGCGCGATCGAGCAGGGCACGGTCGAGATGATCGACCTCGACGAGGCGCACTGCGTGCAGGGCCTGCGCGCGGCCGGCCAGCGGCTGCCGTTCCTGCCCTGGCGCGGCGGCGTCGGCACCTCGTTCCCGCAGCTGAACCCGGCGCTCGTCGAGTTCGACGACCCGGTCCGACGGTGAGCCGCTGCTCGCGATCCCGGCGATCGAGCTCGACGTCGCGCTGCGTCTACGCAGAGATCGCCGACGAGTTCGGCAACGCGCAGCCGATCGGCACGGGGCACATGGACGTCCTGCTCGGCTCAGCGGCGCGCGAGGTCGTGATCCAGGTCGATCGGGTCGTCCCGACCGACGAGATTCGCCGCAACCCGGAGCGCACGTACTACTGGCCCGGCGCGTCGGTCGTGCACGCGCCGTTCGGCACCCACCCCTACTCGAACGGCTGGATGACCGCCGACGAGCAGCACCTGCGCGACTTTGTCGCGGCCGCCAAGGCGGGGGAGGACGGCCTCGCCGAATACCTCCGCATCAACGTCCACGAGCCTGCCGACCACGACGACTACCTCGAGACGGTCGGCATCCGCCGGCTCACCTCGCTCCTGGTGTGACCATGTCGCAGCCGTCCGTCAACGAGATCCTCGCGGTGCTGCTGGCGCGTGACCTGCGGCCCGACGGACCGCACGATCATGGTCGGCGCGAACATGCCGATGGCGCGCGCCGCCGCGGTGATGGCGAGCCTCACGACGCACCCCGACGCACGGATCATCATCGGCCTGGGCATCCAGGGGCTCGGCGACGGCGGCGATCCGCCCGCCGTCTATCCGTTCCTCTTCGACCCGCGCACGATGTCGGGCGAGGCGCTGATGTTCCAGGGGCGCGTCTTCGACGACATGCACCGCCCCGACGTCTTCTTCTTCGGCGGCCTGCAGCTCGACCAGCGCGGCAACCTCAACCTCTTCGGCATCCCGGACGGCGAGGGCGGCTGGAAGATGCGCGGCCCCGGCGGTCGCTCGCGCTCGCCACGATGAGCACCAACTGCGCCGGCTACTACATCGTGATGCCGAACCACAGCCCGCGCACGTTCGTCGAGCGCGTCGCGCTGATCTCCGCGCTCGGCGACTCCAAGGAGCGTGAGCGCCTGAAGCTGCCGGGCGGCGGCATCCGCTTCGTGCTCTCCCCGCTGGGCGATCTTCGACTTCGACGACGCGGGCGACATGCGCGTGCGCAGCCTGCACGAGGGCGTCACCGTCGACCAGGTGCGCGAGGCGACGGGGTTCGAGCTCGTGATCCCCGACGAGGTCCCGGTCACGCTGGGCCCGACGGACGAAGAGCTGACGCTGCTGCGCGAGCGCGTCGACGTGCACGGCACGCTGGCGTAGGCGTTGCTCGCGGATCTCGTGGCGCCTGGCGCGCCGTGCCGGCAGGGTCCGTGCATGCGCACTGTCCCCTACCGGCCCGCCACCCCATGCATCCACGATCTCTCGCTCAAGCGTGTGGCCAGCGCTGTCCTCGTATCGCGCTGTCAGGCCCTCTCTCTGGGTTCGCGCGTGCTGGTCGGGGGTCCGAGCGCGCGGCACGCTCGGCCCCTACGACATTCCGGGCCGGGGGGCCCGCGACGTGTCGTTCGAGGAGGGAGTGGACGGCCATCCCCCACAGGACGGGACGTCGCGGGACCCAACCAGCACGCAAGAGCCCGAAGACGCGGCGTTATGAGAGCGACCGTCGACTCGCCGAGCGACCGTCAACGCGGCGGGCTGCGGACCAGCGTCGCGGCGATCGAGACGACGACGGTGCCGTCCTGATTGACGCACTCGGCCGTGACGGCGTAGCGCCCCGGCTCGGTCTCCTCGAGCTCGCGCAGCTCGCAGGTGATCTGGTCGCCGGGACGTGTCGGCGCGCGGTAGGTCACGCGGATGTCCGATCCGGCCGGCAGCGCGTCGACGTTCAGCCACTCCGTCGCCGCGCGGAAGAACGCGTGCAGCGCGATCGGGCCGTGGGCGATGATGCCGCCGAACTCCGAGGCGGCGGCCGCCTCGGGGTCCACGTGCAGCGGGTTGAAGTCCGTCGACAGCTCGGCGTAGACGTTGATGGCGTCCTGCTGCACGACGTCGGTGATCGTGGGGAAGCTGCTCGCGTCGAGGCTCATGCGCTTTCTCCCGGTCCTGTCGGCCAGACGATGACCTTGCGCCCGGTGAGGATCTGGCGATCCTCCTCGTCGCGGATGTCGAACTCGATCGTGACGAACGGCCGCTCGCGCCGGACCTCCTTGGCGCCGACCCAGGTGGTCACCCCGACCTCGCTGCCGACGGGCAGCTCGCGATGGAACTCGAGCTCCTGCTTGGCGAGGATGCTGCCGGCCGGGATCCCGCCCATCGCGAGCCGCAATGCCCGCAGGAACAGGATCGGGTAGACGGCCGGCGGCGCCGCGGCCGTTGCGGTCTGGGCCCCGATCGGACCCGCGAGCTTCGACGCGAGCTCCTGCGTCACGGTCTCGCGTACGGGCCGAAGCGCTCGTCGACGACGAGGTCGTCGT
The DNA here is from genome assembly GCA_963821685.1 of uncultured Actinomycetes bacterium. Taxonomy (GTDB): domain Bacteria; phylum Actinomycetota; class Thermoleophilia; order Solirubrobacterales; family Solirubrobacteraceae; genus F1-60-MAGs163. The sequence continues at coordinate 133,068 of CAWGEW010000011.1, read as the reverse complement.
ACGGGATGTTCGAGAGCGCGGGTGCATCACTCATGCCAGGCAGGCTGGTCGACCCGTGCGCGCGCGCCAACTGGCACTAGTGCCAGTTCACCGCAGCGGCTGCGGCCACGAGGGTGGGCTGATGGCCTGGCTCGCACCGACCCTGTACTACGTCGTCGCGGTGGGAGCGCTCGGGATCACGAGCAAGCTCGCGCTCCGCACGCTCGCCTGGCAGGACCTGATCCTCTGGAGCGGCATCGGCTACGTCATCGTGGCCAGCGGGCTCGTGCTCAGCGGGCAGACGGCCGTGCGGCTGACCGTCGACGGCGCCTGGGCCGCGCCTCGGCGGCGCTCGCGATCACCAGCCTCGTCGCGCTGTACGTCGCGCTGAACACGCGGGAAGGCGGGCGTGGTCGTGCCCGTCACTGCGGCCTACCCGGCCGTCACGCTGATCCTTGCGGCGGCGTTCCTGGGCGAGAGCATCACACCGGCGAAGGCCTGCGGCGTCGGGCTCGTCGTCGGCGGCGTCGTGCTGCTCACCGTCGCCGACTGACGGCGGCTCAGTCCCCGTCGAACAGGGCGGCGTGCTGCGTCGCGCAGCTTGTACTTCAGGACCTTGCCGCCGACCGTCACCGGCAGCTCGTCGACGAGCTCGATGCGCTTCGGCGTCTCGAAGCCCGCGAGGCGCTCGCGGCAGAACGCGACGAGCTCCTCGGTGTTCGGCGCGGCGCCGTCGGCCGGGATCACGAACGCGGTGACCGCCTCGCCCCAGTGCTCGTGCGGCAGCCCGACGACGGCGGACTTCTGCACCTGCGGGTGGAGCTGCAGGACCGCCTCGACGCGCAGGCGTCGAGACGTTCTCGCCGCCGGACTTCACGATGTCCTTCGAGCGGTCGACCATGATGCGCAGGCCGTCCTCGTCGTACATGCAGAGGTCGCCGGAGTGGAACCAGCCGCCGCGGAACGCCTCGCGCGTGGCGTCCTCGTCCTTGTAGTAGCCCGGCGGTGACGACCGGCGAGCGGTAGACGACCTCGCCGATGACACCCGGCTGGTCGCGCAGCGAGTTGCATCGTTCTCGTCGACGACGTCGGCGGCGAGCATCGGGTTCGGGCACGCCGACGTAGTTGAGGTCGGGCGCGGTGCGCAGGAACGTCTCGCGCCACTTGTCCGGCCAGAAGCGGTGGCAGGCGATCGCCTCGGTCTGGCCGAGGATCTCGCAGGTGACGAGGCTGCTCGCCGCAGTGACGCTTGAGCGCGGCGATCGAGCCCGGGGGGCGCCGCCGTCCAGCCGTAGATCGCCGTCGTGAGGCTGCGCACGTCGTACGACAGCGGCTCGCGGTCGAGGACCTCGACGAGCTCGGTCAGCATCGCCGGCGACCCGCCCCAGAGCGAGGTCACGCGCTCGCGCGTGATCGCCGCGGCGATCTTCGCGGGGTCCGGCCCGCGGCCCATGATCAGCGTGCCGCCGGAGAGGAAGGCCGGGAAGCTGAAGATCTGGTCGGCGATGTGGAAGATCAGCGGCAGGAACGCCACCAGCCGCAGGTCGCGACTCGATCTGCAGGTTGCGCGTCAGCGTCAGCGCGAACGAGTAGCCGGCGAGGTAGCTGTAGGTGTGGGTGACCATCGCGCCCTTCGGCATCGCGGTCGTCCCCGAGGTGAAGATGATCTCCCAGACGTCGTCGCCGTGGACCTCGACGTCCGGCTCGCCCGTGTCGACGTCGCGCACGAACTCGCTGAAGCCGACGCTGTCCTCGACCGCGCCGCCGCCGATCTCGATCGTCACGTCGGGCGCCAGGCCCTGGCGCGACGAAGCCCTCGCGCGCCTTCGGCCACAGCATCGGCGTCGACGATCGCGAACTTCGGCTCGACGCGCTCGATCAGGTACGCGATCACGTCGGGCGCGAGCATCGGGTTGATCGGCACGACCGTCAGCCCGGCCTTCGCGACGCCGATCTTGAACAGGTACGCCTCGACCGAGTTGTCGCAGAACATCACGACGCAGTCGCCGCGCTGCAGGCCACGCGCTCAGCAGCGCGTTGGCGACCTGGTTCGCGCGCTGCGTCGGCCTGGCGGTAGGTCACGCGCTGGTAGGCGGGGTCGGCGAACGCGCCGTCCCAGGCGACGATCGCCTCCTTGTCGGGTGAGCTCCAGGTGACGCGCTCGAAGCAGATCCCCGACGCTGACGCGCTCCCAGCGCTGAGACCGGGTGCCGTCCGTGCAGACTTGTGACATCCATAGCCCCGACGCTACGTCGTGACGCGCCAACCCGCGCCTAGCGCAATCGCCAGTTGGGGCCGCGCCCCGCAGCGGCGAGTGTTCGGCGGATGGCGACGCGGCAGCTGGTGACGATGGCGCAGTTCGGCGGCCCCGAGGTCATGGTCTGGGAGGCCGCGCCGATCCCGAGCCGGGGACCCGACGAGATCCTCGTCGCCGTCGACGCGATCGGCGTGAACTTCGCCGACACGATGGTGCGCCGTGGCGAGTACCGGCGCGACCAGGCGCTGACGTTCATCCCGGGCTTCGAGGTCGCAGGCCGCGTCGTCGAGTCACCCGAGGGTGGACTCGCCCCCGGAACGCGCGTGATCGTCTTCCTCGAGAACGGCGGCGGCTACGCCGACCACGTCGTGGCGGCCGCAGAACGGGTGTTCCCGGTGCTCGACGGCCTCGACAGCGAGCACGCGGCCGCGATTTTCTCGCAGGGCGTGACCGCCTGGTACGCGGTGCACCGCTACGGGCTCGTCGGGCCGCAGACGACGGTGCTCGTGCACGCCGCGGCGGGCGGGCTCGGCTCGCTCTGCGTTCAGCTCTGCGCCGCCGCGGGCGCCACGGTGATCGGTGTCGCCTCGACGCCCGAGAAGCGTGCACGGGTCACGGCACACGGCGCGCAGCACGCGATCGACGGCAGCCCGGACACGCTGACCGCCGAGGTGCGCGAGCTGACCGACGGCCGCGGTGTGGACGTCGTGATCGACGGTGTCGGCGGCCCGGTATTCACCCCGACGCTCAGGGCACTCGCATTCAACGGCCGCTACATCGTCGTCGGCTCCGCCAGCCAGCAGCCCGCGATGCTCGATACGCGCACGCTGATGCCGCGCGGGCAGACCGTCGTCGGCTTCGTCGTGCGGCGGGTTGCCGACCAGGACCCGCGCGAGCCGGCGGCGGCCGTGGAGGCGGTCCAGCGGGCGATGCTCGCGGGCACGCTGAGCCCCGAGCTGCACGTGCTCCCGGTGACGGAGCTCGCGCAGGCACACGAGCTGATCGAGTCGCGGCAACTGACCGGCAAGCTCGTGCTCACGTTCGCCGGCTAGCGCTCGGATCCGCACGTACTAGCGGATCTGCCAATGCCTGAATCGCGGGTGCGGCCATATGGTCGCTGCGACCGCGCCGTCGACCGGAGAGCCGCATGGATTTCGAAGCGAGTGACCGCTGCAAGGAGCTGCTCGAGCGCCTGCGGCGCTTCATGGATGAGCACGTCTACCCGAACGAGCGGGAGACCGAGCAGGCGATCGACCGTGAGGTCAACGAGACCACGGCGTTCCCGGCGATCCTGCTGGAGCTGCGCGAGAAGGCGAAGGCCGAGGGGCTCTGGAACCTGTTCCTGCCGAACAGCGAGTTCGGCCCTGGCCTGACGAACCTCGAGTACGGCGAGCTCTGCGAGGAGATGGGCCGCGCCACGATCGTGGCGCCGATGGTCTTCAACTGCCAGCCGCCGGACTCCGGCAACATGGAGATCCTCGCCGAGCACGCCACCGCCGAGCAGCGCGAGAAGTATCTGGAACCGCTGCTCGAGGGCGACATCCGCAGCTGTTACTCGATGACCGAGCCGGACACGGCGGGCTCGGACCCGACCGGCCTGGCCTGCGCCGCCGTGCTCGACGGCTCGGACTACGTCATCAACGGGCGCAAGTGGTGGACGACGAACGCGCTCGGCGCGTCCGTCGCGATCGTGATGGCCGTCACCGACCCGGAGGCGTCCAGGCACGCCCGCGCGACGATGCTGCTCGTCCCGACCGACACGCCCGGGTTCAACCTCGTGCGGCCGCTGTCCAACCACGGGCACACCGCCGGCCCCGGCCACTGGGAGATCGCCTACGAGGACTGCCGCGTGCCCGCCGAGATGGCGACGCTCGGGGCGCGCCAGAGCGGCTTCAAGATCGCCCAGGACCGCCTCGGTCCCGGCCGGATCCACCACTGCATGCGCCTGATCGGCGTGGCCGAGCGCGCGCTCGAGCTGATGTGCCAGCGGGCGAAGTCACGCGAGATGTTCGGCACGGTGCTCGCCGACCGCCAGTTCGTCCAGGACTTCATCGCGACCTCGCGCGCAGAGATCGACCAGGCGCGGCTTGTCACGCGCCACGCCGCCTGGAAGCTCGATCTCGTCGGCAACCGCGAGGCGCGCGAGGAGCTCTCGATCACGAAGCTCGTCGTCCCGACGATGGCGCTGAACGTCGTCGATCGTGCGATCCAGGTCTGGGGCGGGGCAGGCGTCTCCGAGGACACGCCGCTCGCCGGGATGTACCGCTACAACCGCATGATCCGGATCGGCGACGGTGCCGACGAGGTCCACAAGCAGGTCATCGCGCGCATGGAGCTCGCGAAGGTCGAGGCAAGCGACGCAAAGGTGGTCTGGTAACCATGAGCGACTACAACACGCTGCTGGTCGAGCGTCCCGCGCGACGGTGTCGTCCTCGTGACGCTGAACCGCCCGGAGCGCCTGAACGCGATCACGTTCGAGATGTTCGACGAGATGCACGACCTCTGCGACAACCTGCTGAAGGACGCGAGCGCCCGCGCGATCGTCGTCACCGGGGCGGGGACCGGCTTCTGCTCGGGGCTCGACCTCGACGAGGCGCTGACGCTGCCGGACATGACGCCGCACGAGATGATGCTCGGGCAGCAGCACTGGGCCGGCGCGTTCGTGAAGTTCCACGAGCTGCCACAGCCCGTGATCGCCGCCGTCAACGGCGCCGCCGCAGGTGGCGGCCTGGGGCTCGCGCTGGCCGCCGACATCCGGATCGCGTCGCCCGCGGCGCGCTTCAACGCGGCGTTCGTGCGGATCGGCCTGTCGGCCGGCGACGTCGGCGTCTCGTGGTCGCTCCCGCGCGTCGTCGGGCTCGGACACGCCGCCGAGATCATGCTCACCGGCCGCTTCGTCGGCGCCGAGGAGGCGGCCACGATCGGTCTCGTCAACCGCGTCGTCCCGGCCGACGAGCTGCTCGACGCGGCCTTCGAGGTCGCCGGGCAGATCGCGTCGAACACGCCCTTCGGCGTGACGCTCACGAAGCGCGTGCTGAATGCGAACGTCGACGCCGGCTCGCTGAGCCAGGCCGTCGAAGTCGAGAACCGCGGGCAGACGCTCGCGACTCGCGGTGAGGACTTCCGCGAGGCGCTCGGCGCGTTTCGCGACAAGCGCGAAGCACGCTTCACGAGTCGCTGAGCACAGTGGCTCCGACGATCGGCATCGAGTCGCAGGGCACGTCCGTGCGCTCGATGGGCGAGGTCGCGGCGGCCGCGGACGCCGGCGGCCTCGACGCCGCCTGGGCGCCCGAGCTCTACAGCCGCTCGGCGACGATCACGCTCGCCGAGTTCGCGCAGCGCACGAAGCGCTGCCGCATCGGCACGGCGATCGCCTACGGCGTCGGGCGCAGCCCGCTGATCCTCGCGGCCGAGGCGCGCGACCTCGACGAGATCTCCGACGGGCGCTTCGTGCTCGGGCTCGGCAACGGCACACGCCGGATGATCTCCGACTGGCACGGGCAGGACCCCGAGGCGCCGGCCGTGCGGATGGAGGAGCTCGTCCCGCTCGTGCGCCGGCTGTGGCGCCTGCACGAGGAGCCGATCGCTCACGACGGGCGCTTCTACCGGCTGCACATCAAGCCCACCGGTGACCTGCTGCCACCGCTGCGCGAGCGCATTCCGATCTACACCGCGGGCGTGAACCCGCGCATGATCGAGACGGCGGGCCGCGTCGCCGACGGGCTGCTCGGGCACACGCTCTTCACGACCGGGTACATCGAGGACGTGGTGCAGCCCGCGATCGAGAAGGGCGCCACGCACGCCGAGCGCGACCCGGCGGAGATCGCGATCGCGAGCCTCGTGTTCGCCTCCGTCCACGACGACGCCGAGCAGGCGCGCCGCGAGGTCGCCGCGCAGATCGCCTTCTACGCCTCGGCGAAGACGTACGCGCCGCTGCTCGAGACGATCGGCTTCGGCGGCCGAGGGCGAGGCGATCCGCGAGGCGTTCGGCCGCGGCGACCTCGACGCGATGGTCGACGCGGTCTCCGAGCCGATGGTCGACGCGCTGGCCGTGGCGGGCACACCCGACGACGTGCGCGTCGCAGCTGCGCCGCTACGACGGGCTGCTCGACCACGTGATCCTCTACACGCCGAGCTTCCGGCTGAGTCCCGAGCGCGTGCGCGAGAACGCGCTCGGCCTGATCGCCGCCTGTTCCTCCGACGCGGGCTGATGGGCGCCGACACACTCGACGGCGTTCCGCTGCTGTCCGAGGTCAAGTACTCAGGCCTGCACGTGGGCCAGCGCTTCGGTCCGTTCCCGAGCCGCTCGCCGCGGAGGTCAGCGACGGCCTGCGCGGACCCGTGGGCGAGCCCCGGCCCGGCGCAGGCGCTCCCGGCGGCGTGCTGCCACTGCTGACGCTGCGCGCCCTGCGCCGGGCGCTGCGACGGAATCCCGCCCGGCGGCATCCTGCTGAACCAGCGCTTCGCGATCCATGCCGAGCTTGCGGCCGCCGGCGACGTCGAGATCGGCGTCCGCGTCAGCGCGCAGAGCGAGCATCGCGGCCGGCTTGACACGCGCTTCACCTTCGAGCTCGCGCAGGGCGGCACCCTCGTGGCGGTCGTTGACTGGACGATCCGGGCCGCATGAGCGCGCTGCCGCCGTTTCCGCAGGTGAGCCACGAGGTCGGGGAGGCTGCGATCGCGGCCTACGCCGAGCTCTCCGGCGATTACAACCCGCTGCACGTCGACGCGGAGTACGCCGCGGCCGGGCCGTTCGGCGCCGTCGTCGCGCACGGCCCGATCGGCCTGCAGACGGTCTTCGAGGCCGTCGCGCGCTGGCTGCAGACGGACGGAATCCCGGTTGGAGTCACGGTCGATGTCGCGTTCCGCGGGCCTGTCCGCATCGATTCGACCGTCGTCTGCCGCGCCGTCGACGTCGTCGAGCACGCCGGAATCGCGCTCGTGCTGGTGTCCTGCAGCGTCGCGGACAGCGAGGTGCTGCAGGCCGTCGTCAGCGTGCCCAAGCGCCTGATCCCAACACAGGGTTAGCGATCTCTAGCGCATCTGACAGTGGCGCCGGGGCGCTCAAACCGGTTTCATCAGCGCGGTGTTCAACGCCCTGAGATCCGACGAGCTGCTCGTCGGGATCGGCCAGGTCCTGCGGATGGCCGCGGACAGCAGTGGCGGGCTCGAGGAGTACGAGCGCAGCCAGCTGCTCTCGGCCTTCAGTGTGTCGCGCCTGCTCGCCGCCGAGCAGCTGGCCGAGGTCGAGCTGCTCGCCTGGCTGCGCGCCGAGCTCGAGTCCGACCTCGCTGATGGCGACGACGCGCCGGTCGTGGCCGCGCGCGCCCGCGTCGCCTCGGCGCAGGGCGGCGTCGAGGTCGGCGAGGCGCTGGCGGAGCTGCTCGCAGTGCTGCCGGCCGACGACCCACGCCGCGGCCCCGTCCATCGCACGCTGCGCGGAGCTGGCCGACCGCGAAGTCGCCGCGCTCGCGAAGACCCCGGGCTGATGGCCGAGCACGACGCGATCGACGCAGCGAAGGCGCAAGCGCTGCTGGACTGCATGAAGGGCGCCGGCTCGATCTCCGACGCGGCCACGGTCACCTATCTGGAGCAGCTGCAGGGCGGCTTCTCACGCCACTCCTACGCCGCGCGCGTCAAGGACGAGGGGGAGGAGCGCGGCTACATCGTCCGTGCACGCCCGCAGGGGTCGACGCTCGACACGGACCTCGGCCAGGAGTTCCGCGTCTTCGAGCTGCTGGTCCCCGAGCCGGTCCCGACACCCGGCCGTTCACGGCTTCGTGCCCGACGAGGGCTCGCCGTTCGACGGCCCGTTCTTCGTCATGGACCGCCTCGACGGTCACGCCGTGAACGTCTGGCGCAGGCGCGACCGCGAGGAGCTGCAGAGCGACTGGGACGGCGGGCGCGGGGTCGCGGAGGACCTCGTCGACGACCTTGCGGCGATCCACCGGATCGATGCGACGCGGGCGGCGCAGGCCGCGACGCCGCGCAGCTTCGTGGAGTGCGTCGACCACTGGCAGGGCGTCTACGAGGAGATGCGCCTCGTGCGCGATCCGGTCATCGACGAGACCTATCGCTGGGTCCGCTCGCGCGAGCCGGAGCCGGTCGCGCCGGCGCTCGTCCATGGCGACTACCGGATCGGCAACGTGCCTGATCGACGACGGCCGGATCACGGCGATCCTCGACTGGGAGCTGTCCTACGTCGGCGATCCACGCTTCGACCTCGGCTACATGTCGCTCGACTACCACGCCGGCAAGTTCACGCTCGCCAGGCTCGGGGCTGCTCAACGCGGTCGCCGACCAGGAATGGTTCGACGAGCGCTACACGCTGGCCACCGGGCGCCCGGTCGACCGCGACGTCGTGCGGACGTTCACGGCGCTCGGCGCGCTGATGCTGTTCGCGATCATGACCACCGGGCTGCGGGTCTATGCCGAGGGGCGCACGACCGACATCCGCATGGCCTGGGCGCGGTTCGTGCTTCCAGGGCTGCGGCAGGACCTCGCACGGCTGATGCAGTGGTGAGCGTCACTGGCGCAAGCGCCAGTGGTCTAGCCCACCGGCGGCTGTCAGGCTGCGACCCGGCGATATCACCGTCGGAGTAGGCGCTCATGGAACGACACGACGCCACCGGGAATGTCCGGCTCGATCTCTCCCAGGCCGGTCACTGGGAGCGTCTGACCGTGCCGTACCTGTTCGAGCGGGACGGCCTCGAGCTCGACAAGCCCGCGATCGTCTTCGAGTGACGACGCAGCGGACGTACGGCGAGATTCGTCACCAGTCGCGCCGCGTCGCGAACGGGCTCGTCGGGCTCGGCATCGAGGAGTTCGACCGCGTCGCCGTGCTGTCCACGAACCGGCTCGAGTTCATCGAGATCGAGGTCGGGATCGCGGCAGCGCGGGCGATCATGGTCCCGCTGAACTGGCGCCTGCGCGAGGGCGAGCTCGGCGAACCTGCTGCGGCGCTCCCAGGCGCGCGCGATCTTCGTCGAGGAGCGCTTCCTCGGGACGATCCTCGAGCTGCGCCGCTCCGGCGAGGTCCCGGACCTGCGCACCGTCATCGCGATCGACGACGGCGCTGCCGACCTCTCCTACGAGGAGCTCGTCACCTCATCGTCGGCCGAGCGCCCCACGCGCCGGGCCGCATGGAGGACCCGCACGAGATCATCTTCACCTCGGGGACGACGGGTCAGCCGAAGGGCGTCGTCTGGACCAACGGCGACGGTGCTCTGGAACTCGCTGCAGCAGATCGGTCGACTTCGGGCTCGGCCCGCGACAGCTCCACCCACGTGCATCATCGACATGTATTACATCGGCGGCCGCCACGACTTCACCTGGTCGATCCTGCACCAGGGCGGCACGGTCCACATCAAGCCGTCGAGCGGCTTCGACGCCCGAGGACGCCGTCCGCTACGTCGCCGAGCACCGGATCACCCACGTCCTCTGGGTGCCGACGATGCTGTTCGAGATCCTCCGGCTGCCGAATCTCGCGGACTTCGACACCAGCTCGCTGCGGATGATCATGTGCGGCGGCCAGCCCGTGTCGATCGCCACGACCGAGCGGGCGCGCAGCCGTGTTCCCGCACACCGACTTCATCCAGGTCTACGGGCTGACCGAGGGCGGCGGCTCGGTCACCTACGTGCGACCGCGCGACGTCGCCCGCAAGCCCGGCTCGGCGGGACAGCCGTCGATGCACGTCGAGGTCCGGCTCGCCGGCCCGGACGGCGCCGACGTCGCAGCCGGGCGTCCGACGGCGAGATCCTCGTGCGCGCCCCGTCGGTGACCGCCGGCTACTGGGACGAGCCCGAGATGACCGCCGGCTGATCGTCGACGGCTGGCTCGCACACCGGCGACATGGGCCGCTTCGACGACGACGGCTTCCTCTACATCTCCGGCCGCAAGGACGGACATGATCATCAGCGGCGGCATGAACGTCTTCCCATCCGAGATCGAGGCGGTGCTGCGCCAGCACCCGCGCCGTCGTCCGACGTCGCGGTGATCGGGCTGCCCGACGAGAAGTGGGGCGAGACGGTCTGCGCGGTGGTCGAGCCCGCCGACGGCGCGATCGTGGACGAGGACGACATCATCGCCTTCTGCACCGAGCGCCTCGCGAGCTACAAGAAGCCGACCTCGGTCCGCGTCGTCGACGAGCTTCCGCGCACGCCGGTCGGCAAGCTGAAGAAGTTCCTCCTGCGCGAGCAGTTCGCCCGTGCGGAACCGGCGCCGGTGAAGCGGGTCTCCGGGTGACTGTCGCATCGGACAGTTGCCCGCAAGCGTGCGCCAAAGCAGAGTCGTTGAACGTGATCGCAGATTCCGGTCGAGGAGAGACATGACTGAAAGCCAGGCAAACGGGTCGGGGCATGAGGCCTTCATCGGCGTCGACGTCGGCGGTACCCACACCGACGTCTCCGTGGTGCTACGACGGCCGCGTCGAGCGCGGCAAGGCGCTGACGACCTACGACGACTTCAGCCGCGGCGTGCTCGAGGCCGTCGGGCGTCGCCGCCGAAGGAGCTACGACCTTGGCGATGGAGGAGCTGCTCGTCGCACGACCAGCTCTTCATGAACGGCACGACCGTCGTGACGAACACGATCACGCCAGCTGCGCGGCTCGCGCGTCGGCGTCCTCGTCACCAGCGGCTTCCGCGACGCGTTCCGCCTCGCCGGCGGCCCGCGCACGACCGAGATCGACGACCACCTGCAGCTCAACGTCCCGGACCTCGTCGACCGCCGCGCGATCGCCGAGATCGACGAGCGCATCGACTGGTCCGGGCACCGTCCTCGTGCCGCTCGACATCGAGGCAGGTCAAGACGCAGGCGAAGTACCTCGTCGAGGAGATCGGCGTCGACGCGCTCGCGGTCTGCTTCCTCTGGAGCCACGCCAACGCCGAGCACGAGCTCGACGCCGAGAAGGCGATCAAGGAGCTCTACCCCGACATCTTCGTCACGCCGTCGCACCGGGTGTTCCCGGTCGAGGGCGAGACGCGGCGCTGGACGACCGCGGTGCTGAACTCCTTCGTCCAGGATCGCGCCGACGATCTTCCTCGACGTCGCTGAACGAGAAGCTGCGCGACGCCGGCCTCAGCGGCGGCCTCGCCTTCTTCCAGGGCCTCGGCGGCGGCATCAGCCTCGAGAAGGCGCGCCAGTACCCGCTCGGCCTGCTCGGCTCCGGCCCGGCCGCCGGCGCGATCGGCTCGAACGAGCTGGCCAAGCGCATGGGCAAGAAGGGCGTCCTGCTCGGCGACATGGGCGGCACGAGCTTCGACACCGGGATCATCGTCGACAACGAGATCCACATCGACAAGAACCTCGCAGCTCGGCCCGTTCATGACCGGCGTCAACATCGTCGACGTCGTCTCGGTCGGTGCCGGCGGCGGCTCGATCGGCTGGGTCTCCGAGCGCGGCGTGCCGCAGGTCGGCCCGCAGCGCGCCGGCTCGACCCCGGGCCCGGCGGCGCTGGATCGCGGCGGCCTGGAGCCGACGGTGACCGACGCGATGGTCACGATCGGCTTCATCGACCCGGACAACTACCTCGGCGGCCGCGTCGAGCTGAAGCCGGAGAACTCGGGCGGTCGCGCTCGATCGCGTGCTTCGGCGAGCGCTACGGCTGGAGCACCGAGGAGTCGGCGGCCGCGATGCACGACCTCGTCGTCGTGAACATGGCGAACGCCGTGCGCGAGGTCTGCGTCGGCAAGGGCCACGACCCGCGCGAGTTCCTCTTCCTCGCCTACGGCGGCACGCTGCCGCTGTTCGCCTCGCAGATCGCCGAGCGCCTGAACATCTCGGACGATCGTGATCCCGACGAACAGCTCGGTCTTCTGCGCGCTGGGCCTGCTGTCCTCGGACTTCGTCATGCGCAACGACCAGGGCGTCGGCTGGGACCTCTCCAAGCCCGAGGGCGTCGACCGCGTCAACGGGATCGCCGAGCGCATGGTCGAGGAGGCGATCGAGCAGATGGAGTCCGAGGGCTTCGCAGCGCGACGAGATCGAGATCGCCCGCACCGCCGACATCCGCTTCCACGGACAGGCCCACGAGCTGACGATCGCCGATGCCCGAGCGGACGCTCGATCGCCGACGACGCGGAGGGGATCTTCGACAGGTTCCTGCGAGCTCTACGAGCAGACCTACGGTGAGGGCACGGCCTGGAAGGGCGTCCCCGCCTCGCTCGTGAACTACAGCGTCACCGTCACCGGCAGCCAGCAGACGCCGGACTTCGGCACCACTGCCGCCAACGGCGCCGGCGCCGAGGACATCGTGCGCGAGACGCGCAGGGTGTTCCTGCCGAGCGAGCGCCGCTACGAGGAGGTCCCGATCATCGACGACGCGCGCTTCACCGTCGGCGCCACGGTCGAGGGCCCGGCCATCATCGACGCCGTCGACACGACCGTCTACGTGCCCCCGGGAGTCACCGCGGAGCGCGACCAGTACATGAACTACGTCCTGACGCGCTGAGGAGCCGACATGAGCACTCGCGCCGACTATGACGTCATCGCCGCCGAGGTCCACCGGAAGGCGCTGCAGAACCTGACCGACGAGATGGCGCTCACGCTCGTGCGCACCTCCGGGTCGCCGATCGTCACCGAGTCGAAGGACTTCTCGACCTGCCTGATGGACACGACGCCCGGAGCACCTCGGGTTCTCGTCCTACGTGCTCTTCCACGTCGGCTCGTCGCTGATCGGGACGCAAGGGCATCGTCGATCTCGTCAACGAGAGCGGCCACGACCTGAAGCCCGGCGACGGCTGGGTCGTCAACGATCCGCACACCGGCGGCGCCATGCACCAGGGCGACGTCTCGATCATCATGCCGACCTTCTACAAGGGCGAGCACCTCGGCTGGTCGTTCGCCAACATGCACGTCCTCGACGTCGGCGGCGTCGGCATCTCGGGCTACGCCCCGGGCGCCCACGACGTCTGGCAGGAGGGGATGCGCTTCCCGCCGATCCGGATCATCGAGAACGGCGCGATCGACCCGGAGTGGGAGCACTACATCGCGGCCAACGTGCGCGCGCCGGGCGCCGTGCTGAACGACATCCGCTCGATGGTCGCCGCCAACAACACCGCGACCGCGAAGCTCACCGCAGATCATCGACGAGTTCGGCCTCGAGGCGCACCAGCAGTACTGCGAGATCAACAAGGACCTCACCGAGGCAGGTGCTGCGCGACCGGATCGGCAAGATGCCCGACGGCGTCTACGAGGCGGTCGACTGGAACGAGTTCGACGGCCACGAGGGCCCGGACCTGCTGCTCGAGCTGCGCTGCAAGCTCGAGGTCGACGGCACCGACCTGCGCTTCCACTTCTCCGGCGTGCCGCAGATCGACGCGTTCGTCAACTCGACGATGGGCCCGATGTTCGGCCAGGCGATGACCGGCCTGATGACGACGCTCGTCTACGGCGACCTGCCGGTCAACGGCGGCCTCTGGCGGCCGATCACGGTCGAGCTCGGCGAGCCCGGGACGATCGTCAACTCGGTCCCGCCGGCGCCGGTCAGCAACGCGCACTCCGAGGTCGGCATGCGCGCCTGCAAGCTCGCCAAGGACGTGCTCTGCCAGGCGATGTCGCTCAGCGACGACCCGGTCCTGCGCAGCCGCCTCGCCGGCCAGCACCAGGACGGCTTCCCCGGCAACGCGCTGTTCGGCAACAACCAGCACGACGGCGTCTCGGTCGTCTTCTACCCCGACAACGCGATCGGCTCCGGCGGCGGCGCGCAGACGATCAACGACGGCCAGGACGCCTACGGCCTGACCTGCACGACCGGCGGCGGCATCCCGGACGTCGAGAACCACGAGGGCGCCGGACCCGGTCCTGTTCCTCTGGCGCCGGCTGATCCCGAACTCGGGTGGCCCCGGCCAGATGCGCGGCGGCCAGTCGCTGGACCAGGCCTACGCGATCCACTACAGCGACCGCATGGCCGGGCCCGTGCTTCAACGCCTGCGCCCAGGTCCCGCCGCACGGCGTCGGCGGCGGCTACCCCGGCTCGCGCCGGCTCGTTCTACCCGGTCCGCGAGTCGAACGTCTCCGAGCTGCTCGACAAGGACGTGCTGCCGACGATCGACCGGCTCGACGGCGCGCGCGGAGAAGGTGCGCTCGAAGCTGACGCACATCGTGCTCGGCCGCGGCGACGTCTTCGTCGCGACCTCGGGCGGCGGCGCCGGCCTCGGCGACCCGCTGCTGCGCGACCCCGACAAGGTCGTCGCAGGACATCGTCGCCGGGTACGTGACGGCGGAGCACGCGCTGCAGATCTACGGCGTCATCGTGACCGCCGACGAACGAGCTCGACGACGCGACGCCACGGCCAAGCGCCGCGAGGAGATCCGCAGCGAGCGGATCGGCGGCGCCCCGGCGAAGGAGCTGAAGGCGCCGCCCGACGATCGGTGTCTCACTGCACCGCGCCGACGGCCGCTGGTCCTGCGCCTCGTGCGACGAGCGCCTGGCCGAGGCTGACGGCAACTGGCGTGAGGGCGCGGTCCTGACGCAGACGCCGATCGCCGAGCGCTACGCGCAGCTCGAGATGATCGTGCGCGACCGGATCGAGGAGCCGCGCGTCGTCACGCGCGAGTACTTCTGTCCGGCCTGCGCCGCGAGCCTCGGGGTCGACGTGACGACCGACGTTCTCGAGGTGCTGCCGTCGGCGCAGGCGCTCGAGGCGGGCGTCGCCGCGTAAGCCCGGTCCAACGCACCATATTCGCAGTCGTACAACCGCCGCGCCCCCTGGCGCGGCGGTTGTTGTTGGGGTAGTCTTACCTGCCTACCGACCGTGCGGTAGCCAGAAGGAGGAGACGGACTTGCGGATCATGATCGTTGACGACCACGAGATCGTCAGGGAAGGGTTGCGCGCCAGCCTGTCCGCAGACCCTCGCTTCGAGGTTGTCGCCGCGGCCGGTTCGGGCCGCGAAGCGCTGCGCTGCGTGCGCCAGACGCTGCCGGACATCGCGCTCGTCGACCTGCGCCTTCCCGACATGCGCGGCGAGGAGCTTGCACGCGAGCTCACGCGCGATTTCCCGAGCACCTCGGTGATCATCCTCAGCACCTACCTGAGCGAGGAGACCGTGCGCGGCGCGCTCGACGCGGGCGCCGTCGGCTACGTGACGAAGGCCGCCGGGCTGCCGGAGCTGATCGCCACGATCGAGCGCGTCATGGACGGCGACTTCGCCGTCGGCACGATGGCCGGCCCGCAGATCGTCCGCCAGCTGCACTCGCTCGTCAGCAACCGCATGAGCGAGGCGACGCCGACGCCGCAGCAGGAGCGCGTGCTCGAGCTCGCGGCCCAGGGCTTCACGAATCAGGAGATCGGGACGCGGCTGTTCATCTCGGAGTCGACGGTGCGCTTCCACGTCCAGAAGCTGAAGACGAAGTTCGCCGCGCGAACGAAGACCGAGCTCATCGCCAAGGCCATCCGCACGGGCTTCATCGCCCCGGCGGGTGAGGCCGGCATCTCCGCGATGGACCAGTGACGACCGCGACGGCAGCCCCCGCTCGCCTGCCGGACGTCGATCTCACCGCGCTCACCGCGGGGGCGCGGCGGGTCGTCGGCGGAGACCACGCGATCATCGTCGCCGACGGGCCTGAGGGCACCGTCGTCGCGGGGCAGGACGGACTGCCGCCCGAGGCCGCGTACACGATCGGCCGGACGAACGCCGGCAATCTGCTCGATGTCCTGAACCGCGAGTTCGGGGCCGTCACGAGCGCCGACGTCAGCGTCGAGTCGGAGAGCTACGGGACGATGCACGTCCTGCGGCAGCTGAACGGCCAGTTCGAGCATCCCGAGCTGCTCCCGGTCTTCGCGACGCAGGCCGCGCTCGCACTGGCGCTGGCCGAGCGCCCCGCGGTACAGGCGACTCCGCCCGCCGTCCTGGCAGAACTCGACGAGCTCGTCTTCCAGGTCGACGATCTCGAAGAGCTGACGAGCTCGCTGAGCCGCGTGCTCGCGCCGCTGTTCGGCGGCGCCCGCTCCGGCCTGATGGTCGCCGACGCCCAGGGGAGCACGCTTCAGCAGCTGCCCGGGAGTTTCGGCGCGGGTGGCGAGGTGACGGCGTCGCATCGCGTCAGCGCCTTCGACCTGTTCAGCAACTCCGCGCGCGTCTTCACCACCGGGCAGGCGTACCTCAGCCCTCACTGCGACGGCGACACCGGGATCCGGCAGGGCTATGTCGATGCACTCGAGCTGCAGCAGCTGCTCTCCGTCCCGCTGCGTCGCATCGGCGTGCTGCACATCGCCGACGGCGCGCAGCGCTTCACGATCGACGACGTCGCTCGGGCGCTGGCGCTCGCGCCGCGCGTCGCGAACATCGTCGCGCTCGCGACGACGCTGCTGCTGCAGCGCCGCCAGCAGCGCCTCGAGGAGATTCTCTCCGAGGTGGCCGTCAGCGTCGCCTCGGGCGGGACCGACGACGAGTTCGTCGGGCCGGCGCTCGACAAGCTCTGCTCGGCGACCGACGCGAACCTCGTGGCGATCGTCCCGGAGGACGAGCCGGCGACCATCGCCCGCTGCGGGCTCGGCAACCCCGAGCGCGAGGAGGAGGTCCTCGACGAGGCCGACACCGAGCCGGGGATGCGCGCGTACGTCGTCGGGCCCCAGAGCCCCGGGGACCCGGGCTGGGCCGCCTTCTACGTCCCGATCCGCCTCGGCCACCAGCGCGTCGGGACGCTGGCCGCGTTCCGCAACCGCGGGGAACCGTTCGCGCAGGGTGAGCGGCGCGCGTTCCTGCGGATGGCGAACCTCGCCGCGCTCGCCCGCGCCAGCGAGCGCTACCAGCAGCAGCGCGCTGCGCTCGCCCGTGCGCACGAGCGTCAGCGGATTGCCGACGATCTGCACGACGACGTCGCGCAGATCCTGTTCGCCGCGCAGCTCAGCCTCGACGCGATCCTGCAGCAGGAGGACGCGCTCGGCGACGACGTCGCCGCCGCCATCAAGCGCTCGCGCGGTCTCCTGATTCGCGGGGACACCGCGATCCGCACGGTGATCCACCGGTTGTCGGCACCGCCCGGCGTCGATCTCGGTTCGCGCCTGATCGCGGTGGTCGGAGGCGTCGAGGACGAGTTCGCGCTGCCCGTGACGCTGCAGATCGACGAGGCCGCCGTCAGTGCCGCCGAGTCGCTGCCGGGCCCTGCGACCGATGCGCTGGTGAAGACCGCGCGCGAGGCGGTCGTCAACGCCGCCAAGCATGCGGGGCCGTGCCGCGTGGTGCTGACGCTGAAGCTCAGCGGGCGCGGACGGCTGCTGCTGACGGTCGCCGACGACGGGCGTGGCATCGTCGGGACGCCCGTCGCCGGGAAGCACCATCACGGGCTCGACGCGCTGCACCGGACGATGAGCGAGCACGGCGGGACGCTGCGCCGCGGTGAGAGCGCCGGCGGCGGGACCAAGGTCACCGCGAGCCTGCCGCTGCCCTCCGGGGCCCGCGCCTCGCGCACGCGCGCCGCCTGACTGGCGGTTGCGCCAGCCCGCCGGGCGACCGGGCGGCCGTACCGTTTGGGCGATGACCGTCACCGATCACTCACCCTCGCTGGCGCTTGTCGAGACCGACGAGCACCTCGCGCTGCGCCGTGCGGTGGCGGACATCGCCGGCTCCTTCGGGCACGACTACATGATCCGCGTCGCGCAGGCGGGGGAGCCGCCGACCGCACTCTGGAAGGCACTCGCCGAGCACGGATTCCTCGGCGTCAACATCCCCGCCGAGTTCGGTGGCGGCGGGCTCGGCATGCTCGAGCTCGCCCTGGTCGAGGAGGAGGTCAGCGCGGCGGGCTGCCCGCTGCTCCCGCTGCTCGTCTCACCGGGCGTCGCCGGGACGATCCTCAGCCGCCACGCGACGGCCGAGCAGCAGGCCCGCTGGTTGCCCGGCCTCGGCGCGGGCACGGCGCACTACGCGCTCGGCGTGACCGAGCCCGACGCCGGCTCCAACTCACACGCGCTGCGGACGCGTGCGGACAGGGTCGACGGCGGCTGGGTCCTGCGCGGGACGAAGACCTACATCTCGGGCATCGAGGACGCGCAGGCCGTCCTCGTGATGGCGCGCACGAAGGAGGCCGCGGACGGTCAGCGTGCGGCCATGTCGCTGTTCATGGTCGACGTCGGCGCCGAGGGCCTCGGCAGTCAGCCGATCGAGACGCTCGTCGAGGCGCCCGAGCAGCAGTGGACGCTCTACTTCGACGGTGTCGAGGTCGGCGACGACCGGCTGATCGGCAACGCCGACGAGGGCCTGCGCGTCGCGTTCGACGGCCTCAACCCCGAGCGGATCCTCGCCGCGGCGCTGTGCACGGGCGTCGGCCGCTACGCGCTCGAGAAGGCCACCAGCTACGCGAACGAGCGTGAGGTCTGGGGCCGCCCGATCGGCGCCCATCAGGGCGTCGCGCATCCGCTCGCCGAGGCGAAGGTCCTGCTCGAGGCCGCGCGGCTGATGACCTGGAAGGCCGCGATCCTGCACGACGCCGGGCAGCCCGCCGGCGAGGCGTCGAACATGGCCAAGCTGCTCGCCGCCGACGCGGCCGGGCGCTGCCTGGACCAGGCGATCCAGACGCACGGCGGCAACGGGCTGGCGCGCGAGTACGGCCTCGCGGACCTGTGGTTCACGGTGCGGCTGCTGAAGATCGCTCCGGTCTCCCGCGAGATGATCCTCAACCACGTCGCCCAGCACTCTCTGGGCCTGCCGAAGTCCTACTGAGTGCCTTGAGCGCTCAGGCCGCGGCCGGCGCGGGGAGGTAGCCGAGGTTCTGCAGCCGCCCGCCGAGCTCGTGGACGACGCTCTCCTGCTCGCCCTGGCCGAGGATGAACATGATCCCCGTCCAGCCCTCCTCGGACAGGCTCTCGATGATCGTCCTGAAGCGCTCCTCGTCGCCCCAGACGCAGAGCGTGTCGATCAGGAAGTTCGTCAGGCGCTCGCTGACGAGCGACGTGTTCTTCGGGCGTGTGTTGTCCGCGTGGAACCCGTAGTCGTAGACGCGGCGCATCTCCAGGACGTCATCCTGGATCTCCGGCGGCACGCCGCGCTCGTCGAGATCGCCGCGCATCGCGCGGTTCGCCATCGCGACGACCATCGCGCCGAGATCGTCGCGCACCTCGTCGTGGGTCTCGCGCAGTGAGACGGTCGGGGCGATCCAGGCCTGGCGGTCGCCGGTGATCTTCGCCGACGCCAGCCTGCGGCGGCGCACCTCCGGGTCGTGCGTGCCGCCGTAGAGCAGGCCGTCACCGACCTGTCCGGCGAGCTCCGCCGCCTTCGGTCCGTCGGCTGACACGAGCAGCGGGCAACCCTGGCGCTTGATGCCTGTTGCGGGGATCTGCGACTCGCGGAACGGGCCGCCCTCGCCGCGCCAGTAGGACTGGATCGTCTCGACCGCCTGGCCGAGGTCGGCGAGCTTCGCCGGCTTCAGGCCGAGGCCGCGGGCGGCGCTGTTGCCGGTCGCGAGCGTGCCGATCGCGCGGCCGCCGGTGAACTCATTGAGCGTCGCGAGCAGGTTGCCGACGATCACCGGATGGCGGACGACGACGTGGCTGACCATCGGCCCGATCTTCACGCTCGGCGCCGCGCGCGCGATCTCGAGCTGGTGCAGGTAGCTGTCCTGGTAGACGGTCGGCGAGTCGGCGACGCTGATCCAGTCGAAGCCGTAGGACTCGCCGGCGACGGCGACCGCCCGCGCCTCATCGAGTGAGCGGGGGACGTACATGAATCCGAATTGCATGGCTGACTGTCCCTGGCGTGCTCAGACGCCGGTCATGACGCCGCCATCGACCGAGATGGCGGTGCCGGTGATGTAGCCGGCTGCGTCGGTGAGGAGGAAGTGCACGAGGCCGGCGATCTCCTCGGGAGTCCCGTACCGCTTCAGCGCGGTGGTCCCCTCGAATAGCGCGCGTGCGGCCGCCGGGTCGTCCGGGTTGACCATCCGCTCGATCGACTGCATCAGCGGTGTGTCAACGGGACCGGGGCAGATGATGTTCGCGCGGATCGGGACGTCCGCGTTCTCGAGCGCCACGCTCTTCGTCAGGCCCAGCAGCCCGTGCTTGGAGGCGGTGTAGGCGCTCAGCAGCCCGTAGCCCTGGAGGCTGGCGGTCGAGCCGACGTTCACGATCGCGCCCTTGCCGCGCTCGCGCATCAGCGGGATCGCCGCGCGCATCGTGCAGAAGGCGGACGTCAGGTTGGTGCGGAGGATCAGCTCGAAGTCCTCGACCGTGTAGTCCTCGAGCCGCGCGCTGTCGCCGTTCATGCCGGCGTTGTTGACGAGCCAGTCGAGCCCTCCGAGCTGCGCGGCGGTGTCCTGAAGCCACTGCTCGACGGCATCGCCATCGCACACGTCGACACGCGTGAAGACGGCGGTCCCGCCTGCGGCCTCGATCAGCTCGACGGTCTTGGCGCCCTCGGTCTCGTCGCGGCCGGACAGCGCGACGGTCGCGCCTTCGGCAGCGAGCTTCAGTGCGATCCCGCGGCCGATCCCTCTGGTCCCGCCGGTGACGGCAGCGACGAGCGCAGTCTCGGACATCTGCCCAGGATCGCGCCAGCGGCGCTCGCCGTGCACTGGCAATTACGCCAGTGGGCGCAGGTCCGGTCAGGGGCCGGCCGGCGGCGCGGCGACCGCGATGTCGGCGACGCTGGACTCGACTGCGGCCGGGCCGACGGGGCCGCGGCTGGAGAGCATCAGGCCGAGTGACGCGGCGAGCAGCATCGCGCCCGCCGACAGCCACAGCGTCACCTGCATCCGCGGCACGAAGTCCCCGCTCCCGACCAGTGCGCCGAGGACGGCGATGCCGAGCAGCCCGCCGACCTGCCGGCTCGCCGTGAACGCCGCAGCCGCGATGCCTGACTCTGCGCGCGGGACACCCGAGACCAGGCCGGCCGTCAGCGCCGGAATCGCCAGGCCGGGCCCGAGGCCCATGAGCACCAGCCCGCAGATGAAGACCCCGAGCGACGTGTCGGCATCGACGGTCGACAGCACGAGCATCCCGAGCGCCCCGACCGTGCAGCCCAGCCCGCTGGGCAGCCGGGGGCCGCTGCGCGCCGCCATCCGTCCGGCCGGGATCGCCGAGATCGCGGCGGAGATCGGCAGTGCGACGAAGACCCAGCCGGTGTCCAGCGGTGAGAGCCCGCGCACGTCCTGGAGGTAGAGCGAGAGCACGAACAGCTCGCCGTAGAAGGCGAAGTTGACGAGGAATCCGCAGATCGACGCGACGTCGAAGGAGCGAATGCGCAGGAGCGAGAGCGGGACCATCGGGGCCTTGCCACGCTGCTCGACGAGGATGAACAGGACACCCGTGCCGGCCGCGAGGATCAGTGGCCCCACCGTCTGGGCCGACGACCAGCCGACGTCACCGGCGCGGATGACACCGGACGTGAGCGATGCGAGCGCGACGATCGCGAGGATCTGTCCTCGCAGGTCCACGTGACGCGGCGCGCCGGGGATGGTCTCCGGGAGCCGGCGCCACACCGGCCAGCTGATCGCGAGCGCGCCGACCACGTCGATGACGAAGATCGCGCGCCAGCTGAAGGCGTTGATCAGGAGCCCGGCGACCACCGGGCCTGCCGCGAACGCGACCGCGGAGGCACCTGACACAAACGCCACCGCGTGCGCCTGCTGGCGCTGGTTGGAGTACGTGTGGCTCAGCAGCGCGAGCGAGGCCGGGATCAGCGCCGCGCCCCCGGCGCCCTTGATCAGCTGCCCGGCGATCAGGAACTCCAGATTCGGAGCGAGGACGGCGATCATCCCGCCCGTGAAGAACAGCGCCAGCCCAATCAGCATCATCCGCCGCGCGCCCCGCTGATCGCACAGCACGCCCGCGCTCAGCAGCAGGCTGGCGAGCATCAGGTTGTAGCCGTTGGCGACCCACTGCAGGCCCGCGACGCCGCCGCCGAGATCGTCCCCAATGTCCGGCAGGGCGATGTTGACGATCGACGTCGACAGCACCGTCAGCGTGAACGCTGCGGCGCTGACGACGAGCGCGACACCCGGTCGTGCGGGCAGGTGCCAGGCGGGCCGGCGAGTCATTGCGTCACAAGCTATGGGCCGTTCCAGCCTCGGAAAACGGGCGGAAGCGACAACGTTGTCGCAAGCGCCAGTGGTGGCGCTGCGGGCCGGCGGTACGTTCGCGCCTGGCCCATCCAGGGAGACGTGATGCCTGCAGCACGGTCAAGCCGAGCGGTCGTCCAGACCGCCCGCGAGACATTCGAGGTCCATGAGTTCGAGCGGCCGAAGGTCGGGCCGGACGACGGGCTCCTGCGGATGGAGCTCTGCGGCATCTGCGGCAGCGACATCGAGCAGTACGACGGGCGCTTCGACGACATGGGCTGGACGATCGGCCCGACGATCCCGGGGCACGAGCCGCTCGGGTTCATCGAAGAGGTGGGGGAGCGGGCCGCCCAGCGCTGGGGCGTGAAGGCCGGCGACCGCGTCGCGATCGAGCCGCTGATCCCGTGCGGAACATGCGAGGCCTGCAAGGCGGGCGACCGCACGCGCTGCGACGGCTGGGGGCGTAACTACGCCTACGGCCTGCTCGGGACCGACATCGAGCCGACGCTGCTCGGTGGCTACAGCGAGTACATGTACCTGCACCCGAACACGGTGATGCACAAGGTCTCGCCGAGCCTGCCCGCGGACGTCGCGGTGCTGTTCAACCCGCTCGGCGCGGGGGTGCGCTGGGCCGCGACGGCGTCAGACCTGAAGCCCGGCGACTCGATACTCGTGCTCGGCACCGGTCAGCGCGGCCTCGCGTGCGTGATCGCCGCGAAGGCGGCCGGAGCCGGCCAGATCCTCGTCACCGACCTGGCGCGCGCCGCGAACAAGCTGGAGTTCGCGCGCGAGCTCGGCGCCGAGCCGATCGTCGCCGACGAGGAGAACGTCGTCGAGCGCGTCATGGAGCTCACCGGCGGCCGCGGCGTCGACGTCGTGGTCGACGTCACACCGGTCGCCACGCAGCCGATCCTCGACGGCATCGAGGTCGTGCGCCGCGGCGGCATCGTCGTGATCGCCGGGGTCAAGGGCGGGCCGAAGCTCGAGCTCGATCCCGACCAGCTGCTGTGGAAGTCGGTGACGCTGCGCGGCGTCTTCACGGTCGACTCGGCGGCCTACCGCGAGGCGATCAGGCTGCTCGAGGCCGGGGGCGTGCCGTACGAGCGCTTCCACACCGCCACCTACGGGCTCGACCGCGCCGAGGAGGCGATCCACCACCTCGCAGGCCGGCTCGACGGCGAGCCCGCGATCCACGTCGCGATCTCGCCGACCGCGAGCTAGCAGCGCAACTCGGCGTAGATGGCTTCCGCGTCCAGGCGGGCCATCTCGGACGCGTCGGTGTCTCCGTGCGTCGCGTAGTCGCTGACCCAGCTCAGCTGGCGTGGAAGCGCGTCCCGGCAGGAGAACGGGTACTCCTCGTAGCGCGTCTGCGAGCTGCGGGTGTGCAGCTGCCCGGCACCGCCGCCGACCATGAGCATGTCGCTGGATGTCGTTCGCGGGCGAGTCATCGGCATCACGGACGGTAGGCCCGCCCGGGCGCCGCGTCGCCTGGCGAAAACGCCAATTCGGCTCACGGCCGGCCGGCGGCGGGGATGTCCACGCGGACGGCCTCGACGTGACCGCGATGGGTATTCGGGTGCGCCCGGATCGGCAGCTGTCCCGGCTCGGCGGTGAGCAGGAAGAGCGTGCGCCCGTCGTCGCCGCCCAGCACGCAGGCGATCGCCCAGCGCGGAGCCACGTCGATCGTGTCGGTCACACGCCCGCTCGTCCTCGACGCGCACGAACCGCCCCGACTCCAGGCCCGCCACCCAGATGCCGTCGCCGGCATCACCGCAGATGCCGTCGGGCGTGATGCCGGGCGGCGCGGCCCAGAGGCGCGGAGCGCTGAGCGCGCCGTCGCCGCCGACCGCCCAGGCGATCAACTCGCGGCGTTTCGTCGAGGCCTGGATCAGGGTCCCCCCGTCAGGGCGCAGCGCCAGGCCGTTCGGTCGTGCGAGGCCTTCCGCGGCGATCCTCCAGCTTCCATCCGGCTCGACGACGATCAGCGCGTCGTGGCCGTGCTCGTCGGCGGGCTCGCGGAGGTGGGTGAGTGCGTCGACGTAGGCACGTCCGTCAGGTCCCACGACCATGTCGTTGAGGTGGCTGGGGCATGCGGTGGAGAGGTCGGCGTGGGTCGCCGTCGCTCCACCTGGGAGCAGCTTCAGGATGCGCCTGCGCTGTCCCGAGACGGCGAGCGGCGTCCCGTCCGGGAGGAACCCGAGGCCCGCGACGTCGTCGTCGATCTCGGCCACGATCTCGGGCGTGTGGCTCGGCTCCGCTGCCAGCACCCGACCGCGGAACAGGTCCACGAACCAGAGCCGGCCGTCGTGCCAGCGCGGGCTCTCCGGAAAGCCCAGGCCGCCCACGGGGAGCGGGAGCTCATGTCGCTCGCGATCGTCGCGATCCATGCGCGGGAGCGTATGCAGCCCCACCTCCGCGGAGCTTGGCGGAAGCGCCAGTGGCCCACTGCACCGTCACGAGGTAGAACGGACACCGACCCCGCACCGGGTGACGACGGAGCACCCTCCTCCTTCCGTCGTCGTCGCTGGGTGAGACACGGCACCTGGTCGCCGATGTCTCACCCGGCGCCGCATTTTCCGGCGGCGCTGATCGCGTCTTACGCCGTGCGCTCCGCGCCGTCGATCAGCGCGTAGAAGTCGACGCTGAAGTTGTCCAGGTTGAAGGTCTCCGAGAGCGGGATCGCGCCGCTGTCGAGTGCCGCCTGCACAGCGGCGCCGGTCTGCTCGAGGTCATCCGACTCGATCTCGTAGATCGCGAGGTATCCGAACGGCGATGCCTCGGTACCGACCATCGGGCGCGCGTCGCTGAGCGAGTAGCGCCTGGCGGTCTTGAAGCCCGCCACGGCGAGGACGTCGTCGAGATGGGTCTCGGTGTACCACTCGTTGAAGGTTGCTTCTTCTGCCGGGGAGGTCGGGTTGCTGCCGACCACCATGAGGGCCTTGGCCATGGAACGCTCCGTCGGTCGGGCAAGCCGGGATGGCTCGCCTGGGTAGTGCGCCGACGCTATCCGCCAGGTTGCGACGTGAGCACTGTCGGAAGCGGTAGCCGTGGGAGCGTGGTCTCATTGACGAATCGCTGGCCACACGAGCTGTGCGGTGAGAAGCTGACCTATGGCGCGGAATCGATCGGAGCGGTCCCGATCCTGGACGGACGCCCAAGCGCGCCTGCTGTGCGGGCGAGCGCTGCTGATCGCGGCCGGATGCGCGGGCGCGCTCGCGTCCGGGGCGCACGCCGAGGTGCCGCGCGCCGCCGACGGGCTGGTGAGTGCCCGCGACGTGGCGGGCCTGAAGCCCGTGCAGGCGCGACGGTCCACGCCGTGGCCGCGCGCTCGCACGAGCGTGCTGGTTGCACGCGGTGACACGCCACTCGCCGTGCTCAGCCGCGCGAGCGTCGCTCCCGCCTCGCTGCGCCGCGCGCTGCGATCGCGCAGCGCCGCCCGCTGGGCCGCACTCGACCGCCGGGCGGCAGGGTCGGCGATCCCCTGGGCATCGGCGGTGCGCACGACCTGGGCGGCGGGCGGGCTGGTGGGCGAACTCGAGGTCGTCGCCCCGGCCGTGACCGCGCGGCCGCTCCTGGCGGACCTCGTCGGGCGCGTGCGGTCTCGCGCACGCGCCCGCGCGGGGCGCACCGTCTGGGACACCGTCATCGCGCAGGTCCCGCCCGACGATTCGGTGAGCGTGAGGACGGCACTCCAGGCGTTCAGCCTCGCGGTCCATCCGCTCCCGGGCGTGCGCCTTCCGCCAGGCCGTCGTGGCCGGGCGGGGAGGGCAGCATGGCCGTCCGCTGGGCGCTCGGCCGCCTCGACGAGATGCGCCCGGCTCAGCGCCGAGCGGTGCTCGGTGCGCTTGCGCGGCTCGGTCCGCCGGACGGCAACCAGGCGCACGCGGCGGCCGACGACGATTGGGTTGCCAACCCGAGCGACCAGGCGCTCGCCGACAAGGCGGCCAACGACATCGCCGCCCTCCTCGGCATCGGCCTGACGCTGAAGCTTCGGGTCGGCCGCGGCACGATCGACGGCACCGGCGACATGGTCACGTTCCCGGACCCCGGCAGCACCGCGATGAAGGACTGCATCATCACGATCGGCGCGGGCGGTCTGCAGTACTTGACGGACCCCGCGGCGTACCTGACGCTGCTGACCCACGAGGTGTTCCACTGCTTCCAGCTCCAGATCGGCGGGTTCGCCGCGTACTCCGCCACGCACCTCGACGGCAAGCTGAAGGTCCAGGATCGCAACTGGATGTATGAGGGCGGCGCACATTGGGCGGCATGCGAAATCGCGCCGAATCCCGAGACCTCGTACATCGCCGAGGCCACCGACGCGTTCATCACCACGCCCGAGCAGCCACTGTTCGAACGTGAGTACAACGCGATCGGCCTGTGGCGCCTGCTGACCGCGCGCGGAGTCGACCTCTGGTCGCGCTGGCCTGCGATCCTCAAGGCCTCCGGCGACGCCGCCACGTTCAACGCGATCGGCGCGGATCCGGCGTACGACACGTGGGCGTCGTTCGCGATGCGCAAGCCCCAGTTCGGACCGGACTGGGACCTCCCCAAGACGCGCTGTATGAGCAGGACCGCCGCCAAAGCACCGACGATCCCATTCGCGCTCGTGGATGGCCAGAAGGTGTATGTCAGCGCACCGCCGTACACCGCCGCCGACTACGAACTGCGCTCGAGCGCCGACGTCGTGACCTTCGAGATGGATGCACACGCACGGCTCGGCGCCGAGGACATCGACAACAAGGGACTGGCAACCAGTCCTACTGCAGCGACCCCGACGGCTGCAGCTGTCCTGCCAAGGCCGGCCCGATCCCCGCGCCGCCGCCACTCGGGAAAGCGCCC
Source organism: uncultured Actinomycetes bacterium (assembly GCA_963821685.1). GTDB lineage: Bacteria > Actinomycetota > Thermoleophilia > Solirubrobacterales > Solirubrobacteraceae > F1-60-MAGs163. Next base: position 106,001 of record CAWGEW010000011.1, on the reverse strand, counting down.
GCGTCCCTCGTGCTGACAGGTGCCGTCGACGGCACCACCGGGCTGGTTCGCGGCCGCACGATCTGGGACTACTGCGGCATCAAGCCGCCAAAGCTGATCGTGCCCGGGACGTCCGTCGGCAAGGTCTATCTCGGCCAGACCCGGCGCTCGCTGCTGAAGACCATCGACGGGCTGCGCCCCGGCAGCTCGGCGCTCGGTCTCGAGAGGTCACCGGCGATCCAGCTGCCGGGCGGTCTCGCCGGTTTCGAGCTGAACATCGCGCTCGGCGTGTGCAACCCGGACGTGCTCGATGACGAGGCCGGGGGCGCGCTCAAGGCCTGCAAGGCACAGTGGCCGAAGGGCAATCCGAATGTCATCGGCGGGGTCGCGACGACCAGCACCGACTATGCGACGCGCCAGGGCATCGGGCCGGGCAGCAGCGCCGACGATGTCGTCGCGATCGTCGGCTCCGGCAACTGCGCGCGCGAGATCGCGACCGACCCCGACAGTTCCTGGGATCACTGCAAGGTGCCGGGACCGACCTCCAACCGGTTCACGTATTGGGGATTCACCGGCCCCGCGACCGCGCGAACGGTGCTAGCCGCAGCCGTGTTCGACACCGACATCGTGCCGGCTCAGTCGATCGGAGCGAGCGACGGGTGAGCGCTCGGCCGGCGCAGCTTTGCGGGAGCGTGAGCAGCGCCAAGGTGCCCGGCGTCAGCTGCCCGAACGGTAGAACGTGAACGTCGCCGTCATGTGGCAGGACTTCACGCCATCGACGCCGTAGTCGTACTGCCCGGACGCGGACATCGTGCCGTGGCCGGTGCCGAGCGACGGCCCGTCGAAGGTGAGCGTCCAGTGAACGCTGGTGTTGCTGTTGCCCGAGATGTGCAGCGCGGTGTCCCCGGCGTTGTTGGGCGAGGTGAACGAGCCCGTGCTCTGGTACACGAGGTTCCAGTTCGCCTGGGTCAGGTCGTCCAGCGATCCGCAGAGCCATTTGAAGGACCCGAACGACGAGAGGCCGACGACCCCCGAGCTGTTGATCGTGATGGCCCACTGGTCGTTGACCCCCGAGGTCGGCGGGTCGGTCCCCCAGGTGCCCTTGTAGGCCGGATCGAAGAACGACGTCACCGGCGGCCCGGTGGGCGTGGTGGGCGGTGTCGTGCTGGGCGGCGCCGGTGCCGGGGTCGTCGGCTGCGTGACGGGCGCCGGGACCGGGGCGGCGGCCGGCTTCGAGAGCTTGATCGACTTCGTCTTGGTGAACGGCTTCACGACCGTGTTGCCCGCGAACGTGAACGTGAACGTCTTCTTCTGGCCCAGGAAGGCCTTCGGCAGCGAGCCGTGGAGCGACACCTGGCAGCGGCCGCCGGTGAACGCGAGCGCCGCTGTGAACGTGCGCCGCTTGCGCTTCGAGAGCTTCGTCGTCGCGCGCACCTTGCCGCTGCAGGCCTTCGCGCCCTTCGCCCCAGCGGGGAGGGCGAACGAGACATCAATCGCCGTCTTGAGATTCGAGCCGGAGACCGATGCGTCCTTGAGCACGACCGCCGGCGTCACAGGCTTCGACGCCTTCGCCGCGGCCACGGCCGGGGTGAGCGCCATCACGACGAGAACCACGCTGAACGCCCGCACAGGCGCACGGTACCAGCGCACTTGAACGATGGATGGGTGACTTTCCACTTGAGCGGCGCCCGCTAGGGTGCCGCGCATGCGACGCCGCTCACACCTCCGTTCACTGCGCGCGGCACTGCCCGCCGCCGGGCTGGTCGTCCTGCTCGCGCTGGCGTCGGGGGCTCCGGCGGGCGGCGCGCCGGCCACCAGCGCGGCGAAGAAGAAGAAGGCCCCGGCGCTCAAAGACGGGCGCTACACCTTCAAGGACGCTCGCGGGCGCAAGAACACGATGGTCGTCAGCGGTGGCGGCAAGAAGGTGCGGTTCACGATCGCGCATTTCGGTGGCGGCGCGCCGGGCGAGTTTCCCTACTGCCAGGCGGCCGTCGTCAACCACGGCTCGTACACGCTCAAGCCGGACTACGTGGTCAAGACCGAGCTCGCGTTCAAGGACGCCGACCTCTACAAGCGCAAGGCCCCGGCGATCGAGACCGACGGCAGCGCGGGCGGCGGGATGAGCGCGTACGGCACGATCGACCCGAAGAAGCTGATCCTCAACGCCCAGTTCCCGATCCGCCTCCAGGACGTCGCGGGCGGCATCAACACCTGCCTCGAGGCGCCGACGTTCAGCGACACGAAGCTCGTGCGGGCGAAGTAGACCTGCCCGCAGCGTCGTCAAGCGCCGCCATCAGCGGCGCTTGAACGTCGTCACGGCCTTGCGCTTGGCGCCGTTGTTGGTGACGGTGAACGTCACCTGGACCTTCTGCCCGCGGCCCAGGGCAGCCTTCGCCGCGGTGCGCGCAGCCTTGGGCAGCGGCATCGTGACGGTCTTCTTCTTCCCGCCCGCGAGCGTGAGGCGGACGCGCCCCAGCTTGAACACCTTCGGCTTCTTCGACGCGGCGCCGCGCGCGCGGCCGGTCTGGCCGCTCGCGTAGACCAGCATCTGGCCGTCGACGATGATCGTGCAGGTGCCCTGCTTGCATTCGATGATCAGGCGGGCGTCGGTCGGCTTTGAGGTCCGGATGAAGCCGGGTGCGCTGGCGAGGAACTGGCCGAGCGCGTCCAGCGTCGGCGTGGGCACCGTGGGCGTCGGCGTGGGCGTCGCTCCCGTGGGCGTCGTCTGACCGCCACCGCCACCCGCGCCGCCCCCGCCGGGCGGCGGCGTCCCGGACTCCAGCGCAGCTGCCTTGCGTGGCCCGGCCGCCCCGTCGGTCCAGAGGACGTACGCGTTGCCCGCCGGATCGATCGCGGCGGCCTTCGGGTTGTCGGAGCCCGTCGGCTGGGTGCTCACCGTCTGGCCCGGGAGGTCGACCGGGGTCAGTGCCAGCACGCCGTCCTGGCCGGTGTCGGCGACGGCGCGATCCGCCGAGACAATGCAGTGATCGGCCTCCGCGCCGCCGGTGACGCGGTACAGCAGAACGAACCGGTTGCCGCTCTTCGACATCCCCAGCACCGGAGTGAGCCCGTCGGTCGTCTGCTGGCCGCCCCAGCTCCCGTTGGTCCCGCGCACCATCGTGGCGATCCGCCGCTTGGTCGTCCCGCAGCCGGCGACGAGGTCGCCCCAGACCAGCAGCACGCGCCCGTCCGCGTCGACGCCGAGCTGCGAGGAGGAGAACGAGAAGCCGCTGCCGACGGAGCTCGGCGTCGCGGCCAGCTCCGCAGCGCCGAACGTGCCGTCGTGCGGACGGTAGGAGGCCATGATCGAGCCGCCGGACTGCCAGATGACGACGGCGTCGCCACGCGCATTCACGCTGGCGCCGATCGCGCCGATGTTCGGCGCGACGATGCTGTCGCCCCCGAACGCCGCGCCCGCGCTCGTCCGCGAGACCTGGTGCACAGTCGTCATGCCGCCGGAATAGGTCGTATAGATGATCGTCGCGCTGCCGTCTGCATCGAGGATCGGGATCACGACCGCGAGCCCGAACCCGCCGTCTGCCGTCGGGTTGCCGGTCGGGGCCGCCGGCGCGCCGAAGGTCGACGAGGCCCCGGCCGGCCGGTCGGCGTACGCGACCGCGCCGGGTCCGGGATACGGCGCCCATGCTGCCAGCGCGTCGCCCGCCGGGGTGACGCTCACCCCTGCGAAGGCCGTCTGCGACACCACCGTCTGCGCGCTCCCGAAACCGGCCGGCGCACCGGCAGGCTTATAGGCCGACTTGAGCACGCCGAGTGCCGTGGCGAGCGCGACGCCATTGCCGGCGCCGTCGAAGTCGATCGCGGGTGCGTTCGCGCCGGCGGCAGGGGAGGCGAGCGGCTCGGCGAACGGCCCGAACGGCGGCCGGGCGCTCAGCAGCCCCTGCCCCGAGACGGTGCCGCGCGCGTAGACGGTGCCGTCGGCGGCCGCGCTCAGGAGCACATCCTCGGTGGCGCCGCCGAACGGGAGCCCCGTGGCCTGCCAGGTCGCGCCCCACGCCGGACCGGTGGCGACGAGGACGATGATCGACACGGCGAGCGTCACGCGCAGCATCGGCCGGATCATCTCAGATGCCCCGCCACGCACCGTGCCGCTGCGTCAGCGACTGCTGCGTTTGGGGGCGCAGGTGCGGTAGCGACGCGTGGCGCTGAGCGTCTTCCCGCTCTTCAGCTTGAGTGAGATCTTGACCGCGAAGCGTCCCTTGGGGAGGTTGCGCAGGTCGACGGCCGAGCGCAGCCGGGCGCCCTTGCGGACTGCGACGCGCTTGCCGTTGACACGCACGTCGGCAGAGATGACGTTCGCACCGGTGGGGACGCGCAGACGGATCTGGAACCTCCGGCGGCTGACGCACTTCCGCGTTCCGGGGAAGACGACGAGGTCGGACACGCTGAGCACGGGAGCCGGCTTGGCGGGGGCCGTGACCGGCGGCTTCGCGGCCGGGGGAGTACTGGCCACCGGCGTGGTGACAGGCGGCGCCGTGGAGCCGCAGGAGGCAGGCGTGGCGAATCGCAGGACCTGCGGGTAGTCGGTGAACATCATGCCGTCGTTCAGTCGCCGGAACGCCGCGACGTATGCGCCCGCGCTGGAGAGCAGCAGGTCCCCCGCGTGGTTGATCTCGCCCGACATCGAGTGCGCGATTCCGGGTGTGCTCGCGCTCGCCGCGAACCCCGTGTCAAGCGCGCCGCCGTCCGTCAGGCGCGCGAGTTCGACGGCGCTGCCGATCGCCAGGACGAGGATTCCGCCGTCCGAACAGGAGACCGCCGCATCCTGCCCGCGTCCGAGCGGCGATGGCAGCAGGACGACGCCGGGCGCCTGGGTGCCCGGGCCGAAGCTCGTATCGGGGGCGCCTGTCGCCGTCCAGCGGGCGACGGCCGCGGACGCGCCGGCGGACTTCGTCAGCTGCCCGACGACGATCGGTCGCCCCTGCCCGTCAACGGTCACGCCGTAGTCGGTCACCAGGTCCAGCGCCTGCTTTCCAAGGTTCGCGCGCGCCTCGCCGTCCCCGTCAAAGCTCGTGTCGGGGGCACCGGTCTGCGTGAGGCGGGCGACGACCCACTCGTCGTAGTCGTCGTAGCCGGCCGCGACCGCACCGCCGCCGGGAAGCGCGTGGATGGCGGCCATTTCGGTACCGCTGTTGCCGACGGCCGTCCAGCCGCCCGTGCCGTACCCGCTGTCAAGCGCGCCGCCGGATCCGAAGCGGGCGACAAACCCTTCGAGGCGGGTGCATCCACCGCTGCACGCGATCAGCGTGCCGACGACGAGGATGCCGCCCTCCTTGTCCAGCGCGATGCCTGCGGGCCAGGTGCCCCAGCCCGCGGCCGCCCCGGGCAGCGCGCTCTCGGCCACGCCGTCCCCGTCGAACGTCGGGTCCGGATCGCCGCTCGTCGTCAGGCGGGTCAGTCCGATGCGCCAGGCCGACGCGTTCTCGCCGTTGTTGGTCAGGACGATCGGGCGGTCCTGTGCGTCGATGACGATGCCGGCGTTGCGCACGTCGCCCGTCGTCGGCAAGGTGACCGTCCCGCCCGTCCCAAAGCCGGGGTCCGGCACGCCGGCGGGCGTGAGACGCACGACCTTGACGGCCCGCAGCGGCCCGCCGTTGAGCTGCGGCTCCTGCGTGGCCGACAGATACACACGCCCGAGCGAGTCCACCGCGATCGTCTGGGAATCCTCCGCACCGGGGAAGGTCGTCATGAACGGCGCCGTGAAGATCCCGCCCGCGGCAAAACCCCCATCCAGATCACCGGGTGCGGCTTGCGCGGCCGGTGCCAGTACGGCGAGCACGACGAAGGCCAACAGTGTCCGACGGGTCAATCCCGCGACGCGGTTCATACGGCCACCCTGGACATCCGTCGCAAACAAGTCAACAGACGAGCTTGGATTGAAGGAAAGGCCCAGCAATAGCTGGGCCTTTCCAGTCTCCAGCGGAGGGGGAGAGATTCGAACTCTCGCTAGAGGGCACAGAATGCGCCGGATGCCGTATGAACACTATTGCGGGGCTGGCGTTGAGGTCCAGTATTCCTCGGTAGCGGTCGAAGTGTCCTCTGACGGTCATGAGGCCGTCGAAGTGCTTGACGTGGACTCGACCGACGAGCCGTCGGGGTCGAGGGTCCAGGTGCCGGAGGTGATGTCCGGGCCGGCTGTGGCTCGCGGGCTCACTTCGCCTCACCTGCCAGGGCGGCGGCGACGGCGTCGAGGCTCGGGGTGACCGGCCGGCCGGCTAGGCGCTCGAGGTCTTCGGAGGGGCCTGACCAGCCGACGCGGTAGGCGGCGTAGAAGCCGAGGATCACGGGAATGTGTGCGGAGGGCATCCCCATCGTCTCGAGGCGCTGCTGGGCTTCGGTCTCGTCGATGTCGCGGAACTTGATCTCCTTGCCGGCGCGTTGTGATGCGAGCTGGGCGAGATCGGAAAAGCTGATGGCGTCTGGGCCGGAGAGCTCGTAGGTCTTGCCCTCGTGCCCGTCCTCGAGCAGTACGGTTGCGGTCGCGGCGGCGAGGTCCTGCCGCAGGACTGGTGCGAGCGTCGCATCGGCGGCGGGCGCTGCCAGTTCGCCTGAGGCGATGGCGCCGGCTACTTCCTGGGCGATGAACTCGGCGTAGATGCCGTTGCGAAGCTCGGTGGTCTGCACTCCCGTGGCCCGGATCGCCTCGAAGACACGCTGGTGAGCGGCCAGCAGCGGGTTGTTCAGGCCTCGGGCTTTGGCACCTCCGGGGTAGACGACGTGCTTGACATTCGCGGTGGCGACAGCGTCGATGACGACCTGCATCTCCGCGACGCGGGCGTCGGGGTCCGGAGTCGCGGTCGGCATGAGCAGCAGACGATCAACGCCTGCGAAGGCGTGGGGGAGCGAGTCCGGCTCGTGGTAGTCGGCCTGCCGGACCTCGACCCCTCTCGCGGCGAGGTCCGCGGCAGCGCTGGCGTCGCGGACTGACACGCCGAGCTTGCGGTCGGGCGCTCGGCGCAGGACCTCCTCGACGATCAATCGGCCGAGTTGGCCGTTGGCACCGGTAATGAGCAGCATGCGATCGGACTCCTTCGTCGTGGCTAAACGGGGAGTAGTCCCCGCTTTGTGTCGGGACCGTAGCAAACAAGCGGAGACCTGCCCCCGCTTGCGTGGTAGCGTCGATGCCATGCCTCAACAGTCCGCCCTGCGCGCCGACGCGCGCCGCAACCGCTCGGCCATCGTCCAAGCCGCGCGAGAGGCCTTTGCCCGGCACGGGCTGCAGGCGTCGCTGGACGACATCGCGAAGTCCGCCGGCGTCGGCAGCGGCACCCTCTACCGGCACTTCCCCAAGCGGGACGACCTGGTCGGCGAGGTCTTCACCGAGCGCATGGCCGAACTCGCCGACACCGTCGAGCAGGCCAAGCGCGATCCGGATCCGTGGAACGGGTTTGCCGACTGCGTGCGCCGCGTCTGCGGCGCCCAGGCCGAGGACCGCGGGCTCGCCGCGATCTTCGCAATCGGCCAGGGGGGGCCGGAGCTCGCGGGCCTGCGGGGGCGCGCCTACGCCGGATTCATCGAGCTCGTCGACGCCGCGAAGGCCAGGGGTGAGCTGCGAGAGGACTTCACCGCAGAGGATGTCGCAGTCCTCCTGATGGCCAACGCCGGGATCATCGACCGCGCCGACGCCCTCGCCGTCGACGCCTCGGAGCGCTTCGTCGCGCTCGCGCTCGACGGCTTCCGGGTGCAAGGAGCCACAGCGGCCCCGCCGGCGATCACGCCGCGGAGACTGCTGGCGGTCCTGCGTCCGCGACGCTGAGACAGGGCCCCTTTAACGAAATTGGAACGGGGTGCCCAGATGCCGCCCCTCCAGACTCTGACGCGTTGCACCGGTTCATGCTGCAAGCCGCAGGCGACCAGGCAGCACAGCAGACGGGGCCCTCCTGCTGCCAGCTGAAGAGGCACCCGCTCGCGTCTGGGGGCTCAGCTCGCGGGCTCCGGGGTGAACGTGGAGGCGTCGATCACGAAGCGGTAGCGCACGTCGCTGCGCAGCACACGTTCCCACGCGTCGTTGATCTGGTCGGCCGAGATGCGCTCGATCTCCGGGGCGATGCCGTGCTCGGCGCAGAAGTCGAGCATCTGCTGCGTCTCCGGGATTCCGCCGTTGGCTGAACCGGCGAAGCTGCGCCGCTGCATCAGCAGCCCGAAGACCCCGACAGGCAACGGTTCGCTCGGCGCCCCGACGTTCACCAGGACGCCGTCGGTGGCCAGGATCCCGATCAGGCCGTTGACGTCGATGGCGGCGCTCACCGTGTTGACGATCAGGTCAAAGCGCCCGGCAAGGTCGTCGAACGTCTTCGGATCGTTCGTCGCGAAGTAGGCGACGGCGCCCATGCGCAGGCCGTCGTCCTGCTTGCTCAGGGTCTGGGAGAGGACCGTGACCTCCGCGCCCATCGCGGAGGCGATCTTGACCGCCATATGCCCGAGCCCGCCGAGGCCGATGATGGCGACCTGCTTGCCGGGCCCGGCGTTCCAGTGACTCAGCGGCGAGTAGGTCGTGATGCCGGCGCAGAGCAGCGGCGCGGCCTCCTCGAGCTCCAGTCCGTCAGGGATGCGCAGGACGAAGTGCTCGTCGACGACGATATCGCTCGAGTAACCGCCATGGGTGGGGGTCCCGTCCGCGTCGGTGCCGTTGTAGGTCTGGGTATTGCCCGCGAGGCAGTACTGCTCCAGGCCTGCCTCGCAGTTCGCGCACTTCCGGCAGGAGTTCACCTGGCAGCCGACGCCGACACGGTCGCCGACCGCGTGACGGGTGACCTCGCTGCCGACCGCCGTCACGATGCCGGCGATCTCGTGGCCCGGGACCATCGGGTAGGCCACGTCTCCCCAATCGCCGCGGACGGTGTGGATGTCGGAGTGGCAGACGCCGCAGAACTTGATGTCGATGTGGACATCGCGCGGACCGAGGTCGCGACGCTCGATCGACAGCGAGTGCAACGGGGCAGATGCGGATGTAGCGCCGTAGGCCGATGCGGTGGTGCTCATGAGGACTCCTGATTCGAGGACAAAGGGTGAGGAACGCCGTAGTCGCCCTCGCAAGATCAGAGAAGCACTGATCCTGGCGCTGAGCGACACCTTGCTAGGGGCACCCTCACAGGGTGCCCCATCGCGACGAGGCACGAACGGCTCCCGAATTCGCGGACAGGAGGCCAAGCGCACTGCTAGTGCGACTGGCGACTCGCCTGAGTGAGGGCAAGGAGCGAGCGGAGGAAACAAACAAGCGGATGATCGATTCTAGCTTGACTCCGGTGCATACATCGGCGTACATTCAGACTGTTTGATCGGTGGGGCGAGCTGACCCGCGCGCCACAACACTGCCTTCGGCCGGGGAGTTTGGAGTGAGGTGGGACGGGTCGTATCAAGCTGTGCCGCCCCTCCTGCTGAAGCCGCCTGTCGACTGGGTCTCTTCGCACCCCCTGACACGAGCCAACGACCAGAAGGAACCACATGGAGTATCGACAGCTCGGGAGCTCGGGGCTCCGGGTCTCAACTTTGACTCTCGGCGCCTCTTCGTTCGGCGGCTCGTCCGCGCAAGGAGACCTGACGAAGGCCGACCTGGCGAGTGCTCAGCGCCGGGTCGACATGAGTCTCGACATCGGGATCAATCTCGTCGACACCGCCGACGTCTACAACTCGGGAAGGTCCGAAGAACTGGTCGGGCGCGCTCTTCGAGGCAAGCGCGACAAGATGCTCATCTCGTCGAAGGTCCGGATGCCCACGGGCACGGGGCCGAACGATGCCGGCCTCTCGCGACACCACGTGATCGAAGCGTGCGAGGCAAGCCTTCGCCGTCTTGGCACCGACCACATCGATCTCTACCACGTCCACGCGTGGGACGCGACGGTATCGCCCGAGGAACTCCTGGGTGCGCTGCAGTACCTCATCGATACGGGGAAGGTGCGCTACGTCGGCGTCTCCAACTATGCCGCGTGGCAGTTGATGAAGACGCTCGGGGTCGCGGACAGGGCGAACCTCCCGCGGTTCGTGTGTCATCAAATCTACTACTCGTTGCAGGAGCGCTCTGCCGAGTATGAGCTGATCCCGCTAGCCATCGACCAGGGACTCGGAACTGTGGTGTGGAGTCCGCTCGCGCGCGGGCTGCTCTCCGGCAAGTATCGGCGCGAGACACACGGGCCGGGCGCCTTCGCGGATTGGTGGCTCCCCCCGGTGTATGACGAGGAGCTGCTGCACTCGACCGTGGATGTGCTGCAGGAGATCGCGGACACGCACGACGCGAGCATCTCTCAGGTCGCGCTGGCATGGCTTCTCGGGCGGCCGAGTGTCGCTTCGGTGCTGGTCGGAGGCAGCACCGACGAGCAGGTCGTCGAGAACGTGGAAGCGTCTGAACTCCATCTGCTCGAGGACCAACGTGCTCGGCTCGAAGAGGTCAGCCGTCCGCGGCTGATCTACCCCTACTGGCATCAGAAGGCAACGGTGCCGGACCGCCTGGGTCCCGCTGATCGCACATTGCTCGGCCCGTACCTCAAGCACGTCACGGCAGATGCTTGACCCACAGACGCAGGGCGCATCGCGGCCGGCCGGCTGCTCGACTCGTCGCTGGCGCCACGCGAAGCGGACCAACGCATGAGCTCAAAGAACCGCCCCGTGCTCGTCGCGCCAGACTCGTTCAAAGGGACACATACGGCGAGCGAGGTGGCGCGCGCCATAGGGCGCGGCCTTGCGCGAGTCGGATTGAGCGCTGACCTCTGCCCGGTCGCCGACGGAGGTGAAGGCACGCTCGACGCGCTGCTCGCAGCCCGCGGTGGCACAGTGCTGACCGCTCGCGTGCACGATCCGATCGGGAGACTCGTCGACGCTCGCTTCGGCCTGCTGTCCGACGGTCGAACGGCCGTTGTCGAGATGGCGGAGGCGTCCGGGCTGGGGCTCGTGTCGGAGCACGAGCGGGATGCGTGGGCGGCGAGCACGCGCGGCACCGGCGAGTTGATTGTCGCGGCCGTCGCCGCCGGCGCGACCGACGTGCTGGTCGCGGTTGGAGGCTCGGCGACCACTGACGGCGGCGCAGGGGCCATCGACTCAATCGAGCGTGCCGGCGGCCTCGACGGCGCGAGCATCGTGGTGCTCGGCGACGTCGCCACGCCGTGGGAACGTGCGCCTGCGGTCTTCGCGCCGCAGAAGGGCGCGGACCCAGGCACCGTTTCGATGCTGGAACGCCGGCTCGACGCGTTTGCAGACACGCTGCCGCGAGATCCACGTGGGGTCCCGCGCACCGGGGCGGCCGGAGGGCTCTCCGGCGGGCTTTGGGCCGCCTTCGACGCTGCTCTGGAGTCGGGCGCCGGCTTCGTGCTCGACACCCTCGCCTTCGACGCGCGCCTGGAGCAATCGCGATGCGTGGTCACGGGTGAAGGGAAGCTTGACGGCCAGACCGCGCAAGGGAAGCTGATCGGCGAGATCGGTCTCCGCGCGGAAAAGCTGGGTCGACAGGTGCACGCGATCGTCGGCGTCGACGCGCGATCCTCGGAGGGAGCCGGTCCGGCAAACCTCGGGACCGTGCTGGTTGCCTCGTCGTTGGACGAGATCGAGAACGCCGGGGCGCGGCTCGGAGCCATCCTTGACGAGTCCGGAGCATGAGGGGCTGGGTTCGCGGTTCCTGCGAGGAGTCGCCGGTGCGCGCCGCTCGCCATCCGACGAAGCTTCCCGCCAACGGCAACGAGTAAGGAGAGTTCGGCCGGCCGGTCCGGAGCGTGTCCGAAGCCGAGTGGAAGTCGCAACGTTGCGGACGGCCAAAATCAACCATATGGTTGAGTGGAAAGCACCCGTTGCGGTACGTTCATGAGGTGAGCCAGCCCATCGGAGTCGGCATCGTCGGATTGAGCGTGAGTGCTCACTGGGCAGCCAATGCCCACCTTCCGGCATTGCGCGTGCTGCCCGAGTTTGACCTCGTTGCCTTGTCGACGACGCGACGCGAGTCCGCTGACGAGGCGGCGAAGAAGCACGGCGTCCCGCTTGCGTTTGACGACGCCGCTCGGATGGCGGAGCACCCAGATGTCGATGTCGTGGTCGTTGCCGTGAAGGTCCCCGATCATCGCGAGCTGGTTGAGCAGGTGTTGGCGGCCGGCAAGCACGTCTACTGCGAGTGGCCACTGGGCGCGAACACGGCTGAGGCTCGAGGCCTGTTGGCAGCAGCGGAAAACGCGGGGGTCGTTCACATGGTCGGGCTCCAGGCGCACGCTCATCCGGCGATCACCCGGGCGGCGGAGCTCGTTCGTGACGGTGCCGTCGGGCGCGTGTTGTCGGCCTCGCTGATCGGGACCTCGTCGGCGGTCGGCGGCGAGCAGGTCCCAGGTGTCATCGCATGGGGAGTCGACAGCGCCAACGGCATGAACCTGCTGACCGTCCCGGCCTCACACTCGATCGACCCGTTCCTGCACATCGTCGGCGAGCTCGAGGACGTGTCGGCGAGCGTGGCTACGGGCACGCCGCGACCCGTTGTCGCCGAGACCGGCGAGCAACTGGTCGCCACGGCACCCGATCAGGTCGTCGCGCACGGTCGACTGGCGAGGGGCGGTCTCGCTTCCATCCACTTCCAGGGCGGAACTCCCGGCCGGAACGGGGCGGAGATCCGGGTGTACGGAACCGAGGCGACGCTCGTCGTTCGCGGCGAGGGCGTCGGCATGCAGCGCGCGCCCTTGGAGCTCTTCCTCGCACGCCGGGACGAACCGCTAGAGCGGCTCGAGTTGGAGCAGGACCACAACCTTCCCGAGGGACCGGGGGAGAACGTCGGGCGTCTATATCGGCGGTTGGCGCAGGCCATCCGTGACGGGTCTTCCGTGCAGCCGGACTTCGCGCACGCTGTTCGTCGTCACACGCTCCTCGATCGCCTTTCGGAGTCCTCTGAGACCGGCCGGCGCCAGGGTGTGCCGCAGTAGCCGGTCCGCAACGCCGCGCGAAGGGCGAGTCGGATCGAACGCGGGCCGGAGCGCGTACGGTGATCAGCTGTCCCGCTCAGGCGGGTGCGGGCCGCGGCAGATCGAGAAGCTCACCGATGGCGGCGCTGAAGATGGCGGTGTCGAGCCAGATGAACATACGATAACCCTCGTTGTAGGCGTCCTGGAACTGGCGACGGCAGGCTTCGCGGTCGGAGCCCAACGACGGTGCAAGGGGCGTCAATGCGGCAAGCTCGTTCGCGACGGCGGCGTCCAGTCCCTGTCGTCGCGGGGCGGCGAGTTCCGGGCTGTCGAGAGGAACACCCAGTTTCTGCGCTAGGTCGCCGCGGCCGATCCAGAGGACGTCGATGCCAGGCACCTTCGCGATCTCGTCGAGGTTGCTGACCCCCACGGGGTCCTCGACCAGAGCGATGATCGCTGTTTCACGATTCGCGGATCGCCATTGCTCGTCCCAGCCGTGATGCGTGCCGTAACGCCCCGATCGAGCGAACGTCGACATCGAGCGATCGCCCTCCGGCGGGTACTTGCACAGCCGTACGGCGCGCTCCGCATCCTCGCGTGTCTGTATGTGGGGGAAGCAGATTCCCAGCGCCCCCCAGTCGAGGAGCCGGTGGACGAATGCCTCGTCGGCCGCAGGGACGCGGACGATAGTCGGCACGCCGGCAGCGTCGGCGGTCCGGATCAGCGCCGGGACCACGCCCATGTCGAGGCCGTCTCCGTGCTCCATATCCAGGCAGACGTAATCGATGCCGAGCCATGCTCCGAGTTCGATGACCTGTGCGCTGCCGGTCGCGCACAGCAGCCCGAGAAGCGGCTCACCCGCCTTGATGCGATCGCGCAGGCTCATCGCGCTTCGCCCGAAACCGAGTCGACGATATGCACGAGCGCGGCTCGCGGAAGGAGCCGGACGGTGGGCTCGGCGCTGGGTGCTGGCAGTCTCTCCACGCGGTGTCCGATGAGCATCTCGCCACGATCCGATCTCGGCATTTACTGCCGGACGGTTGGTTGGTTACGGTAGTATTGCACCAGTCGTGGCCGCGTACAGGGGCTCAACTCGGAGGGTGCAGTGTTCACGGGAATCAAGCAGGTCGCCATCGTCACCGCCGACATCGATCGGGCGGTCGGGATCTGGCAGGACAAGTATGGAGTCGGGCCGTGGATAATCACCGAGCCCAACCCGACCGCCGTCGAGGACCTGCACCTCGGCGGCGAGCCGAAGGAGTGGACCTCGACGAGGACGGCGCACGCGCGGCTCGGCGAGGTCTTCCTCGAGATCATCGAGCCCGTGGTGGGCGACACCGAGACGATCTTCGCCCGCTCGCTCGCGAAGCACGACGGCCGCGATCATCTTCACCACATCATGTTCGACACTGACGACGCCGACGAGACTCGGGAGTGGCTCGAGGGCCGTGGCGTATCGAGCGACCAGGGCGGGACCGTGCGGCTGGGCTACGGCGTCAGGTTCGACTGGATGGGTACGGTCGACGATCTCGGGTTCTGGGCTGAGATCGTAGATACCAGCGTGCTGGACCGATTCGAGTTCGGCCCGAATCCGGGCCCCAAGGACGCGGTCTAGAGGTCTCGAGCATGGGCATCCGTCAGGAGATCGAGGACACCCTCTTCCGCTATGCCTTGGCATTCGATGAGGACGACATGGACGCCTTCGGGGAGTGCTTTACGAACGATGGCGTGATCAAGGCTTCGGGCTTCCAGATCTCCGGACGAGATCAGATTCGCACGGCGTTTGCCGAGCGCCGTCAGGCGTACGCCGAGCGCGGTGAGCAGCCGCGGCACTTCGGCTCGAACGTGTTGGTCCGGCAGCACTCGCCGACGAGCGCGACGGTCACCTCGTACCTCCTGGTGACGGTCGCATCGGCGGGCACCACGATCAGGACAACCGGTCGGTACACCGACGAGATGGTCCTGGACGATGCTCGCTGGAGGATCCGACATCGGACGGTCGACGCCGACGGCCAGTGAACGGGCAGGTGGGAAGTCGAGAACTGACCGACCGTATGGTAGGCTCACGCTCGCCGGACGCCGTCTCCTCCCACTTCCACTGCCACTCGCATGCGCGCAGGGGCTAGAAGAGCAGAAACGCAACGTTGTAGGAACTCGATATGGATCCGAAGATGGATGTGTCCCCGTTCGATATCAGCGGCAAAGTCGCTCTGGTGACGGGCGGCGCGGGCGGGATCGGCGCTGGGATCGTCCGCCGGCTGACGTCGCTCGGGGCAAGCGTCGTAGTCGCAGATCTTGAAGAGAACCGGGGGCGAGCCACCGCGGCCGACGTCTTTGTCGGCGTAGACGTCTCCGATCCTGAAAGCGTCGACCGTGCCGTCGCCGAAGCCATCTCCGCGTGCGGACGCGTCGACTTTCTCGTGAACAACGCGGCGATCACTGAGTCGCAGCCATTGTCCGAGGTCACCGTTGCGGACATCGATCGCGTCTTCGGGGTGAACCTGAACGGCGTGCTGCTCATGACGAAGGCCTTTGCGGCGAGCGTGATCGCGGCGGGGCACCCGGGCAAGGTCGTGAACATCGCTTCGGGCGTGGGTGGTTGGGGACCGCGGACGATCCCGCGAGAGATGCCCCAGCCTGTGTATGGGGCGTCGAAGGGCGCCGTGATCGCGCTCACAACCCACCTGGCGAAAGAGCTCGGGCCTCAGGGCATCCATGTCAACGGCGTCGCCCCTGGATTCACGATCCATGAGGACTTGCTCAAGCGGTCGGCCGGCGGGGCGACGGACCTCTTCGAGGCAGCCAAGGCCGACGCCTCCGCGGCGAGTCCTCTGGGCAGAGTGGGAGAGCCGGACGACATTGCGAAAGTCGTCGCATTCTTGCTGTCGCCCGCTTCCGACTGGTTGTTCGGGTTGACCATTCTTAGCGACGGGGGCTGGTGGCTCGGCCGGTAGCGACCGTTTGCTGAGGCGGCGTGGAACGCCCGGTCGCGCCCGCCTCGCGTGCCTGAGATGGGACGCGGGCGGGTGCGGCCACGGGCGGTGTGCTCCGAGATTTCCACCCGTCGTAGCGCAGGGCATCGAGAGAAGAGGAGTAAGGAATGACAAACGTATTCACGACGCGTGGGCCAGTGGATGTGAACTCGCTGGGCGGGACGCTGTCGCACGAACACGTCTTCGCCTTCCACGCCGATACACGGGGCGACTACCCCTGGAGCGAGGAGACCGAGGCCATCAACATCGACGCCGCCGTCGATAAGCTCCAGCGGCTCAAGGACGTCGGCATCAACACGCTCGTCGACACTACGGTCTTCGGACTCGGCCGGAACGTCGGCCGCGTTGCCAAGGTGGCCGAGCGGGCCGAGTTCAACGTCATCGTCGCCACCGGCGTTTACGGCTCCTACGTCGAACTGCCGATCAAGTTTCGGTTCGAGGGCCCGAAGTACGTCGAGGAGCTGTTCGTCCGCGAGATCACCGAAGGAATCGGCGAGACAGGGATCCGACCCGGAATCCTGAAGTGTGCGACAGACGCCCCCGGCGTGACCATCGAGATCGAGATCGCCCTTCGCGCCGTGGCGCGCGCAAGCGTTCGTACCGGCACACCGATCACGACCCACACCAACCCCGGTCTTCAGACGGGCCTGATCCAGCAGGCGGTCTTCGCCCAGGAGGGCGTAGACCTCTCGAACGTCATCATCGGCCACTCGTGCGACACGAAGGATCTCGACTACCTCGAACGGCTGCTCGATGCCGGGTCGTACCTCGGGATGGATCGGTTCGGCCTGACGAACAGAGGCAACGACCGGGACCGGGTGGAGACGGTCGCCGCGCTCTGCCGCAAGGGCTACGCGTCGCGGATGGTCCTGTCGCACGACGCGATGGGCGGCGGCGACATCTGGTCCGAGGAGGCCCTTCGCGAATGGCGTTGGGGCCACATCCCGACCAAGGTCCTCCCAGCGCTGCGCGAGGCAGGGGTAAGCGACGACGATATCGACACGATGATGGTGAAGAATCCTCGTGAGTTCTTCGGGCATGCGGGCGAGCTTCGCGAAAGCCTGCTGAAGAGCGCAGCCGCGTAGCGCACGGCATGAGGTCGTTTCGGCTCAGCAGGGCGATCAAGCACGACGAGGCGAAGACCGCCAAGCCGCGTAACTTGACCACGAAGAAACGGATCGAGGAAAGGTGTGTTCACCATGGCTACGGAGTTCGACCGCGAGTTCGACGTCATCGTCGTCGGGTCGGGAGGCGGCGGCCTGACCGCGGCCTTGACGGCTGATCACGAGGGACTGTCGACACTCGTCATCGAGAAGGACAAAAGCTTCGGCGGGACCACCGCTCGCTCCGGCGGAGGCCTATGGGTCCCGAACGCGCCGGCGCTTCTTCGCGCCGGACAGCGTGACGACCCAGAGGTCATCTTGGCGTACCTCGATCGATTGATCGGCGACGCCGTCCCGCGCTCACGGATTGAGCGCTACGTCGCCGAGGCGCCTCGCATGCTGGAGTTCCTCGAGAGTCAGGGCGAGTACCTGAGCGACGGGTTCTTCTGGGTCGAAGGCTATTCCGACTACCACCCTGAGCTCGGCGGCCACCCTTTGGGACGCGGCGTCTGGGCCAGGCCGATCGACCGGCGCGTCATGGGCGACGACATCCGGCTTCTCGGCAGGGGTATCAAGCGGATGCAGTTGCCCCTCGGATCGTGGATCACCGCAGTGGACCTCCGCGAGCTCCTGGCCGTGCGATGGGGCGGGCTGAAGCACAAGAAGATTCTCCTGAAGCTCGCGTACCGGATCGTCCGCGCCCGTCTGCTGGGCGAGCGAATCACGGTGAGCGGCCAAGCTCTGATGATCAGGCTGCGGATGACGCTGCGGGACAAGGGGATTCCGGTGTGGCTGGAGACCCCGATGCAGACGCTCATCACCGATTCGAATGACCGCGTGGTCGGTGTGGAGACCCTCCGCGACGGACGCCGATACCGCATCGGGGCGCGACACGGCGTGGTGCTGGCGACCGGCGGGTTCGACCACGATCTCAAGCGGCGACGGAAATATCACGCCCCGCTCGAGCGCGAGTGGAGTCTTGGCGTGGCGACGAACACCGGCGACGGCATCAGTGCGGGTGAGGCCCTGGGGGCAGCGACAGGCCTGATGGACGACGCCTGGTGGATGCCGACCATGGAGATGCCCGGTGGGGAGCTGTTCGCCCTCGTGGCCGAGCGCCAGTACCCGGGTCAGTTCATCGTCAACGGAGCCGGTCGCCGCTTCGTGAACGAGTCGACGCCTTACGTCGACTTCGGCCACGCGCAGATCGCGGGCGAACGTTCCGGCGTCAGCCATGTTCCGGCGTGGATGATCGTCGACCATCGCGCCTTTAAGCGGAACATCATCGCCGGGCATTTCCCTGGCACCCCGTTGCCGAAGTCCTGGGTCGAATCCGGGCTCGCGCGAGTCGCTCCAACGCTCGACGCGCTCGCCGAGGAGATCGGTGTGCCGGCGGCGGCGCTTCGCGAGACCGCGGACCGCTTCAATGGCTTCGCTCGTCAAGGCCGCGACGAAGACTTCCATCGCGGCGACAGCGTCTACGACCAGTACTACGGCGACCCGTCGTACAAGAACCCGAACCTCGCTGAGGTTTCGGCGCCTCCGTTCTATGCCTTCCAGATCACGCCGGGGGACATCGGCACGAAGGGCGGTCTTCTCACCGACGACGATGCCCGAGTTCTTCGGGAGGACGAGTCCATCATCGAGGGCCTGTACGCCGTGGGGAACACGTCCGCATCAGTCATGGGCCGCCAATACGCGGGGCCGGGCGCGACGATTGGACCGTCGATGGCGTTCGGCTACGTCGCTGCAAGGCACATCGGGGCGGCCCGCCGTCAGGCGGCAGAGCAGGTGAACTCGGGCGCCTAAGAGGCCTGGGCGGGGCCCCGCATGCCGTGGGCGGCCGAAGCGTCTACGCGACGCGGCTGACGGCCGCGCCGCGCCCCCGGGTACAGCGTCAGACGCTGTACCCGCCATCGACGTTGAGGACCTGGCCGGAGATGAACGCCGCTTGGTCGGACGCGAGGAAGCAGGCTGCGTTGGCGATGTCTTCGGCGGTGCCGAAGCGTCGCAGCGGCGTGCCGGCCGTCGTCATGGCAAGCGCGTTCTCGCCGAGGTCGCCGCGCTCGATCAGGCGGGTAGCGAGTCCGGCGTTCGTCATGCCGATCCCGACCGCATTGGCGCGGACCCCGAAGCGACCCTCCTCGAGCGCGATCTGCTTAACGACGGCGTGAACGGCCCCCTTTGGCGCGGACGAGAGGCCATCCCGAAGAATCGCACGCGTCGTCGCCGTGGTCCCGAGCGCCACGACGCTGCCCTTCGATTCACGCAGCTTGTCCAGCGCCGGGTGAACGAGGTTGTAGAACGCGATCACATCGTTGTTGACGCACTCGTGGAACTCCTCGGGAGTGACACCGCTGAGATACCGCATCTCGAAGTCCGGCCCGACGGCATAGACCACGGTATGGATCCCGCCGAACGTAGCGGCCGCGCGCTCGAGCGCGGCCGCGGTCGCGGCCTTGTCGGTCAGGTCCAGCTGGAGAGCCTGGGCCCTGATGCCGAGCTGCGAGAGCTGGTCAACGAGCTTCCCGGCCGCAGCTTCGTTCGAACGGTACGTGAAGGCGACATCGCTTCCGCGGATGGCAAGAAGTCGAACGATCGCGGCTCCGAGCCCGCCTGAGCCTCCCGCCACGAAAGCGGCGCCCGGCCTGTCGGAGAAGTCACGTGTGGTCATTAGTGGTCCTTTCGGATGCCGCGGGACGCAAATCTACCAACCGATTGCTATCCGAGAGCCGTTTCCGGTTGCCGATCGACAGGGCGCCGACGTGTCGGCGGCTAGGCCGCCCGTCCGCATGTCAGAAATCTGCGCGCTTCCGCTGAGCGCTGGTCATGGCCCACCATACTTCTACCGAACGTTCGGAGGATCGTGTAGAGTTCCAAACCGATCGTTTGATTTACACGGGAGGCGCAAGGGCATGGACGGTTCGGCTTGCGCAACAACCAAACGCATGGTAGATTTGCGCCCCCGCCAAGAGTACGAGGGCAGAGGAGCGGTAATGAGCGGTGTCACGACCCTGGACGGGCTGAACTTCGATTTGAGCGACGAGCAGCAGATGCTGCGTCAGACGCTCCGCGAGCTCGTCACGAAGCACTTCCCGAAGGACGCTTGCCGGGAGTGGGAGGCGCGTGAGGAGTTCCCGATGGATCTCTGGGAGAAGCTCGCTGGTACCGGCCTGCACGGTGTCGGTATCGCCGAGGAGTACGGCGGCCAGGGTGGGACGATCCTCGACCAGATCATCGTCAACATGGAGCTCTCGCGGACCATGGCCGGCCTGGCCTGGCTGTGGGGCATCCCCGCCTTCGTCGGCGGGAAGGCGATCGGTGGGTTCGGAACCGAGGAGCAGAAGCAGCGCTACCTGCCGGCGATCGCGCGCGGAGAGACCATCTGCGCCATCTCGCTCACCGAACCGGATGGCGGAACGGACGTGCTCGGCGCGATGCGTACTACCGCAAAGCGCGCAGAGGGAGGTTGGGTCGTCAACGGTGCGAAGGTCTGGACGACACTCGCGCACGTCGCCGACGTGATCCTGCTCGTCGCTCGCACGGAGAAGCTTGACGGCAAGCCGTCCAAGGGCCTGACGGTGTTTCTCTGCGACGCCAAGGCCGAGGGTGTCAAGGCCACCCTCATCCCGAAGCTCGGAATGCGTTCCCTTGGAAGTTGCGAGGTCGTCTACGAGGACGTCTTCATCCCCGACGAGAACGTGATCGGTGAGCCCGGCCAGGGCTGGCAGTTCCTGTCGGAGACGCTCAACAGCGAGCGCATCATGAACGGTGCGAACTGCAGTGGCGCACTCGAGGGAATCCTCGAGGAGATGCTGTCCTACGCAAAAGAGCGCGTCGCCTTCGGGAAGCCGATCGGGCAGTTCCAGGCAGTGCAGCACATGATCGCTGAGACGCATATCGCATTCGAGACGTCGCGGCTCATGACGTTCCGTGCCGGCTGGCTGCAGGCGAACGGCCGCCCCTGCGGCGTCGAGGCCACGATGGGCAAGTACATCGCCTCGGAGAACGTGGCGCTTGCCGCAGAGCGCGGCCTCCGGATCCTCGGAGGCAACGGCTACTCCCTCGAGTACGACATGCAGCGCTACTGGCGGGACATGATGCTCTACCGCGTCGCGCCCATCAATAACTCGATGGGCCTGAACTTCATCGGTGAGTCCCTCGGCCTGCCTCGCTCGTTCTGAGCACAGCGCCCACCCACGCTTCTATCTCGATCGAAGGAGACGACATGCCGAAGGGACCACTCGCGCACATCGCGTTCATGGTCGCGGACCTGGACAAGGCCGTTCAGAGCTGGACGAAAATCCTCACGGTCCTCGACCCAGCGCAAGTGCAGGAGCCAATCGTGCGGTTCGACGATTTCGAGTCCGGCGACGACGTCCTGCGAGCAGCGACGTTCGCCAACCCGGACGGGCCGGAGATCCAGCTGTTCCAGCCGGTCGGCGAGGGCCCCCTGGCCCGGCGCCTCGAGCGTCACGGCGAGGGCGTCCACCACATCTGCTTCACGACGCCCGATCTGCGAGGTGCCGTGGCGAGCCTTGTCGAGAACGACGTTCAGGTCACCACGGAGCGCCTGTGGCAGGACACCGGGCTCCCGTGGCAGTGGTGGACGTTCGTCGCGCCGCAGTCCAGCCACGGTCTCCTGTTGGAGATCGCCCACCCGTACAAGTCCGTCGACGGCACGTGGCATGAGGGCGACGGAATCGTCCCGATCGTGCCGACCGACGAAGAACGCTCGGCGTAGAGGAGAGCATGATGCAGAACCGAGAAGTCGTGATCGTGGGTGCGGTGCGCACGCCGATCGGGCGGGGTTACAAGGGGAAGGGCTACTACACCGACGTCCACCCGATGGATCTGTTGGCGCCGTGCTACGCCGAGGTGCTCGAGCGCAGCGGCGTCACCGGGGACCAGGTCGAGGACGTTGTCACCGGATGCGTGATGACGTACGGCGAGGAGAACTACAACATCGCGCGGAACGCCTGGCTCCGAGCCGGGCTGCCCGCGACGGTGCCGGCCACGACGGTCGACCGCCAGTGCGGCTCCGGGCAGCAGGCGGTCAACTTCGCCGCGGCGCTGATCGCGGCAGGCGTGAACGATGTCGTGGTCGCCGGTGGCGTCGAGCATCTTGGCCGCAATCCCATGATCGACCCCTTCGGTGGCCCCAACGGGGCGGCATGGACTCCGGAGCTCGTCGAGCAGTGGAACATGGCCGACCAGATGGTCGGCGCGGAACGTATCGCCGAACGTTGGGACATTCCCCGTGAGGAGATGGACGAGCTCGCGGTGCTCTCGCACAACCGGGCCGAGCAGGCAACCGCCGAGGGCCGCTTCGACCGCGAGAT
This sequence comes from uncultured Actinomycetes bacterium, assembly GCA_963821685.1. Lineage (GTDB taxonomy): Bacteria > Actinomycetota > Thermoleophilia > Solirubrobacterales > Solirubrobacteraceae > F1-60-MAGs163. The sequence goes on along the minus strand of CAWGEW010000011.1, from coordinate 83,703 downwards.
GGTGGCGATCGAGACGAACGGCAATTCGTACACCACCGATCAGGGATTCCGTCCCGGGACGACGATCGAATCGGTGAGCAGCTTGCAGCCGCTCTGGGACGGTCGTCTGACCGCCGCCACCGCTTCGCAGCTGTCGGACGGCGCTTCCGCGGTCCTGTTGATGTCTCGCGAGAAGGCGGACGAGTTGGGCGTCACCCCGCGTGCGCGCGTCGTGGATCAAGCCGCCGTCGGCGTCGATCCGTCGATCATGCTGACGGGCCCGATCCCCGCAACCCAGAAGATTCTCGCCCGCACCGGCATGACCATGGGCGACATCGACCTGGTCGAGATCAACGAGGCCTTCGCCTCGGTCGTCGCCGCGTGGCAGCGCGAACTCGGTGCAGACATGGACCGGGTCAACGTCAATGGCGGCGCGATGGCACTCGGGCACCCGCTCGGCTGCACCGGCGCGCGATTGATCACGACGCTCCTCCACGAGATGGAGCGCTCCGACAAGGAAACCGGCCTGGTCACCGTGTGCTGCGGCGGCGGGCTCGGCACCGCAACGTTGCTGGAAAGGATCTGACCGTTGAGCACCAAGTACGCCGTCGTCGGAATCGGGGAGGTCCCGAGCGGGAAGTACCCGGATCGACCGACGCTCGAGTCAGCGCTGCATTCGTGCCGCGCGGCAATCAAGGATGCCGGACTGAAGCCGGAGGACATCGACGCGATTTTGCCGACCGGCACGATCTATAGCCGCCGATACAACACCGACATGGTGTTCTCCCGCCTGGTCGAAGAGCTCGGCCTCAACGGGCGGGCGCACATGAACATGCAGGTGTTCGCCGGTGGGGCCAGCTCCGCGTCCCTCCTGAAGGTCGCGGGTGGGCTCGTCGCAAGCGGTGCCGCCAAGACCATTCTGTGTGTGCACTCCGATCGGCTCGGCACCGGCGCGTCAGGTCAGGAGACGATCGATCTCTTCTCGTCGCTCGGCATGCATGACGAGTGGGAGACGCCCTACGGCTTGCACTACAGCGCGCTCGCCGGCCTCATCACGCAACGCTACATGTACGAGACCGGCACGACGATCGAGCAGCTCGCCGCGGTCAACGTGTCCAACCGGAAGTGGGCCCAGCTCAACCCGCACGCGATGTTCCGCAAGGACCTGAGCGTCGAACAGGTGCTTGGCCTCGAAGATGCTCTCCGAGCCGATCAGGACTCTGGACTCGAACGTCCTCTCCGACGGAGGGTCGGCGTTCATCGTCACTTCGGTCGAGCGGGCGCGCGAGCTCACCGACCGTCCGGTCTACGTCCTCGGGCACGGCTCTCGCGTGACGCACTTCTCGATCACGCAGGAGCCGGACATCACTCGGTTCGGCTTCGCCGCGGCATCGAAGGACGCGTACGCACAGGCGGGTCTGCAGCCGACCGACATTGACATCGCTGAGATCTACGACGGGTACGCCGTCTTCTCGCTGCTCACGCTCGAGGAATGCGGTCTGGTCGAGCGTGGCAAGGGCGGGGCGTTCGTCGAGGCTGGTGAGACCGCCCCGGGCGGGAAGCTGCCGATGACGACCAATGGCGGGATGCTCTCGCAGGGCCACACCGGCGCCGGAGGCGGTGTCGCGGTCCTCGTCGAGTCCTTCCGCCAGCTCATGGGCAAGGCCGGTGAGCGTCAGGTGCCGAACGCCCGCTTCGCGCTGGAAACGGCGAGCGGAGGCACCTACATGGATTCCCACGTCAGCATCCTCGGAACGGAGATCCCGTGAACCCGACCCACCGCCCGCTCCCCGAAGAGCCGATGCCGTGGTCCCGTCCCTTCTGGGACGGCACCAAGGAAGGCCGTCTGCTGCTGCCTCGCTGCCGCGAGTGCGAGAAGGTGTTCTTCTTCCCGCGCGCGTTCTGTCCCTCGTGTCATTCCGAAGACATCGAATGGATCGAGTCGAGCGGCCGAGGGACGATCTACACGTACACGACGGTTCGCACGAACCCGCCGTCCAGTTTCACCGAGGACGTCCCCTTCATCGTCGCGATCGTGCGGCTCGAGGAAGGGGTCCAGATCATGAGCAACATCGTCGACGTCGACGATCCGCGCCTCGCGTGCGACGCGCCCGTCGAGGTGCTCTACGAGCAGGTCAACGACGACGTGACGGTTCCGCTGTTCCGTCTCACTGGAGAATCGAATGAGTGACACGCTGACGCAGAGCAAGACTGCCGCCGACTTCCCGGTCGGCGCCTCGACGACGACTCGCCGCCGGACAATCACCGAGTTCGACGTCGCATCGTTCGCGTCCCTCACCTGGGACAGCTACCCCGTCCACACCGACGAGATCTCCGCGGCCGCAGGGCCGTTCGGCGGTCGGATCGCCAGTGGGCCTCTCACCCTTGCCTACGCGGTCGGCCTCATGTGCGTGAGCAACTGGTACGAGGATGCGATCATCGCGTTCGTGGGGGCCGAGAAGCTGCGCTTTGTCGCCCCTGTCCGTATCGACGACACGATCAGTGTCTCCGTGAAGGTCATCGAGAACCGTCCTACGTCCAAGGGGGAGCGGGCGGCGGTGACGGTTGAATACACGATCGTCAACCAGCACGGCGAGACCGTGCTCACCATGCAGCCGACATTCCTCATGAAGGCATAGCGGCATGGACTTCGAACTGAGTTTCGAACACGAGTCGTTCCGTGCGTCGCTGCGCGACTACGTCGCGCAGCGGCTGGATCCGATCGCGGATGAGTGCGACCGCGAACACCGGTTCCCGACGGAGATCTTCCGCGAGCTGGGTGACCTCGGCTATCTCGGATCCGCGATTCCCGAGGAGTACGGCGGCGGCGGGATGGACCTGTTCGGCTACCTGATGCTCGTCGAGGAGCTCGCGCGCGTTTCGCCCGCCTTCGCGATGGATGTCATGGTCCACTCCGGCGCCATCTCCTATGGCGGAATCTTCCGCCAGGGGACCGAGGCCCAGCGGTCCGAGTTCCTACCGCGTCTGTGCTCCGGTGAGGCGATCGGTGCGGTGCTGCAGACCGAGCCCAACGCCGGTTCGGACGTCAGTTCGATGGTGACTCGCGCTACGAAGGTCGACGACGGCTACAAGCTCAACGGAAACAAGCTGTTCATCACGAACTTCGGCGCTCCCCTGGACTCGATCGGTTGCATCCTCGCCCGCGACGACAGCGCCGGCGGCCGTGGGATGACGGAGTTCATCGTCGAGAAGTCGGCGCCTGGGATCTCCATCGCCGAGATGGGCGAGAAGCTCGGCATGCGGGCCTCTCCGCTCTCAGAGGTGATCTTCGAGGACACCCCGGTTCCCGCGAAGAACATTCTCGGCGAGGTCGGCCGCGGCATGCGGGCGGCCCTCCAGATCATCGACTTCGACCGGCTCGGCTGCATCGCCCTCGCGGTCGGCAGCGCGCAGGGCGCTCTCGATCTCGCCCTGAAGTACGCCCGCGAGCGGCAGGCGTTCGGCGGCCCGATCTCACGCTTCCAGGGCGTCCAGATGCGGCTCGCCGACATGGCGGCAGACATCGAGCACGGTCGCCTGGCTGCGTACCACGTCGCCTGGAAGGCCATGCGCGGTGAGCGCTTCACGCGAGAAGCGGCGATGGGCAAGCTGCACGCGGCCCGTGCTGCGACACACGCCACGAACGCGGCGATGGAGGTCCATGGCGGTTACGGCTACATGGCCGAGTACCGCGTCGAGCGGTTGATGCGCGACGTCAAGGCGATCGAGCTCGGCGGGGGTATCAACGACATCCTGCAGATGGTGATCGCCCGTAGCCTCCTGGGCCCCGAGGCCCGGGCCGGGGTCCCCGCGTAGGTTCAGAGCGCCGAGGGAAGCGCCGACCGACGCGGTCGTGGAGCACGCCAAGATGTTGGAGAAAGCATGTCTGCAAGCACACGACTCGATGTGAGCCCGCCCGGAACGCCCTTCCCAGAGGGTCGCTACCGGATCGAGACCTGGGCGCAGGCGCTTCTGTGCGACCGGCTCGGCTCGAGCGCTCCGACGGACGGAAGTGCCCACCCGCTGTTTGCCTACCTCGCGACGCAGGCCGGGATCGGCATCGACATCGACGGGATTCTCGAATGCGCGGGATGTCGTGCGGAAGACGGACCGATGATGGCTTCGTGCGACATCGAGTTTCACGCTCCGTTGCGCGTCGGTGCCACCTATCGGGTCACCGGTCAAGTCCTGGGAACCGAGCGGAAGTCGGGTCGCACGATGGGCGCATTCGACTTGTTCTCGTACGAGCTCAGCCTGCATGACGACGCTCGAACAGCAGTGGCTGCACGCGTGACGAACGTCCTGGTGATCCCACGGAGGAACGATGAATCTGAGTGACGGATCGACGACGACGCTGCGGATCGAGGAGGTCGATGCCGCGGGCATGAAGACCATGGCCGCACTTCTGCAGGACCCCAACCCGATCCATTTCGACCCTGCGGTCGTTCGCGCGCTCGGCATGGGCGACCGTGTGGTCAATCAGGGCCCCACGAACATGGGCTGGGTCATCGACCTGCTGCGTGAAGCCGACCCGGACGCGGTGCTGTCGCGACTAACAGTTCGCTTCACGGCAAACGTGCTGGCCGGCGACACCGCGCTGGCATCGGCGAACGTCACTGCGCGAGAGCAAGACGGCGGCGACGTCCGTCTGGGCCTCGAGGTCGCGCTGGATGTCGAAGGAGGGGCGCGCGCACTTGCCGGTACAGCGGAACTGCGCTTCCGGGCCGGTGAGGGTACGCCCTCTGGGGCCCACGAGGGTTCTCAGCCGTGATGCCCCGGCGGGATCCTCGTGCGCTCGCCGTGCTCTACTTCTCATGTCTCAACTCCAACGACTGGGACGGCATGCGCGAACTCTGGTTGCCCGACGGCGAGTGGAAGGCACCGGGTACGCGTCTTCGGCGTGGCATCGACGAGGTGGTCGAGTACTACGAGCGGTGCTTCGCGCCGTGGCCGGAGCACGTGGACGAACCGCGGCGACTCTTGGTCGACGGTGATGTCGTTGTCGCCGACGTCGAGTTCCGTGGCGTGACGGTCGACGGTCGGAGGATCCGATTTGACGGCCTCGACGTGATCGATACGCGCGACGGCAGGATCGCTCGTATCGCGAACTGGTACGACATCGACTACGTGCGGAAGGCACTCGCTTCCGGCCCGTGACAGTCGACCGGTGTCGCCGCAGCTGGCACGCCGGTCGACATCCTCCTGATACGGCGCGGCGCGAGCTATCGCAGCGGACGAAAGCTGTCCCGCAGGTCGGTAACGAGAGTCTCCGGCTGCTCCGCCGGCGCGAAGTGACCCCCACGGTCATGCTCGCGGAAGAACTGGAGATTGAAATCGGACGAGAGGTTGTCCCAGCTCGCTCCGGGTGGCATGTCCCGAGTGAAGATGCTGATCCCGGTCGGTGCTTCGACGAGCGGCGTGCGGTCGTGCGACGGAGTCCACCAGTTCGTGGCGGAGTCCTTGTAGAGTCGAGCCGAGGTACCGAAGGTCCGGGTCACCCAGTAGATCGTGACGAATGTGAGCAACTCGTCGCGCGAGAAGACGCTTGTCAGGTCGTTTCCGCAGTCACTCCAGGTGCGACGGCGATCAAGTAGCCACGCGCAGAGGCCGGCAGGCGAGTCGTCCAGCGCATAGGCGAGGGTCTGCGGATCGATTGAGTGCACGGCGGCATGGGAGGCGTGGCGGCTCTCCCAAGCAACAAGAGCGGAGCGGTCGCTCTGCGGCATCCGCTTGTCGATGAAGTTCTTGAGCAGGTCTGCCCACGGACGATCGACGTTGAACAGTCCAGGGGTTGCGGCCCCGACCAGGTGAACGCCGATCAGGCGATCTGCGTATTTGTGTCCGAGCTGGGATGTGATGAGGCCTCCCCAGTCGCCTCCATGTGCTGCAAAGCGCTCGTAGCCGAGAACGTCCTGCATCAGGCGGACCCAGAGGTCGGAGATTGCCCAGTGCGCGAGCTTCGGTGTCCGAAGTGGGGACGAGAACCCGTAGCCGGGGAGGGACGGGACGATGACGTCGAACGAGTCTGCGGGGTCGCCGCCGAAGGACGCTGGATCCGTCAGAGGCCCGATGACCTTGTGGAAGTCCCAGAAGGTCCACGGCCAGCCGTGGGTGAGGATGAGTGGGACCGGGTTCGGCCCCTTTCCACGTTCGTGGATGAAGTGGACGGGGATCTCGTCGATTACGACGCGGTAGTTGGCGAAGCTGTTGATCTCGCGCTCCTGCGCCCGCCAGTCGTATCCGTCCTGCCAGTACGCGAGGTACTCCGCCAGCTCTTCGCGTTTGAACCCGTAGCTCCAGTCGTCGTTCCCGAAGTCGTCGGCGAGTCTGGTTCGGCTCAGGCGAGTATGCAGGTCCTCGAGCACCTCCTCCGGGACGTCCACGGTGAACGGTTCTGCCCGTGGAACCTCTGACGCTGAGGGAGCACTCATCGGGCGACCGTATCAAACGTTTGAAAGATTTTCCGAGAACGTTTAGACCCCGAACGAGCCTGGCCGTCGGGGCCGGCCAGGCAGGGTCACGATGTTGGCGTCCGCCGAGTCTTGCGGCTAGCCGTCCTCCGCCATCGGGTGTCGTATGGACCGGCCTGTGCTGTCCAAGCCGCCCCGGAGTCGCCGCGCGTTCAGCTCTTTCGCTGGCGAGCGCTCTTCGGCTTCGACGGCTTCGTCGCGGTCCGCCGCTCGCCGATTACGCCGCCAAGGGCGTACGCGGCAGTCGCCTCCGCGACCTTCGCTCGACTGTGTCCGCCCTTCGGTCGATACCAGCGGTATACGAAGGTGACCAGTGTCAGGACCTGGTGCGCAAGGATCTGCGGATCGCCCGATTCGTCGGCTTCGCCCAGGTCCTGGGCTTCCGCGATTAGGCCGGTAACGAACTGCGTCGTCGCCTGACGTCTCGAGACGAGTCCAGCTCGTCGCTTGTCGCCCAGTTGGTTGCCATCGTGGGTGTATACGGCGACCACTGCAAGGTGGTCCAGATTGTAGGTGACCTGGCGATGAACGAAGAGCCGCAGCCTCTCGAGCGCCGAAAGGTCCTCGACCTCGCGTACCTCGGCCATGAGCTGATCCACCTCGGCGTGCACGGTTTCGCACACGCGATAGAGCAGATCTTCTTTGGTATCGATGTAGTGGTACAGGCTTCCCTTGAGAATGCCGAGTTCGTCGGCCACGTCCTGTACCGTCGCCGCTGCGTAACCGCGCTCATGGAAGACCTTGATGGCCGCGTCCAGAACCTGGCTGTCGCGCTTCCGTGCGGATCGTTTGGTCAAGTCGGGCTTTGTTGCGCTCACGCTTCAGATTCTGCCGGATTGGTCGGACGTTGCGGAAACAATCGATCGGTCGGGCGCGACGGCGTCGTCGCGTCGAGCGCCTGTGCCCCTTGTGCTCCGCGTCACGATGTCGACGGGCATCGTCAACGCATCCTCGAGCGATAGTCCAGATCAGCCTTGCCGGCTTCCAGATCCGCGATCAGCGCGTCGATCTCCTCGTCGGTGGGATCGGGGTACCCGACCGCTTGCATCATGCGCATCAGCCATTGCAGCCACAGCACGAAACCTGTGAACTCAAGGACTCCGCGCTCGCCCACGCGGTCTTTCATCGCGTCCCAGGTCGCATCGTCGACGGTGCCCGACACGGCTTGGCGGATGTAGCGGGCCAGAAGCCGCTCGTCGTCGTCGAGCTCCTCTTCCCGGCCGAAGCGCAGCGCCTTGATCGCTTCGATGCGGACACCGGTCTCCACCGCGTCGTTCCAGTGGAAGGCGCCGACGATGTTCGTTTTCCAGTCCGCGCACAACACCTGGTCGACGAACTCCCGGTCCTTGTGCGAGTAGCTGCCAGGCGTGTCGCCGACGGAACGCACGAACTTGCCCATGCGCTCAGCGATCGAGCACAGGGGGGGACTCACCATCAGAAACCCGAACGGGCCGAAGAACTGGAACTCGTCGCACCCGGGTTCGCCGCCGAAGTTCTGAACGACGGCATCGAAGGTCTCGCGGTCTGATGGTTCGAGCTCGGTTCGCCTCGGCGTCTTGGGCAGACGGGTCTTCGCGGGATGCGGCACTGGTTCTCCTGGCTCAGAATGGGTGGTACGCGCGTCCGGGCCCGCTCTCCGGCGCGCCCCGTCCAAACAAAATACAAACGGATGATTGACGCTACCACCATAGGGTCGCGCGGTCGAACCGGCGGCGGCCGGGCAGCTAGCATTCTGTCGATGGCCCCGCGGATGTACCTCGAGGACTTCACCCCTGGCTCGATCTTCGAGCTCGGGGAGCACCAGGTCACCGAGGGGTCGATCGTTACGTTCGCCCGCGAGTGGGATCCCCAGGAGTTCCACGTCGACGCCGAGAAGGCGCGCACGCACATTTGGCGGGCTTGTTGCGAGCGGCATCCACACGTTCGCGATCTTTAACCGGCTGTTCGTCGACACCGTGATCTCTAACACCGCCAACCTGGCCGGGCTCGGCACCGAGATGCGCTGGTCCGCGCCAGTTCGACCAGCCGACGTATTGCGGGGCCGCGCGATTGTGAGCAGTGCCCGGCGCTCCAGTTCAGAGCCGACGCGCGGAATCGTAGGCTTCGAGTTCGAGCTGGAGAACCAGCGAGCCGAAGTCGTGTGGGTAGCGAGGACATCGCTCCTGGTGCTCGCTCGCGCTGACTCATAGCCCCACGCCGACTAACTGGCCGCCGAGTACCGATTCCACCAACCAATCGGTAGACTTCTCTACGCCCTGCGGTCGTGGACGCGCTCGCCGTCCCGCGTCAAGCTGGTCAACCCAAGGAGATCGCTGTGGGAAGAGTCTTTGTCACACGCTCGCTTCCGTTCCCGGCCCTCGAGCGCCTTCGGGCTGAGCACGAAGTCGATGTCTGGGACGAGCACGGGCCGCCGCCCCGTGAGGTCCTTCTCGAGCGGGCCGCTCGAGCCGACGGACTGCTGAGCATGATCACGGAGGTGGTCGACGCGGAGCTCTTCGATGTGGCTCAGGGTCTCCGTGGTGTTGCGAACCTCGCCGTGGGAACGGACAACATCGATCTCCGCGAGGCCGCTCGCCGCGGGATCTCGGTGGGCAATACGCCGGACGTGCTGACTGACGCGACCGCTGACATCGCGTTCGCGTTGCTGCTCGGCATCGCTCGTCGGGTGGTCGAAGGCGAGCAGGAGGTGCGCACGGGTAAGTGGGTCTCCTGGTACCCCGCGCATCTCGTCGGCGGCGACATCACCGGAACCACGCTCGGGATCGTGGGGTGGGGGCGCATCGGCCAAGCGGTTGCCCGTCGTGGTGAAGGTTTCGGCATGCGCGTCATCCACTCGTCGCGCTCGTCCGGGGTTTCGCTCGAACAGCTACTCGACGAATCGGACTATGTGTCCCTCCACGCTCCGCTCACCGAGGCGACGCGTCATCTGATGGGGGCTCCGGAGTTCAAGAGGATGAAGCGGACCGCGTACCTCATCAACACCGCGCGCGGGGGCGTCGTCGACCAGGGTGCGCTCCGGCAGGCGTTGGAGGAAGGGGAAATCGCCGGCGCCGGTCTTGACGTCACCTACCCGGAGCCGCTTTCACCGAAGGACCCGCTGCTCACCGCCCCGAACCTGCTCGTGCTCCCGCACGTCGGCAGTGCGACGATCAGGACACGCTCGAAGATGGCCGACATGGCCGTGGACAATCTCCTGGCAGTGCTCTCTGGTCAGCCGATGCCACATCCTGCGTTCTGACGAAGGGTCGTGGAGCAGCATCCTCGCCACACTCGCGCAGCCGGCTTGACTTCTATCGACCAATCGTTAGGTTTTGTGTAGCCGGACGCGGCACGACGGTCCTCGCGGCGGATGAAGGAGCGATGAAGCGATCATCAACAGACCTTGGACGTTCCACGTCCTCGAACGGGTGACACGATGGCGCCGCAGATCGTCGACGCCGTCACGCTCGGCTCCATTTGCATCCTCTTCGCGATCGGGCTTTCGCTCTCGTGGGGAATCCTGAATGTCGTGAAGGCAGGACGCGACATCGCGGCGCGCGGCCTCATGGTCGAGCAGAACGCCTCGGCGGCGTTCGGCGTCGCGGCCCGCGCCTACGTGCTCGAGCAGGGCGAGGTCGTGCTGCACGGCTCGGCCGCGGACGTCGCCGACGACCCACGCGTCATGCAGACCTTCCTCGGGGTCGACATGGACGAGCCCGGTTCGCAGCCGCCGGAAGTCGCAACCGAGATGGCGGAAAGCCGGTGAGTGCCGTCCAGGCCTACTTCGCCGTCGAGGCGTATTTCGCGCGCATCAACACGGACGCATTTGACGACTTGGCCGACGTTTTCGCGGAGGACGCGGAGGTCCACGTCCCCGGAAACCGCCCCGTCAGGGGCCGTGCGGCAATCAGCGACTTGTACAGGCGGATCTTCGCGCCGTGGGAGGTTCACAACGACGAACCGGTCCGTGTCGTGCGTGCCGGACGGACGGTGACGGTCGAGGTCCGGTTCACCGGCGAGCTCGCCGGGGGTGAGCGCTTCGCATTCGACGGGCTCGACGTGATCGACCTTGACGAGAACGGGTTGATCACGCGTCTGACGAACTGGTACGACTCGCATGCTCTGCGCGAGAAGATGGCTGAGGCGCGCGAGCCTTTGACGCCGGCTCGCTTCGAGGGATTGCGCTCACGGCTGAACCGCCTCGGTACGTGCACTGCGCTTGGGATCGAGTGCATCACGTTGTCGTCCGGCAGTGCACGCGTCGCGCTACAGGGGAACGATGCGACACGCCATCCGAACGGCTCGATTCCCGGCGCGTTCGTGGCCGCCCTTGCCGACGTCGCCGCGAGTTTCGCGTTGCACACCGTTGTAGGCCCGGGTTTCCGGCACGCCACGGTCGATCTCACGACCCACTTCGTCCGGCCCGCGATCGCAACGCCTCTCGTTGCAGCGGCCGTCGTCGATCGCCGAGGCCAAAACCTGGCCTTCGCCTCCGCGCGTATCTCCGACGCCGACGGCGACCTCTGCGCGCTCGCTTCGGGTACTTGGGCGATCACCTCGACCTCGCCTGCAAAGGCCGCCCCCTCTTCCTTCCCCGACGTCTGATGTCCGAGACGCGCGAAGCGTTTCTCCGACGCGCCGAGGACCACAACCCCGGCTGCATGGGCTGTGGTGAAAACAACCCCCTTTCGACGGCGTTCCGCGTGACGCGGTGCGACCCGGACCGCCTTGAGGGTGCAGCAACGTTCGCAGTCGTGCACGACGGCACCCCGCGGCCGCAGTCATGGCGGAGCGATCGCGACCGTGCTCGACGAGGCGTTGGGCCGGCTCGCCTCGGTGTCGTTCATGGGTGACTGTGTCACGGCCTCGCTCACGATCGACTTCCGCATGCCCGCAGCGCCGGGTCGCGCGTACGCCATCGTTGCAGAGGTCCAGCGGCCGTACGGTCGGAAGCTCTGGGTCTCGGGCGCGATGTACGACGGGCCGACGTCTGTCGCGACGGCAAGGGCCTGTGGATACAGCCGAGAGGCGTCGCGATGCCGTTCCCGTAGAGGTGCGCGGGTGAAGTGCATCGAGGCGGTGGGCTGCGTCCCGGTCCTCGATCGCGACGTCCGCGCCGACGTCGGCAAAGGAGCGCGTCGGCGACGGGGGATCGAGCTCCGAAGCTCGCGACCGGCGCTAGTAGACGTCCTTGAGACCGCCGTCGATCTCAAGGACCTCCGCAGTCACCCAACCGCGTCGGGGCTGCAGAAGTACGCGACCGCTCCAGCGATGTCCTCCGGCGTGCCCGCCCGCTTGAGCGGGATGCGGCCGAGAATCTTGTCTCGAACGACATCGGTCTCAACGCCGGTCATTCGCGTGTCAACGAACCCCGGAGCGACTGCGTTGACGGTCACCCCGAAGTGGGACCACTCCACCGCCATCGCCTTCGTGAGTCCGATGACGGAGGCCTTTGCCGCAGAGTAGGCGGGAGTTCCCAATGCCCCGTAGATTCCCGCGATTGAGGCGATGTTCACCACACGGCGAGGCCTGGCGGGCTCGTGGACACGAAACCACGGCGCCACGGCCTGGAATCCGTAGAGCGTGCCGCGCGCCATCACGTTCTGATGCAGGTCCCAGTCCTCGTCCGTGACCTTGTGCGCGAGGGCTCTGCGGACGACTCCGGCGTTGTTGACCAAGATGCTCAGGTCCCCAAACTGCTCGTGTGCGGCCGACGCCGCCCGATCGAACGCCGCACGGTCACGGACGTCAAGCTCCGCCGCGAGCGCGCGTCCTCCCGCAGCCTCGATCTCTGCAACGACTGACGACGCCGGCTGCATGTCGAGATCGGCGACGCACACCGCGGCGCCGTCGCGAGCGAGTCGCCATGCAATCGCTGCACCGATGCCGCGCCCGGCTCCGGTGACCAAAGCTACGTGGCCGTCGAGAGGCCGAGTACGGTCGTGCTGTGCCATGAGAACTCCAAACGATTGATAGGTCGATTGATCTTATGGTGATTCGGGACTCGCCAAAGGCGGCCGTCTCGTACCGGCCCCGTCGCTAGGTAGGTTCTTGAGAGTGGGGAACGCCGCCGTGGATCCCGAGGCGCCGGATGACCGGTACGCCAGCTAGGCGCCTACTCGAGAGAACAACTATTGACTCTCGCATCAACCAATCGTTAGATTGTCGTCATGCGTCACTGCTGTGACCGCGCATGAGTCGGAGGAGAGGAGCAGGGCTATGAAACTCAAGGAGCGCTCCGGACTGTGGACGTGTCCCGCGACAGCCTGCGGGAGCCGTGGAAGCCGCCAGCGAGGCTGGGTTCCCGGCTGCTCAGGGTGAGGCGTTGACGTTCGAGGAGCGGGACGCCCGCGCTCGCGGCTTCACCATGGTTCGTCAGGGCGGCAAGGACGCGGTCTACAAGAGCCCCGACGTCTAGGCCGACTAGAACCGATGCCGATAGACCAAGGAGAGAGAGAAACCGCAATGACGGATCCGACGTTCAACTCGTCGCTGCCCGAGGACACCACCTCGGGGAAACACGACGACCTATCCGGCCCTGCTCGCACGGGCCGCCAGCTTGTACGGGAACGAGGAACTCCTCATCTTCCCGGGCTCAAGGCTCACCTACGCAGGCCTGGCCGAGCGAGCTCACGCACGTGCGCGCGAGCTCGCCGGCGCTCGGCGTCGAAGCCGGTGACCGCGTGGGCATCCTGCTGCACAACTCTCAGGAGTACATCGAGGTCCTCTTCGGAGGGATGCTCATCGATGCGATCGTGGTCCCGATCAACGTCCGATTCCGGGCCCGCGAGTTGAGCCACGTCGTGGATACGGCCGGGCTCAAGGTCAGTCGTGAGCGACCTCGAGGATGCCCATACGGACTTCGCCGCTCTGCTCGACGAGTCACTTGCCGGCCGCTCTTGTGTGGTCGCCGACGTGTCGGACGGAAGACCCCTTGGTCCGGCTGACGCGTCAGTCGATCCCGTCCCGCAGCGTGGCGGTGACGACATGGTCATGCTCGTGTTCACGTCGGGTACGACAGCCAACCCGAAGGGGTGCATGATCGCCCACAACGCGCTCGCGTGTAACGCGTACAGCTTTGCCGAGCTCTTCGAGCTGACGCACAAGGACGCGATCTGGGACCCGCTTCCGTTCTTCCATCTCGCGTCCCTCGTGCCGCTCGGCGCCGCGATGACGGTGGGCGGTCGCTACCTGTCCATGCGGCACTTCGAACCGGACGCGGGCCTGAGGCTTCTCGGGGACGAGGACGGGACGATCCTCTATTCGCTCTTCCCGGCCGTGACCCAGGACCTCATCCATCACCCTGAGTTCTCCGAGCGCCGTCCGGACGGCGTTCGCGTCGTCTGCAACATTGCGCCTGAAGAAGTTCAGCGCCGCGTCCTCGACGCGTTCCCCGGGGCCCAGCTCGTCAGCGGGTACGGCATCACGGAGTGCACCGGAACGGTGGCCTACAACTGGCCTAGGGACACCGTCGAGCAGCGCATCCGCACCTGCGGACAGCCGTTCGCCGGAATCGAGGCCGCGATCGCGGATCTCGCGTCTGGAAAGCATCTCGAAGTCGGTGAGCAGGGCGAACTGCTGTTGCGCGGCCCGACAGTGTTCAAGGGCTACTTCGCCGATCCGGAGAACACGCAGGTGGCGCTCGATGACGATGGCTGGCTGCATACGGGCGACGTCTGCAGCCTCGATGCCGACGGGCGTATCATCTACCACGGCCGAGACAAGGACATGCTCAAGGTCGGCGGCGAGAACGTCGGCGCGCTCGAGATCGAATCGGCTCTGGCCCGTCACCCCGCGGTCAAGACTCGCCCAGGTCGTCGGCGTCCCCGGACCTCGCCTCATCGAGGTCCCGGCGGCATTCGTCGAGCTCGCCGCCGGGATGTGCAGGCGACCGAGGTCGAGCTGATCGAGTTCTGTCAGAGGCAGATCGCCCGGTTCAAGGTGCCGCGCTACGTCCGCTTCGTGACGGAGTGGCCGATGTCGGCGACCAAGATCCAGAAGTTCCGGCTCCGGGAGCAGCTGGCAGAGGAGCTTGCGGCATCCTGAGGGCGCTCGACGGACGCCCTTGCGGAGGCAACCAAACGAAGGGTAGAATTAGCGATCTGGGGTGGGTCTCTCCAAACGGTCCTGCTTCTTGGAGTTGCGATCTCCCCCAGGGTTGCGGCCCGGGGCGCGCGCCTTCCCTCTCCTCCGCGCGCGTCCCGGCTCGCGACCTTCGCACTTTCGGAGGTCGCTACCAGCCTGGCGGCCGCGGGGTTCGAGGGGCACCGGGCCCCCGAGACGCCGCAGGATCCGCATCACCCCTGGCGGCCGCCGCTCTCGTCCTCAGGAACGGTCGCCGCCCACAATGCTCGGTGCGTTAGACCATGCTCCCGCGATCGCCACGTTTCGGTCAGCAGCGCTACAGCTCTTCGAACGACGCGAGAAGTGCCTTGCCAAACGCGTCGGCCGCCGGCGACAGTTGTCGACGCTCGCGACGTGCCAAGTGAACCTCGTGGCGGAGCTCGAGGTCGGTGAAGCGGACGATCGAGATGTCCTGGCTGTGCGGTGTGACCTCACTCTGGGGGACCAGAGCCACCGCCAGGTTGCGCGCGACGAAGTCGCGAGCGCGTCGTAGGTCGCTGCTCTCGAACTGGATCGTGGGGCTGAACCCGGCGGTGCGCGCCGCTGCGACGAGCTGATGGCGAAGGGTGGCGCCCGGCGGGACCGAGACGAACACCTCGTCCCTGAGGACCTCGAACGCCACACGCCGTCGACTCCTGCCGAGCGGGTGACTCGGGTGCGTCATCAAGACGAGTTCGTCGCTGGCGAGGTGTGAGCAGGCGATGCCAGATGCGACAGCAGTGGTGATCGCGAGATCGATCCGATCCGCCGCGACCTGCTCGAGGAGACGGGCGCTGATCTCTTCTCGGACGACAAGCTCCAACGCCGGGTGCTTCACGTGAAAGGCGGCGAGCTTCTCGGCGACATCGACCGAGCCGGGAGTGGGGGTGACCCCGATGATCAGCCGGCCCGTGAGCAGGCCGCGGCGGTCCTGCGCGTCGGCGACGATCGAATCGGCGTCGGCGAGGATCGATCGCGCCCGTTCGACCACGCGACGTCCCGCATCGGTCAGCTCAACTCGACGCGGCGTTCGGTCGACCAGCGCGACCCCCAGCTCAGCCTCCAGATTCTGGATCTGCCGTGACAGCGCCGGCTGCGCGATACGCTCGCGAGCCGCGGCGCGGGTGAAGTGCCGCTCGTCGGCAACAGCGACGAGATATCTCAGCTGGCGCAGTTCCATGTCATTTCGGTATCGGAGCTAGAACCACCATGTCTTGGACGGGCTGCCGAGTTGACCCTACAGTCGTTTGGTCGGCGACCTCAAGGATGGGCGCCTCCCATCAGCCCTTGCGCTTGATCGAAGGAGATAGTGGTGCAGACTTGGAAGCCCAGCGACGAGCAGATCGACCGCGCCGCGATGACGCGGTTCCTACGTGCCCACGGGTTCGCGCCCCAGGACTACGCCGCCGCTCATAGTTGGTCTGTCTCACATCTCGAGGAATTCTGGCGGGCGATCTGGACGACCTTCGGGGTCGCCAATGAGCCTGGTCCGGTGCTGGGCGATCGTGCGATGCCGGGCACCGAGTGGTTTCCCGAGGCTCGCGTGAACTGGGCCCGACAGGTGTTCAGCGGAAAGCCCGACGGTCAAGTGGCCGTCGTCCACAGCTCTGAGCTCCGCCCGCTCGAGAGCTGGACTTGGGACCGGCTGCACCGAGAGGCCGCGCGAATCCGCCGGGGCCTCGTCGAAAACGGCGTCGAGGAAGGCGACCGCGTCGCGGCCTACCTGCCGAACCTCGCTGAGACCGTCGCCGCGCTATTGGCGACAGCCTCCCTGGGGGCGATCTGGGTCAGCGCCGCCCCGGAGTTCGGGGCGCAGTCGGTGATCGACCGGTTCTCGCAGGTCGCGCCGAAGGTTCTGTTGGTGGTAGATGGATACCGCTATGGCGGCCGCAACCACGACCGATCTGAGCAGGTGGCTCAGATCCACGAGCAGGTGGGCGGCAATCTGGTCCGCTTCGGCTACCTGGACGGGGCGGGCTGGCCTTCCGAGTTCGGGGTTGGCGACGCTGCCATGGAGTTCGTCGAGGTCCCGTTCGGCCACCCGCTCTGGATCTTGTTCTCGTCGGGGACGACCGGACTGCCCAAGGCGATCGTGCATTCGCAGGGCGGCATCCTCCTCGAGCAGCTGAAGACCTCGCATCTCCATCTCGACGCGCGAGCTGAGGATCGCGTCTTCTGGTTCACCACGACCGGTTGGATGATGTGGAACTTCCTGGTCGGAGTCCTGACCACAGACGCCCCTATCGTCCTCTATGACGGCAGCCCGGCCGGCGACGCGCTCTGGAGCGTCGCTTCAGACGCTCGTGCGACCGTGTTCGGCGGCGGAGCCGCGTACTTCGCGGCACAGATGAAGGACGGCGCGTGCCCCGCCCAGAAGTTCGACCTCTCGTCCATAAGAGCGGTCGGGTCAACCGGCTCCCCATTGTCACCCGAGGCTTTCGACTGGATCTACGAGACCCTCGGACCGGATCTCTGGCTCTTCTCGACCAGCGGGGGGACCGACGTGTGCACCGCGTTCGTCGGCGGCGTCCCGACGCTCCCCGTTCATCGAGGTGAGCTCCAGGCCCGTGCGCTGGGTGTCGCGCTCGAGGCATGGGACGACCAGGGGAAGGCAGTCGTCGATGAGGTAGGCGAACTCGTCGTTACACAGCCGATGCCGTCGATGCCGATCGGTTTCTGGGGGGACGTGGATGGCTCTCAGTATCGCGACGCCTACTTCGACACCTACCCCGGGGTCTGGCGTCACGGCGACTGGATCACCATCAACGATCACGGCGGAGCCGTGATCCACGGGCGGTCTGACGCGACCATCAATCGCGGCGGCGTCCGGATGGGAAGCAGCGAGTTGTACCGAGCGGTGCTCACGCTTGACGAGGTCGTGGACGCTCTGGTCGTCGATCCCAACGACGTCATGCACCTGTTCGTCGTGCTCCGGCCAGGCCTCGAACTTTCTCCCGACCTCGAACGCCGGATCGCGTCGTGCATCCGCACCACGTGCTCTCCGCGGCACGTCCCGGACCACATCCATCAAATCGCGGAGGTCCCTCGAACCCTCTCGGGGAAGGCCCTCGAGATCCCGGTGAAGCGACTGCTAATGGGGGTCCCGGTCGACGTTGCCGTTTCGAAGGACTCGCTCGCAAACCCCGCCGCGCTTGACGCGGTCGTCCAAGCGGCTACCGCCGTCCGGACTCAGTAGGGAGCCACCATGCCACAGCAGGGTCGAGAAGTGGTTGTCGTCTAGGCAGCGCGAACCGCCATCGGGAGAGGCCATCGCGAGAAGGGGATGTTCCGGGACATCCACGCCTCTGCGTTGCTCGGTTCGACGTACCGAGCCGACCTGGAGCGGTCAGGGGTCGACGCGAATGCGGTAGAGAACGTAATCGCCGGCTGCGTGCATCAGTACGGCGAGCAGGGCGCGCAGCAGGCCGTCGGACTCGCCGCAGCGCAGATTGCCGCCGGTGTTCATGACGTGGTCGTTGGCGGCGGGGTGGAACACATGGGCCACGTGCCAATCTCTGCCCCGAAGCATGTGAGCACGATGTACGGAGCCGCCCACAGCGCCGCGCTCCTCGACCGCTATCAGCTCGTCGGCCAAGGTCTCGCGGCCGAGAGAATGTCGGAGCGCTGGAGCCTATCTCGATCAGACCTCGACGCGCTCGCCGTCCGATCGCAGCTCGTGGCCATGTGCCGCGCAGGCGGGCTTGGCACAGCAACGGTCATCCAGCGGATCTAGCGTCGTGCGAGGGCAGACTCTGCGCTTGCGCGATCCAGGACGCGCGTGCTCCAACCGGATCACCGGTTAGACGATCGACATCCGAATGAAATCCCTGCGCGCGGACGCGGCCTTCGGAGCGCTGGCGGAAACGACGATGAATCCACGAAGCTGTAACCGTTCCGGTCCAGCACCTGAACCAATCGCTTGGTAGGGTTCGAGACCCGACAGTCACACCTGGAAATCGGAGGAGCTGTTGAGCGTTCATGCTGCATGGTTCGTCACCCGTGCTCGAGGGCTATCGGAGGGCGACTTTGCCGATGCGTGGCTCGCCGCTCCCGTCGGCGCCGAAGCGGCCGTGCCAGGTCTTGAACAGTATCTCCGCTGCCGGCGTATACGCGGCGAGAGCGACGAGAAGCTCGAGGCGCCCGTCGACAGGCTGACGAAACTCGAGGCGCCGTTCGACACGCTGCTGGAAACGCGGCACGCGACGCTCGACGCGTTCCGGGCATTCCGCGACGTGCTCCGCGAAACATGGTCGGTGGCGGGGTCGCCGGCGGACGCGGACCGGCTGCAGTGGCTGGTCACGACGGAGCACGTGATCAAGGATGCCGGCGACCGCTCAGGGCTCGTTGACGTCTTCTTCGCGGTTAAGCGCCATCCTGACATGCCCGTGAGCGAGTTCCGCGACTACTGGTTGAACGTCCACGGACCCGTCGCGCGCGACGAGATGCCGGGTCTGCTCCACTATTCCCAGTGGCACGCGGTCGACGAAGCGTACGAATACGGCACGCCGCGCTGGGACGGCTGTGCCCACATGTTCTTCGCCGAGCCGGCCGATTGGCAGCGAGTCCTCTCGTCCGAGTACCTGGAGAACTTCGGATATCCCGACTCCGCCAAGTTCAACGACTTCTCCCTTCCTGCGCCGACGATGATGGTCAAGGAGATTGACGTTCTCGCCCCACAGGAGTGAAGCCGGATCCGTGCGGCCTGCTGCGGCGGACCTTGCCTGCGGTCGCCTTCGGCTGTGGTCCTTCTGCGTTGCTTCGATTCACGGTCTTCCACTCACGCAGCGAGTCAACCGTGTCCGCGGCGTAGCGGACTGCGAGTCGAGCGATTCGAGGAGCGGTCATCTGCCAGGATCCCGGCTCGGAAGTGGCTGGTGCCGAGCCGCCGACGCATCAGAATGGGTTGCCGCCGTTCCGACGCCACGTACGTCCAGGTGACGCGTGCCCAGGTGGCCGGCATCGCCGTCAGGCGAGGCGATCAGCCCCTCCTCGGTCCCAGGCGATTTGGGGCTCTCGCGCCCTCTCCGTCACAGGGTCAACGCTCATGCACGGGCGGATAAATCCTCACAATCTTCCGGTCGTCGGCTGACACACTGGCTCCCCCCAGTCAGCGCGCAGTGCGTCACGGGTTTGGAGGTGCACCTGGGGCATTGACATCCGGATGGAACTCGCAGTGGCCAGCCACTTGCAGTATAATCAGCCAATCGTTCGGTTGGTCGGCACTCCGCGGTTATCGACGCCGAGCTGGTTCTCGCGAGTACGAGATCAAACCGACACTGCGTGAGGGGCACCCACCCATGGATTTCTCGATTCTCCTCTATCCCTACGACCGTTGGGAGGGGCTTGATTCGATGTTGATCGCCATGCGCCGAGCCGACGAGCTGGGCTTCTCGGGGGTGTCCCTGCCAGAGCACCTGATGAACCCGGTCGACGAAGCGGGCCATCCGATGCTGCCGACGGACATGTGGCACGACCCATTCATTCTGGGCGCCACGATCGCCGCCGTCACGCAGAATCTCCAGCTGCACGTCAACGCCATGGTCGTCCCGTACCGCCATCCGCTACACGCTGCTCGAGTCGCGGCCTCGCTCGATCAGCTGAGCGCCGGTCGGGTGAAAATGACGGTCGCGTCCGGCTGGATGAAGGAGGAGTTCGCAGCCCTCGGTCTGAACTATCGCCAGCGCGGCGCAATGACTGACGAGTATCTGGCGGCGATGCGGGTGCTCTGGACCGAAGAGGAGCCTGAGTTCCACGGTCGATACGTCGACATCAGTCGTTGCCGCGTCTCCCCCAAGTGCGTGCAGACGCCTCACGTGCCCCTGTGGGGCGGCGGTGGGGTCAAGCCAGGGGGAGGCCTGCTGCCTCCCGTCCTGGAAAGGGTGCTCAAGTACTGTCAAGGCTGGGGACCCATGGCCGCCCCGGCCAAAGAGCTGCAACCGGGCGTCGACTGGATCCGCACCCACGCTCCGGACTACGGCGTAGACGCTGATTCCTTGAGCTTTCGGGCGGACGTGCACGCCCTCGGTGGCGAGCAGGTCGTTGCCGCTGGCTCCAGGGCTCACCATCCGACTGGGCTGAAGCTGCACGCCGGGCCGCCGCTCACGTTGAACGAGGGTCGCGACGATCTGTTGCGACAGTTGGAGACCTACCAGGCGGTCGGCTTCAACGAGTTCAGAGTGTACTTCCCCTGGCGCACAGGCGAGGAGTACGTCGAGCGCCTGGAGTGGCTCGCCACCGACATCATGCCGCAGGTAGCCTGACCTCGGTGCGTGTCGGCTCCGGCGAGATCGTTCGGCCGGCAAGGTGTAGGCCAACGGGTGGCGTCGTCCGTGGCGACGTGGACGGGCGTCCCGACGGATCACGTTGCTGCGATGACCGTCGCTTAAGCTGGTGATCCACGCGAGCCGCAAGGTTTCGCTCTGGGCGCGAAGCCGGTGCTCGAGTGCGAGCTCGATCCGCAGGCGGCGCTGAGGACCGCTGCCGCGCCGACCGCATTTGGCGAGTGGACGTCGCGCTGGGGAGGGGCCTGACGTCACGGTATATCGACCATCCGCTTGGTTTGTGATCGAACCGGGCAGAGGTTTGCTACCTACCGTCTGTTTGTGTAGCATGAGCGCCGGAGTGGCGTCAGCGTCATTGCGCCGCGGGCCGCCAGGCCGCCGAGATGCGCCTCGACTGCACGGCGCGCGGTCCGCTTTGATTCGTCAAGTCACGAAAGGGGAGCCGTCATGGGTTCTACAGTTCAGGCAGGGTGTCGCGCCGTCACGGACGACGAGGTGGAGGCCTACCACGAGAACGGCTGGGTCATGCTCGAGGGCTTCATCGAGCCCGAGCTTGCGCACCAGATGCTTGATGTCGCCAAGTCCCTCATGGGCCCGGACGGTGCCGGCCACGAGCGCCGCGAGGGTGTCGATGTCTCACGATTCTTCAACGACTACCAGTACCCGGCCAAGGAAGGGATTGAGCCGTTCAAGTCCCTGACCTTCTCGATGAGCATGGTCGAGGCGGTGCGGCGGCTGATGGACCGCGACGACGTCGGCGTGCGTTACGGCCACGAGACGATCGCTGCGCGGCCCGGCGGATCCGGGCAAGTGACGGAGGCGCATCAGGACTTCCCGTCGGCGGAGTTCGACCGCGTCGGATACGTCAACTTCTGGATGGCGCTGGACGAGGTCCCGCCGGAGCGTGGCAGCATGCGGTTCTACAACGGATCGCACAAGGCGGGGCCGCTCGGGATTCGGCAGACGCTGGCGGGCGGCAACCCGCCGATTGATCTCCTCGAGACGTATCCGAAGCTGGAGGAGAAGTACCCGCTCTCGCCGCCGCTTCATTACAAGCCCGGCGACGTGACGGCACACCAGATGCTGACGATTCACGGCGCACCCGCGAATAACACCGACCAGACGCGCTGGGCGTACAGCAACTTCTACCTGCCCGCGGACGTTCGCCGGATCGCCGCTTCGACCAACATGCACGGGAGCATGGAGCTGGGGGAGCTCGTCGACGGACCAGAGACTCCGCTCATCTGGGAGCCCAGCACTGATACGATCAAACAGTAGGTCAAAACGAGCGGTGGGATCCACGAAGTGGGATTGCTCGACGGTAAAGTCATCATCGTCTCCGGCAGCGCACGCGGTCAGGGCGCGGCCGACTGCAAACTGTTCGTCGAGGAGGGTGCGCGGGTCCTCGTCAGCGACATGCGCGACGAGGAGGGGGAGGCGGTCGCCGCCTCGCTCGGCGACGCTGCCCTCTACCGCCACCTCGACGTCGGGGACGAGCAGCAGTGGAAGGAAGCGGTCAAGGCCGTCGACGACCGCTGGGGCCGGATCGACGGCCTCGTCAACAACGCCGGGCTGATCACCTCGAAGGGACGAATGGTTGACATCTCGCCCGACGCGTTCCAGCGCGACTTCAACGTGCACATGCTCGGCGCATTCTTCGGGATGCGCTCGGTGGCGCCGAGCATGAAGCGCGGAGGCGGCGGCTCGATCGTGAACATCACCTCGATCGCCGCCCACAGCGGCGTCTACGGCGACTTCGGTTATGGCGCCACCAAGTGGGGCCTCCGCGGGATGACGCGGACGGCCGCGATCGAGCTCGGTCCGATGAACATCCGCGTCAACGCGGTCGCGCCGGGCGTGATCGACGTCTCCGCGACCTTCGGCGAGGACAGCGAGCGTTACAGGCGCGATTTGGCCGCGCTCGGATACGACGTCGAGAACCCTTCGGCGTGGATGGAATGGAAGATCCTCGACCGCACGGGTCGGCCCGAGGAGATCGCCTTCCTTGTCGGCTACCTGCTGTCGGACAGGGCGGCGTTCCTGACCGCGCAGGAATACCTCTTCGACTGTGGCACCACCAGTATCCTGGCGGCGCCGCCGCGCGAGCGCTGGTCGACGGAGCTGCCCGAGGGGCTGGCGCTGTGATCCATGATCGGAGGTCCGCTTCCGATCATGGATGAGACTCTCGCTCGATCCATCAAGGACGAAAAGGTCACGCTCTTTGCGGACAGCGCTCTGGTGAAGGAGGTCGATCGAGCCATACAAGTCCCTCTCTTCTCAGGGAGCAGGTGCGTGGGTGTGCGTCGGCTGCTGGATCGCGATATCGGAGTGCGGACGGACCCGAAAGGCTGCCGCGCGGCCTGGTCGGCTCGGTCCGGCTACGTCAACTTTGGTTCGCGCTTGATGAGGTAACACCGGAGCGTGGCCGCATGCGGTTCGACAACGGATCGCATGAAGCAGGACCGCTCGATCTCACGTACGCGATGCCGGCGATGGAGGGCGCGGTTGCGCGGGCACTCGATGGCGGTGAGATCGGGCGGAGGATGCGGCATACCACGATGGTGGGTCGAGGCCATGCAAGGAGGAAGAGACTGTGAAGACGCGCGAGGATGTGTCGATCAGCTTCGATCACCATCGTCCTATCACGGAGGTCAAGCCGGAAGACGCATTCCTCGACTTGCAGCAGCGATGTCCAGTCGCGTGGTCGGATACGTACGGTGGCTTCTGGATTCTGACGCGATACCGTGACGTCGCAGCCGTCTATCGCGATCACAAGCGGTTTTCGACCGCCGACGGTGTCGGCATTCCCAGGCTTCCGGGGCCACGCGTCGTTCCGTCGGACATGGACCGCCCGGAGCACACGCCGTATCGCAAGGCACTGACTCCATCGCTCACTCGTAGTGAGGTTGAATCGCTGCGTCCGCGGATCGAGTACTGGACGACGCACTTCATCGATCAGGTGATTGAGCGGGGCGAGTGCGACCTCGTTCACGATCTGGCCTCACCGATTCCCTGTGCGGTCACGTTGGAGTGGATCGGCTGGAGCCGCAGCGGCTGGAGCCGCAGGACGAGTGGCGTCGAATCAGCGAGGCCTGGCACGCGGTCGTCAGTTACCCGCCCGGCCACCCGCGGCTGCAGCACGCTGCTCGAGGAGCACGAGTGGTTCAATCGGCGCATCGTTGAGCAGGTCGCCGACCGCCGGGCCAAGCCTCGTGACGACCTAATGACGCACCTCGCTCTGCTTGAGATCAACGGTGAGAGGATCTCCGACGAGAATGTGCTCCCGCTGGTGCGGACCGCGATCGGAGGTGGTGTCGACACGGTGACGTCGCTGATCGCCGCGGCGCTGTGGCATCTGCATCACCACCCGAGCAGCGTCGCGAGCTGCGCGAGCGGCCGGAGCTGTGGCCGACCGCCACGGATGAGTACCTGCGCCGCTACCCACCGACCGTCTTCCACGTGCGCACCGCGCTCGAGGACGTCGAGCTCGACGGCGTCCTGATTCAGAGGGGCGACAAAGTGATGATTGTCGAGACCGCCGCGAACCTCGATCCCGAGGCCTTCGAGTGCCCGCGCGAGGTGATTCTTGACCGCTCGCCGAACCATCACCTCTCGTTCGGGCTCGGGATCCACCGCTGCGTCGGCATGCACCTCGCGATCGCCGAGAACATCGAGGTGATGCGCCAGATCCTCGAGCGGATGGCGCGACTACAGCGTGGTAGAGGAGGAGACCGAGCCTTACCCCTTCCAGACACTTCTCGCCGGATGGGTCCGTATGCCCGCGACCTTCACGCCCGGCCGCCGGCTCGGCGACGCCTCGACTACTGCGGGCTCCCGGCTCGGCTCTAGCAGCGCTCTGTAGCTGTCTGGAAGGTCCTATCGCGCTGTGCCGGATGCTGTCGGACCAGCACATCGCTGGGAGGTGGCAGGAATGGAGGCGGCAGTCGCACCGGAGGCGTTGGCGGTCGCGGTGCGATCGGCTTACGGGTTCATTCTGGGCGCGCTGCGGCGGCAGCGCGAGAGGGCGCTCCTGTACACGCGCGCGGGCTCGGCCGCAGCGACGAAACGACATGCGACGAAGGAGGAAGGATGAAACTGGGAGTCGATGAGCAGTTCTGCACGGGCTACGGCAACTGCAAGAAGGCTGCCCCCGACGTCTACGTGCTCGACGAGCTCGGGTTTAACCGTACGTTGACGCAGACCGTCCCGAAGAACCTCGAGCAGCAGGCGCGCGAAGGCGCGGCCGTCTGCCCGGAGCAAGCCATCTTCCTCGAGGAGGAGTGAGGTGCATGGTAAGCACGGGCAGTCAGCGTTTGCATCGTCTTCAACGTGGGCGGCAGCCCGCAGGGGCCGATTCCGCTCCCGCGCGTATGCTGCATGACGGTCTGGACCGAAAGGGCGCGGTGCTAACGGGTGATCATCCGCTAAAGGCGACGTCGTTCGCATCGTCGGCGACCATGGCACCTTATCGTCGCGCCCGGGAGAATCTCGACCCTGCAACAGTCATTCGGGGTTCTGGGAACGCCGCTGCTCAGCCTAGACTTGCCGGGGCGCAGAAGTGTCGTCGGCGCTGAGCCTGCTTGCGGACGAGGCAGTTTAGGCGCTGCAGCCTCGGGGCGAGTATCGGACGACCTAGTTGTGGTTCCTAGGCACGTTGTTCATCCGGGCCTCCTTGGAGGCTGGGCGTTGCGAGACGTTCCAGTTCCACAAGGAGGCACCGGATGAAGTGTCACGCTAACGCGCGGCTCAGTCCGATCGGCAGGCAGTTGCTGGTCCAGAGACTTGAGATCGATGGATGGCCCGTCCTGCGCGGCGCAGCGGCTGCGGGGATCAGCGAGCGCACTGCCAGGAAGTGGTTGGCGCGGTGGCGTGCGGAAGGGCCGGCGAGCCTGGTCGATCGGTCCTCAGCGCCCAGGTCGCATCCCAACCGGATCAGGGCGCAGTTGGAGGAAACGATCTGTGCGTTGCGCAAGATCCGCCTGAGCGGGCCGCAGCTGGCCGATCTGTTGGACGGTCCGCTCTCGACGGTCGGCGCGGTACTCAAACGCAACGGGATGAATCGTCTGGGCAGGCTGGGGTTGGAGCCGGCGATCCGTTTATGAGCGCGACCGGCCGGGCGAGTTGATCCACATCGATGTCAAGAAGCTCGGACGCATCCAGGGCGGCGCGGGCAAACGCGTGCGCGGCGGGGTGCGCCACCACTACAACCCGACCTTCACCGACCGCGAGGGCAAACGCCGCAACACCGTCGGTTGGGACTACGTCCATATCGCCATCGATGATGCGACCCGCCTGGCCTACGCCGAAGTCCTTGCCGATGAAAAGCGACCACCGTCGTCGCGTTCCTCAAGCGCGCAGTCGCGTTCTACGCCCGCCACGGCATCGTCGTTGAGCGGCTGATCACCGACAACGGCTCGGGCTACCGCTCAACGCTGCACGCGATCGCTTGTCGCGCCCTGACCATTCGCCACTGAGACAGGCTGGTTCTGACGGAGATCTTGATTTGAGGGCGCGCGTGCTCTCAGAGAGGATCTGTTGCGATGTCTCGTCCGAGGAAGTACCCCGCCCGAGCTGCGAGGTTGCCCCAGTCCTCGATTCGTCTGACGCGACAGCTCAGAATCCGTGATGTCGCGAAAGTCGGTGATCGCCCCGCCGCCCTCGGCCGTGATCTCGTCGACGACCTGCTGCGCGGGTCGCGAGTCTGCGCCGTCCCGACGCCGGCTGCCGACGTCCGCGACCACGACGTTCGCGCCCTCGCGCGCGAGTGCCGGCGCAATCCGGCGGCAGTGAGTGCGGCCCGCGCCCTTCGCAACCGCGGTCACTTCGACAGTCCCCGACTTAAACTCCGGGCTGCGGACGAGAGGGCCCGCCGCGGTGGTCCTTGCCGGTCAGCAGACGGTTCGCGAGCGAGAAGAACGGTACGAGCGTCGAGCGCGGCATCGATCACCGCTCGCATTCGCGCGAGATCGACCCGGCTGCTGAGGTTGTCGAAGCCGAACGCGATCCCGAAACGCGCGGGTCGCTGCACCACTCTTGGCCGTAGTAGCGCTGCTGCCGGAGCATCGGCTCGAAACAGAGTCCAATAACCAAGCAAGCGGTAGGTCAATTTCTATCTAGACGCCGGACCAATCGCTTGGTATGGTCGATTCCGGGCGGGACAGCAAGACGCTTTGCGTACGGTCAACCAGTTCTGGGTCTATGAGGAGAGAGTTTTATGAGAAGTGTTCTGTGGCGTATGTCGGGTGGCGTCACTGCCGTTGCGGTCGTTCTGGCGATCGCGGCTTGCGGCTCGGACGGGGACTCCGGAGCCACGAGCTCGGGCGGTGGCGCTGCGACGGACGGCAACGCGACGGCGGCCGAGTCGGATCTGTCGGGCAAGAAGGTGTTCCTGGTGAGCTGCACGAACCAGGTCCCCTACTGCGCGCGCTTCAACCGCGACGTCACCAAGAACCTCGAGCAGAGTGGTGCCGACGTCACGGTGCAGCTCAGCAACTACAACCCGGCCGACCAGGTCGCTAGCCTCAACCAGGCCGTCGCCGAGAAAGCCGATCTGGTCGCCCTGCTGCCGTTCAACCAGGCCGCGATCCGTGGCGGCCTGGCCAAGGCCAAGCAGGCGGGCGTGCCAGTGTTCTCCATGTTCGAGACGCCGGAAGACTCCGTCAAGGGACTGGTCACGTCACTCTCCGTCGACGCGCCTGCGCGTGGCAAGTGGATGGCTACCGAGTTGCAGACTCGGCTCGTCCAAGGCGGGCGTGAAGGAAGGCAACGTGGTCTTTGTCGCCGGCAGCGAGGCCCAGCGCAGCCACAAGGCGACAATGGACGGCTTCGAGCCCCAGTTGGCCAAGACGCCCGGATACAAGCTCGTGTCCACGGTCGATACCAACTATGACCCGGCCAAGGCCGCCGCGGGTCTGCAGCAGCAGTTCGCCAAGTACGGCAAGGACGGCATCGCCGCGATCGTCGCGGAGGAAGCGTCCATCACGCTCGCCGCGTTGCAAGCGGCCAAGCAGGCCGGCGTCAAGACCGGCAACGGCGGCGCGACGGCGTGCTGGTGATCGGCAACGCGTGCATGAAGGGAACGCTGCCGGCGGTCGAGTCCGGTGCGCTAGCGGCGACCACTGACGCGTCTCCGATCACCGAGGGGCGGCAGATGGCTGAGTTCGCGAAGCGGATGCTCAAGGGCGAGAAGCTGCCGGAGGTCAACCTTCACGGCGAGAATTACATCAACGCGGAGAACGCCGCGCAAGTTCGAGGAAGAATGCACGTACTGATCGGGGCTCGGAGGTGACCAGTGTCATCGATGCGTTCCACCCCGTCGCCGACGGGGTGGAATCGTCATCGGCCGCTGAACGCGACCGGGTGGAGATCCGGCTCACCGGCGTATCGAAGGCCTATGGCGCGGTCCGGGCCCTGGACGACATCACGGTCACGTTCCGCGGCGGCGAGGTGCATGCCCTCTGCGGCCACAACGGTGCCGGCAAGAGCACCCTGATGAAGGTGCTCACCGGGATCGTCCAGCCCGACGCGGGGGAGATCGAGATCGACGGTGAGCCGGTGCGCTTTCGCGGCGCAGCGGACGCTCAGCGCGCCGGGCTGGCCATCGTCGACCAGGAGTTGGCGTTGGTGCCGTCGCTGAGCGTCGGTGAGAACCTGGTGTTGGGCAACCTCGACGAGTCCTTCGTGCGCCGGCCGCGCCGGGCACGCGCCAAGGCTCGCGAGTTGTTGGCGCGCGTGAAGCTCGAGCGGATCGATCCCGCCACGCCGTTGGCGCGCCTGGAGCCCGGTGAGCGCAAGCTGGTCGAGATCGCCCATGCGTTGGGTCGCAATGCGCGCTTTGTGATTCTCGACGAGCCCACGGCCAGCCTCAGTCAGTCCGAGGCGGACATGTTGTACGGCGCGATCCGGCAGCTGGTGGCCGAGGGCGCCGGCGTGGCGTTCGTCTCTCACCGCCTCGGTGAGGTGTTGGAGCTCTCTCAGCACATTACGGTCCTGCGTGACGGGCGCGTTGTGGGGTCCGGTCCGGTCGAGGCGTTCGACCGCGGCAGGGTGGTGGACCTCATGCTGGGGGAGGAAGGGCGGGAGCTTCCTGCGCCGGTGGCGGGTGCACAAGACCGGTCCGGCGGTGACAATCGAGGGGCTCGAGGTCTCGCCAAACGTCCGCGGGTTTGATCTGGCGGTGCCTGCGGGGGCGATTGTCGGTCTCGCCGGCCAAGTGGGGTCAGGCGCCAGCGACGTCCTGCGCGGGTTGGCTGGGCTGGTGCCCGGCACGTCGGGGCGGCTGGTGATCGACGGCCGCGAGGTTCGCTTGGGGAGCCCGATCGCGATGGCGGCGAACCATGTCTTCTACTGCTCCAATGACCGCAAGGTCGAGGGGCTGTTCCTCTCGCATTCGCTGGAGTCCAACGTCACGGCCACGCGCTTGAAAGCGTATACGCGCTGGGGGTTGCTGGCGCGGGGCGCGCGTCGTCGCGGCGCGTCGCGCCTGCTCGAACTGGTCGGTATCGAGAGCCACAAGCTGCGCAAGCCGGTCGAGCACCTCAGCGGCGGCAACCAGCAGAAGGTGCTCATCGGTCGCGTGCTTGACCGTGGGAGCCGTGATCTGCTGTTGCTCGACGATCCCACGCGAGGCGTCGACGTGGCAGGTCGTGCAGCGGTCCACCGGCTCATCCGCCTAGGCGCCGCCGAGGGCAACGCCATCATCTTCGTGTCGACCGAGCTAGACGAGCTGTTGGAGCTGGCCGATGTCGTGGTGACCATGTTCGATGGCCGGATCGTGTCGACGCGAACCGGGCCGGAGATCACCGCCAACGCGTTGCTGAGCGAGATGACGGGCATCGCGGCCGACAAGGAGGGCCGATGAGCGCCGTCGACACGCCCTCGTCACCAGTTGTTGTCGTTGAGGCCGACCGCTTCGTCGGGCGGCGGTGGTTGGTGCTCGGCGTCGCGGCGGCCGCCGCGCTGGCCGCCGTGTGGTTTATCGTCAGCACCGACGGGCTGCTGACGGCCTCCAGCTTCAAGTCAATCCTCGCCGCGAGCGCGGTAGTCGGGGTCCTCGCGTTGGGCCAGACGCTGATCATGCTGAGTGGCTCGTTCGTGTCGCTGTCGCTCGGCACGCTGACCGCCGTGTCGGCGATGGTGTTCTTGTTCACGCTCGAACACGGCGTCGTGGTGGCGATCATTCTGACCCTGCTGTTCGCCATGGTCGTCAACGCCGTCCAGGGCGTGGCGATCGGCGGGGCGGAAGCCGACCCCATTCTCCTCACCCTCGCCGCGGGTGGGCTGCTGGCGGCGGCTACGGCGATCATCTCCGGTGGTGACGAGCGTGGTCCCGGCTGCCGGCTCGCCGTCGGTCGACTTCCTGTTCGTGCCGGTCGCCGGCCTCCCCGCCTCCGCCTGGGTGTTCTTTGGCGTGACGGCGGTCGTGGCCGCGCTGCTGCGGTGGACGCGCTACGGCGCTCTGATGTACCTGGTAGGCGGCAATCGCCAGGCGGCACGGGCGGCTGGTCTGCCCGTGACCATGACGGTCGTGGTGGCCTTCATCGTGTCGGGGCTGTGCGGCGGGGTCGGCGGCATCCTGATCGGCGCGTTCCAGGGTTCAGGCGTCGTTGGGTGACGAGGGTACGTTGATGTTCGACTCCATCGCCGCCGTGCTAGTGGGCGGTGCGGCCGTCTCCGGAGGTCGCGGATCAGCGCTGGCCACCGCGATCGGCGCCATCGCGATCAGCGCATTGTCTGCAGCGTTGGTGCTGCGCGATGTCCGCCATCGGAACGCAGATCATGGTCAAGGGCGCTGTTGTCCTGAATCGCCGTTCTCGCCGTGCATGTATGGACAAGGAGCCGGAGACGATGAAGACAGAAACTGCGCTGGCCCCGGATACCTCGCGGTCCGCTGGTCGCCCTCATCATGTTGGCGGGGCTGCTCATCCTGCCGCCGCTGACATCTGGGGAGGTCACCGACTACACCTTTACGAGCGTCCTGTCGCGCTTCGTCGAGATCATGCCGCTGGCCCTCGCCGTGGGGCTGGTGATGATCATCGGCGAATTCGACGTCTCGTCGGTGGCGATCTTCGGTTTGGCGGCGATGCTCGCCGTCAAGGTCGGCGAGGAGAGCATCCTGCTCGGCGTTCTCGTCGCGGGGGCAGTGGGGGTATTGGCCGGTGCCCTACAGGGCGGGATCGTGGCCGCGTTCGCGATCAATTCGGTGCCGGTGACGCTGGGAGGCTTCCTGCTGCTCTGGGGAGCGACGAACATGATCGGCGGTGGGACCGACGCCGTGTTGACCTCCCTGACGGTGTCGCAGGACCTCACACGCCCCGTCGTGTCGGTCGCTCCATTGTCGGCGATTATTGTCGTCCTCATCGTGCTGGCAAGCGACGCGCTGCTGCGCTTTACACGCGTCGGCACCGACCTGCGCGCGATTGGCGGCGACCGCCGTGCCAGCCTGGTCGTTGGGCTGCGCGTCAATCGCCTCATCGTCTATGTGTTCGCTGCGGCGGGCCTGGCGGCCGGTCTCGGCGGTGCGTTGAACGCCTACTCCGTAGGCGGCGCGCCGGCGACGGTGTCGTTTGCGCCGTTGGTCACGGCCGTCATTGCGGCCGCCATCGGCGGCGCCGGTATGGGCACGTCCGCCACGATCCTGGGCATCGCCAGCGGGGTAATGGCGTTGGCGTTGCTGCAGGAGACGATGAGCGTCATCGGCGCCGACCCCAACGTCGTGACCCTGATCAACGCTGGGTTCCTGGCGGCCGTGGCTTTGCTGTCGGCGCCGGGCGTGGTTCGTCTTTTGGGATCGGCGCGAGCCGGCTCAAGGTCCGAGATGGCGAGGATGGCGCCGCTCCGAAGCTTGACGGTTTGGTTCGTCGCGGGGTCGCCGTGACCCGCTCGAGGCAGAAGGAATGTTGTCATCGATGCTGATGCCGTCTGGCTCGTCCGTCGCGCCTTCGTCGTTGAGCGCTGAGGGGTCAGCGGCGGGATTGCTGGCCTCGTCGTTGCCGGTCGTGGCCGATGCGCCCTTGCGGTGGACTGGGTGCCGAATGTGCGTGCTCCGAGATCCCGGCGCGCGTCGCCGCGGAGCTTGTCGGAGTTCCCTGAGCCGACCATGGGGAGATCGTCAAGTGGCCTCGGACATCCTTCACCGGGGAGAGTTCGGTGCATGCCGATCGTCGCGCGGTCACCGTAGTCTGCGGATACCGGTGTCAGGGGCCCGATGGGCTCCTGACGGGTGCCGGTACCGTGCAAGTCCTGGCGTAGCGGGCTGCGGGTCGGCTCGGCATGTCGCCGGGGCCGACCGCGCCTCCTCAGCCGACGGTAGACGTCTCGCCGAAGTCCCAGACGGGCGCTTGGACGCCGTAACGTTCGCGCCAGCCTTCCTCGAGAGCAGCAATCGGGAAGGGGAGGTCGCGCAGGCTGAGATCCGCCGCGAGCGTCCGCTCGAGCTCCTCGTACACGCGGTCGGGCTCATCGAGGAAGTTCGCTCGCACCTCGCGCTCCTCGCGTGGCTCCGAATACAGCGCGTAGCGTCCCCCGTAGGACGAGAAGCAACGACCCGAGATGTGCGCCGCTTGCGGCGAGGCGAGAAAAACGACCAGCGGCGCGGCGTGGATGGGGTCGCGGTCGGTGCCGATCGCAAGCTCGCTGCCCGGTTTTGCGCGTCTCGTTGCGTCTCACCGACCCGCACCGCATCGGACATTGGCGAAGCGCCATGGGGCCCGACCACGTTGGCGGTGACGTTGTACGCGGCCAGGCCGTTTGCGCAGGCGCGATTGAAGCCGACGACGCCGGCCTTGGCGGCGCAGTAGCTGAGGATTGTGGGCGGCGACTCCCAGATGCCTGCGCCGCCGCTGAAGTTGATCAAGCGGCCATACTGGCGGCGGTCGACCCAGTGCTGGGCGGCGTGGTAAGTGGTGTTGAAGTAGCCGTTCATGTGCACTGCCATCTGCGACTCCCAGTCGTCCTGGGTGATGTCGGCGATCGTGCAGAGCCGGATCGTGCCGGCGACGTTGGCCAAGATGTCGAGCTTGCCCCAGGCGTCGATCGCCTTATCGATCATCTGGCGCGACTGCTCGAAGTCCGTGATGTCGCCGAAGTCGGCTATCGCCTCGCCGCCCTCGGCCGTGATCTCGTCGACGACCTGCTGGGCGGGCCGCGTATCCGCGCCCTCGCCGAGTGCGGAGGTGCCGACGTCCGCGACGACGACCTTGGCGCCTTCTCGCGCGAAGGTGAGCGCGATCCCGCGGCCGTGGCCGCGGCCCGCGCCGGTTACCACCGCGGTCAGTCCTTGGAGTCTCCCAGCCAAAGCGTTCTCCTCATGTGAGCGATACAGGTCGAGGCGTTCGACCACACGACCCCACGGGCTGCGTTCCGCGCCGAGCGTGTCAGCACTCGAAATGGGAGGACCCGCGGAACCGGACGATCATCTCGCATCTGTTCCGTGGTGGCGAAGCCTACACCGCGGACGTCCGTGTCTGTCAAACGTTTGTATGGTTACATTCTTTGGTGTGCTGCCCAGTCGCTGCGTCGTTCGCGCAGCGCCGCCAGGTGGAAGACGAGCTGCTCGGAAACGTGATCGACGTGTGCCGCCGCTACCGGGCGGTGGCGGTGACCGATCAGTACGCGGCGCGCGCCGTGGTCGACCGGCTGAGCGCGGCGGGCATCGTGGTCCGAGTCCAGAACATGAGCGCCGCGACGAAGACGGCGGCGTACACCGAGCTGCGCGCCCGGCTGTACGACGGCA
Source organism: uncultured Actinomycetes bacterium (assembly GCA_963821685.1). Classification (GTDB taxonomy): domain Bacteria; phylum Actinomycetota; class Thermoleophilia; order Solirubrobacterales; family Solirubrobacteraceae; genus F1-60-MAGs163. The sequence goes on along the minus strand of CAWGEW010000011.1, from coordinate 50,158 downwards.
CGCTGCCGCTCCGGGATGAGACGGAGCTGGTCGCGGAGCTGCGGCGTCTGCGCTCGAAGTTCACGGCCGGCTCATCGACGGTCGTGAACCCCCGTGTCGGCGGCTCGCACGGCGACCGCGCTCAGGCGCTCGCGCTGTCGGTGTTCGAGCAGGCGCGGATGGGGCAGCCGAGCGGCGAGGCGGTGCGGTCCGGCGGCGAGACGATGGTCGGGAACCTGAGGCGCACGGAGCTGTAGTAGTCCGGCCCGCTGCGTGTTGGTTGCGTGCTAATCGCACCCCGACGCGGGCGGTCTTGAGCGGTCTTGACCGGCGAACGCTCGACGGCGTGGACCAGGCGCTCTGGAACGCGAAAGGCCCGCATCAGCGGGCCTTTCCCTTGTTCCAGCGGAGGGGGAGAGATTCGAACTCTCGGTAGAGGGGTTACCCCTACAACGGTTTTCGAGACCGCCCCGTTCAACCGCTCCGGCACCCCTCCAGAACGACGGTCCGGGAACGGTAGCGGGTCGCGTGCCCGGGTCGTCGCGCCGCGCTTGACGGCTCGGGGCCCCAGCTGTGAGGATCGCGCGATGCGCCGTCGCTCCGTCCCACTGCTGATGCTCGGCGAGGGGCGGTCTGCACCGCTGAGAACGTACGATCACCGGCAAGTGACCGGCATGAGCGACCGCGCACCCTGGACCGTCATCGGCGTCCCGATCGATTCCGTCGGCCGTGCCGGCGGCACCGAGTTCGCGCCCGCCGCCCTCCGCGCCGCGGGCCTGGTCGAGGGCCTCGGCGCCGGCGATGCCGGCGACCTCGACGTGCGCGTCCGCGGCGAGAAGCGCGACCCGCAGACCGGCCTTGTCGCTGCCCCCGACGTGCTGACGATGACCGTCGCCGTTCGCGACGCGGTGCGCGAGATCGTCGAGCGCGGCGAGCGCCCGTTCGTCCTCGGCGGTTGTTGTGCGTTGCTCCCGGGTGCGCTCGCGGGCGTGCGCGATGCGGGCCTCGCGGCCGGGCTCGCACACGTCGACGGTCACGTGGACGTCTATGACGGCGCGACCTCGCCGACGGGCGAGGCCGCCGACATGCCGGTCGGCGTCGCGCTCGGTCGCGAGCCGGCGCCCTGGGCGGCCGCGGCAGGCGGCCGCGTCGCTCGCCCCGGCGACGTCATCGTCCTCGGCGCGCGCGACCCGGAGGAGGCCGGCGACATCGCCTGGCTGCTCGAGGACGACCTGGACGAGCTCGACGTGGTCAGCGCGGTGGCCGTGCGCGCGATCGGGCCTGCGGTGATCGCCGCGGACGCTGCGGCGCGCCTCGCCGCGTCACCGGGTCGCTTCTGGATCCACCTCGACGTCGATGTGCTCGACGAGGACGAGATGCCGGCGACCGACTACCTGATGCCGGACGGGCTCGACTGGGGCCAGCTCGGCGAGCTGCTCGGCCCGCTCGGCGCCTCACCGGCGCTGCTCGGCGTGAGCGTCGGCTGCGTCAATCCGGAGAAGGATCCGCAGGGCATCTACATCCCGCGCACCGTCGAGCTGCTCGCGGGCGCATTCGGCTAGCCCCGCGGCGCCGAGGCTCTGGTTTCCGGCGTAGCTGGACCCGGCGTGCTCACTCCTGGTAGCGTCGCGCTCCCACTGCCATCACCCACGAACGGGAGCAGCACATGCGCAGCGCAGCAGTCCTCGCCGCACTCGCGGCAATCGTCACCGCCGGACTCGTGTCCAACGCGGGGGCGGGCTCGACCCAGGCCGTCCGCTACGTCGTCGTCTACGCGGCCGGAGCCGACCAGGCCGCCGCACGCCAGGCGGTCGCCGACGCCGGCGGCACGATCGTGAGCGAGAACACCGACGTCGGGATCGCGACGGTCACGTCGTCGAAGGCCGACTTCCGCGACCGCGTGGCCGCGCAGCGCAGCCTCGACGGCGCCGCCGTCAACCAGGCGATCGGCGTGGCACCGCGCGAGGTGCGCAAGGCCGGCGATCTGGAACGCCTCGGTCGCGCACGGCGCGCGCTCCGGCGTGACCGCCATCGTCCGGGACGCCCCGTCTCGGGTGATCCGCTGTCGCCGCAGCAGTGGGACATGCAGGCGATCGGCGCCACGCCGAAGGGCTCCTACAAGCGTCAGCAGGGCTCGCGCGCGGTCCGGGTCGGCATCATCGACACCGGCATCGACGGCGCGCACCCGGACATCGCACCGAACTTCGACCGTCAGCTGAGCCGCAACTTCACCGTCGACGATCCGATCATCGACGGCGCCTGCGACGAGGATCCCGACGGCTCGTGCAACGACCCGAACGACGTCGACGAGGACGGCCACGGCACACACGTCGCGGGCACGATCGGCTCGCCGCTGAACGGGCAGGGGATCGGCGGCGTCGCACCGCGCGTCGACCTCGTGAACCTGCGCGCCGGCCAGGACTCGGGGTACTTCTTCCTCGGGCCGACCGTCGACGCGCTGACGTTCGCCGGTGACCACGGCATCGACGTCGTGAACATGTCGTTCTACGTCGACCCGTGGCTCTACAACTGCGCCGCGAACCCGGCCGACTCGCCGGCCGAGCAGCGTGAGCAGCGCACGATCATCCGCGCCACGCAGCGCGCGCTGAACTACGCACGGGCACGCGGCGTCACGCTCGTCTCAGCACTCGGCAACGAGAGCACGGACATGGGCAACCCGACGTTCGACGACACGAGCCCGGACTACCCGCCGGACGCCGCGCACGAGCGCAACATCAACAACTCGTGCATCGACGTGCCGGCCGAGAACGACGGCGTGATCTCGATCAGCGCGACGGGGCCGACCGGGCGCAAGGCCTACTACTCCAACTATGGGACCGAGCAGACCGACCTCGCCGCTCCCGGCGGGGACTACTACGACACGCCGGGCGGAACCGGTGACGAGGGTGACCCGGCGAATCTGATCCTGGCTCCCGAGGGCCTGGATGCCGCGCATACCTGGGGCGACGTGGACGAGAACGGCGATCCGACGTCGGACTTCGTCATCAAGGATCACGGAGCGCTCTACCAGTTCCTCCAGGGGACGTCGATGGCCTCGCCGCATGCAGCCGGCGTCGCGGCGCTCGTCGTCGCGCAGTACGGCACGCCGGACTGGCGCGGCGGCGGATTGACGCTGTCGCCCGACCGCGTCGAGCAGATCATGCGGCGCACGGCGACGAAGACGGCATGCCCCGTGCCGGCTACGCAGCACTACTTCGACGACGCGCCGGAGTACGACGCGACCTGCGTCGGGACGAAGGCCTTCAACGGCTTCTACGGCAGCGGCGTCGTGAACGCCGCGGCGGTTGCCAACGGCTGAGCAGGACGGGTGGCGCCGGCGATCGATGTGTGATTGCCGGCGCCGTCACCCGTGTTCGTCGCGGCGCCGCTCAGGTCGGGCGCGTCGTGATGCTCAGGCCGGGGTACGTGAGGGAGAACCTGCGGACGACACGGGTGCCGTGTCCGCCCTTCTGCTCGAGCACCTTCCCGTTGTAGGAGCCGTCGCAGAGGTGCGCGGCGCCGAGCGCGTACGGGCCACCGGGCTGCGGTGGGAACGCGACTGCGCCGCTCGGCGAGCTGCGCACCCCGATCACGTTCAGCGCGCTGTCGGTGCACTCTGCGCCGGTCGCCGGCTGCTTGACGCGCGAGGTCCGGGTCAGGCGCAGGAAGTAGCGGCGGCCGGAGACGGCGGACGTGAGTGAGACGACCACCTTCGGCTTGTCGCCCTCGGGCGCCTCGCGGTCGGTCGTGGCATGGACGATGTAGTGCGCACGCGCGGCGGTCGCGCTGGGCGCGGGACCGGTTGCCGGCGCGAGGGCGGTGAGCGCGAGCACGCCGAGCGGGATCAGTGCGGGCATCCGATCACCCGACCTTGTAGGACGCGATCGCCTTGCCGAGCGTGCGCCCGTCGGCGCCGCGGACGTCGACCTCGACGGAGCAGAGCGAGCGGCCGCGGCGGATCAGCCGACCCTCGGCGAAGACGTCCTCGCCGCGCGCGCCGGCCGCGAACTCGATCGCCATCGAGACCGTCGCGCCGCGCAGCTGCTCCGGCAGCGGGGCACCGCACCAGGCGGCGGCCATCACGGCACAGTCGGCGAGCGTGGCGATCGCGCCGCCGTGGACGAGGTCGCCCATCGTCGCGAGGTCAGCGCGCCAGGGGAGCCGCAGGACCGCGCGATCGTCGGTCAGCTCGACGGCCTCGATGCCGAGTAGGGCGGCGAACGGCGAGTGGGGGAGGAACGCGGCGATCAGCTCGGTTCCGTCACGGGGGGCTTCAACGGTGGTGGACATGGAGAGCTCCTTCCTGAGGTTACATTCTGAAATCAGAATATTATTCTGTTTTCAGAAGAGTGATAGACTGGTCACAGATGGAGGCAAGCTCCCCCCGGATCGAGCGACGGCGTGCTCGCACCACGGCAGCGATCCTCGACGCGGCCGAGTCGCTGCTCGTGGAGCGGGGCACGCGTGCGACGACGGTCGACGCGATCGCCGAGCGCGCGGACGTCGCCGTCGCGACGCTCTACGCGCACTTCGAAGGCAAGGCCGGCGTGCAGCGCGCACTCGCCGAGCGCGCGGTCGAGCGCAACGCCCTTGTGCTCGACGAGTCCCTCGCGGTCCCGGGCACGGCCGCCGATCGGCTCGCCGCCGTCGCCCGCGCGTACCTGGCGTTCCACCTCGAGAACCCGTCCGCGCTGCGCGTCCTCGCATCGGCGGACCTCAGCGGGCGCGAGCAGATCGACGCGGCGCTCGACGCACTCGTGCGGCGCGTCGCGGGCGTGATCGAGCAGGGCATCGCCGACGGCGAGATCCGCGCGGACGTCGATCCGCTGCGGATCGCACGCTTCGTCTGGGGTGCGTGGAACGGGGCGATCGCGCTGCACGCGCGCGGGGCGATCACCAAGCCGGAGCTGCAGCGCACGCTCGACGACGGCCTCGCGGTCCTCACGGACGGGTTGCAGCAGACCGGCGAGAGGTAGCCTGCCAGTCATGGCCAATCCTGATGAAGACCTCTTCGGTGCCGAGCACGTCCGCGTCTACCAAGAGACCGGCGGGGAGCGCGGTCACAGCTGGCGCAACGGGACGACGATCCTGCTGCTGACGACGAAGGGCCGCCGCTCGGGCGAGCCGCGGACGACGCCGCTGATCTATCGCGCCGACGGTGACCGCTGGGTGATCGTCGCGTCGAAGGGCGGTGCGCCTGAGGACCCGGCCTGGTTCTCGAACCTCGAGGCAGACCCGAACGCGACGATCCAGGTACTCGCCGACGAGATTCCGGTGACGATGTCGGTTGCCGAGGGCGACGAGCGCTCACGTCTCTGGGACCTGCTCGCCGAGGCCTGGCCCGACTACAACGAGTACCAGAAGAAGACGGACCGCGAGATCCCGATCGTGATCCTCGAGCGGCGCTAGTCATGTCACCCAGCGTCATCACCCACCTCCAGCAGATCACGACCGTCCCGGAGGACCTCGAGGACTGGGGCCCGCTCAAGGAGGCCACCGGTCCCGAGATGCTCACCTCGGGCCGTGAGCTGTGGAGCGACGGCGACCAGTCGGCTGGAATCTGGCGCTGCACGGCCGGACCGTCACGCTGGAACTTCGAGACGGTCGCGGAGTTCATCCACGTGCTCGAGGGCTCGATGACGGTGACCGCCGACGGCGATCAGCCGGTCAAGGCCGCCGCCGGCGACCTCGTGGTCTTCCCGCGCGGCTGGACCGGCACGTGGGAGATCCACGAGACGCTGACCAAGGCCTACGTGATCTTCTAGCGGCCACTCGCTCACGGATCGGTCGAGGTCAAGCCCGCTGAGCGGGCTTCAGATCTACCGATCGCCTGCGGTGGGCGGCTAGCGACGGCGCTCGGCGAAGAAGTCGCGGAGCAGGCCGGCGCACTCGTCGGCCAGGACGCCCGCGAGCACCTGCGGGCGGTGGTTCAGGTGCGGGTCGTCGAGCACGTCGAGGACGCTGCCGGCGGCCCCGGCCTTCGGGTCGGCAGTCCCGTAGACGACGCGCGGGATGCGCGAGAGGACGATCGCACCGGCGCACATCGCGCACGGCTCGAGCGTCACGTAGAGCGTGCTGTCGAGCACGCGCCAGGAGCCGAGCGTCGCCGCCGCCTCGCGCAGCGCCAGCACCTCGGCGTGCGCGGTGGGGTCCTCGAGCAGTTCGCGCTTGTTGTGGCCGCGCCCGATCACGCGTCCTGCGTGCACGACGACCGCGCCGATCGGGACGTCGCCATGGCCGAGCGCCTCGCGGGCCTCAGCGAGCGCCTCGCGCATCCACTCCTCGTCCGCCGGCGGTGTGATCGCTTCCATCGTGCGCAATCATGCCCGTAAGCACGGAACTTCGGTGCAGCTCTGGTGTTCTCTCATTGAACGCTTCCGCTCGCCGGCCAGCGGTCCGTGGCCTTTCATGCCCTCCAGTCTTTCGCGCCATCTCACAACCGTCCTCGCCGCGCTCGTCGCGGCGCTGCTGCTTCCTGGTGCCGCGCTGGCACTCGACGCCGAGCCGGGGCAGGTCGTCGTCAAGTTCGAGCAGGGATCGACGGCGCATGCCGCCCAGGTTGCGGATGGCCGCCCGGCGGTCCTGAAGGTCAAGAGCGTTCCGGCCGCGCTGCGCGGGCTGCGCGCGCGCTCCGATGTCGCCTACGCGGTGCCGAACGTCCTCGCTCACGCCTCCGCCACGACCGACGGCTTCGTCCCCAACGATCCCGGCAAGGACAACCGCGCCGGTGGCTGGGAGGACGTGCAGTGGAACTTCGCCGGGCCCGCCGGCGTGAACGCGCCGCAGGCGTGGGCGAACCTGATCGCCGACGGCGCTCCCGGCGGCCGCGGCGTGACGATCGCCGTGCTCGACACCGGTGTCGCCTACGGCAACCGCCCGCCGTATGCGATGTCGCCGGACTTCGCCAAGGGGCAGTTCCTGCGCGGCTTACGACTTCGTCGACCGCGACCCGTATCCGTTCGATCGCAACGGCCACGGGACGCACGTCGCGGGCACACTCGCCGAAGCGACCAACAACGGCCTCGGCCTGACCGGCCTGGCCTACGGCGCACGGCTGCTGCCGGTGCGCGTCCTCGACGCGGCCGGTGAGGGCAACGCGAGCGACATCGCCGCCGGGCATCCGCTACGCGGCGCGCCGTAAGGCCAAGATCATCAACCTCAGCCTCGAGTTCGACACCGAGGTCACGGCCGTCGACATTCCGCAGATCCTCGACGCGATCGCCTACGCACGGGCGCGCGGGTCACTCGTGATCGCCGCGTCGGGCAACGAGGGCCGCGCGCGCGTCGCCTACCCCGCCCGGGCGACCGGGGTCCTGTCGGTCGGCGCGACGACCGAGCACGGCTGCCTCGCGGAGTTCTCCAACGGCGGCAGCGGACTCGACCTCGTGGCTCCCGGCGGCGGCGCCGACGCGGCGCTGTCCGGCGACCCGAACTGCCGGCCCGGCGACTCGCCGGGGCGCAACGTCTTCCAGGTCACGCTGCTCGGTCGCGCGATCGACAACTTCGGCATCCCCGGCAGCTACGAAGGCACGTCGATGGCCGTGCCGCACGTCGCTGCGACCGCCGCGCTGATCGTCGCCAGTCGGCGTCCTCGGCGCGAACCCGTCGCCGGCGCGCATCGAGCATCGCCTGGAGACGACGGCCCGCGACATCGGCACGCCCGGGCTACGACACCCGCTACGGCTGGGGTCTGGTCAACGCCGGCGCGGCAACCGCGCCGGCCACCACCAGCGGTGGCGTCGCACCCGTGACGTCCAGTTCGCGCTAGCTCGTTCGGATGATCAGCACGCCGCAGGGGGCGTGGTGGCTGATCTTGTTCGGCACCGACCCGAGCAGGAAGCGCTTGGCACCCGTCATTCCCTTGTTGCCGACGACGACGAGGTCGGCACCGGTCTCCTCGGCGACGTCGAGGATCGCGTCGGCCGGGTCGCCCTGACGCGCATGCACCTGCGCGGGCACGGCGGCCGCCTGCGCGACCGCGGCGGCTTCGGCGAGCGTCGCGTCGACATCCTCGCGCGGGTTGATCGTCCAGTGGACGTCCGGCGGCACCTGCTGGGCCTCGTTGCGCAGCCGTGAGCCCGGAACCGGCTCGTAGGCGCTGACGATCTCCAGGCGTCCGCCGACGGTCGCTCGCGAGCTCGACCGCCTGCCGAACCGCCTCCTTGGCCGTCTCCGAACCGTCCGTCCCCACCACGATCGTGCTGAACATCCCCGCCTCCGTCCTCGGATCCGGGCGATGCTAATGCACGCCCGCGCTGATCACGCGAGCTTCACGATCGCGATCACGATGCCGATCAGCACGAACACGACGACCGCGCCCTGCGTCCAGATCCAGAAGGGGGACATGCCCGGAGGGTACGGTCCGCGGCGGTCCGTAGCATCGCTCGGCAGATGGCCGCCGACAGCCCGCCCCCGGGCCCGCCGCCGCGCGACCCGACCGCGCCCGCTCGCCTGCTGGACGCCGCCGGCGACGTCTCGCTGCGCGTCGAGCGCGCCCATCGGCGCCTGGACGACCTCAGCGCGGTGCTGGAGCGCCTGGCGACCGAGGCCGGCGCACAGCCCGCCCGGCCGGCGCCGCCAGGCTCGCCTAGTCCCGCAGCTTCTGATTGATCGCGGAGATCGCGGCCGTGATGCGGGTGCTCGTGAGCTTCGTGTCGGACGCGAGGTGGGCTTCGGCCGCCGTCGCCTGCGCCTCGCTGCCTGACAGGTTGCTCTCGGCGTCGCTGAGCGACTCGCCGTAGCCGGCGATCGCCTCGACAAGGTCGGCGTGCTGCGTCTTGACCTTGTCCGGCGGGTCGATCGCGCGCAGGTCCTTCACCGTCGACTCGACGGCACCCTCGATGCTGCGCAGGGTCTTACGGTCCTGAGGCGGGCTGCTCGTGGCCGTGATCTCACGCGACAGGCGCGCAAAGCTCGCCGCGAACTGCGTCTGCGCGAGGTTGACGCGGTCGACGTACGCGTTCGTGTCGGCGACGTCGCCGCCGCAACCGGCGGCGGCGAGCGCGAGCGTGATCGCGACGGCACCAGCCGCCGAGCAACCGTCGGGCACTCATCCGAAGAAGACCTCGGCGGTCGCGTACAGCGCGGGGTCGAGCAGCTTGGGTTCGGCGAGGGCGTCGGCGAGCGGCACGGTTCGTACATCGGTGCCGCGCAGCGAGACCATGACGCCGGACTCGCCGCGTGTCAGCGCATCGATCGGCCTCGACGCCGTAGCGCGTCGCGAGCACGCGGTCGAAGGCGGTCGGCGTGCCGCCGCGCTGCACGTGGCCGAGCACGACCATGCGCGTCTCGTAGCCCGTGCGCTGCTCGATCTCCTGCTCGAGCCACGCGGCGATGCCGCCGAGGCGCACGTGGCCGAACTCGTCGACCTCGGCGTTCTTGGTCGCCATCGTCGCCGTCCTTGGGCTGCGCGCCCTCGCTCGCGACGACGATCGAGAAGGAGCGGCCGCGCGAGTGGCGCGCGCGCAGGTGCTCGCAGACCTCGTCGATGTCGAACGGCATCTCGGGCACGAGGATCGCGTCGGCGCCGCCGGCCATCCCCGAGTGCGCAGGCGATCCAGCCGGCATGGCGGCCCATGACCTCGACGACGAGCACCCGGTTGTGCGACTCGGCCGTCGTGTGCAGGCGGTCGATCGCGTCGGTCGCGATCTGGACGGCGGTGTCGAAGCCGAAGGTGTAGTCGGTGCCGTCGAGGTCGTTGTCGATCGTCTTCGGCACGCCGACGACCGGCACGCCGTCCGCGGCCAGGCGCCCGGCGACGCCGAGCGTGTCCTCGCCGCCGATCGGGATCAGCGCCTCGACGCCCGCCTTCGCCATGCCCTCGCGGACGAGCGCCGTGCCGTCGGCGCCGTCCTTGTAGGGGTTCGTGCGCGAGGTGCCGAGGATCGTGCCGCCGCGGGGGAGCAGGCCCGAGGTCGCGTCGATCGAGAGATCGATCGTCGAGCCGTCGAGGACGCCGGCCCAGCCGTAGCGGAAGCCGACGAACTCGTGACCGTGGATCTTCACGCCCTTGCGGACGATGCCGCGGATCACCGCGTTGAGCCCGGGGCAGTCGCCGCCGCCGGTGAGGATGCCGATGCGCGTCATGCGCCTGATGCTCGCACGCCGCGCAACCGACTGATCACGCGGGTGCGGGCGGCGCGTCGTCGTCGTCCGCCGCGTGCGGTGCGGCCGTGGGCGCGGTCGAGCGCGGTGCCGACGGCTCCGCCTGCGCGGCGAGCCGGTAGCGCCACCACTCCTGGATCGAGATCTGGATCGTCGCGGCGACCGGGATCGCGAGCAGCGCGCCGATGATCCCGAACAGCGAGCCGCCGAACAGCACCGAGACGAGCACGATGAACGGCTCCAGCTCGCACCGCGCGCTTCTGGATCTGCGGCTGGATCACGTAGTTCTCGAACTGCTGGTAGGCGAGCGCGAAGATCACCCAGACGATCGTCGCGGTCGGGAAGTCGGCGAACAGCGTCACGAGGCCGACGCCGAACGCCGGCGAGCGTCGCGCCGATCAGCGGGATCGAGGTCGAAGATGCCGACGAGCACCGCGAGCGCGCCGGCGAACGGGACGCCGAGGATCGTCAGCACGACGAACGAGCTGATCGCCGGCGATCGTCGCCTGCACGATCGCGCCGCCGACGTAGTTCCCGACGGCGGTGGCGATCCGGTCGAGCGCGGCTTTGACCTTGTCTGCGTGCTCGGTGCCGCGCAGGTCGATCGCGGCGTCGATCCAGCTGCGCCCGCGCGCGACCATGAAGATGCTGAGCACGAAGATCGTGAAGCCGGCGAAGATCGAGCTCACGAGGCCGCTGCCGAGGTCGCGCAGGACGCCGGCGGCCGCGCCGATCCGGTTCGGCGCGTCGTTGGCGAGCTTGTTCACGCGGTCGGTCAGGCCGAGGTCGTTGTTGAGCTTGCGGAGCTTCTTGTTCTTGTGGACGTAGTCCTGCAGGTCGTTCGAGTACTGCGGCAGCTTCTCGACGAAGTCCACGCCCTGGCGCACGAGCGGCGGCACGATCAGTCCCGCCAGGCCGATCGGGACGAGCAGCACGCGTCGAGGTAGACGATCGTGATCGCGAGCCCGCGGCGCATGCGGCGGGCGAGGATGTTGACCGGGCCCGACAGCGCGATCGCGAGGAACGTCGCGAGGATGATCCAGGCGATCGGCTGCCCAGAGCAGGCGGACCAGCAGCAGGACGCCGACGACCGCGAGGACGATCAGGACGACGCGCAGGACCGAGCGCGTCGACGGGCAGCATCCGCTCGTCGTCGCGCTCCCCGAGGAGCACGACCGCGGCGTCTGGCTGGGGCGGTGGGGGAGGCATGCGGGCGTGGTCGGGCCGGTGGACGGCCCAGCCTCGCGCCTTCGACGGCCGCCCCGCGATCCCTGCGCCGCTAGGCGCGGCGTCCCCGGCGGTGCCAGGGATGGCCGTCGTACTCGATCAGCCGCGAGAAGAGCGCGAGGTACTGGATCAGGTGGCGCGAGCCCAGGAACTCCGAGCGCACGCGCTCGCCCGCCGCGTCGCCGATGCGCTGCATCGCCGCGGGGTCGGCGAGCAGGCGCGGTGACCGCGGCGCCGTACTCCGCGAGGTCGCGCGGATCGTCGAGCAGGACGCCGCTCTCGCCGTCGACGATCTGGTCCTGGATGCCGCCGACGCGGCTGGCGACCACGGGGCGGTGCTTCCACATCGCCTCGGAGACGGTCAGCCCGAAGCCCTCGGCGAGGCTCTTCTGCACGACGATCGTCGGCGTGGCGCTGGATGCGCGTTGACGATCGCCGCGTTCTCGCTGCGGTCCTGCATCGGCAGGCAGGCGAGGTGGACGCGGCGGCGGACCTCGGCGGGCAGCGCGAGCCGGGCGGCGCGGACCTGCTCGAGCACGATCGCGCCCTCCGGATCGTCGAGCACGCCCGCGGGCGACGGCCCGGCGAGCACGAGCCGCGCGTCCGCGACGTGCGGGGCGACGTGCTCGGCGAAGCCCTGCATCACGCCGACGGGATCCTTGAGCGGGTCCCAGCGCGAGACCTGGACGACGAGGCGGTCGTCGAGCGGCGAGCCGCTCGTCCTCGTCCATCTGCACCTGCCGCGCGACGTCGGTCCGCGCGGCCGTCGTGATGCGAGGTAGCTCGGGCGCGGCGATCGACGGGCGCGTCGACGACCCCGGACGTCGCGAGGATCGAGACGACGCTGCTCGTCGGCCAGCGTCTGGTTCTTCGCGCGCGAAGACGTCGATCGACGGCGGGATGATCGTGAGGTCGCGATCGCTGCAGTTCGGGCGGGGCGTACTCGCGGCGCGTGAAGATGAACGCCTCGCACGTCGCCGAGGTAGGGCAGCAGGAACTCCCAGGCGTCGCGCACGTGCTCGTTGGGCGTCGTCGATGCCGATGTGCGAGCGCCACACGACGTGCACGCCGCGCCCGGCGCAGCGCGGGCGCCATGCCGGCGGTCTGCGGGTCGTGGAGCAGGACGATGTCGCCGTCGTGCAGCTCCTCCGTCGAGCCGCTCGGCGTTGGCGCCGCGTGACGCGCTCGTAGACCGCGCGCTCGGCCGGGCCCGAGCGGGCCGCCGTCGCCGGGGCTGCCGTGCAGCTTGTGGTGGATGCGCTTCGTCAGGACGAAGAAGTCGGGCTCCCCGTCGATCACGCTCCAGCGCGCGTCGACGCCGGCGCCGCGCGCGTAGGCGACGAGCGACTGCAGCATCTCGGCGACGCCGCCGCCCGGTGAGCGTCGAGTTGATGCTCCAGACCCTGCGGTCGCCGAGGATCACGCGCGGCGTGGTGGTTGGCGGCCTCGAGGACCTTCCACTGCCGCTCGTCGAGCACCTCCTCGAAGCGGGCGGGCGGGAGCGGTGGGACGTCGGCGGACGTGAGTGGAGTCATGGGCTTTCGGCGGTCGCGAGGTGGCCGGTGCCGCGGCCCCGGGCGCGCACGCTAACCGCTCGCGAGGGGCCCGGAGTCCGTGTTTCACCGTAGTCTGCGCACGTGCCGCACGTGCTCGCGATCGACCTCGGGACGGGCGGGCCGAAGGTCGCGCTGGTCGATCTGGACGGCGCCGTCCTGGCCGCGGCGTTCGAGCCGGTCGAGATGCTGCTCGGCCCCGACGGCGCCGCGGAGCAGCGGCCGCAGGACTGGTGGAGCGCGATCGTCGCGTGCTCGCGGCGCTTCGCCGCGCAGCACCCGGACGAGCTCGCGCGCGTCGCCGCCGTCGCGGTCACCGGGCAGTGGGCCGGGACGGTCGCGGTCGACGCCGCCGGCGAGCCGCTGGCGCCGGCGCTCACCTGGCTCGACAGCCGCGGCGCCGAGCAGGCGCGGCGCATCGCGGGCGCCGGCGCCGGCGGCGTGCGCGTCGAGGGCTACGCGCCGCAGCGGCTCGCGCGCTGGATCCGCGCTCACCGGCGGCGCGCCGTCGCTGTCGGGCCGCGATCCGTTCGCGCACCTGCAGTTCCTGCGCGACCAGCGGCCGGAGGTCTGGGCGGCGGCGGCGACCTTCCTCGAGCCGGTCGACTGGCTCAACCTGAAGCTCACCGGCGTCCGCTCGGCCTCGTACGACACCGCGACGCTGCACTGGGTCACCGACACGCGCGACCCGCTCAACGTGCGCTACGACGCGCGGCTGCTGAAGCTCGCCGGGCTCGACGCCGCGCGACTGCCGCCAGCTGCGACCGAGCGCGAGCGTCGTCGGCCCGGTCAGCGCGCGCGGCCGCCGCGGAGCTCGGCGTCGGCGCGCAGGCCGTCGTCGTGACCGCGACGCCGGACACGATGAGCGCGCGCGGTCGGCTCCGGCGCAGTCGGCGAGCACGCCGCGCACCTGTACGTCGGCACCTCGTCCTGGCTCTCGTGCCACGTCGCGACGCAAGAAGACCGATCCGTTCCACGCGATCGCGGCGCTGCCGTCGGCGCTGCCCGGGCGCTACCTCGTGTCGTGCGAGCAGCAGACCGCGGGCGCCTCGCTCGCGATGCTGCGCGACAGCTGGCTCGCGGGAACGCCCGCGGCCGACGGGCGGCTACGCGGCGCTCACGGAGCTCGCCGCGCAGGCGCGGCCCGGCAGCGGCGGCGTCCTCTTCTGCCCGTGGCTCAACGGCGAGCGCACGCCGGTCGACGACCACCTCGTGCGCGGCGGCTGGCTCGGCCTCTCGCTCGACACGACGCAGGCGCAGCTCGTGCGCAGCGTGCTCGAGGGCGTCGCGCTCAACGCGCGCTGGATGCAGCAGCCGGTCGAGCGGTTCTGCGGCCGCCGCCTGGATCCGATCGCGTTCATCGGCGGCGGTGCGCTGTCGCCGCTGTGGGCGCAGACGTTCGCCGACGTGCTCCAGCGCGAGATCCGCATCGTCGCCGACCCGGTCCACGCGAACGTGCGCGGCGCCGCGCTTCCTGGCCGGGATCGCGCTCGGCGAGCTCACCGCGCGAGGACGTGCCCGGCGCGCGTGCAGGTCGCCGACGCGTACGTCCCGGACGCGGGCCGCGCCGCCCTCTACGACGGCCTGTTCGCGGAGTTCGTGAAGATCTACAAGGCGACGAAGCCGATCTACGCCCGCCTGAACCGCGGAACGAGGAGCAACTCGATGAGCGACGACCCGCTCGCCGACATGGACCGTGCGCTGAAGCCCTACCGCGGGCGGCTCGCGACCCACGCGCGCCTCCCGCAGGAGGGCGTCCCGCGCGAGCAGGTGCTCGGCGACCTCGAGCTGATGGCCGACGCCGAGCGCGAGCGCTGGCAGAGCGGGCAGGTGTCCGGCGCCGTCTACGAGGGCGAGCCCGATCACATCGCGTTCCTCAACGCCGCCTACGCGCTGCACTCGCAGAGCAACCCGCTGCACCTCGACGTGTGGCCGAGCGCCGCCAAGTTCGAGGCCGAGATCGTCTCGATGACCGCGGGGATGCTCGGCGCCGACGCTGACCGCCCGACGACATCGTCGGCACGGTCACCTCGGGCGGCACCGAGTCGATCATGCTCGCGATGCGCGCCTACCAGCGAGCGCGGCCGCGCGGCCGGCATCGAGCAGCCCGTGATGGTGCTGCCCGAGACCGCGCACGCCGCGTTCGACAAGGCGGCGCAGGCGTTCGGCATCGAGCAGCGCAAGCTCCCGGTGACCGACGGCTCGATCGTCGACCCCGCCGCGGCCGCCGCTGCGATCGACGAGCGCACCGTCGTCGTCGTCGGGTCCGCGCCCGCCTTCCCGCACGGGCTGATCGACCCGATCGAGGAGCTCAGCGAGATCGCGCGCGAGCGCGGCGTCGGCTTCCACACCGACGGCTGCCTCGGCGGCTTCATCCTGCCCGTGGGCGCGCGGCTGGGCTACGACGTGCCGCCGTTCGACTTCCGCCTGCCCGGCGTCACCTCGATGAGCGCCGACACGCACAAGTTCGGCTACGCGGCGAAGGGCACGTCGGTCGTGCTCTATCGCGGCGACGACCTGCGCCACCACCAGTACTTCACGTTCACCGACTGGCCCGGCGGCCTCTACGCGACGCCGACCTTCGCGGGCTCGCGCCCCGGCGGCCTGAGCGCCGCCTGCTGGGCGGCGATGGTCGCGTTCGGCGAGTCGGGCTACCTCGACGCGACGCAGCCGGATCCTCAACGCGGCGGCGGAGATGAAGGACGGGATCCGCGCGATCGACGGGCTCGAGCTGCTCGGCGACCCGCTCTACGTGCTCGCGTTCCGCACGACCGAGGAGGGCCTCGACGTCTACCGCGTGATGGACGAGATGACGGCGCGCGGCTGGAGCCTGAACGGCCTGCACCGCCCGCCGTGCGTGCACCTCTGCGTGACGCTGCGCCACACGCAGCCGGAGCTGCCGGCGCGCTTCACCGCGGACCTGCGCGAGGCCGTCGACGCGGCGCGCGCGCAGCCGCAGGCCGAGAGCGGGATGGCGCCGATCTACGGGCTCGCCGCGTCGGTCCCCGACCGCACGCTCGTCAGCGGCTTCCTCGAGCAGTACATGGACCGCTGGTACATCCCTTGAGTGCTCGCGGATCTCGCGGCGCCTGACGCCACGTCATGGAGTCGGGATGGCCGACCGGCCAATCCCGGCTCATGCCGAGCCGTCATCCATCCGCGATCTCTCGCTCGAGCGGCGCCTGCGTGGGTTCGCCGGGCTCGTACGCCTGCTTGAAGGTGAACGCGAACGGGCTCGGCCCGTGCGCGCGCAGGTGGTCGAGGCGCTCGACCGACTGCTCGACGCGTCGGGATCTCCCCGGCCGGGACCCACCACATCACGAGGTGCGACTCGCCGAGCATCGTGAACCACTCGCGGCGGCGGCGCATGATCTCGAGATGCCCGCCGCCGTAGACGAAGTCCCACAGCGCCTCGCGTGACTCCCAGACGCTGAGGTTCACGATCAGCCACGGGTCGTCATAGGCCTGGATGCCGGTCGCTCCCGGATGCTCGTCGTCGTCCTCGTCCTCGAGGCGCCAGACGAAGCCCGGCGACGTGTCGGCGATCGCATTGACGCCGTCGATCGCGTCCATGAACGGGGCGAGCGTCTCGCTGTCGAGCGGTGCGATCGCCTTCGCGACGTTGAGCTGGGCGAGGTGGAACGCGTCCATACCGCCGATCGTATGTCGGCCGTTGGATAGCGTGCACGGCATGTCCTTCGCGCAGTGGCCGAGCCTTGACTACGACGCGTGGAGCGCAACCTGCGACACGCTCCACGCGCACACCCAGGTGCTGGGGAAGCTCGCCGCGACGCTCGCGCCGCCGGAGCCCCAGCTGCAGCACGCGGCGCTGCGCCTGACCGCGCGCGGCTGGGAGACGCTGCCGCTGCCGGCGCCCGACGGCTCGGGCGCGCTCGTCGTCGCGCTCGACCTGCGCACGCACGAGGCGGTCGTCGAGCACTCGGGCGGCCGCGTCGCGCGGATCGCGCTGACGCCGCACCGCTCGGTCGGCGCCGTCACCAGCGACGTCCTCGATGCCGTGCGCGAGCTCGGCGGCGCCGTCGACGATCGACCCGACGCCGCAGGAGGTGCCGTGGAGCGTGCCGCTGGACGAGGACGCCGAGCACGCGACCTACGACCCCGCCCAGGTCGCGACGTCGTTCGCGATGGCGACGCGCGCCGCGCTCGTGCTCGCCGCGTTCCGCGCGCCGTATCGCGGGCGCTCGACGCCGGTGAACGCCTGGTGGGGCTCGTTCGACCTCGCGGTGAGCCTGTTCTCCGGCGACCCGGCCGCGCCGCCGGCGGACGACTTCATCTGCGCAACGCGATGGACGCCCAGGAGGTCGCGATCGGCTGGTGGCCCGGCGACGGGCGCTACGGGAAGGCCGCGTTCTACGCCTACGCGCACCCGGCCCGTCCCGGGTTCGCCGACGCGACGCTGTCGCCGGCCGCCGCGCGCTGGGACGGCGGCGCTCGGCGAGTTCCTGCTCGACTGGGACGACGTCGTCGCGGCGCCCGATCCGCACGCGGCCGCGCTCGCGTTCGCGCGCTCGGCGTTCCAGCACGCGTGCGCGATCTGCGACTGGGACCTCGAGCTCGCCGCGAGCGCCGAGGGGACGCCGCCGCCGCTGACGTGACGTACCTCGCCGGCGCGCCTCAGGCGGCCGCGCGCGCAGCGACCTGCGCGCCGACCCAGCCGTCGAGCTCCTGCCAGGTGTCGAACAGCCAGTCCACGCGGGCGTCGGTGTCGTCGGGAACGTCGGCGCGGGCGATCCGGCGGAAGCGCACGCGGATCTCGCGGCCGACGAGCACGCCGTCCCAGATCTCCGACAGGCGCCGCAGCCCGTCGAAGCCGGTGTGGCCGATGACGAGGACGTCGGCGTCCGGTGCGCGCCGTCGAGGATCGCGAGCACGCCGCCGACCTTCGGCGGCAGCAGGTGGTGGATCTGCTCGGCGCGCGCGGCGAGCGCCGGCGTCGCGCTCGCGATCTTCGCGATCTCGCTGAGCCGCCGCTCCTCGGTGAAGCGCGTGCCCTCGGGGTAGATCAGGATGCCCTCGTCGGCGCCCAGGCCCTCGGCGAGACGGCCGACGTTCTGCGCGCTCGATCTCGGCGCCGGTGCCGCGGCGCACGAAGTAGTTCGGCAGGCGCTTGCCGCCGATGTCGAGCCCCGGGTCGCTCAGCAGCTCGCGCTTGAGCAGGTAGCGCAGGCGGATCTTGTGCGGCCGTGCGACGAACACCGACGGCAGCAGGTTGTCGAGGATGCTGACGTGGCGGATCATCAGGATCATCGGCCCCGGCTCGACGTTCTCGTCGCCCTCGACGTGCACGCTGAGGCCGAGCAGCAGGCGCGTCGCGCCGATGATCGACCCGGCCCAGCCTGCTGGACGTGCCAGGTGCTCGTCTCGAGCCACTCGCGCCGGCGCGGGCCCGAGCGCGAACAGCCAGGCGAGCCCGAAGACGATGATCGCGAGCGCCTCGCCGACGAGGTAGACCCAGACGACGAGCAGCATGCGGACCGTCATGAACGGGATCCGCCGCGTCGCGAAGCGCACGACGTCGACGAGCAGCGCGAGCGACGACGAGCGCCGGCAGCAGCGCGGTGACGACGATCGCGCCGAGGACCATCGGCGGGACCGTGCGCAGCCGGCGGCGAATGACCTCGCCGCGGGTCTCGTCGACGCCTCCGCGTTCCACCGGCGGACCCTTAGCCCGCGTCGGCGAGCAGGGTCACCCGTCGTCCTGGCTGAAGGCCCAGCGGATCTCTTCGATCGAGAGCTCGCTCGCGACGCACGCGAGCAGCTTCATGCGCGCGGCCTGCGGCGAGAGGAAGCCGGCCGGGATCAGGTCGGTCAGGCGCAGGTCCATCTCCGAGCCCGCGTAGCCGTAGGTCGAGTTGAGGATCACGCCGCGCTCGGGCCGGCAGTAGGCGACGACCGGGATGCGCTCGGCGGCCTCGGCCCAGAGCTCGAGCAGGTCGGGCGACATGTGGCCGGCGCCGAGCGTGCCGATGACGACGCCGTCGGGCTCGGTCGCCGAGCGCGGCGCGCGCGAGCGACGCGTCGTCGCCGGCCGCGGTCGGGATGATGAAGACGCGCTTGTCGAGGTTCGGCGGGTCGAGCGTCGGGTTGCGCGGGATGCGCGACCAGATCGTCGGATGGCCCTCGGTGACGCGGCCGAGCGGGCCCATCTGCGGCGACGAGAACGCGGTCAGCGACGTCGTGTCGGTCTTGCGCACGACCCGCGCGTGGTGGATCTCGCCGCCGAAGACGACGAGCACGCCGAGGCCGGTCGCGTCGTCGCTCGCGGCGACCGCGACGGCGTCGACGAGGTTCGCCGGGCCGTCGGCGCCCGGCGCCGAGGCGGGGCGGATCGCGCCGGTGAAGACGACGGGCGCCTCGGCGTCGTCGATGATGTCGCAGAGCATCGCGGTCTCTTCGAGCGTGTCGGTGCCGTGCGTGACGACGACGCCGATCCCGCGCCGCGCGGCGTCGCGCGCGGCGCGGCAGATCTCGAGCTGCTGGCGTGAGCGTCAGGTGCGCGCTCGGGAGGTTGGCGACCGTGCGCGCCTCGAGGCCCTCGTGGCTCGCGAGGCCGGGGACGGAGGCGATCGAGCGCCTCGGCCTCGAGCTCCGGGCGTGCGCCGCCCGAGCCGTTCATCCCGATCGTTCCGCCGGCTCCGATGACGCGGACGCGGCGGGCAGGATAGAGCTTCGCGCGTACCGGCATCGGCCACGAGCGTAGCGCGCATTCGTCGATTGGCTGGGCTGGCCTCAACTGGTCCAATCAGTTACTCTGTGTCGCAATGGCCTTCCAGCCCGTCCCGCGCCGCCCCGTCTCCGAGGCCGTCTTCGAGGAGCTGCGTGACCGCGATCCTCAGCGGCCGCTACGCCGCCGGCGACCCGCTTCCGGCCGAGCGCCTGCTCGCGGAGGCGTTCGCCGTCAACCGCCACGCGGTGCGCGAGGCGCTGAAGCGCCTGCAGCAGGCCGGGCTCGTCGAGGTCCGCCACGGCGGCGCGACGCGCGTGCTCGACTGGCGCGCCGGAGGGCGGGCTCGACCTGCTCGCGCACGTCCCGTTCGCCGGCGACCGCGCCGCGGGCCCCGAGCTGCTGCGCTCGGTCGTCGAGGCGCGGCGCTGGATCGGCATCGACGTCGCGCGGCTCGCCGCCGCGCGCGCGACCGCCGTCGCAGGTCGCCGGCGCTCGCAGCAGCTCGTGCGCGACGGCGCCGACGCGGCCGACGACCTCGACGCGCTGTCCGCCGCGCTACGAGGACCTCTGGCGCGCGATCGTCGGCGCCGCCGACAACCTCGCCTACCTGCTCGCCTACAACAGCCTGCTCGCGGCCGGCGCCGCGGCGCAGGAGGCCTCGCAGCAGGTGTTCGAGGACGGAGGCGCGCGACATCGCGGCCCACGCCGGCGCTCGTCGACGCGATCGCCGCCGGCGACGGCGAGCTCGCCGCGAGCCTCGCCGACACGCTGCTCTCGCGCTCGCTCGACCGTCGCCGCTGGAGGCGCTCGCCTGATGCACGACCTGATCCTCCCCGCGATCCCGTTCTTCGTCCTCTTCCTGGTGCTGGAGATCGTCTCGTTCCGGCACGTCCACGAGGACGACGACCTGATCGGCTACGAGCGCAGGGACACGACGACGAGCCTCACGATGGGGCTGACGAGCGTCGTCGTCGGCGCGCTCTGGGGCCTCGTCGCGATCGCGGTCTACGCGGCGATCTACACGGTCAGCCCGTGGCACCTGCCGACCGAACGAGTGGTGGACCTACGTCCTGCTGTTCGTCGCCGACGACCTGGCGTTCTACTGGTACCACCGCGTCGGGCACGAGGTGCGCGTCTTCTGGGCCGGCCACGTCGTCCATCACTCCTCGCAGCACTTCAACCTCTCGACCGCGCTGCGCCAGCCGATCTTCCCGATGACGGCGCTGCCGTTCTGGGCGCCGGGCGCGCTGTTCTTCCCGCCGTGGATGATCTTCGGCATGCAGTCGGTCAGCCTGATCTACCAGTTCGGGCTGCACACCGAGCGCATCGGGCGGCTGTCGCGCGCCGCTCGAGTTCCTCTTCAACACGCCGTCGCACCACCGCGTCCACCACGGGTCCCAGCAGCAGTACCTCGACAAGAACTACGGCGGCATCCTGATCATCTGGGACCGCCTGTTCGGCACGTTCGCGCCGGAGGACGAGCGCGTGCGCTACGGCCTGACGACGAACCTCGAGACGCACCATCCCGTCACGGTCGTCGACGCACGAGTGGTCGGCGATCTCGCGCGACGTGCGCGGCGCGCGGACGTGGCGCGAGCGCTTCGGCTACATGTTCGCCGGACCGGGCTGGTCGACCCCAGGACGAGGGCCGCGGGCTCGCGCACGACACCGGCTCACAGGTCCGCGAGCCGGCGCCGCAGGCGGACACCGCGGCCCGGGCTCCGCGCGACGCGCTAGCCGGCTTCGCCGGCGGCGTGCTCGGCCTCCAGCACCGCGACGACCGACCGTGAGCGCATCAGGCTGACGGCGCCGCCGACGGTCACGACGAGCCCGCCGACCAGCGCGAGCAGCTGCAGCGGGTCGGTCGGCCAGCTCTCGCCGCCGACGAGCGGGCCGAGCACGACCGGGACGGCGAGCTCGATCGCGAAGATCACGGGTGCGACGGCGGCGACCGGCCGCACCTGCAGCGCGCTCATCTCGCCGTTCATCCCGACGAGCGCCATCGCGCCGGCGACGCGCGCCCGCGGCGATCAGCGCGAGCCACTCGCTCGCGCTGACGCGCGTCGGCGATGAGCTTCAGCGAGAACGCGCCGATCGCGAACGCCAGGCCGGCGCCGACGACCATCGACCAGCTCGGCACGCCGCGGCTGCGCAGCGCGAACGGCGCCAGCGCGAGCAGCGCGAGCGGGCCGAGCACGAGCGCCAGCGTGGCCGCCGACGCGCTCGTGTCGGAGTGCTCGGAGCCGGCGAGCGTCACGCAGCACGACGCCGGCGGCGATCGCGCCGACCGCGAGGATCTCGCGCCGGCCGACGCGCTCGCCGAGCATCACCGAGCCGGCGACGAGCAGCACGACGAGCCCGGTGGCGTCCGCCGGCTGCACGACCGACAGCGGCGCGAGTGTCAGCGCGAGCGTCTGCAGCGGCACCGCGAGCGCCGCGAGCGCCAGCCCCGCGAGCCAGCGCCGCCGCCTGCGCGAGCTGCGCCAGCAGCGAGAGCCGCATGCTGTGCTCGCGGCCGACCGCGCGCGCCTCGCCCGCCTGCACGACGATCGCGAGGTTGAAGCACGAGGAGGCTGCCGCGGCGAGCGCGATGCCGAGGAGGGAGTCGCTCACGGGCTCGCGAGTCTACGATCGCGATCGATGCCGACGCGGGTGCTCATCCTCAGTGCAGGGATCGGGGAGGGGCACGACCTGCCCGCCCGGATGCTCGCGGACGGCCTCGCGCGAGCTCGAGCCGGGCGTCGATGCGCCCGTCGTCGACGGCCTCGCGGCGATGGGGCGGATCTCCGATGATGCTGGCCGACAGCGGCTCGGACTTCATGTTCGAGAAGGCCAACTGGCTGTTCGACCTCTCCTACGTCCTGTTCGCGCGGTTCCCGCCGACGCGTGCGTTCTCGAAGTGGTTCACGCACCGGCTCGGGACGCGCGGCCTCGTCGCGGCTGATCGCCGAGTGGCGCCCCGACGTGATCGTCTCGACCTACCCGGGCGTCACCGAGGTGCTCGGGTACCTGCGCGCGCGCGGACGGATCGACGTTCCCGTCGTCTCGGCGATCACCGATCTCGCCGGGCTGCAGTACTGGGCGCACCCGGGCGTCGACCTGCACCTGATCACCGAGCCCGAGTGCGCTGGACGAGCTGCGCCGGATCGCACCCGGCTCGCGGAGTCGTCTGCGTGCGCGGGCTGACGTCGCCCGCGCTTCGAGCAGCCGGTCGACGAGGCGGCGCGCGCGCCGCGACCTCGCGCTGCCGCAGGACGGCACCGTTGATCGTGGTCAGCGGCGGCGGCTGGGCGGTCGGCGACCTGGGCGGCGCGGCGCAGGCTCGCTCGACGCCGATCCGCGCGCGACGGTGCTCGTGCTCTGCGGGCGCAGCGACGACGGTCCGCGCCGCGCTCGAGCGGCCGCTTCGCCGGCGAGCCGCGGCTGCGCACGCTCGGCTTCACCGATCAGATGGGCGACGTGCTCGCCGCCGCGGACGTGCTGATCCACTCGACCGCCGGCCTGACGGTGTTCGAGGCGCGGCTGCGCGGCTGCCGCGTCATCTCCTACGGCTGGGGCGTCGTCGCACATCCGCCTCAACAACGCGGCCTACGAGCGCTTCGGGATCGGCGCGCGTCGTCGACCGACGCCGCCGGCCTGCGCGACGCGCTGCGCGCCGCGCTCGCCGAGCCGCGCGTCCCCGGACGAGACCTACGCGCGGCGGCCGCCGGCGGCCGGCGCGGTGCTCGGCGCTGATCGGCGCGCGCGGCGTGAGCGCGCGCCGCGCCGTGCTCGGCGGCCGGGCTCGCCGCGGGCGCGGCGTGGGCGGCTCCCGGCGCTCGCGCCGATCGTGCCGCCGGTGGCCGGCGCGCTGCGCGTCCCGCTGCGCCGACCCGGCGCCGCCGGCGTCGCGCTGACGTTCGACGACGGCCCGCACCCGCAGGGCACGCCGGCGACGCTCGCGGCGCTCGACGCCGCCGGCGCGCGGGCGACGTTCTTCCTCGTCGGCGAGCAGGTGCGCGCGTATCCGGCGCTCGCCGCCGAGATCGTCGCCGCCGGCCACGAGGTCGCCGTTCACGGAGACCGCCACCGCAACCTGCTGCGGCTCACGCCGCGGGCGCTCGCCGCCGACCTCGACCGCGCCGCCGCCACGATCGGCGAGGCCACCGGCCGGGCGCCGACGCTGCACCGCCCGCCGTACGGGATCTACTCGCACGCCGGGCCTCGCGCTCGTCCGCCGCCGCGGCTGGCGGCCGCTGCTGTGGTCGCGCTGGGGGCGTGACTGGTCGGCGCGCGAGAGTCCGGCACGGCGATCGCGGCGCGGCTGACGCGCGACCTGACGGCGGGCGACGTCCTGCTGCTGCACGACGCCGACTGGTACAGCGACCCCGGCTCGTGGCGCGCGACCGTCGCGGCGCTGCCGCTCGTGCTCGAGCGGATCGGCGCGAGCGGCCTGCCGGTCGACGTCGCTGTCTGAGCTAGGCGCCGGCGCCCGCGCGGCTCGCGCGCAGCAGCCCGCCCGCACGTGCCAGCCACAGCGCGGTCGCGGCGAGCGCGATCGCCAGTCCGGCGCCCGCGATGCTGAGCACGATCGCCGCGGCGCTCGGCTCGGCGAGATGCGCGATGTCCCGTCCCCACGGGGTCAGGACGAACCAGACGAACAGCCCTGCGAGCAACGCGGTCGCGACGAGCGCGGTGCGGTGCAGTTCGGGCTCGGGCCAGAGCAGCTCGATCACGAGGTACACGCCGAGGCTCAGGAACATCGTCGTCCCGACCGTGTGCGCCTCGCCGGACGGAGAGCCCGGCCGAGTGGACGGCCAGCAGGTAGGCGATCAGCATCGCCGCGGACGCGAGCACGAAGACGCCGGTGAGCGCGGCCCAGCGTGCGCGGCTGCGCGGGCACGCGGTCGGCGATGCGGCCGGCGAGCGGGCGACCCGCGGCGCCGGTGCCGGGACGTGCCCGGGCGCCTCGACCTCGCCGCGCCGCCAGGCGACGTAGCGCGCGGTGCCGTCACGGAACGGGGTCGTGGCGACCCAGTCGAGCTCGCGCTCGGCGCGCACGCCGCTGACCTCGACGCCGACGAAGTCGGCCGTGCGCGCCTCGGTGTGCTCGATGCCGACCGGCCCGACGAGCTCCTGCACGGTCTCGGCGATCTGCAGGATCGTCACCGACTCGTCGCTGACGAGGTTGTAGATGCGGTCGGCCGCGACCGGGGCGAGCGCCTTCACGCAGCCGTCGGCGAGGTCCTCGACGTAGACGAAGCGCCGCGACTGGTCGCCGCTGCCGGCGACCGTCAGCGGCTCGCCGGCGAGCGCCTTGCCGACGAACGCCGGCACGACCGCCGCCGGCCGCGCGCGCGGGCCGTACGGGATGCCGAAGCGCAGGATCGTCGTCTCGACGTCGTACAGCTCGCCGTAGCTCGTGCAGTACATCTCGCCCGCGAGCTTCGAGGCGGTGTAGAGGTGGGCGGGCATCCGCAGCGGGCTGTCCTCGTCGACGCATCTCGCCGGACTCGCCGGTGTAGACCCAGATCGTGCTCGCGTAGATGACGCGGGCGACCTCGGCGGCGCGGGCCGCCTCGAGCACCATCAGCGTGCCGCGGGCGTTGCAGGCCTCGGAGTCGACGGGCGCCTTGGCGACCTCGTTGACGTCGGCGGCGGCGGCGAGGTGCATGACGGCGGTGCAGCCCGTCCATGGCGCGCTCGAGCGCTGCGACGTCGTCGAGCTCGCCGATGACCGTCGGGACGTGCGCGTGCCAGCGCGACGCGAATGCGGTCGTAGATGACGGGCTCGTGGCCTGCATCGATCAGCTTGTCGACGACATGCGAGCCGATGAAGCCCGATCCGCCGGTCACGAGCACCTTCATCCGAGAACCTCCGTCGTCGCCAGCGGCTCTGCCTCATGCGCGGGCCGGTAGTAGAGCGGGACGCACCAGTGGTTGGTGGACACCCAGTCGCTGTTGGGCAGATCGACCTGCCGGTCGAGGATGCGGTGGCACGGCTCGTCGTAGACCTTGCCCGTCGACTTCTCGATCGGGTCGAAGACGATGTACTTGTAGAGCCCGGAGATCATGCCGTCCGGGAGCTGAAGACGACCTGAATGCACCGGGTCGAGCTGCTCGCGCGCGACGTCGTTCTTCCAGCCGACGATCTGCTCGAGCCGCTCCGCCTGGACGATGCCGATCGCGGCCGTGAACTCGCTCATACGGAAATTCAGCCCGTGCACGCCGTAGTCCGGCTTGCCGTAATTGCGGAACGCGCGCGCGAACTCCAGCAGAGCCTCGTCACGGCTCACGAGGATGCCACCCTCGCCGGTCGAGACCGTCTTCGTCGCGTAGAACGAGTAGACGCCGGCGTCACCCCATGTCCCGGGGCGTGCGCCGTTCCACGAGGCGCCGTGCGCGTGCGCGCAGTCCTCGATCAGGAAGATGCCCTCGGCGCGGCAGAGCGCGGCGATGCGCTCGACGTCGAAGGCGATGTGGCCGCCGATGTGGACGAGGATCGCGGCTCGCGGACGGTGCTCGGCGACCTTGCGCTCGAAGTCCTCGAACGACATGCAGAGGTCGTCGCGGCGGCAGTCGACGAACTGGACGTCGGCGCCGCAGTGCATCGCCGCGAGCGGCGTCGCCATGAAGGTGTTCGACGGGCACAGCACGGTCTCGCCGCGCACGCCCGCGTACTCGAGCGCGGCGAGCGCGGCGCCCGTCCAGCCGGAGAACGCGACGGCGCCGGCGCCGTTCCAGGCGCCCCAGGTGCGCTCGAACTCGGCGGTCAGGTCGCCCTCGGACCAGCGCTGGGAGTCGATCACGCCGTCCCACAGCTCGTGCAGCCGCGCGCGGTCGCGCGGGTCGAAGCCGATGGCGAACTGATGATGGTCGGTCATGGGGGTGTGCGACGCGTGTGGAGTGCTGCTGCGGCGCAGGCGGCTGCGCAAGGGTAGCTTGAGAACGCCAGCGAGCGCCCAGCGATGGCGGGATCGGCCGTGCGTCCGTACCTTGTTGGGATGGAGACCGAGCACACGCCGGCCACGAACGGCCACGCAAACGGGAGTCTGGTCCAGGTCGGTCGCCGCGAGCTGCCGCTCGACGAGCTCATCGCCGACTACGAGCGCCTGCATCGCGAGGAGCGCCGGTCGGTGCGCAAGCGCCGCGAGGAGGCGTCGCTGAAGCCGCTGCAGGCCGAGCTGCTGAAGCTGCAGAAGCACCTCGAGGCCGAGCAGCGCCGCATGATCATCCTGTTCGAGGGGCGCGACGCGGCCGGCAAGGGCGGAACGATCCGGCGCGTGACGCGCTACATGAACCCCAAGCACTACCGCGTCGTCGCGCTCGGCAAGCCGACCGAGGAGCAGCGCGGGCAGTGGTACTTCCAGCGCTACGTGGCCGAGTTCCCGCACGGCGGGGAGATGGTCCTGTTCGACCGCTCCTGGTACAACCGCGCGATGGTGGAGCCGGTCTTCGGCTTCTGCAGCGACGAGGAGTACCGCAACTTCATGCGCGGCGCGGTCGGCTTCGAGAAGGACCTCGTCCGCCAGGGCACGATTCTCGTCAAGCTCTACTTCTCCGTCACCAAGGACGAGCAGAAGCGCCGGTTCGACCGTCGCCGCGACGATGCGCTGCGCCAGTGGAAGCTCAGCGAGATCGACGTCCAGGCGCAGGAGCACTGGGACGACTTCACCGAAATGAAGTACGCGATGCTCAAGCGCACGAGCACGACCCACGCGCCGTGGACGATCGTGCGCTCACGCGACAAGCACCGCGCGCGCCTGAACGCGATGCGCGTGATCCTCAACAGCGTCGACTACGCCGGGCGCAACTCCGAGATCGACTTCGTGCCGGATCCCGAGGTGGTCGTTCCGGCCGCCCAGGAGATCGTGCTGATGGAGGCCGAGCGGATCCGCAGCGGGCGCTTCACCGAGTAGCCGGCGCGATCCGGACGTTCCCGACGAAGCGCTCGTCCGGGTCGTAGGCCGCGCGGACCGCCTGCAGCCGCGCGTAGGTCTCGGCGTCGTACCCCGGCTCGGCAGAGCCGCCGCGCTCGGCGAAGTTGACGAACTGGCGTCCCGTGCTCCACGGGCGACAGCGCTTCGACCATCCGGTCGAGCCGCTCCTCGATCGCGGGCGCGAGCGCCGGATCCATCAATGCGCCGACGCCGAACAGCGTGTAGTCGGCATCCAGGCGTCCGGCGCCCGCCGCGGTCACCGCCGTGACTGCCGCAGCCGCTCACGTGCCGCAGCTCGGCGGACAGCAGCGGCGATCCGGTGCCCGGGCCGATGGCCGCGAGGAACGCGTCGAGCGCCTCATCGCGGGAGCGGTCCGAGCAGCGCGTGGTGGCCGAGCCCCGGCACGGGCCCTGGCGGGTCCATGTGGATCGTCGGTCAGCGCCTCGGCGGGAATCGCCGCCCCACGTGTCCATGATCGGCTCCGCGATCGCCCGCAGCGGCGCGAGCAGCTCCTCGGCCTCGGCGACGCCGCCGAGCGCCGCGCCGTCGATCGCGACGAGCGGCCGCGCGCGCAGCGGCTCGGGGATGTCGGGCAGCGGCGGGAGCTGGAGGATCCGAGCGGAGGTCGTGACGGTCGCGGGCGCGCCCGCGCGTGAACGCGAGCCACGCCTTGAGGATCGCCTGCGCGTGCTCGCCGTCCCAGATCGCGATGCCCGCCGGCCAGGCTCGGGCACCGGGAAGACGGCGAACTCGATCGCCGTCACGACGCCGAAGTTGCCACCGCCGCCGCGCAGCGCCCAGAACAGGTCGGGCTCGTCGTCGGCCGTCGCGCGGACGAGCTCGCCGTCGGCCGTCACGACGTCGATGGCCGTCACGTGGTCGGAGGCCAGGCCCTTGCAGCGCGCGAACCAGCTGAGCCCGCCGCCGACGGTGTAGCCGATCACGCCGACGTCGTGCGAGGACCCGGACAGCGCTGCGAGCCCGTGCGGGGCGAGCGCGTCGAGGACCTGCTGCCAGACGGCGCCGGCGCCCACCCGGACGCTCCCGGCATCCGGGTCGACGACGATCTCGTGACCGAGCGCGGTCTTCAGCAGGATCGCGTCGGAGATGTCGCCGAGCCCGCCGGCGAGATGGCCGGTGCCCTGCGGCACGACGCGCAGACCCTGGGCGCCGGCGTGGCGCACGACGGCCGCGACCTGCTCGGCGCTCGTGGCGGTCGCGACGGCGGCCGGGCGCAGGTCGGCGGCGAGGTTCCAGGCGCTGCGCGCCTCGTCGTATACCGCGTCTGACGGCCGACGATGTCGGGCAGGGCCGAGCTCGTGGTGTCCATGGGATCGCTCCTTCGGCTGTGGTGATGACATCCTCTCCGAGGCTCGGCGCCGTTCGCAACCTGGAGCCGGCGGAGCGCACATCTGCTCCAATCCCCGCTGATGTCCACACCGCCGACAGCCCGCCTGCTGATCTCCTGCCCGGATGGCCCGGGCATCGTCGCCGCGGTCTCGGCGTTCCTGTTCGAGCAGGGCGCCAACATCGTCACCTCCGACCAGCACTCGACGGACCCGTCGAGCGGGCGCTTCTTCATGCGGATGGCGTTCACGCTCGACGCGACGCCCGCAGGGCTGGGCGACGCTCGAGCACGAGTTCGCTGCGGCCGTCGCCGCGCCGCGTGACATGGAGTGGCGTCTGGCGCGCGTCACGGGCCAGCGGCGCCTGGCGGTGCTCGTCCTCGCGTGAGGACCACTGCCTGCTCGACCTGCTGTGGCGTGCGAGCCGCGGCGAGCTGGACGCCGATGTCGCACTCGTCGTCTCCAACCACGAGACGAGCCGCCGCGCCGTCGAGGCGTTCGGCGTCCCGTTCCTGCACGTCCCGGTGACGCCGGAGACGAAGCCCGCAGTCCGAGCAGGCGATCGCACGCGCGATCGCCGAGGCGCAGTGCGACACGGTCGTCCTCGCGCGCTACATGCAGATCCTCAGCGGCGGACCTGCTCGCTCGGCTCGCGCGTGCCGGTGATCAACATCCACCACTCGTTCCTGCCGGCGTTCGCCGGCGCCGACCCGTACCGCCGCGCGATGGAGCGCGGCGTCAAGATCATCGGTGCGACCGCGCACTACGTGACCGAGGAGCTCGACGGCGGGCCGATCATCGAGCAGGACGTCGTCCGCGTCTCACACCGCGCCGGCGTCGACGAGCTGACGCGCATGGGCGCCGACATCGAGCGGCTCGTGCTGGCCCGCGCCGTGCGCTGGCACCTCGAGGACCGTGTGCTGGTCGACGGCAACAAGACCGTCGTGTTCACCTAGCCCGTTCTGACTGGGTCCTAGGGCCCTTGCGTGCTGGTCGGGTCCCGCGACGTACCGTCCTGTGGGGGATGGCCGTCCACTCCCTCCTCGAACGGCACGTCGCGGGCCCCCCGGTACGGAATGTCTCAGGGCCAGGCGCTCGAGTAGGGCTGTCGCTTTCGCCCAAAGCGACAGCGCTGGGAGCGATCGGTAGAGGTCAAGCCCGCCCAGCGGGCTTCAGGTCGACCGATCTGCGAAGCGCGGAGGCCGGCGCTACGCGGGCTGGCCGGCAGTGCGGCGGCCGATGCGGCCGAGCCGTGAGCCGCAGACGGCGTGCAGCAGCACGAAGGCGCCGGCGGCGAGCAGCAGGTCGCCGATGCTGAAGACGTTGGCCGCCGGCCACGAGGCGGGCAGCGCGAAGACGTCGCCGAGGAACGCCAGGTGCGCGTGCTCGACGAGGCCGGAGTTCGTGTAACCGGCCGGGTCGGCGGCGAGCCCGGCGGTGCGCAGCGCCGACGCCGACGCCGGCATGACGCCGCCGTTGGCGACGATCGCGAGGAAGTTCGCGAGGCCGCCGGCGGCGATCAGCTTCACGCCCGGGATGTGGCGGTTGGCGATCAGCGCGACCGCGATCACGACGTAGGTCGCGATCAGCACGGCGGCGTGCAGCGTGTGGTCGCCGCCCGGCACGCACGTTCACGACGACGATCTGCACGGCGAGCGCGCCGACGACGAACGGCACCAGGCGCAGGCGCAGATCCGCGAGCGCGCTGAGGTGCCCGCCGAGCAGCGGGACGGACAGCAGCGAAGCGATCAGGAGGACGCCGATGAGCACTGCGGCTGGACATCGGTCGCGCGTGTCCGTTGCGTGTCGCAGCGCACCGCATCGTGGACATATGGTCGATCGGGCCAAAGATCGGGGTCAGCGGTGCCGATATAGCGGTGAACGGTCCCACGCGGAGGACCCCAGCCAAGGAGACAGCTGTGAAGTCCCAGGTGCAATACAAGCTCGTCAGGCTCTGCCTCGCGGCCGCGTCGATCGCGGTCTTCGTGGAGGCGCTCGGCGCCGGGCGGCGCTGGTGAGCGCCTCCTGCCTGCGTCCGCTTCAGCTCAACGGGCAGAAGTGGTGACGCCACACAACTGACCGGACGGGCGACCTCGCGAGAGGGGTCGCCCGGCCCGCGTCACACCCCCAACTCCGATGACCCTGCTCGACCGCTACGTGACCGCCGTGGTGACCGCAGGGTTCACCCTGCTCGCGGTCGCGATCGCGCACGGGCCCGTTGCCGCCGGGCGCAGCCGACCTCGATGGTGGCGATCTTCGCCGCCGCACTGATCGTCGCCGAATGCCTGCCGATGCGTCTCGTCCACGACGCGGGCGAGGGCGAGATCACGATGTCGTCGACCTTCGCGCTCGCGCTGCTCGTCGTCGGCGGCGCGTCCGCCGCGATGTGCGCGATCGCGATCGGCGCGCTCTGCTCCGACCTGCTGCGCCACAAGCCCGCGCAGCGGATGGCCTTCAACATCGGCCAGTACGTGCTGTCGGTCGCCGCCGGAGCCGCCGTCCTCAGCGCGCTGTCCGGCACCTCCTTCTGGGCGCCGCACGACCTCGTGCCGTCGCTGCTCCCGGCATTCGCCGCCGCAGCCGTCGTCTTCTTCTTCGTCAACTCGATGCTCGTCGCCCGCGCGGTGACGCTCGCCGAGGGTGCGGCGTTCTGGGGCTACCTGCGCCGCGACATCGCGCTGCAGACCTCGACCGTCGGCATCCTGCTCGGGCTCGCACCGATCGTCGTGATCACCGCCGACTTCTCGCTCTGCCGCGCTGCCGCTGCTCGGGCTGCCGCTGTTCGCCGTCTACGGCGCCGGCCGCCAGGCGATCACCAACCAGCGCCAGGCGCTGCACGACGCGCTGACGCTGCTCCCCAACCGCCGCGCTGTTCGAGGAGCGCCTCGACCAGGCGCTGCGGCTCGCGCGCCGTGACGACGAGGGCCTCACGGTGATGCTGATCGACCTCGACCGCTTCAAGGAGATCAACGACACGCTCGGCCATCACGAGGGCGACGCGGTCCTGCAAGTCGGTCGCCGGCCGGCTCGTCGACGCGCTGCGCGAGAGCGACACCGTCGCGCGCTTCGGCGGCGACGAGTTCGTGATCCTGCTGCCCGATCTCGTGGACGAGGACGCGGTCGTCGCGCTCGCGCAGAAGCTCGCGAACGCGATCGAGCTGCCGCTCGACAACGGCGGCCGGCTGCTGCAGGTCGGCGCCAGCATCGGCGTCGCGCGCTATCCCGCTCGACGGCGAGGACGCGCGCACGCTGCTGCGCCGCGCCGACGTCGCGATGTACCGCGCCAAGCACGCGCGACGCAGCTACCGCCTCTACGACGCCGCGGAGGATCCGCACTCGCCCGAGCGCCTGCAGCTCGCCTCGGACCTGCGCCACGCCGTCGAAGCCGGCGGCCTGGTCGCTCACTTCCAGCCGAAGGTCGGCCTGCGCGACGGCCGCATCGAGGGCATGGAGGTGCTGATGCGCTGGCCGCACCCGCAGCGCGGCATGATCTCGCCCGACGAGTTCATCCCGCTCGCCGAGGACGGCGGCCTGATCGTCCCGCTCACGACGATCGCGCTCGAGGCGGCGATGCGCGAGTGCCGTGTCTGGCGCGACGCGGGCATCGACATCCGCTTCGCCGTCAACGTCTCCGCGCGCTCGCTGATGGACTCGCGGATCGTCGATGAGGTCCGCGAGCTGCTCGCCCGCTGGCAGATCCCCGGCTCGCTGCTGCAGCTCGAGCTGACCGAGAGCACCGTCGTCGAGGATCTCGCCGGTGCCCACGGCGTGCTGCTGCGGCTGCGCGAGATGGGCGTCAGCTTCGCGCTCGACGACTTCGGGACCGGCTGGTCGTCGCTCGGGCAGCTCAACGACCTGCCGTTCGACGAGCTCAAGATCGATCGCTCGTTCGTCCTCGCGATGCGCCCGGGCGCGCCGGAGGACGCGATCGTGCGCTCGACGATCCAGCTCGCGCGCGAGCTCGGCCTGCGCGTCGTCGCCGAGGGCGTCGAGGACGACGCCACGCGCAAGCGGCTCGCCGACCTGGGCTGCGATGCCGCGCAGGGCTTCCTGTTCGCCCGGCCCGGCCCCGCCGGAGCGGTCGCAGCCCGGCGCCGTGCTCGGGCCGCCGCCGGCTCGCCGCGCGTCGTTCGCCCGCCTCGCCGCGTAACTGGTTTCGCGGTCCGGACGCCCGTCGCGTCGCGTAAGGTGCCGCCGATGGAATCGGGTGGCGGGACCTCTGAGGAAGCGCCGGGCGCCGGGGGCACGAGTCCCGCGGCCCCGCCGGACCCGGCGCAGATCGTCAAGACCAACCAGTGGGCTGGCCCTGCTGGTGCTCGGGGCGCTCATCGGCGTGCCGGTCGCCGCCATCGCCTACGGCTTTCTGAAAGTCGTCGCGGAGGCGCAGAAGTTCTTCTTCACGACGTTCCCGGAGGACCTCGGGTGGGACAGCGCGCCGGTCTGGTGGCCGGTGCCGGTGCTGGCGCTCGGCGGATTGCTCGCCGCGCTCGCGATCAGCAACCTGCCGGGGACCGCCGGGCACAAGCCGGCCGAGGGCTTCAAGACCGGTGGCGGCCCCGTGATGCCGGCCGAGATGCCCGGCGTGATCCTCGCGTCGCTCGCGACGCTGTGCTTCGGCTTCGTGCTCGGTCCCGAGGCACCGCTGATCGCGATCGGCAGCGGCCTGGGGGTGATCGGCGGTGCGGCTGCTCAAGCGCGACGCCCCGATGCAGGCGACCGTGGTGATCGCCGTCGCCGGCAGCTTCGGCGCCGTCAGTGCCCTGCTCGGATCGCCGCTGGTGGGTGCGTTCCTGCTGATGGAGGCCAGCGGCCTCGCGGGCGCGATGATGTCCGCCGTGCTGCTCCCCGGCTTTCTCGCCGCGGGCGTCGGCGGCCTCGTCTTCGTCGGCCTGAACTCGTGGACGGGATGGGGGACGCTGTCGCTGGCGATCCCGGACATCCCGCCGTTCTCGTCCCCGACGTTCGTCGAGTTCCTCTGGGCGATCGTCATCGGCCTGACGGCGCCGCTGCTGGGAACCGCGATCAAGTGGCTCGCGCTGACGCTGCAGCCGATCGTCGAGCGCCGCAGGGTCGTGCTGATGCCGCTGGCGGGCGTCGCCGTCGCCGGCCTGGCGATCGCGTTCGGCCAGGCCACCGACAAGGCCGCCTCCGAGGTGCTGTTCTCCGGCCAGAACGCGCTGCCCGGGCTGGTCCAGGACGCGGCGACGTGGTCGGTCGGCTCGCTGCTGCTGCTCGTGCTGCTGAAGAGCCTCGCCTACTCGATCTCGCTCAGCGGGTTCCGCGGCGGCCCGGTCTTCCCCGGCATGTTCATCGGCGCGGTCGGCGGGATGGCGTTCTCGCACCTCCCGGGCCTGCCGATGATCGCGGGGGTCGCGATCGGGATCGCGGCGATGACGACCGTCATGCTCGGGCTGCCGTTCACCGCCGTCCTGCTGACCGCGGTGTTCCTGTCCGCCGACGGGATCCAGCTGATGCCGCTCGCGATCGTCGGGGCCGTCGTCGCGTTCGCCGTGTCGGTGCGGATCGCGCCGGTCATTCCCGCGGATGAGCCCGAGCCGGCCGCGGTGCCCCAGGCGGCGCCCGCGTGAGCGACGTCCTCGGTGGCGGCGACCTCGACGCACGGTCCGCAGCGCTCGAGCTGATCGGGCCCAAGCCGGGAGCCTTCGCGGGCGATCCCGTCGAGTCGGCGCTCGTCGTGCACGAAGACGAGCGCATGGAGATCGGCGTCTGGGAGTGCACGCCCGGGTCGTTCCCGTCGATCAAGGACGGCATCTCCGAGGTCATGCAGTTCGTCTCCGGCGAGGCGACGATCGTCGCCGACGACGGGGCGCTGCACGAGATCGGGCCGGGGACGCTGCTGTTCACGCCCGACGGCTGGAGCGGGACCTGGCACGTCCGCGCGACCGTGCGCAAGACGTTTGTGATCTGGAAGACCACCTGAGAGGCTGGCGCCCATGAAGCTCTATGTCTGCTGGGGGACCATGCAGGTCCCGGGGATGCGGCCGCACCCGTGCAAGCTCGCCTACGAGGCGCTGGTCGAGGCGGGCTACGACCCCGAGCTGAAGAAGGCCTACGGCCTCGCCCAGCTTCCCGACATGACGTCCGGGCGCCGCGAGGTCAAGCAGCTGAGCGGCGAGTCGTGGGTGCCGCTGCTGGTCACCGACGACGCCGAGGTCATCGCCGACTCGAAGGCGATCATCGCCTGGGCGCAGGCCAACCCGGCGAAGACGGCCGCACCGGCCTGACGAATCAGCTCTTCTTCACGAAGACGCTGACGGCCTGGAACGCGAAGATCGAGAACGTCTTGCCCTCGAACTCCTCGAAGCCGGACTGATCGATCCCCTTGGTCGGGATCTTGACCTTGACCTTCTCGCGGCCGTCGGCGGCCGTCGCCCCGGTCGTCGGGCCAGAGGTGTAGGAGGCCTCGGCGAGCAGGTCGCTTCCGCGAACCTGCGGGCTCGTCAGCTGCATGGCCGCCTGGGCGCCGCAGATCTTGTAGCCGGCCTTGGCCTTCCACGTGAAGCGCGGATAGCCGGTCCGGTTGACCGTGAAGCGGACGTAGCGCGAGGTGCTCTTCGTCGTCGTCGGGTTGCCCGTCACGAGCGAGACGGGCCACCACTGCGTGTCCTCTTTGGTGCAGCCGTGCCACGAGTACGTCGGCGTCGGATAGCCGAGGAAGTGGCCGGGGCCTGCGCTCGGCCCGAGGCTCTTGTCGGTCTCGGGGTTCTTGGCGGCCGACGCGGGTGCGGCGCCGACGGCGAGCAGCAACGCCGCGACGATCGGTGCTGCCAGGTGCCGGCGCGGGAGCTTGAGCATCGTGCAAACCCTACTCAGCGCTTCAGCGTGAGCTTCAGGGTCCAGCTCGCGCCGCCCGCGCTCACGAGCGCCTCGACGGGGAGCTTGTGCTTGCGGCGCAGTGCCGAGCGCCCCGCCTTCGACAGGCGCACCTTCACTGTCCCGGACTTGTGCGACCCGATGCGGAAGCGCACGCTGCCGTAGCTCTTCGCCTGCTGGACGGCGGCCGCGCCGGCGGCCGTCGAGCCGCGCGGGCGCAGCAGCAGCGTCCCGGCGCAGGTCGTGGTCAGCTGGCAGCGCAGCCGCAGCGCAGCGACGTTCTCGCGCACGGCCGTCAGGGTCGCCAGGAAGCGCAGCGGCGACGGGGTGGCGGCGGCGGGCGTCGGCGTCGACGGCGCGGTCCCGACGGGGGCGACGCCAGGCCCCTGCCCGTTGCATGCGGTCTGCGGGTTCGCGGGCGCGACGGGCCGCAGGTTCGAGCCCGTCATCGGCACGCCGCACCAGTCGTACTGGAGCAGGACCTCGTAGCCGTCCATGATCCCGACGTCGGTGTTCGAGGCGCCGAGCGCGAGCGCGGGATGCAGGAAAGCCGCACGTGCCTGGTTGGCGGGTGAGTCGAAGATGAAGCCGTGCGTGCCGCGGTCGTTCACGGGCAGCGATCCCGGCCCTGCCCCGACGACGACGAGGATGTCGTTGAACTGCGACCCGTCGGTGTCACCGACGCCCGATCCCGCCGGCAGGTTGACCGCGAACTCGCTGATCTGGTTGGCGGCCGGCTGCACCGGCGGCGAGATCTGCTTCGTGGTGCAGCACAGCCCGCTGCCGGAGCTGACGATCGCGAACTGCAGCGGCGCCGGCGCGTTGCCGCTGCGCACGCGCACCTTCGTGACCGCTCCGGCCCCGCGCGGGACATAGGTGTTGGCGATCACCGAGCCGTCAGCGCCGTATTGCGTGGACCACCACATGCAGGTCGTCTGGTTCGTGTTCAGGAACGTGATCTGTCCGGGGCCGAGGCCGATGTAGGGGCGCGCCTGGCACTGGTTCGCGCCGCTCGGCAGAGCGAGATTGGCGGGCGCGAGCAGCGCGCTGCCGTTGGTCGCCAGCACCGCCTGCTGGGCGCCGGCGACGTGCGGGAGCACGGCGAGCGCAACGAGCGCGAACAGGATCGCGATGCAGACGGCGCGGGCTGGACGCGGCGGACGGCGAGTGGCGATGAGAACGGGACGGCTCCTGCTGAATGGCCAACCGGACGTGTCCAGCGCGAGGCTATCGGAGCCGCGCGGCCATCCCAGGGGTGTATTTCTGCTCCGCCGCCGGTGGCTTGGGGGCTGGTCGCGACTCAGGCGGCGAGCGGCTCGCCGCGCGTCGAGCCGCCGCGCTCCAGCGCGGCGTCCTCGAGCACGGCGCTGAGGCCGCGCGTCGCCACGCGCCACGTGTAGCGCGCGAGCACGTCTTCGCGTGCGAGCCCGCCGCGCCGCCGGCGCTCGGCCGGGCTCGTCGCGGCTTCGACGATGGCGCGCTCGAGGTCGTCGAGGTCGTCGGGCGCGACGAGCCAGCCGGTCTCTCCGTCATCGACGATCTCGGCCGGTCCGCCGCGGTCGACGGCGATCACGGGCAGCTCGCACGCCATCCCTTCGACGAGCACCTGGCCGAAGCTCTCGTTGACCGAGGGCAGCACCACGACGTCGCTGGCGCGCAGCAGCTGCGGCAGCGCGGCCTGCGCGTGCCACCCGGCCAGCAGGACGGCGTCGGCGCCGAGCCGCTCGATCGCGTCGGCGGGATGCTCGCCCTCCCACTCACCCGGATGGCCGCCGACGATGACGAGTGAGATGCCGCCGCCCAGGCGCGTGCGCGCACGCGTGAAGGCCTCGATCAGCAGGGGCACGCGCTTGACGTCGGTGAAGCGCCCGACGTAGAGAAAGGTGACGTCGCTCGCGAGCGCGTCCACGGCCGCTTCGGGCGCGCGCCAGCTGCCGGGCTGCTCGCCCGGCCGCCAGCCGAGCGGGCGCTCGAGCAGGACGTCGCGCCAGAGCGCGCCGCGGTCGACCGGTGCGGGCGCGAACAGCGCCGTGTCCACACCGTTGGGGACGACTTCGATGCGGTCGGCGTCGACGCCGAGCAGGCCCTGCGCACGCAGCTGGCCTCCGGGAGTGGCGATCACGAGGCGCGCGGACCGTGCGGCCCAGCCGCGCAGGCGCTCGGCCCACACGTCCGCGTAGGGCCAGTGCGTCCCAAGGCCCGCGTCGATCGCCTCGAGCATCAGCAGCTCGGTTCCGTGCAGGTGCGAAACGACCGGGATCTGCGGCGCGACGCGTGCTGCGGCTTCGTCGACGGGCGTGAGGTGGTGCAGGTGCAACACGTCGGCGGCCGCGGCGCGCGCCGTGCGCAGCGCGTCGCTCCACGCCCGGACCTGACGCTCGAAGGCGGCGTCATCGAGCGTCGCAAAGATGCGGTCGGGCGCGAGCGGACGGTCCTCGAACGAGGGATGCATCGGCACCACGCCGACGCCCGGCGACAGCGGATCCGGTGCACGCAGCGCGCGGGTGAAGTCGACGATGCGCAGGCCGGGCAGGCCGGCGTAGAACTCGTGCGCGTCCTGGTCGCTCCCGGCGTCGCTGCGCGACCCGGCGATCAGCGATGCGTCCCAGCCCTCGTCCGGCAACCGGGCTGTCAGCGCGCGTGCGCCATGGGCCGAGCCGCCACGCGGGGAGAAGAGGATCGCACTGACGACGCGCCGCCGTTCAGCCATGGGGAGTCCTCTCGATAGGGGCGCCCGAGCGGGGCGCAAACGCGGCGGGTCAGACGCCGTCGAACGCGATCACCGTGGTGACCGCGCGTCCCCCGGCGAGCTCGATGCCGTGCAGCTCACGGGGCCGGTTGCGCAGATGACCGTCACAGACGAGGCTAGCGGAGCCGCCGCCGTCCAGATTCATCGCCGCCTGCACGCCGAGACCCGCGAGCGCGCGCGCAAGCTCGCCGAGCGTCAGGCCCGCGTCCTCCTCCGAGCGGCCGTCGGCGACGAGCGCCAGGACCTCGCCGTTGCCGACGCCGATCGCGGCGCGTGGGTGCCTCCCGTCCGTGATGTCGGAGTCGAACTGCGTCGCCGCAGCCGAGAACCCCTCGCAGTCGGCGCCGTCGCGGTAGACGATCCCGCCGTCGCGCACGAGCAGCGGGCCGGCCTGCAGCAGGTCACCGGGCGGATCGGCCTCCAGCCGATCGCGGCGATCGATGCGCACGACACCTGCGTCCACGTGCAGGCACGCGCGCGTCACGCTCCACGGCGCCGTGAACGACACATGCGGCAGGGGCAGGCCGGCGAGGCGCAGCTCGCCGAGCGGCAGCCCCTCCGGCCGGGTGTAGAACCCGCCGACGAGCGCGTCCGCGCAGCCGTTCTCGGAGCACCAGTCGACGACCCGTTGCTGTACCGGGAGGCGTTCGATGCGCACACGTGTGCGCGCGAGATCCCAGCGCGCGAGATGGACCGTGGTGCAACGGCCGTCGCCGAGTCGCAGGCGCAGCAGTTCATCGACACGCGCAGGCGCCAGGGCAGGGGAGATGGAGACGGGCTCGTCCATGGTCCGCTGCGCCGGCGCAGCTGTGTCACGAATACTCCATCACGGAGCGGCTGTCACGCAGGTCACACGCCGTTCACGCCGTCTCGACGGCGTCCGCGTCCTCGCGTGACTCGCTGCGGCGCGCGATCCACTCGGTGCCCGGCGTGTCACTGAAACTGTGGACGATCACGGAGCAGACGACGACGAGCGCGGCGAGGTTGAAGATGCGCCCGCCCTGCGGAATCGATCTCGCCGAGCACGATCAGCGAGAACGTGACGGTCGCGATGCCCTTCGGCCCGAACCACGACATGAACGCCTTCGTCGCCCAGTCGACACGCGTGCCGGCGAGCGCGACCCAGACCGCGACCGGGCGCGCGATCAGCAACGTGACGACGACGAGCGCGACGGCCGCCCAGCCGTCCGTGAACAGTCCGTGCAGCGTCAGCAGCGAGCCGAACACGACGAAGACGCCGAGCTTGACGACCTCGACGATGTCCGCCGCCCGGTCGGCGACGTAGCCGCGCACGTCGGGGCGCCGCACGCCGAGCGTGATCGCGCAGACGAACACCGCGATGAAGCCGTTGCCGTGCACCGTCAGATCGGCCAGGCCGAACGTCAGGAATGCGATCCCCAGCGCGTAGAGCGAGCGCTGGTGTGCGGGCATGACGTCGCGCGTGTAGCTCCCGCGCGGCAGCAGCCACGAGGCGGCGTACCCGATCACGAGGCCGTAGATCAGTCCCAGCCCGACGTCCTGCAGCACGAACCGCCACCAGACGAAGTCCGTCTGGTCAACCGACAGCGCAGCGGTGAGTGCCAGCACCGGCGCGAGCGCGAGACCGTCGTTGAGCCCCGACTCGAGGTTCAGCGAGTGGCGCACGACGCGCGGCACGCGCGGGTTCGTGACGACGCCGGACGAGAGGATCGGGTCGGTCGGCGACAGCAGCGCCCCGACGAGGAACGCCTCGGTCCAGTCGAGGCCGATGACGACGTGCGCGGTCAGCGCGACGATCCCGGCCGTGATCGGCATCGCGATCGCGAGCTTGCGCGCGGGCAGGCGCCACGAGCGCTGCAGCATCTCGCCGTCGACCTCGAGACCGTCGCGGAACAGGATCACGATCAGCGCGACCTCCGCGAGCTGTGTCACGAATCCCGACCGCGCGCCGAAGTCGAGCACCCCCAGCCAGGCGTCGCCGAGCAGGAACCCGGTCGAGCAGGAACACCGGCGCCATCGCCAGGAAGCTGCGCTTCGTCAGTCCCGAGCCGAGCGCGCCGACGACCAGCAGCGCGCCGAAGATCAGCGCGGCGTCCTCGAACTGCGTCGTATGTGCGGCCGCGATCACCGGGGCGATTATCGGGCCGCGATCCGCGCAGATCGACGTCGCGTCGGTCAGCGCAGGGCGCTGTGCGCCGCGGCGCAGCGCGCGCAGCTCGTCGACCGCCGGGTCGGACGCGGCGCGTGCCGGGTGCTCGCCAGCAGCTCCGCCGGCTCCTGGCCGTCGTGACCGTCACCGAGCCCTTGCGCACGACGCGCTCGGCGCCTGCGCCGGGCCGCGACGCGACGACGCGCACGACGGTGCGGTCGCGCACGAGCAGCGCGGCGCCGTCATCGACCGCCCAGCCGTCGGGCAGCGTGCCGGCCGCGATCGCCTCGCGGTAGAAGGCGCCAGGCGCTCGGGCTCGCTGTCGCGATGCACCGACAGCGACCCGGGGATCAGCCCGAGCCCGGTCACGGCCTCGGCCGTGCCGCCCGACATCGTGACCCCGCCCTCGAACCAGCACATCGCGCCCGCGCTCAGCCCGCGAGGACGACGCCCGACTCCCACGCCTCGCGCAGCAGCTCGTGCAGATCGTGCTCGCGCCACAGCGCCAGCAGGTTGCGCAGCGAGCCGCCGCCGACGTAGATCGCGTCCTGCGAGAGGACGAGCTCGCGCAGCGGCACGCGCAGGTCGCGCAGGCGGAACAGCGAGAGGACCTCGCGGCGGACGCGGCGCCCGCCGAACGCGGACTGGAAGCGGATCACCTGTTCACCGGCGTCGCCGCTCGCGGTCGGCAGGAACAGCACGCGCGGATCCGCCTGCTCGCGTGAGGTCGAGCACGAGGTCGTCGAGCGCCGGGTCGCCGGGCGGCGCAGCTGAACCCGCCGCCGCCGAGTGCGAGGAGTGTTCGCGTCCGCTCACAGGCGAATCACGCCGCGGCCAGGACGGGCTCGTCGAGACCGAGGTAGCGCGCTTCGAGCGTCGTCTCGACGACCTCGTCGTCGCGGATCTCGACGCGGTACGCGCGCCGGTCGCGCCGCGAGCTGACCACCGAGTGCAGCTGGTGCCCGGTGAAGTGCAGCGCGGCGCAGTCGTCGGCTGCGTATCCGCCGCGCATCCCGTCACCGACGAAGCGGTGGTACTCGACCCGCCGCTCGGGCTCACCGTCGTAGTGGACGCAGTTGGACCAGGGCAGCAGCCCGAGCCCGTCGACCCGCTGCGGCCGCCCGTGGAAGGCCGTCACGGCCTCGGCGAACCAGCACAGCGAGCCGGCGCTCAGCCCGCACAGGATCACGCCGCTCAGCCACGCCCGGCGCAGGATGTCGTCGATGCCGTGGGCGCGCCAGGCGCCGAGCAGGCTGATCACCGATCCGCCGCCGACATAGATCACGTCCTGCTTGAGCAGATGCGCCTCGAGGTCGCCTTCGACCTCACCGGCGCCGCGGTCGCGCCGGAACAGCGAGACGTGGCTCGGTTCGCAGATCGACGCCGAGAAGGCGCGGTAGAAGCGCACGATGTAGTGGTCGGCATCACCCGACGCCGTCGGGAATGAAGCAGACCTTCGGACGCTCGGTCTCTGCCAGGCCGAGCACGTAGGAGTCCAGCAGCGGGTTGCCGGCCTCCATCGAGAAGCCACCACCACCAAACGCGACGATCTGCGGCGTCCTGGAGCGCATCGTCGAGCCAGGCTACGCCTGATTTACGCAACCTCCGGGAATTTCAGCCTTTGGGCGATCGCGTTTGGACCGTCTGTACAAGGGCCCACATCACGCTGTCCAACCGTTCAGCGCACGCCGATCAGATCGACGACGAAGACGAGCGTCTCGTCGGGCCCGATCACGCCGCCCGCACCGCGCTTGCCGTAGCCGAGCATCGGCGGGATCGTGATGCGCCGGCGGCCACCGACCTTCATGCCGGCGACGCCCTGGTCCCAGCCCGCGATGACCTGGCCCTGCCCGAGGCCGAACTTGAACGTGTCGCCGCGATCCCATGAGGCATCGAACTGGCGGCCCGTCGACCACGACACGCCGACGTAGTGGACCTCGACGGTGTGCCCGCTGGCGGCCTCATCGCCGTCGCCGACGACGATG
Organism: uncultured Actinomycetes bacterium; assembly: GCA_963821685.1. Classification (GTDB taxonomy): domain Bacteria; phylum Actinomycetota; class Thermoleophilia; order Solirubrobacterales; family Solirubrobacteraceae; genus F1-60-MAGs163. The sequence goes on along the minus strand of CAWGEW010000011.1, from coordinate 7,644 downwards.
TCCTCCAGCTCGAGCTGGTAGGACGGGTCCTCGCCGACGGGGACCTCGACCTCTGGCTTCTCGGTGCTCATGGCGGCACCGTACCGGGGGCGGGACCGTCGCGCGAAGGGGCTAGCGGGTCAGCGTCCCGCTCTTGACGACCTCGAAGGCCGCGGCTGGAACGCGCTTGAGCTGCTCGATGTCCTGGTCCTTCCAGCGGCTGTCGGCGGCGCCGCTGATGTACCAGTTGGACCCGTTGTCGGCGAGGATCATCCCGTAGGTCTTCAGCGCCTTCAGGATCACGAGCGACTGGCCGTGGTAGCCGCCGAGGTTGTACGTGGCCTTCAGCCGGACGCGCAGGCCCATCGGCGGCAGATCGGGGTCGCGGTCGGAGCTGGCGAAGTGGCGCGCGGGCGCGACGTAGGCGCGCTGCGTTCGCGCGGCGGTGAAGCGCAGCGCGTGCCGAATCACGCCGGCGCTCGCCTCGTCGGGGCGCGCCAGGCCGGGCAGGATCGGCAGCCCGGCTGCGTCGGCCGACGTCCACCCCTTTGGGCGCAGACGGTTCGAAGCGAGATTCCAGACCGCGCCGTTGGATGCGACCCAGCGCCCGTTCTCGCGGCGCGCGCCGAACAGCTCGTAGAGTCGGCAGCGCTTGCGCTGCACGACGAGCAGGTGACGGTCGGAGCCGCCCTCGACGCGCGCCTTCGCGGGGATCGGGTAGGCGCCGCGGTCGCTCTCGTCGGGGTAGTCCGTCGAAGTGCAGCCGGCGCGCGGCCTGCGTGGACGAGGCGATCGTGATCGGGATGCCGTAGTTCCCGTAACGGCCCGAGCCGAAGTCCGGATGCAGCCGCGAGCCGCCGGCGCTCATCGATCGCAGGTAGGCAGCCGAGCGCGGGTCGACCGGGTCGCGTGAGATGTCGCGGTTCCACGCGTTGCTCGCGGGGAAGACGGCGCAGCCGGCGATGCGCGGCCCGCTCGGTGCCGCGGCGTGCGGTGGCGCGGCGAGCGCGGCGCCGGCGATGACGAGGGCCGCGCAGGGCACGGCGAGCAGTGCTGCGCGGGGGCGACGCACAAGCGCAGGATCGCAGGGGTGACAGATGCCCACGAGCGGCCCCCGTGCACTAGGGTCGGCAGCATGCGACGGGGGCTGATGCTCGTCGCGCTGTCAGCAGTCCTCTTCGGGGTCACGTCCAGTGCTGAAGCGCGCATCTACTGGATGAACCTCAATGGAGGTCTCAGCACGGTCGGCCGCGCCGAGCTGGATGGCAGCGACGTGCGCCCGGCGCTCGTCAGCGGCATCTACTACGGGACCGGCGTCGCCTCCGACGGCACGTACGTCTACTGGGGCAAGAGCGGAAGCAACCCCGACCACGGAGCGATCGGTCGCGCGACCGTCGACGGCGCCTCGCCCGAGCTGACCTTCCTCGACGCCGGGACCTTCTGCGGCGTCTTCGGGGTGGCACCGACATCGACCGACTACTTCTGGCTGAAGAGCACGTGCGGCGGCAGCCCCGACCGGACGATCAGCCGCACGTCGCGCACGCCCGGCCAGGGCATCTCGTCGCCGCTGTCCCAGAACCAGGTCTGCGGCTTCGCGATCGACGCGACCCACCTCTACTGGAGCGCCGGCACGTTCATCGGCCGTTCCCTGCTCGACGGCAGCCAGCCCGAGCCGCAGTGGCTCAATGCCGGCGCCGGCAACCAACCGTGCGGCCTCGCGGTCGACGCGGGGCACGTCTACTGGACGCTGCAGACCGGCGGCATGTTCGTCGGCACCGCGATCGGCCGCGCGACCATCGACGGCAACGCGGCGAGCGTGAACAACGCGTTCATCACCGGCACGCACTTCGGCTATTACGTCGCCAGCCCCAGCTTCATCGCGGTCGACGCGGGGCACGTGTACTGGACCAACCAGCCGGCGCTGGGGTATCCGGGGGTTCGATCGGCCGCGCGAACATCGACGGGACCGGCGTCAACCAGGACTTCATCCCGTCGATCCCCGCGCCCTACGGCCTCGCGCTCGATCCGTCCACCGGCGGGCCGGCCCCGCCCGCGCCGGCCCCGAGCCCGCCCGCCGCTCCGGCGCCCGTGACTCCCGCGTCGAAGCCGGCTGCGGCGATCAAGTCGGCAGCGGCATTCTCGCTGCCCGCCGCGAAGACCTGTGCGAGCCGCCGCGCGTTCTCGATCCGGATCCGCAAGGTGCCGGGCGTGACCTTCGTGAAGGCGACCGTGAAGGTCAACGGCAAGCAGGTGAAGGCGATCAAGCGCGCGCGGATCAGCGCACCCGTCGACCTCAAGGGCCTGCCGAAGGGCAGCTTCACCGTGTCGATCACGGCGACCGCCAGCGATGGCCGCACCGTCACCGGCAAGCGCGTCTACAAGACGTGCACGAAGAAGCAGCGCTCGCACGGGCCGAAGCTCTGACGCGCGCCCGCCGCCGCGTAGCATCAGTCGCATGCCCACCTGGAAGGACGTCGTCGAGATCGGATCGCGCTTTCCCGGCGTCGAGGAGTCGACGTCGTACGGAACGCCGGCGCTGAAGTTCACCGGCCGCGGCCTGATGTGCCGCCTGCGCACCGACCCCGACGCGCTCGTGCTGCGTGTGGTCGACATGGGCGAGCGCGAGGCGCTGCTTCAGGGGCAGCCGGACGTCTTCTTCACGACGCCCCACTACGACGGCTACCCGTACGTGCTCGCCCGGCTCGAGGCGATCGACTCGCAGGAGCTCGCCGAGCTGCTCGAGGACGCCTGGCGGCTGCGCGCGCCGAAGCGCCTCGTCGCCGAGCACGACGCGCCGGCCGGCTGACCTGCCGGGATCGGACGCTGGTCCGGTAGCTTGGCGCGATGATCTCGCGTCGCAGCACGCTCGTCCTCGTCGCCCTGACGCTCTGCCTGGCGCTGGTCGCCGGCTCGGCGACAACCGCGCTCGCCGCGGGCGGCGGCGTCGGATCGGCCGCGAAGAAGAAGTGCAAGAAGGGCACGAAGCTGAAGAAGAAGAAGTGCGTGCCGATCAAGAAGAAGGCGACCAAGCCGTCGAACGTTCCCGCGGACGGCATCTACACCGGCGACAAGATCAGCCTGACGGTGTCCACGCAGGCCGGCAAGCGCCTGGTGAACGTCTCGGCGTCGATCCCGCTGACCTGCGCGCCGTCGAACGTGACCGCGTCCGCGGACGCTCTCGGTGCACGCCATGCCGCTCGCCGGCACGAGCTTCCAGGGCAAGGCCTTCGATGCGCAGTTCCCCGAGTTCGGCACGACGACGGTCACGGGGACGTTCCTGAGTGCGACGCGGGTGCATGTGACAGCGCAGAGCGCGAACTACAAGAACGGCCAGGAAGACTGCAACGGGTCGCTCGACGTGACGACGAACATCCACAAGGGCTACTGATCAGAGCGTCAGCAGGCCGCGGATCAGCAGTCCGGCGCCGACGCCGAACGTCACGACGAGGATGATCGGGCGCGAGTGGCGCTTGGTCCACGCCTCGATCGCGCCGACCGCCTCGAGTGCGGCTGCCGGTTCGATGATGCAGACGACGAGCGCGCCGATCGGGATCACGAACCAGATCACGTTGTAGAGCAGGACCTCGAACAGCCCGGCCGGCCACGGTCGGCTTGCTGGCGACGATGACGTTCAGCGCGACGAGGTAGAAGAGTCCCGGGAATGTGGGTCGCCGGACCCGCGATCGCCGCGGTCTTCAGCGTCAGCCGGTGCTCGAGCAGTTTGTCCCAGCGGTGCGGGGCGTCGGGCGCATCATCGGCGTGCCGCCCGGCGATCCGGCCGGTGCAGCAGGAGCACGGCGAGCAGCAGCACGAGCGCGCCGCCGCCGATCTCGGCGATGCCCTTGGTGCGGTCGCTGCCGGAGTTGATGTCGATGCCGTCGAACGCCCAGATCACGAGCAGTCCGAACGCGATCGTGAACACCATGCCCGCGATCACGTAGGCCGTCATGAAGCGGCGCGGCGACTGCGTCGAGAGCAGTGCGTAAACCGCCGCGAGGCTCGTGGGGCGGATCGTGCTCGCCAGCGCGAGGATGAAGATCTCGAGCGTCAAGAGCCGAGCATCTCAGTTGCAACGCGTCGCGGCGGTCAGCCGGGGCCCTGGTCGGCGCGCGGCAACGTCTGGGGTACCCGGACTCTTGCACGCCGGCGACCAGGATCATCCGTTTGTCCTACCCCAACGGTTTACACGCACCGGATCTGGGTCTAGTGTCGGAATTCGGAGGGTCGGGGCCGAACGTTGGGAGTCGTGATGGGACGCAGGACTGCTGGGCTGGCGCATCGCGCTGGGATCCTGTTGGCCGGATTCGCGATCGCTGCGGCATTTCCAGCCGCCGCGTCGGCGGTCGTGAACCCACCGGACCTGCAGACGATCATCCCGACGAACTCGTTCTCGATGGTCAACACCGCGCGGGCACGCGAGTTCCGCTACACGCACCTGGTCTACAACAACGGTCCCGGGACCGCTGGAGATCCAGCCGTGCCTACAACCGACGCCTCGGCGGACTACCGCGGCACGCAGCAGATCTTCACCCACAACGCCGCCGGCAACTGGTCGCAGGTCGCGATCGTCGCGGTCGCCCGACACCTTCGTCTTCCACGCCGAGCACGGTCACTTCCACTTCCCGCTCGCGGCGTTCGGCCTCTACGCCGTCGCCGCGGACGGCGGCATCGGCGCGCCCGTCGCGATGTCGCCGAAGAACGGCTTCTGCATCGACGACTCCTATCATCTACAACTCGCACGGTCCCGACACGCGGCGCCGTTCCTGGGGAGCCGGGGCAGCTGCGCCGACCCGACGACGCTGCGCGGCCTCTCCGTCGGCGCGGCCGACGAGTACGACTACCGCGATCCCGGCCAGGCGATCCCGATCGACGGGTTGGCCGACGGCACGTACTGGTTCCGGGCGATGACCGACCCGAACAACGACCTCGTCGAGGCCGACGAGACCAACAACGAGACCGACGTCAAGGTGACGATCTCCAGCGGCGCGGTGACCCCGGGCCAGGTGCTGCACCCGGACACGACGCCGCCGGTGCTCGCGTGGAGCGCTCCGGCGCTCGGGACGACGATCACCGGGGACACGGCGCTCTCGGCCACCTCGTCCGTTCCCGACGCAACCGGCGTGCAGTTCCTCGTCGACGGCGCATCGCTCGGCACGACATCGGGCCTGGCGGGATCCTTCTCGTTCATCTGCCACACCCAGAACCTCGTCGACGGTGAGCACTGGTTCGCCGCGCGCGCGACCGACGCGCAGGGACGGATCAACACGACGCCGGCAGTCCCGCTCGTCGTGTCGAACACGCCGGTCGGGCCACCCCCGCCACCACCGCCGCCCAGCGGTCCGCTCGACGATCGACGGCAGTGTCAGCCAGACCGGCCGGGGCACGGTCACGACGCCGACCCTGACGACGGCTCACGGCAACGATCTGATCCTGGCGTTCGTCGCCTCCGACGGCGCGACCTCCGGTCAGACCTCCACGTCACCGGCGGCGGCCTCTTCTGGACGCTGGTGCGCCGCGCGAACACCCGGCCGGGACATCCGAGATCTGGAAGGCGCAGGCGCCGGCGACGCCGGTGGGCTTCACGGTCAGGTCCACGCCCTCGCAGGCAGCGGCTACGACCAGATGCTCTCGGTGATCGCGTTCAGCGGGTCGAGCGGCGTCGGGGCGTCTGCCGGGCTGGGCGCGTCGACCGGAGCCCCGAGCGTCTCGTTGACGACCACCGCGGCCGGCTCGCTGGGTGTTCGGCGTCGGCAACGACTGGGACCGCGCCGACGGCCCGCACGCCCGGCGGGGCAGGACAAGCGCTTCGAGTGGGTCGACACCGGGGCCGGCGACACCTTCTGGGTGCAGTCGCGCTCGGCGCCCACCGCGACCTCCGGGACGAGCGTGACGATCAATGACACGGCGCCGACCGGGGACCGCTGGAACCTCGCCGCAGTCGAGGTGCTCGCCGGGTCCGTCGGGCCGCCTCCGCCGCCGCCCCCGCCACCGCCGCTCGACACGACGAACCGCCGCAGGTCAACGTCACCGACCCCGTCGGCGGGACGACGATCAAGGGGATCGTGGCGCTCGGCGCTACGGCGTCCGACGCCAACGGTGTGACGAAGGTGCAGTTCAAGGTCGACGGCCAGCCGGTCGGCGCAGCGTCACGTCGCCGCCGTTCCTGGCGCCAGTGGGACACGCGCACGGCGACGGCGGGAACACACGTCTGACCGCCGAGGCGACGGATCCCGCCGGCAACGTCGGCGTGTCGCCTGGGGTCACCGTGACGGTCGACAACAGCGCGCCCCCACCGGCGGACGATCTCGATCGACAAGAAGCTGATCAGCACGCCAAGGGGACGCTCATGTCGCCGACGCTGACGACTGCGGCCGCCGGCGAGCAGCTGTTCGCGTTCGTCTCGCTATGACGGGCCGCCGGCGCGCTTCAGGCGCAGCGATCGACGGTCACCGGCGGCGGGCTGACCTGGACGCTCGTCAAGCGCAGCGACAGCCAGTCCGGGGTGTCCGAGATCTGGAATGCGAAGGCGATCGGCGTCGCTCACGAACGCGACCGTGACGGCGACGCCGCTGCGGACGGGCTTCGACGGCTGCGCTGACGGTGATCGCGTTCACGAACGCGGCCGGCCCGGGCGTCGCGGGGCGACGGGTGCGCCGACGGGCGCTCCCGACATCTACCTGCCCGGGCGTCCAGACCGGCTCGTGGGTGTTTGCCGTCGGCAACGACTGGGACGGCTCGCGTCGCGCGAACCCCGGTCGCCGACCAGGTCCTGCAGGACCAGTGGCTGGACACCGGCAGCGGCGACACGTTCTGGGTGCAGTCGACGACCGCGCCGAACGTCGCCCCGGGCCTCGTGACGATCCACGACAACGCGCCGACGAACCACCAGTGGAACTACGTCGCGGTGGAGGTCGTGGCGGCCGCCGGCTGACCGGGGACGAGCTGGAGTCAGAACGCGCGGACGGTCTGCGAGCCGACGCCCGCGCGGTTGCGCGCGACGACGACGACCTTCAGTCGTCCGCTCGACCGCACCCGCTCCTGCCTGGTCTTGGAGAGACGCAGCCGGGCGGTCACGGTCTTGCCGCCGCGCGCGTCGAACGCGATCGGTCCGAGCATCAGGCCTCCGGCCCAGACGCGCACGTGTCCGTCGCAGAGGCCGGCGCTGGCCGGGCAGGTGAGCTTGATAAGCAGGATGCCGCGCTTGACCCGTGCGCTCAGGATGCGGACCGGGCTGGAGCCGGTGGATGCCCCGGCGACGGCGCCGCCGCTCGCGCCTGCATCGCCCTTCGGGCCCGCCGCGCCGTTGGTGCCGTTGGTCCCGTTGGCCCCGTTCGTGCCATCGGCTCCGTTCGCGCCGTTCGTCCCGTTCGTCCCATCGGCTCCGTTCGGGCCCGCCGGGCCGGCGGGACCTGTCGGGCCTGCGGGTCCTGTCGGGCCTGCCGGACCGACGGAGCCGGTCGGGCACTGCGGCCCGTCGCCGGGCTGGAACCCGTACGCCGCCGACGTGTCGACGCCGGAGCAGCGGTAGGGCAGGTACGCGACGGGGTTCGCGGCGTTCGCGCCGAGCGAGCCGTTCCAGACGATCGTGGGGGCACCGCCCGGGTCGACGGCGGACCCGCCGAACAGCAGCGGGATCTGGCTGAGGTACGAGGGCTCACCGGAGCT
>CAWGEW010000010.1:0-16049 GCA_963821685.1 uncultured Actinomycetes bacterium | reverse complement strand
AGACCCGGATGTAGTTGCCCTCCGGGTAGACGAGCATCAGGTCGGGCCGGCCGCCGCTGATCTGCCCGCCGAGGATGAACGTCGCCGTCGGCGTCGCTCCCGAGCGCCTCGCTGTGAGCTGCCGTGACCTCGCGGTTCAGCCGCCCGACGTAGAGCGCGGCCTCGAACAGATGACCGACGGTCGCGAGGCTCTCGTGGTCGCCGGGAACCTCCAGGTCGCGGTCGATGCGGTCGAGCACCTCGTGTGTCGTGGCGAGGCTTCCGGCGGCTTCGAGGACGAACAGCCGGTCGGGCGCCGCACGGATGACGTGGAGCTTGCGGAAGGTGCTGACGTCGTCCACGCCCGCGTTCGTGCGCGTGTCGGTCAGGAAGACGAGTCCCTCATCGAGTCGGAGGGCGAGGCAATACGTCATGAGGGCTCCAGAGCTAGTGCTTCGATGGTGAGACGTGACGTTCCAAGGTAACGCCGGGTGCTCCGACATAGGATCGCGCGATGGAGCGGCTTTCCCTTCCCGGCGGCGTTGAAACGGTGATCGCCGTCCGCGGCGCCGACACTGGTGGCGCATTCACGCTGCTCACCGACAAGGCGCCGCCGGGCTGGCAGCTGCCCCCGCACCGTCATCCGGCCGCGAGCGAGACGATTCACGTCACCGCGGGCCGGCTGTGGATGACGGTCGGCACGGAGCCGCACGAGCTCGAACCGGGGGACACGATCCACATCCCCGCGGGCGTGCGGCATGAGGGCGGCACGCTCGGGCCGCATCCGGTGGAGCGCGTGATCGTCTTCGCTCCGGCGGGGATGGAAGAGTTCTTCGAGGTGCTCGCTACGACAGACGAGCCCGCCGCGATGCTGGAGCTTGCACGCCGGCACGGGTGGGACTTCAGCTAGCCGATGTCGCGGGTGCGATTCGATCCGGTGACCGGCGGCCTGCAGCGGCTGCTCGACGACGTGGCGCCGCAGACCGGCGGCGCGCTCGCCGACTACATCCCGGAGCTCGCGCTCGCCGATCCCGAGCAGTTCGGGATCGCGCTCGTCAGCATGGACGGCCACGCTACGGCGTCGGCGACTGCGGCGTCGAGTTCACGATCCAGTCGATCTCCAAGCCGTTCGTCTACGCGCTCGCGCTCGACGACCTCGGCTCGAATGAGGTCTTCGAGCGCGTCGGCGTCGAGCCGAGCGGCGAGGCGTTCAACGCGATCAGGCTCGAGCCCGAGCACGGGTCGCCCGCCGAACCCGATGGTCAACGCCGGCGCGCTGCTGACGACGTCGCTCGTGCGCGGCGCCGACCCGGAGGAGCGCTTCGACGCGGATCCTGCAGTGCCTGTCGGCGTTCGCCGGGCGCGAGCTGACGGTCGACGAGGCCGTCTACGCGTCCGAGCTCGGGATCGGCGAGCCGCAACCGTGCGCTCGCCTACCTGATGTCGAGCGCGGGGTCGCTGCGCGCGGACGTCGAGCAGACGATCGACGTGTACTGCCGCCAGTGCTCGGTCGCCGTCACGGCGTCGGACCTCGCGGTGATGGCCGCGACGCTCGCCAACGGCGGCGTGAATCCCGTGACCGGCGATCGAGGTCGTCGGGGAGGGCGTCACCGAGTGCGCGCTCAGCATCATGGCCACCTGCGGGATGTACGACTTCTCCGGCGAGTGGCTGCTGCGCGTCGGCCTGCCCGCCAAGAGCGGCGTCGCCGGCGGGCTGATCGCCGCGAGCCCCGCGGAGTTCGGCATCGGCGTCTTCAGCCCGCGGCTGGACGCAGCACGGCAACACCGTGCGCGGCATCGCGGTCGCGCGCGAGCTGTCCGAGCGCTTCGACCTGCACCTGATGCACCACCCGGGGCGGACGGCCCCCGTCGTCTATCTCACGGAGCGCTCGCAGACCCCGGACGGCCGCGGCATCGCGGTCGTCGGTGCGCAGGGCGATCTCGAGTTCGCGGCGGCCGAGCGGCTGCTGTGGTCGATCGACGACGTGCTCAGCGAGGGGCCGGCGACGACCGCGGCCGTGCTGCTCGACCTGCACCGCGTGACGCGTGTGCACGAGATCGCCGAGCGGATGATCGACGCGCGGCTCGCCGCGCTCGTCGAGGAGGACATCGCGGTCGCGGTCGTCCATCAGGAATCCGTCGAGGCCGCGATCGGCGCCAGCGCGCGCTTCGAGACGCGCGCCGAGGCACTCGCCTGGTGCCAGGCGTTGTGACCGCCAGACCCTCAATCTAACATTGAGAGTTGCGTAGCTTTGCCGATAGGCTCGATAGTGGCGCGTCGCCGTGTCGGCTGTTCCAGCCGGGGCGACGGCCGCTTGTCGCACCGCGGATGGGTGCGGCTCTTGTCTGACGCGTTCCGCTCCGTTGCCCGCTTCCCCCCAAGGGCGACGGGGCGGCCGCGCGGGCGACCGCCGGCTTTTCGCAGGCTCATGCTCCGAGGCGTTTGCGCCGAAGGAGACACGAGGGCCCCGGCGGTCCGTGCTCGAAGGCTGGGGGGAAGCTTCGGAGCACGTATGCGACTGCCGGGGCCCTCGGTCATTCGCGTCTGGGGCGCCGAAGCTACGGCCACGCCTGCTGCACCGGAGAGCGGTGCGCGATTTGCACGGGTTTGCGTGTCTGCCGCCAACGCGAACCTGCGGTTTGACGGCTTCCGGCCACCCGTGCGTTCGCGCGTTCAGCGGACGGCCTTCACCCCGGGTCTATCGTTCACCGGATGGAAGACGACGCGATCCGCACACTTGTCACACGGTTGGCGCGTCCTCACGCCTCGGGCGGCAAGGTGATCGCGCGGGCCGCGATCCTCGCCGAGGGCGCAGACTTCGCGGAGGTCATGACGTGGATCACCGCACACGACGGGGCGCCGGAGGAGTCGGTCGCGAAGGTTGCGACCGGTGGTCTGCACGGCGACCGCTTCGGCGCGGGCAGCGGCGGAGCGCCGCCCGAGGCGCCGCGCCGGTTCGTGCTGCCCCCGGGCGCGCTGTCCTGAGTCGCTGACTAGCGGCTCTTCTGCTTCTGCTTGGGCTTCGGCCGCGAGGCGCGGCGCGCATCAAGCTTCTCGCGCTCGGCGTCGGTCATCTGGCGGACCACGAGGTGGCCGGTGTCGATCTGCTCGGCGATCTCGACGAGGCGTTCCTCACGGCGGGCGAGCGCGCGAGCTGCCATCGGGGAGAGCGGGCGCTTGGTCGGTTCGGTCATCAGGCGGGCCTGTTCTTTCCTGGGAGCTGCCGCCCACACTCGGGGCAGGCGCGTGTCGTTATCGGATTGGTCAGCGTCTGTTCTGAAAGCGGGAAGTAGATGCGGTGACGGCCCTTGCCGAGGCTGCGCAGCACCGTGCCGCACTCGCAGGTGAAGCGCGAGCCCTGCGCGTCCGGCGACACGACCACATCCTGCCGCGGTTCGCCGTTGACGTCGTTAGACCTGCTCCGCGGATCGGCGCGGCGGCGTGCGTCACTGCTGACGGCGCGCAACGTGATCATCTCGGGGTCGGTCATGGCGAGGTCTCCGGGGCGGGGCGCCGCGAGGCGACAAGGGCTTGGACGAGCAGCGGTCGCTCCGCGGGAGCGTCGTACAGCCGGTAGCCCAGAGCCCTTCGGAAGCGGCGAAAGATCGCCCCCGCAGCCCGGACAATGGGTGAGGGTCGCTTCCATGGCCCGCTCAAAGCGGACCTGACAGCCTGGGCAACACACTCGGGTCATTAGGACCCCTTCTGAATCGACGCCCGAACTATCAGTCTAGCTGCCGGCCTCGAATCCACGACGCAGTTCGGGCCGTCCGGCACTGAGCGGATCGATCGGGTGAGCAGTTGTGCCGTCGCACACGAGGTCGGCGAGGATGCTGCCGAACAGCGCCCCGAACTTGGCTGCGTGACCGTTGCCGGCCGTCACCAGAATGCGCGGGTGTTCCGGCAGCGGGCCGACGACGAGGTCGCGGTCCGGCGTGAGGTCGTAGACGCAGGAACGGCTGTAGGCGATCGGGCCGACCGCGCTGGGGAGTTGCTCGGCGAGGAAGTCCATGACGCGGTCGACGCGCAGCGGATCGACCTCGCTCTCCTCGTCGCCGGGCTCGACCTCCGGGCCGCCGAGGTCCTGGGCGGCCTTGACGGCGGCCTCGCCGTAGACCGGGAAGCCGTAGAAGCAGGGGTCCCCGAGGCGAATCCAGATCGGGAAGCGCTCGGGCGCGAACGCGGCGAGGTCCGCGCTGCGTACGTAGGTGACCTGCTCGGCCGTGTGCCGCAGCGGCAACGGGTCCTTCAGGTCCGCGAGCAGCCGCGCCGTCCATTTGCCCGTGCACGCGACGACGTGGCCCGCGCGGATCACTCCGCTGCTGGTGTGGACGGCGATCTCGCCGCCGAGGTCCTCGAGCCGCTCCACCTTGGTCGCGGTCTGCACGTCCGCCCCGTGCGCCTGAGCCAGCGCGAGCTGGACCTCGCATGCGCGACGGACGTCGAGGATGCCGGCGTGCTCCTGGAACAGCCCGCTGACGTCGTCCGCGATCTGCCACTGCGGCCAGCGCCGGCGCACCTCGCCGGCGTCGAGGCGCTCGAACGGGATGCCCACCTGGCTCAGCGCGTCGACGGTCGCCTCGAGCTCGTCGATGCTGCGCGAGACAGCCGGGTCGCCGAGGTCCAGCCCGCCGGTCTGCAGCACGAGGCGGACACCGCTCTCACGCTCGACGGCATCCCAGGCGGCGAACATCGCGTGGGTCAGACGCGTGTACGTGACGCTGTCGTAGCTGTGACGGATGATCCGCGAGTGGTCGTTCGATGAGCCGCGCCGGTGGCCCGGCTCGAACTGCTCGAGCACGACGACCTGGCTGCCGAGGCGCCGCGCGAGCGCTGACGCCGCGGCGCTCCCGAGCACGCCCGTGCCGATCACCACGCACGCGGCCTCGCTGGGGAGGCCGGTCGACGCCTGCACGCTGCTCATCGGCTCGCGCGCTCAGGCGACGAGCCAGATCGCGCCGTCGCGGACCTCGACGCTGAACGTCTTCAGTGCGCGTGCGCCCGCGGTCGCCTTGACGGCCCCGGAAATCGGCTTGAACGCACCCTGTGGGCCGCGGACCATCGCGCCGCTGTGCACGTCGTAGCGGGCGGCGTGCGCCGGGCATTCCAGACACCCGTCGTCGGTGACCTTGCCCTTCCCGAGCGAGGCGAAGAGGTGGCGGCAGCGGTTGGAGACGGCGAACGGCTGTCCCTCGCTGATGCCGACCGCGAGCGTGCCGTGCGGGCGTGTCCTCGACAACGGTCACCTGCGAGGCATCAAGGTCGATGAGCTTGACAAGCGGGGAGGAGGACTGCGTGGATTCGGGCACCGGCCGACTATCTCACGATGTTCACCCCTGACCCGCAACCGCTGCGCCCGTCGGCGGTTACAGCTCACATGCCCCGCACCACACTCGTTCCCGTCCTCACCGCAGTCCTCGCCCTCGCCGCGCCGGCCGCGGCGTCTGCTGCGCCGTCCTGGTCAGCCCCCTCCTCGCTGGCCCCTGCGCCGGCGAGCGGCCTTGCGGCGGCGCCCGCGCAGGCGTTCGTGTCCGGCGCGGGCCGGTCGCTCGTCGTCTCCTCCGACGGCACCGCCCCGTGGCTCGCCGGCGGCGACCGCGCCGGCCACTTCGACGCGCGCACCGCGCTTGGCACCGCGTCAGACGGCGCGGTCAACACGGACGCCGATCTCGGCGCCGACGGGACGCTGGCCGTCGCCTGGGCGTCGGGCGGCGCCGCACACGTCACCGTCGTCCCGGCCGGCTCAGCCGCCGCGTCCTCAGGTCGACCTGCCCGCAGCCGGGACGAACGGTGTCGCCGTCGCGGTCGGCCCGGACGGGTCGATCACGATGGCCTACCGCACGAAGGTCGGCACGACCTACGGCGTGAACGTCGTCAGTGCTCCCGGCGGGCGGCGCGTTCGGCGCGCCCGTCACGATCGACAGCGGCACCGCCGGGCATCGACTCGCCCGAGATCGCGGTCGGCAACGGTGGCGCCGTCGCGGTCACCTACCGCAAGATCATCACGCGCTACCGCGCGCGGGTCGCCGTGCGGCCCGCCGGCGCCGCGGCGTTCGACCCGCCGCAGACCGTCTCCGACGGCGACCAGGCCGCGGTCAGCGTCCGCGTCGCGTTCGATGCCGACGGCAGCGTCGTCGCAGCGTGGGCGAACGGCACCGCGGCGCAGTACGCCGTGCGCGCTGCCGCTGCCACGGCGTTCGCCGCTCCGGTGACGCTCGGTGACGGCGCCTACTCGATCGAGCTCGTGCCGACGCCGCAGGGCGGCACGGCCGCGGCATGGGCGGGCAACGGCGTGATTCACGCCGCGATCCAGGCGCCCGGCGCCGCCTTCGGAGCCGCCGGCAACCGTCGGCTCGTACACCACGCAGATCGTCTCCGACCCCGCGATCGCGGTCGCGCCCAGCGGCTCGACCAGCGTCGCCTACGGCGATCCCGGCGACGGCGCGATGCACGTCGTCGACATCGGCGGCGCGAACACCGTCATCGGCTACGGCAGCGCCCGAGCAGGCCAACTCGGTCGCGATCGCCGCCGGCGCCGACCGCACGATCGCCGTCTGGCGTGACGCGGCGGGCGGGACGTCGGTCGCGACGCGCAGCGACACGACGACGCCCGGCAGCCCCGGACGAAGCCGGCCGCGCCCGACAAGACCAAGCCGAAGGTGACGTTCGTCACCAAGTCGCGGACGCTCAAGGTGACGTCGAAGACCACGAAGATCACGTTCAAGCTGAAGTGCAACGAGGCCTGCTCGCTGAGCGCGACCGCCGACCTGCAGACCAAGCGCGGGAAGAAGACCGCGCACGCCCCGACGAAGCCCTACACGTCGAAGACAGGCGAAGACCGGCACGCAGACCGTGACGCTGACGCTCGGCTCGCTCGCGCAGAAGGACCTGCGCAAGGCGCTGAAGGCCGGCAAGGGCGCGCACGTGACGGTCGACCTCACGCGCGGCCGACGCGTCCGGGAACTCGACGCGCACGCTCGTGAAGCTGACGCTCGTGAAGGCGAAGTCCGGGAAGCGCTGAGCTTCTCAGGCCGGGTTCTCAGTCCGGCTCGTGGCCGCCGCGCGGCGTCGGGAGCGGCGCGAGCCGCGCCTCGATGCTCGCGCGCTGGGGCTCCAGGAACGGCGGCAGCGCGAGGCCCTCGCCGAGGGTCTCGAGCGGCTCGTCGACCGTGAAGCCCGGGCCGCGCGTCGCGAGCTCGAAGAGGATGCCGCTCGGCTCGCGGAAGTAGATCGAGCGGAAGTAGAAGCGGTCGATCACGGGGGTCGCGTGCAGCCCGGCCTGCGTGACGCGCTGCTGCCAGGCGTCCTGGTCGCCGAGCCCGATCGACCACGCGATGTGGTGCACCGTCCCGGCGCTCTGGCGCCCGCGCTCGGCCGGGCGGCGGCTCGTAGGCGATCCAGCCGCCGCGCGTCTCGTCGCGCGCGGCGAAGCGCCCGTCGCCCTCGTCGGTGAACTCGAGCACGCGCTCGAGCATCGGCGCGCTGCGCGCGGCTCTGAGCGCGTACGCGCGCACGCCCGCGAAGCCCTGCAGCGCGACCTCCTGCGGGACGTCGGGCGCGTTCGGCGTCAGCGGCTCGTCGGGGACGTCCTCGACGCGCAGCTCGAGGCCGAGTCCCTCGGGGTCGGTGAACGCGAGCCGGCCGGGCTCGCGCACGGTCGCGACGCCGTCGCCGCCAGGCGCGCCTCCCAGAAGTCGATCGCCTGCCTCGGAGGCGACACGGAAGACGACCGTGTGGACCATGCCGTCGCCGTGCCGGCCGGGGATCGCGTTCGGATACTCGAAGAACGTCAGGTCGAAGCCGGGCGAGCCCTGCTCGTCGCCGTAGAACAGGTGGTAGACGCCGGTGTCGTCCTGGTTGACCGTCTTCTTGGCCAGGCGCATGCCCATGACGCGCACGTAGAAGTCGACGTTGCGCTGCGGCGTTTCCGGTGATCGCGGTGACGTGGTGCAGACCGTTGACGGGCATGCCCGCACGCTATCTCAGCCCGGTGGGCCGGGGAGACCGAGCATCGAGACGAGGCTGTAGACGATCAGGATCAGGCCGATCCCGATCAGGCCGTAGCGCGCCGCGGGAACCTTGAAGTGCCCGCTGATCCCGATCAGGAACAGCACGCTGGCGAGGATCACCGTGAGCCGGACGTACTTGTCCGACGTGTTGCCCGCGGCGCTGGCCGCCTTGAACGAGGCGTGGGCCTTCGCCGTCAACGCCTTCGCCTCGGCCTGCTGGGTGACCTTGTACTGCGGCATCAGCGAGGGGTCCGCGACGGCGTTCTTGTTCGTCAGCGGGCGCTGGGCGAGCCAGGCGTTGAACGCGTTGCGGTACTCCGGGCGCAGGCGCTTGACGGCGAGCTTGAACGCGGGAGTGTCGTGCGCGACGTAGGCGTCGAACGCGGCATCGAACGCGACCGCAGTCGAACGTGCGGATCTGCAGCGCCTCCTCCGAGGCCGACTGCGCGGCGACCTGCACCTCGAGCGACTGCGCGAGCAGGTCGGACGACCGGGTGTCCCACGACGCCGCGCAGTAGCCGCCCCACGCCGCGAACAGCGCCACGCACGAGAGCAGCACCGCCTCGGCGATCGACAGGATGCGGTCGTGGCGCGACCCGCCGTGCCCGTCGTGATGGGCGGCGTGGCTGCGGCGCTCGGCGAGGTCCGCGCCGGCGTCGGGCGTCAGGTCGGTCATCGCGGCGGCATCTTTGCAGCCGCGCCCGGCGGCTACCTCAGCCTTATGAGGTGAACGTCGTCAGCGAGTAGATCCGCTTGCCGACGAGGTGCGCCGGCGCGTCGGGATCCGCGGTCGTGAAGACGCCGTAGGGCAGGTGGCGGCCGAGGTCCAGGATCGCGACGACCGTCGTGCCGTCGACGGGGTCGGTCTGCCCGACCTCGACCGTGCAGTCCTTGCCGCCGATGCGGCAGGAGAGCCGCTCGATCCGGCTCTCGATCGGCGGGAACCCGGTCGACCGCTCTGCGCATTCCTGCAGGCGGCCGTACTCGCGCTCCTGCAGGCGGACATCGACGTCCGGAAGGAAAAAGGCGGTGGACGCGATGACTTCAGACTTTGAGGCGATCCGCTCATGGTACCGGGCGACGGCTACAGTCACTTGACACGCCGCGCACACAGCGCGGCGATTTCAAGTAGTGCACGCGTCCGCAGTCGTTGCTCATCAGCACCTCCGCGTTTCGCCCGCACAGGAGGAAGCATCAGATGGCAACTGGAACCGTGAAGTGGTTCAGCGACGAAAAGGGCTTTGGATTCATCACGCCCGACGAGGCCGGTAAGGACCTCTTCGTTCATCACCAGGGCATCTCCGGCGACGGCTTCAAGTCGCTCGCCGAGGGCGCAAAGGTGTCGTACGACGCCGAGGCCGGGGACAAGGGTCCCAAGGCCGTCAACGTCTCGGTGATCTAAGCCACACACGAGTACTGCAGGACGCGACGGCCCGCGAGAGCGGGCCGTTGTTCGTTCTCCGGCGCCTCAGCGCGTGAGCGTGTCGATCGCGACGGTGATCGCGAGCAGCAGCGCGGCGTCCTCGCCCGCGGCGATCTCGACGCCGTAGGTCTCGCGCACGCGCACCCACTTCTTCGAGACGGTCGTGATCACGTCGCCGTCGCGCTTGATCTCGTACTCGTGCTCGAGCACGTTGCCCTTGGCCTTCAGGTCCTCGCCGCCCTCGACGTCGATCTCGAAGCGGTCGCGGATCCCGACGATCCGCTTGTGCACGGTCGCCAGCGAGCGCCCGTCGCGCTCGATCTCCATCTTCCCGCGCACGGCGACGACGCGGTCCTGGATGTGCGCGACCTCGTTGCCCGACGGGTCTTCGAGGACGAACGTCTTGCGCACGCGCAGCGCCTTGCCGTTGACCTTGTAGGCCTTCTCGCCGTGGTCGTCCTCGATCCAGAAGTCGTCACCGATCGCGAGCAGCTTCTCGCGCATGACGAAGCGGCGTCCGCCGTCATTCCCTCGCAGCAGTCCCATGGGGCGGGAGCCTAGTCCTGGTCCTCGATGTATGTCACCGGTCCGACGCGCTCGATCGTGATCTCGAGGATCACGCGACCGACGGCCGCGAGCGCCTCGTCGGTCTGCGGCTCGGGCGGCTCGGCGGCACCCATGATGCGCTGCATGATCTGCGCGGTCGCGGGGCCGATGCCGGTCGTCACGATCCGTGCCGGCCCGGCGAGCGTCGCCGACGGGAAGGGCGCGCTCGGCGCCGGCAACGCGAGAGCGAGGCCCAGCCCGTGCGCTCCACGTCGCGCGCCTTCAGCGACCCGCCTCGGTCGTGATCAGCAGACGGTCGTCCGTCGCGCGCGAAGTAGACGATCGACTGCCGCGGTCGTCCCGGCCTTCGACACCGTCGCCAGCACGCCGGTGATGCGCGTGTCGAGGAACGCGGCGACCGCGGGCGTCGAGCGCGCTCATGCGGCGCGCACCGGGTTGCGCACGGCGCCGAGGCCCGTCGACCTCGACCTCGACGGTGTCGCCGTCGCGCAGGAAGAGGCCCTTGAAGCCGCCGACGCCGGCGGGCGTGCCCGGTGGCGATGATGTCGCCGGGGACGAGCGTCATCGTGCGCGAGAGCCAGGCGATCGTCTCGGCGACGCCGAAGATCATCG
The DNA here is from genome assembly GCA_963821685.1 of uncultured Actinomycetes bacterium. Lineage (GTDB taxonomy): Bacteria > Actinomycetota > Thermoleophilia > Solirubrobacterales > Solirubrobacteraceae > F1-60-MAGs163. Next base: position 5,458 of record CAWGEW010000010.1, on the reverse strand, counting down.
TGCGCCGTGCTGCCCTCCTGGACGACCTCGCCGTTGATGCGCGTGCGCACGGCCGAGGTTCTGCAGGTCGCCGGCCTCGTCGAGCGTCACGAGCGCCGGGCCGCAGGGGGCGAACGTGTCGATCGCCTTGCCGCTCGTCCACAGCGGGTTCTGCAGCTGCAGGTCGCGCGCGCTGACGTCGTTGAGCGGCATCGCGCCGGCGACGTAGCTCGAGCGCGTCCGCCTCGCTCGACGCAGATGCGCGCGGCGGCCGATCACGACCGCGAGCTCGGCCTCGTAGTCGACGAACTCGGCGTGGGCGGCGGGCAGGACGACGTCGGCGCCGTCGCCGACGAGCGAGTTGGCGAACTTGCCGAACCAGCGCGGGTGCTCGGGGATCTCCTGGCCGGCCTCCTCCGCGTGGTCGCGAGTAGTTGAGGCCCATGCAGATGATCTTCTCGGGGTCGGGGACGGGCGCGAGCAGCCGCACGTCGCGCGCGCGCGACGCGGTCGCTCGGCGCCGCGCCGCGCGCTCGCCGAGCGCCGCGAGGCCGGCCGCGTCGAGCTGCTCGAGCAGCCCGCGGACCGAGCCGGCGGGCGCGTCGAGCGCCGCGACGGGGACGATCTCCTCGCCGAGCAGGACGCCGGCCTGCGGCGCGCCGGCGCCGTCGTCGAAGGTGACCAGGCGCATCGCGTCAGCCCTCCGTCGGGATCTCGACGGGCGGCGCCGGCGGCGCGAACTCGCCGGCCATCGCGCGCTGGTGGATCTCGTCGAACGACGCGCCCGCGGCGGCGGCGTCGGCGACCTTCGCCGGGTCGACGAACGCGCCGATCGGGTTCGCGTGGAAGTCCTCGCTCGTGCGCATCCACTCGGTCGGACGTGGCCCAGTCGCCGAAGACGTCGACCTGCAGCTCGACGTGGTTGCCGTCGGGGTCCTTGTAGTAGTAGGAGAGCGTCATGCCGTGGTCGAGGCAGAGGTCCGGCTCGATGCCCGGCCTCGCGCAGGCGCAGGTAGCTGGCGTTCAGGTCCTCGAAGCTCGCGTACTCGAACGCGCTGTGGTGCAGGCCCGTGCGCGTGTCCTTCTCGGGGTCGTCGACGAAGCCCGGGAACGCGAGCAGCGCGATCCGGTGGTTGGCCGCGTCGTTGGAGAGCCAGGCGCCGACGTCGTCCTGGAAGATGCACCTCGGCGCCGACGAGCGTGCAGTACCAGTCGATCATCTCCTGCAGGCGCGTCGTCTTGAGGTTGAAGTGGTGGAACGTGGGGTGGATGACGGTGCTCGTGTCGGGCATCGGGACTCCTCCTGGATCAGGTTGCGGGGATCGGCTGGGACAGGCTGAGGCGCTGGCCGCAGGTCGTCGACCAGCGCGGGCAGGTCGGCCGGCGGTGGCGGCGCTGCCGAAGACGTAGAAGTCGGGGCGCACGAGGACGGCGTGGGCGTCGTGCTCGGCGAGCCAGGCGGTCAGGCGCGCCGTCGAGTCGCGCGCCGCCGGGTGCGGCGTCGAGCGCGACGACGCGTGACGCCGAGCGCGTCGAGCGGCGCGCGCTGCGCCTCGTCGAGCGCTGCGCGCGGATCGCCGCCGGCGGCGATCAGGTCGAAGCCGCCGCCGGTCGACGTCGTCGAGCAGCCCGTCGCCGCCGCGCCGCGCGCACGCGGCCCTGGACGCTGAGGCGTCCCGCGAGCGCGCCGGGCGCGCCGTCGCGCGTCGCGCCGATCGCGCCGCCGGTCAGCGGCGCGAACTCGAGCGGCGGCGGTCGCCGGCGTCGCGCAGCGCCGCGTCGCGCTCGGCGGCGCGCCTGCGGGATCGAGCTGGCAGAGCACCTTCCCGAGCTCGACGGCGAACGCGATGATCCACTCGTTCTGCGGCTGGCGCTCGGGGTCGACGCGTGTCGAGCAGCGCCTCGCCGGCGACGCCGCGCAGCACGAGGTCGAGCTTCCACGCGATGTTCGCGGCGTCGCGCAGGCCCGAGCACAGGCCCTGGCCCAGGAACGGCGGCGTCAGGTGCGCGGCGTCGCCGGCGAGCAGGACGCGTCCGCTCGCGCATCGCGCTCGGCGAGCATCGAGCGGAACTCGTAGACGGTGTGCGCGGGTCAGCACGCCGTCCTCCGGCGTGAACCACGGCGCGAGCAGCTCCCAGACGCGCTGCTCGTCCTCGAAGTCCTCGGCGCGCTCGCCGGGGAGCAGCATGAACTCCCAGCGGCGGTGGCGCGTGCCGCTGCGGATGTGCGTCGTCGGGCGCCGCGGGTCGCACCACTGGCAGCCGGCGGCAGGTCGAGAGCGCGTCCATGTCGTGCGGCTCGACGTCGACGACGAGCCACTGCTCCTGGAAGCCGAGGTCGCGGCGCGTGATGCCGGCGGCCTCGCGGACGAACGAGTTCGCGCCGTCGGCGCCGACGACCCAGCGTGCGCGAACGGTGCGCGCGTCGCCGGACGTCGTCGCCGCGCAGCGCGCAGCGTCGCACGTGGTCGTCGTCCTGCTCGAGCCTCTCGGCGATCCAGCCGCGCTGGACGTCGACGGTCGGCTCGGCGCTGCGCGCGTGCGTCGAGCGCCGCCTCGAGGTCCGGCTGGAAGAACATGTAGTCGGGCTCCCAGCCCGGACGCGGCGGGAGCTGGGGCGTGATCGTGCAGGATCGGGTCGCCGTCGGCGCCGAACCAGTGGTAGTCGCGGACCGGCGAGCATCTCGCCGGCCAGATCCTCGGCCACGCCGAGCGTCTGCAGCAGCCGCATGATCTCGTGGTCGAGGTGCACGGCGCGCGGCAGCCGGTAGACGTTCTCGAAGCGCTCGAAGACCACGACGCGGTGGCCGGCGCGGCCGAGCAGCGCGGCGAGCGCCTGGCCGACCGGGCCGTAGCCGACGATCGCGACGTCGGCGTCGAAGGTCGTGGCGTCGCTCATGCCGGCGACGCACCGACGTCGAGCCGGGCGGGCGAGGATCTGCGGCCAGCGCGGTGGCGAGCTCGGCGCCGGGCTCGGCGGACGGGCCCGCGCTGCGCCAGGCGACGAAGCGGTCGGGGCGCACGAGGATCGCCGCCGCCGGGGCCGATCTGCCGATGGCGCAGCCAGGTGCAGCGCGGGTCGAACAGGTCGCCGTCGATGTGGCCGATGCGGACGCGCGTCGAGCGGCGAGGCCGTGCGCGTCGGCGAGCTCGCGCGCGGCGGCGCACCAGTCCTCGCCGTCCTCGCCGGCGATCAGCAGGAAGCGCCCGGGCGCACGAGGTCCTTGATCGGGCGGCGCTGGCCGTCCTCGTCGTCGATCCACGCGTGCGGCAGCGGCGCGCCCGGGCCGCGTCGACGGCTCGTAGAGGCGGATCTCGTCGACCGGCTCGGGCGCCGGCGTCCCGTCGCTCACGACGGCGCCGGACTCGTAGGTGTAGCCGTACTCGACGTTGTGCTCGCTGAACTCCATCGACTGCGCGCGGATCGCGCGCAGCACCGCGCGGCGGTGCTCGGCGTCCTCGGGCGTGTCGCTCCAGAGGCGCGCAGGCTCGCGAGGTTCTCCTCGGCGGTCTGCTCGTGCGTCACGCCCATCAGGCCGCCGATCGCGAAGTGGTTGACCGCGTTCTCGAGCGAGCGCTGCGCGTTGCGCGCGACGGCGGACGCGCCGCTCGGGCTCGTAGGTGTCGAGCAGCGCGGGCCCCGCGTTGCCCGCGAGCACCGCGGCGAGCTTCCAGCAGATGTTGTGCGCGTCGTGGATCGCGCTCGTGAGGCCCGAGGCCGCCGGTCGGCGGGTGGCGGTGCGCCGCGTCGCCGAGCAGGAACACGCGGCCGACCTGGAAGGCGGAGGCGATCACCGCGTCGACCGACCAGCGGGTGATGAGGTGGATCTCCATCGGGGCGTCGTCGAGGCCGAGCGCGTTGCGGATGTCGGCCTCGACCTGCTCGTCGGACTGCGCGCGCGGGTCGTCGACCGGGTAGTTGAGGTGGATGACCCACTCCTCCGAGTCCGGGCCCCAGCGCTCGGGGCCCATCGGCGCGAGCACGACCATGCGCGCCCGCCTGCGGTGAGAAGACCCAGCGCAGCAGGACGTCGGGATCGCTGGCCCAGCGCGAGAGGTCGGCGGTCGCGTGGATCGTCGCCGTCTGCGCGACGACGCCGAGGCCCTCGTAGGTGACGCCGACCTGCGCCGGCGACCGTGCGGCCGCCGTCGGCGGCGAGCAGGTAGTCGCAGCGGACGCTGTACTCGCGTCCGGCGTCCTTGTCGCGGACGAGCGCCGTGACGCCCGTCGCGTCCTGCGCGAGCTCGAGCAGCTCGTGGTCGAAGCGGACCCGGCCGGGGGAGAGCTCCTCGGCGCGCGCCTTCAGCAGCGGCTCGAGCCGGATCTGCGGCAGGTTGAGCTGGTGCCAGGCGCTCGCGGCGCGCCAGTTCTCGTCGTCGCCTGCGGCGCCCCAGCACTCGAGCTTGGCGATCCGCCGGCCGTAGTCCGGGTCCGGGCCCGCGAAGCCGGCGTAGAACGCGCGTGGCCGACATCTGCGTCGGCCGGCGTGCTGCGCTCGGCGATCGCGTCGGCGACGCCGGCGTCCTCGAGGATCTCCATCGTGCGCTGGTTCAGCACGTGGGCCTTGGGCAGCAGCGAGGTCGTCGGGAGCGCGCTGACCAGCAGCGTCTCGACGCCGAGGCCGGCGAGCAGCATCGACGCGGTGAGGCCGGCGCCGCCGCCGCCGACGATCAGAACGGGAACGGTTTCGTCAGGTGCACGTGGCATGAGGCGCAACCTAGAACAGATATGGATGGCTGTCAAGTTGTTGTATGTGGGCTATCCATTTCGCTACGATCACGCGATGAGCGCCAAGGTCACCACCCGCCGCCCCGGACGACCGAAGGCCGAGGAGTCGCCCGCCTCCGTCGACGCGATGCTCAGCGCCGCACTTCGCGCATTCGCGACACACGGCTACGACGGCGTCTCGGTCAACGCGCTCGGCCGCGACCTCGGCGTCAGCCACAACCTGCTGCACCAGCGCTTCGGCTCGAAGGAGGGGCTCTGGTACGCCGCGGTGGACTGGGGCTTCGGCGGCATGGCGAACGAGCTGGTGAGCGCTGTCGACCCGACGCTGACCGACCCGCTCGACCAGCTGCGGCTGATCATCCGCCGCTTCCTGCAGGTGTCCGCCGAGCGCCCCGAGCTGGTCGGGCTGATGAACCTCGAGGGCCGCGAGAGCAGCGAGCGCCTGACGTATCTCTACGACTACTACGTCGAGCCGCTGACGGCCCCGATCGGCCGCCTGCTCGAGCACCTCGCGGCCGACGGGCGCATCCGTCCGATCTCCGGCCGGGCGTTCCACTTCCTCGTCGCCCACGGCGCCGCGGCGCCGTTCACGGTTCAGGCGCTCGCGCGCGAGTTCGACCCGACCGACCCGTTCGACCCGGCCGAGCGCGACGCGCACATCGACCTCGTGATCGAGGTCATCCTCGCGGGGATCCAGCTCGATCCACCGCGCGTCGCGCGCGCCCGCTGAACCGGTCCGGACCGTCGTCG
>CAWGEW010000009.1:467500-672666 GCA_963821685.1 uncultured Actinomycetes bacterium | reverse complement strand
TCACGCCACGATCGCGCGCGCGAAGCATGGCGCGGACGGGCTTGCGCGATCTTCTTGTCGAACGGTGAATTGTTGTGAGGATGATAGAGATGCGTAACGATGTCGCCGCGTCGCATCGAGTCGAGAAATTCCTCCACGGGAATCGCCGAGTTGACGTGGTGCACCATCAGGAACGTGCCCGTCTGCTTCGCTGCGTCGAGCGCGCCGTAAAAGCCCGCCTTCTCGTTCTTGAGCGAATTGTTCGCCAACCCCTTCGTCACGCGCGCTTTCATTCCGATCAATGGTGGCCGTGTTTCTTGATGCACGCCACAGCAGCGGGCGCGTACGCGTAACGGATGTCGCTGAGTTCGCCCATAAACGGCAGGACCTTCGGATGTCCCTGCATGCAACCGATTACAGAAATGTTGAGCACAGCGAAGATGTCCTCGCGCGCCTCGATCGATGATGAGTTGCTTGAGAGCGGGATAAGTAAGCGCGCCCGTCGTCCCGGCATCGAGCATCGTCGTCACGCCCGTGCGCAAACCGATCTCCTCGGGCGCGAGACCGAATTGCCCGAAGCCCGTAAACGCGTGGACGTGGAGGTCGACCAATCCAGGCACGACCAACAGCCCCGTCGCGTCGATCACGGTTTCGTTGCTCGCCTTGAGACCGCGATTCATCTGCGCCGATCGTCGAGCCGTTGACGCGCACGTCCAGTTTTGCGGACGCACTGCCGCTGCCGTCGAAGACTTCTCCGTTTTGAATCAGGTAACTTGTGCTCATGCTTTCCTGGGTTTGCGTGTAATCAATTGAAACGCGTTGATGATTTGCTTCACGTCTTCTGGTTTCAGGCACATCGGGTAAATGAAAGCGCGACCAGCATCCTGTTCATCCTCCGCAAGAATGATTCGGGGCACGTGCTCGCGCAATTTGTTCTGCGTGCCGGCGCGATCGTGATCTGCACGGTCGGATACGGTTGACCCGTCGGGCTGGGGAACAACAAGCTTTGCGTCGAGAGAATGACAAGCCCGTCCACGAGTTTCTCCGCAAGCGAACGCCAATGTCTTTGTTCCGCCTTGAAATCGCGCTTCGCGTACAATTCAAGCGCGGTCATCAAGCCGATGATCGCTTCCTTGCCGACTTTCATCGAGCGTCCGATGCCGTGACGCGGCGGACGCGTGATCCAGCCTTCCTCAACCAGCGCTGCAATGACCACGTGTCCGTCCGAACGTCCATGTCCACCATCTGCACCCACGCACTGCGGATCAGATCGCGTCGACCACAAAGTATGCCGGACGCCTTGCTGGTGCCGCCAAGATGTTTCCCGCCGCTGTACACGACGAGATCGGCACCGCAACGAATAAAGCGTGTGAGATTCTCCCTGGGCGGCAACGACATGGCGGCATCAACAATGAGCGGCAACTTGTGTCGATGCGCGAGCGCGGCGAGTTTTGCGACCGAGGGTTTCTCATCGACGTGATACCATGCGTAGCCGACGGCGGCCGTCTTTGGTCCGATCGCCATCTCGATTCGCTTGAGCGCGTCTGCTGCGTGATAGTCGATCTGGATGAGCTTCGCGCCCGACGCGCGGAGTGGATGCTCGTAGTCGAATGGCCCCGCTTTCGGATAAATGATTTCGTTGCGCGGAAGGCCGGTGGTGTTTGGCAATTGATCCATCCATTCAACATTTGCGCCCGTCATGCATGCCGCCGAGGCGAGCGTGAGTTACCGGCGGACGCGCCGCAAGTGACGATGCCCGCTTCCGCGCCGGTGTGGCGCGCAATCACCTTGCTCGCGGCGGCCTGCAGGTCATCGATCTCAACGAAAGCACAGTTGGCTTGCCGCATCGCGTCGAGGATCGATTCACTCGGACAACTGCCCGCCGACGCGCGTGGCGTAGCCAACGCAATTGCAGAAGCTGCACGATTTCACAACGACCAGACCCGCGACCTGGGCGCGTACCTCTGCGGCCGCCGGCTGTACGAGGTGATGACGTACTGGGACACGGTCGAGGACGACCCAGCGTCGCCGGAGGTCGAGCTCGACTTCGCCCGGATCTGGAAGGCGCTGCCGAAGATCGTCTTCTCGACCACGCTCGAGTCGGTGGACGGGAACGCACGCTGGCCACGGGCGGCGTCGCCGAGGAGGTCGCGAAGCTCCGCGAGCAGCCCGGGAAGGACCTCGCAGTCGGCGGCGCCGGCTCGGCCTGCCGAGTGCGCCAGGCTCGGTCTGATCGACGAGTACCGGGTGTTCGTCAGTCCCGGTCGTGATCGGTGGAGGCACGCCGTTCTTTCCAGCCCTGGACGAGCGGATCGACCTCGAGCTCGTCGAGACGCAGACGTTCAGCTCGCGGGTCGTGTACCTGCGCTACCGGCGCGTATGAGGCGCTGATTCAATGCGCCGATGCACGAGACGCCTGCCGACCTCGCCGAGCTGCAGGGGCTGCTCGACCGCAGCTTCGCGGCCGCCGGGCCGCATCTGCTCCGGATCATCACCCCGGAGCGGCGCTTGACCGCGGAGCAGGTCGCCGAGCGGCTCACCGGCATGTGCCTGCTCACCCTTGCGACCGTGACCGCCGACGGGCGGCCGATCGCGGGGCCGGTGGACGGCATCTTCTACCGCGGCTCGTTCCATTTCGGCTCGGCGCCCGACTCCCTGCGCTTCCGCCACATCGCACGCGCGCCCGCAGGTCAGCGCCACCCATCTTCCCGGCGAGGAGTTCGCGGTGACCGTCCACGGTCGCGCGGTGCCGGTCGACATCCGGAGCGAGGACGGACGCTGGGTTTCGGCAGACGCTCCTGGATATCTACGTGCCGCGCTACGGGTCGCAGTGGGAGACGGAGTTCCTCGACTCCGGGCCGGTCTACGCGCGCATCGACGCCGAGCGGATGTTCACGTTCCACATGGAAGACTGACCGGCGGCGGGCTCGAAAATCACGGCGTCCAGGGCTCCGCGAGCGGCGTGACCTGAAGCTCGTGCGTCGCCGCGCGCGGGCCCTGGTCGGCGAGGAACTTGACGGCCTCGGCGATCTGGCGCGGATCGGCGAGCTGCTCGGTCGGGATGCCCGGGCGTCCCGGCGCCGCTGAGCGGCTCGACGCCCGCGTCGATGATCAGCAGCGCGACGTGGATGCCCTGCGGGCGCAGCTCGAGCGCCGCGGCCTGCGTGATCGCGCGCACGCCGAACGCGCCGGCCGCCCAGAGCCCGCGCCCGGGCATCGCCCGGCGCGACGACCCGCCGGTGAGCTGGATCAGCGTCGCCGGCCGGCCCTGGGCGACGGCATAGCGGCCCGGCGCCGGACAGGAACGAGAACGCCGAGTGCGCCGTGGCCGCGGCCCAGGAGTCGAAGGCACCGGGGTCGGCCTCGGCGAGCGGGCCGCCGCCGAACGGGCCGCTGCGGTCGCCGCCGTAGGCCGACGGCCGCGTTGACGACGAGGTCGACGCCGCCGTGTGCGGCGCCGACCTGCTCGAGGCAGGCGTGCACGTTCGCCGGGTCCGTGACGTCCCCGCTCAGCGCCATCGCGCCGGCCTCGCGGATCCCGTCGATCGTGCTCTGCGAGCGCGCGACCCCGCCGACGGCCCAGTCGTTGGCGACCAGCAGGTCGATCACCGCCCGGCCGATGTTGCGGGCGCCGAAGACGACGGCGCTGCGCTGACGGGTGTCTGCGGTCATCGCCGGCGCAACTTTGCCCAGGCCAGCACGAGCAGCGGGACCATGACGACGACGGTGATGATGACGGGCCACATGCCGCGCAGCCTAGTGACCAAAATAATTACCCGGCGCTAACCCGGAGTGACATGGTGGAGTGACCCAGGGGGGACGAGCCGGGAAGTGAGTCATGGCTGAAGTCGGACAGGTGTGGGCAAGCGGCGAGCGCACGGTGCGGGTTCTCGAGACCCGGGCCGCTCACGTCGTCGTGCGCGACATGTACGGATGGCGGCGGTCACTCACCGAGCATGAGCTCGAGCATGGGTTTCGCGTCGTGACCGATCACGCAGAGCCGGTCCCCGGCGTGATGGGGCGCCGCGCGCTCGCGGACATCGAGCCGGCGTAGCCGGCGGCTACACGTCGCAGACGGCGATCGACGGCGCGTCGCGGCGCGCCTTGTCCGTGGCGCTGCTGAGGTCCGCCAGCTGTGTGAAGCGCAGGCCGGAATCGAGCCCGAGCGCCGCGGCGTCGGCGCCGTCGAGGCGCTCGATCAGGTCCTTCGATGCGAGCGCGAGCCCGCCGGACGCACTCGCCTCTATGCGCGCGGCCTCATTCATCGCGTCGCCGAGTGCCGTCACCTCCGCGCGCCCGCTCGTGAGCAGCCGGCCGACGTACAGCCTCGCGCCCCAGTGCAGCCCGAACCGCAGCACCACCTCGCCGGGGTCCAGGTCGCTGCGCTGAGCGATCTCTGCCGTGCGCGCGCGGATCGCCCGCATCGCTTCAATGCACGCCCTCGCCGCGGCAGACTCGCTTGCGTGTTGCTCGGTCAGGAACAGCGCCGTCACGCCGTCGCCTGCGTGCTTGCCGACGAGCCCGCCGTGACCGACGATGTCGTCGTCGACCCAGGTCATCAGGCGCCGCACCAGGCGAAAGTACTCGGCTGCCGGGAGCGTCTTGGCGAGCGCGGTCGAGCCTTCGAGGTCGGCGAACAGGACCGCGCCGGGCCGGCGCTCCGGCGTGACGATGCCGAGCAGGCGCTCGAGCGATCGGTGGTCGCCGGTCGCCAGCATCGACACGGCCGCACCGGAGAGCGCCGGGACTGCGATCCAGCACGTTCCGGCAAATACGCCCTCGTCATCGCTGATCCGCGTTCCCATGACGACGAAGGGCGTCGTCCGGCGGCCGAACTTGATGTCGGCGTGATCGAACGTCATCGAGTCGCCAGGACGCGGTGTCAGCGTGGCGAGGTCTCCAGCCAGTTCGGGCGTCGGCTCACGACGCAGCTCGTCGACGCCGCCCGCGAGGTCGTGGGCGATCGCCGGGAGCCGGCGCCTGGTCAGCTCAACCCAGCTCTCGTTCGTCGCCGCCCCGGGCCACGCGTTCCGCAGCTCGCCGGTTCGCGCCGAGTAGACGGGCTCACCGATCGACGGGGCCGCTTCGAGCGCCGTCGCGCGCACCGACAGCAGATAGTCGGTGGTGAGGTAGACGAGGCGCCAGCGCGCGTCCCAGACCTCGGCGACCTGTCGCGCGGCCTCGAGGCGCTCGGCCAGGGAACGGAGAACCGGGTGCTCTGGGAGCGGCATCGCGTCCACCGGATAACCCTACGTAGGCGCGGGCCTGAAATCGATCAGTGGATCGTCTCGCCCGCCTCGAGCATCGCGACGAACTTCTCGAGCCGCCGGGCGCGCGTCTCGGGCTTCTTCGCGTCCTGGAGCCGGTAGAGGATCGCGTAGCGGTTCTGGCTGCTGAGCTCGGCGAAGAACGCCGCCGCCTGCGGGCGCGCGTCGAGCTCGCGCTGGAGGTCCTCCGGGCACGGTGATCGTCCGCTGGCCCTCGTAGGCGGCGTCCCAGCGGCCGTCGGCCTTGGCGCGCTCGACCTCGGCGAGCCCGGCCGGCCGCATCCGGCCCTCGGCGATCAGCCGCTCGGCCGTGTCGCAGTTGATCTGCGACCACGTGCTCCGCGCGCCGCGCGGCGTGAAGCGCTGGAGGAAGTGGTCGCTCGTCGAGCGCGTTGCGCCGGCCGTCGATCCAGCCGAAGCAGAGCGCGCTCTCGAGCACCTCCGGGTAGCCGACGCTCTCGACGCGAGAGCCCTTCTTGGCCAGTCTTGACCAGAACGCCCGCGCAGCCGTGGTTCTCTGCGAGCCACCGCTCCCAGCTCGCGGCGGACGCGAAGGGGAGCGTCGGGAGGTCGTCAGCGCCCACGCGCCGCAGGCTACCTCGCGGCTCGCGGGGGTGAGAGGCTGAGAGCCGGGCCACGCACTAGCCTGCGCCACTGCATGCGCATCTTCAGCGGGATCCAGCCCACCGGCCGCAAGCACCTGGGCAACTACATCGGCGCCATCCGGCAGTACGTCGAAGGGCAGGAGCGCGCGGCGGCCGCGGGCGACGAGAGCATCTACTGCATCGTCGACCTGCACGCGATCACCATGCCGTACGACCCCGCCGAGCTGCGCGACCGCGTGTACGACACGCTCGCGACGCTGATCGCCGCCGGCCTCGATCCGGACCGCAGCATCCTCTTCCGCCAGGGCGACGTGCAGGAGCACACCGAGCTGTGCTGGCTGCTCTCGTCGGTCACCGCGCTCGGCGAGCTCAACCGCATGCACCAGTTCCGCGACAAGTCGCGTCGCGCAGCGCGAGCTCGTCGTCGGCGGGCCTGCTCTTCTACCCGGTGCTGCAGGCCGCCGACGTGCTCGCCTACCGCGCCGGCGAGGTGCCGGTCGGCGAGGACCAGCGCGAGCACCTCGAGCTGATGCGCGACATCGCGCGGCGCTTCAACGCGCGCTTCGCCCGCGAGGACGAGGAGATCCTCGTCGTCCCCGAGCACCGGATCCCGGCGGTCGGTGCGCGGATCATGGACCTCCAGGACCCGACGCGGAAGATGTCCACCACCGGCGGGAGCGAGGAGGGCACGGTCTACGTGCTCGACGAGCCGAAGGCGATCGAGAAGAAGCTGAAGCGCGCGGTCACCGACTCCGACGACCCGCCGGTCATCCGCCGCGGCGCCGGACAAGCCGGGCGTCACGAACCTCGTCGACATCCTCGCGGCCTGCAGCGGCCGGACGCCCGACGAGGTCGTCGCGGACCTCGCCGACGCCCGCGGCTACGGCGACCTGAAGGCGGCGGCCGCCGACGCGGTCGATCGCCGAGCTGACGCCGGTGCGCGAGCGCTACGCGGAGCTGCGGCCCGACGAGGCGCGCCTGGAGGCGATCCTCGAGGCCGGCGCCGAGCGCGCCCGGGCGATCGCGCGCGACACGCTCGCCGACGTGCGCGCGGCGATGGGCGTCGGACCGGCCCGGTAGGCCTGCGTCGTGGAGCGCCGGCTGCTCCTGCTGATCTGCGTCACGGTCCTCGTCGACACGATGCTCTACGCGGCGCTCGCGCCGCTGCTGCCCGAGCTCGAGCACGAGTTCGACCTGTCGAAGGCCGGCGTCGGGCCTGCTGGTCGCCGCCTACCCGCTCGGGACGCTGCTCGGCGCGCTCCCGGGCGGCTGGCTCGCCGCGCGCCGCGGGCCGCGCGCGGCGGTGATCGCGCGGCATGATCGTGATGACCGTGGCGGGCGCCGGGTTCGCGCTCGCGAGCTCGGCCGCGCTGCTCGATCTCGCGCGGTTCGTCCAGGGCCTCGGCGGCGCGCTGACGTGGACGGCCGGCCTGGCCTGGCTCGGCGTCGCGGTCGTGCCGGAGCGCCGCGGCGAGGCGATCGGCTTCGCGATCGGCGCCGCGGTCTTCGGCGCGCAGTTCGGCCCGGTGGTCGGCGTGATCGCGGACGCCGCTCGGGCGCGGGCCGACGTTCCTCGTCGATCGCCGGGCTCGGCATCGTGCTCGCGCTCTGGGCGAGGTCGGAGCCGCGGCCCGGTGCCGCGCGGCGACACGTCGGTCTCGCCGCGCGTGCTGGCCCGCGACCGGCCGCTTTCGCTGGGCCGTCTGGCTGACGTTCGTCGCCGCGCTCGCGTTCGGCGTCGCCGAGGTGCTCGTGCCGCTGCGCCTCGACGTCCTCGGTGCGAGCGCGCTCGGGATCGGCGCGGCGTTCTTCGTCTCGGCGCTCGCCGAGGCGGTCGATGAACCCGTTCGTCGGCCGGCTCGCGGACCGGCGCGGGGCGAACGCGATCGTCCAGGTGGCGTCGCTGCTCGCCGCGGCGCACGCGTCGCGCTGCTCGCCGCGCCCGAGGACCCGATCGTCCTCGCGCGCTGCTGGTCGTCGTGTTCTGCGTCGTCGGCGGGCGCGCTGATGACGCCGAGCGCCCAGCTCGTCTCGCATCGCGCCGACGAGATCGGCGTCGACCAGGGCTGGGCGTTCGCGCTGAACAACGTCGGCTGGTCGGCGGCCGTGGCGCTCGGCGCGGGCGCTGGGCGGCGCGCTCGGCCAGGCCGTCGGCGACTGGCTCCCGTACGCGCTCTGCGCGGCGCTGCTGGCCGGGCACCGGGGCGGTCGCCTTCGGCGCCGGGCGCCGGACGCGGCCGCGGCATCCGCGCCGCCCGCTACGTTCACGGCGTGATCGTCGCCGAGCTCGAGCTCGACCTCGAGGTCTTCACGGGTCCGTTCGACCTGCTGCTGACGCTCGTCCTGCGCGAGGAGGTCGACCTGCTCGAGGTCGAGCTCGCCGACGTCGTCGTGTCCTACCTCGACGTGCTCGAGGCGCGCGGAGAGCTCGACCTCGAGGTCGCGACCGAGTTCCTCGTCCTGATCGCCGCGCTGCTGGAGCTGAAGTCGCGGCTGATGCTGCCGCGCGCGGACGAGGACCTGCTCGACGAGCTCGACGCCGGCGAGGCCGCCGAGGAGCTGCTGACGCGCATGCTCGACGCGCGTCGCTACCGGCGCGCCGCCGAGCACCTGCCGAGCGCCTGGAGGACGAGCGCGGGCACCGCTTCCGCCTCGCGCCGCCGCCGCCGTTCCTGCGGCGCGTGACCTTCGAGGCGAGCGGGCAGGTCTACGAGCCGGCCCAGCTCGGCGCGGCGATCGGCGGGATGCTGCGCACGCCGCCGCCGCTCGACCTGCGGGCACCTGGCGACGCCGCGCGTCAGCGTGTCCGAGCGCCTCGACGCACCTGCGCCGGCTGCTGCGCAGCGGCGCCGTCGTCTCGTTCGACGAGGCCGTCGCCGGCGCCGACCGGATGACCGTCGCCGTCACGCTGTTCGCGCTGCTCGAGCTCTACAAGCAGGGCGAGGCGCGCTGGGCGCAGGACGAGCCCGTTCGGCCCGATCGAGATCAAGCCCATCACGCGCGACCCGCCGCGAACGTCCACCACTGCACGCCGTCGGAGACGCCGCATGAACCCGCTCGCCACGCACCGCTCGAAGCGCTGCTGTTCCTCAGCCCCGAGCCCGTGCCCGCGCGCGGCGCTGGCCGAGGCCGCCGACTGCTCGCGCCGAGGACGTCACCGCCGCGCTCGAGGAGCTCGGCGCGGAGTACGCGCCCGGCGAGCGCGGGCTCGTCCTGCGCGAGCTCGCCGGCGGCTGGACGCTCGCGACGGCGCCCGAGCAGGAGGAGGCCGCGCGCCGGCTGCTCGCGCGCCCGCGGACCCCGCCGCTGACGCCCGGCGCAGTCCGAGACGCTCGCGATCGTCGCCTACCTGCAGCCCGTCTCGCGCCCCGAGATCACGCGCATCCGCGGCGTCGCCGCCGACTCGGCGTCCGGCACGCTGCTCGAGCGCGGGCTGATCGAGGAGTCCGGTCGCTCGCAGTTCGGCGCGGTCCTCTACCGCACGACGCCGCTGTTCCTGAAGCTGTTCGGCCTGAACGCGCTGAGCGACCTGCCCGATCCCGCCGCGTGGGACCCGACGCCCGAGGAGGAGAACGACCTGCGCGAGCGCCTGCTCAGCGCCGGCGACGTCCGCGCCGGCCGCCAGGGCGCGCCGGAGCAGCCGGGGCTCGGCCTCGGCGACGGTGAGCCGGAGCCGGAGCCCGTCGCATGAGCGACGAGCCGGTGCGCTCGGTCCTGTACGACGTGCAGGCCGAGCAGGGCGCGGTCTTCGAGGACTACGACGGCTGGGTCTGGACGCTGAACCTCGGCGACAGCCTCGGCGAGTACGAGGCGCTGCGCTCGGCGACGTCGTCATGTGGGACGTCTACGGCCTGGTCAAGTGGGACGTTCGCGGGCCCGACGCCGTCGCCGCCGTCCAGCGGGTCTTCACCAACGCGATCGGTGCCCTGCAGCCGGGGCAGGTCCGCTACGGCGCGATCGTCGACGAGTCGGGCGCGCTCGTCGACGACGGGACCGTCTTCCGCCACGCCGGCGACCACCTCTGGGTGATGACGAACGGGACGACGTTCGCCGACCATCTCGCCGGCGCCGCGCCGGGCATGGACGTCACCGTCGAGAACCGGCTGCACGAGATGCCGCTGATCTCCGTGCAGGGCCCGCGCTCACGTGAGGTCCTGCAGGGCCTCACGGCGCTCGACCTGTCCGCGCTGCCGTACTTCCGCTTCGCGACCGATCCGGTCGACGTCGCCGGGATCCCCGCGTACGTGCTGCACACCGGCTTCTCCGGCGAGCTGGGCTTCGAGCTGATCCCGACCGAGCGCGAGCAACGCGCCGGCGCTGTGGACCGCACTCGGTGAGGCGGGCGTGCGCCCGATCGGGTTCGAGGCCGTGGAGATCGCGCGTGTCGAGGCGGGCCTGATCATCCACGAGCAGGACTACCTCGCCGGCGAGCAGACGCCGTACGACGTCGGGCTCGACCGGCTCGTGAAGCTCGACGAGGCCGAGCCGTTCCTCGGGCGCGAGGCGCTGCGCGCGATCGCGGCCGCGCCGCCGAACCGGTTCGTCACGCTGCGGCTCAGCGGCGACGAGCTGCCGGAGCTCGGCGCCGACGTGCTGCTGGACGGCGAGGTCGTCGGCTGCCTGACGAGCCCCGTGGAGAGCCCGCGCCACGGGCTGATCGGGCTCGCGCGCGTGCGGACGGACGCCGCGGCCGACGGTGCGCAGCGTCGACGTCGCGCGTCGGCGACGCCACCATCCCCGCGACGGTCAGTCACGCCACGGTGCACGACCCGGAGAAGCTCCGGGTCCGCTCGTAGCGCTCCGGGCCGCAACGATCAGACGCTGACGCGGTAGGCCACCTGCGGCTGGGCCTTGCCCTTGAGCTCGAGCTCGACGCGCGTGCCGGTCGCGGCGGGCAGGTCCGTTCGCCATGCGGTCGGACAGCACGATCTCGCCGCCGGCCGCCTGGCCCTGCAGACGCGAGGCGGTGTTCACCACGTCGCCGACGGCCGTGAAGTCGAACAGGGCGCGCTGGCCGATGTTGCCCACGAACGCCTCGCCGACGTCGAGGCCGATCCCCATCTCGACGAACGGCGGCTCACCGGACCCGTAACCGACCGCCTGCAGCAGCTCGCGCGCGTGCTTCAGCATCAGCGCGGGCACCTCGTCGTGGTCCATGTCGCGTTTCAGGTCGGGCAGGTAGAGCGCCATCACCTCGTCGCCGATCAGCTTGTCGATGATCGCGTCCGGGAACAGGACGTCCTCGGCGCAGCGGTAGAAGCGCCGCAGCAGCAGCGACACCGCCTGCGGGTCGGCGCCATCGGACTGCGCCGTGAAGCCGCGCAGGTCGGCGAACAGGACGCCCGTGTGCATCGTCATCCCGCCTGGCGGTGAGAACTCGACGCAGACCGAGCACACCGTCGGGTTCTTGCGCGAGGGCCGGTACCCGAGCGGCCCGGCGATGTAGCGGCCCGGGCCGCTGAACGGCGCCGCGCAGACCGCGCAGCGCGGGCTGCTCGGCAGCATCCGGAAGCACCCCGCGACGGCGCCGCCGATCCCCGTCTCGTGCAGTCGCCAGGCGACTTCCCAGTCCTCGGGCTGCAGCGGCTCCCCGGCGTGCCTGCCCGCCTTGCGCCGCAGCCGGCGGATTCCCGCGCGCTGCCACAGCGTGAGCTTCGTCTGCTGTCCGTCAGGGTCGGTGCCCATGGCGGATTCACGCTACTCCTCTGCGACGACGGCGCAGTGTGATCTGCGTCTGGTAGCGGCTAGACGGCCAGCGCCTTCGCGGCGAGCTGGCCGCACGCCGCGTCGATGTCGCGCCCGCGGGTGAGCCGGACCGTCGCGTTGAAGCCGGCCTGGACGAGCACGTCGCGGAACGCGCCGATCGCCTCGCGCCCCGACCCGTCGTAGATCGACCCGGTCGGGTTGTAGGGGATCAGGTTGACCTTGTACTTCTTGCGGTCGAGCAGCTTCGTCAGCGCCAGCGCCTGCTCGTAGCGGTCGTTGACGCCGGCGAGCATCACGTACTCGATGAAGACCATCCGGCGGCGGCGCTCGTACCAGCGGTCGCACGCGGCGAGCACGTCCGCCAGCGGGTAGCGCTCGTTGACGGCCATGATCGACGAGCGCAGCGCGTCGTCCGGTGCGTGCAGCGACAGCGCGAGGCGGATCGGCATGTCGGTCGCCGTCAGCGCGTCGATCCCCGGGAGCCAGCCGACCGTCGAGATCGCGGTGCGGCGGTTCGTGATGCCGATGTCGGGCAGCAGCCGGCAGGCGGCGAGCACGTTGTCGAGGTTCATCATCGGCTCGCCCATGCCCATGAAGACGCAGTGGTCGACGCTCGACTTGCGGCGGAAGTGCAGCGCCTGGTCGAGGATCTCCCAGGTCGTCAGGTTGCGGCCGAACTTCATCGCGCCGGTCGCGCAGAACGTGCAGGTCAGCGGGCAGCCGGACTGCGACGAGACGCAGAGCGAGCGCCGGCCGTCCTTGTAGCGCATCAGCACGGCCTCGACGGGCCGGCCGTCGGCGGTCGAGAAGAGCGCCTTGATCGTCCCGTCGAGTGCGGTCGCCTCGTGCTGCAGCGTCAGCGAGGAGAACGGCACGTCCTGGGCCAGGCGCGCGCGCAGCGTCGCGGGCAGATCCGACATCGCCTCCCAGTCGCGGACGCCGCGTGCCTGCCACGCCCAGGCCTGACCGGCGCGGTAGGCGGGCTCACCGGCGTCGTCGAGCGTCTGTCTGCAGCAGGTCGAGGTCCATCGCGATCGACCACCTATGGTGACAGCGTGCGCCTGGCCAAACACCTCGCCCACGCGGGCGTCGCCTCGCGTCGCGCCGCTGAGCAGCTGATCTTCAGCGGCCGCGTCACCGTCGACGGCGAGATCGGTCACCGATCCGGCGCGCGACGTCACCGGCTCCGAGCGGATCGAAGTCGATGGCGAGAACGTCGGCGGCCCGCCGATGATCCGCGTCGTCTACGCGCTGCTACAAGCCGCACGGCGTCGTCTCGACCGCTGCCGACACGCACGGCCGGCCGACCGTCGTCGATCTCGTGCGCACGCCCGGCGACCGCCGCCTGTACCCGGTCGGCCGCCTCGACGCCGACAGCACCGGCCTGATCCTGCTGACCGACGACGGCGACCTCGCGCACAAGCTGACCCACCCGAGCTTCGAGGTCCCCAAGACCTATCGCGTCACCGTCGGCGGGCCGCCGCTGAAGGACACCGTCATCAAGCACCTGCGCGAGGGCGTCCGGCTCGAGGACGGCGTGACGCTGCCGGCCGAGGCGCGGCGGATCTCCGGCCGCGAGCTCGAGCTGACGATTCGCGAGGGCCGCAAGCGGCAGGTGCGGCGCATGTGCGACGCGGTCGGGCAGCCGGTCCGCGACCTGCGGCGCGTCGGCTTCGGCCCGCTGGAGCTCGGCTCGCTCAAGGAGGGCCAGTCACGGCGCCTGACCCCCGGCGAGGTCGAGGTCCTGCGCGCGGCGGCCGAAGAGCCGCGGGTGGCATGATGGCGCCCGCCATGCGCCTGCATGCCCTGCGCGGGGCCATCACCGTCGACGCCAACGAGCGTGAGCAGATCCTCGATGCGACCGAGGAGCTGATGCGCGAGCTGCTCGAGCGCAACACGCTCGCGCCGGCTGACGTCGTCAACTGCATCTTCACGATGACCGAGGACCTGAACGCCGAGTTCCCGGCCCTCGCGGCGCGCCGGATGGGCTTCGAGCGCGTGCCGCTGCTCTGCGTTCGCGAGATCAACGTCCCCGGCTCGATGCCGCGCGTCATCCGTGTGCTCGTGCAGTACCACGCGCCCGACGACCACGAAGCCCGTCACGCGTACCTGCGGGAGGCGCGCGCCCTGCGCACCGACCTGGAATCCGCCCAGTAGGAGGCCTGCCATGTCCGAGAATCCGATCGTCAGCGATGTCGTCGAAGGCCAGGGCTGGGCGGCCGGCCACCTGGATGCGCTCGGCGAGGGCTGGGGCTTTCGCAAGGTCCGCGTCCCGCTCGGCGTCACGTCGATGGGCGCGAACGCGATCGTGCTCCCGCCGCGCTACCAGGCGGGCTTCCACTACCACGACGAGCAGGAGGAGATCTACTTCGTGCACGCCGGCGACGTGGAGCTCGAGTTCGGCGACGGCCAGGTCGCGCGGCTCGCGCCCGGTGGCGTCGCACGGGTGGACGCCAACACCGTTCGGCGGATGCGCAATCTGGCGGACGAGGACGCGATCGTCTTCATCGTCGGAGGCAAGGGCGGCTACATCGGCCGCGACGCGCACCTCACCGAGGACAACGACCGCGCCGGCGGTCCGCTCGACGGCTGACACAATCAGCACGTGGGCATCGAGTACTCCGAGCGGCTGAAGCGCATCCCGGTCTACCCGGCTGCGGCGGCCTACGCGCTGCCCGAGGAGGTCGCGCTGCTGGCCTCGAACGAGTCGCCGGACCCGCCGCTGCCGCAGGTCGCCGAGGCGATCCAGGGCGTCCTGCGCGGCCTCAACCGCTATCCGGACCCGACGAACAGCGGGCTGCGGACCGCGCTCTCGGGCCGCTACGGCGTGCCCGCCGAGCGGATCGCGATCGGCAACGGCTCCTGCGACGTGCTGCTCGCGCTGGGCGAGGCGCTGCTGGAGCCCGGCGCCGAGCTGGTCTACGCCTGGCCGTCGTTCTCGGTCTATCCGCACCTCGAGGCGGCATCCGGGCGCGACCGCGATCCGCGTGCCGCTGAACGAGCGCGACGAGCACGACCTCGAGGCGATGCTGCTCGAGATCACCGCCGCGACGCGCCTGGTGATCGTCTGCAACCCGAACAACCCGACGAGCACCGCGGTCAGCGCGGCCGCGATCGCCGATTTCGTCGCGCGTGTCCCGCGCCACGTCTGCGTCCTGCTCGACGAGGCCTACTGCGAGTTCAACACGCTCGACGACCCGGACACCACGCTCGACCTGCTGACGCTGCATCCGAACCTGATCCTGCTGCGCACGTTCAGCAAGGTCTACGGCCTTGCGGGGCTGCGCGTCGGGTTCGCGCTGTGCGGCTCGTCCGAGCCGGTCGCGGCCGTCGATCGGGTCCGTCAGCCGTTCTTCTGCAGCGCACCGGCGCAGGCCGCCGCGATCGAGGCGCTGCGCCATCAGGACGCCGTCACGGAGCGGGTCGAGCGCGCGATCGTCGCGCGCATCGAGATCGCGGAGGGGCTCGAGCGCCTCGGCGTCGGCGTCGCGAGCTCACAGGCGAACTTCTGCTGGGTGACGCTGCCGGTCCCCACGGGTGACGACGCCGACGCCGCGCTGATCGAGCTGCAGGTCGTCGCCGAACTGCGCGAACGCGGCGTGCTCGTGCGCGCGGGAACCGCGCTGGGACGCGCCGGATGCCTGCGCGTGACCTACGGCACGCCGGACCAGAACCGCCGCTTCCTCGCCGCCATGGCCGAGGCGCTGGCGCTCGTCGCCGGCTGAGCGCATCGTCCGGCGCCGCTCGCGCCGGATGCGTCCGTGTGGTTCAATGCTTGCGCAGATGAGCCTCGAGGCCCACAGCGCAGAGACGTACCTCACCAGCGCCGCGCTGCTCGGCTTCGGCTCCGCCTATCGCTACACCTGGCGATTTAGCTAGGCGCTCTGCCGGTCCCCTTTGCGGATCGGCACCCAGGGTCTTCGGACCGAGCGCCGTATCAGTAGGGGCCTGTGCGCCCCTTTCCGGTATTCCGGATTACCCCTATTGGAGATCGAGTAGCGAGAAGGACTGAGCGAAGGAATGTTGATCGTCATGAAGCCCCAGGCAACCGAGGATGAGATCCAGGCGGTGATCGACCGCATCGAGGCGGTCGGCGGCACCGCCCACCCGAGCCGCGGTGAGGAGGTGACCCTGATCGGCGCGATCGGCGACACCGACACCGAGGTGCGCGTCAGCGCGCTGGAGCTGGACGGCCAGCCCGGCGTCTCGAAGGTCGTCCCGATCCTCAAGCCGTACAAGCTGGCCAGCAAGGAGCAGCACCGCGAGGCGTCGATCTTCGACATCGGCGGCGCGAAGATCGGCGGCGACCACTTCGCCCTGATCGCCGGCCCGTGCACCGTCGAGTCGCGCGACCAGCTGCTCGAGACCGCCGACGTCGTCAAGGCCTCCGGCGCGAACATGCTGCGCGGCGGGGCCTACAAGCCGCGCACGTCGCCGTACTCGTTCCAGGGCCTCGGGGTCGAGGGACTGAAGCTGCTCGCCGAGGCGAAGGAGATCAGCGGCCTGCCGATCGTCACCGAGCTGATGGACGCGCGCGACCTCGAGCCGGTGCTCGAAGTCGCCGACGTGATCCAGGTCGGCGCCCGCAACATGCAGAACTACGGCCTGCTCAGCGAGCTCGGCCGAGCCGGACGCCCGGTGCTGCTCAAGCGCGGCCTCTCGAGCACGCTCGAAGAGCTCGTGATGGCGGCGGAGTACATCCTCAAGGAGGGCAACGAGGCCGTGATGCTGTGTGAGCGCGGCATCCGCACCTTCGAGACCGCCTACCGCTTCACGCTCGACCTGATGGCCGTCCCGGTGCTGAAGCAGATGACCCACCTGCCCGTGGTCGTCGACCCGAGCCACGCCGCCGGACGGCGCGACCTCGTCGAGTCGCTGTCACTCGCCGCGGCCGCCGCCGGGGCGGACGGCATCATCGTCGAGGTGCACCCGCAGCCCGAAGAGGCGATCTGCGACGGGCCCCAGGCGCTGCGTGCCTCGGAGTTCGCCGGCTACGCCCAGAAGGTCGAGCAGGTCGCGCAGATCGCCGGCAAGCTGCCGTTCCTTCAGGCGCAGGCCTCGGCGGCATAGGGCGTTGAACCTCGCGGTCGTCGGCACCGGGCTGATTGGCGGGTCGGTCGGCATGGCCGCTCGCCGGCGGCTCGGCGCCCACGTTCGCGGGACGGGTCGCAAGGCGCCGCTCGGCGTGGAGCTCGGCGCGCTCGACGAGGCCTGCACGGACCTCGCCGGCGCGCTGCACGAGGCGGACGTCGCGGTCGTCTGCGCGCCCGTCGACGTGCTCCCGTCGCTGATCGCCGAGGTCCTGTCGCTCGCGCCGGCCGGGTGCGTCGTGACCGACGTCGGCTCGACCAAGCGCGCGGTCGTCGCCGCCGCAGGGGAGGACGAGCGCTTCGTCGGCGGGCACCCGCTCGCGGGCGCCGAGGTCGCAGGCGTCGAGCATGCGCGCGAGGACCTGTTCGACGGCGCGACCTGGTACCTGACGCCCGGACGCGCGACCAGCGGCGTGCTGCTGGAGCGTGCGCACCGGCTGGTCACCGGGATCGGCGCGCGCCCGCTGGTCGTCGACGTCGACGACCACGACCGCACGATGGCCGCGGTCTCGCACCTCCCGCACGTGCTCGCCAACGTGCTCGTTGCACAGGCGGCCGGCGCGCTCGGCGGTGAGCGGATGCCCGCGACCGGCCCGAGCTTTCGCGACGCCACCCGCGTCGCGGGCGCGAATCCGGGGATCTGGACCGGGATCTACCGCTCCAACCGCGAGGCGCTGCTGAGCCAGGTCGACGGCGCGATCGAGCACCTGCAGCGCGTGCGCGCGGCGCTCGACTCAGGCGACGAGGCGGCCCTGAACGCGTGGCAGGCGACAGCCGCCGAGCAGCGCAGCACGCTGCTCGAGGCCGGTCTGGCGGGCGGACCCGTGCGTGAGTTGCGCGCAGTGGTGCCCAACCGGCCCGGGATGATCGCCGACATCGCGCTGAGCCTTGGCCGTGCGGGCATCAACATCACCGACATGTCGCTGATCCCGTCGCCCGATCACACACGCGGGCGCGTCGACCTGTGGGTCGCCGAGGACCGTGCCGTCGAGGCGATCGCGGTGCTGACGACGCTCGGACTGGACGTCGCATGAGCACCGTCCGCGTTGACGCGAGCGGGCCGCTGAAGGGCACGATCGTCCCGCCGCCGGACAAGTCGATCTCGCACCGGATGGCGCTGCTCGGCGCGATGGCCGACACGCCCGTGCGGATCTCGAACTACCTCGAGGCCGAGGACACGCTCTCCACGCTGCGCGCCGTGCAGGCGCTCGGTGCGCTCGTCGAGCGCCGGCCCGACGAGGTCGTCCTGCGCGGCGCGGGCCTGCGCCAGGCGCGCGAGCCGGACGATCACATCGACGTCGGCAACGCGGGCACGCTGATGCGGCTGCTGCCCGGCTGGCTCGCAGCGCAGCCGGGCCGCACGTTCACGCTGGACGGCGACGCATCGATCCGCAAGCGCCCCGTCGACAGGATCTCCGTGCCGCTGCGCGAGATGGGCGCGCAGATCGAGGCGGCCGAGGGGCGCTTCCCGCCGTTCACGATCACCGGCCAGCGGCTCCACGGCATCCGCTACGAGCTGCCGGTCGCCAGCGCGCAGGTGAAGTCGTGTGTGCTGTTCGCCGGCCTGCTCGCCGAAGGCCCGACGACCGTCGTCGAGCCGCAGCTCAGCCGCGACCACACCGAGCGTCTGCTCGCCGCCGCCGGCGCGCCGCTGCGGCGCGAGGGTGACGCGATCACCGTCTCCAGCGTCGACGAGCTGACGCTCGACGACGTCCTGACTGTCCCGGGCGACCCGTCGTCGGCCGCGTTCGCGATCGCCGCCGGGCATCCTCGTCAAGGGCTCGCGCCTGGTGATCCAGGGCTGCGGCGTCAACCACACCCGCACCGGCTTCATCACGATCGCCCAGCGGATGGGCGCGATCGTGCTCGGGGACCTCGAGCGCGCGCCGCGGCGACGGCGCGGTCGCGACCTCCGAGCCGATCAGCGATCTCGACGTCGCCTCCAGCGGGCTCGTCGGCACGATCGTGCAGCCGCACGAGGTGCCGCTGGCGATCGACGAGCTGCCGCTCGTCGGGCTGCTCGGCTGCTTCGCCGAGGGCGAGACCGTCGTCACCGGGGCGCGGGAGCTGCGCCTGAAGGAGTCCGACCGGATCGCCGGCGTCGTCGACGCGCTGAACGGTCTCGGCGGGGACGCGGAGGCGACCGACGGACGGGTTCGTCGTGCGCGGAACCGGCGGCCTGCGCGGCGGCGTCGTGCACTCGCACGGCGACCATCGGATGGCGATGCTGGGAGCCGTGGCCGGCCTCGCCTCGCGCGACGGCGTCGAGGTTGTCGGCATGGACGCGGCGGCCGTCTCCTATCCTGGGTTCCTGGACGATCTCGCAACGCTGCGGTAGGAGTCCGCAAGCGGCAGCGGTGCATCGTCCGATCAGACGAGATGCCCGAGAGCGACCCAAAGAACCACCGCACCGGCTCGCCCGAGACGCCGGCACCCGAGCGGCCGCCCGGCGGCCGCGGCGAGGAGCCGCCGCCGTGGCCGCGCGTTCAGCCCTCGTCGGACGGTCGCGGCAAGCCGCCGGAGAAGCAGCCGATGGTCCCGCGGCAGGGCCGCCGCACGCTGCTGACGATCTTCCTCGCGCTGCTCGCGGTGAACGTGATCTTCGCGCTCGTGACGGGGCGCCCCGACCGTGCCACGCAGGTGCCGTACAGCCCGTTCTTCCTCCAGCAGATCGATCAGGGCAACGTCAAGGAGATCTCGTCGAAGGGCGAGACGATCGACGGCACGCTGAAGAAGACGACCGACTACAAGGCCGAGGGCGCCAAGAAGACGGCGGAGGTCGACCACTTCAAGACGCAGGTGCCGACCTTCGTCAACACCGACCAGCTGACCGAGGACCTGCAGAGCAAGGGCGTCGTGCTGAACGCCAAGCCGCCGGTCACGGGCCGCAACCCGCTGCTGACGTTCCTGCTCGCGTTCGGCCCGACGATCCTGATCATCGGCGGCCTGATCTGGCTGATGCGCCGCGCGTCGAGCATGGGCGGCGCCGGCGGCCTCGGCGCGTTCACGCGCTCCCGCGCACGGCTGTCGGAGCCGGGCGCAACGCGCGTGACGTTCGAGGACGTCGCCGGCATCGACGAGGCCGAGGACGAGCTGCAGGAGATCGTCGACTTCCTCAAGCGCCCCGAGCGCTACATGCGTCTCGGCGCCCGGATTCCGCGCGGCGTGATGCTCTACGGGCCTCCCGGAACCGGCAAGACGCTGCTGGCGCGTGCGGTCGCCGGTGAGGCGAACGTCCCGTTCTTCAGCTCGTCCGCATCGGAGTTCGTCGAGGCGATCGTCGGCGTCGGCGCATCACGCGTGCGGGACATGTTCAAGCAGGCCAAGGAGGCCGGGCCCGCGATCATCTTCATCGACGAGCTCGACGCGATCGGGCGCGCACGCTCCGCGGCCGCGGGCCTGAGCGGCGGCAACGACGAGCGCGAGCAGACGCTCAACCAGATTCTCACCGAGATGGACGGCTTCGAGGGCGACTCCGGCGTGATCGTGATCGCCGCGACGAACCGCCCCGACGCGCTTGATCCGGCGCTGCTGCGGCCCGGACGCTTCGACCGCCGGATCGCGGTGCAGCCGCCCGACAAGGTCGGTCGCGAAGCGATCCTGCGGATCCATTCGCGTGGCATGCCGCTCGACGACGAGGTCGACCTCGCGCAGATCGCCGCCTCGACACCGGGCATGACCGGTGCCGACCTCGCGCTGCTCGTCAACGAGGCGGCGCTGTTCGCCGCCCGTCACGACCAGGCGACGATCATGCAGCGCGACTTCACCGACTCGATCGAGAAGATCGTGCTCGGCACCGAGCGACAGGTCGTGATGTCGAAGTCCGACCGTGAGCGCACCGCCTACCACGAGGCCGGGCACGCGCTCGTCGGGATGCTGACCGCCGGCGCAGACCCCGTGCGCAAGGTCTCGATCATCCCGCGCGGACAGGCACTCGGCGTGACGTTGTCGACGCCGGAGGCCGACAAGTACGGCTACGAGCGCGCCGAGCTGCTCGGCCGGATCCGCGTGATGCTCGGGGGCCGCGCGGCCGAGAAGGTCATCTACGGCGAGACGACGACGGGTGCGGAATCCGACATCCAGCAGCTCACGCGGATCGCCCGCAGCATGGTCGGCCGCTGGGGGATGAGCGAGACGATCGGCCCCGTCGCGGTCGCGCCCGCCGATGGCGCAGGACCGTTGCTGCCCGGCGTCTCGGAGACCTCCGAGCACACGCAGCAGCTGGTCGACGAGGAGGTCCGGCGGATCATCGAGGAGGCCGAGCAGGCGACGATCGCGCTGCTCGAGCGTGAGCGCGAGCGCCTCGAGGCACTGGCACGCGCGCTGCTCGAGAACGAGACGCTCGACCAGGACGAGGCCTACGAGGCCGCCGGCGTCGCCTCGGTCCGCGTCGTCGAGCCGGCCGAGTCGATCACCCCGATCGCCTGATCGAGGTCGCGGAGGGCTCAGTGTGCCGCGGGCGGTGCGGCTTCGAGCTCGTCGATCATCGTCGCCGGACTGGCAGCAAGCATGGCCTCGCCGTTCGGGCCGGAGTCGATCGGGGGCTGCTCGCTCCCCATCCGGAACAGCACGTACATCGCGCCGGTGACGAGCGCCGGAACGACGCCGGCGATGATCAGCGTCGCCTCGACGCCGAGCGCCGCGGCCGCCGGGCCGGTCAGCGCGAATGACAGCGGCGCGAAGCCGATCGAGACGAACCAGTCCACGCTCGTCACGCGTGCGCGCATGTCGCGCGGGACGCGTGTCTGCTCCAGCGCCGCCCAGATCACGAGCCCCGTCGTGATCAGCGCGCCGTGGACGAACGCGAGCGCCATGAACTGCCAGGCGTGCGTGCCGATCGCGTAGCCGATGAACGGCAGCGTCGCGACCGTCCAGGACGCGTAGAGCACCGACAGGTAGCGCCGCGGGAGCCCGCGCTGGCTGAGGACGATCGACGCCACGACCGATCCCACGCCGTCGGCGGCGAGGATCAGGCCGAACGTCTCCGGCCCGCCGCCGAGGTCGTTGCGCACGATGTACGGCAACAGCACCTGCACCGGGCCCCAGTAGAAGAGCGTGAACAGCGCCGCGACGATCAGGGTCACCCAGATCCAGCGCTGCGAGCGGACATATGAGATGCCGTCGCGCAGGTCGTCGAAGGCGCTCGAATCCGTTGATCCGTGACCGCGCGACGGCGTGCGGATCATCGCGATCATGATCGCCGAGAAGGCGAACGTCGCCGAGTCGATCAGGAACGCGCTCGCGGTGCCCCAGGAGGCCACGAGGATGCCGCCGATCGCCGGGCCGAGGAACAGCCGGCAGGTCTGGCGAACCGTCTGCGCGAGCGCGTTCGCCTCGACGATTCGAGGCCCGGAGACGAGGTCGGGGATGATCGCCCCGAGCGCGGGCCCGAAGAACGCCTCGCCCGCCGCATAGAGCAGCACGAGCGCCACCAGATGCCAGATCTGCAGCGTGTCCGTCGCTGCGAGGACCCCGATGATGACCAGCGCGACCGCACGCACCAGATCGGCCGAGATCATCACGCGGCGGCGGTCGAAGCGGTCGCTGACGACGCCGCCCGTCAGCAGGAACAGCGCAAGCCCGATCGACCACGCGAGGCCGACCAGCGCCAGTGCCGACGGCGTGTTCGACAGGTCGTACACCTGCCATGCGACCGCGACGAGGTAGATCCCGTCTCCGAGCAGTGAGATCGTGAGCCCGCCCCACAGCAGCGCGAAGTCCCGTTCGCGCAGTGGCTGGAGGATCTTCACGACGCTCTACGCTCCTTCGCGATGCTCGTCGCCATCGACGGCCCGGCCGGGGCCGGGAAGTCCACCGTCGCGCGCGCCGTCGCGCAGGCGCTCGGGTTCACGTACCTCGACACGGGTGCGATGTACCGCAGCGTCGCGCTGGCACGCCTGCGCGATCCCGCAGCGGACCCGGCTGCGCTGACGATCGACGTCGGCGAGCGCGTCACGTTGAACGGCGAGGACGTCACCGACGCGATTCGCGCCCCCGAGGTCACGGAGGCGGCATCGCAGGTCGCCGCCGACCCGGCCGTGCGCGCCGCGCTGGTCGAGCGCCAGCGCGCGCTCATCGGCACGGGCGACTGGGTCGCAGAAGGACGCGACATCGGGACGGTCGTGGCGCCGGACGCAGAGCTCAAGGTCTTCCTCGACGCCTCACCGCAGGAGCGTGCCCGACGCCGCGCCGAGCAGCTCGGCCGCGACGTTTCGCAGGTCCTGAAGGAACAGGAAATCCGGGATGCGCGCGACCGAGGACGAGAGACGTCCCCGCTTGTCTCGGCCCCCGACGCGATACCGCTTGACACAACCGGCTTGACCCTACCCGAGGTGGTGGACCGCATCGTCGCTCTCACAACGCGTGTTCGATCCGGAGAAGTGGTGCGATGAGCCGCCTGAAGATCGCCGTGGTCGGTTACCCGAATGTCGGGAAGTCGAGCCTCGTCAACCGTCTCAGCGGCGGCCGCGAGGCGGTCGTGCATGAACGCGCCGGGATCACGCGTGATCGCAAGGAGCTGCCCTGCGACTGGAACGGCCGCGAGTTCACGCTGATCGACACCGGCGGCATGGATGCGCTCGACCTCGACCCGATCGCGGGCTCGATCCGCGAGCAGGCGCGCGCGGCACTCGACGAGTCCGCCGTCGCCGTGTTCGTCGTCGACGCACGCGCCGGTGTGCGGCCAGGCGACGAGGAGCTCGCCGACCTGCTGCGCCGCGCCGACATCCCCGTGATCGTCGTGGCCAACAAGGTCGACCGCGTCGAGGACTCACACCTCTCGGCCGAATTCCATCGCCTCGGGCTGGGGGAGCCGCTGCCGGTCTCCGCTGCGCAGGGCCTCGGCACCGGCGATCTGCTCGACCGCGTCGTCGAATTGCTCCCGCCCGCCGACGAGGAGGGCGACGAGGACGACGACGACACGATCCGGCTCGCGATCATCGGACGGCCGAACGTCGGCAAGTCGACGTTCGTCAACCGCGTCCTGGGCGAGGAGCGCGTGATCGTCAGCGAGATCGCGGGCACCACCCGCGACGCGATCGACCTGCCGCTCGAGATCGACGGGCGCCGGATGATCCTCGTCGACACCGCCGGCATCCGCCGCCAGGCGAAGGTCACCGACAGCGTCGAGTACTACACCGTGCTGCGCTCCCAGCGCGCGGTCGAGCGCGCCGACGTGGCGCTCGTGATCTGCGACGCCCGTGACGGCATCACCTCGCAGGACCTGCGGATCGCCGAGCTCGCGATGAAGGAAGGCTGCGCGACGCTGCTCGCACTGAACAAGTGGGACCTGGCGCCGCTGACCGAGGACGACCTCGATCACGAACGCGCGAAGGTCGGGCGCAAGCTGCGGCTGCGCCCGAAGGTGATGACGATCAGCGCGCAGGGCGGGCGCAACGTCACGCGCGTGCTGGCCGAGGCGATCACGCTCGGTGACCGGCGCCGCGAGCGGATCCCGACCCCCGGCCTGAACCGCTTCCTCGCGGAGGCCGTCGACGCGCGGCAGCCGCCGGCGAAGCAGGGACACCGGCTGAAGCTGCTGTACATGGCGCAGATCGAGACGCGCCCGCCGCGCTTCGCCCTGCAGGTCAACAACCGCAACCGCGTGACGCGCGACTACATGTACTACCTCGAGAACAAGATGCGGGCCCGGTTCGGGCTCGACGGCGTGCCGGTGATCATCGACGTGCGCGAGCGCAAGGACCGGCACGACGCCCAGTGAGCCAGGTCGGCGGTAGGCGGGGCATCGTGGCAGCGGTCGTGGCGATCCTCATATTGAGCCTCGTCGCGCTCGTCGCCCTGCTGCTCGGCAGCGGCGGCGACTCCCGCGACCCGGACATCTCGTCCGCGACGATGCGGCTGATCCCGGCCGATGCGCTCGTCGCGCTGCACCTCTCGACCGACAGCCGGCGCGCCGCGGTCCGCTCCGGCGCCGGCGTCGCCAAGCGCCTCCCGTCGTGGCCGCGGATTCAAAGTGACCTGCTGCGTCGCGTCTCGGCCAGCGGCTGCGGGATCGACCTGCGCCGCAAGCCCGGCCGTGAAGTGTCGTTCGCACTGCTGCCGGCCGCCGGTGGCAGCTCGACGCCGCTGATCGTGACCGACGCCCCCGCGACCGGCGTCCAGGACGCACCCGGGCCGTGCGGCGCGCTCGTCGTACGCAAGGTCGGGCGGCTCGTCGTGATCGGCGAGCCGCGCAGCGTGCTCGCCGCCGCGAACGTTGCGGCGGGCAGCAAACCGGCGCTGGTCGCCTCACCCGTCTACCAGCGCGCCGAGAGCGGCCTGCCCGCCGAGCGCGTGCTCGACGCCTGGGCCTCGGCTCGCGGCACCCGCGACCTGCTGGCGCCGCTCGGCGGCCTCTACGCGACGCTCGCGGGCCTCGTCGACGCACCCGGCCTGCGTGGCGCGGCCGCCGCGCTGGTTCCGCGCACCGACGGCGCGGACTTCGTCGTCCGCCGCGTCGCGGTCTCGCGCGAGCCCGTCGTGCCGTTCCGCTCGACGCTGCAGCGGCAGGCGCCCGCCGACACGCTCACCTACGTCGCCTCGGGTGACCTGGGCTCGGCGCTGCAGCGGTTCCTGCTGCTCGCTGCGCCCGGCGCGGACGCACCAAGCACCGCCACCGACGCGCAGCTGCAGGCGCTCGGGCAGCTCGGCGGCGAGTCCGCAACCGTCGTGGCGCCCGGGCAGGAGGGACCGGTCGTGACGCTGCTCAGCCACGTCAGCAGCGCGTCCGGCGCCGGATCGGCGATGCGGGCACTCGAGCCCGGGCTCGCGATGCTGATCGGCGCTCCGGCCGCCCCGGGATGGAAGGACGCGGGATCCGCCGGCGCGCGGGTGCGCACGATCGGCACGCCGCCAGGGCCATCGCTCGCGTGGGCGCTCGACGGAACCACGCTGATTCTGTCGACCGCGCTCGACGGGATCGCGACGATCCGCGCCGACGGGCCACGCCTCGCGCAGGCGCGAGCGTTTCGCGCCGTGACCGGAAACCCGCTAAACCGGATCAACTCGCTAACCTTTCTCGACCCCAAGCAGCTCCTGCGCCTGGGCGCGGACGCCGGCATCGGGCCGGTGGGCGCCCTCGAAGGCAGTCGGACGGACCTCGCGAAGGTCCGCTCGATCGGAGTCACGAGCACCGGCACCAGCCGCCTGTCAACCGTCGACCTCTCCCTTTGGATTCCATGAGCCACGACAATTCGTTCCTGTTCACGTCCGAGTCGGTGACCGAAGGTCACCCCGACAAGGTCGCCGACCAGATCTCCGACGGCGTCCTCGACGCCTGCCTGACCGACGACCCGCTGTCGCGCGTCGCATGCGAGACGCTCGTCAACACGGGCCTCGTCGTCGTCTCCGGTGAGATCACGACCAACACCTACGTGGACATCCAGGAGGTCGCGCGCGAGACGATCCGCAAGATCGGCTACGTCGACGCCGACCTCGGATTCTCCGCCGACTCCTGCGCCGTCCTCAACGCGATCGACAAGCAGTCCGCCGACATCGCCCAGGGCGTCGACCAGGCCTACGAGGCGCGCACCGATCCCAGCGACGACGACGCGCTCGACATCGCCGGAGCCGGCGACCAGGGCATGATGTTCGGGTACGCCTCGAACGAGACGCCGTCGCTGATGCCGCTGCCGATCTCGCTCGCGCACGGCCTCGCCGCGCGGCTCGCCGAAGTGCGCAAGGACGGGACGCTCCCGTACCTGCGTCCCGACGGCAAGACCCAGGTGTCCGTGCGCTACATCGACGGCAAGCCCGTCGGCGTCGAGCAGCTGCTGATCTCCACCCAGCACGGTGAAGAGGCCACGCAGGAGCAGATCAAGAACGACCTCTGGGAGAACGTCGTCACGCCGATCCTGTCGGCCGACCTCTACGACGAGGCCGAACTGCGTCGCGTGTTTCTCGTCAACCCCACCGGTCGCTTCGTCATCGGTGGCCCCGTCGGTGATGCCGGCCTCACCGGCCGCAAGATCATCGTCGACACCTACGGCGGGATGGCCCGTCATGGTGGCGGCGCCTTCTCCGGCAAGGACCCCTCGAAGGTCGACCGTTCAGCCGCCTATGCAGCGCGCTGGGTTGCGAAGAACCTGGTCGCGGCGGGCTTGGCTGATCGTGCCGAGGTGCAGGTTGCGTATGCCATTGGTGTTGCGCATCCCGTCTCGGTGATGGTTGAGACCTTCGGCACCGAGAAGATCGGCCGTGGACGGATTCAGGAGCTTGTGGCGGAGCACTTTGATCTTCGTCCGGGCGCTTTCCGGGAGGAGCTCAAGCTTCATCGCCCCATCTACCAGAAGACAGCTGCGTACGGTCACTTCGGCCGTGATGACGCTGATTTCACGTGGGAGAACACGGATAAGGCTGCTGCTCTCGCGGACGCCGCGGGTCTCACCGCGCCGGCTGCCGCGTAGCGCGCTCGCGGAGTTCGCGGCGCCTGGGCGCTGTGTTCGCGGATCTCGGCGCGCCTGACGCGCCGTGTGGACCGGGGCCGTACGGACGTACTGACCCCGATCCACCCGCCGCGTCATCCATCGCCGATCTCTCGCTCAAGTGAGCGGAGCGCGCTTTCCGTGTGATCGCGCTGTTGGGCTGAAGTAGCTGGACCTCTCGGCTTTGGGGTGGGGCTCGGCGACCGAGCTCCTCTCCAAACGGCTTTTTACAGCCCGCCGGGGATCTCGCCGCCGGGCTGGCCTGACGCGAGTCGTGCTTCGGCGGCTAGGCGCTGCGCGCGGTCGACGGCTGTGGCGACGCCTGTTGGGTCGTTGACGCCGTCGAAGGTGAAGTCGGAGTCGTCGGTTCCCGCAGTGTCGAAGTCGACCGCTCCAACGCGCAGGATGCGGTCGATCGGCCGTTGGCGGGTGTTGACGTTCTGGACGCGGTCGATGCGGGTCTGCTGGACTCGCCGGGAGATGATCCCGCGCTGGATGCGCAGCCGCTGGTCGGTGATCGTGAAGCGCACGAACAGCCGGCGGATGAAGCCGATCAGCACGGCGATCCCGACGCAGACGAGGAAGGCGAGGATCGCGACGCCGGTGGATGCGGCGAAGTACAGGATCACGCCCACGACCAGGCCGGCGACGATGCCCTGCATGTAGAGGCTGATGACCGAGCGCCAGCTCGGGCGCCCGTCGTAGATGACCTGTTCGCCGGGATGCAGTTCGAGTGCCATGGCCGCCGAGCCTACCGCCGCGGAGGGACCTACTCTCGACTGGTGCCGGGTGTCGCGCGGGTCGAGCCGATCACGACGGCTCGCGTCCTGCGCGGGCCGTTCGACTATGCGCGCCCCGACGGCGTCGACGTCGGCTCCGTCCTGATGGTCCCGTTCGGTGGGCGCGACGTCCTGGGCGTCGTCACCGCCCTCGCTGACAGCTCGGAACACGACGTCTCTGAGCCCCGCCGCGTGCTCGAGGCCTCGCTGCCGCCCGATCTCGTCGCGCTCGCACCGTGGATCGCCTCGGAGTACTGCTCGACGCCGGCCCGTGCGCTGTCGCTGATGCTTCCGCCGAAGGGGGTCCGTGCACGGACGGCCCTGCACGCGCGGCCGGCACGAGCACCCGCTGAGGACGAGCGGCTCAGCGATGCGCAACGCGCACTGCTCGCGTCGCTCCCGCGGCTCACAGGCCCGGACACGGCGGCGCTGCGACGCCTCGAGGGCCGCGGCCTGGTGACGATCGAGCCGCGCGTCGTTCGCCGCGCGCCTGAGCACACCGTCGTCGGGTCACTCGCGGGTGCTGAGCCGCCGACGCTGACGAGCGACCAGGCGCGGGTGCTCGTGGAGCTCGAAGGTGCCGCGCCCGGTGAGCGGCTGCTGCTGCACGGCGTGACCGGCTCCGGCAAGACCGAGGTCTACCTGCGCGCCGCCGAACGGACGCTCGCCGCGGGCCGCACCGTGCTCGTGCTCGTCCCCGAGATCGCGCTGACGCCGCAGATCGTCGCCCGCTTCCAGGCGCGCTTCGGTGACACCGTCGCCGTCCTGCACTCCGCGATGGCGCCCGGTGAGCGCTACGACGAGTGGCTGCGGCTGCGCCGCGGGGAGGCGCGGATCTGCGTCGGGCCGCGCTCGGCCGTGTTCGCCCCGCTCGCCGACATCGGTCTGATCGTCGTCGACGAGGAGCACGACTCGAGCTACAAGCACGAGGGCGATCCGCGTTATGACGCACGCCACATCGCGGAGCGCCGTGCGACCGACCACGGCGCCGTGCTCGTCGCGGGCAGCGCGACGCCGCGCGCCGAATCGTGGGAGCGCCTGCGGCGGATCTCGCTGCCACGCCGCGTCGACGACGCGCCGATGCCGGCTGTCGAGATCATCGACCTGCGCGGCGTTCGCGGGGCGCTGCACCCGAGCGTTCACGAGGCGCTCGTCGACGCGCGCAAGGCGATCGTGCTGCTCAACCGCCGCGGCTGGTCGAACTTCCTCACCTGCACCACCTGTGGCCGTGCGTGGGAGTGCCCGGACTGCGACGTCACGCTCGTGCTGCACCGCGCGAGCGGGACGCTGGCGTGCCATCACTGCGGTCATCGTGAGCCGGTCCCGACGAGCTGCCCCGACTGCGGCTCGGTCTCTATCGCGCGGCACGGGACGGGCACGGAGCGGCTGGGGGAGGAGCTGCCGGGCCGCGTCTTCCGGCTCGACGGCGATGCCGGCCGCGGCGGCGCTGCGGCGGTGCTGAGCGCGTTCGAGCGGGCCGACCGCGGAATCCTGCTCGGGACGCAGATGGTCGCCAAGGGACATGACTTCCCCGACGTCGAGCTCGGCGTCGTCGTCGATGCCGACCAGACGCTGCGCTTCCCCGACTTTCGTGCCGAGGAGCGGACGTTCGCGCTCGTCGCGCAGCTCGCCGGGCGCGCCGGGCGCGGGTCGTCGCATGGGCGCGTGCTCGTGCAGACGCTCGTGCCCGATGCCGAGCCGATAATCCGCGCGGCGCAGCACGACGCGCCGGGTTTCCTCGCGGGCGAGCTCGAGCGCCGGCGGTTCCTGCGCTACCCGCCGTTCGCGACGCTCGTGCGGATCGTCTGCGCCGCCGAGGAGGAGGGCGCGCCGGACAGCGCCGCCGCGGCGCTGCGGGCACGGCTGGACGCGGAGCTGCCGCCGGACGTCGCGAGCGTGCTGGGTCCGGCGCCGCTGTTTCGCCTGCGCGGAAAGCACCGCAGCCAGGTGGTCGTCAAGGCGGCCGACCGGGCGCGAGCGGTCGCGACGATCGGGGCGGCCGTCGACGCGCTCGCCGCCGCGCGCGAGCACCGCGGCGTCGCGTTCAGCGTGGACGTGGATCCGCAGTAGGAAACGCGCATTGAGCGGCTCTAGACTGATGCCCGATGTCCGCCCACGACCACCCGCACGACGCAGACACGCTCGAGGCCGACGACGGCGCGCGCGACGAGCTGCCGCCGCTTGACCCGGAAGTGATCGCGCGTCGCGAGGCCGCGCTTGCGCAGGTCGTGCAGTTCGGCGATCCCGTGCTGAAGTCGAAGGCGGCGCCGATCACCGTCTTCGACGACGCGCTGAGGGCCGACATCGAGCGTATGGCCGGCCTGATGTCCGACTCGCTCGGCATCGGGCTCGCGGGAAACCAGGTCGGCAGGCTGCGCCGGCTGCTGGTCTACCGCGTCGAAGCCGATGGGCCCGTTCAGGCGCTGATCAACCCCGAGCTGCAGTGGGCATCGAAGGACGAGGAGTACTTCGAGGAGGGCTGCCTGAGCCTGCGCGGCGTGCTCGTCGACGTCGAGCGCCCGATCCACGTGCGCGTCGCGGCGTACGACGCACACGGCGAGCAGATCCTCGTCGAGGCCTCGGGCCTCGAGGCACGCGTGATCCAGCACGAGATGGACCACCTCGACGGTGTCCTGATCATCGACCGCACGGCACGGGACCAGCGGCGTGAGGCCATGCGCATCCTGCGCGAGCAGCACGACGCGGCCGCCTAGTGCGCACCGTCTACCTCGGCACGAACGACTACGCGGCCGCCGTCCTGGGGCTGCTTGCCAAGACCGCGCATCGTCCGCAGCTCGTCGTCACCCGGCCGGACCGGCCCGCCGGCCGTGGGCGCAAGCTGACACCGCCGCCGGTCGCGACGCTCGCCCAGCAGCTCGGGATCGCGCTCGACCAGCCCGAGGACGTGAACTCGGATGAGGCCGGCGATCGCATCGCCGCCGCCGAGCCGCAGATCGTGATCGTCTGCGCGTTCGGCGCGCTGATCCGCTCACGGCTGCTGAGCGATCACGAAATCCTCAACGTGCATCCCTCGCTGCTCCCGCGCTGGCGCGGTGCGGCACCGATCGAGCGGGCGATCATGGCCGGGGACGAGGAGACGGGCGTGTCGATCATGCGGCTCACCGCGGGTCTCGACAGCGGCCCCGTCTGCCTGCAGCAGTCCGAGCCGATCGCCCCCGATGACACCTACGGGACGCTCGCGGCCGCGCTCGAGGGGCTCGGCGCGATGCTGCTCGTGCGCGCGCTCGACGAGCGCCCGCCGTTCGTCGAGCAGGACGAGGAGCTCGTCACGTACGCCGAGAAGATCACGCCCGCCGATCGCACGCTCGACCCGGCCGCCGGCGCCGACGAGCGTGCACGCGTCGTGCGCGCGCTGTCGCCGCACATCGGCGCCCGGATCGAGCTTCCCGACGGCAGCTACCTCGGGGTCACGCGCGCCCATGTCGCCGGCGGCGAGCTGATCCTCGACGAGGTGCAGCCCCCCGGCGGGCGCGCGATGCCGTTCGCCGACTGGGCACGCGGGCGGCCGGAACAGGCCACGGCGCTGCTGCCCGGCGGCGACCCCGCGTGAGCGTCAGCCCGGCCCGGCAGGCCGCACACAAGGTCGTCGTCCGCACGCTGCAGAGCGGCGCCTACGCAGACCGCGCGCTGCACAGCGCCTCGCAGGGCCTGGAGCCGCGTGACCGCGCGCTCGCCAAGCGCCTCGCCTTCGGCACGGTCCAGCGGCGCGGCACGCTCGACTGGATCTGCGACCGCTACGCGAAGGGCAAGAAGCTCGACCCGAACGTGCGCGCCGCGGTGCATCTCGGACTCGAGCAGCTGCTGTTCCTCGACGGGATCGCTGACCACGCGGCGATCGACGAGTCGGTGGAGCTGGCGAAGCCGAGCCCCGGCCACAAGCTCGTCAACGCCGTGCTCCGGCGCGTGCAGCGCGAGGGCATCGAGCTGCCGCCCGACGACACGCCGTGGGGTGCCGCGATCCGCTACGCCCACCCGCTCTGGCTCGTCGAGCTGTGGTGGAGGTGGCTCGGTGAGGAGCGCACGCGCGCGCTGCTGCAGGCGGGCAACGAGCCGGCCGAGCTGGCGCTGCGCGTCAACCCGCTCGCCGGCGACGTCGACCTGACCGGCATTCCCGGGCAGCGAGACGGCGACACGATCGTGATCGACGGCCCGTTCGACGTGTTCGCACACCCTGCCTACGAGCTCGGCGCGATCACGCCGCAGTCGCGCGCTGCGCAGCGCGTCGGGACGTTCGTCGATCCGCAGCCCGGCGAACGGATCCTCGACCTCTGCGCCGCGCCGGGTGGCAAGACGACGCACCTCTCCGCGCTGATGCAGGGGGAGGGCGAGATCGTCGCCGTCGAGCGCCACGAGGGCCGCGCCGCGGCGCTCGAGCGCACCTGTGCGCGGATGCACGCCACGAATGTCAGGGTCGTGACCGGCGACGCGTGCCGGTATCACGACGACGCGGGCTTCGACCGCGTGCTGCTCGACCCGCCGTGCAGCGGCCTGGGCACGCTGCAGGCCCATCCGGACCTGCGCTGGCGCGTGCAGCCGGCCGACCTGGACGTCCTCGCGGCCGAGCAGGACGCGCTGCTCGACGCCGCCCGCGCAAACCTGCGGCCGGGCGGGACGCTCGTCTACGCCGTCTGCACGCTGAACCCGGGCGAAGAGCGCCTGGAGAGCAGCGACAGCTGGCGCACGCTGCCGTCCGAGGACGGAACCGACGGGTTCTACGCCGCACGCGACGCCGGCGCCTGACATCGATTTACCGATAATCGGTTTCTGGAAATACCGCGCGGTGGCGCTGACTTCTATAGTGGCCCGCGATGTCGGAGCGTGAAGTTCAGGTGGGCCTCAACTGCCCCTCGTGCCGCGAGCCATGGCTGCGCCCGTCGAGCATGCCCGGCCGCTATCGCTGCGTGAACTGCCTGCACCGCTTCGAGCTGCGCTCGGTCTGTCCCGGCTGCGGTGAGCACCAGACGATCGTGCGGATGGCGAGCACGGCGACGACCGAGTGCGGTCACTGCGGCTCGTCGATGCTCGTCGAAGTCTGACCCGGCCTGACGACGCTCCCGCCGCCCGGCGCGGCATGATCCCCGCGATGCCGCCGATCGAGGTCGCCCCGTCCATCCTCGCCGCTGACCACGGCCGCGTACGCGAACAAGTGCAGTCGCTCCAGGGCGCAGGCGCGAACGTCATCCACGTCGACGTCATGGACGGCCACTTCGTCCCCCCGCTGGCGCTCGGCCCGGGAGTCGTCGCGGCGCTGCGCGACCTCGACGTCCACCTCGAGGTGCACCTGATGGTGGACCGCCCCGAGCGCACGCAGATCGCGGCGTTCGCGCAGGCGGGCGCCGGGACGATCATCGTCCACGCCGAGGCCACACCGCACATCGACTACGCGCTCGCGCACATCCGCGATGCCGGCTGTCAGGCGGGCGTCGCGCTGACACCCTCCACGCCGCTCGAGGTCTTCGGCGAGGTCGCGGTCGACATCGCGCTGCTGATGACCGTCAATCCCGGCTGGGGCGGGCAGGCGTTCATCCCCTCGTCGCTCGCCAAGATCCAACGGCTGCGCGCGCTGCTCGGGCCAGAAGTGCCGATCGAGGTCGACGGCGGGATCGACGAGCGCACCGCAGGGCCGGTCGTGGCGGCCGGAGCGACCCGCCTCGTCGCCGGAACGGCCGTCTTCGGGACCGATGACCCCGTTGGGGCCTACGCGCGCATCCTTGAGGCCGCAACTGCAGACCCCCGGTGAGCCTCAGCTGACACCCGGGGGAAAGCCTCATGGCGGTCCAGCCTCGGCTCATGCGATCCTGCCGACCATGAGCACGCCTGCGACTCCACTTCCCGAGAATCCCGTCACAAGTCCGATCGTCTCCGCTCGCGACGTCACCCGCATTTTCGGAACGGGGGAGGCTGAGGTCCGCGCGCTCGACGGGATCAACGTCGAGTTCCCGCGTGGCCGCCTGGCCGCGATCATGGGTCCGTCGGGCTCCGGCAAGTCGACGCTCATGCACATCCTCGCGGGGCTCGATCAGCCGACGACCGGGACGGTCACGCTCGACGGCATCGAGATCAGTGGGCTCGAGGACAAGGAGCTGACGCAGCTGCGCCGCGACAAGGTCGGGTTCATCTTCCAGTCGTTCAACCTGCTGCCGGTGCTGACGGCGCGCGAGAACATCGAGCTGCCGCTCTCGATCGCCGGCCAGAAGGCCGACGGCGACTGGGTCGAGCGCATCATCGACACCGTCGGCATTCGTGACCGGCTGACGCACCGTCCGAGCGAGCTCTCCGGCGGTCAGCAGCAGCGGGTCGCCGTCGCGCGCGCGCTGGCATCGCGGCCCGCCGTCGTCTTCGCCGACGAGCCGACCGGCAACCTCGACTCGAAGGCCGGGCAGGACGTACTCGACCTCCTGCGCCGCTCGGTCGACGACTTCGGCCAGACGATCGTGATGGTCACGCACGACGCGAAGGCCGCGTCGATCGCCGACCGCCTGCTGCTGCTGCAGGACGGCCACGTCGTCCACGACGGCGAGGCCGGCAGCTCCGAGGACGTCTACGAGCTGCTCAAGGGCCTCGGGGGCTGATCGATGCGCAAGATCCTCGTTCGCGGGCTGACCTCGCGAAAACTGCGTCTGTCGCTCACCCTGCTCGCGGTCGCGCTCGGCGTCTCGCTGATCTCGGCGACGTACGTCTTCACCGACACGATCAACCACAGCTTCGACAAGATCTTCGAGCAGACGAACAAGGGCACCGACGCCGCGATCACGCCGAAGAAGTTCATCGACACGACGAATGACGGCGGCACGGCGCCGACAGTCTCACCGGCAGTCCTCAGGCAGGTCCGCGCCAATCCGGACGTCCAGCTCGCCCAGGGCTCCGTCTTCGACACCGCCACCGTGCTCGGCAAGGACGGCAAGCGGATCGGGGCGGGCGGCTCGCCGAACTTCATCAGCTCGATCGCGCAGTACCCGCGCTTCGAGGCGTCGAACGTGGCGAAGGGCCGGTTCCCGACCACGGCCGACGAGGCGGCGATCGACAAGGGCACCGCCGACAAGGAGGGCTTCAAGATCGGCGACCGGGTCACGGTCCAGGGCGCTGAGCCGCGCAAGGACTACGTGATCGTCGGCCTGACGCAACTCGCCGGTGTCGACTCGTTCGGTGGGGCCACGATCGTCGGGCTGATCCTGCCCGAGGCGCTGCGGATGCTCGGCAAGCCGGGCTACGACACGATCTCGGCGGCCGCGCGGACCGGCGTCACGCCCGAGCAGCTCGTCGCGTCGCTCCGACGTGAGCTGCCCACCCGCACGCTCAACATCCGCACGGGCGCCGCGGAGGCGCGGTCGCAGGCCGACGAGATCAACAGCAACCTCAGCTTCCTCAAGACGTTCCTGCTGATCTTCGGCTTCGTCTCGCTGTTCGTGGGCGCGTTCATCATCTTCAACTCGTTCTCGATCACGGTGGCGCAGCGCACGCGTGAGCTCGGCCTGCTTCGTGCGATCGGCGCGTCGCGAAGGCAGGTCCTCGGGAGCGTCCTGACCGAAGGCGTCCTGCTCGGCGTCGTCGGGTCGCTGCTGGGGCTCGCGCTGGGCTTCGCGCTCGCGCCGGGCATCAAGGCGCTGTTCAAGGCGGTCGGCATCGATCTGCCGTCGTCGGGCCTCGTGATCGAGCCCCGCACGATCATCGTCCCCGTGCTCGTCGGCACCCTCGTGGCGACGCTCTCGAGCCTGACCCCGGCGCTGCGTGCGACACGCGTCTCGCCGATGTCGGCGCTGCGCGAGGCGGCGGCGCCGACGGTCGGCCAGGTCTCGCGCCGGCTCACGACGATCGCCAGCATCCTGCTCGTCATCGGCGTCGTGCTCGTGGCGCTCGGCCTGTTCGCCGGCGGTTCGACGAATGCCACGCTGCTGAAGCTCGGGGCGGGCACGGTGCTGACGTTCATGGGCGTCGCGCTGCTGAGCCCGTATCTCGTCGGGCCGCTGTCGTCCGTGATCGGCTGGCCCGTCCAGAAGGTCGCCGGCTTCCCCGGCCGGCTCGCGCGTGAGAACGCGATGCGCCAGCCCGGACGCACCGCCGCCACCGCGGCCGCGCTGATGATCGGCGTCGCGCTCGTGACCTTCGCCTCGGTCTTCGCGGCGGGCGCGTCGGCCACGATCGAGAGCGCCGTCAAGGAGAACCTCAAGGGCGCGTTCGTCGTCGCCAACTCCGACGGGTTCTCGCCGTTCTCTGCCCAGGTCCTGAAGGGTGTCGACGGCGTCGAGGGCGTCGACAAGGTCAGCGCGCTGCGGTTCTCGAAGGCGCGGGTCAAGGGCGTCAGCGGTGACACGAGCGTCTCCGGCATCGACCCCACGACGCTTCCCGAGCTGTACAAGGTGAAGGTGTCGAAGGGACCGCAGGACGCGATCCAGCAGCTCGAGACGAGCGGCGGCGCCGTCGTCAAGAGCGGCTTCGCCGACGACCATCACATCAAGGTGGGGGACACGCTCAGCCTCACGACCCCGTCGCGCCAGAAGCTGGAGCTGCCGGTGACCGGGGTCGTCAAGGACGATGGCGGCCTGATCGCCGACGTCTCGGTCCCGCTCCCGCTGCTGGCGTCGAAGTTCGACGAGCGCAAGGACGCGTTCGGGATCGTCGGCGTGACGCCAGGAGCGGACGAGCCGGCTGTCCAGAAACGGATCCAGGCGCTGTTCAAGGCGAAGTTCCCCGAGACCGAGGTGAAGACCGCCCAGGAGTTCATCGACGATCAGACCGCACAGGTCAACCAGCTGCTCGGGCTGATCTACGCGCTGCTGTCACTCGCGGTGATCATCTCGTTGTTCGGGATCGTCAACACGCTCGTGCTGTCGATCAGCGAACGCACGCGTGAGATCGGAATGCTGCGCGCCGTCGGTGCCTCGCGTCGCCAGGTGCGGAAGATCGTGCGCTGGGAGGCGGTCATCACGGCGTTGATCGGCGGCATCCTGGGCTGCGTCGTCGGGCTCGCGCTGTCGGTGCTGTTCATCCAGCCGCTCGACGGCTTCGAGCTCGCGATCCCCGTCGGCCAGCTGATCGTCCTGATCGTGCTCGCGGGCTTCGCCGGCGTGCTGGCCGCGGTCTGGCCGGCACGGCGCGCGGCCAAGCTCGACGTGCTGGAGGCACTGGCGTACGAGTGAGGCCGGTATTCCTGATCGGAGGCGGACGTGACGCGGCCGGCGTCGCCGCGAGCCACCGCGCGTTCGTCGAGGCGGCCGGCGGCGGGCCGATCGTGTGCCTAGCCGTCGACGACGGCGAGGGTGTGGACGGCGAGCGCTGGTCGGACGGCCTGCGCAGCG
Source organism: uncultured Actinomycetes bacterium (assembly GCA_963821685.1). Classification (GTDB taxonomy): domain Bacteria; phylum Actinomycetota; class Thermoleophilia; order Solirubrobacterales; family Solirubrobacteraceae; genus F1-60-MAGs163. Next base: position 635,502 of record CAWGEW010000009.1, on the reverse strand, counting down.
CGGGGGCCGGGCAGGTCGACGTTGTCACGCTCGCCGCGGGCCGCCCCGTGCAGGCGAGCGACGTCGCCGGCGCGGCCGGCGTCTACGTCGCCGGCGGCCTGACGCCGCTCTACCGTGAGCTGCTCGTCGACGCGGGCACGGACTGGCTCCCGGACGAGGTGCCGTACGCCGGGTTCTCGGCGGGCGCCGCCGTCGCTGCGACCGGCGCGATCGTCGGCGGCTGGCGCATCGGCGATCTCGCCGTCTGCGCTGAGGAGGCCTCAGAAGACCTCGATCAGGTGGATCCACTGCCGGGGCTGGGCCTGGTCGAGTTCGCCGTCGACGTCCACGCCACGGCGTGGGGCACGGTCACACGGCTCGTGCACGCCGTCGCCGCGGGGCTGGTCGGCCACGGCTGGGCGATCGACGAGCACACATGTCTGCTCGCCGGTCCGGCCGGAACGTCGGTCACGGGTTTGGGCTGTGCCTACCGCGTCGCGCACGCTGACGGGCACGTCGCGGTCGACGTCGTGCGCGGCAGCGGCTAGCTCCCCCACCGGTTTCTCGCAACTGCGGAGGTGGCACCCGGTTGGCGCCGATATGTGTGAAGCGTCGCGCGCCGTGTACGCGACCGCCCGCTCGGGCGTGCGTTCTCGTCCGGCTTCGGGGCTGGCGGCCGCCGCGCGGCGACGGCGTCACGAGCAGGTATTCCCGCTGACCGGCGCTGGGTCGCGGAGCCGATGTCGCTGTTTGCGAAATATCTCGTCGTTGTGGTTGTCTTACCGGTATGAAGAGTGTTCAGCGGACCATGATCGCCACCGGTGTCGGGTGTGTCGCGGCGATCGCCATGCTTCCGGGCGCCGCCCTTGCGAAGGCACCGGGGCCGCAGCTCGCACCTGCGGCGCCGACGCTGAAGACGCCGATCACGGTGACATGGAAGGCGAAGCCCGCGAAGAAGGGACTGCACTACCTCGCGCGACTCTCCGTCCGCGGCCATTTCGAGCTCGGCCTGAATTGCTTGGGCTACAAGGAGGCGTCGCTGCGCCCGACGCGGCACGGCTACACCGCGACCCTCCGGCCGGTCCCCAGCTCCGCCAATGGGAACAGCTCCGCGTTGCCGCAGTGGTGCCCCGGGTCGGCGCTGGTGACGGTGGTCCGCGTGGGTCCGATGAACCACCGCTCCGGGGTCGTGACCGGCGCACGCGTGCCGATCGTCCTGGGCCCCGGTGAGCAGCAGCCCCCGGAGCTCCCAGGCGTCCCGGTCAAGATGACCGTCCTCACCGGGAGCACGATCACCGCCTCGGTCCCAGGCCGCCCGGACCGGTCGAGCCCGGTCACCGGCACGTTCCGCGGATCGATCCCGGCCCGGTTCAAGCCAACCACCGACATCACGACGAGCTTCACGACGGGCGGGCTCGTCCCGAGCGCATTCGCCGCCGATCCGCTGTGCCCGGGAGCGACACCGCCGGCGTCCTTCGACCTCGGCGCCACCTCGCCCCAGACCCTGCTCGCCTCGGGCGACGCGAGCATGACGCTCGTGCTGAACGGCGCGCCCTCGCAGCTCTTCGGCTGCGGCCCCGCCGGCCCGCTGAGCGGGACCACGACGATTCCCCTGAGCGGGAAGGTTGTGCCACCCCTGGGCCTCCTCGGACTGCCGCTCACCGGCTCGGTCTCCGGCATCCCGCTCCCCGGCGGGTCCACCGGCGGCCTCGCCGCGAACCTCATCGTCAACGTCGACCTCTCCGGCAAGGGCTAGACAGAGCGCCCGCTACGGCGCCGCCGCGTCGCGGCGATACAGCGCCCACAGCAGTCCGCAGAGCAGCACCGCGGCCGCCGCGTAGCCGACCTCGGCGCGCAGCAGCACGTTGTCGACGATCGGCAGCGCGACCCAGATGACGAACAGCGCGGCGCTGATCAGCCACAGCGCGCAGGCCGCTGACGCGCGGCCGCGCGCGAGCAGCGCCTGGTTCAGCGTGCCGGCGGCGAGGTGGAAGCCCATGCCGAGCGCGACGACGGCGAGGCCGACGCGCCCGTAGGTCGTGTCATCGCCGAAGACGATCTCCATGACCTTGGGGCCCGCGATCAGCAGCCCCGCGGCGACGAGTCCGGCGAAGCCGGCGATCGCGCCGACCGTGAGGCGGATCGCGCGCGAGAACTCGTCGTTGCCCTCGGTCGCCTCGAGGCCGGCGAGATGGGGGAGCAGCGAGGTCTGCACGGCCTGGAAGAGCTGCAGCGGCGCACGCGTGATCAGCAGCACGTTGAAGACGGCCCCCGCGACGGCGGCGCTGGAGACGGCATCGGCGACGATCACGCCGGCGTTCAGCAACGCCTGTTCGCCGAGCTGGATGCCCGCGACCGCGAACGCGAAGCCGGCCCCGGCGCGCAGCGTCATCGACGCATCCGGGAGCGGTGCGGCGGCGTCCAGGCGCCGGTGCCGCGCGATCGCCCACGGGATCACGAGCAGCGACGCCAGCGGCGCCGCGAGAATGCCGAGCGCGACGGCGGTCTGGCCTGAGGCGATCCCGACCGCGACGGCGACCGGGAAGCAGAACCGCGAGATCGACTCGAACAGGACGAGGCCGCCGTAGAGCCCGAACCACTGGTGCCCGGCGAAGTAGCCGCGGGCGAAGTAGCTCGCGGCGTAGGCCAGCGCCGCGCCGACGAAGATCCAGTAGAGCGAGGCCGACCCGCCGAACAGGTCCTCGAGCTCGGGGCGCGTCGCCAGCGCGACCGCCAGGAACACGAGCGCGAAACCGCCCTGGATGCTCAGCGGCACGCGCAGTGGATGACCCGTGTGGATCCCGCGTGCCCGGCGGTCGGCGATCGTGCGCGAGAGCAGCTGCTCGACCGGCCGGTAGATCACCGAGATGACGACGAACAGCACCGACCAGAGCAGCGCGACCGCGCCGTACAGCGACGGGCTCAGGACATGTGAGGCGACCGCGAAGTACGCGAACGAGAACAGGCCCGTCGCGGCGATGCCGACCGACAGGATGCGGGCGCCGCGCCCGAACGAGGCATCGGGGTCGCCGGCCGCGGCCTGCTCGGCGGCCGCCAGGCCGGAGTCGACGAGCTCAGCGGGAGCGTCGGTCACGGCGCGCTCGGGCGGGTGGGTTCCCGATCACGAGCCGACGCGCACGAGGCACATCGTCCACGGGAAGGGCTGGCGCAGCTCGACGACCTCGCCGTACTGCGACAGGAGCTTCTTGAAGGCTCCGCTCGACCAGTGGTTCAGGTGGCCGGGCGTGTTGCCCAGCGTCTTCCAGTAGGCGCCGCGCCCCATGTTCGTCGCGCGCCACAGCGGCTCGCGCGGAACCGACACGAGGATCCACCGCTTCGCGCAGCGCGCCATTTCGCAGAGCGTGTCTTCGGGGTCCGGCACATGCTCGAGCACCTCGATCGCCGTCGCCATGTCGAACTCGTTCTCGGCGAACGGCATGTTCTCGGCCTTCATGACCTGGTACTCGAGGTTGTCCCGGGTGCGGTCCTTCCACTGCTCGTGCAGCAGCGGGTCATCAAGATCGATGCCGACGATCCGCCCGTCGCCGAGGCGCTCGGCCCACTCGAGCGTCAGCACGCCCTCACCGCAGCCGACGTCGAGGATCGAGGTCGGAGCCGCAAGGCCCCAGAGCTCGTCGAGATTGCGATGGAACCCCGTCATCAGCCGGCGCACGACCGGGTTCGACGAGCCGTACTTGTCGTACGTGTTGCCGGTGACGGTGCCCTCTTGGTCCACCGTGACGTTGGGACTCACAGCCGGATCGCCTCCTGCTCCTGCGTGGACTGGCGCTGTTCCTCGGGGGTCGGTGCACTGCGCGCGCCGGTGGTCGCCGGGACGCCGGTGTCGCGCGCTCCCGGCTCGTAATGGGACGGGGGCACGTCGAGCTGCAGCTCGATCCGGCGCACCTTCTCGAAGACGCGCTGGATCATCATGCGCTGGCCATGCAGCAGGTCGCCGATGACGCCGAGGGCGGCCATCACGACGGCGGCGTTGAACAGCACGGCGCCGAAGATCAGCGACTGCACGTGGCCGGCACCGTCGTCCTGGACCCAGGCGACGACCCAGCGCAGCCAGGGGACCATCGCCAGCCCGAACAGCAGCAGTGCCAGCGCGAAGAACACGCGCATCGGCTCGTACTGCGCGTAGATGCGGAAGATCGACAGGCTGTTGCGCCGCACGTACGCCGACATCGACGGGAACAGGCGCGACTCGCGCGTCTTCGCGTTCGTGCGGATCTCGACGTCCTCGATCGCGACGAGCAGCTTGCCCGCCTGGATGATCGATTCGAGCGTGTACGTGAACTTCGAGACGACCGCCAGCTGCAGTGCCGCCTCGCGGTTGTAGGCGCGGAAGCCCGACGTCGTGTCCGGCACGTCGGTGTCGGAGGCCTGGCGCACAACCCACGAGCCGAGCCGCTGCAGGCGCTTCTTCAGCGGCGAGAAGTGTTCGATGTCTTCGACCTTGCGGTCACCGACCACCATGTCGGCGCGCCCCTCGACGATCGGTGCGACGAGCTTGGGGATGTCGCCGCCGTAGTACTGGTTGTCGGCGTCGGTGTTGACGATCACGTCGGCGCCGAGCTTCAGGCACGCGTCGAGGCCCGCCTGGAAGCCTGCGGCCAGGCCCTTGTTGTTCGTCAGGCGGACGATGTGATCGACGCCGTTCTCGCGCGCGACCGTGATCGTCGCGTCGGTCGAGCCGTCGTCGATGACGAGCCACTCGACGGACGTGAAGCCGTCGACCTCACGCGGGAGGTCGGCGAGCGTGGCGGGGAGCGTTGCCTCTTCGTTGAGGCATGGGATCTGAATGAAGAGCTTCATGCGCGCGAACCAGAGTACGCCGCCCGCTGGCGGCTGGTTACGGCACGCGGTCTGGCGCGGGTGGTGCCGTACACTCGCGCGCTCAGTATGCCTGACGATGTGGCGGCACGTCCCAACACCGTCCCGCCCGTCTCATTCGCGCGGGTCCGAGCCTGGAACTGGCCGGCGTTGCTGCTCGGCGCCCTCATTCTGGGCGTGATCGCCGGCACGATCGTCTACCCGACGTATTCGAACTACGACTCGACGTACTCGCTGATCTGGGGCCGCGAGCTGCTGCACGGGCACCTGCCGTCGTTCGACGCCTATCGCGCGCCGACGCAGCATCCGCTCGCCGTCGTCTTCGGCGCGCTGATGGCGTTGCTGGGGTACTGGGGCGACCGCGTGCTGGTGCTCGCGACGCTCGCGAGCTTCGTCGTGCTCGTCGCGGGGCTCTACCGGCTGGGGCGCACGTCGTACACCGCGCTCGTCGGGATCATCACCGCGGCGATCATCTGCACGCGCTTCGACTTCCCGTTCCTGGCGGCGCGCGGCTACGTCGACATTCCCTACCTCGCGCTCGTGATCTGGGCCGGCGTGCTCGAGGCACAGCAGTCGCGGCGCGGGCGGCCCGTGCTGCTGCTGCTGGCGCTGGCGGGGCTGCTGCGCCCCGAAGCCTGGGTGCTGAGCGGGATCTACTGGCTGTGGCTGTTCCCCGGCGCGAGCTGGCGCAGGCGCATCGAGGACGCGCTGATCGTCGCTTCCGCGCCGCTGCTGTGGGTCGCGAGCGACTTCGTCGTCACCGGCGATCCGCTGTTCTCGCAGAACCACACGAGCGGCCTCGCGGAGGAGCTCGGCCGCAACAAGGGGCTCTCCGAGGTCCCGACGACGATGGTCAGCTTCCTCAAGTCGCTGGTCAAGCTGCCGGTCGCCGTCGCCGGGCTGATCGGGCTGGCACTCGCGACCTGGCTCAGCCCGACCCGGCTGCGCGTGCCGCTCGGGCTGCTCGTGATCGGACTCGGGACGTTCGTGCTCGTCGGCGCCGCCGGGCTGTCGGTCATCAACCGCTACCTGCTCGTCCCGTCGCTGATGGTGATGATGTTCGCGGCGGTCGCGGTCGGCGGGTTCACGATGCTCGAGCGCGGGCGCATGCGCACGGCCTGGGCCGTCCTGGCCGCGCTCGGCGTGCTCTTCGCGATCTTCTGGACGGCGACGCGCGTCGACCTCACCCGGCTGACGAACGAGCTCGCACTGCGCGGCGAGTCGCGCGCGGCGCTGCGGACCCTGCTGAGTGACCCGGCGGTCCGCGCCGCCAAGCGCTGCGGCCCGGTGCTGACGCCGAACCATCGCCTGATCCCGGACGTGCGCTGGATCATGAACCTGCCCGAGGACCAGGTCGTCGCGCGCACCGACCTGCCGTCGGCGGCACGCGTCCACGGCGGCCTGGCGATCCTTCCGGCGCGGCGCTCGATCCTGCTGCGCCAGGGCTTCGATCCGGTCGACGACAGCCCACAGGACACGGCGAACGTGCTGCCGCCGGCCGGCTACGTGCGGATCGCGACGACGCCCTACTACTCGGCCTTCGCGCGCTGCGAGTGAGGCCGGGCGCGCGCAGACGCCCCGTATCCTGAGGTGCAGTGACCGTGCATGACGTAGACCAGGAGCTGCTGGACCGGGCGATCGAGCTCGGTCGCCGCGGGCTGGGGCGGGTCAGCCCGAACCCGCTGGTCGGCGCCGTCGTCGCGCGCGACGGCCAGGTCCTCGGCGAGGGCTGGCACGACACGTTCGGCGGTCTGCACGCGGAGGTCGCCGCGATCAACGCCAGTGGCGACGCCGATCTTCAGGGCGCGACGCTCTACGTCTCACTCGAGCCCTGCTGCCATCAGGGCCGCCAGCCGCCCTGCACCGAGGCGATCCTCGCCGCCGGCATCACGCGGGTGGTCGTCGCGAGCGACGACCCGACCGAGAAGGCCAACGGCCGCGGCCTGGGCATCCTGCGCGACGAGGGCATCGACATCATCGTCGTCGGCGGTGACCAGGCCGAGCGAGCGCGGCTCGAGAACCAGGCGTTCCGCAAGCACGCGCGCAGCGGGCGCCCGTGGGTCCTCTTCAAGGCCGCGATGAGCCTCGACGGGAAGGTCGCCACACGCGACGGGGACTCGCAGTGGATCTCCTGCGAGGCGAGCCGCGAGCTCGCTCACCGCTGGCGCGCGGAGGTCGACGCGGTCGTCGTCGGGATCGGCACTGCGCTGGCCGACGACCCGCGCCTGACCGCCCGTGTCCCGGGCGTCGACCGTCAGCCGCGGCGCATCGTCTTCGACTCGACGGCGCGTCTCCCGCTCGACTCGCGGCTCGTGCAGGACGCCTCGGAGATCCCGCTGACGGTCGTCGTCTCACGCGCGGCCGGCCGCTCGGCCGTCGAGTCGCTGGAGATGGCCGGCGCCCACGTCGTCATCGCCACGGGCGAGAACGAGCCCGCCCGGATCGCCGACGCGCTCGACCAGCTCGGCGAGCTCGAGCAGCCGGTGACGGCGCTGATGCTCGAGGGCGGCCCGCACCTGGCCGGCACGTTCTTCGACGCCGGCGAGATCGACGAGGCGCGCCTGTTCGTCGCGCCGCTGCTGCTCGGCGGGCGCAGCGCGCGCGATCCGCTCGAGGGCGAGGGCGTCGGGAAGATCGCCGACGCGATGCGCGCGATCGCGCTCGAGTGCAGCCCGTCCGGCGACGACATCCTGCTGACGGCGCGACTGCGGGTGTGGTGAACGTGTTCACGGGGCTCGTCGAGGACCAGGGCACCGTCGTCGCGATCGACACGACCGCCGACGGCGCGCGCCTGCGCGTGCGCACGCGTCTGGCCGGCGACGTCGGCGAGGGCGACTCCGTCGCCGTCAGCGGCGTCTGCCTGACCGCCACGGCGATCGAGGGCGACAGCTTCGCCGCCGACGCGATGCACGAGACGCTGCGGCGCTCGGCGCTCGGCGCGCCTCGACGTCGGATCGCCCGTCAACCTCGAGCTCGCGCTGCGCGCCGACGCCCGGCTGGGCGGCCACATCATGCAGGGCCACGTCGACGGCACCGGGACCGTCGCCGAGGTGCGCGACGACGGCTTCTCCCGCGTCATCACGGTCGCCGCCGGCGACGAGCTGCTGCGCTACGTCGTCGAGAAGGGCTCGATCGCCGTCGACGGCGTCTCGCTGACCGTCTCGCGCGTCGACGGCGAGGGCTTCGACGTGTCGCTGATCCCCGAGACGCTCGAGCGCACGACGCTCGGCGTCGCCGCGCCGGGACGAACCGTCAATCTGGAGGTCGACATCGTCGCCAAGTACGTCGAGAAGCTCGTGTCCCACACCACGGAGGCCGGCCGATGAGCACCCCAGCCCGCGAGGAGATTCGCTTCTCCACGATCGAGGAGGCGCTCGAGGACATCGCCGCCGGCAAGATGGTCGTCGTCGTCGACGACGAGGACCGCGAGAACGAGGGCGACCTCGTGATGGCCGCCGAGCACGTCACGCCGGACGCGATCAACTTCATGGCGATGCACGCGCGCGGCTGGATCTGCCTCGCGCTGACGCCGGAGCGCTGCGACGAGCTCGGCCTCGAGCTGATGACGGCGAAGAACGACACGCCGTACGAGACGCCGTTCACGGTCACGATCGAGGCGCGCGAGGGCGTCACGACCGGCATCAGCGCCGCCGACCGCGCGCACACGATCAAGACCGCCGTCGACCCGGCGAACGGCCCCGACGCGATCGTCAAGGGCGGTCACGTCAACCCGCTGAAGGCCAAGCCGGGCGGCGTGCTGGAGCGCACCGGCCACACCGAGGCGAGCGTCGACCTGGCGCGGCTCGCCGGCTGCGACGCCGCGGGCGTGATCTGCGAGGTCATGAACGAGGACGGGTCGATGGCCCGCGTCGGCGACCTGCAGGCCTACTGCTTCAAGCACGGCCTGCGGATGATCACGATCGCCGACCTGATCGCCTACCGGCGCAAGCACGACAAGCTGATCGAGCGCGTCGTCTCGACCGGGATGCCGACGGCGTTCGGCGACTTCACCGTCGTCGGCTACCGCTCGCTCGTCGACGACAAGCACCACGTCGCGATGGTCAAGGGCGACGTCGCCGGCAAGGCCGACGTGCTCGTGCGCGTGCACTCCGAGTGCCTGACCGGCGACGTCTTCCACTCGCTGCGCTGCGACTGCGGCGAGCAGCTCGAGGCGGCGCTGGGCCAGATCGAGGAGGCGGGGGAGGGCGTCCTGCTCTACCTCAGCCAGGAGGGCCGCGGCATCGGCCTGCTGAACAAGCTGCGCGCCTACAAGCTGCAGGAGGAGGAGGGCTACGACACCGTCGAGGCCAACCTCAAGCTCGGCCTGCCGGCCGACCTGCGCGACTACGGCATCGGTGCGCAGATCCTCGTCGACCTCGGCCTGTCGTCGATCCGGATCCTCACGAACAACCCGAAGAAGATCCGCGGGCTGGAGGGCTACGGGCTGTCGGTCAGCGCGCAGATCCCGATCGAGCAGCCGCCCAACCGCCACAACGAGTCGTACATGCGCACCAAGAAGGACCGGATGGGCCACATCCTCCACCACCAGGGGCTGAACCTCGACGAGGAGATGCTGCACGCCGAGCGCGAGCAGGATCACGGCCGCGAGGAGGGCGACGGATGAGCGCCCGCTGCGCGATCGTCGTCGGGCGCTTCTACGAGGACCTCGCCGAGCGGCTGATCGCGGGTGCGCAGGCCGCGCTCGCCGACGGCGGGGCGCGCGCCGGCCGACGTGTTCGACGTGCCGGGCGCCTTCGAGCTCCCGATGGCCGCGCAGCTGTGCGCCGCAGAGCGGGCGCTACGACGCGGTCGATCTGTCTCGGCGCGGTGATCCGCGGCGAGACCGACCACTACGACTACGTCTGCGCCGAGGCCGCGCGCGGCATCCAGGACGTGCAGCTGCGCACCGGCGTCCCGACGGCGTTCGGCGTGCTCACGGTCGACAGCCACGCGCAGGCGCTGGCCCGCTCCGGCGGCGACACGCGCGACTCCGGGCGCCACGCCGCGGACGCCGTGCTGGCGCTGCTGGCGATCCGTCGAGCAGCTCGGCCAGACCGAGGAGTAGCATCGGTCCGGTGACCGGCCACGAGCTCGTCATCCTCCTGTTCGGCTCGTCCACGTGCTGGCGCTCGGCGTCCTGATCTGGATGCTCGTGAAGTCCGGTGAGGGCTCGCCCGGCCTCGGCTGGTGGTTCGGCTCAGACCAGGACGATGAGCCCGCCGAGCCACGAGGGCCCGGCCGCTCCCGGGCGGCGCGGCGCTGCCGCTGGCGACTGCGGATCCGAGCCCGGTGCGGCTGCGCGAGCCGGGACGCATCGCGGACGCCCACCCGCGCCCGCAGCGGCGGCCCGCTCACGCCCCGCGGCCCGTTCGCTCGCCCGAGCGCTCCTGAGCGCCTGGCGCGCATGCGGTCGCTACACTCGTCCGCCTTATGGCGAAGGTATGTCACAGCTGCGGCAAGGGACCGGCGTTCGGGAACAACCGCAGCCACTCGATGGTCGCGACCAGGCGGCGCTTCAATCCGAACCTCCAGAAGGTGCGGATCATCGAGGCCGGCGCCCCGAAGCGTGCGTACGTCTGCACGCGCTGCCTCAAGGCAAACAAAGTCCAGAAGGCGCTCTAGCCGCTCGGCGCATGCCGCCGGCTGAGCCGCTCTCCGAGCCTCGTTCGTTTCCGCGCCGTCCTCGAGGGCGCGCTGGTGCAGCTGGATTCGCGCCGCGAGGAGATCAACGACCTCAACGTGTTCCCGGTCGCCGACGGCGACACCGGGGACAACATGGTCCTGACGCTGCAGGCGTGCCTGGCCGAGATCGATCGCCTGGCTGAGGCCAGTGGCGACCGGCCGCTCGACGAGATCGGCCGCGTCGAGATCGTCGACTCGGTCGCCCGTGCGGCGCTGCTCGGCGCACGCGGCAACAGCGGCGTGATCCTCTCGCAGCTGATTCGCGGCGCCGCCGAGGAGCTGATCTCGCGGCCGGGCGAGCTGATCGACCCGGCGCTCGTCGGGTCGGCGATGGCGCGCGGCGCACAGCGGGCGTACGCCTCCGTCCGCCAGCCTGCCGAGGGCACCATCCTGACGGTCGCTCGCGACATGGCGGCGTCGGTCGCCAGCTCGCTCGCCCACGGCGAGTGGCGCCTCTCGGCCGGACGCCGACCCGGCCGAGCAGGACGCGCGGATCGCCGACGTGCTCGCACGCGCCGTCGTCGCCGGCGAGGAGTCGGTCCGGCGCGGTCCCGACCTGCTGCCCGCCCTGAAGGAGGCGGGGGTCGTCGACGCCGGCGGCTACGGGGTCGTCGTCCTGTTCGCCGGCTGTGTCGCGGCGCTGCGCGGCGACGGGCCGCCGACGCTCGCCCATCACGTCGCGCCGGCGCGCGTCACGCATCCCGAGCACGAGTCCTCGACCTACCGCTACTGCACGAACTTCGCGGTCACCGCGAACGCCGGGTTCGAGCTCGACGAGCCGGCGAACTACATCGGCCTGCTCGAGGCGATCGGCGACTCGGTGCTCGTCGTCGGCGACCACGCGACGCTGCGCATCCACGTGCACACCAACAGCCCGGAGCTCGCGACGGCGCTGTTCGATGCCCGCGGCGACGTCTCGCGTCTGGACGTCGCCGACATGCGCGCGCAGGTCGCCGACCGCGACCGCCGGCTGGCCGTGGCTCCGGCCGGGCCGCCGCAGCGCTGCGGCGCGCTGGCGATCGTCTCGGGCCCGGGGCTTGAGGCGATGTACCGCTCGTACGGCTGCGACGTGCTCGACGGCGGCCTGACGATGAACCCTTCGACCTACGACATCCTCGCCAAGATCCACACCGTGGCCGCTGAGGAAGTCGTGGTGCTGGCCAACAGCGCCAACGTCGTGATGACGGCGCAGGCCGCGGCCGACATCTCCGACAAGACCGTGATGGTCGTCGCTTCCGGCGAGCAGCAGGCCGGCCTGATCGCCGCCGTCGCGCTCGCCTCGGAGCGCTCGGCCGCCGAGAACGCCGCCGCGATGCAGGAGGCGCTCGCCGAGGTGCGGACCGGACAGGTCGCGCCCGCCGCACGCGCCGACGCCCAGGGCCGCTTCGCGGTCGGGGACGCCGTCGGCTACGTCGGCGGCGAGCTCGTCGCCTGGGGTGCCCCGGACGAGACCCTCGGCGCAGTCCTGGATCGCCTCGCCCACGCCGCCGAGTTCGTGACCGTCATCAGCGGCGACGGCGCCCCGCTCGATCATGCGGCGATCACGCAACTGGCACCCGCCGGCGTCGACCTGGAACTGCACGAAGGCGGGCAGCCGAGCCGCTGGTGGCTGCTGTCCGCCGAGTGACGGACGATCCAGGGGTGCCGGACGCGCCGCCACCCGCCTTTGCGCAGTCCGCGCCGCCGGATGCCGCCGCGCTGCTGTGCGCGTCGTGGCGCGGGCCGCGCGTCGAGGCGCTGAGCGCCGACCTGCGGATGCCGGGCGCGGGCGACAAGCAGCGCGAGGCGGCCGCCGCCGCTCGGCCTGCACACCGTCGGCGACCTGCTCGAGCACCTGCCGCGCGACACGCGCGAGGCGCGCACGGTGGCCGAGCTCGGCCGCGACGAGCAGGCGACGGTCACCGTCGAGGTCCGCTCGATCAGCTCGCGGCCGGTGCGCCGCCGCGGCATGCGCCCGATCGTCGAGGCGGTCGTCGCCGACGAGAGCGGCTCGATGAAGGCGGCGTTCTTCAACCAGCCGTGGCTGGTCAAGAAGTACCCGGCCGGCACGCGGCTCGTGCTGCACGGCACGTTCGACGCGCGCAACCGCTTCCGCGTCACCTCGCACGCACCGACCGCCGAGGGCGTGGGGGGCGGGGGCGACGTCGGCGCACTACCCGGCGACGGACGGGCTGTCCTCGACCCAGATCCTGGCGCTCGTGCAGGAGCACCTGCCCGTCGCCCGCGCCGCGACCGAGCCGCTGCCCGGGCGCCTGCGCGCGCGTCACCAGCTGCCCGACCGTCCCGCGGCGCTGCTCGCGGCGCACGGCGGCGACGCCGAGGGCGGCCGCCGGCGGCTCGCGTTCGACGAGCTGCTGCTCGTCCAGCTCGACCTGCTGCGGCGGCGCGCGCAACCGTCGTGACGCTGCCCGCGCGGCGGCGCTCGACCTGCCGTTCGAGGCCGCCGGACAGGGTGCTGAGCCAGGCCTTACCCGCCGCTGGCTCGAGACGCTGCTGCCGTTCGAGCCGACCGGCGACCAGCAGCGCGCGATCGACCTGATCATCGGCGACCTGGCGCAGGAGCAGCCGATGCAGCGCCTGCTGATGGGCGAGGTCGGCTCGGGCAAGACCGTCGTCGCGCTCGCCGCGATGCTGCGCGCCGTCGAGCACGGTCGCCAGGCGGCGCTGATGGCGCCGACCGAGACGCTCGCCGAGCAGCACTTCGCGACGCTCCAGGCGCTGATGCCGGGCGAGGCGGTGCCCGCCGCGCTGCTGACCGGCTCGACGCCCGCCGCACGCCGCACCGACATCCTCGGCAAGCTCGCCAGCGGCGAGCTCGGCCTCGTCGTCGGCACCCACGCGCTGATCGAGGACGACGTGCGCTTCGCGGCGCTGGCCGTCGTGGTCGTCGACGAGCAGCACCGCTTCGGCGTGCGCCAGCGCTCGCTGCTCGACGCGAAGACCACCGACGGGCTGCGTTCCGCACGTGCTGCACATGACGGCCACGCCGATCCCGCGCACACTGGCGCTGCTCGGCTACGGCGACCTCGACGTGACCGAGCTGCGCGAGCTGCCCAAAGGCCGCCAGCCGATCGACACGCACGTCGCCAGCGGCGAGCGCGAGCGCGGGCGGGCCTACGAGCGGATCCGCGAGGAGCTGCGCGCCGGCCGTCAGGCCTACGTCGTCTGCCCGCTCGTGAGCGAGTCCGAGGCGCTGCAGGCGCGCGCCGCGACCGCCGAGTACGAGCGCCTTGCGGCCACCGAGCTCGAGGGCTTCCGCGTCGCGCTGATCCACGGGCAGATGAAATCCGCCGACAAGGCCGCCGCGATGCGCGCCTTCGCGAGCGGCGAGGCCGACGTGCTCGTCGCGACGACCGTCATCGAGGTCGGCGTCGACGTCCCGAACGCGACGATCATGCTCGTCGAGGACGCCGAGCGCTACGGCATCTCGCAGCTGCACCAGCTGCGCGGCCGGGTGGGGCGCGGGGAGCACCGCTCGCTCTGCCTGCTGTTCGGCCCGAAGGAGTCCGAGCGGCTGAAGGCGCTCGCCGAGCACACCGACGGCTTCCGGCTGGCCGAGATCGACCTGCGCCTGCGCGGCGAGGGCGAGCTGACCGGCACGCAGCAGTCGGGCGCGCCGGCCTTCCGCTTCGCCCGTCTGCCGGAGGACGCGGAGCTGCTGGAGCGTGCGCGGGCCAGCGCGCGCGAGATCCTCGACGTGGACCCGGTCCTCGCGGCCCCCGAACACGCACCGCTGCTGGACGCGCTGCACGCCACGCGTGGCGAGATCCAGCGCGTGGCGATCCCCGCATGAGGGTCGTTGCGGGCCGCTTCGGCGGACGGCGCATCGCGACCGTCCAGGGCGATGCGACACGCCCGACGACCGACCGCGTCCGCGAGGCGCTGTTCTCGATCCTCGGACCGCTCGACGGCGCCCGTGTGCTGGACCTGTTCGCCGGCTCCGGCGCGCTGTCGCTCGAGGCGCTGTCGCGCGGCGCGGCCCACGCGACGCTCGTCGATCACGACGGGTGGGCGGCACAGGTGATCGAGCGCAACCTGGCGAGCTTCGAGCTGACACCGGAGGAAGCCGAGCTGGTGAAGATGCCGGCGGTGCGGGCGCTCCGCGCCGCACGCGAGCGCGGTGACGCCTACGATCTGGTGTTCCTCGACCCTCCCTACCGGCAGGCGCCGACACTGGGGGAGCAGCTTGCGGATGATCTGGCCGCGGTGCTCGCGCCCGGTGCCCGCGTCGTGACGGAGAGCGATCGCCGCGCTCCGCTGGACCTGCCACTGCCCAAGCCCGACGAGCGCCGTTACGGCGACACGCTGATTCGGATCCACACACTTCCATGACCCCGTCAAATCGCATCTGCGTCTGTCCCGGCTCCTACGACCCCGTCACGCGCGGTCACATCGACGTCATCGAGCGCGCTGCGGCGATGTTCGACGAGGTCGTCGTCGCCGTCGTCAACGCCTCCGTGCGCAAGAGCAACGCGCTGTTCGAGATCGAGGAGCGGCTCGAGTTCGTGGCCGATGCGACGGCGCACCTGCCGAACGCGCGCCCGGAGCCGTTCGACACGCTCGTCGTCGATTTCGCCCAGCGCATCGGGGCGAAGGCGATCGTCAAGGGCCTGCGCGCAATCTCCGATTTCGAGTACGAGTTCGAGATGAACCAGCTGAACCGCCTGCAGGCGCCGGACATCGAGTCGCTCTACCTGATGGCCAGCCCGCAGTACAGTTTCCTGAGCAGCAGCGGGATCAAGGAGCTTGCGACGTTTGGTGGCAACATCGACGAGCACGTAACTCCCCTGGTTGCGCGCCGTTTGAAGGAACAACTCGCCCGCTAGCGAAAGCCACCCTGCCATGGACGTCCTCGTTCTGATCGACAAGCTCGACGACCTCATCCACAACGCGAAGCCCGTTCCGTTGACGGATCAGGTGCGCGTGGACAAGGAAGAGATCTACGACATCCTTGACCAGATGCGCGCGACGATCCCTGAGGAGATCAAGCAGGCGCGCTGGATCGTCAAGGAGCGCCAGGAGATGCTGGCCGAGGCCAAGCGCGAGGCCGAGCGTGTCATCAAGGAGGCGCGCGAGAAGCAGGACCAGCTGATCTCACAGGAAGAGGTCACGCGCCAGGCCGAGCGCGGCGCCGAGGACATCATCGAGGACGCCCGCGGGCGTGAGCGTGAGATCCGTCTCGGCGCTGAGGACTACGCCGACGAGATCCTCGGCACCCTCGAGGTCAACCTTT
This sequence comes from uncultured Actinomycetes bacterium, assembly GCA_963821685.1. GTDB lineage: Bacteria > Actinomycetota > Thermoleophilia > Solirubrobacterales > Solirubrobacteraceae > F1-60-MAGs163. Next base: position 619,769 of record CAWGEW010000009.1, on the reverse strand, counting down.
CGAAGTTCATCGCCGCTGTGCAGCGCGGCCGCGACCGGCTCGCCGGCCGCCATGACGAGGAACCGGTCGAAGCCGGCTCCTCCTCCGATCGCTGAAGCTCAGGCTTCGTCGTCCGCGACGGCGAGCAGCGCGCGGATCTCGTCGAGGTGACCGCGCACGGCCTTCTCGAGGCCGTCGAGCACTGAGCCGGCGGCGTCGATCCCGCCGCGCGCCGCGGTCAGGTTGCTGCGGATCTTGCGCACGTCCTTGAGCGCCTGCAGCGCCTTCTCGGCCTGCTGGCCGATCGCGGGACCGTCGAGCTGCTGCTCGTCGCTCTGCTCGCGGCTCAGCAGCACGCGGGCGCGGGCGAGCATGTAGGCGACCTCGAGCGTCAGCGCGGAGTCCTCCGCCGGATCCCAGGTGACGACGAGCTTGTCGCCATGGAACTCGGTCAGTGCTCGAATCCCCGCGGGGATCTCGCCCTCGCTGGGAACGACGAGCACGGCGAAGTCGGCGTTGCGTGCTTCGAGGACGCCGTCGAGCTCACGGATCGCCTCGGGCTGTGAGAGCCGGCGGTCCTTGGCCTCGAAGGCGATGCGCCCGAGGGCGGGACCCTCGCCGAGACCGATGTCGACGACGACGTCGCCCTTCTTGTTGCGGCCGGCATCGCTGCGGTCACCGACGGCTTCGGCGGCGTCACCGCGCGGCGCGGCGATCTCGGCGATCGCCTGACCGACCTGTTCCTCGTAGGTGCGCCCCTTGGCGGTGCCGCGCTCGGCCTCCTCGGCGACGGCCTCCGTCTTCTCCTGGTCGGCCTTCAGCGCGGCGACCGTGGCCTGCAGCGCGACGATCTCCTTGTTCATCGCGACGAGGTGGATCTGCTGCGCGTCCGACGCGTTCTTGATCGCGCCGACGGCGGAGCGCTGGAACTGCGCCAGCGGGTTGCTCTCGTCGGCTGCGGTGAACTGCTTCGTCAGCGACTCGCGGTGCCCGCGCAGCAGCTCGTCGACGAGCGCCTTGACCTGATGCTGCACCGCGGCTGAGGAGTCCGCGCCGAAGTGCTTCTCGAGCAGCTTCGGGACCGAGCCGTTCTCCGCGCCGAATGCGGCGGCGACGGCCTGCTCGAGCTGCTCGCCGGCGAGCCGGGCGCGCTCGCCGAACTGCTGCTCGACCTCGCGTGCCTGGCGCTCGAACTCGGCCTTGACGTATTCGGTGTTGGCCGCAGCGTGCTCGCGGTCCATCACGCGTGCGCCGATCTCGATCGCCTGGAGGATCGCCTCGGCCGGATCCTCCTTGGCCTCTGCACGCTCGCGCGCGATGCGGACGGCGCACTCGTCGTCGACGACGAGGCCGTCGACGTGCAGCCGATCGGCGCCGATCGTGACGCGGTGAAGTCGAAGTGGCGTGGCAGCTTCCATGGTCATCCAGTCGCACGGTAGGCATGGCATCTGACGGAACGCACGGCGGCGTGCAGGAATGGGGCGAGCGCGCGGGGCGCGGAGTAGGCTCGAGCCGATGCTCGACCGCCTGCAGGGACCGCTGTTCGTGGCTCGCACGCTGGCCGGCGCCGGCCTGATCCAGCCCGAGCGCCCCGACCGCCTGCTGCGCGCGCTGGGCAAGCTGAAGGACTGGGGCCCGACGATCGCCGCGGGCTATCAGGCGGCGGCGTTGCGCCGGCCGGACGCCGTGGCGCTGGTCGACGAGCGCGGGACGCTGACCTTCCGCGAGATCGACGAGCGCACGAACCGGCTCGCGTGGGCACTGCGCGCAGAAGGGGTCGGCCCCGGCGACGGCGTCGCGATCCTGGCGCGCAACCACCGCTGGTTCGTCGACATCTCCGTCGCCGTCGCGAAGCTCGGCGGCCGCGCGCTCTACCTCAACACGATGTTCGCGGCACCGCAGATCAAGGACGTCTGCGAGCGTGAGCAGCCGATCGCGATCGTCCACGACGAAGAGTTCACCGAGTTCGTCGCCGGCGCCGCCGAAGGCCGCGCGCGTTTCGTCGCCTGGTACGACAACCCGGCCGCGCCCGACGCGGGCGGTGCACCGACGCTCGACGCGCTGGCGGCCGGGCAGTCGAGCGAGAGTCTCGACCCGCCGCCGGAGCCGAGCCGCGTGATCATCCTCACGAGCGGGACGACCGGGACCCCGAAGGGCGCGCAGCGCAAGCAGCCCGACTCGCTCGCCCCGATCGCCTCGCTGCTGTCGGCGATCCCGCTGCATGCGCGCGAGACGACGATGATCGCGGCACCGATGTTCCACTCCTGGGGGATGGCGCACTTCCTGCTGTCGCTCACGCTCGGCTCGACGCTCGTCGTGCGCCGGCGGTTCGACCCGGAGGACACACTCGCCGCCGTTGCGCACCACCGCGCCAGCACGCTCGCCGTCGTGCCGGTGATGCTGCAGCGGATCATGGAGCTGCCCGACGAGGTCGCCGCGCGCTACGACACGTCGGCGCTGCGCGTGATCGCCGTCAGCGGCAGCGCGCTGCCCGGCGATCTCGCCACCCGCGTGCTCGACCGTTTCGGTGAGGTCGTCTACAACCTCTACGGGTCGACCGAGGTCGCCTGGGCGACGATCGCCGGGCCGGAAGACCTGCGCGCGGCACCGGGCACCGCCGGGCGTCCGCCACGTGGCACCGTCGTGCGGCTCTACGACGACGGCGGGCGGGCGCTGACCGTCCCCGGGCAGACGGGCCGCATCTTCGTCGGCAACGAGATGGCCTTCGAGGGCTACACGGGCGGTGGCGGCAAGGACGTCATCGACGGGCTGATGTCGACCGGCGACGTCGGCCACTTCGACGCCGGCGGGCGCCTGTTCATCGACGGGCGCGACGACGAGATGATCGTCTCCGGCGGCGAGAACGTCTTCCCGCGCGAGGTCGAGGATCTGCTCGCGGACCATCCGGGTGTCGCCGACGCGGCCGTCATCGGCGTGCCTGACGAGGCGTGGGGCGAGCGCCTGCGGGCCTACGTCGTCGCGGTCGACGGCATGGAGCCGACCGAGGACGACCTGAAGGCCTACGTCAAGGAGAACCTCGCCGGCTACAAGGTCCCGCGCGAGGTCCTCTTCCTCGACGAGCTGCCGCGCAACGCGACCGGCAAGGTGCTGAAGCGGATGCTGGTGCAGGACTGACGGTTGCACGGGCCCGCCGGCGGTGAGATGGTCGGCCGATGCTGAGCATCCGGTCCGGTGTCCTCACAGTCCTGCTCGTCGCGGTCGGCCTGCTTGTGGCGGTCTCGTCCGCACAGGCGAAAGCGCGCAGCGCCGGGGCGGTCACGAACATCAAGGTCACGCCCAAGCGGCCGCTGGCCACCGACACCGTGACGGTGTCGTTCGTCGCCGGCAGGATCTCCCCGGGCCAGCGCTACGAGGTCAGGATCTCGGCGGCCGGAGATCCGTCCGGCGAATCTGGCGTGTGCACGAACGGGTACGCCGTTCGCACGCACGGAGTCGCCCGCCGCGGGCAGCGCATCAGCGTGACCTTCGATCCGCTCGACCGCCGCGGCTGGCCGGGCACAAGCCTGTTACGGCCGGTCCAGCCCCGCTTCTGCCCGTCGGCCGGGCCGGTCATCATCAACCGCATCGACGCGGAGGACCACCGTGTCATCGCCGGGACACGCAGCTTCAGGATCATCAAGGACAAGGCGTACCCGGTGTCCGAGCCGCTCGGGATTCCGGTGAAGATCACGGTGCTCGACGGCTCCGCCATCACCGTTCAGGCGACCGGTCGCCCCGATCGCACGTTCGGCGTCGGCGGCATCGTCCGCGGGGAGATCCCCGGGACGTTCCAGCCCAACTCGGACATCTCGGTCGTCTCGATGGCCGGCGACTTCTTCCTGCGGACGTTCCAGGCGGACGCGATCTGCGCTGGGACCGTCTCGACGTACCTGCCGCTGCCGACGGGCGGTCCGTCGAACCTCATGCTGAAGACCTCGGGCGACGGCATCTGGACGCTCGCGCTCGCGGTCGACCCGCTGTCGCTCGCAGGTTGTCCCGCGCCTGCTGCACCCGCGACGACGACGGTGACGCTGACCGGCCACGTCACCCCGGTCGGCCTCCTGAAGCTCCCGTTGTCCGGCAGCGTGACCGGCGTTCCCATCGCGACCGGTGTCACCGCCACGGTGACGGTCAACCTGCTGCTGAACGTCGACCTCTCGGGCAAGGGTTGACGCGGCGACCCACCGCCGTCAGGGGCGCCACTTGATCGAGCAGCCGACGGGCTGAGTCTCGTTCAGGACGACAGGACGACCGGCGAGCACGTCGTCGAGTGCGCCGCGCAGCCAGTCGGCGTCCTGCCGCGGGTCCTCCCAGTCGCTGTCTGGCGCGCCGCGGTAGGCGATCCGGCCCTCGGGGTCGAGAACGAACACGTCGGGTGTCGTCTGAGCGCCGTAGGCACGCGCGACGTCCTGCGTCTCGTCGTGGAGGTAGGGCATCGGCCAGTCGTCGGGCTCGGCCTCGACGCGACGCACCATCGCCTCGAACGAATCGTGCGGGTAGCGCTCGGCGTCGTTGCTGTTGACGTTCAGGACGACGACGCCGTGCTCGGCGTAGTCGCTGGCGACGGCGGCGATCCGGTCGTGCCACGCGAGCGCGTACGGGCAGTGGTTGCACGTGAAGACGACGACCGTCGCCGGCGGGTTGGTCTCCAGCGCGACGCCGTCACTCGTGCCGTCGGTCGCGGGGAGGTCGAACGGTGGCGCGTGCTCGCCGATCCGCAGGGTCATGTGGAGGCTCCTTCGGAGGTGGTGGCGCGAAGCAGGGCATCGCGCAGGTCATCGGGGTCTGGCACGGGCGAGATCCGCCCGTCGCGGCGGTGGTAGATCCGGCATGCGAGTTGCGCCGGCTCGTCACCTGGGTCGACGACATCGCGGCCGTCGATCCGGATCGTGGGGGAGCCCGTGAACCGCTCGCGCTCGGCAGCCGCCTCGTCGGGCACCTCACGCACGTCGATGGCGTCCGGGTCCAGGCCGACGTCAGCAAGCGCGGCGCGCAGGTCACTCAGTGCTCGCGGATGCGACGGACAGCCATCCCAGAAGAGCAGCTCGATGCGCGGTGCCACGCTGCTGAGGGTAGGCGTGTCGCCAGCACCAGCGTCGCGTTCTACCCTGGTGACGCGATGCCCGCTCGCGCTGACAGCTTCGACCTCGCCCGCCTGCAGCTGAAATCGGGCGAGGCGCGCCGCATGGAGCTCGAAGTCGAGCTCGGCAGCTTCAGCTACGGCGAAGCCGGCTACACCGCCGAGCCCTCGCAGGTCCCGGTCGTGCTCGACGTGTCACGGATGGTGGGCGAGGGCTGGTCGCTGCGGCTGCGGTTCGAGGCGGCGCTGCGCGGTCCGTGCATGCGCTGCCTGGGCGAGGCTGCGCCGCGCACCGAGGTCGACTCCCGCGAGATCCACCAGTACGGCGAGGGCGAGGAGCTCGAGAGCCCCTATGTCGTCGATCAGGAGCTCGACCTGCATCAGTGGGCGCATGACGCATTCGCGCTGGCGCTGCCGCTGCAGGTGCTGTGCCGCCCCGACTGCCTCGGGCTGTGCCCGGAGTGCGGCGCGAACCTGAACGAGGACCCGGGTCACGTGCACGACGCGGCGCCGGACCCGCGCTGGGCGAAGCTCGGCGAGCTGAAGTTCGACTAGAGCCAGGCGCTGGTCGGCAGGAACGGCGCCAGCGGCCCGACGCGCCCCTTGATGCAGAACGGCCCGTCGCTCGACAGCGCCAGCCGCGCGTCGAGCGCAACCCGCAGCGCCCACTGCTGCGCGGCGGTGATGAACATGACGAGCGCGGTCGAGCCGGGCGGGGCCGTGGTGAGCGCCGCCCACATGACCAAGCGCGGCCGCCTCCTCGTCACGTGCGGCGACCAGCTGCACCATGCCCTCACGGGCGCACACGACGGCGCGGTCCTCGTAGGTGAGCAGGCGGGCGCCGGTGTTCAGATACAGCTCGATGTCGCTGCCGTAGCCGGCCCCGCGCAGCTCGCGGCCGAGCGTGTTGGCCAGCTCGAGCCCGTCGACACCCGCGTCCTCGACGGCGTCCAGCCCATCCGGCGCGCGGCGCAGGTCCGGCACGCCCATCGCCTCGAGCGTCGGATGCAGGTCGAACCCCGCGTTCGCGTAGCGGCGCATCGCAGCCGGCTTGTTCGACGACAGGATCAACCAGCCGTCGGCGCCGCTGTCCTCGCCGTACGCCAGCGAGCGCTCGAGCAGCTCGCGCCCGACGCCCTGGCCCTGCAGGTCCTCGTCGACGGCGAACAGCGAGAAGCCCCAGATGCGCTCGCGCACGATCCCCATCGCGACGCCGGCGATCTGTCCGTCCCGCTCGGCGACCCAGGCGCCGCCGGGATCGGTTGCGCGGGGGTGCTCCATCCGCGCCATCGAGCGCTCGCGCTGAACCGCGGGCGACACGTTCGGATCGTCGTGGAACAGCACGCGCGCGCAGAGGTCGTAGACGCCGGGCGCCTCGCCCTCCTCCATCGGCCTGATGACGACGCCTTCCGGTGGCACCCCGCCAGCTAAGCACGGTCGGCCCGCCCCGCCTGCCTGCACGATCCCGCTACCCTGTGTCGCCTCATGGCCGTCCCTAAGCAGCGTCAGTCGCACTCCCGCACGACCAAGCGCCGTTCGACGCACAAGCTCAGTGCGCCGACGTACAACGCGTGCCCGCAGTGCCACACCCCACGTCTTCCGCACCGCGTCTGCGCGACGTGCGGCACGTATCGCGGTCGTGAGATCGTCGCGCCGACGGCGCACGACCACGACGGCCACGACCACTAGCGAATCCGCGTGGCCGGCGTGACCGTCACGGTCGCGGTCGATGCAGGTGGGGCGGACCTCGGGCCTGCCGAGGTCGCCGCCGGCGCTGCCATCGCCGCGGCGCAGGGTGTCCGCGTGCTGCTGTTCGGTGATCGCGGCGCAGATCGGACCGGTCGCCGACGGCGTCGAGGTCGTCGATGCGCCCGTCTCGATCGCAAAGGCCGCCGACCCGGCCCGCGCTGTCCGCTCGACCCCCGAGTCCTCGATCGTGCGCGCCGCCGTCGCCGTCGCCGCCGGTGATGCCGACGCGCTCGTGAGCGGCGGGTCGACCGGTGCCGCACTCGCCGCCGGCCTGTTCGAGATCAAGCGCGATCGCGGCATCTACCGTCCGGCGCTCGCGATCCCGATCCCGATCCCCGGCCACCCGTTCACGCTCGTCGACGTCGGCGCGAACACCGAGGCGCGGCCCGAGCACCTGGTCCAGTTCGCCTTCATGGGCGCGGCGCTCGCGCAGATCGTGCTCGGCATCGAGCGCCCGCGCGTCGGCCTGCTGTCCAACGGCGAGGAGCCGACGAAGGGCACGGCGACCGTCGTCGAGGCGCACGCGGCGCTCGCCGCGCAGGCCGCCGCGGCGCCCGGAGTGCTGACCTTCGTCGGCAACGTCGAGGGCACCGACCTCGACGACCGGCGCCGCCGACGTCGTCGTCACGGACGGCTTCACCGGCAACGTCGTCGTGAAGACGATGGAGGGCGTCTCGGCGGTGCTGCTCGGGCGCCGTGCGCGACGCGGCGACGTCGGGACCGCGGGCGAAGGCCGGCGGGGCGCTGCTGCGCCCCGCGCTGCGCGGCCTGCGCGACGAGCTGGATCCCGAGGGCCCGGGCGGCGCCTATCTGCTGGGCCTGCGCAAGCTCGGCGTCGTGCCGCACGGGCGCTTCACGCGCTACGGCTTCTCGCAGGCGATTCTGCTGGCCGCGCGGGGCGTGCGGGGCGACGTCGTCGGCCGGACGCACGCGGCGCTGGAGGCCGCCGGCGCGCTGCGCCGCCCGGCGTCCGATCCCGCGTCTAGCGTGTCCGCGTCATGACCCACGACGAGGTCTTCCAGCGCATACGTGAGCATCTTGCAGACGAACTCGACCTCGATCCGGAGTCGGATCGTCATCGATGCGCGCTTCAAGGAGGACCTCGGGGCCGACTCGCTCGACCTCTACACGCTCGTCCAGGAGCTGGAGGACACCTACGGCGTCAGCGATGTCCGACGAGCAGGCAGCGCGGATCCTCACCGTTGGTCAGGCGGTCGACTTCGTCCTCGCCCACGCTCCCACCGCCACCTGACTCCTGAAGCTCCTCAACGACCTTCTCGACGACCTGCCGGAGGATCTCTACCGGCAGGTCTTCACGCACGCTTCGTGGAGCGATCGTGCGGCGGACTCGTACGCGCGCCTGGCGTTCCTGGGCGACAGCGTGCTCGGCCTTGCGATGACCGCGCACCTCTATCCGCGCCTGGAGGCCGAGCGCTACGGCGCCGGCCGGCTGACGAAGATCCGCGCGCAGACGGTCTCCGGGCCGTCGTGCCGCGACGTCGCCGAGCGACTGGGTGTGCCCGACCGGCTGCGCGCATCGGCGCCCGAGGCGATGACGGTGCCCGAGAGCGTCATGACCGAGCGCGTGCTCGCGTCGGTGATCGAGGCGGTCATCGGCGCCTGCTTCCTGCGCGCGGGCTACGAGCGCGACGGCGGCCGCGGTCGTCGAGGCGTTCTCGCCGGAGCTCGAGCATGCGCTGGAGAACCCGGTGGACTTCAAGTCGACGCTGCAGGAGCGGCTTGCGCAGCACGGCAACGTCGTGATCTACGAGGTGACCGAGGAGCTCGGCCCTCCGCACGACCGCACCTTCGAGGTCCGTGCCGTCGTCGACGGCACGGTGATGGGGGCGGGCACGGGACGGTCGAAGAAGGCCGCCGAGCAGGAGGCAGCGCGCATCGCGCTCGAAGATGTCGAGGAGGACACCTGAGATGCACCTGAAGTCGATCACCCTGAAGGGGTTCAAGTCATTCCCGGATCGCACGACGCTGCAGTTCGCGCCGGGCGTGTCGGTCGTCGTCGGCCCGAACGGCTCGGGCAAGTCGAACGTCACCGACGCGGTGCTGTGGTGCATGGGCGAGCAGTCGCCGCTGGCCGTCCGCGGCCAGTCGATGCAGGACGTGATCTTCTCCGGCGGCCACGGCGTCCAGGCGCGCTCGTCCGCCGAGGTCGAGCTGGTCCTCGACAACGCCAAGGGCGACATCGATCTGCCGTTCGGCGAGATCTCGATCAGTCGCCGGCTGGACCGCAGCGGCGAGGGCGAGTACCGCCTCAACGGGGCGAAGTGCCGCCTGGTCGACGTGCTCGAGGTGCTGTCCGACACGGGCCTGGGCAAGGAGATGCACTCCGTCGTCAGCCAGGGCCGCGTGGAGTCGATCGTCACCTCCAAGCCGAAGGACCGCCGGCTGCTGATCGAGGAGGCGGCCGGGCTGGGCAAGCACCGCAAGCGCCGGCGCCGCGCGCAGCTCAAGCTCGATCGCACGCAGGAGAACCTCGATCGCGCGCTCGACGTTGAGCGCGAGGCACGCACCCGCCTGCGGCCGCTGAAGCGTCAGGCCGAGGCGGCGGAGCTGCACGAGCGTCTCGAGCGCCAGACGCTCGAGGCACGCTGGGAGCTGGCGCGCGACGACGTCCGCGCCCGCCGCGCCGAGCTGACCGCTGCACAGGACGGTGCGATCGCGGCGCGCACCGCCCGTGCGGAGGCCGACGCCGAGCTCGCCGAGGTGGCCGCCCGCCGTGAGCGGGCCGAGCTCGCACTCGCTGAGCGCACCGAGCGCCGCGAGGCGATCGCGGGCCGCGCCGAGCGCGCACGCACCGCCGCGGACCGGCTCGACGTCCGGCTCGAGCGGACGACCGAGACGATCGAGACCGTCGCCGAGCGGCTCGCGCATCGCTCACGCAGGCTCGAGGTGCTCGAGGCGCAGGCCGAGGCCGACGCGCCGGACGCCGCCGGGAACGCCCGGATCGAGGCGCTCGAGGCCGAGCTGCTGCACCTCGACGGCGAACGCGCCGCTGAGCTCGAGCGTGAGCTCGCCGGCCTCGAAGCCGAGCGTCAGCAGGCCGCCGCCGAGGCCGAGGCGCTGCGCGGGCAGGTTGACAGCGCCGTCGCCGCACTCGCCGAGGCGGACAGTGCCGCCGAGCTTGCGCGCAGTGCACTGCGTGCGAGCGAGCGCACCGCCGAGGAGGCGCGCCGCGAAGCCGCGCGTGTCGGCGCGCAGCTCGCCGCCGCCAATCAGTTCCTGCGCTCGCACGCGTCCGCCCCGAGCGGCGAGCGTGCGCTCGCGGACGACCTCGAGGTCGAGGCCGGCTACGAGCTGGCCGTCGCCGCTGCGCTCGGCGGACGCCTGCGCTCGGCGATCGTCGCCGACCGTGCGTCCGGGAGCGCGCTGCTCGAGCGCCTCGGGACGGACGGTGGCAGTGCCCTGATCGCGGGCGACGCCCCACCCGTCGCAGCGTTGACCGAGCCGCCGGCGCCGGGCGCCAGGCCGCTCGCCGACCTCGTCCACGGTCCCGCAGCCAGCGCCACGCTGGCGCGGCGCCTGCTCGCGGGCGTCTGGGCCGTCGATGACCTGTCCGCGGTCCCGGACTCCTTCACAGGTGTCGCCGTCACGCCCGCCGGCCGCGCGTGGATCGGCACGACGCGGGAGCTGCGCCAGGCGCCGCAGGGCGGCAGCGAGCGTGTCCTCGCCGAGCGCAACCGGCGCGATCAGTTGATTGCCGAGACGGAGGTCGCCGCGAGCGCCGAGCGCGGTGCGCTCGCCGCGATCGAGGCCGCCGGCCAGGCGGTCGCAGCATCGGACTCGACACGTGAGGCCGCCGACAGCCGGCGCCGGGACATCGAGCGCGCGCTGACCGCGGCACAGGAGTCCGAGCGCCGCGCCACGTGGCTGATCGAGGAGCGCCGCGGCGCTCCGGACCAGGGCGCCGCCGCTGTCAGGCGCGCCCAGATCGACGGCGAGCTGGCTGCCGAGCGACGGGTCGCCGAGCGCGCCGCGCGAGAGCGCGAGGAGCGCCTGTCGGGCGATCGAGATGCTGCGCATGTCGGTCGCACGCGACACCGCAGCTCGGCCCGGCCGCCGAGCGGCTGGCGGAGGTCCTGGGCAGCGCGCTCGAGGCCGTCCGGATCCGCGTCGGCGCGATCGAGCAGGAGCTGCTCGCCGACCGTCGCGAGGGGGAGGGCGTCGCCGCCGAGCTGCGCGCGTGCGCCGGTCTCGAGGCCGAGATCCAGCAGCGGCTGCGCGAGCGCGGCGAGAGCGTCACCGCCGCCGAGGTTCGCGCCCAGCAGGCACGCGATCAGGAGACGGAGGCGTCCGCCGAGCTGGCGCAGGTGGCGGAGCGGCTCGGCCTCGACGCCGAGCCCGCGACGGAGCCGCTCGACGCCGAGCAGGCGACCGCGCTGCGTGAGCGCATCACGCGGCTGCAGCGCCGCCGCGAGCAGCTCGGCCCGGTCAACCCGCTGGCGAAGGCCGAGTACGACGAGGCGCTCGCCTACGTCGAGGAGCTCGAGCGCCAGCGCACCGACCTCGAGACCGCGCTGCGCGAGCTGCGCTCGCTGATCCGCGAGACCGACCGGCAGATCCGCGAGACCTTCGAGGAGACCTTCGCGGCCGCCGCGAAGAACTTCGAGGAGCTCGCCGCGCACTGCTTCCCCGGCGGCCGCGGCCGTCTGCGGCTGGTCCGCGAGGACAGCGGCCCGAAGGCCGTCCTGGGCGGCGCCGACCCGGCTGACGAGGGCGCGCAGCTCGCCGCGGCCGAGGCGGAGGCCGACGCCGAGTTCGACAAGGAGCTCGGCGAGCCCGAGGACGACCTCGGCGTCGAGATCGAGATCACGCCCGCCGGCAAGTCGATGAAGCGCCTCACGCTGCTGTCCGGCGGCGAGAAGTCGATGACCGCGATCGCGTTCCTGTTCGCGGTCTTCCTCGCCAAGCCGTGCCCGTTCTACATCCTCGACGAGGTCGAGGCCGCGCTCGACGACCTCAACATCGTCCGCTTCCTCGAACTGCTGCGCACCTACCGCGACCGCGCGCAGTTCATCGTCGTCACGCACCAGAAGCGCACGATGGAGGCAGCCGACACGCTCTACGGCGTGTCGATGGGCGGGGACGGCGTGTCGAAGGTGATCTCGCGCCGGCTGCCGCAGGAGGAAGCCGCCGAGCCCGTGGTCGCGGCGGCCTGACGTTCCGCGCATGCGTCCGGAGGACGCGCTCGCGCGCCTGCCCGTTCCGGCGCGGCGGGTCGCCTACCGGGTGGCGTTTCGCCTCCTGCAGCTGTGGGGCCGTGTGCGCCGGCCGCACACGAACGGCGTCAAGTGCGTGCTGCGGCACGAGGGCCGGATCCTCTTCATCCGCCACACCTACGGGGACAGAGCGCTCTGGGACCTCCCGGGCGGCGGGGTGCACCGCGGCGAGGCCCCGCAGGTCGCGGCACGGCGCGAGGCGCTCGAGGAGCTCGGGGTGGACCTGCAATGGCGACGGCTGGGCGAGGTCGAGCTGCACCACCGCCGCGGCGTGGCGACGCTGTGGGCCTTCGAGGCGGACGCCGACAGCGACTGTCGTGACGATCGACCCCGGTGAGCTGGCCGAAGCCCGCTGGGCGGCTCCGCAGACGCCGCCGCGACCGCTCTCGGAGTCGACCGTGGAGATCCTGAAACTGCTCTAGAGGTCCAGCTCGCCCCAGAAGGAGGCGGCGGGATTCCCGTTGTAGTCGGGGATCTCGCGGTAGCCGGCCGACAGGTAGAGCGCCCGTGCATGCGGCTGCTGCGGGCCGGTGTCGAGCCGCACGCGTGAATAGCCCAGCGTGCGCGCCGCGTCCTCGAGCGCCGCGAGCAGCTTGCGGGCAACGCCCATCGAGCGCCCCGCGGGCGCCACGTACATGCGCTTGATCTCGGCGAGGCCCGGCTCGAGCCGCTTCACGGCGCCGACGGCGACCGGCTCGTCAGCGAGCCACCCGACGAGGCAGATGCCGCCGGGCGGGGAGAAGTCCGCGGCCGTCGCACTCGGCATCCCGGGCCGGTCGATGCGCCCGTAGTGCTGCACGAGCTCGTCGACCATCGCGTCGATCAGCTCGCGCGCCGGCGACGCGTCGGCGGCGGCCGCGCGGAACTCCACCGGGGGCCGGGCCTGCTGCTGAAGCTCGCTGCTCACCTCGCTATCGTCGCGCATCCGCATGCCCCGTGACTGGTCCGACGTCTTCCTGCTCGATCGCGTCGGCGCTGCGCCGCAGGCTGCCGCGGACGCGGTTGCTGAGCCGGCCGAGCAGCCCGAGCGCCGCCGCGGGATGTTCGCCCGCCTGCGCGAGAACCTCGGCAAGACCCGCGCCGCGCTCGCTGCCGAAGTCCAGGCGACGCTGTTCGACACACTCGACGAGCAGACCTGGGAGCGCCTCGAGGAGGCGCTGATCATGGCCGACGTCGGTGCGCGCACGACGGCGGAGGTGGTCGAGCGGCTCGAGCACGAGGCGACCAGCGGCGCGGTCGAGGGCGGCCCGGCGCTGCAGGCACGGCTGATCGAGCTGCTCGCCGAGCAGGCGCGGCCCGACGGCGATCCGCGGATCGACCTGCGCCATGCGCCGACCGTGATCATGGTCGCCGGCGTCAACGGCACCGGCAAGACGACGACGATCGGCAAGCTCGCCTGGCACCTGACGCAGGACCAGGGTCTGCGCGTCGTGCTCGGCGCCGCCGACACGTTCCGCGCCGCCGCCGTCGAACAGCTCGAGGAGTGGGCGCGGCGCGCAGGCTGCGAGATCGTCACCGGCCCGCCCGAGGGCGATCCGGGCTCGGTCGCGTTCGAGGCGATCCGCCGTGGGCGCGAGGACGGCGCCGACGTCGTGATCGTCGACACCGCCGGGCGCCTGCACACGCAGGACGACCTGATGGCCGAGCTCACGAAGATCCGCCGCGTGATCTCCAAGCAGCTCGACGGCGCTCCGCACGAGACGCTGCTGACCGTCGACGCGACGACCGGGCAGAACGGCCTGCGCCAGGCCGAGCTGTTCTCACGCGCCACACCCGTCACCGGAATCGTGCTGACGAAGCTCGACGGCACCGCGAAGGGCGGCATCGCGCTCGCGATCGCGCGCGACCTCGGCATTCCGGTGAAGCTGATCGGCATCGGCGAGCAGCTCGACGACCTGCGCCCGTTCGATCCGGACGAGTACGCGCAGGCCCTGCTCGCATCCTGACGGTACGCTGAGGCCAGATGGATACGTGGGTCATCTGGCTGATCGTCGCCGTGGTGCTCTCCGTCGGTGAGATCGCCACGACCAGCTTCTTCCTCGGCCCGTTCGCGCTCGGTGCCTTCGCGGCGTTCGCGGTCGACCTCGTCGGTGGCGGAGCGATCGCATCCTGGGTCGTGTTCATCGTCGCCACGACCGCTGCGTTCGCGATCGTGCGGCCGGTCGCACGGCGCCATCTGCGTCAGCCGCCGCACACGCGCACCGGCACCGCAGCGCTGATCGGGCAGGGCGCCCAGGTCGTCGAGCGGATCGCCAACGGCGAGAACACCGGCACCGTCAAGCTCGAGGGTGAGGTCTGGACCGCACGCGCATTCGAGGACGATCACGTCTTCGAGCCGGGCCAGCGCGTATCCGTTGTTGAGATCAAGGGCGCGACCGCGCTCGTCACCGAGGACTGAGGGACACACCAATGACCGGAATCATCGCGGGCGCCGTTCTCCTCCTCTTCGCCCTGTTCGTCGCCGCCAAGACCGTGCGGATCATTCCCCAGGCCAACGCCGGGGTCGTCGAGCGTCTCGGCCGCTACCAGCGCACGCTCGGTCCGGGCCTGGCGATCGTGATCCCGTTCGTCGACCGCGTGCGCCCGCTGATCGACCTGCGCGAGCAGGTCGTGAGCTTCCCGCCGCAGCCGGTGATCACACAGGACAACGTCTCGGTGCTGATCGACACCGTCCTCTACTTCACGATCACCGACCCGCGCGCGGCGTCCTACGAGATCAACAACCCGCTGCAGGGGATCGAGCAGCTGACGGTGACGACGCTGCGCAACATCGTCGGCGCGGTCACGCTCGAGGAGGCGCTGACCGGCCGCGAGCGCGTCAACACCGAGCTGCGCGTCGTGCTCGACGAGCGCACCGGCAAGTGGGGGATCCGCGTCAACGGCGTCGAGCTGAAGTCGATCGACCCGCCCGCGTCGATCCAGGAGGCGATGGAGAAGCAGATGCGCGCCGAGCGCGACCGCCGCGCGACGATCCTGACCGCCGAGGGCGTCAAGCAGGCGCAGATCCTCGAGGCCGAGGGTGAGAAGACCTCGTCGGTGCTGCGCGCCGAGGGGCAGCGTCAGTCGGCGATCCTGCGCTCCGAGGGTGAGGCGCAGGCGATCACGACGGTCTTCAAGGCGATCCACGAGGGCGAGCCCGACCAGGCGCTGCTGAGCTACCAGTACCTGCAGATGCTGCCGCAGATCGCCCAGGGCGACGCGAACAAGGTCTGGGTGATCCCGAGCGAGGTCACGCAGGCGCTCGGCAACCTCGGCGGCGTCGTCGGACGGCTCGGCGCTCCGCAGGCGCCCGAGCCGCCGACCCCGCCGACGCTGCCCAAGCCGCCCGAGCCGGACCCGTCGGCCTGAGCGCGCGCAGCGGCTGTCAGACTCCAGGGCGTGTTCGACACGCTTTCCGAGAAGCTGCAGGCGACGCTTTCCGACCTGCGCTCGCACGGCACGCTCACCGAGGCCGACGTGGACCGCGCGATGCGCGAGATCCGCCTGGCGCTGCTCGAGGCGGACGTCAACTTCAAGGTCGTCAAGACCTTCACCCAGACGGTCAAGGAGCGCTGCCTCGGCGCTGACGTGATCGGCGGCCTGAACTCCGGCCAGCAGGTCATCAAGATCGTCGACGAGGAGCTCGCCGCGCTGATGGGCGGCGCGTCGGTCGGCGTGACGTTCGCGCCGCGCCCGCCGACGGTGATCCTGCTCGCCGGCCTGCAGGGCTCGGGCAAGACGACGGCCGCCGCCAAGCTCGCGCGCTTCCTGAGCGAGGAGCACGGGTCGTCGGTCGCGCTCGCCGCGTGCGACGTCTACCGGCCGGCGGCGATCGAGCAGCTCGTGACGATGGGCGAGCGCGCCGGCGCGACGGTCTACGAGCGCGGCGCCGACGAGGACCCGGTGAAGATCGCCTCGTGGGCGCTGGACGAGGCCAAGCGGGCCGGCAAGGACGTGCTGATCGTCGACACCGCCGGCCGGCTGCACGTCGACGCCGACCTGATGGACGAGCTCGTCCGGATCCGCAAGGCGACGAAGCCGATGCAGGTGCTGCTCGTCGTCGACGCGATGACCGGCCAGGACGCCGTCAACGTCGCTCAGCAGTTCGCCGAGGCGGTCGCCTTCGACGGCGTCGTGATGACGAAGCTCGACGGCGACGCACGCGGCGGCGCGGCGCTGTCCGTCAAGGCGGTCACCGGCAAGCCGATCCTGTTCGCCAGCACGGGCGAGAAGATCGAGCAGTTCGAGCGCTTCCACCCGGACCGCATGGCGCAGCGGATCCTCGGCATGGGCGACGTCCTCAGCCTGATCGAGAAGACGCAGAAGCAGTTCGACGAGGACGAGGCGGCCGAGCTGGAGCGCAAGCTGCGCCGCAACGAGTTCACGCTCGAGGACTTCCTCGGTCAGCTCCAGCAGATCCGCAAGATGGGCCCGCTGCAGTCGATCCTCGGGATGATGCCCGGGTTCGCCGGCCAGCAGCTCAAGGGGATGAAGGTCGACGAGAAGGAGCTGGACCGCGTCGAGGCGATCATCCGCTCGATGACGCCGGGTGAGCGCCGGCAGCCCACGCTGATCAAGGGCTCGCGGCGCCTGCGGATCGCGCGCGGGTCGGGCACGAGCGTCCAGCAGGTCAACCAGCTGGTCAAGCAGTTCGACCAGATGCGCAAGATGATGCGCCAGCTCGGCAGCGGCAAGATGCCGGACATCGGCGCGATGATGCGTCAGGCGCGCTGAGCGCGACCCCGCTACCCTCAGGCACTGATTTTCAAGCGTTTCGAGAGGAATCCGTGGCCGTACGACTGAGGCTCACCCGTGTGGGTGGCAAGAAGAACCCGATCTGGCGCGTTGTCGCCACCGATCAGCGCTCCCCGCGTGACGGTCGTTTCATCGAGGTCATCGGGCACCTACAACGCCCAGACGGACCCCTCGACGATCACGCTCGACGAGGAGCGCGTCCGCGACTGGATCTCCAAGGGAGCCCAGCCGACGGACCAGGTGCGCAAGCTCATGAAGATCCAGGGCATCACCGTCTGAGCCATCCGACGATGCGCGAGCTGCTCGAAGATCTCGCGCGCGCCCTCGTCTCCGAGCCCGATGCGGTCGAGGTCGAGGAGTTCGAGGAGGATGACGGCACGGTCGTGCTCGAGCTCTCGCTCGGCGAAGAGGACTACGGCCGCGTCATCGGTCGTGGCGGTCGCACGGCGAACGCGCTGCGCACCGTGATCAAGGCAGCGGCGGTGCAGGAGAACCGTCGCGTGCTGATCGACATCGTCGACTGATCGTGACCTTCGAGCCGGCCGACTGGCTGCCGGCGGGACGCATCGGCCGCGCGCACGGCCTCGACGGCAGCTTCTACGTGACGCGCCCGCGGCCCGGGCTGCTGGCGCACGGCGCGACGGTGCGCGTCGGCGAGCGCGAGACCGAGGTCGTCCGTCGTGCCGGCACCGAGGCGAAGCCGATCGTCCGTCTCGGCGGCATCGAGCACCCGCGAGGACGTCGAGGCGCTGCGTGGCGCGGACCTGCTGTGCCGGCGCGAGCAGGCCCCGTCGCTCGACCGACGACGAGTGGTTCGCCGAGGACCTCGAGGGCTGCCGCGTCGTCGATGGCGAGCGCGAGCTGGGCGTCGTGCGCCGGCTGCTCGCGCTGCCCTCGTGCGAGGTGCTCGAGGTCGAGCGCCCGGGGGCGGGCGATCTGCTCGTTCCGATGGTCCGCGACGCGATCCGCCGCGTCGACGTCGGCGCCCGCGTGATCGACGTGGACGCGGCGTTCCTCGGCGAGCAGGGAGGATGAGGTCGTGCAGCTCGACGTCGTGACGCTCTTCCCGCAGTGGTTCGACTGGTTCACCGACCAGCGCCACGTCGGCAACGCGCTCGCGGCCGGCAACGAGCTGCGCGCGCTCGACCTGCGTGAGCACACGCCGCTCAGCGGCGGGCAGGTCGACGACACGCCCGTTCGGCGGCGGCGCGGGAATGGTGCTGCGCGTCGACGTCGTCGACCACGCGCTGCGCGGCTTCTACGGCGTCGATCCCGGTCGACCTGCGCCGCGAGCGGCGCGTGATCGCGCTGACGCCGGGCGGCCGGATCCTCGACGAGGCGCTCGTCAACGAGCTGGCGGCCGAGCCGGCGGTGACGCTGCTGTGTGGGCGCTACGAGGGCTTCGACGAGCGCATCGTCCAGCATTTCTGCAGCGACGCGGTGTCGATCGGGCGCTACGTGATCGCCGGCGGCGAGCTCGCGGCGATGGTCGTCTGCGATGCGGTCCTGCGCAAGCTGCCGGGCGCGCTCGGGCACTCGGACTCGGCCACGGAGGAGTCCTTCAGCGCTGCGCTCGGGGGCGACCCGGAGTACCCGCATTACACGCGTCCGGCGGACTACCGCGGCTGGAGCGTCCCCGACGTCCTGCTGTCGGGGCACCACGAGGAGATCCGCCGCTGGCGCCGTGCCCGCAGCCGCGAGCGGGGGGCCAGCGCGGGCGGCTGAGCCGCTCATCGCGGCTCCGCTATCCTGATCGGTCGCGCGGCAGGCCTCTCGGCCCCGTCCTCTGGGACGCGGCCTTTTGTCATCGGCCCCGTCCCCGCGCGCCTCCCTACGCCATGAGCACCGTCATCGAAAGCCTTGAGCGCGCGCAGCTGCGCCGGGTCCCGAACTTCGCCCCCGGCGATCGCGTCAAGGTCCACTTCCAGGTCGTGGAAGGCACGCGTCGTCGTACCCAGGTCTTCGAGGGCGTGGTGATCAAGCGCCAGGGCCATGGCTCGCGTGAGACCTTCACGGTCCGCAAGCAGTCGTTCGGCGTCGGCGTCGAGCGGACGTTCCCGGTGCATTCGCCGAAGATCGAGAAGATCGAGGTCGCTGCCCGCGGTGACGTGCGGCGCGCAAAGCTCTACTACCTGCGCGACCGCGTCGGCAAGCGCGCCCGCGTTCGCGAGCGCCGCTACGTCGGTCCCGAGGTCGAGGTCGAGCCGGGTCTGCTCCACGAGGACGAGCCCGTCGCCGAGCCCGATCCGGACGCCGTCGAGGCACCCGAGGCGGACGGCGCCGTGGTCGAGGAGACCGCAGCGACCGAGGTCGACGAGACACCCGCCGAGGCTGTCGCCGAGGCACCCGCGGATGAGCCCCAGGCGGAGGCCCCCGAGGCCGACGCCGAGGGCGACGCGCCCGCCGCCGACGATCAGGCGTGAGCCGGCGCGACAAGTCTGAGGCCAAGTCCGCGGGCAGCTCGCTGCTCGAGCTCGTGGTCATCGTCGCCGTCGCGCTCGGCATGGCGCTCGGCATCCAGGCGTTTCTGGTCAAGCCGTACCGGATCCCCAGCGAGTCGATGGTCCCGACCCTGGAGATCGGCCAGCGCGTGCTCGTCAACCGCATCGGCACGCACTTCGGCGATCCGTCGGTCGGCGACATCCTCGTCTTCCATCCGCCGTCGGGCGCCGAGTCCGGGACCGGCGACCAGTGCGGCGAGCAGCCGAAGCCGGGCGCCGCGTGCGACAAGCCGACGGGCGAGCAAGGCGAGCGTCAACTTCATCAAGCGCGTCGTCGGCGCCCCCGGCGACACGATCGCCGTCCGCAACGGGCGCGTGATCCGCAACGGCAAGCCGACCAAGGAGCCGTTCATCAGCTCCACCTGTGTCGATGACGCCGGCGCCGGATGCAACTTCCGCAACCCCATCACGGTTCCGCCCGGGCACTACTTCATGATGGGCGACAATCGTGGCGAGTCAGACGACAGCAGGTTCTGGGGCCCAATCCCAACCTCATGGATCATCGGCGAGGCCTTCGCCACCTATTGGCCTCCCAAGCGCATCGGAACCCTCTGAGCTTGAGGACGACGCGCCTGCCGCGGCGGTGACGCCCGCGCGGCGCCGCGGTCGCCGTCCGACGAGCGGGCGCCGGCTGTTCGCGTTCGACCGTGCGCTCGGCCCGCGCTTCGTCGCAGGCGCCGATGAGGCCGGTCGCGGGTGCCTTGCCGGCCCCCTGGTCGCCGCCGCCGTGTTGTTCGACCTCGAGCGCATCGGCGTCGCCGAAGTCCGCGCGCTCGCCGCGCTGAACGACTCCAAGCAGCACGACGAGGCGACACGCGAAGCGCTCTACCCGATCGTGATGCGCACGGCGGTGCGCGCGGCGATCGTGTCGCGCTGTGCGCCCGGCATCGACAGCCGCGGCCTGCACAAGACGAATCTCGCCGCGCTCAGCGATGCGCTGAGGCGGGTCGCGCGGCCTGGATGCCTGTGCCTCTCGGACGGGTTCGCCGTGCCGGACGTCGGTCATGAGCAGCGCGCGATCGTCAACGGCGACGCGACGAGCGCCGCGATCGCCGCCGCGTCGATCCTCGCAAAGGTCTCGCGCGACCGCTTCATGCGCCGGGCGGACGCGCTGCATCCCGGCTGGGAGTTCGCCGCGCACGTGGGCTACTCCACACCCGAGCACCGCGCCGCGATCCTGCGGCAGGGCGTGTCGCCGCTGCACCGGATGTCGTTCCAGTCGACGGCATACCAGCAGCTCGCGCTCTGACGCGCGCGGCACTCAGAACGCCGCCTCGAGGTGGTCGAGGCGCACGAGCCGGTCGCGGATGTCGATCACCACGCCGATCGCGTCGAAGCGGATCTCTGACGCTCCGGGGCGGGACGGCACCTCGTGCAGGTACGCGCGCGCCATCTGACGGACCTGCCTGCGCTTGCGCTCGTCCAGGGCTTCCCAGACCGCGCCGGGCCGTGATGCGCGCCGCGTCTTGACCTCGACGAACACGAGCGCGCGCTCGTCGCGCATCGACGAGGTCGAGCTCGCCGAAGCGCGTGCGGTGGTTGCGCGTGACGAGCATGTAGCCCAGTCGCTCGAGATGCTCGAGCGCGCACTGCTCGCCGAGACGGCCGAGGGCATGACGGGGATCCGAGGACACGACGGCGGACCGTAGGCGCGCCGGCGTTGCGGCACAGCGGCGTATCTGTGTCAGAACAGCGCTGAATCTGCGCGCGCTTCAGGTGTTCCGGCAGGCCGCGGAACGACGTCTGCGGATCCGTCGCAGACGTCGCCGCAATGCGCGTCCCACACGCGCAATCTGCTCGCCTAGCGTGGCCGTCGTGCTCGCCCGCGTCCTGACCTTCACGATCGACGGCCTCGACCCGTGCCCGGTCGTCGTCGAGGCCGACCTGCGCGCCGGCCTGCCGGCGTTCACGATCGTCGGCCTCGCGGATCGCTCGGTCACCGAGGCGCGCGAGCGTGTCCGCGCGGCGATTCAGAACAGCGGCTTCGAGTTCCCGATGCGGCGGGTGACCGTCAATCTCGCGCCGGCGCACCTGCGCAAGGGCGGTCCGGGCTTCGACCTCGCGATCGCCTGCGCGATCCTCGTCGCCAGCGGCCAGCTCCCGGCGCGGCTGCTCGAGCACGTCGCCGTGTTCGGCGAGCTCTCGCTGTCGGGCGAGGTGCGGCCGTGCCGCGGTGTGCTCGCCGCGGCGCAGGGCGCGGGCGCCGCCGGTCTGCGCGGCCTGCTGATCGCCGCCGACCGCGTCGGCGAGGCCCAGCTCGTGTCGGGTCTCGAGGTGCGCGGGACGACGAGCCTCGCGGCGCTCCCGCAGGTGCTCGCGGCGCCCGCCGAGGACAGGCGCACGCCACCTGCGGACCCGCCTGCGGGTGTGGTCGACGGCCCGGACCTGTCGGATGTCCGCGGGCAGGCCGGGGCGATCGCCGCCCTCACCGTTGCCGCCGCGGGCGGTCACAACCTGCTGTTCATCGGCCCGCCCGGGACCGGCAAGACGATGCTCGCGCGCAGGCTCCCATCGATCCTGCCGCCGCTGCTCCCGGCCGAGGCGCTCGAGGTGACCCGGATCCAGAGCGTCGCCGGGCTGCGCGCGGAGGACGGCATCGCGCGCGTCCGGCCCTTCCGCGCACCGCACCACACGATCTCCGCAGCAGGCCTGATCGGCGGTGGGCCGCTCCCGTCGCCGGGCGAGGCGACGCTCGCGCACGGCGGCGTGCTGTTCCTGGACGAGCTGTCGGAGTTCGATCGCCGCTCGCTCGAAGCGCTGCGCCAGCCGCTCGAGGACGGACACGTGTCGATCGTGCGCCAGAACCGGGTCGCGCGCTTCCCGACGCGCTGCACGCTGGTCGCAGCGACGAACCCGTGTCCGTGCGGACGCGGCGGGCACGCATGCCGCTGCGGCGAGGCGGACCTGCAGCGGCACTCGCGCCGCCTGTCGGGGCCGTTGCTGGACCGCATCGACCTCGTCGTCGGCGTCGAGCGCCCGAGCACGGAGGATCTCGCTGACGAGCCGGTCGACGACGTCGGCCGCCGTCCGCGCGCAGGTGCTCGCCGCTCGTGACCGGCAGGCGGTTCGCGGCGTGCGCTGCAACGCGGAGCTGCGCGGCGCGCGCCTGCGAGCCGCGGTGGCGATCACGGCCGAGGGACGCGACCTGCTCGACCGCGTCTACGACCACGGCGATCTCTCGGCTCGCGGCCGTGACCGCGCGCTGCGCGTTGCCCGCACGGTCGCCGACCTCGATGGCGCCGCGCGCGTGGACGCGGCGCACCTGCGTGTGGCGCTGGCCTATCGCCGTCAGGACGAGGCGCTCGCGCGGGCCGGCGCATGAGCACGATCGACGTGTGCGACAGCTGCGCGCGTCGCAGCTGGCTGGTCGGCGCGGCTGTCCGGTCATCTCGAGCTGCGGCGGGCCGAGCGCGAGGGCATCCGCGAAGTCCTGGCGCTCACCGATGCGCGCCTGATCGCGGCGCTCGGCGGTCTGCAGGCCGCCGCGATCGCGCAGGAGCTCGCGACCTGTGACCCGGACGCGCTGCGCGGCGCCTGGGCCGCGGCCGGCACCCACGCGATCTGTCGCCACGAAGCGGCGTATCCCGAGCGTCTGCTCGAGCTGCTCGACGCTCCCGCCGTCCTGCACTTCAAGGGCGATCCCGAACGCCTCTTCGAACTCCTGGCTGTCGGTGGCGTCGCCGTCGTCGGTGCGCGGAAGGCCTCGCCGGAGGCCCGCGACTGCGCGCGCCTGCTCGGTCGCGGCCTCTCAGCCGCAGGCGTGACGGTGATCAGCGGCATGGCGCTCGGCATCGACTCCGCCGCACACGAGGGCGCGCTCGACGCGGCCGCGAACACGATCGCCGTCCTCGCCTGCGGACCGGACGTGCCGTACCCGCGCAGCCGGCGTGGTCTGCACGACCGGCTCGGCGCGCGCGCCGCGGTGGTCTCCGAGTTGCCTCCCGGGGCGACCCCGTACCGCTGGGCGTTCCCCGCCCGCAACCGGCTGATCGCCGCGCTGGCGCAGATGGTCGTCGTCGTCGAGGCAGCCGAGCGCTCCGGGTCGCTGATCACCGCCGACATCGGCATCAGCCTGGGGCGCGACGTCGCGGCGGTCCCCGGCTCCGCCGTCAGCTGGCGCTGCTCCGGGACGAACCAGCTGCTGCGCGAGGGAGCGACGTTCGTACGCGATGCCGTCGACGTTCTCGACAGCCTCGCCGACGGGACGATCACCGACCTGCGCAACCGCACGCGCTGCGGGGCCGAGCACGCGTCGCGCCACGCCGCCGCTGCCTGCCGGGCTGCCGGACCGCCTGCGCGAGCTGCTGAGCGCGATCGGCGCCGGCGCGGACTCCGTCGACGCGCACGCGCGAACGCCCGCGCGAGGTCCGCGCCGTGCTCGGCGATCTCACCGAGCTCGAGTTGCTCGGCCTGATCACACGTGGTCCCGGTGGACGCTACGCGCGCATCGGCGGCTGACGTGCGGCGCACAGCGCGACCTATGCTGATCGACCGATGCGGCCCGACGGCGAGATCCCGGTGTGCCTCACGATCGCCGGCTCGGACTCGGGCGGCGGCGCCGGCATCCAGGCCGACCTCAAGGCCTTCGCCCATGCGGGCGTGCACGGCACGACGGCGATCACGGCGATCACCGCGCAGAACACCGTCGAGGTCGCGCTCGTCGAGGCGGTCTCGCCGGAGATGATCGTCGCGCAGGTCCGCGCCGTCGTCGCCGACATCGGGGTCGACGCCGTGAAGATCGGGATGCTCGGGAGCGCCGCGAGCACCGCCGCCGTCGCTCGTGCGCTCGACCTGCTCCCCAGCGGGACGCCGATCGTCGTCGATCCGGTGATGGTCGCCGAGTCCGGCGGCCGGCTGCTGGAACGATGAGGCCGAGGTCGCGCTGCGCGAGCTGATCCTGCCGCGCGCGACCGTCGTGACGCCGAACCTGCCCGAGGCGCGGGTGCTCGCGGGGGCCGGGGAGGACGCGCGATCCGGAGGCCGCTCGCGCTCGCCGTGCAGGCGCTCGGCCCGCGCTACGTCGTCCTGACCGGCGGGCACCGCGACCAGGCGACCGATCTCTTCACCGACGGCGCCGAGGTCATCGCGATCCCCGGGGAGCGTCACCCCGACGGCGCCGCGCACGGGTCCGGCTGCACGCACGCGGCGACGCTCGCCGCGCAGCTCGCGCTCGGGCACACGCCGCTCGACGCGGCGCGCATCGCCCGCCAGGTCGCCGGCGACGCCGTGCGCGACGGGCTGCGCGGCATCGGGGCCGGTCCGGGGCCTGTCGACGTCCTCGGGCTGCTCGCACGCGCGGCCGGCCGTGAAGGTGGCCGGTGACGGCCGCGACCGGGCGCCCCGGCACCCTGCCGTTGCCTGCCATACTGCGCTGGTCATGAGGTTTCTCCGCATGAAGCCCGGGCACGGCGAGATCCTGCTCGCCGAGGGCGACGTCGCCCTCCCTGCCGAGGAGGAGACGCTGATCGAGGAGTTTCGCCGTCAGCTCGACCTCGGAATGTGGGCCGCCGTACCGGTGGCCACCCCCGACGGTCGGCGCGAGGCGCGCATGGTCCGTGACTTCGCCGACGTTCCGCGCGACGCCGACCGCGTCATCTTCTTCCCGCGCGCAGCCGGCGGCTGAGACCGTGCGGCAGGCAGGTCGGCGCCGATGATCCTCGCGTTCGCAGCCACCGCGATCGTGATCGTCGCGCTGATGTGGGAAGTCGTCTGGCCGACCGCGTCCGAGGCGCTCGCGCACCGCAAGGCCCGGCGTGCCCGTGTCCCGACGCCCGACTTCGATCCCGGCCGCGAGCGCCGCGCCGAGCAGCGCGCGCGCCAGCTGCTGCGCTCGTGCGTGAACGACGAGGAATGGGAGATGTACCGCGACCTCGGGCTGATCCGCGTCTGGGGGAGCCTCGCCGGCGGTCCCGGCCGCGGCGGGACGAGCGCGACCGAGGCGGGCGCGCCGTACGCGTACATCCTCTACCCGCACAAGCCGATCGTCGCCTACCTCCCGCAGACGCGAGAGCTGCTCAGCGAGTACTGCGTCGACTTTCCCGACGAGACGCGTCCCTACGGCAGCCCGCACCTGCCCGACTCCGACGACGTGCTCGCGAAGTGGATGGCGCTCACCGGAGACGAGCGCTCGCTGATCGAGACGGCCAACATGCATCTCGCCGGCCGCCAGATCGACCCCAAGCGCGTACGCCGCGACCTCTGGCGCCTGCAGGAGTGGGAGCGCCAGCGGATGCGCCGCGCATCGCGTGAGGGCGGCGTCGGCACGGCCCCCTGGCAGGACGGGTCGACGAAGCCGGGCCGCTAGGGAACGGCCCCCCGGCAGGACGGCTCGGCGCAGCCGAGCCGATGGGCATCAGAAGCGTTCGTCGCTACGCTCACGGCCTCGTGAGCGACAATCTCAGCCACCTCAAGCACAAGAGCGCAGCCCTCACCGACGGGCCCGAACGCGCAGCAGCCCGCGCCTATCTGAAGGGCATCGGCTACGACGACGAAGCGCTCTCCAAGCCGATCGTCGGCGTCGCCTCGACCTGGATCGAGACGATGCCGTGCAACTTCCACCTGCGCGCACTCGCCGCCAAGGTCAAGGAGGGTGTGCGCGCCGCCGGCGGCACGCCGATGGAGCTCAACACGATCGCGATCTCCGACGGGATCACGATGGGCACCAGCGGCATGAAGACGTCGCTCGTCAGCCGCGAGGTGATCGCCGACTCGATCGAGCTGGTCGGCCGCGGCCACCTGTTCGACGCCGTGATCGCGCTGTCCGGCTGCGACAAGACCCTTCCGGGAACCGTGATGGCGCTCGCGCGCCTCGATGTCCCGTCGCTGATGCTCTACGGCGGATCGATCCCGCCGGGCCGCTTCCGTGGCAAGGACGTGACGATCCAGCAGGTCTTCGAGGCCGTCGGCGCGCACGCCGCGGGCAAGATGAGCGACGAGGACCTGCACGAGCTCGAGGGCGTCGCGAGCCCCGGCGCCGGCGCCTGCGGCGGTCAGTTCACCGCCAACACGATGGCGATGGCGTTCGAGATCCTCGGGATCTCGCCGATGGGCTCGTCGATGGTTCCCGCCCAGCACAAGAGCAAGGCGCAGGTCGCCTACGAAGCCGGCGAGCTCGTGATCGACGTGCTCAAGCGCGGCCTCAAGCCGAGCGACGTGATCACGCGCGACTCGCTCGAGAACGCGATCGCCGGCGTGGCGATGAGCGGTGGCTCGACGAACGCGGTGCTGCACCTGCTGGCAATCGCGCGCGAGGCCGGCGTCGATCTCACGATCGAGGACTTCGACCGCATCAACGAGGGCACCCCGCTGCTGTGTGACCTGCAGCCCGGCGGCCAGTACGTCGCCGTCGACCTCTACGAGGCCGGCGGCGTCCCGCTCGTCGTCCAGCGCATGCGCGACGCCGGCGTCCTGCACGAGGACGCGCTCAACGTCGACGGCAAGACGCTCGGGGAGCACGCGGCGACTGGCCGTCGAGGCCCCCGGCCAGCCGGTCGTCAAGCCGATCGCTGAGCCGATCAAGCCGAGCGGCGGCCTGGCGATCCTGCGCGGCAACCTCGCGCCCGACGGCTGCGTCGTCAAGCTCGTCGGCCACGAGCGCCGCTACCACCAGGGCCCGGCACGCGTGTTCGAGGGTGAGGAGGCGGCGATGGACGCCGTCACGCACGGAGGCATCGCCGCCGGCGACGTCGTGATCATCCGCAACGAAGGACCGGCCGGCGGTCCCGGCATGCGCGAGATGCTCGCGGTGACCGCTGCGATCAACGGCGCCGGGATCGGCGAAGAGGTCGCACTGATCACCGACGGGCGCTTCTCCGGCGCGACGCACGGCTTCATGGCCGGGCACGTCGCCCCCGAAGCGTTTCGCGGTGGCCCGATCGCTGCCGTCCATGACGGCGACCTCGTGACGATCGACGTCGACAAGCGGCGCATCGACGTCGAGCTCACCGACGCCGAGATCGCCGAGCGCGTGGCGGCCTACACGCCGCCGCCGAGCCCGGACCGGACCGGCGTGCTCGCGAAGTACGCGGCGCTCGTCGGCAGCGCAGCCGAGGGCGCCGTCACGCTCGTCGACGGCTGAGCGGGCGGGCGGGGAGACCCTGATGCGGATCGCGATCGACATCGACTCGACGCTGCACCAGTACTGGGACCAGTTCGCGCAGGTCGTCCAGCGACGTTTCGGCGTCGATCTCCCGTATGAGGGCCAGCGGACCTGGGCGATCCAGCGCCTGGCGCCCGAACAGGTCCACGAAGCGGTGCTCGAGACGCACAGCCCGCCGTTCATCTCCGCCGCCGTGCCGTACCCGGACGCCGTCGAGACCGTCAACGCCTGGCACGTCGCCGGGCACTTCATCCACATCACGAGCCACCGGGCGACGGATGCGCACGACGCGACGATCGAGTGGCTCGACGCGATCGGGCTGCGCTACGACGAGCTGTACTGCTCCTACGACAAGATCTCGCGCTGCCGCGAGATCGGCATCGACGTGCTCGTCGACGACAGCCCCGTGAACCTCGAGCGCGCGCTCGACGCGGGCATCGTCGGCGCCACGCTCGTGCACCCGTGGAATCGCGAGGTCGTCGAGACCCGCGACATCGTCAGCGCGGACGACTGGCAGGGGCTGAGCGCCGCGATGTCGCCCGTGCTCGCACCCGCCGGCTGACCGCCGACGGACAGCGCGCTTGCAACCCTCGCGCGACTGCCGGACTGTCTCGTATATTCAAGGCGTTCCGTCGTTTCGCGGTCCGGATTGCTGCGCGTGCGCCGAGCCCACGTCATAACCGTTGCCGCCGTCGCCGCCCTCGCGGTCGTCTTCGTCGGTGGTGCGTGGGCCTACGACCACAGCAAGGAGGACACGATCGCACCCGGCGTGAAGGTCGGCGGGGTCGCCGTCGGCGGGCTCACCGCCACCCAGGCGCAAGCGCGTCTGGAGCGCCAGCTGCTCGACCCGCTGCGCGAGTCGATCGTGATCCGGCGTGGGACGCGCACGTGGCGGCTGGGCTCCAAGGAGGCGCGCATCGCCGCGGACATCCAGGGCACCGTCGACGACGCGATGCAGCAGGGTCGCGACGGCAGCTTCATCACGCGCACGTGGCGTTCGGTGACCGGGGGCGAGGTCGCGGCCAACCTGCATCCGGCCCTGACGTACAACGATCACGCCGTCGTCCGGCTGATCGACCGTGTCCGCCATGCCGTCGACAAGCCTGCGCGCGACGCGACCGTGACGTTCAGCGGCAACACCGTCTCGCCCGTCGCTGATCACCCCGGTCGCCGCGTGAACGCCGCCGCGCTGCACCGCGACATCCGTGCCGCGATCGTCTCGCCGACGGCGGACCGCACGTTCGTCGCACGCGCGTGGAAGGTCAAGCCGAAGGTCACGACCGCCGAGCTCGGCCGCAAGTACCCGACGCTGATCACCGTCAGCCGCTCCGGCTTCCGGCTGACGCTGTTCCGCAACCTCAAGCGCGTCAAGACCTATCCGATCGCCGTCGGGCAGATCGGCCTCGAGACACCGGCCGGGCTCTACACGATCCAGGACAAGCAGGTCGACCCGATCTGGCACGTGCCGGACAGCGACTGGGCCGGCAAGCTCGCCGGCAAGAGCATCCCGCCCGGTCCGTCGAACCCGATCAAGGCGCGCTGGATGGGCATCTACGACGGCGCCGGCATCCACGGCACGAGCGACATCAACTCGCTCGGCTCGGCCGCCTCACACGGCTGCGTGCGCATGTCCGTGCACGACGTCGAGGACCTGTACGACCGCGTCGCCGTCGGCACGCCGGTCTACATCGCCTAGAGGGTCTGCTCGCGTATTTCCTCGACCGAGACTTCCTCCCATCCCTGCTCCAGGAGCAGGGCATGGTGGTCTCCGTGTCGAAATGCCAGCGTGCCGATGAAGATCCCCTTCTCACGCTTCCGCATGACCGCGTACCACAGGGTCGTGGCGTCGTCGGAGCCCTTGATCTTCAGCCACGGACGCGGCGGATCGCCGTCCTGCGGCGAGATGCCGGCCTCGACCAGCAGCTTGCGCGTGGTGACCTGACCCGTGGATGTGTCGATGAAGAAGACCGCCATCGCGGCCGAGGATACGGCGACGGCGATCACCGCTGACTGGGAGCGCGCGCAGCGCGTCCTGGACGACGACCTGCTGCGCCGCGGCGCGGCCGACCGGACCCGGCGGGCCTACAGCACCGACGTGCGCCAGTTCGCGGTCTGGGCGAGCGCTGCGGGGATCGAGCCGCAGGACGCCGGCCCGCGCGAGCTGCGCCGCTACGCCGCCGGGCTCTCCAAGCGCCGCGTCGCGCCGAGCACGGTCGCGCGCAAGCTCGCGGCGCTGCGCGCCTGCTTCCGCGCGCTGCGCGAGCACGGGCTCGTCAGCCAGAACCCGGCGGAGCTCGTCGCATCGCCGCGCCGCCCACGGCATCTCCCGCGCGTGCTGCGCCCCGACGAGCTCGCCGCGCTGCTCGACCGGATCCCGGCCGGCACGCCGCTCGAGCTGCGTGACCGCGCGCTGCTCGAGGTCGCCTACGGCTGCGGCCTGCGCGCCGAGGAGCTCGTGCGCCTCGAGCTCACGTCGGTGACCTTCGACGCCGAGGAGCTGCGCGTCGAGGGCAAGGGCGGGAAGACGCGAATCGTGCCGGCCGGCGAGCCGGCGCTCGCGGCCCTCACGCGCTACCTCGAGCGGGGGCGCCCGGCGCTCGTCAGCGACCCGGCCGAGCCCGCGATGTTCCTCTCGAAGTCCGGCCGGGGCCTCTCGACGTCCGATGTCCGGCGCCGTCTGGCGGTCTGGGCACGCGCGGCCGCGCTGCAGGGCGGCGTGTCGCCGCACGCGCTGCGACACTCGTTCGCGACGCACCTGCTGGACGGCGGAGCCGACCTGCGCGCGATCCAGGAGCTGCTGGGGCACAGCAGCATCTCGACGACGCAGATCTACACTCGGGTAGAGTCGGCGCGGCTGCTCAGCGCCTACCGCAGCAGCCACCCACGGGCCTAGGCGACAGGAGATATGGAAGCGAACGTCAAGGCAGTCGAGCTCCGTGACCTCTGGCGCCGTTACAAGACGGACGGTGACGAGCGGGCACGTGAGCGACTCGTCGTCGCCTACTCGCCGCTGGTCAAGTACGTCGCGGGCCGCATGGCCTCGGGTCTGCCCTCGCACGTGGAGGAGGCCGACCTGATCTCGTACGGCCTCGTCGGCCTGATCAACGCGATCCTGCGGTTCGAGCCGGAGCGCGAGATCAAGTTCGAGACCTACGCGATCACCCGCATCAAGGGCGCGATCATCGACGAGCTGCGCTCCCAGGACTGGGTTCCGCGCTCCGTCCGTGCCCGTGCACGTGAGATCGAGCGCGCGCATCAGAAGCTCGAGCACAAGCTGCAGCGCGCGCCGACCGACGAGGAGATGGCCGACGAGCTGGACATGGACGTCCAGGCGTTCCAGGACGCGATCCTGCAGATCTCGAACTCGTCGATGGCGGCGCTGGACGAGCTGTGGACCGTCAGCGACTCGAGCGGCGACTCCGTCTCGCTGCTCGACACGATCGCCGACGACAACGCGCCCGATCCCGGCGGCGGCGCTCGATCAGAGCGACCTGCGCGACCGCGTCGCCGACTCGATCTCGCGCCTGCCCGAGCGCGAGAAGCTCGTCATCGCCCTCTACTACTACGAGAACCTGACGCTCCGCGAGATCGGCGAGGTGCTCGGCGTGACCGAGTCGCGCGTCTCGCAGCTGCACACCAAGGCCGTCCTGCGCCTGCGCTCCGGCCTGGCCGAGTCCGACTAGCAGGCGCTTCTCTGCACGGCCTTCGGGCCCGCTCGGACATCTGCGGGGGAACCCGTACACAGGCCCGCCGCGCGCCGGTAGGGTCGGCGTACGGCACCCCTACATGGGAAGGAGCGTTAGGCATGCACCAGGCGGACCGCATTCGGAACGTCGCCCTCGTCGGCCACCGCGGCAGTGGTAAGACGTCCCTGCACGAGGCCCTGCTGTTTCAGGCAGGCGCCACCAACCGGCTCGGCCTCGTCACGGAGGGTTCGACGGTCTCGGACTCCGACCCGGACGAGCAGTCGCGCCAGATGTCGATCAGCGCGAACCTCAACTCGTTCGACTGGGACGAGCGCAAGGTCAACCTGATCGACACGCCCGGCGAGCCCAGTTTCATCGCCGACGCGCTCGGCGCGATGCGCGTGTGCGAGTCGGCGGTCTTCGTCGTCAACGCCGTGATGGGCGTCGAGGTCGGCACCGCGCGGCTGTGGGAGCGCGCCGACGAGCTCGACCTCGCGCGGCTGATCTTCGTGAACATGCTCGACCGCGAGCGCGCCGACTTCTTCCGCACGCTCGAGCAGCTGAAGGCCACGTTCGGCCGGCACGTCGTCGCGACCGAGATCCCGATCGGCGCCGAGCACGACGTGCGCGGCCTGATCGACCTCGTCGACATGAAGGCCTACGAGTACACCGGGACGACGCGCGACAACTGCCGCGAGATCCCGATTCCCGACGACCTGCAGGCGCTCGCCGAGGAGTACCGCGAGAAGCTGATGGACGAGGTCGCCGAGGTCTCCGATTCGCTGATGGAGCGCTACCTCGAGGGCGAGGAGATCTCGCACGAGGAGATCGTCACCGCGCTCAAGGAGGGCACCAACCACGGCGGCATCTTCCCGGTCACCTGCGGCGTCGCGACGCGCAACCTCGGCACCAACCGGCTGCTCGACGCGATCGAGGAGGACCTGCCCTCGCCGGTCAAGCACGGTGCGCTCGAGCTGCCCGAGATCACGCTCGAGCCCGACGCCGACAAGCCGCTCTACGCCTACGTCTTCAAGACGAAGGCGGACCCGTTCGCCGGGCGGATCAACTTCTTCCGCGTCTACCAGGGCACGATGCGCCCCGACGGGCACGTGCTGAACACGCGCGCCCACGCCAAGGAGCGTCTCGGCACGCTGCTGCGCTTCCCCGGCAAGGAGAGCACGGGCGCCGACGGCTTCGGCCCCGGCGACATCGGCGCCGTCGCGAAGCTCAAGGAGACGCGCGCCGGCGACTGGCTCGCCGACCGCGACGAGCCGATCCAGATGCCGGCGATCGACCTGCCCGCAGCCGGTGATGGCGTTCGCGATGGAGCCGAAGACCAAGGGCGACGAGGACAAGGTCTTCACGGCGCTGCGACGCCTGCAGGAGGAGGACCCGACGATCGACCTGCACCGCGACCAGCAGACCGGCGAGCAGATCGTCGCCGGCCTCTCGCAGGTGCACGTCGAGGTGATCGTCGACCGGCTGCGCTCGCGCTTCGGCGCGGAGGTGACGCTGAAGCCGCCGCGCGTCCCCTACCAGGAGACGATCCGCGGCGAGGCCAAGGCGCACGGGCGCCACAAGAAGCAGAGCGGTGGCCGCGGGCAGTTCGGCGACTGCCACATCGTCGTCGAGTCGTACGACGGAGGCGACTTCGAGTTCGTCAACGAGATCAAGGGCGGCGTCATCCCGACGAGCTTCATCCCGGCCGTCCGCAAGGGCGTCGAGGAGGCGCTGCTGCACGGCCCGGTCGCGGGCTATCCGGTCAAGGGCGCGCGCGTGCGGCTCGTCGACGGCTCGTTCCACGCCGTCGACTCCTCTGAGATGGCCTTCAAGCTGGCCGGCTCGCATGGCGATGCGCGAGGCGCTCGGCATGGCCAGCCCGGCGCTGCTCGAGCCGATGATGCTCGTCACGCTGTCGGTGCCCGAGGACAGCGTCGGCGACGTCGTCGGCGACCTCAACTCGCGGCGCGGGCGACCCGCAGGGGATGGAGCCGGTGGCCGGGGCGACCCAGATCAAGGCCGAGGTCCCGATGGCCGAGATGCTCGCGTACGCGCCCGACCTGCGCTCGATCACGGGTGGCCGCGGCGATTTCACGATGGAGTTCCTGCGCTACGAAGAGGTGCCCGCGCACCTCGCGCAGAAGGTCGTCGACGCGGCGCGGGAGACGGTCTCGGCCTGAGCCTTGCGCGACTGCTCGACGGGCGGGGAGCGGTACCCTCGCCCGTCGTGGCACCCCGCCAAATATCGACGATGCACGAGCCCGTCTCGTGCGCGATCTGCCAGCGCACGATCCTGCGCGGCGAGTCGCCGGACATGTTCCTGCACGGCGGGCGCCGCGCGATGGTCTGCGAGCTCTGCGCACCGCGTGCCGTGCACGAGGGCTGGATCCGCGAGGGCGCCGACGCCGCGCCGGGGCGGGTCACGCGCGGCTGGTCGCGCCGCGGCTCCGGCCGCTCAATGCTCGAGCGCCTGCGCGCGCGGCGGCCGGGGGAGGCCGAGCTGCTCGTTCCCGCAGGAGGCCGAGGGTCTGCTCGAGGCGATGGACGACCCGGAGTACGTGCTCGAGGACGAGCAGCGCGGTCGAGCCGCTGCCGCGCTCGTCGGACGGTCTCGTCGACGATCCGCCGATGTATCGCGAGGACCGCTTCGTCCACGCGATCCCGACGAACGCGGACATGAAGATCGTGCGCGCGATCGAGCTCTTCAACGCGAGCCAGCACTGCCGCACGATCTCGGGCGTCGCGCGCACGCTCGGCGCGCCGCTCGTGATCGTGCGCCCGTCGCGCGACCGAGGGCAGCATCGTCACGATCGTGATCGCCTGGGAGCTGTCCTGGTACCGCTTCGAGATCGACCTCGCCGACGAGGCGGCCGGCGTCCGCGCGACGGGCCAGGGAACCGAGCTCGACGAGCTCGAGGACGAGGATCGCGCTCCGAACGCGATCGCCGACGAGTTCGGCGCGCTGCACGCGGCGGTACAGCCCGCGTGAGCCACGGCGCCGGGTGGCCTTGCCGCCCGCCAGCATGAGAGACTGCGCGTGATGATCTACAGCGTCGTGCCCGAGGAGCTCGGGCCGGAGATCTACGAGCAGCTCAAGGCCTACTACGCCGATGACCCCGAGGTCACGGTGATCGTCGACCGCCGCCGCAGCGGCGTTCCCGTCGGGCGGACCGCCGACCGCCGACGAGTCGGAGTTCCGCGGCCGCCGCCGGCGCCGCGCCACCGGCGACCATCCGCCGCTGTACCTCGCGGGCGGCGACGACGGCCCCGCCGCCGCGTAGCTCGGCGCTCCGTCAGGTGAAGCTCATCGTCCACGTGGACGGCGGCTCGCGCGGGAACCCCGGCCCGGCCGCGGCCGGCGCCGTCGTGTCCGCGCCCGGACGGCGCGGTGCTCGACGAGGCCAGCGAGCTGCTCGGCAGCGTGTCGAACAACGTCGCCGAGTACCGCGCGCTGCTGCTGGGCCTGCGCCGCGCGCGTGCGCTCGGCGCGACCGAGGTCGAGGCGGTCAACGACTCCGAGCTGATCGCCAAGCAGGTCAACGGGCAGTACAAGGTCAAGCACCAGGACATGAAGCCGCTGCACGCGCAGGCGCTGGCGGCGCTCGGCGAGTTCGACCGCTGGACCGTGCGCACCGTCCGCGCGTGAGCAGAACGAGCACGCCGACGCGCTCGTGAACGCCGCGCTCGACGCCGCGTCCTGACCGGCGCTGGCGCGGGCCGCGGAGCCGCGGTACGTTCGGACGATCATGACCATCGTCCTGTGGCACATCGAGCTCTCGCACTTCAACGAGAAGGTGCGGTGGGCGCTCGACTACAAGGACATCCCGCACGAGCGCCGCGTCCCGATGCCCGGCCTGCACGGCGTCCGTGCCGCGATCCTCACGCGCGGCGCGCAGCGGCGTCTGCCCGTGCTCGATCTCGACGGCCGTCACATCGGGGATTCGACGGCGATCATCGCTGCGCTCGAGCAGTACCAGCCCGATCCGCCGCTCTATCCCGACGATCCGGCCGAGCTGGCGCGCGCGCTCGAGCTCGAGGACTGGTTCGACGAGCAGCTCGGGCCGGCGGTGCGGCGCCTTGGGTGGTTCTACATGCTGCCCGACACGGACGCGACCGCCGAGGCGCTGTTCCCGGGCGGCAATCCCGCGCGCGAGCGCCTGCTGCGGCTGACGGCGCCGGTGTCACGGCGCGTCGTGAGTGCCGACTACGAGGTCAACGCTGCGAGCGCCGAGGCCGCGCGCGCGACGATCCTCGAGGCGATGGACCTCGTCGAGGCCGAGCTGCAGCCATCCGGGTACCTCGTCGGTGAGCGCTTCAGCGTCGCGGACCTCGCGGGCGCGTCGCTGTTCACGCCGCTGCTGCACCCGCCGGAGCGCCCATATGCGCCGGGCACGCTGCCCGCGCTGCAGGAGTTCCACGACGAGCTGCGGCGCGGCCCGGCGGGCGAATGGGTCGCGGAGATGTACGCGCGACACCGCGGCGCTTGGGTCGACCGCCTAGTCCTGCTCCGCCATCGCGAGGACATCCGCGCGGGTCAGCGCACCCTCGAGCGCGGGATGCTCGGCGGCGACATGCCGCTCCATCGCGGCGACGATCTCCTCGGTTGAGCGGCCGCGAAAGCGCCATCCGCACTCGCAGCGGATGACGGGGCCTGTGGGGGTGTTCTCGTAGGTCATGGACGGCAGGTTGCACGGGCGCCGTTGCGGGTAGATTGCGCGGACCTTGCACGCACGCAGCCGCACGATGGTTCAGCTCTGCGGCCGGCTCGTCGCCGAGCTGGAGGGTCAGCGGGTGGAGGATGAGCTCCCCTCCCGGCAGGGTCGCCTGCTGTTCGCCTACCTCGTGCTGAACCGGGATCGCCCGGTGCGCCGCGAGGAGCTGATCGAGGCGATCTGGCCCGACCAGGCGCCCGCGGACCCGGTGCAGCGCTGGCGACCGTCCTGTCGCGCCTGCGCCGCGTCGTCGGGCAGGATCGGGTGCAGGGCAAGGCGGAGGTCCGGCTCGTGCTGCCCGATGGGGCCGAGGTCGACGTCGAGATCGCGGTCGAGGCGATCGCGCGGGCTGAGGACGCCGTCGCCGGCGCCGACTGGCGCACCGCCTGGGGGCCGGCGCAGGCCGCGCTGGCGGTCGCCGAGCGCGGGCTGCTGCCCGGGCTCGAGGCGCCCTGGATCGATGAGCGTCGGCGCGCGATGGAGGACCTGCAGCTGACGGCGCTGCAGCTCGTCGCCGAGACGGGGCTCGGGCTCGGCGGGAAGGAGCTCGCTGCGGCCGATCGTGCCGCCGCGGCGCTGATCGAGCGCGCCCCGTTCCGCGAGAGCGGCTATGGGCTGCGCATGCGCGTGCTGGCGTCCCGCGGGGACACGGCTGAGGCGCTCGCCGTCTACGAGGAGCTGCGCGTGCGCCTGCGCGACGAGCTCGGGACGGGTCCGTCGAGCCAGGTGGCCGCGCTGCACGAGCGCCTGCTGCGCGGCGAGGTCGACACCCCTGCTGCGGCGCCGGTCGCGCCCGCCGCGCCAGGGGGACTCCCGCTTCCTGCGGCCGTGACGGTCGCCGCCGAGGGACCATTCGTCGGGCGCGCCGAGGACCTCGAGCGCCTACGGGCGGCGCTGGCGCGCGCGCAGGGCGGTCGCCAGCAGATCGTCGCGCTGACCGGCGAGGCGGGGGTCGGGAAGACGCGGCTCGCCGCGCAGCTGGCGATCGAGGCGCACGCGGACGGCGTCCGTGTCCTGCACGGCCGCTGCGACGAGGAGGCGGTGATCCCCTACCAGCCGATCGCCGAGACGCTGCGCCAGTACGTCGCCGCGGCGCCCGACGACGAGCTGCGCCGGCTGGCCGGCTCGCAGATCGCTCGCCTGGTGCCGAGCCTGCGCGACCGTCTTCCCGACATGCCGCAGCCGGAGGCGATCGAGCCGGCGGCCGAGCGCTACCTGCTGTTCGAGAGCGTGGCGGCGCTGACGACGGCGATCTCGCGGCAGGCGTGCTCGCTCGTCGTGCTCGACGACGTGCACTGGGCCGATCCGGAGACGGTGCTGCTGCTGCGGCACCTTGCGCGCAACGCCGAGCAGGCGATGCGGCTGGTGCTGATGACCTATCGCGCGAACGAGGTCGAGCCGGGGAGCCCGTTCGCCGACCTGATCGCCGAGCTCGAGCGCGACCGCCTGCTCGAGACGCTTCCCGTCCAGCCGTTGGAGCCCGACGCGCTGGGAGAGCTTGTCGATGCGCTGACCGGTGCGCCCGCCGATCCGGGCCTGGGGCGCGCGATTCATACGGAGACGAGCGGCAACCCGTTCTTCACCGTCGAGCTCGTCCGTCACCTGACCGAGAACGGAACGCTCGTCGAGAGCGCGATCGGGACCGCCGTCGGCGTCCCCGACACCGTGCGCAACGTGATCGAGCGCCGCGTCTCGCGGCTCGGCCCGGAGGTCGACCAGGCGCTGACGGTCGCCGCGATCGCCGGGCAGCACTTCGAGCTGGACGTCGTCGAGGCTGCCGGCGGTGGCGACGGGCACGATTGAGGCGCTCGACCTGGCCGTCACCGCCGGGCTGCTGGAGGACGGGGACGTTCCCGGGCACTTCTCGTTCGCCCATGCGCTCGTGCGGCAATCGCTGCGTGAGCGTCTGACGGCCACGCGCCGCGCACGGCTGCACGGAGCGGTGGGGGAGGCGATCGAGCGCAAGCGCCCGGACGACCGCCGGCTCGGCGAGCTTGCGCATCACTTTGCGGCGGCCGCGATCGGGTCGGACGTGGGGCGCGCTGTCGAGTACGCCGAGCGCGCCGGCAGATATTCATCGTCGGAGCTGAACTACGAGGACGCCGCGTTGCAGTTCGCCACCGCGCTCGCTCTGCTGGAGCGAGCCGATGCCCCGGCGCCCGAGCAGCGCTGTGATCTGCTGCTCGCGCTCGGTGACGCCGAGAACCGCAGCGGCAGTCCGCGAGCGCGCGACACGCACAGGGCGGCCGCGGCGCTGGCGCGTGAGCTGGGTGACGCCGAGCGCCTCGCGCGGGCGACGCTGGGGTTCGGCGGCGAGGGGCTTGCCGGGGTCTGGTGGCACGAGGTCGGCGCCGTCGACGCGGAGCTGATCGAGCTGCTGCGAGCCGCGCTGGCGGAGCTGGACGACGCCGATGGCGCGCTGCGCGTGCGACTGCTGGCGCGGCTTGCGACCGAGACGCTCTGGACCGAGTCGTTCGACGACCTCGAGCAGCTCAGCCAGGCGGCGCTCGACATGGCCCGCCGCCTCGACGAGCCGGCCACGCTCGCGTTCGCGCTGTCGGCGCGTTGTCTGGCGATCTCCGACCCGGAGCGCCTGCCGCTGCGTGGCGAGCTCGCCGAAGAGCTCGTCGGGGTCGCCGGCGAGCTGCGTGACCGAGAGCTCGAGATGATGGCGCTCGGGCTGCAGATGTCCTGTGCGCTGGCGCGTGCCGACCGCGGCCCGTTCGACCGCGGCGTGGATGCGCGCGCACGGATCACCGAGGAGGTGCCCTACCCGCTGTTTCGCTGGTACACGTCCGCCTCACGCGGCCTCAGCGCCCAGCTCGACGGTCGCTTCGAGGATGCCGAGCGCCTGTTCACGGAGGGGCTCGCGACCGGCTCGCAGGTGCAGGGGAACAACGCGCGTCAGGCGTATTCGGGCCAGATGGTCACGCTGCGCTATGACCAGGGCCGCCTCAGCGAGATCGAGGAGCCGGTGCGTGACTACGTGGAGCGCTACCCGCTGTTCGCGGCCTGGCGCTGCGCACTCGCGCTCGTGCTGGCCGAGACCGGTCAGGACGCGGAGGCGCGCGCCGCACTCGACCGCGCAGCCGATGGCGGCGGCTTCGCGGCACTCCCGCGCGGCACCGGCTGGCTGCTCGGCCTCGACTTCGCCGCCAAGACGGCCGTCGCCGTGGGCGGGCACGTCGCACGACGAGGAACTGCTCAACCTGCTGCTGCCACTCGACGACCGGCTCGTGCTGATCGGGATGGGCACCTCGTACGCCGGCGCGGTCGCCCCGCAGCTCGCCGGCCTCGCGCGCGGGCTCGGCCGGCTCGACGAGGCCCGGCTACACGCCGAGCGCGCGATGACGCTCGCCGAGTTCACCCGTTCACCGCCGATGCTCGCCTACGCCCGGCATGCGCTTGCCGAGGTGCTGCTCGCCGAGGGTCAGGCGGACGAGGCGCTAATGCATGCCGAGGGGGCGCTGGAGATCGCCAAGCAGCTGGGCATGGCACGGCTCGCGCAGCGCGCCGAGAGCGTGCTGGCGCTGGCCGCGCCGTAGGCCCCGAAACGAGCGAAGCCCCCGCCGGAGCGGGGGCTTCGAAGGAAGCGGCTGAAGGGACTCGAACCCTCGACCTTCTGCATGGCAAGCAGACGCTCTAGCCAACTGAGCTACAGCCGCATCGCGGCGGCGAGTATAGCCAGCGGCTGGCCGCCGCGCGCCCTATGGATTGACCGTCAGCTCGGCGATCTGCGTGTCGGTCGAATGTGACTCGACCTCGAAGCGGCCCTCGATGTCGGCCGTGAACTTGAAGGTCGCCGGGCTACCGGGCGAAACCTCCTTCTCGAGGTCGTACCCGTGGACGTGGATCTGCTCGTCGTCGTCCGAGGTGACGTTCAGGCGCACGACGTCGCCCTTGTTGACCGCGATCTTCTGCTTTCCGCCCTCGGGCACGCCGTTCACGAGGTGGATCACGGTCGCCTCGGGGACGCTCTTGACCTCGGTCGTGGTGGTCGTCTTGTCGCCGGTCGTGTCGGTCGTGCTCGTCGTGGTCACGGTGGTCGTCGCTTGCGGAGGTCGTCGTCTTCTCGTCGTCGCCGGGGTTCAGGACGATGAAGCCGGTGATCGCGATGGCGACCGCGGCGAGGGCGAGAACGAGGCTTCGGGATCTGGTGGACATGGTGCTCCTGAGTGTCGGATGGCTGAGTGGCCCGGGGACCGGGGCGCACGCGCGCGGGCGCGGTCCGGGCGGGCCGCGACGGGAGCGCTCTCAGGCGTGCGCCGGACGCCCGGGAGGCGGCCGGACCGCGAGCCGGCGGCCCAGGAGCAGGCCTCCGCGTGCGGTGGTGACGCGGACGGGCCGCGGAACGGCGACATCGGACGGCCGCGAACGCTTCAGGCGCGCGGCGATGGCACCGCGCAGCCGCTCGATCTGCTGCTCACCGGGGTAGCGGCGCAGCAGCAGCGCCGCCAGCAGCAGCAGCGCCGGCACGAGCGAGACGACGCCGGTCATGCTGCCGCCGGTCGCGACGATCGCCCACGCGACGACGAGCGCTGCGAGGCCGAGCAGGGCGATGGAACGGCGTACCGGCATCCGGTCGCGGATGGTACGCAAGCGCGTCAGCGCAGGGAGCCGGCAGTGCGGACGAACGCGCGCCAGGCGTCGTGCTCGGCCTCGCGCTCGGCCGTGTTCCCGGAGGGGTCGACGCGCCGCTCGGCCGGGACGAGCGCGGCGATGTCCTCGACCGCGCCGATCAGCCCGGCGCCGACGGCTGCCAGGCCGGCGACACCGGCGACGGTCGCGTCTGCGTCTGCGGCTTCGACGGGCGCGCCGATCGCCTTCGCCTGCAGCTCCAGCAGCAGCGGCTCGTTCGTGAGGCCGCCATCGACCCGCAACGCCTCGACCGGGACGCTGCGTCGCACCTCGCTCACGATGTCCGCGACGCGCCATGCGATGCCCTCGAGCGCGGCACGGGCGATGTGTGCGCGCGTGGTCCCGCCGTCGATCCCGGCGATGCACGGCACGCGCGCCGGAATCCCACCACGGAGCGCCGAGGCCCGCCAGGGCGGGCAGCACGCGAGCGCCGCGCGTGTCGGGAACGGTCCGTGCGAGCTCGCCGAGGTCTGCCGGCGACGGCGCGATCGCGAGCTGCTCGCAGAGCCACTCGAGCATCGCGCCGGCTGCGAAGACCCCGCCGTCGAGCGCGAACGTGTCACGCCCGTCGATCCGCCAGGCGACCGTCGGCAGCAGGCCGTCTCCGGCATCCGGCACCTCGTCGACCCACGTGCGCGAGCACGAAGACGCCGGTGCCGTAGGTCGCCTTGACGGCGCCGGGGACGACGCAGCCCGAGCCGGCGAGCGCCGCCTGCTGGTCGCAGACCCGCGCGGTCAGCGGCAGCTCGATCGGCCAGCGCTCGTGGCTGAGCACCCCGAGCGTGCCGACGCTGTCGCCGATGGCCGGGAGGACGTCGACCGGCACCCCGAAGCGGTCCAGCAGCCACGGATCCCAGCCCGGGGAGCCGAGCTCGTGCAGCTGGGTGCGCGACGCCGTCGAGGCGTCGGTGACGAAGCCGGCCCCGAGGCGATCGGAGATGAACGCGTCGACGGTGCCCATCCGCAGCGTGCCGCGTTCGCGGGCAGCGGCGACCGCGGCGTCGTGCCGCAGCAGCCAGGCGAGCTTGCCGGCAGAGAAGTAGGGGTCGAGTGGCAGGCCGCTGCGACGGCGGATCTCCGCTTCGTCGTCGCCCAGCTCGGCGAGGATCTCCTCCGCGCGCTTGTCCTGCCAGACGACGACGGGCGTCAGCGGCTCGCCGGTCGGCGGCGTCCCACGCGAGCACCGACTCGCCCTCGTGGTCGAGCCCGCACGCGACGACCTCGCCCGGCGCGTCGGCGAGCAGCTCGGCGACCACGTCGACGATCGCGCCGAGCATCTCGAGCGGGTCCTTCTCGACCCAGCCCGGCTGCGGGTGGCGCACGCCGACGACACGCCGCGCGGTCCTCACGCGGCCGCAGGCGCTCGTCGAACAGCGCGGCCTTGACGGCGGTCGTCCCCTCGTCGATCCCGAGGATCAGGCGCCGGCTCATCCGCCGACTCCCGTCCGCAGGCGCGCAGTGCGACTCCACCACGGCCCGTCCTCGCCGAGCCCGGGCGGGGGAGGGCCCGGCTGCAGGGGCAGCCTCGTCACCGAGACCGACGCCGAGCTCGGCCGACGAGCGCGCAGAGCCGCTCCGCGATCCCGAGCGCCGCCGTCAGTCCCGTCGAGCGGATCGCCGCGGCGTTCGACGAGCCCGGGGCACGCGATGCGAGTGGTCGATCACGTAGTTGCACGCCGACGCCGGCGGGTCGCAGCCCCGCGTAGCGTGCGACCGGCTGGGCGTCCGCGAGCTCCGGCATCCGTTCCGCGAGCTTCGCGCGCACCTGCGCCTCGCCCTCGTCGCTGACGCTCCAGTCGTCCTTGTCCGTCTGGTCGCGCGCGGTCGGGCCCGCGGCGAGCTGTCCGTCGAGCGTCGGGAAGATCAGCAGGCCCTTCGTCGTCGGCGAGGGCACGGGAAGCAGGATCCGCTCCGAGCGCGACGCCGCGCGGGCGGCTCGAAGACGAGGAACTCGCCCTTGCGCGGAAAGATCTGGAAGCTGTCGTCGCCGGCCAGGCGCGCGACGTCGTCCGCGCGCAGCCCCGCGGCGTTGACGACGGCCGTGGCGCGCAGCTCGATGTCGTCGCCGGCCTCGACGATCAGCTCGTCGCCGTCGCGCCGGAGCGAGCGGACC
This sequence comes from uncultured Actinomycetes bacterium, assembly GCA_963821685.1. GTDB lineage: Bacteria > Actinomycetota > Thermoleophilia > Solirubrobacterales > Solirubrobacteraceae > F1-60-MAGs163. Next base: position 577,245 of record CAWGEW010000009.1, on the reverse strand, counting down.
GCCGCAGTCGACGCGCACGTCGGCGCCGGCCGCGATCGCAGCGCCGGCGAGCGCCAGCGTGAGCGCGACCGGGTCGGTGACGCTCTCGCCCGGGACCTCGAGCGCGCCATCCGCGCGCCGCACGCACGCTCGACGCCATTGGCGCCGCGCGCCGCGCTCGAGGTCGTCGACGACGGTCCGCTCGACGGCGTCGCGCGGCTCGACGACCGCGCCGCAGCGCAGCACCGGGACGCCGAGCGCGTCGAGGACCGGATCGCGCAGCGCAGCGGCGCGCAGGATCAGCTCGGTCTCGAGCTCGCCGGGCTTGGAGTCGAAGCCGGTGTGCAGGATCCCGGAGTTCGTGCCGCGTCGCCTGCAGCGCGAGGCCCGGCGGCGCCTCGAGCAGGACGACCGACGGCGCCGCGCCGCGCGAGCGCGAGCGCCGCGGCGACGCCGACGACGCCGCCGCCGACGACCACGACATCGCTGCGCCCGGCGCTCATCACGCGCGAGGCTACAGCGGGGATAGGCTCGCGGTCATGGGTGAGACGACGATCACGATCGAGCAGCACATCGCCGCGCCGCCGGCACAGGTCTGGGCGACGATCGACGACACCCGGCGCTTCGCGGAGTGGGTGGTGAACACGCTCGAGGTCACGCGCGCCGACAGCGAGTCGCGCGGACGCCGGCGTCACGTACGACGAGCGCAACCGCATCGCCGGGCCGCTGACCGGCAGCTCGCGCTGGGTCGTCGCCGCGGCGAGCCGCCGCGGCACACGGTCCACACGGGCGAGGGCATCTGGCTCGCCGGTGCGATGCGCCTGGAGATGACCGTCGAGCCCGACGGCGACGGCACGCGCTACCTGCACGAGTTCTCGCTACGAGCCCGGCCTCGGCCCGCTCGCCCCGCTGGTCGACCTCGGGCTGAAGCCGTCGATCGGCCGCGACATGCGCCGCTCGGTGCAGACGCTGCGCGAGATCTGCGAGCGCGAAGCGCGCCTGAACCCAGTAACCGGAGGTTCCCTCCTGTTACCTTGTCGGGATGGCCGTCGCTCGCCGTCCCGACGCACACCGGACTGATCCTGCTGCTCGCGTGCGTCGCGCAGTTCATGGTGATCCTCGACGTCGTCGATCGTGAACGTCGCGCTGCCGTCGATCCGCGACGGGCCTGGACTTCTCCGAGCAGAACCTGCAGTGGGTCGTCAGCGCCTACACCGTGCCGTTCGCCGGCTTCCTGCTGCTCGGCGGCCGCTCCGGCGACCTGCTCGGCCGCAAGCGGATGTTCCTCGTCGGCGTCGCGCTGTTCTCGTTCGCGTCGCTGCTCGGCGCGCTCGCGCAACACCGAGGGTCTGCTGATCGGCGCGCGTGCGCTGCAGGGCCTCGGCGGCGCCATCGTCGCGCCGGCGACGCTGTCGATCATCACGACGACCTTCCACGAAGGCCCCGAGCGCAACCGCGCGCTCGGCATCTGGGGCTCGGTCGCGGCGGCCGGCGGGACCGCCGGCGCGCTCGTCGGCGGGCTGCTCACCGGGCCTGCTCAGCTGGCGCTGGATCTTCCTCGTCAACGTGCCGATCGGGCTGCTGCTGATCCCGTTCTCGTGGCGCTTCATCCCGGAGAGCCGCGGGTCGCTGCGAGCACCGCAGCTTCGACGCCGCGGGCGCGTTCTCGATCACGCTCGGGCTCAGCGCGATCGTCTTCGGCATCGTCAACATCGACCGCTACGGCGTCGGCTCCTACCAGGTGCTGATCCCGTTCCTGATCGGCGTCGCGCTGACGATCCTGTTCGTCCTGATCGAGAGCCGCTGGGCGAAGGCGCCGCTCGTGCCGCTGTCGATCTTCGCCTCGCGCACGCTCACCGGGCGCCAACGTCGTCGTGCTCCTGATGGGCAGCGCGATGTTCGCGCTCTGGTACTTCATCTCGCTCTACCTGCAGCAGGTGCTGGGCCTGACGCCGATCCGCGCCGGCCTCGCGTTCCTGCCGATGACGCTGACGCTCGCCGTCACCGCGACGCTCGCGCCGCAAGATCATCGCGCGGTTCGGCGTGCGCAACACGCTCGCCGCTCGGGCTGACGCTGATCGGCGTCGGGCTCGCTGCTGTTCACGCAGATCTCGGCGGACGGCACGTGGGCGATCGACGTGCTGCTCGCCTCGGTCGTCGCCGCGCTCGGGTTCGGGCTCTCGTTCGTCCCGGTGACGATCGCCGCGGTCGCCGGCGTTCCGGGGCAGCTGCGCGGGCCTCGCGTCGGGCCTCGTGAACACGGGCCGCCAGCTCGGCGGCGCGCTCGGCCTGGCGGCGCTCACGACGTTCGCGGCGTCGCGCACGACGTCGTTCGTCGATGCGCACCCGGGCGCCGCCGCCGACCGGCGGCTCGCGCTGACGCTACGGGTACCAGGGAGCGTTCGCGCTCGCCGCGCTCCTCGCGTTCGCGGGCGCGATCGCAGCGCTGGTGCTGCTGCGCGGGATCCGCGCTCCGGCACCCGCCGCCTCGGCCGTCGCGGCGGAGTAGCCGCACCCGCCGACCCCGGCCTCGCCTATGCTCGCGCGATCGCCTGGGCTGAACGGACACCACGACTGGGCAGGGTCCTCGCACCGCTGGTCATCGTGGCCGCGCTCGCCGGTCTTCGCGCCGCCGGCGTCGGCGATCCTGTCCGAGCAGAAGTTCACCGCGGCCGCGTCGTCGAACATCGCCGGCACGAAGGCCAATCCGCGCGGCGATCGCGCTGAAGGTGCGCGCCTGGTTCGACGACATCGGCCCGGACCTTGATCGTCAGGTCCAGTTCGCGACCGTCAGGGCGTCGGTCTACTTCCCAAAGGACGGCCTGACGAACAACAAGCTGTTCCCAGGCTGCGAGCCGGCGACGATCATCGTCGACGAGCGCCGCTGTCCCGGCTGGGTCGCACGTCGGCACCGGCAGCGGACGCGGAATCGGGCTGGGCCTCGACGAGAACGTCCGCGTGCAGATCTTCAACGCGACCGGCGGTGACGGGGATCACGATGCTGATCGTCGGCGACAGCCCGCTGATCATCCGCGAGGTCGTGATCGGCACGCTCACGACGATCACGCGACGACCCGCGCTACGGCTACAAGATCCAGTTCGACCGTGCCGCGCAACCTGCAGTCGCCGGCGCCGGGCGTGATCGCGGCGGTCAAGGAGTTCCGCACGAGCATCCCGCTGCAGTACCTGAAGAAGGGCGGACGCTTCGTGAAGCGCCGCGGTCAGCGCGTCCCGTACATCGCGACGACCGGCTGCTCGACCGGCGACTGGTACGTGAAGTTCGTCGGCGAGTACACGACCTCGTTCGACGGCTCGATCGAGAGCACGCAGACGGTCGAGGCAACGCAGCCGTGCTGGCGGGCGAACGAGCGCTGAACGCGGCGACGGCTAGGCGTCGTCGAGCAGGGGGAAGCGCGCGTCGCCGGTCAGGCACGCGGCAAGGAAGATCGCGACGCCCGCCTCGCCGCTGAACAGCGGGGGCCGCGGGCCCGTGGCCTGCCGGGCCTCGCGCGCCTGTGCCGCCGCGTGCATCGCGAATGCCCGGGCGCGCGACAGCCAGAGCTCGTCGCCCGTGCGCTCGAACAGACGCAGGAAGGCATAGCCGTTGCCGGCGGTTCCATGACAGAGGCTCGCGCTCGCCCGCAGCGGGCCGGCCGCCCAGGTCAGCTCGCCACCGCCGATCAGCAGCGCGTCGATGCTCTCTGCGTGGGGCAGGACGCCGCCGAGCGCCGTGACCATGCCCGGAGCGCCGTGGCACCACTGCGTGCGCACGCCGTCCGGCTCGGGATGCCCATCGACCACGGCGGGCCACTGCACGAACCGACCCTCGCTCTGGGCGAAGCCCGCGAGCACCGCGACGGCGCTGCGCTCGACGTCGTCGGCGACCGCGGGATCGAGCAGCGCTCTCCCGCGCAGCAGCGCATGGACATTCCCGGCGAAGCCGTGTGCCGGCCCGAGGTAGCGCGCATGGGTGCCGTACATGTCCTGGTCCCAGAGCCCGTCGGCGTCGCGCTCGCCGACCAGCCACTCGGCGGAGGCGCGCCATAGCGCGGTCCAGCGGGGGTCATCGTCGCGCTCGGTCATCGCCAGCGCTGCGAGCATCGTTCCGGGCGAGCCCCACAGCAGCTCGCGGGTGGGATTGCGCTCGTTCGCCGCGATCACCTGCGCGAGTGCGTCACGGCGGTCCGGGTCGCCCGGAGCGAGCTCGTCGGCGAGCAGCAACAGGCCGGCGGCACCCATCAGGAGTGACGGCTGCGGTGGCGGGTAGAGGTCGACCCATTCCGGCTCGAGCAGCCAGCGCTCATACAGGCGCGAGGCGATGCCGGGGAGATCGAGCCGCGGTGCGGCGAGGTCGTCGCGGGTGAGGCGTGCAAGTGCCCAGAGCACGCCGCTCGCACCAAAGTAGAGCGTGCGCCACGGGCTGTCCGGATCGTCCTCGAGGTCGGCCGGGTGATTCGGCCAGAGCGCGTCCTCGCCGCCCCAGCCGGACTCGAGGTCCGCGACGATCGCCTGGACGAGCAAGCGCGCCCGCGCCTCGGTCCAGTCGTCCCCGGCGAGCGGGGTATGCCGGGCGGGGGAGTAGAGGGCCGCCCCTTCAATCACGGCGGGAGCATCGCATGCGCCCCGCGGTGACGCCGCTCTGCACGTCACACCAAAGATTGGGAGTTCTCCCCATGTGCGCATAGGCCCCTTAGGTGCAGGCTGGCGGAGTCGGTTACCTGTTCAACGCATCTGGGAGGCCCACATGTCACGCAGTTCACTCTTGATCCTCACGACCGCAGTCGCTCTGGCAGTCCCGGGCGCGGCGTCGGCCCGTCCGGCCGATTCCACACTGCCGCCCGCTGCTACAGCCACCGCGGCGCCGGCATTCGTGGCGTCCCAGGCAACCGCGCGCGGCGGCGACGACGGCACAGGCACCCTGACTGTGCTGATCGTGGCGGGCGGAACGCTGCTGATCGGTGCTGCGGCCGGCTTTGAAGGTGCCAAGTTCACCGGGCGCCGCCAAGTCGTCGGGTCGTGACGTCCGTCAATAACTGGCAGGGCGCGTCGCAGAAAGAGATACTCCCGGCAATGGCCGGGAGCGGCGCCACGGCGCGAACGCTGTTCGGGCGCGGCGAGGATCTCGCCGCGCTCGAAGGTGCGTTCGAGCAGGCGCGTGGCGGCGAGCCCGTGACGGTCCTGGTCGGCGGCGAGGCCGGGATCGGGAAGACCCTGCTCGTCTCCGAATGGGCGGAGCGCGTGTTTGCCGGGGGAGCGCGCGTGTTACGCGGTGCGTGTGTCGACTTGCAGGACACGCCCGTTCCGTACGCGGCGATGATCGATGCGCTGCGGTCGGTCCCGGCTGATGCCTTCGAGCAGCTCGGTCCGACGCTGCGCGCGGAGCTTGGCGCCCTCGTGCCCGAGGCAGCGCCCGAAGAGCCGGCTACGGCAGGCCCGACGCAGGCCGGGCTGTTCGGCGCCGTGCTGCGCCTGATCGAGCAACTCGGCCGGGAATCGCCACTGGTGCTGGTCGTCGAGGATGTCCACTGGGCAGATCGCTCAACGCAGGACATGCTGCGGTTCCTCGTACGTGGACTGCGGCAGACGGCCGTCCTGATCGTGCTCACCTACCGCTCGCCCGAGATGCACCGCGAGCCGGCCGACCGCGAGCTGCTCGCCGACCTACGACGCGCGCCCGGTGTCGTTTCGATCGAGCTCGCACCGCTCAGCGCGGCGGACACGGCGAAGCAGCTCGCCGAGCTTGCCGCAGGCCCGGTCCATGCCGGGACGGCGCGCGCGATCCATGCGCGGTCGGAGGGAAATCCGTTCTTCTCCGGTGAGCTGTTGGCTGCCGGTACCGCGGCGATGTCACTGCCTGGAGGCTTGCGCGATGTGCTGGTGGCCCGGCTGGACCGACTGCCGGCGGACGGGCGCGCGGTCGCTCGCGTCGCAGCGTGCGTCGGCCGCGACGTGGATGACGAGCTCCTGCTCGCCGTCGGTGACCTCGACCGCGCGGTACTCAACGATTCCCTGCGCGCCTGCGTGGCCGCGCAGGTGCTCGAGGTGTCACACGACAGGCGCGGCTACCGCTTCCGCCACGCCCTGCTGCAGGAGGTCTGCGCGTCGGAGCTGCTCCCCGGCGAGGACGCCGACCTGCACGAGCGCATCGCCGATCTGCTCGAACAGCGGATCGCCGACGGTGGGAAGCCCGCCACAGCGCAGCAGCTTGCCGAGATCGCCCACCACCGGCTGCGCACTGCCGACCGGGGTGCGGGGTTGCGGGCGGCGGCGCAGGCGGCCCAGGCGAGCGAGTCGATCGCGGCCTGGGCCGAGGCGAGCACGCTCTACGAGTCGGTGATCGAGCGGTGGGACGATGTCGCGGACGCCGAACGGCTCGCTGGCTTCGATCTCGCATTTGCACTCGATCGCGCGGGCGAGTGCCTGTTCCTGGGGACGGGTGACGTGACGTCGGCGAGCCGCCGCGTCGAACAGGCACTGGCCGCGCTCACCGAGGACGACCACAACCTGCGCCGCGCCGAGTACACCTCGCGCCTCGCGACGCTGAGCTGGCACGCGCACGCCAGCGTCGACGCATCACTGCCGCTGCTTGAGCAGGCGATGGCGCTGCTCGACGGCACGCCCTCGCCGGTCGCGGCCCAGGTGCAGGCTCGATACGCCGGGACGCTGATGATGGCTGGCCATCTGGCTGAGGCAGAGGTCGAGGCGGTCGAGGCGGCACGGGTTGCGCGGGCGTGCGACGCGGGTGTTCCCGAAGCCGACGCGCTGATCACCCATTTCATCTGCCGCGGTGAGGCCGGCGATCAGGTGCGGGCGCTGGAACTCATTGAGGAGGCCGGACGACCCGTGCACGCGAGCCGCGACCCGACGATCGTGCGCCGCTACTTCACCAACGCCGTTTACGTGTTGTCGGGGTTTGCGCTCTACGCCGAGGCGCTCGACGTCGCCCAGCAAGGAATCGACCTTCATGAACAAGCGGGCCTCACCGACGAACGCCAGGCTTGCCTGCACCACAATGCCGCCGGCGTCCTGTGCGCCCTCGGCCGGCCGGCCGACGCGGCCGACACGCTCGGTGACCGCAAGGGTGCATTCGCCTCGGACCGCGCCGCTGTGCATCTCGCGTTCGCCGACATTCGTCTCCTGCAAGGCGCGCTCGACGAGTCGGCGGCGGAGGTCGAGGCATTACGCGCGATTCCAGACCTGACATCCGCATTTCTGAGCGCCGGGCTCGTCACGCTCGCCGAGGTCGAGCTGTGGCGCAGCGGTCCCGGCGCGGCTCAGCCTGTGATCGCGCACGCCCAGAGCCTCTCGAACCCCGAGGAGCGCCTCGCGCGTGCACAGCTGGCCAGCCTCGCGCTGCGGAGCCTCGCGGACGACTCGCCGGTAGATGTGGACGAATCCCAGCCCGCGGCAGACGTGCTCCTGGCGGAACTGCGGTCCGCCGCTGACGGCGGAGACGGTCGCCTACCCGAAGTCGACGCGCGGCTGCTCACCGGGATTGCCGAGGCCACGCGGCTGACGTCGTCCGACCCGGAAGCCTGGCAGCGGGCGAGCGACGCCTGGAGGGCGATCGGTCGTCGCTACGACCTCGCCTACACACGCTGGCGCGAAGCCGAGGCGCTCGCGGGGGCCCGTGATCGTCGTGAAGCGCTCGAGCAGACGCTCGCGGATGCTCATGCTGATTGCGAGCACCGTCGGTGCCGTGCACATCAGTCGCTGCAGTCGGGCGACTCGCTCGCCGTACGCGGGTGACGCTCCCGGGCGCATCCGAGCCCACCGCACACGACCTTCCCCGAGCTCACCCCGCGCGAGCGTGAGGTGCTGACGCTCGTCGCCGACGGCCGCACCAACCGTGAGATCGCCGAGGCGCTCTTCGTGACCGAGAAGACCGCGAGCGTCCATGTGTCGAACATCCTCGCCAAGCTCGGAGCCGCCAACCGCGGGGAGGCAGCGGCGATCGCGCACCGTGCAGGCTTCGCGACCGAAGTCGCCGAGCCCGTCTGACGATTCAGGTCAGACAGCCCAGCAAGGCGACGACCGGAATCGAACCGGTGTACACGGCTTTGCAGGCCGCTGCGTAGCCACTCCGCCACGTCGCCAAGTAAGGCGGATCAGCGTAGCGACCGTGGTCGCGGACAAGCTCGCGCGGCGGCGCTCCCAAGCCCCCGCTGCGCAGTTCCCCGCTGCTACGATGCCCATTCTTCCAGGGCGATTAGCTCAGCTGGGAGAGCGCCTGCTCGACAAGCAGGAGGTCACTGGTTCGAGCCCAGTATCGCCCACTGACGAGACCCCCGAGATGCCGGGGGTCTCGCTGTTTCCGGGGCTCAGTTCAGCACGTGACGAGCAGGTGGAACGGTCGGTCGGCTGCGACGCCTGCGGCGTCGCGGGTGCGCACCTGGATCGAGGTTGCGCTCGCCGGAAGGACGGCGGCGGCGCCGGCATCTTCGATCACGGTCTCCGTGGCCTGGTAGGCGCACTTCGACAGGTCGCTCTTGAAGGTCACGAGGTAGGTGCCCGCCTCGGTCCTTGCGGAGCTCTCAGCGTCGCGGCCGGCAGCGAGCCCGCCGGTTGTGCCGACGGCGGCAAACCGATTGAGGGCCTGAGCATCGCTGACGATGTCACCGGCGTTCTTGCCGTCGACCTTGTCGGCGTTGAACCCGGTGGCCACGCCCTGCGCGTTCGTCGTGAGCGGCGCCGCGCTGGGGTTCTGTGCGGTGATCACGCCGACTTCCGTCGCGTTCTTGCCGGTCGACGCGAACTCGAACGCGCGGCCGCTCTCGAGGTTGTTGGCGCGGATGCACGGCTCGTTGCTCTTCTCGGTCCCGCCGAGCCCGGAGCGGCACCCGTACACGGCGCCGCCGCCGTTGTCGGACTTGTTGGACTGCCGCGTTCCGTACGTGGACGTGTTGGCGATGATCTCCGTCTCCTTGGTGTACGCCTGCGTTTGATTCTCCGACGGGTTGCGTGCGCCACCCTTGACGGCGCTGCCGTTCAGCGACGTTTGGGCGACGGCGAATGGCGCGACGAGAACCCCGAGCGCGATGGCGCTGGCGAGGATCCATGGTCCCTGGGGAGTCCTGCGGAGTCGGCTGTACATGCTGGCGAGCATCGGGGCTCCTTCGTGTTCGAGTGCCAGGAGTGGGTACCCGGGTGGTGACGGCGCCAAACCGGGCGCGCCGCTGCGGCGGCAGAGCCCATTTCGGCGTCGGCGACCGGCCCCGCTCGATCGCCCGACCGGTGTGTGCTCGAGCGCCGCGTCGCCGCGTACGGGGCCAGCGTCTCACTGGTGCAAGGAGCGGGCAAAAGCGATTTCCAAGCGACGTTCTGTCGCAGGTAGCATCCGGACATGCCCGACACGCCTGCCCCGACCATCAGCGATCACGAGGCCGAGCAGGTGGCGCGTGCGAATGCGGCGGACAAGCAGCCCGTCGTGTTCGTCCATGGTCTCTGGCTGCTGCCGAACTCGTGGGATCGCTGGGTCGAGCACTTCGAGGCGGCCGGCTACGTTGCCCTGACACCGGGGTGGCCCGACGATCCGGACACCGTCGAGGAGGCCAAGGCCAAGCCCGAGGTCTTCGCGCGCAAGACCGTCGGCCAGATCGCCGACCACTTCAGCGCGGTCATCGAGACGCTCGACCGCAAGCCCGCGGTCATCGGTCACTCATTCGGCGGGCTGCTGACGCAGATCGTCGCGGGCCGCGGCCAGTCCGCGGCGTCGGTCGCGATCTCCCCGGCGCCGTTCCGCGGCGTGCTGCCGCTGCCGATCTCGGCGTTGCGCTCGGCCTCGCCGGTCCTCAGCAACCCGGCCAACCGACACCGCGCCGTGCCGCTGACCTTCGAGCAGTTCCAGTACGGGTTCGGCAACGCGGTCGACGAGGCCGAGGCGAAGGAGCTGTACGAGGCCTACGCGGTCCCGGGCGCAGGTGCGCCGATCTTCCAGGCCGCGTCCGCGAACCTCAATCCGTGGACCGAGGTCAAGGTCAAGACGAAGAACCCGGAACGTGGCCCGCTGCTGATCGTCGGCGCCGACCAGGACCACACCGTGCCCGCAGTGATCTCCAAGGCGTCGTTCAAAAAGCAGAAGCGCAACGAGGGCGTGACCGAGATCAAGGTCTTCGAGGGCCGCGCGCACTCGCTCGTCGTCGATCACGGCTGGAAGGACGTCGCCGACACGTCGTTGGAGTTCGTCAAGCGCTTCGTCTGATCGCTGCGAAGCAACGCCTCGTACCGGCGGCGAATCGCAGGTAACGTGGCCGCCGATGCACAAGAACCTCCGGCTCCTGCTCGCGGTCCTGGCCACCGTGATGGCGCTGCCGGCGACGGCGCACGCCGCGTTCAGCTTCACCCGCACGGACGTCGCGGTTCCCGCCGGTCCGGCGTCGCTGGCGATTGCTGACGTCGACGGCAAGAACGGTCCTGACATCGTCGCGACGCTCTACAAGCCGACCGACGCGAAGATCGCTGTGCTGCTGAACAAGGGCGACGGCACGTTCGCCGGCCCGACCTACTACGCCGCCTGCGATGGGGCCTACGACACCGAGATCGGCGACGTGACAACGACGGGCAACGACCTGGCGCAGGACGGCAAGCTCGATGTGGCCACCGCGTGCTTCCCCGACGTCGGGCGGGCGCCATGTCGCGAGGTCCGCGGGTGACGGCGCGGGCGGGTTCGGCGACCCCGGTCGAGGCACTGACGATCGGGCCCGGGCAGCTCCTCAACACCAACGACCCGATCGAGCTTGCGAACGTGCGCAGGGGCGGCGGCCCGCCGCTGCTGATGCTCACCGCGGACTCGATCAACTTCACCGAGGTCCTGTGCGCGAGCTGGGATTGGCAGACACAGGACTGCCTGACGCAGCCGAACTACCCGGGCATCGGCGGGCCGATGATCTCCGGGCGCCTGAACGGCAGCGAGCGCGACCAGATCCTGATGGGCGGCGGCAAGGGCTTCGTCGTGTTCGGCGTCGCCGACGACCTGCCGAACGGACCCAGTTCGGTCTGGACGTCGTCCGATCGCGACATCGGGGGCTTCCCGAATTTCATGCGGCTCGCGGACACCGACGGTGACGGGCACATCGACGTGATCGCGAGTCGCGGAACCAGTTTCGTGGGGTCATTCAGCATCCAGCACTGGGGCACCACCGGAATCGTCGACGGACCTGCCAAGAACTTCACGTCCGTCGCCGGGCTCGGGCCGACCGTCGTCGGTGACTTCAACGGGGATGGACACCCGGACGTGCTCGGCGTGACCGCCTACGGCCGCGCCGTCGCCTACGCAGGCAGTGGTGACGACGCGTTCGACGTGGGAGTGGACGTCCCGCTGATCGGCTACGGCAACCCGGCGTACGCGACGGTCGTGCAGGCCGAGCCGGCCGACATCGACTGCGACGGACGACCCGACGCGGTCGTCGCCGACAACCTCGGGCACAGCATCGAGATCCTGCACAACACCGTTGCTCCGGGGACGGCCACGTGTGCCGGTGGCGGCGCGGGTGGTCCCGCGCCAAAGCCGATCCCGACGGCTCCGCCGACCGCTCCGAAGACGGTGCTTCCGCTCTCCGGGATCAAGGGGCTTCCGGCAAGGCTGACGGTCGGTGCGACGTCGCTGCTCGGGCTGGGCACCGCTTCGAATCCGCCGACGAGATCGGTGGATCTGACGATGACCGTTCAGGGCACCGCGAAGGCGAAGGTGAAGACGACGCGGATCGGCTCCGCGCGCATCACGATCCCTTCAGGCAAGACGCGCACGCTGCAGGTCAAGCTGAACGCCGCCGGACGCAAGCTCATCAAGGCGCGAAGCAGCGTCAGGGCGACGCTCACGATCGTCGCGACCGGGACCGATGGCACCCGCGCGACGAAGAAGCGGACGATCACGCTCAAGCGCCCCGCGAAGAAGCATCGCAAGCACTGACCGCGCATGTCTGATCAGGTCAGCTTCTGTGACGAGCTTGCGTTCGCGTTCGGGTGGCTCCACCCGGACCCCGACTGGATGGACCGCGCCGGCCACGCCGTGCTCGCGGGCGGCGGGGTGTGGGTGATCGATCCGATCGACGGCGAGGGTGTCGACGAGCGCATCCGCGCGCTCGGCGAGCCGGCCGGCGTCGTGCGCCTGCTCGACCGCCACCCGCGTGACTGCGAAGCGTTCGCGGAGCGGCTCGGCGTCCCGCTCCATCGCGAGCCGTTCGACGGCGTGCCGGGAGCGCCGTTCGAGGTCATCCCGGTGCTCAACGTGCGCGGCTGGCACGAGGTCGCGCTGTGGTTCCCGCACGAGCGCACGCTCGTCTGCGCCGACGCACTCGCCAACGCGCCCGGCTACTGCGCGCCCGGGGAGCCGGTCGGCGTCCATCCGGTGCTGCGCGTGCGTCCGCCGCGACGCCTGACGGGCTACCCGGTCGAGCACCTGCTGCTCGGCCACGGCCCCGGCGTGCACGGTCCCGAAGCCGCTCCGGCCGTGCGCCGCGCGATGGACACGGCGTGGCGTCAGACACCGTTCTGGGCGGCGGCGCAGGTGCGCTGGCAGGCGCGGCGCCTGCTGCCGCGCTGAGCCTCAGCCGCTCTTCTTCGCGCGCGACTTGCGCCGCTTCACGGGCGCGCCGGCGAGTCCGGCGCGCAGCACGCCGCCCATCTCGACGACCGCCTCGCGTGACGTGCGTCCCGGGCCGGTGAGGTTCACGAACGCGTGCGTCAGGCCGGTGTGCCGGCGAACGGTGACCGGCACGCCCGCCTCGCGCAGTCGTGCGGCGTAGGCCTCGCCCTCGTCGCGCAGCGGGTCGAACCCGGCGGTCACGACATGCGCCGGTGCGAGCCCGGAGAGATCGTCGACCAGCAGGGGGAGGCAGCCGGCTCGAGCGCGAGCGTCGCCTCGTCGGCACCGAAGTAGTGGCCCCGGAACCAGGTCATCAGATCACCGGTCAGGATGAAGCCGTCATCGAACATCCGGTAGGACGCGGTGTCCGTGCTGCTGTTGTTCGTGACCGGGTAGATCAGCAACTGGAACGCCGGCGCCGGTCCGCCATCCGCGACCGCGCGCAGCGCGCACACCGTCGCGATGTTGCCCCCCGCACTGTCGCCGCCGACGGCGATCCGATCGGGGTCGGCGCCGTAGCTCGCGGCGTTGGCGTGGATGTCCTTGAATGCGGCGTGGGCATCATCGGCTGCGGCTGGGTAGCGGTGCTCGGGCGCCAGGCGGTAGTCGACCGACAGGACGCGCACACCGGCGCTGCTCGCCAGCAGGCGACATGGCGGGTCGTGGCTGTCGAGGTCGCCGATGACCCAGCCGCCGCCGTGGAAGAAGACGAGCAGCGGCGACGCCGAGTCGCCGGCGCACTCGAACGGCACGAACAGCCGCCCCTGCAGCGGGCCGGCGGCGCCCTGCACCGTGACCTCGCGGACCTCCGCCAGCTGGGCCGGGTGACCGGCTGCCGGCCTGACCGTGCGCAGGATCTCCGCGCGGCCGCCGGCGACGCTGAGCGCATTGATCGGTGGCCGGCCTTCGAGCTCGCCCAGGCGCAGCATGAGCTGCAGCGCGGGATCGAGTGTCTGCCCATCGCGAATCACCGGTGCGCCGGCGAGCAGTCGGAGCGCTCGCGGGGGCAGGCCGGTGAGTGTGCGAATGAGCGCGGCCTGTGACCGCTCAAAGGGTGAAGTGGGGTAACCGGACATCGCTGCGGGACCTTCGCAGATCATGCCGCCGGTTGGAGGGAAAGACTTCGGCGCAACGAACTCTGGCGCGACCCGCCCAGTTACGCATAGGGTTGGCGCGGCGGAACGTGAGCACAGCCCGGCACCCTGCCGGGGAACCAGCTTGGGGAGGACGACGGGATGGCCACATCGAGGGGCACCGGTAAGCGGACAGCGGCGAAGAAGCCCGCGGCGCGCAAGCCGGCTGCGAAGAAGACCGCAGCGGCGAGGAAGACGACCGCGGCGAAGAAGCCCGCAGCGAAGAAGACGGCGGCGCGTAAGCCTGCGGCGAAGAAGACCACGGCGGCGCGCAAGCCCGCGGCCAAGAAGACGGCGGCGCGCAAGCCGGCCGCGAAGAAGACCGCGGCGCGCAAGCCCGCCGCGAAGAAGACGGCCGCGGCGAAGAAGACCACGGCCGCGCGCAAGCCTGCCGCGAAGAAGACTGCGGCGCGTAAGCCTGCGGCGAAGAAGACCGCGGCGCGCAAGCCTGCGGCGAAGAAGACTGCGGCGCGCAAGCCGGCCGCGAAGAAGACTGCGGCGCGCAAGCCCGCGGCGAAGAAGACTGCGGCGCGCAAGCCGGCCGCGAAGAAGACCGCCGCACGCAAGCCTGCGGCACGGAAGCCCGCAGCGCGCAAGCGCTGACCGCGAGGATCGCGGGCCCGGATCAGTCCCGGGCCCGCGTCAGCCGGTCGCGGCCCTAGGCGAGCCCGCCCTCGGCCTGTGCTTCGGCGAGCAGCGGCGCCTCGCCGGCGTCCGGGACGCCGCGTGCGTCGTCCTGCCCGAGGAACTCGATCAGTGCGCGGTTGAACGTCGCCGGCCGCTCGAGCATCGGCACGTGGCCGGTGTCGTGCAGGATCAGCGTCGTCGACTCCGGGATGCGCGCCGCGAACTCGTGCGCGTCGCCGACGGGCACGAGCACGTCACGGTCACCCTGGACGACGAGCGCCGGGCACCCGATCTCGCTCAGGCGGTCGGTGAAGTCGTAGGCGATGATCGCCTCGAGTGCCGGCATGAACCCGGCAGACCCGAGGCTGGTCAGCTGCTCGGCGAGCAGATCGCGCGAGAGCAACGTGGGGTGGCGGGCGACGGCGCCCATGCCGAGTTGCACAAAACCCGGGCGCCCCATCATCTTGATCGCCTTCGCCTGGTCGCGAGGTGCCGCGCCACCGATCGCGCCGGTCACGAGAAAACGGCCGATGCGCTCGCTGAGCCAATTGCGACCGAGCGCCGACGAGATGCCGGCGGCATCGACGAGCACGAGTCGCTCGACACGCGACGGGTGGCGGATCGCGGCCTCGGCGGCCGTGAAGCCGCCCATCGAGTTGCCGACGACCGTCACGGCGTCGAGGCCGAGCGCGACGCAGAGGTCGTCCACGGTGCGCGCAAAGTTCGTGATCGAGATCGGGTCGGCGGGCATCGCCGAGCGCCCGAAGCCCGGCAGGTCGAGTGCGATCGCCCGGTATCCGGCAGCCGCCGTTGCGGGCAGGTTCTCGAGCCAGTTCTGCCAGCAGCCGCCGAGCCCGTGGACGAACACGACCGCGTGGTCGCCCTCACCGATCGAGACGTAGTTCACGCTCTCGCCGCGGATCTCGATCTGGTGCGTGTGGGCGGGCCAGTCGACCCCGCGCCAGCCCGGCTCCGCGGGCTTGCCGTAGTCGGCATCGGCGCGGCGGGCTGCCCGGCGGCGCGCCGGCGCCGAGGGCGACGGCCAGACAGTGCGCATCGGGCCGGCCCGGTAGAGCCGCTCGTCCTTCGTCTTCGCCATGCAGGAACGGTACCGGAGCGCGCCGCTCACGCCACCCAGGACAGCTGGATTGCGACGCACCCTGCTCAGCGGCCGCAGACCGGCCACGGAGACGCGCCGGAACGGGCGTAGAGCATCGCGGCACGCCGGTACTGCTCAGCGGCGGGGGCGGCTGCCGGGTCGCCGGAGCCGCCGACCGAGGCCCAGGTCCCGTAGTCGAACTGGAACAGGCCGCGGTAGCTCCCGCTCGAGCTGACGGCAGCGGGGTTGCCGCCGGACTCGCACTGCGCGATCGCGTGCAGCGCCGCGGGGATCGGAACGTCCGGTGCGCCGCCGGTGCGGCGCAGTTCGCTGACGCTCGCGCGCAGCCGCCGTGCGTGTGTGCGCAGGCGCGGTGTCGACCAGTCGCCGATGACGCGGCGGGAGGCGCGGAGCGCTGCCGGCGTCGTCGGCCAGGCGTGCGCGTGTACGCGAGAGGCGCAGCACGTCGGACAGTGCGTCGCGGTGGTCGAGCCGCGCAACGACGCGGACGGTCGCGCGGTCGGCCGCGGCGACGGACGCCAGATCGAGGCCGGGAGTTGCCTTGGCGGCCGAAGCGTTGATCGGGCCGTTCGCCGCGAGCGCGGCTGCGGCGGGCACGGCCAGAACGAGGGCACCGGCAAGTGCCGGCAGAAGCTGTCGAGTTCGCATGCTGGAGTCAGTCCTTCCTCGGGGTGCGTCGTGCGCTGGCGCACGGCGACGCCCGTCGGGTGGGCGGCTCGACCGCGGATCGGTGGGTCCCGGGACCAGAAGGGCCCGGGTCGTCTGCGGCCCGTGTGCATCGCAAGGACGCGCACCGGAGCCTGGGTTCGGAACAAGAACCCTTTCGGATGCAGGGAGTTTCTTCAGTGTGCGCTACGTCACACAGGCGGACGAGGGTCAAATCGACCGCTCGCGTAGCATCGGCGCCGATGAACGTCACCCTCCCCGACGGCACGCTGCTCGACCTCGCGGACGGCGCGACCGGCGCAGACGCGGCCGCCGCGATCGGCCCCGGCCTCGCTCGCGCCGCGCTCGCCGTCAAGGTCAACGGCGAGGTGCGCGACCTCGCCCAGCCACTCGATGACGGGGCGGCGCTCGAGGTGATCACGGCCAAGAGCGGGCAGGACGCGCTGGACCTGATCCGCCACGACGCTGCGCACGTGCTCGCGACCGCGGTGATGGAGCTCTACCCCGGCGTGAAGATCTCGATCGGCCCGCCGATCGAGCACGGCTTCTACTACGACTTCGACTTCCCCGACGGGCGTCACGATCACCGAGGCGGACTTCCCGGCGATCGAGGAGAAGATGCGCGAGCACATCGCGGCGGCGGAGCCGTTCGACCGCAGTGAGATCTCGGTCGACGAGGCGCTCGAGCGCTTCCGGGCCGAGCAGCAGGACTACAAGGTCGAGCTGATCCAGGACCTCGTCACCGCTCAGGGCATCGACTCGGTGTCGCTGTACAGGAACGGCCCGTTCACCGACCTCTGCCGCGGCCCGCACACGGCGAGCACCGGCAGCGTCGGCGCGATCAAGCTGCAGTCCGTCGCCGGCGCGTACTGGCGCGGCGACGCGAGCCGGCCGATGCTCACGCGCATCTACGGCACGGCGTTCTTCTCCAAGAAGGAGCTGGCCGCAGAGCTGGAGCGCCTCGAGCAGGCACGCGCGCGCGACCACCGCAAGCTCGGCCGCGAGCTCGAGCTGTTCACCTTCTCCGAGGTCTCGCCGGGCTCGGCCTTCTGGCTGCCGAAGGGGACGGCGATCTGGAACGAGCTCGTCGCCCTGTCGCGCGAGATGGGCGGCCGTCCGCGGGTTCACCGAGGTCAAGACGCCGCAGCTCTACGACAGCGAGCTGTGGAAGACCTCGGGCCACTGGGGCAAGTACCGCGAGAACATGTTCATCACCGAGACCGAGGGGCACGAGTTCGGCCTCAAGCCGATGAACTGCCCCGGGCACGCGCACCTGTTCAAGAGCCGCCACTGGAGCTACCGCGACCTTCCGGTCCGCTACGCCGAGCCGGGCCTGTTGCACCGCAACGAGCTCAGCGGGACGCTCCACGGCCTGCTGCGCGTGCGCCACTTCACGCAGGACGACGCGCACATCTTCTGCACCGAGGAGCAGATCGAGGAAGAGGTTCGCCGCTGCCTGGAGTTCGCGTTCGCGACGTTCGGGATCTTCGGGTTCGAGATCGAGCTGGAGCTGTCGACGCGGCCCGAGAACCGGATCGGCAGCGACGAGATGTGGGACCGCGCCGAGGCAGCACTCGAGGGCGTGCTGAAGGCCGACGGCCTCGACTACGTGCTGAACCCGGGCGACGGCGCCTTCTACGGCCCGAAGATCGACCTCCACACGACCGACTCGATCGGCCGCTCGTGGCAGCTCGGCACGGTGCAGCTCGACTACTCGATGCCCGAGCGCTTCGACCTGGAGTACGTCGGCGCCGACAACGCCGAGCATCGCCCGGTGATGATCCACACGCGCCCGGATGGGGTCGTTCGAGCGCTTCATCGGGATCCTGATCGAGCACTACGCCGGCGAGTTCCCGGTCTGGCTCGCGCCGGTCCAGGCGATCGTGCTGCCGATCTCCGACCGTCACGCCGAGGCCGCACGCGCGGTCGCGGACGAGTTGCGCGGACGCGGCGTGCGCGTCGACGTCGACGACCGCTCCGAGTCGATCGGCAAGCGCATCCGCGACGCCGAACTGCAGAAGATCCCGTACATGCTGGTCGTCGGCGATCGCGAGTCGGAGGAGGGGACGGTCGCCGTGCGCAGGCATCACGAGGGCGACATCGGGTCCGTTCGCCGTCGCCCGCTTCATCGAGCACGTCGAGCACGAGAGCGCCATTCGTGCAGATCAGCCCTTGACGGCGTGAGCTGGGGGCTATACTTCTGCCTGTTGACCTTGACGTCCGCCCACACGCGCGCTTGAAGCGCCCGCGCCACACCTAGTGCCGGTCCCCCGCAGATTTGACCGGCGCCCGCCCGAGCGGGACACCACCCGTATCAACGAGCGCATTCGTGTGCCCGAGGTTCGGGTCATTGGTGACGACGGTTCGCAGGTCGGCGTGATGCAGATCGACGACGCGCTGAAGTACGCGCAGGAGCGCGACCTCGACCTCGTCGAGGTCGCCCCGGACTCCAAGCCGCCGGTGTGCCGCGTGCTCGACTACTCGAAGTACAAGTACGAGCTGGCCCAGAAGCAGAAGGCCGCGCGCAAGCACCAGAAGCAGATCGTGATCCGTGAGATCAAGTTCCGGCCGAAGATCGCCGAGCACGACTACGCGACCAAGAAGGGTCACGTCGAGCGCTTCCTCAAGCACAAGGACAAGGTCAAGATCACGATCATGTTCCGCGGGCGCGAGCAGTCGCACCCCGAGCGCGGCACGATGATCCTCGACCGCCTCGCCGGTGAGCTCGAGGAGCTCGCGATCATCGAGCAGCGGCCGAACCTCGAGGGCCGCAACATGACGATGGTCCTCGGCCCGTCGAAGGCCGTCCTCAAGGGCGACTACGACACGAAGGCCGATGGCGAGGTCGCCGAGGACGGCACCGAGCCCGTGACGGACGCCGCCGAGGTTGCTGCCGACGCGCCCGAGGCAGAGACCGCAGTGGTTGACGCGCCCGAAGCCGAGGTGGCCGAGGCGGAGGCCGATGCGCCTGAAGCCGAAGCCGCGGCGCCTGAGGCCGAAGCCGCGGCGCCCGAGGCCGAAGCCGCCCGCCGACGAGCCCGCGCCCGCGACGCCCGAGCCGGACGTCGCAGCAGAAGCACCCGCTGACGCGCCTGCCTGACGGCAAGCGCCCTCGTCTAGCCGAAGACCTCCGCGAAGCCCTCGCGCCATGTCGGGCGTGTCGGTGCCCAGCCGAACGCCGTGCGCGCCTTCGTGTTGTCGGCGCCGCGCAGGCTGACGGCGCCGAGCGCCATCGGGCCGGCGACGAGCTTCGCGAGCCACAGCGGCACGTGCCGCGGGGCGCCGGCACCCATGATCTGCGCGAGGCCGGGCACCCACTCGCGCTGGGGTGCGGGCTCGTCATCGGCGACGTTGTAGATCCCGGGGGCACCGTGGTCGAGCGCCAGAATCGTGGCGTCGGCCGCGTCCTCGACGTGGATGAACGAGAAGCGGCCATCGCCCGAGGCGACCACGGGGAGCCGGCGCTTGCGCACGTCCTCGGCCATCGACCCGCCGGGAGCGAGCTGGCCGGCGCCGTAGAAGAAGCCGTAGCGCAGGACGAGGCCCTCGATGCCGGGCGTCTGCAGCGTGGCGTCCTCGAGGACCTTCATCGACTCGATCGCCTCGCGCGTGCTCTTCGGCGGGTTGCGGTACATCGGCGCCGACTCGTCAGCGACGGCCGGGCCGGATGGATCGAGCATGAACGCGACGCTCTGCGAGATGACGCGCCGGGCGCCCGCCTCGGCCGCGGCGCGGGCGATCACGGGGTAGGCCTCGCGCCGCAGCAGGTTCGTCGCCGCCAGGTCGGCTGCGTAGTGGCGCGGGCGGATCGTCGCCGGCAACGCCGTCAGCTGGTTGACCACGACCTCGGGCTCCGCGCTCAGGACCGCCGCGCGCAGCGCCTCGGCGTCGAGGGCGTCGGCGATCGCGGCGCTCGCGCCCGCCGCACGCAACTGCTGTGCCCGCTCGGTCGTGCGCGCCAGCGCGGTTACGTCATGACCGGCGTCGACGAGCCGCGTCAGCAGTGGCGTGCCGATCGCGCCGCTCGCGCCCGCCAGGAAGACCTTCATGCCCGCTCCTCCCGCCGGATCACGACAAGCAGCCAGACACTCACGAGCGTGACGCCGGCGAGGATCGCGACGTTCGCCATCCCCTTCCACGCGGGACTCGCCAGGCCCTCGTCCGCGAGGTGGTTGACCGAGTGCAGCACGCCCTGCAGAACTCCGAGTGCGAGGACGGGCACACGCCATGAGCTGTGCCGGACCGCGACGAGCAGCGCTGCGCCATAGGCGGCGGCCCAGGTCGCGACGTCGCGCACGAGGTGGTCGTTCGCGGCGCCGAAGCCGCCCACCTCGTCGAGGAAGCCGGACGGGTCGACCGTCATCAGCAAGGCGGTCAGCAGCGAGGTCCCGCCGAGGATGGCGAGGCTCGCCCGGATCACCGTCTCGTGGTGACCGCGGGTCGTCGAAGTCGCGGTTGTCGTCGTCATGGGTTGAACGGTATGGTCAAAGTGGTCACGCGAACAGGACCACTTTTGGCGCTATGCCGGGTACCACTTCTGCCAGCCACACAGGTCCGGAACTGCTGCTCGAACTGCGCGGCGGCCAGAGCCTCGGCCGCAGCGTCGAGGAGGCGCTGCGGGTCGCGGTGCGCGACCGCCGCCTGACTGCGGGAGCACGGCTGCCGTCGACGCGCGTGCTCGCGCGCGACGTCGGGGTCTCGCGCCGGCTCGTCGTCGAGGCCTACGAGCAGCTGATCGCCGAAGGCTGGCTCGAGGCGCGCCGCGGTGCGGGGACATTCGTCGCGACCACCGCTCCGGCCGACGTTGCGGTCGCCGTCAGCGACACGCCGCCGCCGGCCGTGCCGGAGCGCCGGCCGTACGACTTCTTCCCGGGCGAGCCGGACCTGTCCGCATTTCCGCGTGACGCGTGGCTGCGAGCGCTCCGTGACGCACTGCGCGAAGCACCGGACGCCGTGCTCGGCTACCCCGATCCCGCCGGCCTGCCGCAGCTGCGCGCGGCGCTGGTGGCGCACCTTCGGCGCGTGCGCGGCGCGGACGCCGACCCAGCGAACGTGATCGTCGTCAGCGGAGCGCGTCAGGGCCTCACGCTGCTCGGCCGCGCGCTGGTGGCCGAGGGGCACGAGCGCATCGCGGTCGAGCGGCCGAGCCTGCCGCAGCACGTCGACGTGCTGCGCGAGACCGGTCTCGACGTCGTCGGCGTCGCGGTCGACGAGCAGGGCCTCGACGTCGAGGCGCTCGCGCGCAGCGGTGCCGATGCGATCGTCGCCACGCCGACGCACCAGATGCCGCTCGGCGTCGCGCTGTCACCGGCACGCCGCGCGGAGCTCCTCACCTGGGCGACCGATTCCGACCGGCGGGTCGTCGTCGAGGACGACTACGACGCCGAGTACCGCTACGACCGCCGGCCCGTCGGCGCGCTTCAGGGCGTCGCACCGGGACAGGTCGCCTACCTGGGGTCGGCCAGCAAGACACTCGCGCCGGGGCTGCGGCTCGGCTGGCTCTTGCTTCCCGAGCGTCTCGTCTCGGAGGTCCGGCGCCAAAAGGATCTCGACGATGGCGGCACCGAGGTGTTCGGGCAGCTCGCGCTCGCGCGCATGCTCGACAGCACCGCGTACGACCAGCACCTGCGGCGGGCACGACGCGCGAACGCCCGGCGCCGCGATGCGCTCGTGGCTGCGCTCGCCGAGCATCTGCCGGGTGCGCGGCTTGACGGCCTGGCAGCAGGACTGCACGCGATCGTCCGTCTTGAGCACGACTTCGACGTACAGGGACTGGCGGTCGCGGCCGCCGAGCGCGGGGTCGCCGCCAACGCCCTGCCACGAGCTGATGGCCGCTCGGCTGCGCTGATCCTCGGCTACGCGCGCCTGAGCGAGCCGGCGATCGCCGAAGGGGTCCGCCGGCTTGCCGCGGCGCTCGCCGATGCGGCCTGAACCCGCGCTGCGCCGGGCGGCGGCGCCGACTTTTCTATACTCCGCGACTCGCCATGCCGAAGATGAAGACTCATTCGGGCGCCAAGAAGCGCTTCAAGCTGACCGCCAAGGGCAAGGTCCGCGGCCGTCACGCCTACTCGAGCCACATCCTCGAGAAGAAGTCGCCGAAGCGTAAGCGCGGCTTCCGCAAGCCCGTGGCGATCTCCGATCACGATGCACCGCGCATCAAGAAGATGCTGGGGGCCGGCAAGTGACCCGCGTAAAGCGCAGCGTCCACGCGAAGAAGAAGCGCCGGGCGACGCTCGAGCGCGCCAAGGGCTTCCGCGGCAACGGCAGCACGCATTACAAGCGCGCGAAGGAACTGGTCATGAAGGCCGATTCCTACGCGTACAGGGATCGGCGCAATCGCAAGCGTGACTTCCGTCGCCTCTGGATCACGCGCATCAACGCCGCGGCGCGCCTCAACGGCATGTCGTACGGCACGTTCATCCACGGGCTGAAGCTCGCGGGCATCGAGCTGGACCGCAAGGTCCTGGCGGACATCGCCGTGCGCGACCCCGAGACGTTCTCCCGATTTGCCGACGCCGCCCGTGAGGCGTCGGCCGCTGCCGCGTAGCTGCAGCCGACATCACCTTCTCACCGGGCGCCGCTTCCTTCCAGGACGGCGCCCTTTCTCGTTCCAGGACCAATGATCGACAGCCCGCAACAACCGCCAGCTGAAGGAGCTCCGCAAGCTTCGGACGGCGCACGGGCGCGCGAAGTCCGGGCCGCCGCTGCGCTTCGTCGCCGAGGGTGAGGACCTGCTCGAGGCCGCGAGCGCGGCCGGCTGGACCGAGCTCGAGCGCTACGTCGCAGTCGGCAGCGGTCTCGACGGGCACGGAGGTCGAGCCGCGAGTTGCTTGCTGCAGCGAGCAGCCTCGGCAGTGGAACGCGCGCGCTCGCCGTCTATGAGCAGCGTTGGAGCTCGCCGACCGGCCCGCTCTGCGTGTACCTGCACGGCGTGGGCGACCCCGGCAACGTCGGCGCGATCATGCGCTCAGCACTGGCGTTCGGCGCGGCGAGCGTCGTGCTCGGCCCGGGCTGCGCCGATCCGTTCGGGCCCAAGGCGGTGCGGGCGAGCATGGGGGCGCTGTTCGCGCTTCCGCTCGCGCGGGTCACCGGCGACGATCCGCAGCAGCTGCTTGCGGGCCTTCCCGGCCGCACGATCGCGCTCGCCGGCGGGCGCGGCGAGCCGCTGTCCGGGCCGCTCGATGGCGAGGCGACGATCCTGATCGGGGCTGAGCGCGACGGGCTGCCGGCCGAGCTGATCGCGGCGGCCGATCAGGCGCGCCACATCCCGATCGCCTCCGAGTCGCTGAACGCCGCGATGGCCGCCACGGTCGCGCTGTACGAACTGACCAGAGTGCCGAATAGGGTGCCACCCGCATGATCGAGCGCATCGACGCCATCCGTTCGGAGGCAGAGGCGGCCATCGGCGCGGCCACGACGACGGCCGCGCTCGAGGAGCTGCGCGTGCGCTTCCTCGGCCGCAAGGCCGAGCTGCCGAACCTGCTGCGCGGCGTCGCCGAGCTGGAGCCCGCCGAGCGCGGCAAGGTCGGCAAGGCCGCCAACCAGGCACGGCAGTCGCTCGAAGCGCTGATCACCGCGCGCGGCGCCGAGCTCGAGGGCGCGGAGCTGCGTGAGCGCCTGGCGAGCGACCGCGCCGACGTGACGCTGCCCGGGGACCCGCCGGCACCGGTCGGCCATCTGCACCTGCTGACGGCGACGCGCCGCGAGATCGAGGACGTCTTCTGCGGCTTGGGCTTCGAGGTCTACGAAGGCCCCGAGGTCGAGTTCGTCCACTACAACTTCGACGCGCTCAACCACGACCCGGCGCACCCGGCCCGGGCGCGCACCGACACGTTCTACGTCCCGCGCCCGGACGGCCCCGCGCCGACGCCGGCCGAGGAGGTCGTGCTGCGCACGCACACCTCGCCGATGCAGGTGCGGATGATGGAACAACACCCGCCGCCGATCGCGCACATCTACCCGGGGCGCGTCTTCCGCCGCGACAGCGACGCGACGCACACGCCGCAGTTCCACCAGATCGAAGGGCTCGCGGTCGACGTCGACATCACGCTCGCGGACCTCAAGGGCACGCTGCTCGCATTCGCCCGCGCGATCTTCGGCGACGAGCGCGACGTGCGCCTGCGCCCGCACTTCTTCCCGTTCACCGAGCCGAGCGTCGAGGTCGATGTGTCGTGCTTCCAGTGCGGTGGCACGGGCGTCCTCGCCGACGCCGCGCGCTGCAACCTCTGCAAGGGCACCGGCTGGCTCGAGATCCTCGGCTCGGGCATGGTCGACCCCAACGTCCTGGCGTACGTCGCCGAGCACGGCTATGACCCCGAGCAGGTGCAGGGCTTCGCCTTCGGCATGGGCGTCGAGCGGATCGCGATGCTGAAGCACGGCGTTCCCGACCTGCGGCTGTTCTATGACAACGACGTCCGCTTCCTGCGGCAGTTCGGCTGAGGTGACACGGTGCGCCTCCCGCTGAGCTGGCTCCACGAGTACGTCACCCCGGACCTCTCGGTCCGCGATCTGGCCACGCGCCTGGCGATGACCGGGACCGAGGTCGATCGCGTGCACGTGCACGGCGTCCCCGACACGGCGAACTTCGTCGTCGGTCGCGTGCTGACGGCCGAGCAGCACCCCGACGCCGACCGGCTGAAGGTCTGCACCGTCGACGTCGGTACGGGCGAGGACCAGGAGATCGTCTGCGGCGCACCGAACGTCGCCGCCGGCCAGACCGTCGGCGTCGCGCGGCCCGGCGCGGTCATGCCCGACGGGACGAAGCTGAAGAAGGCAAAGCTGCGCGGGGTGGTCTCCAACGGGATGATCCTCGCCGAGGACGAGGTGTCGGCGGGAACCGGCCACGCGGGCACGATGGTGCTGCCCGATGACCTCGCGCCGGGCACGCCGCTGTCCGAGGTGCTCGCGATCCACGACGACGTGCTCGAGCTCGAGATCACGCCGAACCGCCCCGACTGCCTCGGCGTCTACGGCGTCGCGCGCGAGGTCCACGCGGTCACCGGCGCGCCGCTCGCGCCGCCGCCGTGGACCACGGATCTCGGGCGCAGCCGACGTCGGCACGGCTCCCGCCGGCATCACCGTCGACGTGCGCGACGCCGACCTGTGCCCGCGCTTCACCGGTCGCGTCTTCGAGAACGTCACGATCGGGCCGTCGCCGCTGTGGCTCAAGGCGCGCCTGATGGCGGCCGGCCAGCGGCCGATCAGCAACGTCGTCGACATCACGAACTACGTGATGCTGCTCACCGGCCACCCGCTGCACGCGTTCGACCTCGACCGGATCGCCGGTGGCGCGCTGACCGTCCGCTGGGCGACCGACGGCGAGCAGATCACCACGCTCGACGGGCAGGTCCGCACGCTCGACTGCGCGCATGGGCGTGATCGAGGACGCCGACGGGCCGACGTCGATCGCGGGCACGATGGGCGGCGAGCGCAGCGAGGTGCATGACGGCACGACCCGTGTCCTGATGGAGGTCGCGACCTGGAACGGGCCCGGCATCAACCACACCTCGTGGAAGCTCGGTCTGCGCAGCGAGGCCTCGGCGCGGTTCGAGAAGGGCCTGCCGCCGGAAGGCTGCATGGAGGCCCAGATCGTCGCGACGGCGCTGATGCTCGAGCTGACCGGCGCGCGGCTCGTGCCCGGCACACTCGACGTCGGCAGCGCCGGCGAGCCCGAGCCGATCGTCCCGCTGCGCGACGCGCGCGTCAGCCGCCTGCTCGGCGCGGACGTCCCGCGTGAGCGCAACGCCGAGATCCTCACGGCGCTCGGCTTCACGGTCGCGCAGACGGACGAGGGGCTCAGCGTCGGCGTGCCGCACTGGCGCCGCGGCGACGTGCGCCGCGAGGCCGACCTGATCGAGGAGGTCGCGCGGATCGATGCGCTCGAGCAGCTGCCCGCGACGATTCAGGAGAACCGCACAGGCCTGCCCGGGCGACTGACGCGTGATCAGCAGCTGCGCCGTCGCGCGGAGGACGCCCTCGTCGGCCGCGGGCTGCTCGAGGTCGTCGGCTGGTCGTTCACCGACCGCGAGCTTCCGGACCGGCTGCTCGCGCCGCCCGGCGATCACCTGCGCGACCTCGTCGAGCTGGAGAACCCCATGTCCGCCGAGCAGGCGGTGCTGCGGCCGACCGTGATCGGCTCACTGCTCGACGTCGCACGCCACAACCTCGCGCGCGGCCAGGAGGACCTGGCGATCTTCGAGTCCGGCACCGTCTACCGGCGTGGGACCGGTCCGCTCGCCGACGAGCACCACGCGCTCGGGGCGCTGCTCGTGGGCGCCGCGCGTCCCGGCGGCTGGCGCGACGGCGGCTCACCGCCCGCCGACGTCCACGCTGCGCGCGCGCTCGTCGAAGCGGTGCTCGGCGCGCTGCACGTCGAGTGGCATGCGGTGCAGGCGCAGCGCTCGTTCCTGCATCCGGGCAAGGCCGGCGAGATCCACGCCGGCGACACGGTCCTCGGCATCTTCGGCGAGGTGCACCCGACCGTCCTCGCGACGTGGGAGATCGACGCACCCGCGGCGTTCCTCGCGATCGACGTCGGCAAGGCGGTCGCCGCCGCACCCGGCGTCGCGACGTACGCCGACCTGACGACCTATCCGGAGCTGCGCCAGGACCTTGCCGTGATCGTGCCGGACGACGTCACGGCCGACCAGGTGATCAGCGTCGTTCGCAGCGCCGGCGCGCCGCTGATCGCCGGCGTCGACGTCTTCGACGTCTATCGCGGCGAGCAGGTGGGGGAGGGCCGCGTCTCGCTGGCGCTGCACGTCTCCTTCCGCGCGCCCGACCGCACGCTCGCCGACGAGGACGTCGCGCCACTGCGTGCGCAGATCGTCACCGCGCTGCAGGAGCAGCTGGGTGGTGAGCTGCGTGGCTGAGCCGCGCGTCCTGATCGCGGGTGCGTCCGGCTTCGCCGGGGCGATCGCCGCACGCCTCGTCGACCGTCATCCGCACTTCACGCTGGGGCCGGTCACCTCGCGCTCGGACGTCGGGCGGCCGCTCGACGCGCTGTATCCCCAGCACCGTGTGACCGCGACGCTGGAGGAGCTCGATCTCGATCGTCACGGCGACGTCGAAGCGGCGATCGTCGCCTACCCGCACGGCGCCGCCGCGCCCGGTCGTCGTGGCGCTGCGCGAGCGCGGCGTGAAGGTCATCGACCTCAGCGCGGACTTCCGGCTGCACGATCAGGCGGTCTACGAGGAGTGGTACGTGGCGCACAAGGCGCCGGCGCTGCTCCCCGACGCGGTCTACGGGCTGACCGAGCTGCACCGTGACGCGATCCGCGAGGCCGCCCTCGTCGCCAACCCCGGGTGCTTCCCGACGGCAGCGCTGCTGGCGCTCGCCCCGCTCGCTCGCGCGGGCCTGATCGCCGACCTCGTCGTCGACGCCAAGACCGGTGTCAGCGGTGCGGGCCGCGCGCCGACCGACACGACGCACTTCGTCTCGGTCGCCGAGAACGTGAAGCCCTACAAGGTCGATGGGCACCGGCACACGCCGGAGATCGACCAGGAGCTCGCGGAGCTCGGCTCGCCGGTCGCGACGACGTTCGTCGCGCACCTGCTGCCGCTCGACGAGGGCGAGCTCGTCAGCTGTTACGTCACGCCGTCCGAGCCGCTGACGCAGTCGGCGCTCGACGCGCTCTATGCCGATGCCTACGACGCCGAGCCGTTCATCGACGTCGCCGCCGAGCCGCCCGGTGTGCGCGACGTGCGCGAGACGAACTTCTGTCGCATCCACGCGCGCGTCGACCCGCGGACCGGCAAGGCGCTCGTGTTCGCCGCGATCGACAATCTCTGGAAGGGCACGAGCTCACAGGCGATCCAGAACCTCAACCTGATGTTCGGCCGGCCGGAGACCGAGGGCCTCGGCTGATGGGTGAGCTCGCCCCGTTCAGCTCGCGCTGGGTCCCGCTGCCGGAGCACGCGCGGCTGCTCGACGACCCCGACGTCCTGCCGGACGGCTTCCGCGCCGCCGGGGTCGCGGCCGGCATCAAGCCGTCGGGCGGCACCGACGTCGGGCTGCTCGTCAGCGACGCGCCGGACACCACGAGCGCCGCGCGCTTCACGCGCTCCGGCACCGCCGCGGCGCCCGTTCTGCTCACGCGCGAGCGCTGTCGTCTCGATGCGATCCGCGCGGTCGTCGTCAACAGCGGCAACGCGAATGCCGCGACCGGCAACATGGGCATGCAGGACGCGGCCAAGATGCAGGGCGCCGCGGCGATGGCCTCCGGTGTGCCGGAGGATCAGGTCGCCGTCTGCTCGACGGGCGTGATCGGCGTGCTGCTCGATGTGCGCGCCGTCGTCGGGGGGCTCGCCGCCGCGCGGACCGAGCTGCGCGTGGACGGCGCCGGCGACCTGCAGCGGTCGATCATGACGACGGACCTGTTCGAGAAGCGCGTCGCGATCGCCGTCGAGCTCCCCGGCGGGACGGTGCGCATCACCGCGCAGTCCAAGGGCGCCGGGATGATCCAGCCGAGCTTCGCGACGATGCTGTGCTTCGTGCAGACCGACGCCGTGCTGAGCGCCGAGACCGCCGACCTGCTGCTGTCGGTCTGCGTGCAGCGCAGCTTCGACCGCATCTCCGTCGACGGCCAGCTCTCCACGAACGACACCGCGATCCTGCAGGCGAGCGGCGCCTCCGGCGTCGTCGTCGAGCCCCAGTCCGATGGCGAGCGCGCATTCGGCGAGGCACTCGACGCGGTGCTGCGCGAGCTCGCGCTCGCGATCGTCCGCGACGGCGAGGGCAGCGAGCGGATCGGCCGCGTCGTCGTGCGCGGCGGCAGCGGCCCGAACGTCGAGCGCACGGCGCGCGCGATCGCCAACTCGCCGCTCGTGAAGACCGCACTGCACGGGGGTGACCCGAACTGGGGCCGCATCGTGCAGGCGGCGGGTATGGCGATCGTCGACGCCGCGCCGCTTCCGATCGACGTGTCGATCGAGGGCGTCCAGGTCTGCGTCGCCGGCCAGGCGATCGGTCACGATCACGAGGACCTCGCAGCGCGCGTCAAGGGGCCCGAGGTCGAGTACGTGATCGGGCTTCCCGGCGACGGCTTCGAGACCGAGGTCTTCTTCAGCGACCTCGGCCATGAGTACATCCGGATCAACGCCGAATACACCACGTGACGACATGACCCCAGCTCAGCCCCACGGCGACATCGCGACGCTGCTCGAGGCGCTCCCGTACATCCGCGAGTTCCACGGCCGCACGATCGTCATCAAGTACGGCGGCGCCGCGATGGAGGACCCGTCGCTGCGCGAGGAGTTCGCGCGCGACATCGTGCTCCTGAAGTACGTCGGGATGAACCCCGTCGTCGTGCACGGCGGCGGCCCCGAGATCACGAGCTACATGGAGCGCCTGGGCCTGCCGGTCGAGTTCCGCGGCGGCCTGCGCGTCACGAGCGCCGAGGCGATGGACGTCGTCAAGATGGTCCTCGTGGGCAAGGTCAACGCCGACATCGTCACGCGGATCGGGCGTCACGGCCAGGCCGCGGTCGGGCTCAGCGGCGAGGACGGCGACATGTTCCGCGTCTCGCGGCGCCTGGCGCCGGACGGCACCGACGTCGGCTTCGTCGGGCAGATCGACCGCGTCGACGTCGACGTCATCAACCACGTCGCGCAGGACTACATCCCCGTGATCGCGTCGATCGGCTGCGACCGCGACGGGCAGAGCCACAACGTCAACGCCGACGAGGCGGCGGGCGCGGTCGCACGCGCGCTCGGCGCCTACAAGGTCATCTTCCTGACCGACGTCGAGGGCTGGCTGCGCGATCCCGATGACGACGGCGTCGCTCGTCAGCGAGGCGACCGCGGACGAGGTTCAGGACGCGCTCGAGCGCACCTCCGGCGGGATGCGCCCGAAGCTCGCGGCCTGCATCGACGCGATCCACGGCGGCGTCAGCAACGCGCACATCGTCGACGGGCGCGTTCCGCACTCGATCCTGCTCGAGCTGTTCACGAACGCGGGCGTCGGCACGAAGATCCGGCCGGCGCGATGAGCCTCGAATACCTCCAGGAGCTCGACGCGGCGCACGTGATCGGCACGTACGCGCGGCTCCCCGTCGAGATCGTTCGCGGCGAGGGCACGCTCGTCTGGGACGACGAGGGCCGCGAATACCTCGACCTGCTGTGCGGCATCAGCGTGACCAACCTCGGGCATTGCCATCCGGCGGTCGTCGAGGCGGTGCGCGACCAGGCCGGACAGCTGATCCACGCATCGAACCTGTTCTTCACCGAGCCCGGGCTGCGGCTCGCCGAGCGGCTCAGCGGCTGCTCGCTCGGCGGCAAGGTGTTCTTCTGCAACTCGGGCGCCGAGGCCAACGAGGCGGCGCTGAAGCTCGCGCGCCGCGAGAAGGCCGGCGGCGAGATCCTCAGCGTCGTCGGCGGCTTCCACGGCCGCACGTTCGGCGCGCTGTCGGCGACGGCGCAGGAGAGCAAGCAGGCGCCGTTCGCGCCGCTCGTCCCCGGCTTCCGCGCGGTGGCGCCGACCGCCGAGGCGATCGCGGGGGCCGTGCATGACGGGACCGCCGCGGTCCTGATCGAGCCGATCCAGGGCGAGGGCGGCGTGCATCCGATCGCCGACGAGATCCTGCAGGCCGCGCGCGCGGCCTGCGACCGGCACGGTGCCGCGCTGATCTTCGACGAGGTGCAGACCGGGATGGGCCGCACCGGCACGCTCTGGGCCTACGAGCAGACGGGCGTGGTCCCGGACGCGCTGACGACGGCGAAGGCGCTCGGCGGCGGGCTTCCGATCGGCGCGCTCGTGACAGGCCCGCGGCTCGCGCAGACCCTGCAGGCCGGCGATCACGGCTCGACCTTCGCCGGCGGGCCGCTGGTCGCACGCGCGGCGCTCGCAGCACTCGAGATCACCGACGATCCGGCGCTGCTCGCACGCGTGCGTGACCTCGGTGAGCGGCTGCGCGCGGAGATCGCCGCGCTGCCGGGCGTCGAGGTCGTGCGTGGCCGCGGCCTGATGATCGCGTTCGACCTGACCGACGGCGGCGCACCGGACCTCGTGCTGCGCGCGCTCGGCCAGGAGCGGCTGATCATGAACGCGACCGGGCCGAAGACCGTCCGGCTGCTGCCGCCGCTGACGATCAGCGACGCCGAGGCGACCGAGGCGCTCGCACGCATCGAGCGCCTGCTCGCGTAGCCCGGGCAGGGCTGTCGCGCCGGCGCGTCGAACCCGGCAGACTCGGAGCCGATGTCCGTCAACCTCGTTCAGCTCTCCCGCCGCGACGGCACGCCAGGCTCGCCGACGGTCGTCGAGCTGCTCGGCGCGGCCGTGCGCGAGCGCGGCGCACTGACCGACGACGACATCCGCGCAGCGGCCGCCGCGACCGGCTTGCCGGAGGCGACGGTCCACGGCGTCGCCACCTTCTACGACGACCTCCTCGCTCCACGGGGCGAGCGCCACGTGCGGGTCTGCACGGGGACCGCGTGCTTCGCCGCGACCGGCGGCTCACACGAGGGCCAGATCGCGGCAGGCCTCGGCCTGGAGCCCGGTGAGCGCAGCGCGGACGGGTCGGTCTCACTCGCCGAGACGGTCTGCCTGGGCTTCTGCCACAGCTCACCGGCCGTCCGCGACGGCGACGTGATCGACGCAGGGCCCGGCGTGGTGGAACGTGTCCTGGCGGCCGCGACGCGGCCGGCGCCCGAGCCCGCTGTCCGCAGCCTGCTCGAGGAGCCCGTCCTCACCGCTGCCGGAGACTGGTCCGCGCTGCGGCACACGCTCACGAGCACGACGCCCGACGCACTGGTCGCGGAGGTCGAGGCATCCGATCTGCGCGGCCGCGGCGGCGCCTGGTTCCCGACCGGCCGCAAGTGGGCGTTCGTGCGCGCCGCCAAGGACACCGAGCGCTACGTCGTCGCCAACGGTGACGAGGGCGACCCCGGCTCGTACATCGACAAGCACCTGATGGAGCACAGTCCTGCGCGCGTCCTCGAGGGGATGGCGCTGGCCGGCTACGCGATCGGTGCGCGCGCGGGGTTCGTCCTCGTGCGCTCGGAATACCCGGCGTCACGGCCCGCGCTCGAAGCGGCGATCGCGGCGGCGCACGCGGACGGCATGCTCGGCGAGGACATCCTCGGGTCGGGCTTCTCGTTCGACGTCCACGTGGTCGACGGCGCGGGGTCGTATGTCGTGGGGGAGGAGACCGCGCTGCTCGCGTGCCTGCACGGGCTGCGCGGAACGGTGTCCGCGCGCCCGCCGTTCCCGGCCGAGCGCGGGCTCTACGGCAAGCCCACACTGGTCCACAACGTCGAGACCTACGCGAACGTCCCGGTGATCGCGGCGCGCGGCTCGGCCGCCTACCGCGAGCTGAGCCCCGACAGCGCCAACGCGGGCACGAAGCTCGTCTGCTTCAACGAGCGCTTCGTCAGCCCGGGGGTCGTCGAGGTCCCATTCGGGATGACCGTGCGCGAGCTCTGCGAGGACGTCGCCGGCGGGCTCGTCGACGGCCACACGATCAAGGCGGTGCAGATCGGCGGGCCGCTCGGCGGGATCCTTCCGGCGTCACTGCTCGACACGCCGTTCGACAGCGCTCCGCTGGCCGAGCAGGGCTGCATGGTCGGGCACGGGTCGATCCTCGCGTTCGACGAGACGACCGACATGCGACAGCTCGCCAGTCACCTGCTCGCGTTCGGCGCGGACGAGAGCTGCGGGACGTGCTTCCCGTGCCGCATCGGCCTGCAGCGCGCGCACGAGGAGTTCGCCTCGCCTGCAGCCGTCGACCGCGTGCGGCTCGAGGCCCTGCTCGAAACGCTCGAGGTCGCGAGCCTGTGCGCGCACGGCGGCGGGATGCCCGCGCCGATTCGCAGCCTGCTCGCGCACTTCCCGGACGAGCTGGGGCTCTCCTGATGCGCGTCACGATCGACGGCACGCAGCTCGACGTCGAGCCCGGGACGACCATCCTGGAGGCAGCCCGCGCCGCCGGATCGGCCATCCCGACGCTGTGCTTCGACGAGCGCATGGCGCCATTCGGTGCCTGCCGCGTCTGCCTCGTCGGGGTCGCGGGCCAGAGCGGCGGGACCGACGTCGTCGCCTCCTGCACGACGCCCTGCCGCGAGGACATGGTCGTCGACACGCGCGACGCCGCGAGCGCGCAGGGTGGTCGGCGCGGTCGTCGAGCTCGTCCTGTCCGAGCTGCCGGTTGCTCCGGCCGCTCACACGGAGCTCGCCGCCGTCGCGCGCGAGCTCGGGGTCGGCGAGCCGCGCTGGAGTGGCGCCGTCCACGTCGCCGATCACGACACGCGCCATCCGTATCTCGCGTTCCAGCACGAGCTCTGCATCTCCTGCGGGCGCTGTGTGCGCGCATGCGACGAGGTACAGGGTGCGTTCGCGCTGACGGCCGTCGGTCGCGGCTTCGGCGCCAACGTCACCGCAGGGATCGACTCCGGCTTCCGCGACTCGGCGTG
The DNA here is from genome assembly GCA_963821685.1 of uncultured Actinomycetes bacterium. Lineage (GTDB taxonomy): Bacteria > Actinomycetota > Thermoleophilia > Solirubrobacterales > Solirubrobacteraceae > F1-60-MAGs163. The sequence continues at coordinate 543,731 of CAWGEW010000009.1, read as the reverse complement.
CGTCTCGTGCGGAGCCTGCGCGGACACCTGTCCGACCGACGCGATCACCGAGCTGTCGCTGCTGGAGATCGCCGCCGCAACAGAGGATGATTCGTCGTCGGTTCGATGACCAGCGACCGCTTCGACAGCTCCGTCACCACGACCTGCGGCTACTGCGGCGTCGGCTGCCGCCTTGAGGCGCATGTCCGCGCGGACCGCGTCGCCTCGATCAGCCCGGCGGCCGACGGTCCCGCAAACCGCGGCCACACGTGCCTCAAGGGGCGCTTCGCCCACCAGTTCAGCCGCTCGCGCGAGCGGCTCTCGACGCCGCTGATCCGCGAGGACGGCGAGCTGCGCGCCGCGAGCTGGGACGAGGCGCTGAACCTGATCGCCGCGCAGCTCGGCCGGATTCGCTCCGACCACGGCCCGGACGCGATCGCCGGCCTGGCCTCCTCACGCGCGACGAACGAGGACTGCTGGGCGATGCAGCGGTTCATGCGCGCCGCGATCGGGACGAACAACATCGACAACTGCTCGCGCGTCTGTCACTCGCCGACCTCGTACGCGCTGCGCAAGTCGTTCGGCTACTCGGGCGCGACGGGCACGTTCGACGACATCGACGCGGCGGGCGCGGCGATCATCATCGGGGCCAACCCGACCGAGGGACATCCCGTCGTCGGCGCGCGGATCAAGCAGGCGGCGCTGCGCGGCCTGCGGCTCGTGACGATCGACCCGCGCCGGATCGAGCTGGCCGACCACGCTGCCGTCCACCTGTCGCCGCGGCCGGGGACGAACGCCGCAATCGTGCTCGGGCTGGCGCACGTCGCACACCGCGACGGATTCGCCGACCACGCGTTCATCGACGCCCGCACCGAGGGCTTCGCGGCCTTCGAGGAGCTGCTCGCCGGCTACGACCCGGCGACCGTCGAGGAGATCAGCGGCGTTCCGGCCGCCGACCTCGAGCGCGCCGCGCACGTCTACGCCGAGGCGACCGAGGCGAGCCTGATCTGGGGCCTCGGCGTCACCGAGCACAAGTACGGGTCCGAGGTCGTGCAGCTGATGTGCGCACTCGCGCTGATGACCGGCAAGGTCGGGCGACCGGGCTCGGCGCTGCTGCCGCTGCGCGGGCAGAACAACGTCCAGGGCTCATCGGACATGGGCGCGCTGCCCGACACGTACTCCGGGTACCGCAAGGTCGAGGACGAGGACGTCGCGCAGTCGTTCGAGGCGGCCTGGGGCGTGCCGCTCTCGCGCCGGCCCGGCCTGAAGATCCCGGAGATGTTCGATGCGGCCGTCGCCGGGACGCTGAAGGCGATGTACATCTTCGGCGAGGACGTCGCGCAGACCGACCCGAACACGACGCACGTGATCCACGCGCTCGAGTCGCTCGACTTCCTGATCTGCCAGGACATCTTCGAGACCGAGACGACGCGCTACGCCGACGTCATCCTTCCCGCCTCATCGTTCCTCGAGAAGACGGGGACGTTCACGAACGCCGAGCGCCGCATCCAGCACGTCGATGCCGCGATCACGCCGCCGGGCGACGCGCGCACCGACTTCGACATCCTGCTCGCCGTCTCGCGCGCGCTCGGGCACGACATGGGGCTCGACGATCCCGAGGATGCGATGCGCGAGATCGCCGCGCTGACTCCCGAGTTCACGGGCGTCACGTACGAGCGGCTCGGCCGGCGCGGGCTGCTCTGGCCGGTCGCAGAGGACGGCAGCGACGTCCCGATCCTCTACGAGCACGAGTTCCACAGGCCCGGCGGCCGCGCCCACATCGCGGCGCTGCCCGTACAAGGCGCCGGGTGACGCCGCCGACGAGGACTTCCCGCTCGTGCTCGTCACCGGTCGCAGGCTGCAGCACTACAACGCCGGCACGATGACGCGCCGCACCGGCAACCTCGAGCTGATGGACCGCGACTGGCTCGAGATCCATCCGGACGACGCCGCGCGCCTGTGGGTCACCGACGGCGACCTCGTGTCGGTGCGCAGCCGCGTGGGCCGGATCGAGATCGAGGCGCGCGTGACGGAGCGGATCGAGCCCGGCCATGTCTTCACGGCGTTCCACTTCCCCGAGGTGCGCACGAACCTGCTGATCGGCGCCTCCGCGGACGTCAACACCTCGTGCCCGGAGTACAAGGTCGTCGCCGTCGACGTGCGGCCGGTCGCCGAGCAGCCGTCGCAGACGCCGGCGCTGGCGGGCTCCGGACCGGCCTGAAAGGCGCAGCGATGGACGACGCTGCGCTTGCGCGCATGATCGCGACGGTCGCCCGCGACGACGGGGCGCGCGACGAGGTCGCGGTCGAGGAGCCGCTCGAGATCCGCGTCGACGGCGAGCCGCTGGCGGTCACGATGCGCACGCCGGGCCACGACGAGGAGCTCGCGCTCGGGTTCCTGATCGGTGAGGGCCTGATCGACCGCGTACACGAGGCGGGGCCGACCGCCGACCTGGCCAACAACATCGTCGAGGTCGCCGGTCCGCTGCTGCGCGACGTCGGCGCGCGGCGGTTCTACACGTCGTCCTCGTGCGGCGTCTGCGGCAAGGGCGCACTCGAGGAGGTCGCAGTGCATGCGGCGCCCGCGACACCCGGCCCGCTCGTCGAACGCGCGCTGCTCGCGGCGCTCCCGGACGCGCTGCTCGGCGCGCAGCCGGGGTTCGCTCGCACCGGCGGCCTGCATGCCACGGGGCTGTTCAGTGCGGACGGCGACCTGCGGATCGCGCGCGAGGACGTCGGGCGCCACAACGCGATGGACAAGGTGATCGGCCGGGCGCTGCTCGACGGCCTGCTGCCGCTCGCAGGCGCGATCCTCTGCGTCAGCGGGCGGCTCTCGTTCGAGCTGGTGCAGAAGGCGGCGGTCGCCGGCTGCCCGATCCTCGTCGGCGTCGGTGCGCCGTCGTCGCTCGCGATCGCGCTGGCCGACCGAGCAGGGGATGACGCTCTGCGGATTCGCCCGCGGCGACGCGCTCAACGTCTACGCCGGCGCGCAGCGCGTGGGCTGAGCGCCGCCGGCCGGGGCTGTCTTCCTACACTCCCCGGCCACATGACCGACGACGCCGCCGACGCCCGCCACACGCGCACCGCCAGCTACCTCGCCGAGCCCGGGGAGGTCCACAAGGTCCTGCTGCTGTACTCGGGCGGACTGGACACGAGCGTGATGCTCAAGTGGATCCAGGACGAGTACGAGGCGGAGGTCGTCGCGCTGACGATCAACCTCGGCCAGCCCGGCGAGGACTACGACGTCGTCAAGGGCAAGGCGATGCAGCTCGGCGCCGTCGCCGCCGAGGTCATCGACGCGCGCGAGGAGTTCGCGCACGAGTACATCGCGCCCGCGATCAAGGCCAACGCCGTCTACGGCCTGAGCTACCCGCTGTTCACGGCGCTCGGCCGGCCGCTGATCGCCAAGCTCGCCGTCGACTACGCCCGCAAGCACGGCTGCGACACGATCGCGCACGGCTGCACCGGCAAGGGCAACGACCAGGTGCGCATCGAGGCGACGGTCGCGACGCTCGCCCCCGAGCTGAAGGTCATCGCTCCCGTCCGCGGCTGGCAGATGGGCCGCGAGGAGGAGATCGCCTACGCGCGCGAGCACGGGATCCCGATCAAGGGCGGCGCGGAGACGACGCCGTATTCGATCGACGACAACCTCTGGGGCCGCTCGTCCGAGGGCAAGTGGATCGAGGACCTCACGCACGCCCCCGACGACGACGTCTTCCAGCTCGTCACGCGGCCCGAGGAGGCGCCGGATGAGCCGGAGACCGTCACGGTCACGTTCGAGCAGGGCATTCCCGTCGCGCTGAACGGCGAGGCGCTGGGTCTCGTCGACCTGCTCGAGCGCGCCGCCGAGATCGGCTGCCGACACGGCGTCGGGATCATCGATCACATCGAGGACCGCATCGTCGGCCTGAAGGTGCGCGACATCTACGAGGTCCCGGCCGCCGCGATCATCCTGCCCGCGCACGCCGAGCTCGAGCGCCTCGTCGGCACGATCCACCAGAACCAGTTCAAGAGCGACCTCGATCGCCAGTGGGGCTACCTCGTGTACGCGGGCCTCTGGTGGGAGCCGCTGCGCGAGAACCTCGACGCGTACATGGACTCGGTCAACGAGCGCGTCACCGGCACGATCGGCCTGAAGCTCTACAAGGGCTCGGTGCGCGCCGTCACGCGTGAGAGCCCGAACGCCGTCTACGACGCATCGCTGGCGACGTTCGAGACCAGCGGTGGCCTGTTCAGCCAGCAGGCCTCGCCCGGCTTCATCGAGCTGTGGTCGCTGCAGTCGCGGATGGCCTACCGGCTGAAGGCATCCCAGCAGGACTGAGGGCTCACGCCGCCGCTGTATCGTCAGGGCATGCCCAGCGCACGGACCTATCAGGCGATCGGATACGCGACCTACCACGGTGGCCGGTTCGTCGGGAACCGCAAGCGGACCGAGGCCCAGCGCCAGGCCGAGTACGCGCGCAAGCGGCACCAGACGAAGGTCACCGCAGCGGTGATCGCCGTCGTCGTCACCGGGCTGGCGATCGCCAAGGTCCGCCGCGGCTCGCAGATGCCCAGCGTCTGACCCGTCGTTCCCGCCGAAACCGCCGCTCGGCGCGCTAGCGTTCGCGCTCAATGGTGGCCCCCGCCGACAAGCCAGGGCGTGAGCCCAAGGGCGGCAAGGATCCCGAGGTCCTCGCCGAACGTCGCGCTCGCCGTGCCGAGCTTGCCGAGGGCGAGCTGCGCGCACGTCTCGCCGATGCCGAGCAGCGCGTCGCCCAGCTGGAGCACGGAGCGCACGAGGCCTCGCGCCTGCGGGAGCGGCTCGCCGCGCGCGCCGATCGCGACGGCCGCATGGCCGCGCTTGTGGCCGACGCCGCCACGACGCTGCGCGCGGCCCGCGAGGCGCTCGACCGCGAGATCGCCGCTCGCGGCGTCCTCGAGGCTGCGCTGCACGCCGAACGCGCCGCCCGTGAGGCCGCCGAGCAGGCGGTCGTCGCCGAGCGCGCCGCACGCGATGCCGCGACGAGCGCGCTGACGGCCGAGCGCGCCCGCGTCGTGCCGATTCCCGTGTTCGCGCCACCGCAGCCGCCTGCGCGTCGCCGAGGCGCCGACGGCGCCACCCGCGGCCCCGGTGGCGCTGCAACCCGTGCCCAGCGAGGAGGCCCAGGCCGCCGCGCCCGTCACCCTCGACAACGAGCAGCTGATCGCAGGCCTCGCGCTCGCGGCCGAGCGCCTGCGCGAGCAGGTCCCGGTCGTCGAGGAGGCTCCGGCCCCGGAGGCCGTGGAGGACGCCGCCGAGCAGGCGATCCAGCCCGCCGAGGGCCCGGCGGTCGAGGCCGTCGAGCAGCCGCCGGCGGAGCCCGTGGCCGAACCCGCTGCTGAGCCCGTCGCCGAGGCCGAGCCGGCCGCCGTCGCCGCGCCCGCGAAGGACCCGGAGTTCGCGGACCCCGCAGAAGCCGTGCAGCAGGTCGCCGACCCGCCTGCAGGCCCCTCCGACGCGCCCTGGACTCCGCGTCCGGGCGGCATCGTCGAGCGCATCGGTCGCGCGCTGCGCCGCCGCGGTTGACCCGCACGGAAGCTGCGGAAGGAGCGGGAACGACACCCGCTGCCCGTCCGGCGCGGCCCCTAACCTCCGGTCCCCGGTGACCGCTCCGACCTGCGCCCATCTCCACGTTCACAGCGAGTACTCGCTGCTCGATGGAGCCTGCAACATCGACGCGCTCGCCGAGCGCGCTGCGTCCTTTGGTCAGCCCGCGCTGGCGCTCACCGACCACGGCGTGATGAACGGCGCGGTCGAGCTCTACCGCGCGGCGAAGAAGCACGGGATCAAGCCGATCGTCGGCTGCGAGATCTACTTCGTCGACGATCACACCGAGCGCGCCAAGGCCGAGCGCAACCACCTCACGCTGATGGCGTCGTCGAACGAGGGCTACCGCAACCTCGTGAAGCTCTGCTCGACGGGCTTCCTCGAGGGCCTCAGCCGTGGCAAGCCGACCGTCGACCTGGCGCAGCTCGAGGCGCACCGCGAGGGCCTGATCGTCCTGACCGGCTGCCTCGCCGCGCGGTTCACCTCACGGCTCGCCGAGGGCCGCGACGCCGAGGCGCGCGCGCACGCCGACGACCTGCTGCAGGCGGTCGGGGCCGAGAACGTCTACTTCGAGGTCCAGAAGAACGGGATCCCCGAGCAGGACCGCGCGAACGAGGGGATCGTGCGGATCGCGCGCGAGCTCGGCCGCCCGATCGTCGGCACCGGCGACGTGCACTACCTGCGCAAGGAGGATCACGCCCACCACACGGCGCTGCTCTGCGTGCAGACCAAGAGCACGCTGGCCGCGCCGAAGATGACCTTCGCCACGAACGAGTTCTATCTGCGCTCGAGCGAGGAGATGGCGACGGCGTTCGCCGAGTGGCCGGAGGCGCTCGCGTCCACGCTGGAGATCGCCGAGCGCTGCGACGTCGAGATCGAGCTCGGCAAGCAGCTGATCCCGCGGTTCCTGCCCGAGGGCGAGGACGAGCGCGCCTACCTGCGCGAGCGCGTGATGGAAGGCCTGCGCGGGCGTTACGGCGATCCGCCGCCCGCGGCCGCGGTCGAGCGCATGGAGATGGAGCTCGGCGTCATCGACCGGATGGGCTTCAACGCCTACTTCCTGATCGTCTGGGACTTCGTCACCTGGGCGAAGGCGAACGGCATCGCCGTCGGCCCGGGGCGTGGGTCGGCAGCCGGCTCGATCGTCTCCTACTGCCTGCGGATCACCGACCTGGACCCGCTCGAGTACGACCTGCTGTTCGAGCGCTTCCTCAACCCCGAGCGCGTGTCGATGCCGGATATCGACATCGATTTCTCGGTCCGCGGCCGTGACGAGGTCATGCGCTACGTGACCGACAAGTACGGCCGTGACTCGGTCGCGCAGATCGTCACCTTCGGCAAGATGTTCCCGCGCGCCGCCACGCGCGACGCGGCCCGCGTGCTCGGTCACGACTACGGCGCCGGCGACCGCCTCGCCAAGCTGATCCCGGACCCGATCATGGGCCGCTCGCCGAGCTTCAAGGACTGCCTCAACGAGGGCGAGCCGCTGCGCGCCGCCTACGACAGCGATCCGACGGCGCGCCAGATCGTCGACGTCGCGCGCGGCCTCGAGGGCATCGTCCGCAACTCCTCGGTCCACGCGGCGGCCGTCGTCATCGCCGACCGCCCGCTGACCGACATCGTCCCGGTGCAGCTCGCCGACGCGAACACGACCGACGAGAACGGCGACCGTGTCTACCGCGTCGTCACGCAGTACTCGATGGAGCCCGTCGAGGCGCTCGGCCTGCTGAAGATGGACTTCCTCGGGCTGCGCAACCTCGACGTGATCGAGGACGCGCTCGACATCATCGGCCGCTCCGTCGGCGAGCGCCCCGACATGACGACGCTGCCGCTCGACGACGTCAAGACGTACGAGATGCTCGGGCGCGGCGACTCGATCGGCGTCTTCCAGTTCGAGTCCGACGGCATGCAGGAGGCGCTGAAGAAGGTCCGGCCGACCGAGTTCGACGACCTCGTCGCGCTCGTTGCGCTCTACCGCCCGGGCGCGATGGATCAGATTCCCGCCTACGCGCGCGGCAAGCGCGACCCCGACTCGGTGTCGATTCCCGACGCGCGGCTGGACCCGATCATCGGCCCGACCTACGGCGTGATCCTGTACCAGGAGCAGGCGATGCAGATCGCCACCTCGCTGGCGGGGTTCAGCGGCGCCAAGGCGGACGACCTGCGCAAGGCGATCGGCAAGAAGAACCGCGAAGCGATGGCGAAGCTCGAGCCCGAGTTCCGCCAGGGCTGCGCCGCGTCCGGCGTCGACCCGCAGACACCGTCGACTGGATCTGGGCGACGAACCAGAAGTCGGCCGACTACAGCTTCAACAAGTCGCACGCCGCCTGTTACGCCCTGATCGCCTACCGCACAGCGTGGCTACGCGCCAACTATCCGGCCGAGTACATGGCGGCGCTGATCTCGTCGGTGATGGACACGAAGGACAAGGTCCCGTTCTTCGCCGCGCGCTGCGAGGACATGGGGATCGACATCCTCCCGCCCGACGTCAACCTCTCCGACCACGAGTTCGTCGTCGTCGAGGGGAACATCCGCTTCGGCCTGGACGCCGTCAAGGGCGTCGGCTACCAGGCGGTCGAGTCGATCAAGGCGGCGCGCGAGCAGGACGGCCCGTTCGACTCGCTCTGGGACTTCTGCGAGCGCGTCGACGCGCGCCTCGTCAACAAGCGCGCGATCGAGGCGCTCGTCAAGTGCGGCGCGTTCGGCTCGACCGGCGCGACGCGCAAGGGCATGCTCTCGGTGCTCGAGCAGGCGCAGTCCGCCGGCCAGCAGGCGCAGCTCGACGCGCAGATCGGCCAGGGCTCGATCTTCGACATGGCCGAGCTCGACGGCGGTCCGCGCTGCCGCGTCGGCGACGCACGCCTTCCGGCCGGCGCATCCGCCGATCCCGCTCGAGGAGTTCGACCAGCGTGAGCTGCTCGCGGTCGAGAAGGAGGCGATCGGCCTGTTCGTCTCGATGCACCCGCTGAAGGAGGTCCGCGACGCGCTGCGCCAGGCCGTCGACGGCTCGCTCGCCGAGCTGCCGCAGCGCCGCGACGGCGACTGGGTGACCGCGGGCGGCATCATCACGCTGGCCAAGAAGATCCGCACGAAGACCGGCACGCAGATGATGTTCGCGACGCTCGACGACCTCGAGGGCGAGATCGAGCTGATCGCGTTCGAGAAGACGATCGCCGAGTGCGAGGGTGCGCTCGCCGTCGACGAGATCGTGCTCGTCCGCGGGCGGATCGACCACAAGGACAAGGACAAGACCTGCCTGGTGGTCCAGAGCGTCGAGCGCTTCGACCCGTCGCCCGAGGAGGTCGAGGCCGCGCGCGAGAAGGCGGCGCTCGAGCCTCAGGGCCCGCAGCCGCTGCGGCTGCATCTCGACGCGGCCGCGACCGGCGTGCCGGCGACGATCATCGACGACCTCAAGCACGTGCTGAGCAACCACACGGGGGAGAGTGAGGTGGTCCTCGACGTCACCACCTCGGGTGGCGCGCGCACGCTGCGTTTCGGTGAGGAGTTCCGCGTCGCCGCGACGCCGTCACTGCGCGCCGAGCTCGAGCACATCCTCGGTCCGGCGGCGCTGCGGACCTCGCTCGCCTGAACCGGATTCGCGGTCCCGGCGCGACGGCTCGAAAACCTGACTCTGTAGTCAGTTGTTTCGCGCAACCTGGTCAGGCGGAACTGGTAGCGTCCGCACCGGTTCCCCGCCCTACCGCTGGACCGGGGGCGGGGAGCCATTCTTACTTGCGCGCGGCCAGCCCCTCGACCGCAGGCGCTCGCACAGCGCCAGCTCGTCGGCTGTCGGCCCGCTGCGATCAGGCCCGGGCGTCTCGAGCACGCACGGCAGATCCGTCGAAGCGCGGCTCGCTGAGGAACACGCGGCAGCCGTCGAGCCCGAGCTCGCCGTCACCGATATTGGCGTGACGGTCGCGGTTGGAGCCGAGTGGCATCTGGCTGTCGTTGAGGTGCAGCGAGCCGAGCCGGCCCGGGCCGACGGCCGCCTCGAGCGCGTCGAGCGTCGCGGTGAGCGCGTCGGCGGTGCGGATCTCGATGCCCGAGGCGAGCATGTGGCAGGAGTCCAGGCAGATCCCGAGTCGCGCGTCGCCGCCGGCCGCCTCCAGCAGCGCCGCCAGCTCCTCGAACGAGCGGCCCAGCGTCCCGCCGGTTCCGGCCGTGTCCTCCAGGTGCAGCGCGCAGCCCTCGGTCTCCGCCGAGCGCCTCGGCGATCACCGCTCCCGCGCGCGCGATCGCCGGGCCGACCTCGCCGGTCTTGGCCGAGCCCGGGTGCAGCACCACGGCGTGCGCGCCCAGCGCCGCCCCGGCGTCGAGCGACGCGATCAGCGACGTCAGCGTCTTCGCGCGGATCTCCGGGTCCTCGCTCGCGGCGTTCAGCAGGTAGACGGCGTGGATCAGCAGCGCGTCGACCGGGCTCGGCGGCGAGCGCCTCGTGGTAGGCGTCGATCTGCTCGGGCGCGTAGACGGTCGGTTTCCAGGCGCGCGGGTTCTGGTTGAAGATCTGGATGCTGCGCGCGCCGAGCAGCTCGCCGCGCTCGATCGCCTTCGCCGGGCCGCCGGCGGGGGAGACGTGGGCGCCGATCAGCATGGGAGGGGAGCAGGGTCGGAATGGGACATGTCCGTACATTCCTAGCGATATGCGCGTTCGCTTTGCTCCCAGCCCCACCGGCCCGCTCCACATCGGGGGCGCGCGCACCGCGCTCTACAACTGGTTTGCCGCCCGCGGCCAGGGCGGGCGGTTCGTCCTGCGGATCGAGGACACCGACCGCGACCGCTCGACACCCGAGAACGTCGAGCACATCCTCGAGGCGCTGCGCTGGCTGGAGCTCGACTGGGACGAGGGCCCGTTCTCGCAGGCCGACAACCAGGAGCGCCACCGTCAGGTCGTCGAGCGCCTGCTCGACGAGGGCCTCGCCTACCGCACGCAGCGCGGGCGGCGAGGACGTGCGCGCGTGGAAGGCCGAGTACGGCGCCGAGCGCGGCTATCGCGGGACGCCCGGAGGCCGAGGGCGCCGTGCGCCTGCGCGTCTCGGACGAGGGCGCGACCGTCGTCCACGACCTGATCCGCGGCGAGACCGTGTTCCAGCACGTGCACCTCGACGACCCGGTGATCGCGCGCGCCGACGGCCGCCCGCTCTACAACCTCGCCGTCGCGATCGACGACCACGACGCGGAGATCACGCACGTGATCCGCGGCGAGGACCACATCTCCAACACGCCCAAGCAGCTGCTCGTGCTCGAGGCGATCGGCGCGCCGAGGCCGATCTACGCCCACCTGCCGCTGCTCTACGGGCCCGACGGCAAGAAGCTCAGCAAGCGGCACGGCGCCGCCTCCGTGCAGGATCTGCGCGACGCCGGCTACCTGCCGGAGGCGGTCCGCAACTACCTCGCGCTGCTCGGCTGGGGCGACAGCCGACGACGAGACGCTGATCAGCACCGACGACCTCGTCAAGCGCTTCGACGTCGAGCCGCGTCTCGAAGAACCCGGCGCAGTTCGACGAGCAGAAGCTGCGCTGGATGAACGGCCGCTACATGCGTGAGCTCGGGACCGAGGAGCTGACCGCGCGGATCGAGTCGTTCACCGGCCGCGACGGGCTCGGCCCCGCGGTCGCGATCAGCGAGGAGAAGATCCAGACGCTGTCGGACTTCTGGCCGCTGGCGGGGTTCATCTTCGACGGGCCCGCCGACGATCGAGGCCGCGCGGGCCAAGTGGCTCGGCGACGACGGCCGCGCGGCGCTCGCCGACGCGCGCGCCGCGCTGGCGCTGCTGCCGGCCGAGGACTGGTCGGTCGAGGCGATCGACGCGGCGCTGCGCGGCGTCGTCGAGGCGCGCCAGGTCAAGCCGCGCGACGTCTACCAGCCGCTGCGGGTCGGGCTCGCCGGGCACGGCGGTCTCGCCGGGGATCTTCGAGACGCTGGCTGTGATCGGGCGCGACGAGAGCCTGCGGAGCGCTCGATTCGGCGCTCGCGTAGGGCAGTCGCGTAGGCAGCGCGCACGGTCGGGCTCAAACTCTCGTCCATGCCTGCCGATAGGTGTCCTGTGTCGCAACCACGCGACCCTGGACCTCCCTTCCCGAACGGAATCTTCCCCATGCCTCAGGCTGCCTCCGCCTCATCCCTGCGCGCCGCGGATCCCCCCGCGGACGCAGCTCGCCGCCACAACGAGGGCCACGGCCGGCGCCTCACGGCGGCGTTCGAGGCACTCGAGAACTTCCCCGCGCTCGCGGAGTCGCGCGACCGCGTTCTGCGCGATCGTGGGCGAGGAGCGCACGAACATCGGCGAGATGGTCGCCGCCGTCGAAGGCGACGTCGCCCTCGTGATCGCCGTTCTGCGCGTTGCCAACGGGATCGAAGGACGCACCCGCGGGCGCGTCGAGTCGATCGTCCAGGCCACCGACGTGATGTCGCCCGAGGCCGTCCAGTCGGTCGCCGCTCGCGCGCGCACCTTTGACTTCTTCGAGCGCTCGACCGTCTGGGAGGCCGCGCCCGAGCGCTTCCGCCTGCACGGCGTCGCCACGCAGCGCGCCGCCGAGCGGCTCGCGGCCGAGGTCGGCTACGAGGACCGCGACCGGCTGATGGTCACCGCGCTGCTGCACGACATCGGCAAGCTCGTCCTGATGCACGCCTACCCGGGCTACCCGCAGCAGGTGCACCAGGGCGCGCGCACGCCCGAGGAGCGGATCCACCGCGAGCGTCGTGAGCTCGGCGTCGATCACGCGCTCGTCGGCGGTGTCCTCGCACGTCGCTGGGGTCTGCCGAAGTCCGTCGCATCCGTCATCGAGCGCCATCACGCCGAGGACGCCAGCGACGAGACCGCCTTCGTCCGCCTCGCGGACATGCTCGCCCACTACGCACAGGGCGGCGCCGTCTCGCCGACCGAGATGCTGCGCTGCGCGCGCGCCATCGGCCTCGGGCCGGAGGAGCTGCGCAGCGTCATGTACGACCTGCCGTTCCCGTCGACCGGGCGCATCCGCCAGGTCGACCCGTGCCCGCTCAGCGGCCGCGAGGTCGAGGTGCTCAAGCGCCTCTCCGAGGGCAAGGTCTACAAGCAGATCGCCCACGAGCTCGAGCTGTCGACGAGCACCGTCCGCACCCACCTGCACAACATCTACGGCAAGCTCGGCGCAGTCGACCGCGCACAGGCCGTGCTGATCGCGACGGAGCGGGGCTGGCTGTAGAACGGCCCGGCAGGACGGGTCGGCGGCCGAACCGATGGGCCACGCGTCCGACTCCCATAGGATCGGTGGCGCATGATCTCGATCACCACGAAGTCGCCCGTACGCGCTCCAGGCCCTGTCCGAGCTCGGGCAGTCGGGGGACGACGGCCCGGTGCCGATCGGTGAGCTGGCCAAGCGCCGGGAGATCCCGACGCAGTTCCTCGAGCAGCTGTTCGCGACGCTGCGTCGCGCCGGGCTCCTGAAGAGCCAGCGCGGGGTGAAGGGCGGCTACTCGTTCGCGCGCGAGCCCGGGTCGATCAGCGTCCTCGAGATCGTCGAGCTGCTCGACGGCCCGCTCGGCGCCGGCAGCGTCGGCGTGTTCGCCGAAGCGGCAGAGGCCGCGCGCGACGTGCTCGAGAAGACGTCGGTCCAGGACGTCATCGACCGCGAGCGGTCGGACGCGGGCCAGGCGATGTACTACATCTAGCGGCGCCGCGATTGGTCAAGGTTCTTGCAGTGGACCTCAACTCGGCGTACTGTCGGTGAGCGGCGAGCGTCGCACCTCCCAATGACTCCTCCTGAGTGGACCGTGCGGCTCTCGCCGGGAAGTTGCAGGAGGCGGTGCCGCCCCCATCGGGGGGAATGACGGACTGGGCGGGCGGCACCGCTCTCCGACACTACGCCGGATGCGGGTGCGTCGGAGGCGGAACATGGGACGGGGTGCACGGCGCCGCCGGTGCCGATGATCCCGGGGGGAGGGGTCTGGCGATCGGCGACGCCGCGCTGCACAGCAACGGCGCGAGTCCTCTCGAACTGCTGCAAGAACGCTGTCACTCGCACCGTTATCTGGTCAGGCGGGGATAGGTTTCGCCTACGTCACGGGCGCACGGACCAGTTTTCGGGGGGGCGCCCGTGACGATGATTCTTCGGGCGGCGGCGCATGCGGCCGCCGTGCACCGGATCTAGGCCCGTAACACGCCGCGTCCGACGCGCGGGTCTCCACCGATCCGCCTGCGTCCCGGCCAGGCTCCATACTTGCGGTCCCCGAGCACACACGACCCGCCGGGGGGACATCGGTGAAGCAGATCCCGAGCGGGTGTACGGGGCTTGACAGGGAGGGGCCTTACCTGAACTTGGCGGGGATGGGAAGGCCTCTCTCTGCCGTCAGGCGTCGGCTGCGACACGTGCGTCCGGGTCGGCACCGCGTCGCCGAGCAGGATCAGCAGCGCCTCGGTCCGCGTCTGAACGCCGAGTCGCCGGTAGGCCGCCTCGATGTGCTTCTCGACGGTCTTGGGGCTGATGCCGAGCGCGTTCGCGATGCCGGCGTTCGTCTCGGCCCGCATGATCAGCGCCATGACGTCGGCCTGCCGAGGCGTCAGGCCGTGCCGGCTGAGGTCGCAGGGGGCGTGGGGCACCGCCGGGCGCTCGACGATGATCGGGAACAGGTGGCTGCCATCCGGCGGAGCGAGGACGCGGAGCTCGACGCGCTCGGTCGTCGCCGACGCGCACGGCGATCTTCGACGAGCGCCGCGCCGGCGCGCCGCGGTCTCCGGGCTCTCGAGCGCGAGGCCGACAGCGTTCGTGATCGCATTCCGCAGGCGGCGCGGGACGACCGCGGGTGCTCCGTCCGGGCTGCAGCAGCTGGCCGTAGCGGTCGCTCAGCAGGATCGGTCCGGCCGTCGTCGGTCGACCGGCTCCCAGACCAGCGGGCTGCTGACGCGGATCGCCTCGCGCATCCGGTGGTGCTCGTAGGAGACGGAGACGACCCGCTGGAGCATGCTGCGCGAGTGCGAGCTCACGCTCGGCGAAACCCCAGGAGGAGCGGCCGATCACGAGGCTCAACCTGGCGACCGGGTGCGGGATCGGGATCACGAGCTGGTCGACGATCCCCACCTCACCGAGCAGCTCGCGATGTATGCGTGTCGATCCGAACTCCCGCTCGGTCGAGGATCTCGGAGACCGCGCGTGGGCAGCAGGACGCCGGTCCGCTCGTACTCGGCGACGATCGGATGCTCCGAGCGCAGGTCCATGTACGTCTCGATGAACGGCGCGGACATCAGCTCCGGCGTGTCGGCGCTGACGATGATCGACCCCTGGCTCTCACAGACCTCGGCGAAGCTGACCGACTGTCGCGGGAATCAGGTCGGCGACAGCGAGGGTCGCGCGGCGGAACGCCTGGGTGTCCGTGGCCGCGGAGAGCGACTCGAGCAGCCCGAGCAGCGCGGTCGTGTCGTCCGTCGCGCTGGCCGGCTGGCACATGGGGGATTCCCCTGCCATCGGCACCGCTTTGGTGGCCACGACTTCTTGGTGGCGCCTGCGACTTCACGGTACCTCGGAGGCCCCGCCGGACCGATCTCCTGCACGTGTGCCCTCCCCAAGGCGCCGCAAATTGTTGGAACTCATACCTTCTGCAGACTGAGGGTAAACCCCTAGGGTGAATCGCCCATTGTTCATCTGGGTAATTCGAAACTAGCGTACGCGACGTGCGGAAGTCCAATTTCCGTAAGCGGTATGGAAGCCGGCTGGGTCCGGTCATCAAATAGGGGAGGAGTTCTCAGTGTCCCTGAGAAAGCATGTCCTTCAGGTCGTGGCGCTTGTCACGGCCGTGGCGCTTGTGTTCGGCGCATTCGCGGGTTCAGCGAGTGCAAAGAAGCTCAGCAAGGGTCAGAAGGCGAAGGTCCGGGCGCAGCTCCGGAAGCAGGTCAGGAAGAACCCCGGCGCTGTGAAGCGTCGTTCGTTCCTTCGTAAGGCAGCGCTTGTCAACTTCAAGCTGCCGGTCACCATTCGTCTGCGCAACCCGTGCACGACGAGAACGGCGCAGAACCCGGCGCCGACCGGTCGGCGGGCACGCCGCCGGTCTGCTGCTCGACGCCAGAACTGCGCGACGCAGGGCACGGCGCTCAACCAGCGCACGGTCCCGTCGGCGAACGTCAACCTGGGCCCGTCGCTCGGTACTCGTTCGGTCGCCATCGGTGGCGCCCTCGCGGCCGTCGTCGAGTTCAGCGACACGTACGACGGCGGTGCCCTGGGCAACGTCAACATCAAGATCCTCCCGGGCAACAAGACACTGACGACTTCGTCGGTGCCGCTGCTCTGGAACGACGGACATCACCGATCCGACGACGCGTGCCGACGCGAACTTCTTCAAGTCGGCCGCACGTCCCGGTGGTGCACTCAACGGCGCTCGCAGGTTCGCTGACACAACCGACAGCAGGGTTGTGGCGACTGCCAGTCCACCGCTGGTGGCGGCCCGGGCTACGCTCCGGGCAGTGCTGCCTCGCCGCTTCGGTCGCGCCGGCGGCCTACAAGGCGCTGTTCTACGACGTGCGCCGCGGTCCAACCTGTCGGCTTCGGCACCGGCGCCGGCCTCCCGGGTTACACCGTGTACACCAGCTGGTGGCTCGCCGAACGGCGTGTTCCTGCCGGTGCTTCCCGGATGGCGATCCGACGACATCAAGGCCGGTGGCTGTCGTCGGTAACAACGACTGGATCGGTACGAACCCGAACCCGTTCCCGACCGGCTCGGCTCCGACGCTCGGCTGTCGGCGCGACGATCCGACGCGCGCTACAACGCAGCGAACACGGTGCTCCGCACCAACGCTCTGTCCCTGGGCATCGCTCCGGGCGGCGTGTCGGTCAACATGAGCACTGGTACTGCAACGACTCCGGGTGGTCTCACGACCGCTCAGGGCTCGCAGGACGTCACACTCGGTTACTCGGGTGGCCAGGCCAACCTGTTCGGGAACATCCCGGGCAAGAACGTCGGCATTGACGTCACCGTGAACCTCGCGACGAAGATCAACTCGATCGTGCGGATCATGGACCAGGACGTGTTCAAGCAGCCGTCCCTCATCGAGGGCGAGCCGTACCCTGCCGGCATTTTCAACTGCCGTCAGATCGTCACGGGCGCTGTGCAGAACTACATCCCGGGTGTCCGTCTGACGGGCTCCCTGCGGATCGCTCCGGCGATCACCAAGGACGGCAAGGTCCGCATCGCGAAGGCGACCGTGTCCTCTGACGTCAACAACCCCGACCGCGTTGCACTCTCCGCCTGCCTGTTCCCGGCGAAGAGCTACAACCGTACACACGCCGGTGCAACCCGCGACACCTGCTTCGGCGGCGATCCCGCCGCATCGGTGCACGGCATCGACCGGCGGCGCGTTCTTCGGCACGGCGCGGCTCGCCGGTGGCATCGCTCGCAGCCGACGGCAACACGGCGCTGCCGGTCTCAATCATGCAGAGCGCTACCCGAACACCTGCGAGGGCAACGCCCCGAGCACGGTTCCGTGTGGCGCTGACACCGTCGCCGGAGCTTGCGGACATCATCCGCCAGTCCGGCCTGACCGGCACCGTCAGCGGTCTGCCGACCCCGACGGACCCGGCGTACGCCGGCGTCACGTACAAGGGCGACCAGGCCAGCGTCGCGGGTGACATCACCGTCAACCCGATCGACGTTGACGTGCTCCTCGGCGACCAGCCGATTGGCACCTAACACGTAGTACTTGCGAAGCCCTGGCCGGGAGTGATCCCGGCCAGGGCATCTCGCAGCGAAGCACCCCGGTAGGTGGATGGACCGCCCGGGCTTGTCAAGTAGTGGCGGGGCCTTGTCTCAGCAGGGCCCCGCCTTTTTTTCTGCTCTCAGGGCGTCGAATCTCAAGCTCCGCGCCCGTTGAGCCGATGCGCAAGCAGTGCTCCGTCGCGCGTCGTCCATCACCCTCATTGCGCTGTTCGCGCTCGCGGTTCCCGTCGCCTCGGCGCCTGCCGCGAAGCGGCTCTCCCACGCGCGCAAGGCGAAGATCCGCGCGGAGCTGCGCAAGCAGGTGAAGCGCACCCCGCGCGTGCTGCGCCGCCGCTCGTTCCTGCGCCGCGCCGCACTGGTCAACTTTCAGCTTCCGGTGACGATCCGGCTGCGCAACACGTGCATGACGGACAACGGTCAGAACCCGGCTCCCGGTGGGGGTCAGAACTGCACGACGCAGGGCACGGCGCTCAACCAGCTGACGCTGCCCAGCGCGAACGTGAACCTCGGCCCGTCGCTCGGCACCCGCCAGGTCGTGATCTCCGGCGCGCTCGCCGCGGTCGTCGAGTTCCAGGACACCTACGACGGCGGCGGGATCGGCAACGTCAACATCAAGCTGCTGCCGAGCGACAAGACGCTGACGACATCGTCGGTGCCGCTGCTGTGGAACGACACGGTCGCTGACCCGGCCGCGCGCTCGGACGCCAACTGGCTCGCATCGCTCGCACGTCCCGGCGGCCAGCTCGCCGCGCTGCAGTCCTACGCCGACAGCCCCGCCAACGAGTCCGGCTGCGGGGACTGGGCGACGAACGCCGGCGAAGGCGGGACGTACGCCGCTGCTGCCGCCGGCCCGGGCTACAAGGCGCTCTTCCACGACACACCGATGAACTTCGGCACCGGCACCGGCAGCGGTCTGCCCGGCTACCCGGTCCACACATCCGGCGGCAGCCCGAGCGGCGCGTTCCTCCCGGTCAGCGCCGGCGTCGACGATCCGGCCAACATCCGCGCCGGCGCGCATCACCGGCAACAACGACTGGATCGGCCCGAACTCGAATCCGTTCCCGACGGGTACCGCTCCCGGTGGCTTCACCGGTGCGGCCGCCAGCACCGTTCTGCGCACAACTGCACTCTCGCTCGGGTATCGCGCCCGGCGGCATTGCGGTGAACATGAGCACGGGCACCGCCACGACCCCGGGTGGCATCACGACCGCGCAGGGCTCACAGGACACGACGCTCGGCTACTCCGGTGGCCAGGCGAACCTGTTCGGGAACATCCCCGGCAAGAACGTCGGCATCGACGTCACGGTCAACCTCCAGACGAAGATCAACTCGATCGCGCGGATCGTCGACCAGGACGTCTACAAGCAGCCCGGCCTCGTCCAGGGCGAGGACTTCCCGGCGGCCTACTTCAACTGCCGCCAGGTCGTCACCGGCGCGGTGCAGAACTACATCCCGGGTGTGCGTCTGACCGGCGACCTGCGGATCGCGCCGGCGATCACGAAGGACGGCCGCGTGCGCATCGCCAAGGCCACGGTGCGATCCGACGTCAATCACCCCGATCAGATCGCGCTCAGCGCGTGTCTGTTCCCCGCCAAGCCCTACAACGCGTACGCGGGCACGTCCACCGATGCGGCGGCCGCCAAGGTTCCGACACTCGCTCAGGTCACCGCCGGCGGCCCCGCTCAGGCCGTGCCCGGTGGCACGCTGCAGACCGACGGCAACACGAGCGTCCCGTTCCGCGACGCGGAGCGTTACCCGAACAACCTCGAGGGCAACGCACCCACCTCCATTCCGTGTGGCTCGGGCGCGACCGCGGATCTCGCGGACGTGATCCGCAAGTCCGGCCTGACCGGCACCGTCGGCGGCATCCCGACGCCGACCGATCCCGCATACGGCGGCGTCAGCTACCGCGGTGATCAGGCGACCGTTGCCGGTGATCTCACCGTGAACCCGATCGATGTCGACGTCCTCCTGGGCGACGAGCCGATCGGCAGTTGATCGCTGCGTGCCGCCTCGCACACAACCGCCGAAGCTCGGGATCTACGTTCTCTCCATGAGCACGAACGTCGAAGCGCAGAGCCCCACCGCGACCCCGGCAACGCAGCCGCTCAACTGCGGCGCCCGCCGCCGTCCGCCGCTGGGCGTCACACCCGCGGCGATATCGCACAGCGACCTGCGCGATCGCCTGCTGGGCTGCGCCGGCTGATCCGTAGTCTTCGGCGCATGGGAACGCGCCTCGTCTTCGAAGACGGTGAATGGATCGCCAGCGAGCTTGAGCTCGAGGACGTCGAGCTGCGGATGATCGAAGGCCACGTGATCCCCGCGAGCCGTAAGGGCAAGCGGATCGTGGTGAACCCGGCGCACGTCGTCTACGCCGAGCAGTGGGATCACCCGCAGGTTCCGTAGCTCGCCACTGATCGTCGGGCGAGTGCTCTAGTCTCGTCAGCGGTCAATGGCCGCAATCCCGATCAACATTGCTGAGCTTGTCGGCAGCACCCCGATGGTGCAGTTCACGCGGCTGCTCGGCGACGACGCGAACGGCGTTCAGCTGTTCGGCAAGATCGAGGCGCTGAACCCCGGCGGATCGGTCAAGGACCGCATCGGCGTCGCGATGATCGAGGCGGCTGAGCGCGACGGGCTGATCGAGCCCGGCCGCAGCACGATCGTCGAAGCGACGTCCGGCAACACCGGCATCGCGCTCGCGTTCGTCTGTGCCGCCAAGGGCTACGAGTTGCGGATCTTCCTGCCACAGGGCATGAGCCGCGAGCGCGAGGCGCTGCTGCGCATGTATGGCGCGACGGTCGAAGTCGTCGAGTCGCTCGGCGGCATGGGCGAGGCGGTGCAGGCCGCGCGCTCGCTCGCCTCTGAGCCAGACCATTTCCTGCCCGACCAGTTCTCGAACCCGGCCAACCCGGAGGCCCACCGCACGGGAACCGGGCCGGAGATCCTGAAAGCGATGGACGGCAAGGTCGACATCTTCATCGCCGGTGTCGGCACCGGCGGCACGATCACCGGCGCGGGCGAGGCGATCAAGGCCAAGAACCCGAAGGCCCAGGTGATCGCGGTCGAGCCGCAGTCGAGCGCCGTCCTCTCCGGCCGCGCCCCCGGCCCGCACCGCATTCAGGGGATCGGCGCCGGCTTTGTCCCCTCGGTGTTGAACCGCGAGGTCCTCGACGAGATCATCGCCGTCCCGGACGAGGCTGCGATCGAGACGGCGCGCCTGGCCGCATCGCGTGAGGGCGTGCTGGCAGGGCTGTCGTGCGGAGCGGCGCTCTGGGCCGCGATGCAGGTCGCCGCGCGCCCCGAGTCCAAGGGCAAGCGGATCGCCTGCGTCCTGCCCGACTCGGGCGAGCGCTACATCTCCGCGCCGTTCTTCGCGCCGCAGGGCTGAGGGCGGGCGGGCCGACTCGGTATCCCGGCGGGGTAGCATTCGCCGGGTGCTGGGTCTCGGGACACTGCGCCGCGTCGCCGGCGAACTGCGCTGCGACGTCCGCGCTGCGCACGAGCGCGATCCCGCCGCGCGCGGCGTCTCCTCGCTCGAGATCCTCGTCGCATGGCCTGGCGTGCACGCGCTGCTCGCACACCGCGTCGCGCACGCGCTGCAGGACGCCGGCCTGCCGGTCGTCCCGCGCTCGATCGCGTACGTCAGCCGCGCGCTGACCGGCATCGAGATTCACCCGGCCGCCGACATCGGAGACGGGCTCTTCATCGACCACGGCACGGGCGTCGTCATCGGTGAGACAGCGGTCATCGGTGACCAGGTGACGCTCTACCAGGGTGTGACCCTTGGCGGCACCGGGTTCGCGACCGGCAAGCGCCATCCGACGGTCGAGGACAACGTGACGATCGGCTCCGGCGCCAAGCTGCTCGGCCCGATCACCGTCGGGCACGGGGCGAAGATCGGCGCGAACAGCGTCGTCATCAACGACATCCCCGCGAACAGCACGGTCGTCGGCAACCCGGGGCACGTCGTCAAGGTCGACGGCAAGCGCACCGAGGGCCCGGACGCCGACTGGATTCACCTGCCGGACCCGGTCGCCGACGCGATCCGCGAGCTGTCCTCGCGACTGCGCGAGCTCGAGGAGCGCCTTGCCGAGCTCGCCGGCGATCAGCCGCCCGCGCAGGTTCGCCCGCTGCGTCCCGTTCGGGGTCGCAATCCCGCCGGCGGCTGATCAGTACGCCACACACCGGCAGCGATGCCGGGGCCGCGCCTTGATCTCGGGTTCCTGGCCGCGCGTCCAGAGGCGCACGTCGAGCTCGCGCGGCGTCAGGCCGGTGCGGGCGGACAAGAGCTCGCAGGCGTGCACGGCGCAGGCGCGGATCTCGCGCTCCTGCTCGCCCGGGCGCAACGCGCGGCCGGCGTCGATCAGGTCGGCCAGGCCCGGGGAGTAGCGCAGGACGCCCGCGCAGCGCAGGACGTGGGGGACGAGGTTGTCGGCGAAGATCGTCAGACGGTCGAGGTCCGAGAACGTCGCGACCCCGGCGAGCGCCAGGTTCGACGGCACGATCTGTGCGCGCTTCCAGAACCCGCGGTCGTCGTACAGCGCCATCCCGTCGGCCAGGGTGCGCGCGAGTGTGGCGGCTGAGCCACCGGACTGCGCGACGACGTCCAGCGCGTGGCGCTCACCGAGGAATCGCCCGAGGTCGCGCAGTGCCTGCGCGTAGAGCGCCATCAGTTCGTGATCGCGCGCCTGCCCGAGTGTGTCGGCCACCTCCTCGGTGCGCATCGCTCGCAGCTCGGCGTTCGTCCACGGACCGGCCGCCCGGAAGCGGTCGGCGAGCGACCAGGCGACGGTGAAGTAGCCGGACACCGGGTGGCCCTCGTGATCGACTGCGCTTGCGCAGCGTCGGAAACCAGCCCGAGCCGAAGTTGATCGTGTCGAGCGTCAGGAAGTACGCGGCGACGTCTGCGGGCGAGCCATCGAGCAGGTGGCGCTCGCCATCGGGAGCCGGCGCAGGCCCCGGGTCGAGCGCCTCCAGGGCCTCGGGATCGATCGTCACGGACCGAGCGCTCGCGGCGATCTGAGCGCAGGACTCGCGGACCTCGTCGGGCAGGCTGATCGCCATGCCGTCGAGCGTATCGACGGCCGCCGCTCGCGTCCCTACCCTGGACTGTTCATGCCTGACGCCCCTGCAGACGAGCGCATTGAGCACCTGCTCGCCGGGCTGAACGAGCCTCAGCGCGATGCCGTGACGCACGAGTCCGGCCCGCTGCTCGTGCTCGCCGGGGCGGGGTCGGGCAAGACCCGCGTGCTGACGCACCGCCTCGCCTGGCTGATCCAGACCGGGCGCGCGCGGCCGGGCGAGGTCCTCGCGATCACCTTCACCAACAAGGCCGCGCAGGAGATGCGCGAGCGCGTCGAGCTGCTGCTCGGTCACTCGACGCGGGCGATGTGGGTGATGACGTTCCACAGCGCCTGCGCGCGGATCCTGCGCGCCGAGGCGCCGCGGCTCGGCTACACGCGCCAGTACACGATCTACGACCAGGCCGACAGCCGGCGGCTCGTCAAACAGTGCCTCGACGAGCTCGGCATCGACCCCAAGCGCTTCACCCCGTCGGCCGTCCAGCATCAGATC
Source organism: uncultured Actinomycetes bacterium (assembly GCA_963821685.1). Taxonomy (GTDB): domain Bacteria; phylum Actinomycetota; class Thermoleophilia; order Solirubrobacterales; family Solirubrobacteraceae; genus F1-60-MAGs163. Next base: position 520,928 of record CAWGEW010000009.1, on the reverse strand, counting down.
TCGGCGGCGAAGAACCAGCTGCGCGACGTCGGCCGCCTACCGCGAGCTCGTTGGGTCGCACTTCGAGACGACGGTCGCCGACGTCTACCAGCTCTACGAGTCCTCGCTTCACCGAATGAACGCGATGGACTTCGACGACCTGCTCGGGCGCACGGTCGACGTGCTGCGGCTGTTCCCGGAGGTCCGCGCGCGCTACCAGGCGACCTTCCGTCACGTCCTCGTCGACGAGTACCAGGACACCAACCACGCGCAGTACGTGCTGCTGCAGCTGATCGCCGGCGAGCACGGGAACCTGATGGTCGTCGGTGACGATGCGCAGTGCCTCGTTGAGGGCACGATGGTGACGATGGCCGACGGGTCGACCCGGCCGATCGAGGACATCGTGATCGGTGACGAGGTGCTGTCGAGCTACGGCAGTGGGACGTTCGGCCATCACGCGTGCTGCGCACGCAGCGCTCGGTGCGCCGTGACGGCATCGCGATCACGATGGCCAGTGGCCGCCGCATCGTCTCGACGCCGGAACACACGCACTTCGCCGGCTTCCGTGTCGGGCTGACGCCGCAGATGCACGTCACCTACCTGATGCGACGCGGCTCGCACGGGTGCCGCGTCGGGGTGACGCGGACGTACAGCACGAACCGTGCCAAGCCCGTCCTTGGCCTTCAGATTCGATGCAACGGCGAACACGCCGATGCGGCGTGGGTCGTCTCGACACACGACACCGACGCGGAGGCCCGCGCGGCCGAGCACTCGCTCTCGGTGCGGTACGGAATCCCGACGATCCCGTTCGTCGCGAGGCGCGGTCCGCGCAGCAACGGCCTCGTCGGCAATCAGGCCCTTATCGATCAGGTCTTCGCGGATGCCGATTCCGACGAAGGCGGGCTTCGCTTGGTCCGCGACTACGGCCTCGACGTCGACCATCCGCACAAGCTGCCACACAGCCACGAAGGTCGCCGGCGGATCGTGATGGTGACGCTCTGCGGCGATCCGCGAACGCAGAGCACGCAGCATCGCGTGACGGTCGCCGGCCGCGACCCCGAGGTTGCCGAGCGGCTGCGTGATCGTGGAATCAGCGTGCGGGCGTCCAAGAACGGCGGCTGGCGGGTCGAGACGTCGTTCAGCGACTTCGAGGACGCGGTTCGCCTTGCAGACCAGATCGCCGACTGCACGCCGGTCGTCGTCCGCTATGTCGCGCGGCTGGCGAAGCGTGTTCCGGGCCAAGGCGCCTCGCTGCCGTTCATGCCCGCCTCGTCCGTTCGACCGGGAATGGTCATGGTCGACGAGGACGGCGCGTACGACCTGGTCGAGCGCGTCGAGAGGTCGATCTCGACGTCCCGGTCTACGACATCGACGTCGACCGGACCCACAACTTCATCGCCAACGGCATCGTCACGCACAACTCGATCTACAGCTTCCGCGGCGCCGACATCCGCAACATCCTCGACTTCCAGGACGACTTCGACGAGGTGAAGGTCGTCAAGCTCGAGCAGAACTACCGCTCGACGCAGACGATCCTCGACGCGGCCAACGCGCTGATCGCGCACAACAGCGGGCAGATGCACAAGACGCTCTGGACCGACCTCGGTCCCGGCGACGAGATCGTCGTGCGCGAGCTCGACGACGAGCACTCCGAGGCGCGCTACGTCGCCGGCGAGATCGAGCGGCTCGTCGACGAGGGCCTGTCGCGCAGCGAGATCGCGGTGCTCTACCGGATGAACGCGCAGTCGCGCGTGCTGGAGGACACGCTCGTCCGGCGCGAGATCGGCTACCAGGTGATCGGCGGCACGAAGTTCTACGAGCGCGCCGAGGTCAAGGACGCGATCGCCTACCTGACGCTGCTCGGCAACCCGCAGGACGCGGTCAGCTTCCAGCGCGTCGCGAACAGCCCGCGCCGCGGGATCGGCCAGACCTCGCTGTCGCGCGTCCTCACGCACGCCTCGACGATCGGCATCAGCATCTGGGAGGCGGCGGCCGACGCCGGCGTCGGTCCCGGGCCTCGGGCTCGGCGGCGATCAAGGCGCTCGGGCGCTTCATGGACACGATGGAGGGCCTGCGCGACCGCGCCGAGCAGAAGGTGCCGATCGGCGACCTGCTCGAGGCGGTGCATCCACGAGTCCGGCTACGTCGACTGGCTCGAGGCCGAGCGCACGATCGAGGCGCAGGGCCGGCTGGAGAACCTGCAGGAGCTGGTCGAGGTCGCGCGCGAGTTCGACGCCCGCGCGCCCGAGCAGGAGGACACGCTCGACGTCTTCCTCCAGCAGATCGCGCTCGTCGCCGACGCCGACTCGCGTCAGGACGACCAGGGCCTCGTCACGCTGATGACGCTGCACAACGCCAAGGGCCTCGAGTACCCGGTCGATCTTCATGATCGGGATGGAGGAGGGGATCTTCCCGCACTCGCGCTCGCTCGACGAGGGCAACCTCGAGGAGGAGCGGCGCCTCTGTTACGTCGGCGTCACCCGCGCGATGCGCAACCTCACGCTGACGCACGCGCGCCGGCGCAACGTGTTCGGGTCGGCGACCTACGGGCTGCCGAGCCGGTTCCTCGGCGAGCTCCCGCCGAGCACCTCGACCGCGAGGGCGCGCCGACCGGCTGGGCCGGGGCGGCCGCCGCGATCGGCGTCGGCCGGAGCCGCCGCGCGTCCGCGTGCGCTGTCCTGGGGCTCCGACATCGGCGCCCGAGGCCGCGCGGCGGCGCGTCGTTCCGCCTCGGCGACGACGTCGTCGCACGCGGCCTTCGGCGAGGGCGTCGTGACCGGCGTCGAGCCGGGCGGGATCGTCGTGATCCGCTTCAGCGGCGACGGCTCCGAGCGCAAGCTGATGGCCGAGTACGCGCCGATCACGAAACGCTAGGTACGGTCCGCCCAGTGAGCGCCACGATCATCGACGGCAAGGCCATCGCGGCCAAGGTGCGCGCTCAGGTCGCCGAGGACGTCGCCGCGTTCACCGAGCGCTACGGGCGCCCGCCCGGCCTCGCCACCGTCCTCGTCGGCGAGGACCCCGCCAGCGCGGTCTACGTCGGCGGCAAGCAGAAGGCCTCGGAGGAGGTCGGGATCGCCGGGTTCCGCCACGACCTGCCGGCCGACGCTTCGCGCGAGCAGGTCGTCGAGCTGATCGAGCAGCTCAACGCCGATCCCGCCGTCAGCGGCATCCTCTGCCAGCTGCCCGTCCCGGACCACCTCGACGGCGTCGAGCTCACCGGGCTCGTCGACCCCGGCAAGGACGTCGACGGCCTGACGCCGCTCAGCGCCGGGATGCTCGCGCTCGGCCGGCCCGGCCTGCGCCCGTGCACGCCGGAGGGCGTGATGGTGCTGCTCGCCGAGGCCGGCACGAACCTCGAGGGCGCCGAGGCCGTCGTCATCGGCCGCTCGAACCTGTTCGGCAAGCCGATGGCCCAGCTGCTGCTCGCCGCGAACGCGACGGTCACGACCTGTCACTCGCGCACGCGCGACCTGCCTGGCGTCTGCCGCCGCGCCGACGTGCTGATCGCCGCCATCGGGCGGCCGCGGATGGTCGGCGCCGACTGGGTGCGCCCGGGCGCGACCGTCATCGACGTCGGGATCAACCGCGTTGACGGCGTGCTCTGCGGCGACGTCGACACCGACGCCGTCAGCGCTGTCGCCGGCGCGATCACGCCGGTCCCCGGTGGCGTCGGGCCGATGACGATCGCGTGCCTGCTGCGCAACACCGTCAAGGCGGCTCGCATGGCCGCAGGCGAGGACGTCTGAGATGCGCCGCCTGCGCCGCGCCGACTGGGTGATGCTGGTGAGCGCGATCGCCGTGCTCGTGACCTTGTTCCTCGACTGGTTCACGACCGCGGAGCCGGTCCCGTCGGGGTCGGTCGGCTATGCGCCGCTGGACACGGGGGAGACGGGCTGGTCCTCGCTCGGATGGCCGGCGCTCGCGCTGATCCTCATCGCGGTCGCGCTTGCCCTCGCCGTCGTCGCGCTGATCGCCTCCGGGGCCCGCGATGCCGTCAATCTGCCGCCCGCCGATCTTCCTCGCGGTGTTCGCGCCGCTCGCGCTGATCGTCACGCTGATCGTGACGCTGCTGAAGCCGGGCGCAGCCGACCGGCATCGAGACGGGCGCCTGGGTCGGCCTCGTCGCGCTCGCGACGCTGAACGCCGGCACCTGGTTCTCGATCCGGGACGAGCGCGTCGACCAGCCCTCGCGCTACGTCGAGCCGCCACCCGCGCGCCCCGCGCCGCCCGCGGCCTAGCGCCGCTCTAGAATCGCCGCCGGATGATCGACCCCGCTGAGGTTCTCCACGTTGCGCGCCTGGCGCGCCTGAAGCTCACCGACGAGGAGACCGAGCGGATGGCGGGCGAGCTGTCGTCGATCCTCGATCACGTCGAGAAGATCAACGAGCTCGACCTCGAGGGCGTCCCGCCGACGAGCCACGTCGTCGAGGTCGACCGACGGCCTGCGCGCCGACGTGCCCGGCCCGTGCCTGCCGCGCGACGTCGCGCTGTCGCAGGCGCCGGCGGTGCAGGACGGCGGCTTCCTCGTCCCGAGCCCGCAGGCCGGCTGATGGACGTCAGCGAGATCATCGACCTGACGGCCGCGCAGGCGACCGCCGCGATCGAGCGCGGGGACCTCGACGCCGCGCGAGCTGTTCGCGGCCTACCGCGTCGCGCGCCGCCGACGACGAGCTCAACGCGTTCACGTGGGTCGCGCGAGGACCTCCCGGACGACCTGCGACTCCGACGCGCCGCTGCGCGGCGTGCCGCTCGCCGTCAAGGACCTGTTCTGCACCGAGGGCGTGCCGAGCCAGGCCGGCTCGCGGATCCTCGAGGGCTACCTGCCGCCGTACACGGCGACGGTCGTCGCGCGGCTGCACGGACGCGGGCGCGCCGCTGCTCGGCAAGACCAACCAGGACGAGTTCGCGATGGGCTCCTCGAACGAGAACTCCGCGCTACGGCCCGGTGCTGAACCCGTGGGACCGCACGCGCGTCCCGGGCGGCTCGTCCGGCGGCAGCGCCGCGGCCGTCGCCGCCGGGCTCGCGCCGTGGGCGCTCGGCACCGACACCGGCGGCTCGATCCGCCAGCCGGCCGCGCTCTGCGGCATCGTCGGGCTCAAGCCGACCTACGGGACGCGTCTCGCGCTACGGGATGATCGCGTTCGCCTCGTCGCTCGATCAGGCGGGCCCGTTCACGCGCGACGTGACCGACGCGGCGCTGCTCTACGGGCACATGACCGGCACCGACCCGAACGACTCGACCGCGGTCGGTCACCCGGAGGCGATCGCGCTCCCGACCGCCGAGCGGCTCGACGGGATCCGCCTCGGCATCCCGGCGGAGCTCAGCACCGGCGAGGGCGTCGAGCCCGGCGTGCTCGCCGCGTTCGAGGCGACGCTCGAGACGGCGCGCGGGCTCGGCGCGACGATCGAGACCTGCCACCTGCCGACGGCGGCACTCGGCGCTCAGCGCCTACTACGTGATCGCGCCGGCCGAGGCCTCGTCGAACCTGTCGCGCTTCGACGGCGTGCGCTACGGCCTGCGCGTCGCCGGCCGACGACCTCGTGTCGATGTACACCGACACGCGCCACGACGGCTTCGGCGACGAGGTCAAGCGCCGCATCCTGATCGGGACCTACGCGCTCTCGAGCGGCTACTACGACGCCTACTACGGCCGCGCGCAGAAGGTCCGGACGCTGATCGCGCGCGAGTTCGCGCAGGTCTTCGAGAACGTCGACTTCGTCGTCACGCCGACGAGCCCGACGGTCGCCTTCGAGCTCGGCTCGAAGACCGCCGACCCGCTCGCGATGTACCTCAACGACTTCTTCACCGTCCCGATGTCGCTCGCCGGCATCCCGGCGATCTCGATCCCGTGCGGCCTGTCCGAGGGCCTGCCGGTCGGGCTGCAGCTCGCCGGCCCGGCGTTCAGCGAGAACCGCATCCTCGACGCGGCGCACGCGCTCGAGCTGGCGATCGGCTTCGACGGCACGCCGCCGCGCGGAGGCGCGGGCGCATGAGCGACATCGCCTACGAGCCCGTCATCGGCCTCGAGATCCACGTGCAGCTGCGCACGCGGACGAAGATGTTCTGCGCCTGCCCGCTGAGCTTCGGCGAGCCGCCGAACACGCACACCTGCCCGGTCTGCCTCGGGCTGCCCGGGTCGCTGCCGGTGACGAACGCCGAGGCGATCCACTACGGCCTGATGATCGGCATGGCGGTCGGGTCCGAGCTCGCGCCGCGCTCGATCTTTCACCGCAAGAACTACTTCTACCCCGACCTGCCGAAGGGGTACCAGATCAGCCAGTTCGACGAACCGCTCTGCCTCGGCGGGCGGCTCGGCGAGGTGCGCATCCATCGCGTGCACCTGGAGGAGGACGCGGCGAAGCTGATCCACGCCGGCGGGAGCGGGCGCATCCAGGGCTCGGACGCGTCGGTCGTCGACTTCAACCGCGGCGGCACGCCGCTGGCCGAGATCGTCACCGAGCCGGACGTGCGCTCGGCCGAGCAGGCGCAGCGAGTGGCTGCGGCTGCTGCGCACGACGCTGCGCCAGCTCGGCGTCAGCGACGTGAACATGGAGGAGGGCTCGCTGCGCTGCGACGCGAACATCTCGATCCGTCCCGTCGGCGCGACCGAGCTCGGCACGAAGACCGAGCTGAAGAACATGAACTCGTTCCGCTTCATCGAGCGCGGCATCCGCGCCGAGGTCGCGCGCCAGGAGCGGCTGCTGGCCGGCGGCGAGAGCGTCATCGCAGGAGACGCTGCACTTCGACCCGCGGACCGAGGCGATCACGTCGCTGCGCTCCAAGGAGGAGGCGCACGACTACCGCTACTTCCCCGAGCCCGACCTGCCGCCGGTCACGATCACCGAGGCGATGCTCGAGCGCGCACGCGCGGCGATGCCCGAGCTGCCGGCCGACCGCGAGCGCCGGCTGATCGACGACGTCGGCCTGAACCAGGAGAGCGCGCGGCTGCTGTCCTGGCGCGCCGAGCTCGGCGACCTCTTCGAGGCCGCGCTCGCGAGCGGCGAGGCGGGCGACGCGAGCCGCAGCTCGTCGCCAACTGGGTGAACGAGCTGCAGGCGCGGCTCGGCGACGAGGACCCGGAGACGTCGAAGGTGACGCCGGCGGCGCTCGCGCAGCTCGCCGGCCTCGTCGCTTCGAAGGCCGTCACGCAGGGCGCGGCCAAGCAGGTGCTCGACACGCTCGTCGAGCAGGGCGGGGATCCCGCAGCAGATCGTCGAGGCCGAGGGCCTCGGCGCGGTCGGCGGCGCGGACGAGCTTGCGCCGGTCGTGCGTGCCGCGCTGGAGGCCAACCCCGACGTGGCCGACAAGCTGCGCGGCGGGGACATGAAGGCGATCGGCGTGATCATCGGCCACGTGATGAAGGAGACACGCGGCCGCGCCGACGGCAAGGAGGTCACGGCGATCGTGCGCTCCGAGCTCGGGCTGTAGCCGCCACCAGACGAGCGACTCGTCGACGTAGCGGCTCGGCCCCTCAACCGGCAGCGGCAGCCGGCGGGGTGACGAGCGCGGGGTCGAACAGCGCGCACCAGCCGACGATGCTGCGCCCCCAGTCGGTGAGGTAGCCGTCGGTCCCGGCAGCGAGCGCCTCGCCGAGCTCGATCATGCAGGCGAGCGGCTCACGCGCAGTCAGCTCGATCGCGTCGATCGTCTCCCAGACGTGCTCGTTGGCGACGATCCCGGGCGCCTCCTTCTCGAGGTTGACGAACGGGTTCGACGCGCGCCGGTGGTCGACGACCGGCTCGCCGCAGGTGATCGAGAGGCCGAGGTGCCGGCAGATCCGCTGCAGCGCGAGCCCGCCCCAGATGTCGTCGAAGCGCCGGAACGGTCGTCCGCGGCCCATCGGCGGGAAGTACATGAGGCACGCGACCTCGCGGCGGAAGGCGACGTTCATGCCCGACAGCGGGAAGTACTGCGCCGACGGCATGACCCGCGTCTGCACGGGACCGATCGGCGCGATCGGCGCGCCGTCCGCGGCCAGCGTCGTGATCGAGTCGATGTCGGGCACCCCGCGCCAGAGGCCCATGCTCACGTGGACGTCGCGCAGGACGCCGGTGTTGCGGTACGGGAGCCCGCGAACGCGCATGCCCGGGACCGAGCTCTGCCAGGCCGGCGTGCGGTAGAGGTTCTCGCGATGGGCCTCGACGAAGCCGTCACCGAGCGGGAAGCAGTCGTCGTCGAGCGTGAAGATGATCTCCGCACCGGTGGCCCAGGCGCGCCAGAAGCCGAACGACCGGATCGCGCTGTCCTGCCGCGAGATGATCGAGGGGTCCGGGAGCGCTGCGTCGATCTCCGCCCAGGAGTGGCATTCGAGTCGCTGCGCCGCGGCGTCGGTGAGCGCGTCGGGGATCGTGAGCGCGGCCTCGGGCTCGTCCTGCACGACGATGATCCGATCCCACGGCCACGGGGCCCAGGCCTCGAGGAACTCGGCCAGCCGCGCCGCCGAGTTGGTCGGGACGACGAGTGCGTTCACAGGACGTCCTTGATGTGTGGCGGGATCAGCTCAGCGGGTGCGTCGAGGTCCGGGCCGCGCCGGAACCACTGCTCGAACGCGGCGGCTTCGGCGATCCGGTTCTGTGCGCCCGCTCCGCCGACCCGGTCCGCCTCGCTCCAGTCGCGCGCGGCCGAGCGCTGGTGGCGCTGCAGACACCAGTCGTAGTCGACGCGGTGCAGATGGACGAGCAGCAGCTCCGGATCGGGCGGGGCGTCCGGTGCTCGGTACTCGTGATGGAACCCCTGCGACCACTGCAGTGGTGTGCGCGCGATCAGCCGCTTCGAGTACGCCAGCGACGCGTGCCAGCAGCGCCGCTGCGCGAGCAACGGCTCGTCGAAGCGCAGCGCCGGCTCGTCCTCCTGGTGGACGACGTTGAACCCCGTGCAGCGCGCGGCCGGCGCATCGAGCGCGTCGATGTAGGCGTCGAGGCCCGCGTAGCGCGCGGGGTCCGCGACCACGAACTCATCGACCTCGGCGAACAGGACGGTGTCGTAGGAGCGCAGCAGGAACTGCTGGAAGTCCTCGACGACGGTGCGCAGCCAACGGTGGTCGAACGCGGCCTGACGGTGGACCGGGACGACGTTGCAGGAGCCGGCGAGACCGTTCGTGCTGCCGTCGCTCGTGTCGTGCGCGAGGACGAACAGGTCGTCAGCGTCGAAGAAGCGCCCGTAGTAGCGCAGCCAGAGCGGCAGCATCACCGGCTCGTCGTGGACGATCGTGAACGCGGCGCGCGGGCGCGCGCCGTCACGTGGGCGGACGGGCGGCTGCACCGTGACGGTCGTCGCGGCGACCTCCTGGAACTGCTCGCCGGGAAGCGCCGCGAGCAGCGCGATGCGGACGGGCCCGGTCGCGCACGCCGCAGGTCCACGGGCGTCTCGAAGCCGCTCGGCGCGCCGTGCACGATCTCCGGGAACGCCTCGCCGACGTCGGGGCGCCAGGCCCCGAGCCGCACGGGCACTGCAGGCGCGTCGCCGGCGACGAGCAGCGCGCGCTCGATCGGGCCGCTCTCGGCGAGCGCCCAGCCGGAGACGGTCACCATGCCCGCGGCGACGGTCGATCCCGCTGCGGGCGCGTCGATGCCCCCGTGGATCGTGCCGTGGGTGGGGACGCTCACCGAGGCGATGCTATCCACGGGCCGAGCTGACCCGGCCTCGACACGCTGTACGGGTGGCCGCGGTGAATTGCGGACCGGTGGGATATGGGAGAAAAGCCCGCAATCACCGAAGATCTCCGCATGACCCGTCCATCGCCCACGTTGTCTCGCTACCTCCTGACGACTGCGGCGCCGCCGCGTCATCGCGATCCGAACGCGGCGAAGGTCCGTCGCTACCGGCTCGCGCGCGTGCAGCAGACGGCGCCGGACAGGGTCTGCCGGACCGCTTCGCGCACCTGCGCCGCTCGTACGACTGACCCGAGCTCCCGACCCGCGGCGTATCATCGGGGGCATGGAGACGGAGAAGTCAGGCTCATCGTTCGGGCTCAAGGCCCTCGCCGTCATCGTCCTGCTGATCGCCGCATGGGTGCTGCTGAAGGTCGTGATCGGCTTCATCGCCGGCATCGCGTGGCTCGTGGTGGTCGTCCTGGCGATCGTCGCGGTGATCTGGGCCTGGCGCACGCTCTCGTCCTCCTGAGGCCGCGGCCATGGCCGGAGGCGCGTACGTCGTCATCGCCGTCTGCTTCGGAATCGGCGGCGGGATCATCGGGAAGGCGAAGGGCAGCTCGTTCTGGCTCTGGTTCCTGATCGCCGGCGCGATTCCGATCTTCGGGCTGCTGGCGGCGGTCTTCTACCGCAACGAGCATCGCGAGGAGCGGCGCGTGTGCCCCGGCTGCGGCAAGGTCGTCTACCTGCACGAGACGCTCTGCACGCGCTGCGGGACCGAGCTCTACTACCCGGAGAGCGACGAGGAGATCCTGCCGCCGGAGCTGCCCGCAAGGCATTCCGCAGGCTGAGTCGGACCCGATTCCGACTGGTACCATCGGCATTCCGAGCCGCCGTGGGCGGCTCGTCGCATACCCGCAGTCACACACCGACCCGAGGAAGGAGGGAACACGAGGATGCGCGCAGTCGATGCATTGATGGAGTGCCTGAAAGCCGAGGGTGTCGACGTCGTATTCGGCTATCCCGGCGGCGCCAACCTTCCGACCTACGACGCGTTCTACGACGCGGGGATCCACCACGTGCTCGTGCGCCACGAGGCCGGCGGCGGCCACGCGGCCGAGGGCTACGCCAAGGTCACCGGCAAGGTCGGCGTGTCGCTCGGCACCTCCGGCCCGGGCGCGACGAACCTCGTCACGGCGATCCAGGACGCGATGATGGACTCGGTCCCCGTCGTGTTCCTCACCGGCCAGGTGCGCACCGACCTGCTCGGCACCGACGGCTTCCAGGAGGCCGACGTGATCGGCATCACGATGCCGTCGGTCAAGCACTCCTTCATGATCACCGACCCGCGTGAGCTCCCGCGGGTGATCCACGAGGCCTTCCACATCGCCGGGCACCGGCCGTCCCGGGCCCGGTCCTCGTCGACATCCCGACCGACCTCTCGCGCGCCGACATCGACTACGTGCCGGTGACGGACGTGCATCTGCCCGGCTACCAGCCGACGACGGAGGGCAACGCCAAGCAGATCCGCCAGGCCGCCAAGGCACTCGCGGCCGCGCGGCGCCCGGTGCTCTACGTCGGCGGCGGCGTGATCGCGGCGAACGCGTCTGACGCGCTGCTCGCGTTCGCGCGCAGCGACCGCTTCCCGGTCACCTGCACGCTGAACGCGCTCGGCGCGTTCCCGGCGCCCGACCCGCAGTGGCTCGGCATGCTCGGGATGCACGGGACGCGCACGGCGAACTACGCGATGGACGAGGCCGACCTGATCTGCGCGATCGGCGCCCGCTTCGACGACCGCATCACGGGCAAGCTGTCCGAGTTCGCCCCGCGCGCGAAGTTCATCCACATCGACATCGATCCCGCCGAGATCTCGAAGAACATCCCGGCGCACATCCCGATCGTCGGCGACGCGAAGAACGTGCTCGAGCGCCTCGTCGTCGAGTACCGCGCGCTCGACACCGACAGCGGCCGCCTGGAGGAGTGGTGGCAGCGCCTGCATCAGTGGCAGGCCCAGCACCCGCTGAAGTTCGAGCTGTCGACGAGCGGCGAGATCATGCCGCAGCAGCTGATCAAGACGATCGCGAAGATCACCGACGGTGACGCGATCCTCTGCTCGGACGTCGGCCAGCATCAGATGTGGGCGGCGCAGTACTACGACTTCCCGGCAGCCGCGCCGCTGGATCAACTCCGGCGGCCTGGGGACGATGGGCTTCGGCCTGCCGGCCGCGATCGGCGCCCAGCTCGGGGATCCGGACCGGCTCACCGTCGTGATCAGCGGCGACGGCTCGATCCAGATGAACATCCAGGAGCTCGCGACCGTGCGGCAGGAGGGCCTGCCGCTGAAGATCGTCGATCATGAACAACGGCTACCTCGGCATGGTCCGCCAGTGGCAGGAGCTGTTCTGGAACGAGCGCTACAGCCACGTCGACACGCAGACGCACGGCGGCGAGGAGGCGTTCCCGGACTTCGTCAAGCTCGCCGACGCCTACGGCATCCGCGGCGCGCGCCTGACGAACCCGGACACGCTCGAGGAGGACCTGCGCGCCGCCTTCGAAGCCGAGGGCCCGGCGGTCATCGACGTCCAGGTCGCCCGCGAGGAGAACGTCTACCCGATGATCGCGCCCGGCGAGGCCGCGCGGAACATGGTGGGCTGAGCGATGGTCGACACCAACGAGATCCTCAGCCTCGACGACCTCGAGGCCGCCGGCAACATCCGCACCGGCCGCAAGCACACGCTCTCGATCCTGACCGAGAACAAGCCGGGCGTCCTGAGCCGCATCGCCGGCCTGTTCGCGCGGCGCGGGTTCAACATCGACACGCTCACGGTCGGCCCGACCGACGATCCCGAGATCAGTCGCTTCACGATCACGATCGACGGCGCCGAGCACTCGATCGACCAGGTCACCAAGCAGCTGCACAAGCTCGTCAACGTGATCAAGATCCGCGATCTCGAGCCGGACGAGACGGTCGCGCGCGAGCTCGCGCGTCTTCAAGCTCGCCGTCGACGGGTCGGCCCGCGCGGAGGTCATGCAGATCTGCGAGATCTTCCGCGGCAAGGTCGTCGACGTCAGCCGCCGCTCGATCATCCTCGAGGTCACCGGGACGACCGAGAAGATCGAGGCGTTCGAGCGGATGGTCCGCCCGTTCGGCCTCGTCGAGATGATGCGCACCGGCGAGATCGCGATCGCGCGCGGCCGCTCCGAGACCTGAGTCACCGTCGCGCCGCGTATCCTCTGATGGTGATGCCCGTCGTCGTCACGGCGGACGCAGGCGCCTTCGCGCTTGCTGCCACCGACGCGGAGCGCCTGCGCGAGCACCTCGTCGACGGCGCTGCGCCGCGCGCGGCGCTCATCGAGCCGCGAGGCGCTCGCCGCGATCACGGTCGCGCTGCCGCGCGCGAGCGACCCGACGGCGATCGTCTGCGCGTCGCGGACGGCGGCCGAGCCGTGGTTCGCGTTCGAGCAGCCCGACCGCGACCGACGCCGCGCTGGCGACGCTCGGCGCGGCTGCGACGCTCGAGGCGACCGGGCCGGACCGCTTCGCGGCGGTCGCGGCGCGCTGGCGCTCGCTCGCCGCGCAGCGCCGTCGCCGACGTCCCGGACGGCCCGCGCGGGTCCGGCCCCGTCGCGGTCGGCGGCTTCGCGTTCGCGCCGGACGGCGGCGGCGCCCCGCACTGGCACGGCTTCGCGCCGGCGTCGCTGCACGTCCCGCAGGTCGCGCTCGCGCGCCGCGGCGAGGACGTGCGGATGACGCTCGCGGCGCTGGTGCCGCCGGACGACGACGTCGACGCGCTGCTCGAGCGGCTCGCGGCGCGCGCCGCCGCGCTGCGGCAGGCAGCCGCTGCCGCTGCTCGACCCGGATCCGGCGACGCGCTCGCGCGTCGTCAGCGCGATGCCGCCGGAGCACTACGAGGCCGCCGTCGCGCGCGCCGTCGAGCAGATCCGCGCCGGGCGAGCTCGACAAGATCGTGCTCGCCCGCGAGGTGCAGGTGCACGCGGCCGACGCCGCACGACGCCGGCGCGCGTCCTCGGCGTCCTGCGCGAGGCGTTCCCCGGGCTGCCACGTCTTCGCCGTCGGCCGCGGCGACGCGACGCTGATCGCCGCCAGCCCCGAGCTGCTCGTCCGCCGCGAGGGCCTGCGCGCCGGCACGCTCGCGCTGGCCGGCTCGACGCGCCGCAGCGCCGACCCCGCCGTCGACGACCACCTCGGCGAGCAGCTGCTGCGCTCGGCGAAGGACCGCGAGGAGCAGGCGATCGTCACGCGGCGGATCGTGCAGGCGCTGCGCCCGCACAGCGTCTGGGTCACGCCCGCCGACGAGCCGGTGCTCGCGCGCGTCGCGAACATCCAGCACCTCGCGACGCCGATCCGCGCCCAGCTGCGCGAGCCCGTCAGCGTCGTCGAGCTCGTCGGCGCGCTGCACCCGACGCCCGCCGTCGGCGGCGAGCCGATCGCCGCCGCCGCGCCGCTGATCCCGGCGCTCGAGGGCCTCGACCGCGGCTGGTACGCCGGCCCGGTCGGCTGGGTCGACGAGCACGAGGACGGCGAGTTCTGCGTCGCGCTGCGCTGCGCGCTGCTGACCGGCCCGGTCGCCCGCTGCTACGCCGGCGTCGGCGTCGTGCGCGACAGCGACCCCGCGGCCGAGCTCGCCGAGACCGAGATCAAGCTGCAGGCGCTGCTGCCGGTCCTGGCGAGCTGACCGGCGCGCTGCGGCGGTAGAGCACGTGGGGGAGCCCGGCGTACGTCACGTCGTGGCTGTAGGAGAAGCCGAGCTTCTCCATCACGCGGCGTGAGCCGACGTTGTCCGGCAGCGTGAAGCTGACGAGCTCACGGATGCCCAGGTCGCGCTCGGCGACCGCGATGGCGGCCGCGCCGAGCTCGGTCGCGAGGCCCTCGCCCCAGCGGCCGGCGGCGATCGTCCAGCCGACCTCGATCGCTCCGGCGCCGTCGACGAGCGTCGCGTGCAGCCCGCCGCGGCCGACGAGGTCGCCGGTCTCGACGGTCGCGTGCGCACCAGAGGCCGAAGCGGTGCGCGTCCCAGTGGGCGATCCAGCGCCGCAGCGCGCCGGCAGCGCGCGTCGCGATCGAGCGTCGCCGCCGAGCCAGCGGCCGACGCGCGGGTCGCCGAGCAGCGCCGCGACGCGCGTCGAGGTCGCTCATGCGCGGGCGCTCGAGCACCATGCGCGCGGTCTGAACACGCTCGGGGGCGCGGGCGGCGCGGCGGCGATCGGGCCGTCGGGCCGGCGCTCACGACTGGCTGCGCCAGCGCCGCGCCGACGGCCTCCCACAGGCGCCGGTGCAGCTCGACGTTCTCGGCGCGGTCGGTCCGCACGTGGACGATCTGCGTCCCGTCCGACGCCGAGCCCGAACTCGACGCGGCGCGCAGCCCGGCGAGGTCCTCGACCGGCAGCAGGTGCAGCGCCGTAGGCCTGCGCCAGCCCGGCGACGTCGAGGCCGTGCGGCGTCGCGACGTGCGTCTCGAAGTGATCGGTCTCGCTCGCGACCGGGAGGAAGTCGAAGATCCCGCCGCCGTCGTTGTCGACGAGCACGATCGTCAGCGGCACGCCGATCCGGCGTCGCGGTCAGCAGCGAGCCCGCGTCGTGCGCGAGCGCGACGTCGCCGGTCAGCAGCACGACCGGGCCGGGGCTCGCCGGCGGCGACGCCGTAGGCGGTCGCGAGTGTGCCGTCGATGCCGTTCGCGCCGCGGTTGGAGAGGACGCGCAGCGGCGCGTCGCGCACCGGGAAGACCGTCTCGACGTCGCGGATCGGCATCGACGAGGCGACGACCAGCGTGGCCTCCGGCGGCAGCCCGGCGCCGAGCTCGAGCGCGACGCGCGGCTCGCTCAGATCCTCGCCCAGCGTCCTCGGCGATCGCCGACGCCGCGCGCGCGTCGGCGTCCGCGCCACGCCGACGCCCACGCCGGGTCCGGCTCGGGCTCGACGGTCTCGGCGAGCGCGTCGAGCAGCGCGCGCGGGCTCGCGCGTCGAGCGTCAGGTCGCAGATGTGCGCGGGGTCCTGCCAGCGTCGTCGGGGTCGACGAGCACCTGCACGGCGTCGAGCCCCGCGAGCCACTCGCGCAGCGGCTTCGACGTCGGCAGGTCGCCGACGCGCAGGACCGCGCGCGGGCGGGCCGCCTGCGCGAACGCCGGGATGCGCAGCAGCGCGTCGTAGTGGGCGATCGCGCCGGCGCCGCTGCGCGCGCCCGAGAGCGGGTCGGCGAGCAGCGGCCAGCCGGTGCGCTCGCTCAGCGCGGCCGCCGCGCGCGCGAGCTCGCTGAGCTCGCCGGCGGCGCGTCGCCGGTCGCTCGCTGCGGCCGAGCACGACGACGCCGCGCGGCGCGGCCGCGACGAGCGGCGCGAGCGTCGCGGCGGCGGTCTGCGCGCCCGCGGCGCGCGGGAGATGCCCGACCCAGGGCCGCCCGTCGGGGCGTCCCGCCGCCGCCGGGCTCGTCGGCCGGCAGCGGCTCGTCGAGCACGAGCGGCTCGCGCAGCGGCAGGTTCAGGTGGACCGGGCCGGGCCGTGCGCCCGCGTGCGGTCCAGACCGCGCGGCAGGCGAGCGTGCGGATCCAGCGCAGGGTCTGCGGCGTCGCGTCGTGCGACGCCGACCTCGGTGAACATCCGCACCGCGTCGCCGTAGAGCTTGACCTGGTCGATCGTCTGGCCGGCGCCGCTCGCGCGCAGCTCCGGCGGGCGGTCGGCGGTCAGCACGATCAGCGGCACGCGCGCCTCGCTCGCCTCGATCACCGCCGGCAGGTAGTTCGCCGCCGCGGTGCCCGAGGTGCAGGCGAGCACCGCCGGCCGGCCGGTCGCCTTCGCCAGGCCGAGCGCGAAGAACCCGGCGCTGCGCTCGTCGATCTGCGAGAAGCACGGGAAGCCGCCGGTGCGCGCGAGCGACAGCACGATCGGCGTCGAGCGCGAGCCCGGCGACGTGACCGCGCCGCGCGACGCCGCAGCGGCTCGAGCTCGTCGCAGAGCGCGCGCAGCAGCAGGTAGGTGTCGGTGGGAGCGGGCATGATCAGGGGATGAGCGAGACGCTCGTCCTCCTGCACGGGTTCGCCGGGACCGGTCGCGGCTGGGACCCCGTCATCGCGGAGCTCGACGCGCGAACGCTATACGGCGCTCGCTCCGGACCTGCGCGGCCATGGGTCGCAGTCGGCGCGCGCGGCCGGTCACGTTCGACGCGATCACGCGGCGACGTGCTCGCCGCCGCGCCGCGCGCGCTTCGAGCTCGGCGGGTACTCGATGGGCGGCCGGATCGCGCTGCATGTGGCGCTCGCCGCGCCGGAGCGCGATCAGCGCGGCTGATCCTCGTGGCGACCACGGCCGGGATCGACGACGCCGACGAGCGCGCGGCGCGCCATGCGGCGGACGAGGCGCTCGCGCACGAGATCGAGACCTTCGGGCATCGAGGCGTTCGCCGACCGCTGGCTCGCGCAGCCGCTGTTCGCGGCTGATCCACGCGGTCGCTCAGGAGCGCGCGCGGGCCGACATCGCCCGCAACGAGCCGGCCGGCCTGGCCGCGTCGCTGCGCGGAATCGGGCACGGGCGCGATGGCGCCGCTGTGGAGCGGCTCGGCGAGCTCACGATGCCGGTCCTCGTGCTCGCGGGCGAGCACGACACGCGCTTCACCGACGATCGGGCGGCGCCTCGTCGCGACGCTCCCCGACGCGGCGCTCGTCGTCATCCCGGACGCCGGGCACGCGCTCCCGCGCGTCGCGCCCGAGGCGGTCGCTCAGGCGATCAACGGCCGCTGACGGCGGCCGGCAGCCGGAAGATGCCCTGCGCGTTCCCGCTCAGGAAGCGCTCGCGCTGGGGCTCCTCGAGCTCGAGCGCGTCCAGGTCCTCGAGGCAGCGCTCGGGCGTGATCATCGGGAAGTTCGAGCCGAACAGCACCTTGTGGCGCGGCCGGCGCAGCTCCTCGACGAGCGCGGCCGGATAGCGGCTGCGCCGTGTAGGCCGACGTGTCGATCCAGACGTTCTCGTGCTTGCGCGCGAGCGCGAGCATCTCCTCGGTCCACGGGTAGCCGATGTGGCCGCCGACGATCACGAGCTCGGGGAAGTCGAGCGCGACGTCGTCGATGTACGGGATCGGCCGGCCGGTCTCCGACGTGCGCAGCGGGCCGGTGTGGCCGACCTGCGTGCAGAACGGGATGCCGAGCTCGACGCAGGCGACGTAGAGCGGGTAGTAGCGACGGTCGTTCGGCGGCCAGCCCCAGAGCCACGGGATCGCGCGCAGCGCGACGAAGCCGAGCTCCTCGACGCAGCGGCGCAGCTCGCGGACGGCGGCGACCGGATCGCGCAGGTCGACGGCGGCCGCGCCGACGAAGCGGCCCGGGCGCCGCGCTGACGACCGCGGCGACCTCGTCGTTCGTGATCAGCGGACCCTCCGGGCGCGTGCCACGCGGAGAGCACGGCGACGTCGACGCCGCCGGCGTCGAGCGCGCGCGAGCGTCAGCGTCGAGCGGGATCTCGTCCGGCAGGTCTCGCCGCCCATCCAGCGCCGCAGCGAGGCGAACATGTCGTGGCCGATGAAGCGCCCCGTCGGGTGCTGGATCCAGGCGTCGACGATCACGGCGCGGACCCTACCCGGCGGGCTTCACGCCGAGGCCCGGGAGCGTCGGGCACGGCGATCGTCCCGTCCTCCGGCGCGAGCGGCCCGGCGTCGAGGCCCTCGAACTGGTCGAGCGTCGCCAGCCCGCACGGGAGCTCGACCCGCAGCGCCGCGGCGCAGTGCACCGCGGCGGCGATGCCCGAGCGGCCCGTCGAACGTCGACGCGAGGTAGACGTCGGCGCCGGTCGTGCGCACGAGCGCCGCCTGCGCGAGCAGCGCCGAGATGCCGCCCGCGCGCGAGATCTTCAGGCAGACGGCGTCGGCGGCGCCGCTGGCGAGCGCGCCGGGATCGGCGGCCGTCTCGTCCATCGCGATCCGCACCGGGACGCGCTCGCGCACCGTCGCGCAGCGCCGCGATCCCGTGGACCGGCTCCTCGACGAGCTCGAGCGCCGGCGGGCGCGAGCGCGTCGATCGCGAGCACCGCGGTCTCGACGTCCCAGGCGCCGTTGGCGTCCAGGCGCAGCGCGACGTGCGGGCCCGACGGCGGCGCGCACCGCGGCGACGCGGCCCGCGTCGTCGCCGCTGCCGACCTTGAGCTTGACGCAGTCGAAGCCCGCGCCGCGGCGGCGTCGCGCGCTGCGGCCGCGGCGGTCGCGCGGTCCTCGGCGCCGATCGTCGCGTTGACCGGGACGCGGGTGAGCGCGTCGTCGGCGAGCAGCGCGACGAGCGGCCGGCTGCTCGCGGATCCCGGCCAGCGACCACAGCGCGAGGTCGACCGCGGCGAGCGCCTGGGGGAGCGGGTCGGCGGCGCGGCAGGCGTCGAGCAGCGCGGCGCCGCCGCGGATCGCGCCGGCGCGCAGCGCCGCCGCCTGCGCCTCGAGCGCCGCGCGGCAGCGGGTCAGCGAGACGCCGTCGTAGGGCTCGAGCGGCGCGGCCTCGCCCCAGCCGACGCGGCCCTCGTCGTCCTCGACGCGCAGGATCAGCAGCGTGCGCTCGGTGATCTCGCCGTACGAGGTGCGCAGCGGCTCGCGCAGGCGCAGCGTGATCGGCTCGATCGTCGGCGCGCACGGCGTTCAGGAGAGCAACAGGCCGATGGCGAGCAGCACGCAGAAGAGGAACTCGAGCTGCCCGGTGCCGGCGAGCGCGCGCGTTGAGCGTCGGGCCGTCGGTGTGGGTGCGCACGGTGCGCTGCAGCCGCGAACGGCGATCGGCAGCGTCAGCCACGGCAGCAGCAGCCAGGCGGTCAGCGAGCCGAGCGATCCACGGCAGCACGACGGTCGAGGTACGCGGCGAGCAGCATCGCCACGTAGAGCATCCGCGTGCGCTCGCGCCCGAGCCGCACCGCGAGCGTGCGCTTGCCGGCGCGGCGGTCGGTGTCGAGGTCGCGCACGTTGTTGACGACGAGGATCGCCGAGGCGAGCAGCCCGACCGGGCACGGCGAGCACGAACGCCTCCCACGGGCAGCGTCCTCGCGCTGCACGTAGTAGGAGCCCGTCACGGCGACGACGCCGAAGAAGAGGAAGACGAAGACCTCGCCGAGGCCCTCGTACCCGTAGGGCCGCGGCCCGCCGGTGTAGAGGATGCCCGCGAGGATCGAGGCGGCGCCGATCAGCAGCAGCACCGGGCCCGGCGACGGCGATCAGGTAGATGCCGCAGAGCACCGCCGCGCCGAAGCTCAGGTAGGTCGCGACGAGCACCTGGCGCGGGGGGACGAGGCCGCCGGCGGTCACGCGCACCGGCCCGAGGCGATCCTCGGTGTCGGCGCCGCGGCGCGCGTCGGAGTAGTCGTTGGAGAGGTTCGTCCCGACCTGGATGAAGAGCGCGCCGAGCATCGCGGCGACGAACGCGATCAGGTCGATGTCGCCGTTCGTCTGCGCGAGCGCCGTGCCGACGAGCACCGGCGCGACGGCGGCCGGCAGCGTGCGCGGCCGCGCGGCCATCAGCCAGATCGCGAGCGAGGAGGGCTTGCGTCAGCTGCGTCACGCGCGCTTGGGGAACCGCGAGAAGTCGGGCCGGCGGCGCTCCTTGTAGGCCTCGCGGCCCTCGCGCGCCTCCTCGCTCCCGTAGAAGAGGAGGTTCGCGTCGTGCGCGAGCTGCTGGACGCCGGCCATGCCGTCCTCGTTGGCGTTGAAGCTCGCCTTCAGCAGCCGCAGCGCGAAGGGGGAGAGCTCGAGCATCTCGCGGCACCAGCCGACCGTCTCGACCTCGAGGTCGGCGAGCGGGACGACGGTGTTGACGAGCCCCATGCTCGAGCGCCTCGCTGCGCGTCGTACTGGCGGCACAGGAACCAGATCTCCTTGGCGCGCTTCTGCCCGATCTGGGCGGCGAGCAGGCTCGCGCCGTAGCCGCCGTCGAACGAGCCGACCTTCGGGCCGGTCTGGCCGAAGCGCGCGTTGTCCGCCGCGATCGAGAGGTCGCAGCAGATGTGCAGGACGTGGCCGCCGCCGATCGCGTAGCCGGCGATCATCGCGACGATCGGCTTCGGCAGCCGGCGCATCTGGACCTGCAGGTCGGTGACGTGGAAGCGGCCGACGCTGCGCGCTGCGCCCGGGCTCGGTGAGGTAGCCGGTGTCGCCGCGCACGCGCTGGTCGCCGCCGGAGCAGAACGCCATGTCGCCGTGCCCGGTGAGGATGATCACGCCGACCTGCGGATCCTCGCGCGCGGCCTCGAGCGCGCGGCTCAGCTCCATGATCGTCTGCGGGCGGAACGCGTTGCGGACTTCGGGGCGGTCGATCGTGATCTTGGCGATCCCGTCGTCGCTCAGCTCGTAGCGGATGTCCTCGTAGTCGCCGCCGCTGCGCCAATCGGTGCCGGGGCGGATCGTTGTCGCGCGCGGGTCGCTGTCGGGGCTCATGCTCGGTGGGAGGCTAGCTTTCAGCGCGTGGAGGTCGATGCCTGGCTGCCGCGCGCCGCTGCGGCGCACCCGCGCCGGCTCGCCGTCGGCGCGCTCGGGTACGTCCGGCTGCTGCGGCGAGGCGCCAGTCCGCGGCGCGGCGGCTGGCGGCGCTCGGGGTCGCGGCCTGGAGACCGCGTGGCGCTCGCGCTGCCCGGCCGGCGAGGACTTCGCGATCGCGCTGCACGGCTGCCTGCTGCTCGGGGCGGTCGCCGTCCCGATCGACCCGCAGCTTCCGGCTGCCCGAGCGCGCCGCAGCGCGCGCGCGAGCTGCGCCGTGCTCGTCGACGGGCCGCTCGAAGGCGACGAGGACCCGGCCGCGATCCTGCGCGACACGCACGACCTCGACGCTGCCGGCGGTGGTCGTCCACACCTCGGGCACGAGCGCCGACGCGCGCCCGGTCACGCTGACGTACGGCAACTGGCTCTGGAGCGCGCTCGGCTCGGCGGTCGCGCTCGGCGTCGACCCCGACGAGCGCTGGCTCTGCTGCCTGCCGCTCGCGCACGTCGGCGGCCTGTCGATCCTGATGCGCTCGGCGATCTACGGCACCGGCGCGATCGTGCACGAGCGCTTCGACGTCGATCGCGTGCTCGCCGCGCTGCGCGACCCGAGCGGGCCCGACGCTCGTCTCGCTCGTCCCGGCGACGCTCACGCGGCTGCTCGACGCCGGGCTGCGCGAGCCGCCGGCGCTGCGCTGGGCGCTGCTCGGCGGCGCCGCGATCTCGCCGGCGCTGCTCGAGCGCGCCGCGGACGCCGGCGTCCCCGTCGCGCCGACGTACGGCATGACCGAGGCGTGCTCGCAGATCCTCACCAACGGGGTCCCGCTGTTCTGCACGCGCGTCGTCGGTCGACCCGGACGGCGAGATCCTCGTCGAGGGCCCGACGCTGTCGCCCGACGCGGGCCCGGTCCTGCGAACCGGGGACCTCGGCCGGGCCGAGGCCGGACGGGCACGTCGTCGTGCTCGGCCGCCGCGACGACGTGATCATCAGCGGCGGCGAGAACGTCGCTCCGCAGGCCGTCGAGCAGGTGCTCGAGCAGCACCCCGACGTCGCCGAGGCAGCCGTGCACGGCAGACCGGACGACCGCTGGGGACAGGTCGTGCTCGCGACGGTCGTCGCAGCGCCCGGAGCTGCGCCCGGACACGGCGTCGATCCTCGAGTTCTGCCGCGAGCGGCTGGCGCCGTGGGAGGTCCCGAAGGAGATCCGCGTCGTCGACGAGCTCCCGCGCACCGACAGCGGCAAGCTGCTGCGCCGCGCGCTCTAGGCTTGCCGCCATGGACGCCGACGCCTACCGCGCTGACAGTCGTGACAGCTGGGAGCGCGCGGCCGGTGGCTGGACGGCGCGACGCGAGGCGATCCAGCAGTCGGCGCTCGCCGTGTCCGAGCGACTGATCGAGCTTGGGCGCCTGCAGCCCGGTCAGGACGTGCTCGAGGTCGCCGCCGGCCTGGGCGACACGGGGCTGCTCGCCGCCGAGCTCGTGAAGCCCGGGGGACGGGTGATGATCACCGACGGCGCCGACGCGATGGTCGAGGCGGCGAAGGCGCATGTCGAGGCGAGCGGCGCCGACAACGTCCAGGTGCGCCAGATGGAGGCCGAGTGGCTCGACGTCTCGACCGCGCTGTTCGACGTCGTGCTGAGCCGCTGGGGCTACATGCTGCTCGCCGACCCCGAGGCCGCGCTGCGCGAGGCGCGGCGCGTGCTGCGGCCGGGCGGGCGGATCGCGCTCGCCGTCTGGGCGCCGCTCGCCGACAACCCGTGGATCGGCGTGCTGCAGCGCGAGCTCGCTCGCGCGCGAGCTCGCGGCGAAGCCCGCGCCCGGCACGCCCGGCATGTTCGCGCTCGCGGCGCCCGGGCGACGTCGACGAGCTGCTCGCCGCGGCCGGCTTCTCCGACGTCGAGGTCGAGCCACTCGACTTCACCTGGCGGGCGGAGAGCCTCGACGCGTGGTGGGACCACCAGCGCACGGTCTCGATCTCACTCGACGCCGCGCTCGCGAAGCTGACGCCCGCCGAGCACTACGAGCTGCGTGACGCCGTCGACGCGGGCTACGCCGCAGTACGTCGCGGCCGGACGGGTCGGTCGCGCTGCCGGCCCGCGCGCTGATCGCCGCCGCCGACGCCTGAGGCGAACGACGGCTAGGCGGCCGGAACGCAGGCGGCCGCCCAGTGCACCGTGATCGCACGCCGGCCGAGCGGCGGGACGGTCATCAGCGCGCGGCGCGCGAGCCAGCGCGCGTCGGCGCGCCGCAGCTGCGACGCGTCGTCGGCCCAGAACCGGTGCACCTCGCGCGGGAGCGGGTCGGACAGCTCGGCGCCGACCCGCAGCCCCGCAGCGGCGACGACCTCGTGCATCTCGCGCCGCGAGAACCGCTGCAGGTGCCCGATCTCCAGCGCATGCGCGCGCTTGCCGGGTCGCCGCGCGGAAGCGTTGTCCTCGAGCGGGACCTCGACGACGACCGCGCCGCAGACGCGCGCCGTGTCGCGCAGCAGCGCCGCCGGGTCGTGCACGTGCTCGAGCACGTGGCTGAGGATCCCGAGGTCGTAGCTGCCGGTCCGCGTACGGGAGGTCGCCCGCGCCGATCGCGCGCACCTCGCCGACGCCGGGCCGCGCCGCCGCGATCGCGACCGCCGCCTCCGACAGCTCGCAGCCGTCGAGCGTCGGTGCGAAGCGGTCGGCGGCGAGCCAGCCGAGGATCGCGCCGTCGCCGCAGCCGACCTCCAGAACGCGCTGCGGAGCGAGCCCGGCGCGCGCGCACAGCACGGTCACGTGGTCGGCCTTCCCGCGGGCGCACAACGCGCGCCAGTCCGCCGGCGCGCGCGCCGTCGGCGTCACGGCCATGCCCGGCTCCGGGCGTGTAGCAGTCCTCGTAGAACGCGCGCAGCTCCGCGTCCGTCGCATCGGGCGAGATCGGCATCCGCGTTCAGTATGCCGCGCGGCCTGAGGACACTCGCGGCGCCCGCTGTCCTACCATGCCGCGCCATGTTCTACGACGACGACGCAGACCTCGCGCACCTCGACGGCAAGACCGTCGCGATCATCGGTTTCGGCTCCCAGGGCCACGCCCACGCCCAGAACCTCAAGGACTCGCGGCGTCAGCGTCGTCGTCGGCATCCGCGAGGGCTCGGACAAGGTCGCGCAGGCGCAGGCCGCCGGGCTCGAGGTCCTCAGCCCCGCCGACGCCGCCGCCAAGGGCGACATCGTGATGATGCTCGTCCCCGACGAGCTGCACCACGACATCTACGAGGCCGACATCGCCGGCAACCTCGAGCCGGGCAACATGCTGATGTTCGGTCACGGCTTCTCGATCCACTACGGCGAGGTCGAGCCGCCGAAGGACGTCGACGTCTCGCTCGCCGCGCCGAAGGGCCCCGGCCACCTCGTGCGCCGCCAGTACCTCGAGGGCTCGGGCGTCCCCGGCCTGATCGCGATCCACCAGGACGCGACCGGCAGCGCGCGCGACATCGCCGCCGCCTACGCCAAGGGCATCGGCTGCACCCGCGGCGGCGTCATCGAGACGACCTTCAAGGACGAGACCGAGACCGACCTCTTCGGCGAGCAGGCCGTCCTCTGCGGCGGCGCCAGCGCGCTCGTGCAGGCCGGCTTCGAGACGCTCGTCGAGGCGGGCTACGACCCCGAGATGGCCTACTTCGAGTGCCTCCACGAGCTCAAGCTGATCGTCGACCTGATGTACGAGAAGGGTCTCGCCGGCATGCGCTACTCGATCTCGAACACCGCCGAGTACGGCGACTACACGCGCGGCCCGCGGATCGTCAACGACGAGACCCGCGCGGAGATGAAGCAGATCCTCGGCGAGATCCAGGACGGCACGTTCGCCCGCGAGTGGATCGCCGAGAACCGCGCCGGCCAGGAGAACTTCAAGCGGATGCGCGAAGAGGGCGCGACATCGCAGCTCGAGGCGACCGGCAAGGACCTGCGCTCGCACATGGACTGGATCCAGGACGAGGGCTTCGCGCAGGGCTGAGCCGGGCGCTTCGCTATCCTCGGCCGGACCGTCGCAACTGGCGCCTGTAGGTGGAACTGACCACCGGGGAGCGACGGCCGTCTCACCGCCGCGCGCCTGGGCACCGCCGCTCACCCACGAACCCGCGGAGTCCCACGTGAACGCCACCGCAGCGCTGACGATCCCCGAGAACCTGTTGCCGCCGACGGCCGCTTCGGCTGCGGCCCGTCGAAGGTCCGGCCCGAGCAGCTCGCCGGCCTGGCGACCGAGGGCGCCGTCCTGATGGGCACCTCGCACCGCCAGCGCCCGGTGAAGGAGCTCGTCGGCCGCGTCCGCGAGGGCCTCTCGGACCTGTTCGACCTGCCCGAGGGCTACGTCGTCGCGCTCGGCAACGGCGGCGCGACCGCGTTCTGGGACGCCGCGACGATCGGGCTCGTGCGCGAGCGCTCGCTGCACCTGGTCTACGGCGAGTTCTCCGTCGAAGTTCGCCAAGGCGACCGACGCGGCGCCGTTCCTGCACGATCCGATCGTCGTCGAGCGCCGAGCCCGGCGACGCGCCCGAGCCGGTCGCCGATCCGGCGGCCGACCTGATCGCGTGGGCGCACAACGAGACGTCGACCGGCGTGATGGTCCCGGTCGTGCGGCCCGCGGACGCCGGCGACGCGCTCGTCGCGATCGACGCGACCTCGGGCGCCGGCGGCCTGCCGCTCGACGCCGCGCAGGCCGACGTCTACTACTTCGCGCCGCAGAAGTGCTTCGCCTCCGACGGCGGGCTGTGGCTCGCGCTGCTGAGCCCGGCCGCGCAGGAGCGGATCGGCGAGATCGCGAGCTCCGGGCCGCTGGATCCCGGACTTCCTGAACCTCCAGACGGCGCTGGAGAACAGCGTCAAGGACCAGACCTACAACACGCCCGCGCTCGGCGACGCTGATCCTGCTCGTCGAGCAGCTCGACTGGATGAATCGCGGCAGGGCGGCCTGGACTTCTGCGTCGCGCGCACCACGGCGTCCTCGGACCACCTCTACGCCTGGGCCGAGGCGGCGCCGTACGCGACGCCGTTCGTCGCCGACCCGGCCAAGCGCTCGCTCGTCGTCGGCACGATCGACTTCGACGACAGCGTCGACGCGGCCGCCGTCGCCGCGACGCTGCGCGCCAACGGCGTCGTCGACGTCGAGCCCTACCGCAAGCTCGGCCGCAACCAGCTGCGCGTCGGCATGTTCCCGGCGATCGACCCGGACGACGTGCGGGCGCTGACCGCCTGCATCGACTGGGTCGTCGACCGCCAGAAGCAGGAGGCAGCGTCATGACCAGCGTGCTCGTGGCCGAGAACATCGGCGAGTCGGGGATCGAGCTGCTGCGCGACGCCGGCTTCGACGTCGAGACCGGCTTCGACTGGACGCGTGAGCAGCTGCTCGAGCGGATCGGCGGCTTCGACGGCATCCTGATCCGCTCGGCGACGAAGCTCGACGCCGAGGCGCTGTCGCACGCCGAGCACCTGCAAGGCGGTCGGCCGCGCCGGGCGTCGGCGTCGACAACGTCGACGTCCCCGAGGCGACCAAGCGCGGCATCATCGTCGCCAACGCGCCGCAGTCGAACGTCGTCACCGCGGCCGAGCACACGATGGCGCTGCTGCTGGCGCTCGCGCGCAACGTCCCGCAGGCCCACGCGCGCGCTCGTCGCGGGCCGCTGGGACCGCTCGAAGTACTCGGGCATCGAGCTGATGGACAAGACGCTCGGCATCCTCGGGTTCGGCCGGATCGGCCAGCTCGTCGCCGAGCGCGCCCAGGGCTTCGGCATGAAGGTGCTCGCCTACGACCCGTACGTCGGCGCCGACCGCTACCGCGACGCTCGGCGTGCAGCAGGCCGACGAGCTCGGACGAGGTCTACGCGGTCGGCGGACTTCATCACCGTCCACCTGCCCAAGACGCCGGAGACCGAGGGCTGGCTCAACGCCGAGGCGTTCGCGAAGATGAAGGACGGCGTGCGCATCCTCAACGTCGCCCGCGGGCCGCTGATCGTCGACGAGGACCTGCAGGCCGCGCTGGACTCCGGCAAGGTCGGCGGCGCCGCGCTCGACGTCTTCCGCAGCGAGCCGATGACCGAGCACCCGCTGTTCGCCTACCCGAACGTCGTCGTCACGCCGCACCTCGGCGCCTCGACCGCCGAGGCGACCGACCGCGCCGGCTTCCAGGCCGCCGAGCAGGTCGTCGCCGCGCTCACCGGCGGCAGCGTCACGACCGCCGTCAACGTGCCGGCGGTCGCGCGCCGAGGACCTCGAGGTGCTCGGCCCGTTCCTGCCGCTCTGCCGCCGCCTCGGCCGGCTCGCCGCGGTGATCGGCCAGAACGGCTCGATCGACCGCATCGAGGTCGAGTACCTCGGCCGCCTCGCCGACCGCGACTGCCGCCCGCTGACGACCGCGGTGCTGCTCGGCGTGCTCTCGGGTCACACCGAGGACGAGGTCAACACCGTCAACGCGCCCGGGATCGCCGCCGAGCGCGGCATCGTCGTGTCCGAGACGACGCGCACGAGCGCGCGCGACTTCACCGAGCTGGTCCGCGTGACGGTGATCTCGGGCGGACGCCCGGCGCGCGTCGTCGGCACGACGCTCGGCCGCCGCAACCGCCCGCACCTGCTCGAGGTCTGGGGCCGGCGCTTCAACCTGCAGCTCGAGGACCACATGGCGCTCTTCCGCTACCTCGACCGGCCCGGCGTGATCGGCCTCGTCGGCACGACCTTCGGCGCGCACGGCGTCAACATCGACGCCGCCGCGGTCGGCTACGAGCCGGACGAGGACACCGGCGAGTCGGACGGCGAGGCCGTGATGGTCGTGACGACGCACGACGCGATTCCGGACGCGCTGGTCGACGAGATCACCAGGCGCCGGCGGCTTCACGGCCGGCCGCGCCGTCAGCCTGGCCTGACACCCTGGCCAGCGCGCGGCGGGCCCGGCTCGCCAATCGGGCGCTTGCGGTCCGACGGGCGCGGACCATAGGGTGCCGACCCATGGAAGCTGCCTCCGTCCCCGCCCCCAAGCGCGCCGTCGTTCCCGAAGGCTCGGGCGCCGGGCGAGAAGGGGCTGAAGACCGGCGCGATCGGATTCATCTCCGGCATCGTCATCGGCGTCGCCTCGACGGCGCCGGGCTATTCGCTCGCCGCGTCGCTCGGGCATCGTGGTGGCCATCGCCGGCATCGGCGTTCACGCGCCGGTCGATCATGATCGCCGCGTTCATCCCGATGCTGCTCGTGGCGTCGGCCTACTACTGGATGAACCGGGCCGATCCGGACTGCGGCACCACGTTCTCGTGGGTCACCCGGGCGATGGGCCCGTCCTGGGGCTGGATCGGCGGCTGGGCGATCATCGTCGCGGACGTGATCGTGATGGCGAACCTCGCGCAGATCGCCGGGCTCTACACCTTCCTGCTGTTCGGCGTCGACGACGCGTCGACGCTCGCCGTGACGATCCTCGGCGTCATCTTCATCGCCGCGATGACCTGGATCTGCGTCATCGGCATCGAGCTCAACGCGCAAGACCCAGATCGGCCTGCTCGCCGCCGAGCTCATCACGCTCGCGCTGTTCTCGGTGGTCGCGCTGGTGCGCGTGTTCGCCAACGACGCGCCCGCCGGCTCCGTGAAGCCGACGGCCGAGTGGTTCAACCCCGCCGGCATCACGTCGACGAGCGCGTTCGTCTCCGGGCTGCTGGTCGCGATCTTCATCTACTGGGGCTGGGACACGACGGTCACCGTGAACGAGGAGACCGAGGATCCCGGCGAGGCACCCGGGCAGGGCGGCGATCTGGGCGACGATCATCCTCGTGCTGACGTACGTGATCGTCACCGTCGCGGCGATCTCCTTCGCCGGGCCGGAGCGGCTCGCGACCGACAACTCCGGCGACGTGCTCGGCCTGCTCGCCAACGACGTGTTCGGAAGCTCGACGCTCGGCAAGATCGTGATCATCGCGGTGCTGTCGTCGGCGGCGGCCTCGTGTCAGACGACGATCCTCCCGACCGCGCGCACGTCGCTGTCGATGGCGCGCGCGAAGGCGCTGCCGGCGAAGTTCGGGCGAGGTCGACAAGCGCTACCTGACGCCGGCGTTCTCGACCTGGCTCATGGGCGATCCTGTCGGTCGTCTGGTACGTCGGGCTGACGCTCGTGTCCGAGAACATCCTGTTCGACGCGATCGCCGCGCTCGGCCTGTGGATCGCCTTCTACTACGGGCTGACGGCGTTCGCCTGCACGATCTACTACCGCAAGCAGGTCTTCACGAGCGTGAAGAACTTCCTCTTCCTCGGCGTCGCGCCGGTGCTCGGCGGCCTGATGCTGCTGGGGATCCTGGTCAAGTCCTGCATCGACCTGTCGAAGCCGGAGAACTCCGAGTCCGGCGACTCGTGGCTGGGGCTCGGGCCGCCGCTCGTCATCGGGATCAGCTTCATGGTGCTCGGCGCGATCCTGATGCTGATCTGGCGCGCGCAGGGGCATCCGGAGTTCTTCAAGCGCAAGCGCGAGGTCGCCGATCCGGCACTCGTCGCGGCATCCCCGGCCGGAGGCGCATGACATGAGCAGCAAGACGATCGTCATCGGGTACGACGGCACGGATGGCTCCAAGGCCGCGCTGTCGGAGGCGCTCAAGGTCGCCGGGCGAGATCGGCGGCGATGTCGTCGCCGTGTTCGCGTACGACCGCGTGATCATCGGCGGC
Source organism: uncultured Actinomycetes bacterium (assembly GCA_963821685.1). Taxonomy (GTDB): domain Bacteria; phylum Actinomycetota; class Thermoleophilia; order Solirubrobacterales; family Solirubrobacteraceae; genus F1-60-MAGs163. Next base: position 491,250 of record CAWGEW010000009.1, on the reverse strand, counting down.
GAGTCGCACGACCTCGACGCGAAGGTGCACGCGCACGGCGACGCCATGCTCGCCGAGGCCGAGGCCGCCGCGCAGGCCGCCGGAGTGCAGCTGCGCAAGGAGTACATCGAGGAGAGCGCGGCGAGCGCGCTCGTCAAGATCGCCGATGACGTCGACGCCCGCTTCATCGTCGTCGGCTCATACGGCGAGCGGCCGCTGAAGGGCGCGCTCGTCGGGTCGACGCCGAACAAGCTGATCCACCTCGCAGACCGTCCGATCATCGTCGTTCGCATCCCGGAATGAGGACCCGACATCACTGACGTGACCGCGCCAGAGACCGACATCGCCCTGCGCAACCTGACCAAGCGCTTCGGCGACATGGTCGCGGTCGACGACCTGACGCTCGATATCCCGCGCGGCAGCTTCTTCGCCCTGCTCGGCCCGTCGGGCTGCGGCAAGACGACGACGCTGCGGATGATCGGCGGCTTCGAGGAGCCGACTGCCGGGACGCATCGAGCTCGCCGGCGCCGACGTCACCGAACGTGCCGCCGCACAAGCGCGACGTCAACACGGTCTTCCAGAGCTACGCGCTGTTCCCGCACATGACGGTCGAGAAGAACGTCGCGTTCGGGCTCGAGCGCCGCAAGGTGCCGAAGGCCGACGTCAAGCGGCGCGTCGCCGAGACGCTCGACCTCGTCGAGCTCGGCCCGCTGGCCAAGCGCCGGCCGACGCAGATGTCCGGCGGCCAGCAGCAGCGCGTCGCGCTCGCCCGCGCGCTCGTCAACCGCCCGCGGCGCTGCTGCTCGACGAGCCGCTCGGCGCGCTCGACCTGCGCCTGCGCAAGCAGCTGCAGATCGAGCTCAAGCCACATCCAGCGCGAGGTCGGCATCACGTTCGTGCACGTCACGCACGACCAGGAGGAGGCGATGACGATGGCCGACACGATCGCCGTGATGAACGACGGCCGGATCGACCAGCTCGGCGTCGCGCGACCGACCTCTACGACCGCCCGCAGACCGAGTTCGTCGCCAACTTCCTCGGCTCGTCGAACCTGCTCGACGCCAAGCCGCGCGGGCCGCACGGCCGACGTCGCCGAGTTCGACGCACGACGGCGCACGGCTGCGCGCGCCGGCAGCGCGGTCGGCGACGACGCGGGCGACGGGATCGTGCGGATCGGCGTGCGCCCCGAGAAGATCACGCTTCAGCCGGCAGAGGACGCCGGCTCGGCCGACGGCGCACAACGTGCTCCTCGGCCACGTCACGGACGCCAGCTTCCTCGGCGTCTCCACGCAGTACGTCGTGCGCACCGACGGTGGGCGATGACGTCCAGGTGTTCGCGCAGAACGCGAGGCTCGAGCCTGGAGACCATCGGCCCCGGGCGTCGCGTCGCGGCGGTCTGGGATCCGGAGCACACCTTCGTCGTCGCCAAGGAGACAGGGAATGACACGACCGCCGCATGATCGTGGGACCGAGCCGCCCGAGGAGTCGATGGAGCTGCTGTTCGAGCGGCTCGTCGAGGGCGATCCGATATCGCGACGGTCCGCGCTGCGTCGCTTCGCGGCCGCCGGGCTGAGCGTCGGCGTCACGAGCTCGTTCCTCGCCGCGTGCGGCGGGGTCGAGGGCACGAAGAAGTCCGCCACGACCGTCGAAGCCGGCGAGCGTCAATCACCCGAAGGAGGCGATCGGCAAGCTCGATCTTCTCGAACTGGCCGCTCTACATCGACTAGAAGGTGCTCCCGCCGTGCGAGAAGAAGTACGGCGCGCAAGCGTGCAAGCTACGTCGAGGACTATCAACGACAACGAGGAGTTCTTCGGCAAGGTCCGCCAGCAGCTCGAGGCCGGTCAGCCGCATCGGCCGCGACTCGTCGCGCTGACCGACTGGATGGCCGCCCGCTGGGTCGACCTCGGCTACGTCGAGCCGATCGACAAGAAGAACGTGCCGAACGTCGTCAGAACCTGCAGCGACAGCCTCAGCGCATCCGCCGTACGACAAGAACCGCGACTTCACGCTGCCGTGGCAGTCCGGGCGTCACGGGCATCGGCTACAACCCGAAGAAGACCGGGCGCAAGCTGCACGAGCATCAACGACCTCTTCGATCCCGGCGTTCAAGGGCCGGGTCACGATGCTTCAGCGAGTGGCGCGACTCCGCCGGCCTGATGCTGCTCGGCGACGGGCATGGATCCGACGACGGCGACGATCGGACGACTACTCGGCGGCGATCGACAAGATCGACGAGGACGAGCAAGAAGGGCCAGATCCGCCGCTTCACCGGCAACGACTACATCGACCGACCTGCGGCCAAGGGCAACCTCTGGGCGTGCGTCGCCTGGTCCGGCGACCTCGTCCAGCTCCAGGCCGACAACCCCAACCTGCGAGTTCCTCGTGCCCGAGGAGGGCGCGATGACCTGGTCGCCGACAACATGATGATCCCGCAGAAGGCCGAGCACGGCCTACGGCGCCGAGACGTTGATGAACTACGTCTACGAGCCCGGCGGTCGCCGCCAAGATCGCGGCCTACGTCAACTACATCTCGCCCGGTCAAGGGCGTCGAAGGAGGTCCTCGAGAAGACCGATCCCGAAGCTCGCCAACAACCCGCTGATCTTCCCGCCCGACGAGACCCTCGCGCAAGCTCCACGCCGTACCCGAGCCTGGCGCCGCGCCGAGCGTGAGCTGACGGCGGACGATGCAGAAGGTCACCGGGGCGTGAGCGCGACCGGCGCCAGCGCGGCGCCGCAGTCCGGCGGCGGCTGGCTCACACTGCGCCGCCGCCGGGCGCTGCTCCCGTGGCTGCTTCATCGCGCCGGGCCTGCTGTGGCTGATCGTCTTCTTCGCGATCCCGCTCGTCAACCAGCTGTGGCGTCTCGCTGCATGACCGGCAACCCCGAGGACGGCTTCACGCTGCACCTGGGACTGGTCACGTCTACCCCGACGCGATCTCGGAGCTACTCCGACGCAGCTCGTGCGCTCGGTCGAGTACGCGGCCATCGCGACGATCCTCGTGCCTGATCATCGCCTTCCCGCTCGCCTACTTCATCGCCTTCAAGGCGGGCCGCTGGAAGAACCTGATGCTGCTGCTGATCATCCTGCCGTTCTTCATCAGCCTGATCGTGCTGCGGACGGTCGCCTGGCAGCTGATCCTCACCGACGACGGCTGGGTCGTCAACGCGTTCGCAGACGCTCGGCCTGCTCGGCGACGAACGGCCGCCTGCTGGCCACGCGCACGGCCGTGATCGCCGGCATCACCTACAACTTCCTGCCGTTCATGGTGCTGCCGCTGTACGTCTCGCTCGAGCAGCATCGACCGCCGGCTGCTCGAGGCGGCGACCGACCTCTACGCCAGCCGCGCGACCGCGTTCCGCAAGGTCACGCTGCCGCTCGCGCTGCCGGGCATCTTCGCCGGCTCGCTGCTGACGCTTCATCCCGGCGATCGGTGACTTCATCAACGCCGCGCTGCTCGGGCACCTCGCAGCAGTACATGATCGGCAACGTCATCCAGTCGCAGTTCCTCGAACGTCCTCGACTACCCGACGGCCGCCGCGCTGTCGTTCATCCTGATGGTCGGCGATCCTGATCGGGCATCGTCATCGCACGCCCGCGTCGCTCGGGACCTGCGCGCGGCTCGTCGGAGGCCGCGGCCGCATGAGCGACGCACGCGTCGACAGCGCATCCGCGACTGGGCGATCGGGCGTCTGGGCGGTCCTCGGCGATCGCTCTACCTGTTCATCCCGATCTTCGTCGATCGTCCTGTTCTCGTTCAACGACAACAAGGGCCGCTTCAACTTCACCTGGCAGGGCTTCACGCTCGAGCACTGGGCAGCACCCGTTCGCCGATCGCGGACCTGCACGACGCGCGCTGCACGAACTCGCTGTCGATCGCGGCGCTCACGACGCTCGATCGCCGTCGACGCTCGGGCACGTTCATCGCGCTGGCGCTCGTGCGCTACCGCTTCCGCGGGCGCGGCGGCGTCGACTTGCTTCGTCTTCCTGCCGCTCGCCACGCCCGAGGTCGTGCTCGGCGCCGCGCTGCTCGGCTTGTTCCTGACGCTGTACGTCAGCACCGGGCTTCGTCGACGATCCTGATCGCCCACGTGATGTTCACGCTCGTCCTACGTCGTCGTCACGGTGAGAGCCCGGCTGGAGGGCATGGACCGCCACATCGCTGCGGTCACGCGAGATCGAGCTCCCGGCGCGCTGACGCCCGCGGGTAGGGTGGCGCGATGCGCGTCATCGTCATCACCCGTCACGGCGGCCCCGAGGTCCTGCAGGTCGCAGGAGCGGCCGAGCCCGCCCTGCGGCCCGGGCGAGGTCCGGATCGAGGTCGCGCGCGGCCGGGCGTGAACTTCGCCGACACGCTCGCGCGGGTCGGGCTCTACCCGGACTCGCCCGAGGTGCCGTGCGTCGTCGGCTACGAGGTCGCCGGCACGATCGCCGAGGTGGGGGAGGGCGTCACCACGCTCGCCGTCGGCGATCGCGTGATGGCCGGCACGCAGTTCGGCGGCTACGCGGAGGAGGTCGTCGTCGCGCACGCCGACGCGATCCCGCTGCCCGACGGCGCTGAGCTTCGAGCAGGGCGCCGCGATGCCCGGTGAACTACGCGACCGCCTGGGCCGGCGCTGCTCGGCTACGGCAGCCTGCGCGAGGGCGACCGCGTGCTGATCCAGGCCGCGGCCGGCGGCGTCGGCATCGCGGCCACCCAGATCGCGAAGCGCTACGGCGCCGAGGTCTGGGGCACGGCGTCGCCCGGGCAAGCACGAGGCGATCCGCGCCCAGGGCGTCGAGCATCCGCTCGACTACACGCCGCGACGGCTGGTGGTCGGCCGTGCCGCCGCTCGACATCGTGCTCGACGCGATCGGCGGCCCGTCGTTCAAGCGCAGCATGGGCTGCTGCGGCCCGGCGGGCGGCTCGTCGGCTACGGCGCCTCGAGCGTCAGCGAGGGCGAGAAGAAGAACATGCTGAAGGTCGCTGCCGAAGGCCCTCCCGATGCTCCGCGGCTTCAACCTGATCAACCAGATGCAGGACTCCAAGGCGTTCATCGGCCTGAACATGCTCACGCCTCTGGAAGGACCGCGGGACGCCTGAGCCGTGGATCGGACCCGGTCACCGAGCTGATCGAGGACGGGACCGTGCGGCCGGTCGTGCACGAGGCGGTGCCGTTCGCGAACGCGCCCGGAGGCGCACCGGATCCTCGCCGAGCGCCGCAACGTCGGCAAGGTCGTGCTCGTTCCCTGAGCGTTTGCGCGGGCCTGATTCCGTTGCTACGCTCACGCTTCGTGTCGTTCCTGCTCGACCTCCGACTTCTCCTCCTCCCCCTCCGGGGGGAATAGCGCGTGGGCGGCCGCCAAGCCGCAACTGACCACCGAGGATGTCCGAGAAGCACGAGCCGCAGGGAAGGGAACGACCGATGGATGACAACCGCGTACTGATCTTCGACACGACGCTGCGCGACGGCGAGCAGTCGCCGGGCATCTCGCTCAACACGGCGGAGAAGCTCGAGATCGCCCAGCAGCTCGCGCGGCTCGGCGTCGACATCATCGAGGCCGGCTTCCCGATCGCCTCGCCCGGCGACTTCGAGGCCGTCCAGGCGATCGCGCGCGAGGTGCAGGGCCCGGTCATCGCCGGCCTCGCGCGCGCGAACGCCGGCGGACATCGACCGCGCCTGGGAGGCGGTCCGCGACTCCGAGCGCCCGCGCATCCACACGTTCGTCTCGACGTCGCGACATCCACATCGAGCACCAGATGCAGAACACGCGCGAGGACGTGCGCGGGCTGGCGCGCGCCGCCGTCGCGCAGGCGCGGGCGCTCTGCGACGACGTCGAGTTCTCGCCGATGGACGCGACGCGCGCCGACGTCGAGTTCACCGCCGAGATGCTGCCAGATCGCGATCGACGAGGGCGCGACGACGATCAACATCCCCGACACCGTCGGCTACGCGATGCCGGACGAGTACAGCGCGCTACCTCGACGCAGCTGTACGAGCGGGTGCCGGGCCTCGCGCGGCGTCGTGCTGTCGACGCACTGCCACGACGACCTCGGCCTCGCCGTCGCCAACTCGCTCGCCGGCGTGCTGGCGGGCGCGCGGCAGGTCGAGTGCGCGATCAACGGCATCGGCGAGCGCGCCGGCAACGCGTCGCTCGAGGAGATCGTGATGCTGCTGCAGCACGCGCGGCGACGCCGTCGGCGTCTGCACACCGGCGTCGTCACGACCGAGATCTGCGCGCACGAGCCGGCTGGTCTCGCGCGCTGACCGGCTACGCGGTGCAGCCGAACAAGGCGATCGTCGGGCGCAACGCGTTCGCGCACGAGTCGGGCATCCACCAGGACGGCGTGCTGAAGGAGCGCACGACCTACGAGATCATGGACGCGACGACCGTCGGCCTGGACGCCAACCAGCTCGTGCTCGGCAAGCACTCCGGCCGCGCACGCGCTGCGCCAGGCGCTGGAGGAGCTCGGCTTCACGGTCGACGGCGCAGGCGCTGAACACCGCGTTCAAGCGCTTCAAGGAGCTCGCGGACAAGAAGAAGAAGGTCACCGCGATGGACCTCGAGGCGCTCGTCACCGACGAGCTGCGCGAGGAGACCGGCTACGCGCTCGAGTCGTTCGACGTCGAGGCCTCGAAGCGCCCGCCGCACGCGACGGTCGCGGTGCGGCTGCCCGACGGGTCGCTCGCGCAGGGCTCCTTCACCGGCGACGGCCCGATCGACGCCATCTTCCGCGCGATCAACGCGGCGACCGGCGATCGACGCGCGGCTGCGCGAGTTCCGCGTCGACGCCGTCACCGACGGCCAGGACGCGCTCGGCGAGGTCGACGTCGTGCTCGAGCTCGACGGCCAGACGCCGACGGGCCAGGGCGTCGCGACGGACATCCTCGAGGCGTCGGGCGCGCGTACCTGCGCGCGCTCACGCTCGCGGTCGCAAGGCGACGCGCGCGGCGATCGAGCCACGGCCGAAGCCCGAGGTGCCGGAGCCGCTTCCGTGCGCCGCGCCGACCGCAGCGGCCTCGCGACGGACGAGCGTACGTGATAACGTACGCTCGTCATGGCGGCCGTCGCCGACACCCAGCCGTCGATCAGCGATCGGCCCGCGCGTGAAGGCGCTGCGCGAGGCCGGTGGACTTGTCGCTGCGCGACCTCGCCGAGCGCTCGGGTGTCAGCGCGCCGATGCTCAGCCAGGTCGAGCGCGGCGAGACGAGCCCGACGCTGCGATCGCGGCGCGGATCGCGGCGGGGCTGGAGCTGCGCTGTCGCAGCTGCTGCGCCTCGACGAGGGCGGCGCGGTCTCCGTCGTGCGCGCGGATGAGCGCCGCGGCGGCGGCTCGGCCGCAGCGGGCACGCCTTCGAGATCCTCACGCCGCCGCTGCCCGGCCAGCGCGCCGAGCTCAGCCGCCACGTGCTCGCGCCCGGCGCCCGGACCGGCGGCCCGGGCGACTCCGCCGATGCACGAGCCCGGCAGCCGCGAGATCGCGCTCGTCGAGCGCCGGCGCCGTCGTGCTGCGACATCGACGGCGAGCGCCACGCGCTCGACGCCGGCGACTGCGTCACCTTCGACGCCGATCTTCCACACCACTTCGAGAACCCGGGCCCCGAGCCGGCGGCCATCCTGGCCGTCGTCGCGTCGGGCCTCCGACGGAGCTAGAGCACGCCATGCCGAACCCACCCGCTGTTCGACAAGATCTGGGCCGCCCACGAGGTCGCCGACGACCTCATCTACATCGACCTGCACCTCGTCCACGAGGTCACGAGCGCCGCAGGCGTTCGACGGCCTGCGGCTCGCCGGTCGCAAGGTGCGCCGGCCCGACCGCACGCTCGCGACCGCCGACCACAACGTCCCGACCGACGGCACGCCGGTCGCGGCGCGGATCAGACGAGCTCAGCCGCATCCAGGTGCGAGACGCTCGAGCCCAACTGCGAGGAGTTCGGCATCCCGCTCTACTCGCTGGGCTCCGAGCGCCAGGGCATCGTGCACGTCATCGGGCCCGGAGCTGGGCATCACCCAGCCCGGCATGACGATCGTCTGCGGCGACAGCCACACCGCGACGCACGGCGCGTTCGGCGCGCTGGCCTTCGGCATCGGCACGTCCGAGGTCGAGCACGTGCTCGCCACGCAGACGCTGCCTGCAGCGCAAGCCGAAGTCGATGCGGATCAGCTACGACGGGCAGCTCGGCCCCGGCGTCACCGCCAAGGACCTGATCCTCGCGATCATCGGCAAGATCGGCGTCGACGGCGCCGTCGGGCACGTCATCGAGTACGCCGGCGACGTCGATCGCGGCGCTCTCGATGGAAGGCCGCATGACGATCTGCAACATGACGATCGAGGGCGGCGGGCGCGCCGGCATGATCGCGCCGGACGAGACGACGTTCGACTTCGAGGGCCGGCACGTCGGCGCCGACAGGCGCGGACTGGGACGCGCCGTCGCGCGCTGGCGCGACGCTGCACACCGACGAGGGCGCGACCTTCGACCGCGAGATCACGGTCGACGTCAGCGCGATCAGCCCGATGGTCACGCTGGGGCACGAACCCCGGGCATGGTCGTCGGCGTCGCCGGGCGCGTGCCCGGAGCCCGACTCGGGCGACCGGCGAGCGCGCCGCGGCGCTCGACTACATGGGCCTCGAGGCCGGCACGCCGATCGAGGAGATCACGCTCGACCGCGTCTTCATCGGCTCGTGCACCAACTCGCGCATCGACGACCTGCGCGCCGCCGCGGAGGTGATCCAGGGCCGCAAGGTCGCCGAGCAGCGTCCACGCGATGGTCGTGCCCGGCTCCGTGCAGGTGAAGCGCGCAGGCCGAGAGCGAGGGCCTCGACGAGATCTTCAGCGACGCCGGCTTCGACTGGCGCGAGCGCGGGCTGCTCGATGTGCCTGGGCATGAACCCCGACATCCTGCAGCCGGGCGAGCGCTGCGCCTCGACCTCGAACCGCAACTTCGAGGGCCGCCAGGGCCGCGGCGGGCGCACCCACCTCGTCAGCCCGCAGATGGCCGCCGCGGCCGCCATCGACGGCCACTTCGTCGACATCCGCGACTGGAGCTGAGACCGACATGGACGCCAGTCCGAGCCGATCGACGGGCCTCGCGTCCGCGTCCTCGACCGCGCCGACGTCGACACCGACCAGATCATCCCCAAGCAGTTCCTCAAGCGGATCGAGCGCACCGGCTTCGGCGAGTTCCTCTTCTACGACTGGAAGCAGGAGCCGGGCTGGGACCTGCCCGGCCAACCCGATCCTCGTCGCCGGGCGCAACTTCGGCTGCGGCTCGTCGCGCGAGCACGCGCCGTGGGCGCTCGAGGACTACGGCTTCGCGGCGATCATCGCGCCGTCGTTCGCCGACATCTTCGCCTCGAACTGCACGAAGATCGGCCTGCTGCCGGTCGCGCTGACCGAGGACGAGTGCCGCGCGATCGCGGCCGCCGGCAGCGCCGAGATCGACCTCGCCGCGCAGGAGGTCCGCTTCGGCGACGGCGCAGGTCGCGCGCTTCGAGATCGACCCGGAGATCAAGCACCGCCTGCTCAACGGCCTCGACGACATCGCGCTCACGCTGCAGCAGGCCGACGCGATCGACGCCTACGAGTCGACGCGCGAGCGTCCCGGGGCCGGTCACGACCGCGCGCTGACGGCGCTGATGACCGAACGATCGCGCTGCTTCCCGGCGACGGCATCGGCCCCGAGGTCACCGCCGCCGCCGTCGAGGTCCTCGACGCGCTCGTCGCCCGGCGACTCGACTTCAACGAGCACCCGTTCGGCGGCGCCTCGATCGACGCTCACGGCACCGCGCTGACCGACGAGGTCGCTCGCCGCCTGCGAGCAGAGCGACGCCGTCCTGCTCGCCGCGGTCGGCGGCCCGAAGTGGGACACCACCGACCCGGACAAGCCGCGCCCCGAGCAGGGCCTGCTCGGCCTGCGCAAGGCGCTCGGCCTGTACGCGAACCTGCGCCCGGTCACGGCCGCTCGCGGCGCTGCTCGACGCGCAGCCCGCTGCGGCGCGAGATCGATCGAGGGCACCGACATGCTCGTCGTGCGCGAGCTGACCGGCGGGCATCTACTTCGGCGAGAAGACCCGCACCGACGACGGCGCGCAGCGACGACGTGCCGCTACTCCGTCGAGGAGATCGAGCGGATCGCGCGCGTCGCCTTCGGCGCCGCGCAAGGCGCGCGTCACGAGCGTCGACAAGGCCAACGTGCTCGAGACGAGCCGGCTCTGGCGCGAGGTCGTCGCACCGCGTCCACGCCGAGGAGTTCCCGCACATCGAGCTCGAGCACGTGCTCGTCGACTCGACGGCGATGAAGCTGATCACCGCGCCGCGCCACTTCGAGGTGATCCTCACCGAGAACATGTTCGGCGACATCCTCAGCGACGAGGCGTCGATGCTCACCGGGTCGCTCGGGCATGCTGCCCGAGCGCCTGCTCGGGAACCCGACGGGCCCGGGGCTGTTCGAGCCCGTGCACGGCTCCGCGCCCGACATCGCCGGGCAGGGGGTCGCCAACCCGCTCGCGATGTTCCTGTCCGCCGCGCTGATGCTGCGCCACGGGCTCGGTTGGGATTCCGAGGCCGCCGCCCTAGAATCGGCCGTTCGACGCGGCGCTCGAGGGTGGCCTGCGTACCCGCGATCTGGGCGGCGAGGCGACGACGGCCGAGGCGACCGGCGCGGTGCTGGCCCACCTCTAGCCCGGAGATCAAGGAGACACGTGGAGCCCAGCGAGGTCATCTGGATGAACGGCGAGTTCGTGCGCTGGGAGGACGCCAAGGTCCACGTGCTCACGCACGCGCTGCACTACGGCACCGGCGTCTTCGAGGGCGTGCGCTGCTACGACACCGAGATCGGCCCCGCCGTCTTCCGCCACCAGGATCACGTCGAGCGGCTCTTCCGGTCGAGCGGCGCTCTACTACATGGACGTCCCGTTCGATCGCGAGCAGATCCGCCAGGCGACGCTCGAGACGATCGCCCGCAACAACCTGCGCTCCTGCTACATCCGCCCGCTCGTCTTCCGCGGCTACGGCACGATGGGCCTGTTCCCGCTCGACGCCCGCGTCGACGTCGCGATCGCCGTCTGGGAGTGGGGCTCCTACCTCGGCGACGAGGGCAAGGCGAAGGGCATCCGCGCGAAGGTCAGCTCCTGGCGCCGCATCAGCCCGGACTCGCTGATCCCGCAGGCCAAGGCCGGCGGCCAGTACCTCAACTGCGTCCTCGCCAAGATCGAGTCGCACAAGGCCGGCTACGACGAGGCGATCCTGCTCGACGACAAGGGCCACGTCTGCGAGGGCTCGGGCGAGAACATCTACGTCGTGCGCGACGGCGTCATCTACACGCCGCCGCAGACCGCGTCGATCCTCGACGGCATCAACCGCCGCAGCGCGATCCAGATCGCCCGTGACCTCGGCTTCGAGGTCGTCGAGCGCGACATCGCCCGCGGCGAGCTCTACCTCGCCGACGAGGTCTTCCTCACCGGCACCGCCGCCGAGCTCGTGCCCGTGCGCGAGATCGACGACCACACGATCGGCGACGGCGTCCCCGGGCGAGATCACGCGCGCGGTGCAGACCGCGTTCGAGGACGCCCTCTACGGCCGCGCCGAGCAGTACCGCGAGTGGCTCGACCCGGTGCCGGTCGGCTCGACCGCGTCATCGTGACCGCGCCCGTCGAGCTCTACGACGCCACCCTGCGCGACGGCATGGGCGGCGGCGGCATGAGCCTCACCGCCGACGAGAAGGTGCGCGTCGTCCGCCGGCTCGACGACCTCGGCGTCCACCTGATCGAGGCGGGCTTCCCGGCGTCGAACCCCAAGGAGCAGGAGCTGTTCGAGCTGCTCGCGGGCGAGCGGCTCGAGCGCAGCGAGATCGTCGGCTTCGGCATGACGCGCCGCCGCGGGCTGACGGCCGACGCCGACGAGGGCCTGCGGATCCTCGCCGAGTGCTTCGCGCCCGCGATCACGCTCGTCGGCAAGGCGAGCCTGCTGCACGTCGAGAAGGTCGTGCGCGTCTCGCGCGAGGAGAACCTCGCGATGATCGGCGAGTCGATCGCGTTCCTCGTGGGTGAGGGCAAGCGCGCGCTGCTCGACGCCGAGCACTTCTTCGACGGCTGGGCGGTCGATCCGGGCTACGCGCTCGACTGCGTGCGCGCCGCCGCGGACGCCGGCGCCGAGCGCGTCGTCCTCTGCGACACGAACGGCGGGACGCTGCCGACGCAGGTCGCCGCGATCGTGGCGTCCGTCCGCGAGGCGCTGCCGGCGGTCGCCGCTCGGCATCCACACCCACGACGACGGCGGCTGCGCGGTCGCCAACACGCTCGTCGCGGTCGAGGCCGGCGCGACGCAGGTGCAGGGCACGATCAACGGGATCGGCGAGCGGACGGGGAACGCGAACCTCGTCACGATCATCGCCGACCTGCAGCTCAAGATGGGCCTGGCGGTGCTCGAGCCCGAGCGGCTCGCGCGCCTCACGAGCACCGCGCACTTCGTCGACGAGCTGCTGAACCGGGCGCCGTCGCCCGCGCAGCCGTTCGTCGGGAAGCACGCCTTCGCGCACAAGGCGGGCCTCCACGCCGCCGGCATCCGCGCGGACGCCGCGACCTTCGAGCACGTCGACCCGGCGCTCGTCGGGAACCTGCGCGACGTGCTCGTCTCGGAGCTCGCCGGCCGCGGGACGATCGCCGAGAAGGCCGAGGCCGCCGGCATCGAGGTCGACGACGAGGCCGCCGCGCGGATCGTCGAGCGCGTCAAGGAGCTCGAGCACGGCGGGTACCAGTTCGAGGCCGCCGACGCCTCGTTCGAGCTGCTGATGCGCCGTGAGACCGGTGCCTTCGAGCCGCTGTTCCAGCTCGAGTCGTGGCGCACGATCGTCGAGCAGCGCGCCGACGGCAAGGTCGAGTGCGAGGCGACCGTGAAGATCTGGATCGACGGCGAGCGCTACGTGCGCAGCGCCGAGGGCAACGGCCCGGTCAACGCGCTCGACAGCGCGCTGCGCGACGCGCTCACCGAGATCCATCCGCATCTGGCGGAGATCGACCTCGTGAACTTCAAGGTCCGGATCCTCGACGAGACGCGCGGCACCAAGGCGACGACGCGCGTCCTGATCGACGCGTCCGACGGCACGGACGTCTGGGGCACGATCGGCGTGGCGGAGAACGTGATCGCCGCCTCGTGGCAGGCGCTCGTCGATTCGCTCGCGTTCCCCGAGCAGCCGGGTCGCGCGGGCGCGGCGCAGCCCGCGGCCCCGGCGGCGAGCACCGGCGACCAGGCGTGAGCGGGGACCGGAGCGGAGAGTGCGACCGCCGAGCGAACACCGGCGCGCTGTCGGCGTGAGCGGCGAGACGTCGTCCCGCTCGCCAGGCCGGTCCTGGGGGAGGCGGAGGAGCAGGCGGTCCTCGAGGTCCTGCGCAGTGGCCAGCTCTCGCTCGGGTCCGCGCGTCCCGGCGTTCGAGGAGGCCTTCGCGGCGCGGCTCGGCGATCGCGCACGCAAGCGCCGTGTCGAGCGGCACCGCCGGGCTGCACCTGGCGCTGCGCGCCGTCGGCGTCACCGACGGCGACGAGGTCGTCACGTCGCCGTTCTCGTTCGTCGCGAGCGCGAACTCGTGCCTGTTCGAGCGCGCGCGACCGGTCTTCGCGGACATCGACCCGCGCACGCTGAACCTCGACCCGCAGGCGGCGGCCGCCGCGGTCACGGACGCGCACGACGGCGCTGCTGCCGGTCCACATCTTCGGCTACCCGGCCGACCTGCCCGCGTTCGAGGCGCTCGGCCTCCCGATCGTCGAGGACGCCTGCGAGGCGCTCGGCGCCGTCCACGCCGACGGCACGCCCGTCGGCGGGCGCGGGCATCCGGCGGTCTTCGGCTTCTACGCCAACAAGCAGCTCACGACCGGCGAGGGCGGGATGCTCACCACGAGCTCCGCCGCCGTGAAGGAGCAGGTCGACAGCGAGCGCAACCAGGGCCGCGCCCCGGACATGGGCTGGCTCGATCACGATCGCCTCGGCTTCAACTACCGCCTGAGCGACGTCGCCTGCGCGATCGGCCTCGCGCAGCTGGGCCGCCTCGACGAGATGCTGGAGGGCCGGGCCCGGGTCGCCGCGCGCTACCGCGAGGCGCTCGCCGGCATCGAGGGCCTCGAGCTGCCGTGCGAGGACACCGGCGGCGACCGCCGTGGCTGGTTCGTCTTCGTCGTCCAGGTGCCGCCCGGCGGGCCGCCGCGCGACGAGGTCGTGCTCGGCCTGCGCGAGCACGGCGTCCAGAGCAAGCCGTACCTGCCGGCGATCCACCTGATGAGCTTCTACCGCGAGCGCTTCGGCCATCGCGAGGGCGAGTTCCCGGTCTGCGAGGACATCGCCGCCCGCTCGGTCGCGCTGCCGTTCTTCCCCGAGATGACCGACGGTCAGGTCGAGCGGGTCGCGACGGCGCTGCGGGCCGTGCTCGAGCCCGCCTAGCGGGTGCTGGCCTAGACTCGCCGCTCCATGTCGCGCTTCGCCGAGCCCCAGGACCCGGACTTCGCGTCCATCAACCGCTCGCTCGACGTCGACCGGCGCCTGTGGCCGTACGACGTCGCCCAGTCGCGCGCCCACGCCCGGATGCTCGCCGCGCGCGACATCATCTCGCCGTGCCGACCGCGACGCGCTGCTCGCGGGGCTCGACGCCGTCGAGGCCGAGCTGCGCGACGGCACCTTCCCGTTCCGCGAGGACGACGAGGACATCCACATGGCGGTCGAGCGCCGCCTCACCGAGATCGCCGGCCCGGTCGGCGGCAAGCTCCACACGGCGCGCTCGCGCAACGACCAGGTCGCCACCGACGTCGCGCTCTTCGTCCGCGAGTCGGCCGACGAGGCGATCGAGCGGATCGAGGACCTCATGTCCGCGCTGCTCGACGCCGCGCAGGCGCACATCGACTGGCCGCTCCCGGGCTACACGCACCTCCAGCGCGCCCAGCCGGTCTACCTCGGGCACCACCTGCTCGCCTACGTCTGGATGCTGCAGCGCGACCGCGAGCGCTTCCGCTTCGCGCGCTCGCAGGTCGCGAACCTGCCGCTCGGCGCGGGCGCGCTCGCCGGCGTCAACTTCGACACCGACCGCGGCATGGTCGCCGCCGAGCTCGGCTTCGACGGGGTCGCGCCCAACTCGCTCGACGCCGTCGCGAACCGCGACTTCGTGCTCGACTGGATCGGCGCCGCCGCGACGTGCGCGACGCACCTCTCGCGCCTCGGCGCCGAGCTCGTGCTCTGGTCGAGCCAGGAGTTCGGCTTCGTCCGCCTGTCCGACGCCTGGGCCAGCGGCAGCTCGATCATGCCGCAGAAGAAGAACCCGGACGCGGCCGAGCTCCTGCGCGCGAAGGCGCCGCGCGTCGTCGGGCATCTGTCGGCGATGTACGGCGTGCTGCACGCGCTCCCGCTGACGTACAACAAGGACCTGCAGGAGGACAAGACGCACCTGTTCGACGCGGTCGACACGCTGCGCCTGGCGCTCGCGGCCTCGTCCGGCATGGTGCGCGGCGCGACGTTCGATCGCGAGCGGATGGCGGACGCGGCGTCCGACGAGCTGATCGCCGCCACCGACATCGCCGACCTGCTCGTGAAGCGCGGCGTCCCGTTCCGCGAGTGCCACGGCATCGTCGCCGGCCTCGTCCGGGACGCCGTCACGAGCGGGCGGCAGCTGTCGGATTTCAGCCCGGACGAGCTGCGCGCCCATTCCGAGCACCTCGACGAGGGCGTCGCCGAGGTGCTGCAGAGCTCCTCCTGGCTCGAGTCGAAGGTCAGCGAGGGCGGAACGTCGCTCGCCCGCGTGCGGCGAGCAGCTCGAGCTGGCGAGCGACCTGCTCGCACGGCTGATGCCCGCGGCGCTGCCCGCGGACTTCTACGCGCGCCCGGTCCTCGAGGTCGCACGCGACCTCGTCGGCTGCGTCGTGCGGCACGGCGGCGCGTCCGGCACTGATCGTCGAGACCGAGGCCTACCACGACAGCGAGCCGGCCTCCCACGCGTTCGTCGGCCTCACGCCGCGCACCGAGACGCTGTTCGGGCCGCCCGGCATCGCCTACGTCTACCGCTCGTACGGCATCCACGCGCTGCTGAACGCGGTCTGCGAGGACGAGCGGACGGGCGCGGCGGTCCTGATCCGCGCGCTCGAGCCGCTCGAAGGGCGAGGGCGAGATGCGCGCGCGGCGCGGCCGCGACCGGCTCGAGGATCTGTGCTCGGGTCCCGGCAAGCTCACGCAGGCGCTCGGCGTCGAGCTGGACCTGCAACGGCACGAGCCTCGTCGACGGGCCGGTGCGGATCGAGCCGCGCGCCCGGCGACGCCGCGCCGCGAGATCGTCGTCGGCCCGCGGATCGGCATCACGCGCGCCGTCGACCTGCCGTGGCGGTTCTGCGCCGCCGGCAGCCGGTTCGTGTCGCGGCCGTGGCCTCCCGGCCTGCTCGCGCCGCGTCAGCCCGACGGTGCGCTGACGCCGCCGGCCTCGGCGCCGCCGGTGCCGCCGCCGTCCGGCGTCGGCGCGGGCGCGGGTGTCGGCGTCGGCGCCGGGGTGGGCGTCGGCGTGGGCGTCGGGGCCGGCGTCGGCTTGGTCGTCCCGCCTCCGCCGTTGCCGTTCCCGCCGTTGCCGTGTCCCGCTTGCCGTGCCGCCGGTGCCGGCGTCTTCCCGCCCGTGCCGGTGCCGGTCCCGTTGCCCGTCCCGCCGGTGCCGCCCGGCCGCCGGTCACCGGCGTGTCGAGCGTCGCCGAGGGGTCGGTCGTCGTCGGAGCCGCCTTGCCGTCGCGCTTGGCCTGGCGCTCGGCGATCCGCTTCTTGAAGACCGCACCCGCCTGGACGACGAAGTCGTGCCAGATCTGCGCGGGGAACGTGCCGCCCGCGACCGGCTCGCCGTCGAACTCGGTCTTCATCGGCGTGAGCTTGTCGGGGTAGCCGACCCAGACGGCGATCGTCATCTGCTTGGTGAAGCCGACGAACCAGGCGTCGCCGAAGTCCTCGGTCGTGCCGGTCTTGCCGGCGGCGAAGCCGCCGTACGCGGCGCGCTTGCCGGTGCCGCTGGAGACGACGGTCTGCATCTGCTGCGTGGTCAGCGCCGCGAGCGTCTCGGACAGGACGCGCTTGCGTCTTGACGTGGTTGCGCGCGACGACCTTGTTCGAGGTGATCGAGCGCACGTCCTCGATCCCGACCGGCCCGTGGTCCGGCGCGCCGAGCGTGCCCCAGACGCGCTTGCCGCCGGTCGCGAACGACTCGTAGGCGTGCGCCCAGTCGAGCGCGGAGACGCCCTGCTTGAAGGCGCCGAGCGTCATCGCGGGGTTCGAGGACACGGGCGTGCGGACGCCCATCCGCTCGATCAGCTTGGCGATCCGCTTGGTCCCGGTCGCGATGCCGGCCGCGGCGAAGACCGAGTTGTCGGAGACCGTCGAGCGCGGAGCCCAGGTCGCGCGAGCCCGAGTACGAGTTGTCGAAGTTGTTGACGACGAACTTCTCCTGGCCGCCGGTGCCCGGCACGGTGAAGACGCGCTTCTGCGACGGCCAGACCGAGCCCAGGCCGTAGCCCGCGCTTCATCGCCTCGGCGAGGATGAACGGCTTGACCGTCGAGCCGGGCTGGCGCTCGGCCTGCGTCGCGAGGTTGAACGGCGCGGTCGCGGTAGTTCGTCGCTGTTGACGAGCGCGCGCACCTCGCCGGTCGCGTTGTCGATCGCGACGAGCGCGGCCGCCGGGCCGTCGGGATTCGGCAGCGAGCTGTCGATCGCGCGTCTGCGCGGCCTTCTGCAGGTCGAGGTCGAGCGTCGTGCGGACGCGCAGCCCGCCCTCGAACGCGCGCCGCGCGCCGAACTTCTCGACCAGCTGCTGGCTGATCCAGGTCGTGAAGTACGGCGCCTTCGTGTCGACCGTCGGCGGCACGATCTTGCGCCGGGCAGCGCCTGCTGCGTCGCGTCGTCGTACTCGGCGCGCGTGATCTTGCCCTGCTCGAGCATCTTCGCGAGCACGATGTTGCGCCGGCGCGTCGCGGCCTCGGGATGGCGACGCGGGTCGAACGCGGTCGGGTTGGCGACGACGCCGGCGAGCAGCGCGGCCTCGGCGGACGGTCAGCTCCTTCGCGCACGGCCGGGCGGTCGTGCCGCAGCCGGCGTGGTTGGGATCGGCGCCGAAGTAGACCCGCGCCGCCGACTCGATGCCGTAGGCGCCGTTGCCGAAGTAGATCGAGTTCAGGTACTCGGTGAGGATCTTGTTCTTCGACCAGCGGCGCGTCAGGTGGTAGGCGAGCGCCGACTCGCGCAGCTTCTGGAAGACCGTCCGGTTGGACTGCGCCTCGAGCGCGTTCTTCACGAACTGCTGCGCGATCGTCGAGCCGCCCTGGCGCGAGCCGCCCTTGACGACGTCCTCGACGAATGCGCGCCCGATGCCGCGCACGTCGACCCCGGAGTTCTCGTAGAAGCGCTGGTCCTCGATCGAGATGATCGCGTTGCGCATGACCGGCGAGATGTCGCCGATACGGGATCAGGACGCGGTTGCGGTCGCTCGCGAGGATGCCGAGCGGCTCGCCGCGGCGGTCCACGAGGATCGAGTTGCGCGCGCTCTGGAACTCGCGCGCCGTCTCGAGGTTCGGCAGCTCGCGCGCGAGCGCCATCATCATCCCGAAGACGGTCGAGACGATCGCGAGCAGCGCCAGCGGGAGCACGGCCAGCAGCAGGCGGCGCTTGCGCACACGCGGCCGGCCGCGCCGGCGGCGGCGGCTCGAAGGGGTCCGCCGGAAGCGTCTCGGCGTCCACGGGCGAGGGCGTGATGTCGGGCTGATCGTCGTCGCTCATGGTCGCGCGGAGCGCTGGGAGACGGCGGCGGACGCCCAGCGGCAAGGGCGTTCTGAAGTCGGCGGTCACGCGCATCAGGCGACCGCTCGCGAGGCCAGACTCTAGCATTGGCCCGCATGTCTTCCGCCGGTTCCGATCCCGCCTCCCAGGCCGCTTTCCTCGCCCGGAACGCCGCCGAGTCGCTTCCCGCCGGGGGCCTCGAGCAGCGCCTCGCGGCGGTCGCGAAGGAGGGCCGTCCGCTGCGCGTGAAGCTCGGCCTGGATCCCGACGGCGCCGGACATCCATCTCGGCCACACCGTCGTCCTGCAGAAGCTGCGCGAGTTCCAGGACCTCGGGCACGTCGTCGTCCTGATCGTCGGCGACTACACCGCGCGCGTCGGCGACCCCAGCGGCCGCTCGGACACGCGCCCCGTGCTGACCGGCGAGGAGATCGAGGCGCACGCGCGCACGTACGAGCGCCAGGCGCAGCGCGTCCTGCGCGCCGACCCGGACGTACTACGAGCTGCGCTTCAACGGCGAGTGGCTCGACATGCCGATGGAGGAGCTCTTCCGCCTCGCGCGCACGACGACCGTCGCGCAGCTGCTGGACCGCGAGGACTTCGCGACGCGCTACGCCGCCGGCGCCCCGATCTCGATCCTCGAGCTGCTCTACCCGCTGATGCAGGGCGTACGACTCGGTCGCCGTCCGCTCCGACGTCGAGCTCGGCGGCACCGACCAGACGTTCAACCTGCTGCTCGGCCGCGACATCCAGCGTGCCTACGGCCAGCCGGAGCAGTGCGTGCTGACGCTGCCGATCCTCCCGGGCATCGACGGCGTCGAGAAGATGTCCAAGAGCAAGGGCAACCAGATCGGCATCACCGACGCCGCCCGAGGAGATGTTCGGGAAGACGATGCGCCTCCCGGACGAGGCGATGGCCACGTGGTTCGCGCTGCTGGCGATCGAGCCGCCGCCGCGAGGGCACGTCGCCGCGCGACGCCAAGCGCGCGCTGGCGCGGGCGATCATCGAGCGCTTCCACGGCGCGGACGCGGCGGCCGCGGCGCAGGCCGGGTTCGACCGCGTCTTCATCGACCACGAGATCCCCGACGACGTCGCCGATCGCGCGTCGTCAGCGCCGAGAACGGCCGTGCTGCACCTGCCCGCCGCGCTGGCCGACGCTTTCGGCATGTCGCGGTCCGAGGCGCGCCGCCTGATCGCGCAGGGCGGGGTCAAGGTCGGACGGAGCGACGCTGCCGCGCCGACGACCTCGACGTCGACGTCGACGGTCGTCGACGAGCAAGGTCGTCCAGGTCGGCCGCCGGCAGTTCCGCCGCCTGCAGGTCGACGCGGTGAGCGTGCACGCCGGGCTGCTGCGCCTCGCCACCGACGGGCAACGGCGAGATCGTCGACCTCACCGAGGGCGTGCGCACGATCGTCGAGCGCTCCGAGGTCCGGACGGGCGTCGCCACGGTGTTCGCCGTCGGCGCCACCGTCGCCGTCACGACGATCGAGTACGAGCCGGGCGCCGTGGCCGACCTCCAGGCGCTGCTGGACCGCCTGATCCCCGTCGCCGGCGGACTACCGGCACAACGAGCTCAACGGCGACACGAACGCCCACGCCCACCTGCGGGCAGCAATCATCGGGCCTTCGGAGTCCGTGCCGATCGTCGACGGGGCGCCTGGGCCTCGGGACCTGGCAGCAGATCGTCCTGCTCGACTTCGACGACCGCGCGCGCGAGCGCGTCGTCTCGGTCCACGTGCTGGGCTGACCGCGCCGACCCTGCTACTCTCCGTCGTCCGGTCGGCAGGCACTGCCCAAGTGGCCCCGTTGAGGGGCTCCAAGCACGGTGCTATCCTGACCGGTCCGTTCCTCGGGATTCGTTCCGAGGAGCGTCCTTCTGAAGGAATCCCCTTCCCGACAGGGCGCGACGGTCTTTGAAAACTCAACAGCATGCGCACCTCTGACCCAGTTCACACCGGGTCTAGAGATGTGTGTCCAGATTCGAAGTGTCGTACGGCCGGCTTGCCGGTTCGAACGACGCTCTGAGCATTAACTCTGTCAAGACCGCGGTGCCTCGTGTATGTGGCACCGCATATTTGGTCATGACGAACTCTCTGATACCGGGCAACAGTCCTTGTGGCTGAGGTCCGGTTCACTTCATGGAGAGTTTGATCCTGGCTCAGGACGAACGCTGGCGGCGTGCCTAACACATGCAAGTGGAGCGACGAACCAGACTTCGGTCTGGGGCCAAGCCGCGAACGGGTGAGTAACACGTGGGTAACCTGCCCCAATGATCGGGACAACCCGGGGAAACCCGGGCTAATACCGAATGTGGTCGCGGTCCGTGAGGACTGTGACGAAAGGAAGCTTCGGCCTCCGCATTGGGATGGGCCCGCGGCCCATTAGCTTGTTGGTGGGGTAATGGCCTACCAAGGCATCGATGGGTAGCTGGTCTGAGAGGACGATCAGCCACACTGGGACTGAGACACGGCCCAGACTCCTACGGGAGGCAGCAGTGGGGAATCTTGCGCAATGCGCGAAAGCGTGACGCAGCAACGCCGCGTGGGGGAAGAAGGCTTTCGGGTCGTAAACCCCTTTCAGTTGGGACGAAGCTTCGCCGGTTAATAGCCGGCTGGAGTGACGGTACCTTCACAAGAAGCCCCGGCTAACTACGTGCCAGCAGCCGCGGTAATACGTAGGGGGCAAGCGTTGTCCGGAATCATTGGGCGTAAAGCGCGTGTAGGCGGCTTGATAAGTCTGTTGTGAAAGTCCAGGGCTCAACCCTGGAATGCCGATGGATACTGTCAAGCTCGAGTCCGGAAGAGGCGAGTGGAATTCCTGGTGTAGCGGTGAAATGCGCAGATATCAGGAGGAACACCAATGGCGAAGGCAGCTCGCTGGGACGGTACTGACGCTGAGACGCGAAAGCGTGGGGAGCAAACAGGATTAGATACCCTGGTAGTCCACGCCGTAAACGATGGGTACTAGGTGTGGGGGGTGTCGACTCCCTCCGTGCCGAAGCTAACGCATTAAGTACCCCGCCTGGGGAGTACGGCCGCAAGGCTAAAACTCAAAGGAATTGACGGGGGCCCGCACAAGCAGCGGAGCATGTGGTTTAATTCGAAGCAACGCGAAGAACCTTACCTGGGCTTGACATGTGCCTGACCGCCGTGGAAACACGGCTTCCCTTCGGGGCAGGTTCACAGGTGGTGCATGGCTGTCGTCAGCTCGTGTCGTGAGATGTTGGGTTAAGTCCCGCAACGAGCGCAACCCTCGTCGTATGTTGCCAGCATTTAGTTGGGGACTCATACGAGACTGCCGGTGACAAACCGGAGGAAGGCGGGGATGACGTCAAGTCATCATGCCCCTTATGTCCAGGGCTACACACGTGCTACATTGGCGCGTACAGAGGGCAGCGATACCGCGAGGTGGAGCGAATCCCATAAAGCGCGTCTCGGTTCGGATTGTAGGCTGAAACCCGCCTACATGAAGGTGGAGTTGCTAGTAATCGTGGATCAGCACGCCACGGTGAATACGTTCCCGGGCCTTGTACACACCGCCCGTCACACCACGGGAGTGAGCAACACCCGAAGCCGGTGGCCTAACCCGCAAGGGAGGGAGCCGTCGAAGGTGGGGCTCGTGACTGGGGTGAAGTCGTAACAAGGTAGCCGTAGCGGAAGCTGCGGCTGGATCACCTCCTTTCTAGGGAGCCTCTTCGGAGGCACGTGATGGCACGGCGCCGTGTCCCGCTTCTCGCCTACGTCGCGAGGAGGCGGTGGAGCGGCCACCGGCCCACGTCTAGAACGTCGACCGAATCTGACCTCGCGACCACGACATACCGTCGGGGTTTAGCGGATGCATGCTGTTGAGTTTTGAGAGACCGGCGCGTCCGCCGGGCGACCCTCGTGTCGCTTCGGCCGGCGTGAAGCCCTCTCGGCGGCCCTTGAAAACCGCACAGCAGCCAATGACCCGATCTCGATGAGCGATCGGGTCAAACGGGTATCACCAGCCGTCCTCCTAGAGGGCGGCTGATCACCGTCAAGATAGTAAGAGCACATGGTGGATGCCTTGGCACCTAGAGTCGATGAAGGGCGTGGACGACTGCGATAAGCCACGGGGAGGCGTTGAACAGCCTGTGATCCGTGGATGCCCGAATGGGGAAACCCGGCGCCGGTAATGCGGCGTCACCTCCTGCTGAACACATAGGCAGGCTGGGGACAAGCGGGGGAAGTGAAACATCTCAGTACCCCGAGGAAAGGAAATCAACCGAGACTCCCTGAGTAGTGGCGAGCGAAAAGGGAAGAGCCCAAACCTGATGCGTGCCAAGCGGCTACGCGTTGCGCACCAGGGGTTGTAGGGCGTCTGTTCCGAGCCGTGGCCGGCTCGGCCGAAGTTACAAAGTCACGTTGGTAGTCGAAGCGCGTGGAACCGCGCACCAAAGAGGGCAATCGTCCCGTAGACGAAACCTCGTGACCTTCGGTCAGACGTTCCTGAGTAGGTCCGCTCTCGTGAAACGCGGACTGAAGCTGGGGGGACCACCCTCCAAGGCTAAGTACTCCTAGGTGACCGATAGCGGACTAGTACCGTGAGGGAAAGGTGAAAAGTACCCCGGAAGGGGAGTGAAATAGTACCTGAAACCGTGTGCTTACAAGGGGTGGGAGCGGACTTCGGTCCGTGACCGCGTGCTTTTTGCATAACGAGCCAGCGAGTTGCTCGTGTGCGGCAAGGTTAAGCGATGAGCGGAGCCGTAGCGAAAGCGAGTCCGAATAGGGCGACTATAAGTCGTACGCGGCAGACCCGAAACTGAGCGAGCTACCCATGGGCAGGCTGAAGCGAGGGTAAGACCTCGTGGAGGGCCGAACCGACCTAGGTTGAAAACTGGGCGGATGACCTGTGGGTCGGAGTGAAAGGCTAATCAAGCTCAGTGATATCTGGTTCTCTCCGAAATATATTTAGGTATAGCCTCGGATAAATTGCGTTGTGGCCGTAGAGCACTGTTTGGTCTAGGGGGCCTACCAGCTTACCGACATCAGGCAAA
>CAWGEW010000009.1:0-465000 GCA_963821685.1 uncultured Actinomycetes bacterium | reverse complement strand
GCTGCTGTGGGATGTCGAGGCGGGGAACATGTGTTCGTAAAGGTAGATTCGGCTGCGGACGGCAGACCCGCACGGAGCACCGGTTTCGCCCGCAAACCCGCTTGAACACTGGCGTTTCGCTGCAACGGCTCTTGCACGACGGGCCGCGGCCGTACGATCGCGGCGTGGTCCACCTGCGCATCATCGCTCCGCGCGTCGAGGCGGACCGCGCCATCGCGCTGCTGCAAGCGCTCGGAGACGGTCACAGCGCTCGTCGTCTACCGCGACGCGGCGCTCGATCCCGTCGGGGACGTGGTCTCGTGCGACGTCGCCGACGAGGAGGCGAGCTTCATCGTCGGCGACCTGCGCCAGATGGGCATCTCGGAGTGCGGGGTCATCGACATCGAGCACCTGGACGCCTCGGTCTCGACGCGCGGGCTCGAGGCGACCCGGCTCGCGCGCGGGAGCGCCGCCGACGCAGTCGTCTGGCACTCCGTCGGCGAGCGGATCGCGCAGCAGGGCTTCCTCAGCTGGGGCCTGATCGCGCTGTTCATCCTCGCCGGGGCGATCGCGTCGGTCGCGGTGCTGATCGATTCGGCGCCGATCGTCGTCGGCGCGATGGCCGTCAGCCCGGACTTCGGCCCGATCGCGGCGTTCTCCGTCGGGGTCGTCCGCCGGCGCCGCGACATCGCGCTCGGGGGCTTCGCCGCGCTCACCGCGGGCTTCACGGCCGCGATCGTCGCGGGCTATCGCGATCACCGAAGCTGCTCGTCGCGCTGGACATCGCGCCCGAACACTTCATTCGCGTCGGGAACACGCTCGCGCAGACGATCGCCGCGCCGGACGGCTACTCGGTCGTCGTCGCGCTCTGCGCAGGGGCCGCCGGCATGCTGTCGGTGGCGCTGGGCAAGTCCGGCGCGCTTGTCGGCGTCGCGATCTCGATCACGACGATCCCCGCCGCCGCGGACATCGGGCTGTCGGCTGCCTACGGCGACTGGTCCTCGGTGCGGGGCTCGGGCCTGCAGCTGGCGCTGAACATCGTCAGCCTGCTCGTCTCGGCGACGGCCGTCCTGGCGCTGCTGCGTGTCGGCGACCGTGCGACGCGGCCGACGACACCGTGCCGAACTGGGCCTCGGCGAGCCCCGGCGGGAACGGCGCCGATCGACGACCCGCTCGCCGCGCACCTGCACCTCGATGGCGACAGCGACCAGCCGGCTACATAGAGCCCGAGCGACGCCCACACGTCGAGCTTCGTCTGCACGCGCGTGATCACCTCGCTCGTGAACCCGCTGGTGGAGGCATGCCCCCCGAGATCCGGCGTGCGGATGCCGGCGGCTGTCGTCTCCATCACGGCCTCGTAGATCGCGCGCGAGGGGCGCTCGAGCTCGGGGTGGTCGACCGCGGCGTACTGCAGCACTGCGGCGCACGCGAGGATCATCGCCATCGGGTTGGCGAGGTCCTTGCCCTCGAGCGCCGGCGCCGTGCCGTGCGGGGCCTCGGCCATCGCGACCTGCGTCGAGAGGTCGTCATCGAAGGCGAGCAGGACCGACTCCGCGCCGGCGATCGAGCCGAACATCGGCATCACGAGGTCGCTGAGGCAGTCGCCGTCGCGGTTCAGGGCCGGGATCACGAGCGGCACGTCGCCGGCGCCGGTGACGAGCCCTGCGTAGGTCGCGTCGATCAGAACCGGGCTGGTAGGGGATGTCCGCGTGCCGCTGCGGCCGCAGCATCGAGCTCCTCCTTCAGCATGCCCTCGTAGACGGGGGAGACGGTCCACTTCGGCCCGCCGTACACGCGCGCGCCCATGCGCCGCGCCTGGCGGAACGCGTACTCGGCGACGGCGCGGCAGGTGCCGCGCGTGATCTGCTCCGTGCGGTAGGCGATCTCGTCGTCACCGCCGGCGGGGCCCTCGCGCCACTGCTCGGCGCCGTAGGCGTCGTCGACGGCCATTCGCACGATCGAGATCGGATGGTGGACGCCTGCGACCGGCGTGATCCCCGGGATCCGCCGTCCGGTGCGGATGATCACGCGCCCGCCGACGTCCTCACGCAGGATGCGATTCGGCGAGCCCACGTCGTCAGCACCCTCCGGCGTGACCGTCGCGGCCTTGATCCCGAAGCCGGCCTCGCGCATCGCGGCCGCGGCGGCCGTCACGACCCCGTTGCTCGTCGCGCGCCGCTCGGCGAGCGAGAGGTCGAAGCGCGGCAGCTCGAGCGGGACGCCGATCACGTCGGGCGCGATCACCCGGAGTGCCTGGTCGAGCAGCTCCTGCCCGGTCTGATCACCTTCGAGGACGACGATGGCGGCTGAGTCGGGCATGCGGGCACGATAGCCAGCGATCGCCGAGGCCCCGAACAGCCGGATACGCTGAACGCCGATGGGGGACGAGCAGTGCAGCTGGTGCGCCGCGGCGGTCGGCACGGATGACGGGTACCGGGCCTTCGAGCGCAGCGAGCAGCGTCGCGCCGTCTTCTGCCGCCTCGAGCACGTCGTCCCGTGGGTCATCCGCGGAGCGCACTGGCCGCCGGCGCCGGTCGCATCCGACGAGCCGCCGGACGATCTCGAGCCGGACTGCGCGCTCTGCGGTGAGGCACTCTCCGACAGCCGAGTCGTGCTGGTCCGGCACCGCGGAGAGCACCGCATCGCCGATGGCTTCTGCAGCATCGACCACCTGCGCGAGTGGGCGCACGCGGGCGGGCGCTGGGCCTGAGGCCGGCGGTCAGGTGGCCGGGGCGGCCGCCGGCGCCAGCAGCGTCGCGCGCCGCGCGAGGCCCAGCCCGATCGCAACGGCTCCGACGGCGGACGCGACGAGGAACGCCTCGCGCCAGCCGTAGGCGCTGATGATCAGTCCCGCGATCGCGTTCCCGGCGGCGACCCCGGCGACGAGTGCCGTCAGCGGCCAGGTGTAGGCCTCTGTCAGCGCGCCCTGCGGGGCGACGTCGCCCACCAGCTGGCTTCCGGCGGCGATCAGCGGCGCGATCGCGATGCCCGACAGCAGCGCGAGCGGCGCCATCACGGCGAACGAGCTCGGCAGTGCGAGCGGGAGCGTGACGATGGGAACGATCGCAAGCGTGCGCAGGTAGGCGGTCGACACGGGGATCCGGTGGCCCCACGCGCCGTAGGTGAGTCCGCCGATCGCACTGCCGAACGACCACAGCGCGATCAGCGGTCCGGCCAGCGCCGGGCTGCCGACGTATTCGCCGAAGGCGGGGAACGCGACCTCCGCGGCGCCGAGGCAGAAGCCGATCGGCAACGTCGTTGCGACGAGGGTGCGCACGCCCGGGCTGCGCAACGCGCCGAGGCGTCCGCCGGTGTCATGCCCATGGTCTCCCGCCGGGTCGTACGCACGGACGGGCGCGGTGGCGGCAAACGCCGCTGTTCCCGCGACGACCAGGAAGACGGCGAGCAGCAGCGCGAGTTGTGGGGAGGCGATGGCTGCGGTCAGGCCGACGATCAGCGGGCCGACCGTGAACGCGAGCTCGATGACGACGGCATCGAGGGCGTAGGCGGTCGTGATCAGGTCCGGCTGATCGCTCATCAGCGAGGGCCAGAGCGCGCGCAGCACGGCCCCGACCGGCGGGATCGCTGAGCCGGCTGCAAACGCCACCGCAAAGACGAGCAGGTGCGGGGCGCCGGCGAGCCCGAGCGCCACGACGGCGAACAGGCAGGCACCGTGGATCACCGCCAGCGGAACCAGCACGCGCGGTGCCCCGGCGCGATCGACGAGGCGCGCGAGGAAGGGTGCGACGATCGCCGAGCCGACCGCGTAGCAGCCGGCGACGGCGCCGGCGACCGCGTACGAGCCGGTCTGGGCGCGCATGAAGAGGACGAGCGCGAGGCCGTTGACGCCGACGGGCGCGCGCGCCACGAGCGCGGTCGTCAGCAGGCGAACGACGTTCTGCGCGCGGAGGACCGCGGTGTAGCGCAGCCGGGCCGACACGCGGCGTCAGGCGGTCTCGGCGGCGGGCGTGCCGTCGAGACCCAGCTCGGTCGAGCGGTCCTCGAGCGCGGCGATCACGAGCGTGATGTGCTCGTCGAGGTCCACGCCGAGCTCTTCGGCGCCCAGTCGCACGTCGTCGCGGTTCACCGCCGCAGCGAAGCTCGGCTGCTTGAGCTTCTTCTTCACCGACTTGGGGGTCAGGCCGTGGATGCCCTGCGGTCGCACATACGCGCACGCGAGCACGAATCCGGAGAGCTCGTCGACCGCGTAGAGCGTCTTCTCCATGTCCGACTCGCGCGTGACCTCCATGAAGTCCGCATGCGAGGCGATCGCCCGCACGATCGCCGGATCGACGCCGCGCTCGGTCAGGACGCGCATCGCGGTGCGCGGATGACCGTCGTCCGCATCCATGTCCGGATGGCGCTCGTAGTCCATGTCGTGCAGCAGCCCGACGACGCCCCAGAGCTCCTCGTCGGCGCCGTTTTTGCGGGCGTATGCGCGCATCGAGGCCTCGACCGCCTGGCAGTGGCGGCGCAGTGGTTCAGAGTCGACCCAGTCGCAGAGCAGGGACCAGGCTTCAGTGCGCGAAAGCCCCGTGGACATGGCTGTTACCCTAGCCGAGCGCCTGCCCCGGACCGACGCGGCGCCCCCCGTTATGGAGAAGTTCGTCATCGAG
Organism: uncultured Actinomycetes bacterium; assembly: GCA_963821685.1. Lineage (GTDB taxonomy): Bacteria > Actinomycetota > Thermoleophilia > Solirubrobacterales > Solirubrobacteraceae > F1-60-MAGs163. The sequence goes on along the minus strand of CAWGEW010000009.1, from coordinate 460,405 downwards.
GGCGGCACGCCGCTGAGCGGCACGATTGTGCCCGCAGGGAACAAGAACGGCGCCCTGCCGATCCTTGCCGCATCGGTGCTGACGAGCGAGGAAGTGATCATCCGCAACGTGCCGCGGATCCGCGACGTCGAAGCGATGCTCGCGGTGCTCGAGGGTCTCGGAGTCGCGATCAACTGGCTCGGCGAGCACGAGATCAGTCTCTGCGCCGCCGACGTCGATCCCGCGGCCGAGATCGACCGCGGCCGCGCCGAGGCGATCCGCGCGTCCTTCCTGCTGGCCGGCCCGCTGCTGGGCCGCTTCGGCCGCGCCGTGATGCCACCTCCCGGCGGCGACGTCATCGGCCGCCGGCGCCTGGACCCGCATCTCGACGCCTTCGCCGCGCTCGGCGCGACCTTCCGGCACGAGCGCGACATCGTCATCGACGCGCCCGTCGGCGGCCTGCGCGCCGCCCAGGTCTTCATGGACGAGCCGTCCGTGATGGCGACCGAGAACGCGCTGATGGCAGCCGCGCTGACGCCCGGCGAGACAGTGATCGGCAACGCCGCCTGCGAGCCGCACGTCCAGGACCTTGCGCGCATGCTCGTGAAGATGGGCGCGGACATCCGCGGCATCGGCTCGAACGTGCTGACGATCACCGGCTGCCTCGAGCTGGGCGGCTGCACCCACGACATCGGTCCCGACCACATCGAGATCGGCTCGTTCATGGCGCTCGCCGGCGTGACCGGTGGGGAGCTGCGGATCCGCGACACCGACCCGGACGACCTGCGGATGATCCGGCTCGTGTTCGGCAAGCTCGGGCTGCAGAGCGAGATCGATGGCGCGGACGTGATCGTCCCCGGCGACCAGAAGCTCGTGGCCGCACGTGACGTCGGTGAGTACAAGGCGAAGGTCCAGGACGGGCCGTGGCCCGCGTTCCCGGCGGACCTGACCTCGATCGCCGTCGCGCTCGCGACGCAGGTCGAAGGATCGGTCCTGATCCACGAGTGGATGTTCGAGAACCGCATGATCTTCACCGACAAGCTCGTGCTGATGGGCGCGGACATCACGATGTGCGACCCGCACCGCGCGATCGTCAGCGGGCCCTCGCGGCTGCGCGGCGAGCGCGTCGAATCGCCGGACATCCGCGCGGGCATGGCGATGCTGATCGCGGCCCTGTGCGCGGACGGGCGCAGCGAGATCGGGAACATCGGGCAGATCGACCGCGGCTACGAGCGGATCGACGAGCGCCTGCGTGACCTCGGCGGGCGCATCGAGCGGGTCGCGAGCGATCCCGAGCCGGTTCACGCGTAAGCTCGGCCGAACGCTCTTTCGACCCGATCGACCCGTGACTCTGCGCATTCCCAGCGGCACCCGTGACGTGCTCCCCGAAGAGATGCGCGCGCTGCGTGGCATCACCAGCGCGCTGCTCGCGACGTTCGACGAGTTCGGCTACGGGGAGATCTCGACGCCGGCGGTCGAGTACGAGGAGACGCTGAAGCTCGCCGACCTGGGCCTGAAGCCGTCGTATCGCGTCGTCGACGACCACGGCGCGCTGCTCGCGCTGCGCGCCGACATGACCGTCCCGATCGCGCGCGTCGTGGCGTCCAGGTACGCGGACGCCGAGCCGCCGCTGCGCTTCTGTTACGCCGCCCACGCCTACCGCGCCGTGCGCCCGCACCGGGCCGAGATGCGCGAGTTCCTGCAGGCCGGAGTCGAGCTCGTCGGCGCCCCCGGCGCGGCCGGCACCGCCGAGGTCCTGACCGTCCTGTGCCGCGCGCTCGAGGCGACGGGCCTGCGCGAGTTCAGCGTCGGGGTCGGGGACGCGACGCTCTATCCGACGCTGCTCGAGTCCTACGGCGTGCCGGCCGAGGCGCGCGAGCAGCTGCTGCACGAGCTCGGGACGCGTGACCTGGTCGGGATCGATCGCGTCGTGGCGTCGCTCGGTCTCGACGCGGACGCCGCCGCGACGCTGGCGCGGATCCCGCGTATGCGCGGTGGGGCCGCGGTGCTCGACGAGCCGCCCGGGCCCGTGCGCGATGCGCTCGACGGCCTGCGCGCCGTGATCGAGCTGCTCGAGCCCGACGTCGCCGCCCGCGTGATCGTCGATCTCGGCCGCTTCCCGCGGCTCGGGTACTACACCGGCCCGATGTTCGAGGTCTACGACCCAGAGCTCGGGGAGCCGCTCGGCGGCGGTGGACGCTACGACGATCTGATCGGCCGCTTCGGCCGGCCGCTCCCGGCCGTCGGGTTCGCGCTCGGCGTCGACCGCCTGCACGCCGCGCTGGCCGGCGAGGGCCGCGGGGAGACGACGCGGTGAACAGCTACGGCCTGACGATCGCGGTCCCGCGCGGCGCGATGCTGACCGAGACGCTCGACGCGCTCGACGCGATCGGCATCGACACCGCCGAGGTCCGCGCAAACGACCGCAAGCTGCTGTTCGAGGACGTCGGCATCGTGACGATGCGCCCGTCCGACGTCCCGACCTACGTCGACGCCGGCGCAGCCGACATCGGCATCACGGGCAAGGACGTCCTGATGGAGCAGCGCGAGCGGCAGGTCTTCGAGCTGCTTGATCTCGGCTTCGGCCCGTGCCGGATGATCTTCGCCTCGCCCGCCGGACCGGACAAGGCCGCCGAGGCACTGCGCCGGCTCGGCGTCATGCGCGTCGCGACGAAGTACCCGCGGATCGCCGCCGACTACTTCGAGCGGACGGGCCGGCAGGCCGAGATCGTCGAGGTCAAGGGCTCGGTCGAGCTCGCGCCACTGACGGGGCTCGCCGACGCGATCGTCGACCTGACCGCCACGGGGACGACGTTGCGTGAGAACGGCCTCGAGATCCGCGAGGAGATCGCCGGGTCGACCGCACGGCTGATCGCCAACCGCGTGGCACACCGCGTCAAGGCCGATGCGGTCGATGCGATCGTCGAGGCCTTGCGTGGCGCCTAGCGCCCGCCTGCGGCTCGACGACCCCGCAGCCGCCGCGCAGCTCGCGGCGGAGATTCGCTCGCTGGTGCCCGCTGCGGCCTCGGTGAGCACGGAGACGGCGGCGATCGTCGCCGCGGTGCGCGAGCGCGGCGACGCCGCACTTCAGGATTTCGCCGCGCGCCTGGACGACGTCAGCGGTCCGCTGCGTGTCACCGGCGCGGAGATCGAGGCCGCGCTCGACGGGCTGGACCCGGCGGTGCGGGCCGGGCTGGAGCTCGCGATCGCGAACGTCGGAGCGGTCGCGCGCGCGGGTCTCGGCGAGGACGTCGACGTCCCGTTGCCGCAGGGCCAGCTCGTGCGGTTGCGCGAGCTGCCGGTGCGCCGTGCCGCGATCTACGTGCCCGGAGGGCGTGCGCCGTACCCGAGCAGCGTCGTGATGGGCGCGGTCACCGCGCACGCGGCCGGCGTCGACGAGGTCGTCGTCTGTGCCCCTGGCGGCCACCCCGTGATCCTCGCGGCGTGTGCGCTCTGCGGCGTCGGCGAGGTCTACCGCGCCGGCGGTGCGCACGCGATCGCGGCGCTCGCCTACGGCACGGAGACGATCGCCCGCGTCGACGTGATCGCCGGACCGGGGAATCTGTGGGTCCAGGAGGCCAAGCGGCTCGTCTCCGGCAGCGTCGGCATCGACGGCTTCGCCGGCCCGAGCGATGTGACGGTGATCGCGACCGAGGGCGCCGACGCCGCGCTGGTCGCGATCGATCTGCTGGCCCAGGCCGAGCATGGAGCGGGGTCGCTCGCGGTCGCTGTCAGCGAGGACGCTGCGCTGCTCGACGCGGTCGCGCTGGAGCTGGCGGACACGCCCGGCAGCGGCGCGGCGATCGCACTCGTCGACGTTCCTGACGTGGACGCGGCGCTCGCCGTCGTCGAGGCGCTCGCTCCCGAACATCTCGAGCTGATCGGCGCCGCCGCCGAGGCGCTCGCTCCGCGCGTGCGGTCTGCCGGCTGCCTGTTCGTCGGCCCGTCGTCCGCCACCGCCTTCGGCGATTACGTGGCCGGCTCGAACCACACGCTCCCGACCGGCGGGGCCGCGCGGTTCGCCTCCGGCCTCAACGTGCGGCACTTCCGCCGGCGCATGAGCGAGGTCCACATCGGCGCCGCTGCGGGTGCGCTTGCGCCCGCCGGCTCGGCGATCGCCCGGGCCGAGGGATTCGACCTGCACGCAACATCGATGGAGGTTCGGGAGAATGGAAGCCGATGAGTCGCCGCGCTGAGATCGCCCGTGAGACCGCCGAGACGCGGATCCGCCTCGAGCTGGACCTCGACGGCTCCGGCGCGGGCGAGCGCAGCACGGGCGTCGGGTTCCTCGATCACATGCTCGATCTGCTCGCGCGGCACGGGCGGCTCGACCTCGACCGTCGACGTCGCCGGTGACCTGGACACCGGGGCCCACCACACCGTCGAGGACACGGGGCTCGCGCTCGGGCGGGCGCTCGACGAGGCGCTCGGTGACCGCTCGCAGATCACGCGCTACGGACACGCCGTCATCCCGATGGACGAGGCGCGCGCGCTCTGCGCGATCGACATCTCCGGGCGGCCGCTGCTGGTCTTCCACGCCGATCTGCCGCGCGGCGGCACCGGCGGCATGGACCACGAGCTCGTCGACGAGTTCTTCCGCGCCGTCGCGAGCACCGCGAAGCTCACGCTGCACCTCGAGGTCCAGCGCGGCACGAACGCACACCACATGATCGAGGCGCTGTTCAAGGCGTTCGCGCGTGCGCTGCGGCAGGCCGTCGCGATCGACCCGACCGAGGATGGCGTGCCCTCGACGAAGGGGACGCTCACCGACTGATGGAGGGCGCTGGGGCGACCATCGGGATCGTGGACTACGGCGCCGGCAACCGGCGCTCGGTCGAGAAGGCGGTCGAGCGCATCGGCGCGCGCGCCGTCCTGAGCGCCGACCACGACGCGCTGCTGCGCCGCGGACGGCCTCGTGCTGCCCGGCGTCGGCGCGTTCCCCGCCGGCATGGCGCTGCTGCGCGACGGCGGGTTCGACGAGCTGCTGCGCGAGCGCGCGGCCGCCGACGTGCCGATCTTCGGCTGCTGCCTCGGGATGCAGCTGCTGTTCGACGGCTCGGACGAGCACGACGGCGCGCGAGGGCCTGGGCCTGATCGCCGGCACCGTGCAGCCGCTGCAGGCGCCCGGGCTGAAGCTCCCGCACATCGGCTGGAGCGACGTGCGCTGGACCGGCTCGTCGCCGCTGCTGGACGGCCTTCCAGACCCGTCGGTCTTCTACCACGTGCACTCCTACGTCCCGCACCCGGACGACGAGGCCGACGTGCTCGGCGTCAGCGACTACGGCGCGCCGTTCGCCAGCGTCGTGGCGCGCGGGAACGTGTTCGGCGCCCAGTTCCACCCCGAGAAGTCCTCGGCCCACGGGCTGCGGATGCTCGCGAACTTCGCCGCGCTGGCTGCGCGGACACCGGCATGATTCTCTACCCGGCCGTCGACATCCTCGACGGGCAGGCCGTGCGCCTCGTCCAGGGCGACTTCGACGACCGCACCGTCTACCGCGACTCGCCGCTCGAGGCGGCGCGCGCGTGGGTCGAGGCGGGCGCGCGCTTCCTGCACGTCGTCGACCTCGACGGCGCCAAGAGCGGCGCGCCGGCCAACCTCGAGCATGTCGCGGCGATGACGCGCGAGCTGGCCGTCCCGGTGCAGATCGGCGGCGGCCTGCGCTCGCTCGCCGTCGGTCCGCGCGGCGCTGGACGCCGGTGTCGAGCGCGTGATCCTCGGGCACCGCCGCGCTGCGCGACGTCGACCTGCTCGACGACTGCCTCGGAGCGTTCCGCGAGCGCGTGATCGTCAGCATCGACGCGCGCGGCGGCCGCGTCTCGGTGTCCGGCTGGCAGGAGAGCACGGGCCTTCCGGCCGAGGAGGTGATCGAGTCGCTGCAGCACCGCGGCGTGCGCTCGTTCGTCTACTCGAACGTCGACCGCGACGGCATGCTGCAGGGCGTCGACACCGAGGAGGTGCAGCGGATCGCGAACGTGATCCGCGGCCGCTTCATCTACTCCGGCGGCGTCGGCACGCTCGACGACCTGCGCGAGCTCGCCGCGCTGCGCCAGGTGAACCTCGGCGGCGTGATCGTCGGCAAGGCGCTGTACGAGGGCCGGTTCACGGTCGCCGAGGGCCAGAGCGCGCTCAACCCGCGCTGAACGTCTGAACGCCTACCCTCGACGCGTGCACATGAAGCGCGTCATCCCGTGCCTGGACGTCGACGCCGGCCGCGTCGTCAAGGGCACGAACTTCGTCGACATCCGCGACGCGGGCGATCCGGTCGAGCTGGCCGAGCGCTACGACGCCGAGGGCGCCGACGAGCTCGTCTTCCTCGACATCACCGCGACCCACGAGCGTCGCGACACCGTCGTCGAGCTCGCGCGGCGCACCGCGGACGACGTCTTCATCCCGTTCACGATCGGCGGCGGGATCCGCTCGGTCGCGGACGCGCAGGCGGTGCTCGACGCGGGCGCCGACAAGGTCAGCGTCAACTCGGCGGCGCTCGCGCGGCCGGAGCTGATCGACGAGCTGAGCACGCGGTTCGGCGCGCAGTGCGTCGTGCTCGCGATCGACGCGAAGGCGCGCGACGCCGGCGACCCGGCGAGCGGCTGGGAGGTCTACGTCGCCGGCGGCCGCACGCCGACGGGCGCGACGCGATCGAGTGGTGCCGCGAGGCGCGTCGAGCGCGGCGCCGGGGAGATCCTGCTGACGAGCATGGACCGCGACGGCACGAGCGACGGCTACGACCTGCCGCTCACGACGCGCCGTCGCGCAGGCCGTCGCCGTTCCGGTGATCGCCTCGGGCGGCGCCGGCACGCTCGATCACCTCGTCGAGGCGCTGCAGGCGGGCGCCGACGCGGTGCTCGTGCGCCTCGATCTTCCACTACGGCCAGCACACGATCGGCGAGGCGAAGGCGCACCTCGCCGCGGCCGGCATCGCCGTGCGCCCGGCGCCTGCCTGACGCGTCAGCCGCTCGGCGACCCGGACGTCGTCTCGCCGCGCTCGAGCGCCAGGCGCTCGCGGTCGCGTGCCGGCGGGAGGATCGTCGGGTTGTCGCCCGGGAAGGTCTTGACCGGGCCGTTCCCCGGCCGCAGGTCGTAGGCGAACAGGCTCGTCTGGCCGTTGAGGAACAGATAGCGGCCGTCGCTGATGACGGGGTTGAAGCTTGCCCTTGGCGACCGTCCAGACCTGCCGGCCGGTGGCTGCGCCGAGTGCCGTCGTGTGCCCGTTCAGCGTCGAGTAGAAGACGAGGTCGCCGATCATCTGGATGCCGCCGGAGATCTTGCCCTCGGCGCGGTGCTTCCAGCGGACCTCGCCGCTGCGCGCGTCGAGCGCGTAGAGCGTGCCGTCGTAGGAGCCGACGTAGACCGTCGGCCCGATGCCGGGGATGCTCGCGACCGCGGCCGAGGAGTAGACGTAGTTGCCGGTCGCGCGGCGCCATGCGAGCTCGCCGTTGGCGGTCGCGAACGAGTACATGCTGCCGTTCGTGTTGCCGAGGTAGACGCGCCCGAAGGCGACCGACGGCGTCGCGTAGAACTGCCCGCCGCCGAGGCCGAACGCGCCGCCACCGCCGTTGACGGCCCAGACCTTGTGACCGTTGCTGCGCGTTGATCGCCTGGACGTGTCCGCCGTAGTCGCCGAAGTAGAGCTTCCCGGCGTCATAGGCGAGGCCGCCCTTGACGGCGCCCTGCGCGTGGTAGGTCCAGCGCGAGCTTGCCGTCGATCGGCGTCGAACGCGTAGACCGTCCCGTTCTCGCTGCCGACGTAGAGCGTCCCGTCGACGACGATCGGCGAGGTCTCGGTGCGGCTGGGCAGCGTGCGCGACCAGCGAATCTTCGGGTACTCGACGTTGAACGCGACGACGCGGCCCTTCTTGGAGCCCTTGTCGCCTTCGAGGATCGTGCAGAACAGCACGCCGTTCGCGTACGCAGGTGACGACGCGGCGAGGTGGCCGAGCTTCTTCTTCCAGTAGACGACGCCGGTGCGCCGCTTGATCGCGTAGATCGCGCCGTTGTTCTTCAGCAGGTAGAGCGAGCTGCCGCCGGCGACCGGGCCGAACTCGAGCAGGTCGTTCCCGCGCACCGCCCAGCGCATCGGGAACGGCGGCCGCGCCGGCTCGCCGAGCGGGAAGAAGCGCGTGCGTGCGCGGGTGTAGCCGTACTCCGGCCACTCGAAGCTCTTCGCCGTCTCGGGCTTCGCCGGCGCCGGCGCCGGCGGTCGCCGGCGGGCGCCGTGAAGGCGACGTCCGGGTTCGAGACGTCGCTCGGCCGATCGTTGGACAGCGCGTACACGAGCACGCCCGCGGCGGCCAGGATCAGGACGACGAGCGATGGCCGTCGCTATGCGGCGCGTTGCGCGATCGCGGGATCATGCGTGCCCCTATGGAAGCAAGCGGAGTGGTCGAGCTGTTGCGGGAATCGCCTTGCGGGCGGCGGTTGCTGTCGGCCGCGTCCGGCGGCTCGGGTGTCTGGCTGGTCGGCGGCGCGGTGCGGGACATGGTCTTGGGGAACGCGCCGCGTGAGCTCGATGTTGCGGTCGAGGGCGACGTCGGCGCGCTGGCCGCCGCGCTCGGCGGGGCGGTGACGGTGCACGAGCGCTTCGGCACGGCGACGGTCGAGGATGCGGGCTGCCGCTTCGACCTCGCGCGCACCCGGCACCGAGGTGCTACGCGCGCCCGGGCGCGCTTCCCGACGTCAGCTGGGCCGGGCTGGACGACGACCTCGCGCGCCGCGACGTGACCGTCAACGCGATCGCCGTGCGGCTCGCCGACGGCGAGGTGCGCGCGTGGCCCGGAGCGCTCGACGACCTGCGCGACGGGGTGCTGCGCGTCCTGCACGAGCGCTCGTTCATCGACGACCCGACGCGGGTCTGGCGCGTCGCGCGGTACGCCGCGCGGCTGGGGTTCAGCGTCGACCCGGGCACCGCGGCGCTTGCCGCCGTCGCCGGGCCGGGCGAGGTCAGCGGCGAGCGCCTCGGGTACGAGCTGCGACTCGCGCTGAACGAGCCCGATCCCGTGCGCAGTGCTCGAGCAGCTCGTAGTCGCTGAACCCCAACGCGCTGCCCGAGGGCCTGACCGCGCGGCCGCCTGCGCTGGCCGCGGCGCTGGAGCTGCTGCCGCCGGAGGGCCGGCGTGACCTCACGATCCTGGCCGCCTGCAGCGCCGGCATGGACGCCGACCTGCTCGCGCGCTGGCTCGACCACCTGCAGTTCACGCGGTCCGGACCGCGACGTCGTCGCCGCGGCGTCACGCTGGGTCACCGGTGCGCCGCTGCGCGCGGCGACCGACGCCGAGCGAGATCGCACGCGCCGCGCGCGGCGCGCCGCTGGAGGCGATCGCGCTGGCCGGCGGCGACAACGCGCGGCGCTGGCTCGAGGAGCTGCGGCACGTGCGTCCCGCGATCACCGGCGACGATCTGCTCGCGGCGGGTGTCCCCGAGGGGCCTGAGATCGGCCGGCGCCTCGGCGCGCGCGCTCGATGCGCGACTGGACGAGCGTGCGGTCGGACGCGACGCTGAGCTCGCGGTCGCGCTGTCCGACTAGGTTTCACCGTGATGCGAGCACTCAACGATCTGCGCTGGGAGGGCGAGCCGGGCCACTACGAGGTCTGGTTCCTCACGCTGGCCGACCGCGGCTCGGGCCTCGGCATCTGGATCCGCTTCGCGATGCACGCCCCGCTCGACGGACCGGCCGACTGCTCGCTGTGGTTCGCCGCGATGGACCGTGACGGGATGCGCTTCGGCACGCGCGAGATGTTCCCCGTCGAGCAGCTCAGCGGTGCGTCGGACCCGTTCCGCCTGATCATCGGGGACGCCGAGCTGTCGGACCGCGGCACCGCGGGCGGGTTCGGCGACGTGCAGTGGGAGCTGCGCTGGACGCCGGGCGAGCGGCCCGGGCTGCCGGTCCACCCGCTGGTGGAGCGGGCGAAGCTCGCACGCACGATGTACGTGATCCCGCAGCCGCGGATCGCGATCGAGGGCAGCGTGACGTTCGGCGGCCGGACGGTCGAGCTGTCCGGTGCGCTCGGTGCGCAGGCGCACCTCTGGGGTGGCGCGTCATGCGAACTCGTGGGGCTGGGCGCACGCCGCCGATCTGCAGACGCTCGCGGGCGGGGCGGCCGACGGCGACTGGCTCGACAGCATCTCGATCACCGCACCGCGCTTCGGGCGTGATGTCGGGCCGACGACGTCGGTCGTCGCCCAGCTGCTGGGCGAGCCGTTCAGCGCCACGAGCCCGGCCCAGGTCCTGCGCTCGAAGGCGAGCTCGCGCCTGACGAGCTACCGCGTCAGCGCACGCCAGCGCACGCGCCGGATCGAGCTCGAGGTGGACGCGGTCCGTGAGGCGCTCGTCGGCGTCGTCTATGACGATCCGGACGGTGACCGGCTGCGCTGCTGGAACAGCGAGGTCGCCGATCTGCGCTGCCACGTCTGGGACCGGTCGCGCGGCGGCTGGCACCTGCGCGAGACGCTCGTCGCTCCAGGGCGCGCCTGCTTCGAGTACGCGCAGCGCGACCCGATCGCGGGCCTGCCGATCCACATCGGCGAATGACTCCGGTGCGTCCTCCGCTGCCCGCGCCGTTCGACTGGCGCGGACGGGCAGATCGCGTTCGATCTCCCCGGTGGGCACGGGCTGTTCACCACGCGCAACGCCGGCCCGCGCGGAGAGCCGATCAATCTGCTGCGCTGGAATGAGCGACACACGTGGCTGAATCCGGTCGAGGAGCTCGCGGGCGAGGTCGGTCTGCCGGCGTCACGCATTGCGCAGAGTCACCAGGTGCACGAGGCGCGCGTGCGCACGATCAGTTCGGATGCGGACCTCGATTCGGCGCCGTCCGACTACGACGCGCAGGTCACGAACCTGCCGGACGTCGCCTGCGTGGTGCGCGTCGCGGACTGTCTCCCGGTCGCGCTGATCAGCCGTGAGGCGGTCGGCGTGGCGCACGCCGGCTGGCGTGGTCTCGCGGCCGGTGTCCTGGAGGCGACGGTCGACGCGGTCCGCGCAGCCGGTGGTCAGGAGATTCAAGCGGCGATCGGGCCCGGCGCGCGTGTCTGCTGCTACGAGGCCGGCGACGAGGTGCACGCGGCATTCGCCGGGATCGGCGAGCGGGCGCGGCAGGGCACGCACGCGGACCTCGCGGCGGTCGCGACGACGCTGCTCGAGCGTGCCGGCGTGACAGAGATCCATGACACCGGCCTCTGCACGATGTGTGCGCCCGAAGGTCTCCTCTGGTCCCACCGCCGCGAGGGTGCTGCGGCCGGCCGGCAGGGGGAGTCGGCATGGCGGAGCTGATCCACGGCCTCGATCGCCGAGCGGGTGCGGGCGAACCTGGAGCAGGTGCGCGGCGAGATCGCGGCAGCGTGCGCGCGCGCCGGGCGCGAGCCCGACGAGGTCACCGTCCTTGCCGCGGTCAAATACGTCCCGCTCGACGAGGTGGGGGTGCTCGCGGACGCGGGCATCGCGCTCGCCGGCGAGAACCGCGCCCAGGACCTCGTCGCCAAGCACGAGCGCTGGGGCGACCGGCTGACCTTCGACTTCATCGGGCATCTGCAGAGCCGCAAGGTGCGCCAGGTCGTCCCGCACGTGCGCTGGATCCACTCGGTCGCCAGCGACTCGGTCCTGGAGCAGCTCGAGCGTCACGCCACGCCGGAGACCGAGATCCTCGTCGAGGTCAACGTCGCCGGCGAGGAGGCCAAGAGCGGCGTCGCTCCTGCGGATCTCGACGCGTTTCTGGCCCGCTGCCCCTGCCGTGTGGTCGGGCTGATGACGATGCCGCCGTTCGCGCAGGACCCCGAAGCAGAGCCGCCAGTGGTTTGCGGCGCTGCGCGAGCTCGCGGCCGACACGAGGCCTGCGCGAGCTGTCGATGGGAACCACGCAGGACTTCGCCGTCGCGGTCGAGGAGGGCGCGACGGTGGTCCGGATCGGGACCCGCCTGTACCGCTGACCGGAGCGCCGCGCCGGTCGACTTGCAGGAGAACACCAGCAAAGAGCTAAATTCCATTCGATATGGCCTTCCGGGACTCCTGGCACCGCGCGCTCGTCTACTTCGGCCTTGCCGAGGATCACGATCCCTACGAGGGCGATGAGCCCTACGAGCCCGAGGCGGAGCTCGAGGATCGCTACCGCGAGCGCCCCAACGTGAAGCGCCTGGCGGCTCGCCGGCGTCGCGACGAGATCGACGACATCTTTCCGGACGACGAACCCGCCGGCAGGCCGACGACCGCGCTGCGGCCCGTCGCCGTGGCCCCGCGTTCGGGCAACGGCAGCCGCGGCGGCACCGGGCGCGTGCACCTCGTCATCCCGAAGAGCTTCAACGACGCCCAGCAGGTCGCCGACCGGTTCAAGGACGGCGTTCCCGTCGTGCTCAACCTCCAGGGGACCGACACCGAGCTGAGCAAGCGCCTGATCGACTTCGGCAGCGGCCTCACGTACGCGCTCGACGGCGGAATGCAGCGCATCGCCGACAAGGTCTTCATGCTCACGCCGCGCGACGTCGAGATCTCGGCCGAGGAACGCGCGCAGCTGATCGAAAAGGGCTTCTTCAATCAGTCCTGAGCGTCGGCGTCTCTGTCGTCCCTTGTAGCGTGGTGGTCGAATGACGATTGGGCTGATCGGCAGTGGGAACATGGCGTCGGCGCTTGCGCGCGGCCTGGGTGAGCCGGTCGTGTGCTCGGACGTCGACGCTGCGCGCGCGCAGGCGCTGGCGACGGAGCTCGGTGGTCAGGCGGTGACGGCGAACGCCGATGTCGTCGTCGGCGAGCGACCTCGTGGTGCTGTGCCACAAGCCCGCGCAGCTCGAGCAGGTCGCGGCGGAGCTCGACGCCGGTGAGACGACGATCGTGTCGCTGCTCGGCGGGGTCGCGCTGGAGCGCGTGCGCGCCGCGTACCCGGGCGCACGCGTCTACCGGATCATGCCCAACACCGCTGTGGAGATCCGCAGCGGCGTCGTCGGTCTCGTCGACGACGATGCCGGCGACCCGGCGGCCTTCGCTGAACTTCAGGAGCTCTTCGGCCGCGTCGGTGAGGTGATCGTCCTGCCGGAGATCACTGCTCGGGCCGCTGACCGGTGTCTCGGGCGTTGCGCCGGCCTACCTGGCGCTCGTCGCCGAGGCCCAGATCGACGCTGCGGTGCGGGCCGGCATCCCAGCGCCGGTCGCCGCACGGCTCGTCGGCGCATCGATGACGGGCGCCGCCGCGCTGCTGCACGCGCGCGACATGGACACGCTCGGCGTACGCCGCGCCGTGACCTCACCCGGCGGCGTGACCGCTCGCGGGCTGGCGGCGCTCGAGGCCGGCGGCATGCGCGCGGCGTTCGACGACGCGATGGACGCGGTCCTCGAGGCCGGCGCATGAGTCTTGCCGCGGCGACGCTGGTCGTCGCCACGGCGCGGTCGCAGATCGCCGACTACGTGTCGACGCTGATCAGCGTCTACGTGATCCTGATCCTGCTGTACATCGTCTCGACGCTGTTCTTCTCGTTCGGCGGCCGCGCGCCGTACAACCGCGTCGCTGAACGCGGTGCTCGAGTTCCTGCGCCAGGTCTGCGAGCCCTACCTGCGCTTCTTCCGGCGCTTCATCCCGCCGCTCGGCCCGCTCGACCTGAGCCCGATGGTGGCGATCATCGTGCTGTACGTCGTCGGCGGCCTCGTCGTCGGCCTGATCCGCGGGTAGCCGATGGCGCGCGGGCGCGTCCTGGGCCTGGCGGCCCTCACGGCGCTGGTCGTGGTGGCCGTCGACCAGCTCGTCAAGGTGCTCGTCCGCGACGGGCTCACCGAGGGCGAGCAGCGCGATCTGCTCGGCGCCGCGCTGCGCCTCGTCCACATCGAGAACGACGGCGTCGCGTTCGGCCGCCTGTCCGGGAGCCCGGCGCTGGTCGCGCTCGTCGTCGGCGGCGCGCTGCGTCGCGCTGCTCGTCTACTTCGCCACGCACCTCGAGGTGCCGGGGATCTGGCTGCCGACCGGGATGCTGCTCGGCGGCGCGATCGGCAACGTCGTGGACCGCGCGTCCCGCGGCGCGGTCACCGACTACATCAAGCTCCCGCACTGGCCGGCGTTCAACATCGCGGACGCCGCGATCACGCTCGGCGTCGTCGTCCTGCTGGTCGTCGTCGAACGCGACGCGCGGCGGCGTGACCGCGCAGCCCAGGCCGCCTCTGCAGCGGAGCGCGGTGATGGAGCTCCGGGTCCCGCCTGAGGCCGCCGGCGAGCGGCTCGACGCGCTGCTCGCCGAGCCGCTGGGCTCGCGCAGCCGGGCGCAGCGGCTGATCGACGCCGGGCAGGTGACGCGTCGACGGCGAGATCGTGCCCAAGCGCCATCGGGTCGTCGCCGGCGAGCTGATCGTCGTCGACGAGACCGACAACCGGCCCGGCCCGCGGCGCGGACGCCGAGCCGGCGCCGTTCCGCGTCGCCTACGAGGACGAGCACCTGCTCGTCGTCGACAAGCCCGCCGGGGTCGTCGTCCATCCGGCGCGCGGTCACGCGACCGGCACGCTGGTCCAGGCGCTGGCGGGCCGCAGCGGCGGCGGGGACGACAGTGAGCGCCCCGGCATCGTCCACCGGCTCGACCGCGACACGTCGGGGCTGCTCGTCGTCGCCCGCGACGAGGCCACGCACCGGGCGCTCAAGGCGGCGCTGCAGCGCCGCGCGATCGACGCGCGAGTACCTGACGCTCGTCGAGGGCCGCCCGCCGGCCCGCAGCGGCACGATCGACGCGCCGCTCGGCCGCGACCGGCGCCACCGCACGATGATCTCGACCGAGACCGACGATCCCGCGCGACGCGGTCACGCACTTCGAGATCGAGCGCGGGCTGCCGCAGACGACGCTCCTGCGGGTGCGCCTGGAGACCGGGCGCACGCACCAGATCCGCGCGCACCTGAAGGCGATCGGCTATCCCGTCGCCGGCGACCCGGTGTACGGGACGCCGGGGCGCTACGGCCTGGAGCGCCAGTTCCTGCACGCCGAGCGGCTCGCGTTCGACCATCCGGTCACGCGGCGACGCGGTCGACGTCCGCTCGCCGCTCCCGGATGACCTGCAGCGCGCGCTCGACCTCGCCGCGGGCTGAGCGAGGCTCCAGTCCCGCTACCCTTCAGCGTTCAACCGTTGTCCTACTACCCCGTGGGTACTCCGGCATCGCGGCCCTGCCCGACGCGTCCAGATGACGCCGAGGTTCCGTCGACTCGCCTCCCGCGGGCTCACACCAAACCGAATCAAGGGAGAAGCACCGTGGCCACGACCTCCAGTCAGGTCGGGATCCGCGAGTTGCTGGAGGCCGGTGTCCACTTCGGCCATCAGACACGTCGCTGGAACCCGAAGATGCGCCGCTACATCTACGGCGAGCGCGACGGCATCTACATCATCGACCTGCTCCGCACCGAGGCGCTGCTGCGCCAGGCGCAGGACTTCACCTCGCAGCTCGCCGCTCGCGGCGGGATCGTGCTGTTCGTCGGCACGAAGAAGCAGGCTCGTGACGCCGTCAAGGACGCGGCCGAGCGCGCCGGCATGCCGTACGTCAACCACCGCTGGCTCGGTGGCCTGCTGACCAACTTCCAGACGATCAACCAGCGCATCCACCGTCTGCACGACCTCGAGCGCTACGAGGCCGAAGGCCAGCTCGAGCTGCTGCCGACGCGTGAGCGCCTGACGGCCCGGGCCGACCTGGTGAAGCTGCAGGCCAACCTCGGCGGCGTCAAGCACATGCAGCGCCCGCCCGACTGCGTCTTCGTGATCGACCTCAAGACCGAGGAGATCGCCGTCCAGAGGCCCAGCGCCTGCGCATCCCGGTGATCGGCCTCGTCGACACGAACTGCGACCCGGACGGCATCGACTTCGTGATCCCCGGCAACGACGACGCGATGCGCGCGTGCAAGGTGATCGCCGACGGCATCGCCGACACCGTCGCCGAGGCCCGCGTGGGCTTCCTCGCCGAAGAGGAGAAGGCACGCCTCGAGGCCGAGGAGAAGGCACGCGTGGAGGCCGAGGAGCGTCAGCGCAAGGAGACCGAGGAGCGCGAGCGCAAGGAGACCGAGGCAGCCGCAGCGGCACGCGCAGCGACCGCAGCAGCCGCCGAGGCAGCCGCACCCGCCGAGGCGGCGCCGGCCGCCGAGGCCGCTCCCGCGCCCGCCGCGACGCCCGAGCCGGCAGCCGCCGCGCCCGAGCCCGCCGCTGCAGCGGAGCCCGCTCCCGCCGAGGCTGCTCCCGCTGAGGCCGCCCCTGAGGCAGCCGAGGCAGCACCCGAGACCCCGACGACCGACGCGGCGCCCACGGCTGAGGCGCCGCAGGAGGAGACGCCCGCATGACGACCATCACCGCATCTGACGTCGCCGCCCTGCGCAAGCAGACCGGCGCCGGAATGATGGACTGCAAGAAGGCCCTCGAAGAGGCCGGCGGCGACATCGACAAGGCCGTCGAGCTCCTGCGCGTCAAGATGGGCAACAAGATCGGCAAGCTCGCCGACCGCGAGGCCGCCGAGGGCACCGTCCAGAGCTACATCCACGCCAACGGCAAGGTCGGCGTGCTCGTCGAGGTCGACTGCAACACCGACTTCGTCGCGCGCAACGAGGACTTCGTCGCGTTCGCCCGCGAGATCGCGCATGCACATCGCCGCGAGCCCGCAGACGAAGGTCATCGCTCCCGAGGACGTGTCCGCCGAGGACCGCGAGGCCGAGATGCGCGTGTTCGAGCAGCAGGCCGCCGACAAGCCGGAGAACATCCGGCCGAAGATCGTCGAGGGCATGCTGAACAAGTGGCTCGGCGAGGTCGCGCTGCTGAACCAGGTGCACGTGAACGCCGACAAGCACGAGAGCAAGACGATCGAGCAGCTGCGCGCGGACATGTCCGCGAAGACCGGCGAGAACGTCGTCATCCGCCGCTTCACGCGCTTCGGCGTCGGGGAGTAGCAGGCTGTCCGCACACCGCCGGGGCGGGTCACCCCGCCGCGGCGGCGCGCGGCGATAGGGTCAGCGCCGTGCCTGAGCCCGTCTTCCGTCGCGTCCTGCTGAAGCTCTCCGGGGAGTCCCTGATGGGCGACCTGGAGTACGGCACCGATCCGGAGCGCCTGCACGCGGTCGCCGAGCAGATCCGCGCGGTCCACGACCGCGGCGTCGAGATGGCGATCGTCGTGGGCGCCGGCAACATCTACCGCGGCGTCACCGGCGCGGCAGCCGGGATGGACCGCGCGAGCGCCGACTACATGGGCATGATCGCCACGCTGCTGAACGCGCTGCCGCTGCAGGACGCGCTCGAGAAGCTCGGCGTCCACGTGCGCGTGCAGTCCGCGATCTCCGTCGCCGAGGTCGCCGAGCCGTACATCCGCAGGCGCGCGATGCGCCACCTCGAGAAGGGTCGCATCGTGATCTTCGCCGCGGGCACCGGCAACCCGTTCTTCACGACCGACACCGCCGCCGCGCTGCGCGCCACCGAGGTGCACGCCGAGGCGATCCTGATGGCCAAGAACGGCGTCGACGGCGTCTACACCGCCGACCCGCGAGAGGACCCCGAGGCACAGTTGATTCCGCAGATCACCCACATGGACGCGGTCCAGCGCGGGCTGCGCGTGATGGACGCCACGGCACTCACACTCTGCATGGAGAACGACATCCCGATCTACGTCTTCAACATGGATGACGAGCGAAACATCGACCGGATAGTGTGCGGCGAGCGGGTCGGAACACTGGTCACCACCTCATGAGCGAGATCATCGACGAGCTCCTCGCGGACGCGGGCGAGCGCATGCACAAGTCCGTCGACGCGACGAACGTCGAGTTCGCCTCGGTGCGCACCGGACGCGCCAGCCCGGCGCTGCTGGACCGCGTCGTCGTCGACTACTACGGCGTCGCGACGCCGCTGAAGCAGCTCGCAACGCTCGGAGCCCCGGAGGCGACGCTGCTCTCCGTCCAGCCGTACGACCAGTCCTCGATCAAGGCGATCGAGAAGGCGATCATGGAGTCCGACCTCGGGCTGACGCCGAACAACGACGGCAAGATGATCCGGCTGCAGATCCCCGCACTCAACGAGGAGCGCCGCAAGGAGCTCGTCAAGGTCGTCCGCAACATCGCCGAAGAGGGCCGGATCGCGATCCGCAACGTGCGACGGGACATCATGCATGACCTCCGTGAGCTGAAGGAGGCGGGCGACGTCGGCTCCGACGACGAGCACCGCGGCGAGCTCGAGTTGCAGAAGCTCACCGACGGCCGCATCGCCGAGCTCGATGGCCTCCTGAAGGGCAAAGAAGCGGAGATCATGGAGGTGTGATGGCCGACGGCGGCCGCGCGGCGCGGTACGTCGCCATCATCACCGACGGGAACGGACGGTGGGCAGCTGAGCGCGGCCTGCCGGTGATCGAAGGGCACTCGGCCGGCGCCGACGTCGTCAAGGCGCGGCTGAAGGACGCAGCCGACCTCGGCGTGCAGGAGCTGACGGTCTACTCGTTCTCGACCGAGAACTGGGGCCGGCCGCCCGAGGAGGTCGCGGCGCTGATGGCGATGTTCGCCCAGCGGATCCGCGACGAGACGCCTGAGCTGCGCGACGAGGGCGTGCGGATGCGCTTCATCGGCCGCCGGGATCGCGTGTCGGCCGACCTCGTCGAGCAGATGCGCTGGGCCGAGGAGGAGACCAGCGACGGCGAGCTGATCACGCTGGTGATCGCGTTCGACTACGGCGGCAGGCAGGAGATCCTCGACGCGGCCGCGCGCTACGACGGCGGCGGCGAGTCCGCGTTCCGCAACCTGCTCTACGCGCCGGACCTGCACGATCCCGACCTCGTGATCCGCACGAGCGGCGAGCAGCGCCTGTCGAACTACCTGCTGTGGCAGTCCGCGTACGCCGAGCTGGTCTTCAGCGACGCGCTCTGGCCCGACTTCACCCGCGAGGCGTTCGAGGACGCGCTCGCCGAGTACACGGCGCGTGAGCGCCGCTTCGGGGGCCGCTGATGCCTGCTGGGCGACGCGGCGCCCGACGGCCGCCCGAAGGCCTGCGGCGGGCCCGCTCGGCCGCACGACGGCACGGCCGCTCGGATGTCGGCGGCCGCCTGCTCGCCGCGCTGCCGCTGGCCGTGATCGCGATCGCGCTCGTCGCGCTCGGCGGCACCGTGTTCGCCGTCGGCCTGTTCGTGCTCGGCGTCATCTGCCTGCGCGAGCTGTTCTCGATGTTCGAGCGTGCCCGCCCGGCGGTCTTCGGCGGGTTCGTCGGCCTGGCGGGGTTGATCGCGGCCGCGCAACTGGGCGGCGCGGACACCGTCCTGCTGGCGCTCGTCTGCTGCGTGCCGGTCGTCTTCGTGCTCGGTCTCGCCGCAGCCACGGGCCGCAGGCGTGGCGGGTGTCACGGTGGCGCTGTTCGGGCTCGTCTGGATCGGCCTGGGCTTCGCCCACGCGGTGCTGCTGCGCGGTGACGTCCACGGCGGCGGGATCGTGGTGCTCGTGCTCGTCGCGACCTTCATCGGCGACACGGGGGCGTACTTCGGTGGCCGCGCGCTCGGCCGCCGGCCGCTGGCGCCCGCGATCTCGCCGAACAAGACCGTCGAGGGCCTGATCGCCGGCATCATCGCCGCGACGGCTGCCGCCTGGTTCGTCGGCCTCTACCAGGACTGGCTGAACGGCACCGACGCGCTGATCCTCGGCATCGCGGTGGCGCTGACGGCGCCGCTCGGGGATCTGTTCGAGAGCTTCGTCAAGCGCGAGGCCGGGACGAAGGACTCCGGGCGCGTGTTCGGCGCCCACGGCGGCGCGCTGGACCGTCTCGACGCCGTGATCTTCTCGATCGTCGCCGGCTACTACGTCTGGCAGGCGCTGCTCTAACGCAGCGTCACGACGGCGACGGAGCCGACGAGCGCCCAGACCGCGCGCAGCGTGTGGTTGGCGACGAGCAGTGGCATCCGCGGGCGCCGGCGCGTATCGGAGCCCGCCTCGAGGTCGCGCGGCTCGAACAGCACGCTGACGACGTCTCCGGGGCGCAGGAGCAGCCGGTCCTGCGCCCAGGTCTGAAAGCGCGTCGTCTGCTGGGGGTGCTCGGGGCCCTGCTGCCACAGCAGCTCGTGGCGGCGAAAGCCCGAGCAGCAGTTGCCGCGCAGCGTGCGCGTGTTGCGCACGACGGTGACGTCGGCCAGCGCGACCCAGGAGCGATCGCAGCTCCCACAGGTGACGACGCATGGCGACGTGGCACCGGACGCGTGCAGCACCTGGCTTGCGCAGCCGGGGCACGGTGTCACCCGGATGCTGTTCACGGCGCTCTCGACGACGCCCGCCATCCTCAGATCGTACGCCCGAATCGATGCGGCGGCGCCCGTTGCGGCAGACTCCGCCGCCGTGTCCCGGCGTCTCGTCATCCTCGGTGCAACAGGCTCGATCGGCGTGCAGGCGTTGGACGTCGTCGCGCGGGCGGACGACCTCGAGGTCGTCGGCCTCAGCGCGGCGAGCTCCTGGGAGCCGCTCGTCGCGCAGGCCCAGGCGATCGGCGTGCCGCGGATCGCGCTGTCGGACCCGAGCGCCGCAGCGCTCGCCGCCGACGCGTTCGACGGTGAGGTCCTGTCGGGTCCCGAGGGGCTCGTCGAGCTGATCGTCGGCTCCGGCGCCGACATCGTGCTGAACGGGCTCGTCGGCTCAGCGGGGCTGGGGCCGACGGTCGCGACGCTCGGCGAGGGAATCGACCTGGCGCTGGCCAACAAGGAGTCGCTCGTCGTCGGTGGCGAGCTCGTGATGCAGCTCGCCGAAGCGACCGGGGCACGCGTCCTGCCCGTCGATTCCGAGCATTCGGCACTCCATCAGCTGATCGCGGGCGAGCGTCCCGGGACCGTCGAGCGGCTCGTGCTGACGGCGTCCGGAGGGCCATTCCGCGGTCGCACGCGCGATGAGCTCGAGTCCGTGACGGTCGAGGACGCGCTGCGCCACCCGACCTGGGAGATGGGCGGGAAGATCACGATCGACTCCGCGACGCTGATGAACAAGGGACTCGAGGTGATCGAGGCCCACCATCTGTTCGGCACGCCGTACGAGCGGATCGACGTCGTCGTGCACCCGCAGTCGATCGTCCATTCGTACGTCCTGATGTGCGACGGGGCGGCGCTCGCGCACCTCGGACACCCCGACATGCGCGTGCCGATCGCCTACGCCCTGCACTGGCCCGACCGCGTCGAGGTGCCGGTGCGTCCGCTCGACCTCGCCGAGATTGGCGCGCTGACGTTCGAGCCGGTCGACGTGGACGCGTTCCCGTGCCTGCGTCTGGCGCGTGAGGCGGCGATCGCGGGCGGCACCGCTCCCTGCGTCCTCAACGCCGCCAACGAGATCGCGGTGCACGCGTTCCTCGAGGGCCGGCTGTCGTTCCTCGGGATTCCGGCGGTCGTCGAGACCGCGCTGGAGCAGCTTCCGGCGCAGCCGGTGCGGGCCTTCGACTCGCTCTACGAGGCCGACCGCGAGGCGCGCGCGGTCGCGGCGAGGCGGTCGCGGACCGGGGTTGACCGAGGCGGCACCGGCCTACACTCGAACGAGTGAGCTACCTCCTCGCGTTCCTCGGCTTCAGCCTCCTGATCATCCTCCACGAGCTCGGCCACTTCGCCGCCGCGAAGAAGGTCGGCATGCGCGTCGAGCGCTTCTCGCTGTTCTTCCCGCCGCATATCTGGAAGCGGACGAAGGGGGAGACGGAGTACTGCATCGGCGTGATCCCGCTCGGCGGGTACGTGCGCATCACCGGGATGAACCCGCACGAGGAGATCCCGGAGGAGGTCGCCGACCGCGCCTACTTCCGCCAGCCGGTCTGGAAGCGCGTCGTCGTGATCGCCGCCGGCCCGGCGATGAACATCCTGATCGCGTTCGTGATCCTGTTCGGCCTCTACGTCGCGCTCGGCGTCACGCATGGCACGAACAACGTCGGCCAGGTCGAGCGCAGCGGCGCCGCGAACGGCGTGCTCGTCGCAGGCGACCGGCTCGTCTCGATCGACGGCAAGCGCGGCGACCCCACGACGCTCGGCAAGCAGATCTCCTCGCACAAGTGCGCCGGCAGCCGCGGTCGCGGGCTGCCGCGCGGCGACCCCGGCGCACGTCGTCGTCGTGCCGTGACGGCGTCCAGAAGTCGCTCACGATCTATCCGAAGTACGACCCCGAGCTGAAGAAGACGCGTCTGGGGTTCGGCTTCGGGACCGACGAAGGAGGCGGTCGGGCCGTTCGACGCGGCCGGGAAGAGCGCGACGTCGATGTGGCACGTGTCGACGGCGACGGTCGACGCGATCACGAAGATCTTCTACGACGCCGAGGCGCGCAAGCAGGTCTCGGGCGTCGTCGGGTCCTATGAGGTGACGCGCGAGTCGATCGAGTTCGACTGGGTCCGCGCGCTGACCGTGCTCGCGATCATCTCGCTCTCGCTGGCGCTCGTGAACCTGTTCCCGTTCCTGCCGCTCGACGGCGGCCACATCTTCTGGGCGGTCGCGGAGAAGCTGCGCGGCCGGCCGATCCCCTACGCGGTCATGGAGCGCGCGAGCGTCGTCGGGTTCGTGCTGATCGTGTTCCTGTTCGCGGTCGGGCTGACGAATGACATCGGACGGCTCACGGGCGAGGGCTTCCCGGTCCGCTGAGCCCCCGCAATTGGGGTAGGTTTGCGCCCATGGAGAGCGCGACGACACCGAAGCAGGCCAAAGAGGCGAAGACGATCGCCGAGGCCTTCCGCATCACTGCGGGCCAGCACGAGGACGACCTCGCGATCCGCTCGCTGGACGGGGCGGTCGAGTGGACCTGGGGCGAGCTGCGCGACCGCGTCGACGCGCTCGCCGGCGGCCTGCGCGGGCTCGGCGTCGATCGCGGCGAGACCGTCGCGATCATGCTCGTCAACCGGCCCGAGTTCCACCTCGTCGACCTCGCCGTCGTGACGGCCGGCGGGACGCCGTTCTCGATCTACCAGACGTACACGGCCGACCAGATCGCCTACGTCATCTCCGACTCCGGCGCCAAGGTCGTCATCACCGAGCAGGCCTACCTGCCGGTCGTCCTGGAGTCCAGGAAGCAGCTCCCCGGACGTCGAGCACGTGATCGTGATCGACCCGCCGGCCGACGGCGCGCCGGAAGGGACGACGGCGCTCGCCGACGTCGAGGGCGCGGACCCGGACTTCGACGGCGCTGCGGCCGCCGCGGCGCTCGAGCCCGACGACGTGCTGACGCTGATCTACACGTCCGGCACGACCGGTCCGCCGAAGGGCGTCGAGCTCGCGCACCGCAACCTGCTGACCGCGGTCTCCGGCATCGAGGAGGTCGTGCAGTTCCCGGCCGGCTCGCGCGTCGTCTCGTGGCTCCCGGCGGCGCACATCGCCGAGCGGGCCGCGCACCACTACCTGCCGATCGTCTTCGCCCTGCAGGTCACGACCGTCGAGGACCCGCGCCAGGTCATGGCCGCGCTGCCGCAGGTGCGCCCGCAGTGGTTCTTCGCCGTCCCGCGGATCTGGGAGAAGCTCAAGGCCGGGCTCGAGACGATGGTGCACGCGCAGCCCGAGGAGCAGCGCGCGCCGCTGCAGGCCGCGCTCGCCGACGCGATCGCGAAGGTGCGCCTGGAGCAGGCCGGGGAGGAGGTCCCCGCCGATCTGGCGGAGCGTGTCGCGCAGGCCGACAGCGAGTACTTCGCCGGTCTGCGCGCGATGCTCGGCCTGGACGAGGTGGTCGCGATCAACGTCGGCGCCGCGCCGACGCCGGCCGAGGTGCTCGAGTTCTTCCACGCGATCGGCCTGCCGCTCAGCGAGCTGTGGGGGATGTCCGAGACGTGCGGCGCCGGGACCGTCAACCCGCCCGGAGAACATCCGCATCGGCACGGTCGGCCCGCCCGCGCCCGGTGTCGAGATCTCGCTCGCCGACGACGGCGAGGTGCTCGTCCGCGGCGGCGTCGTGATGAAGGGCTACCGCAACAAGCCCGAGCAGACCGCCGAGACGATCGACTCCGACGGCTGGCTGCACACCGGCGACATCGGTGCCTGGGACGAGGCCGGCCACCTGAAGATCGTCGACCGCAAGAAGGAGATCATCATCAACGCGGCCGGCAAGAACATGTCGCCGGCGAACATCGAGGCGCACGTGAAGTCCGCGCACCCGCTGATCGGCCAGGCGTGCTGCATCGGCGACGCGCGGCCGTACAACACCGCGCTGATCGTGCTCGACGCCGACTTCGCGCCGATGTGGGCCGCGCAGCAGGGCATCGAGGACACCTCGCTCGAGGCGCTGGCGACGAACCCCGCCGTGATCGCGGAGATCCAGGTCGGGCGTCGACGCCGCCAACGAGCATCTCGCGCGCGTCGAGCAGATCAAGAAGTTCACGATCGTGCAGGGCGACTGGGTGCCGGGCGGCGACGAGCTGACCCCGACGATGAAGCTCAAGCGCAAGCCGATCGGCGCGAAGTACACCGCCGAGATCGAAGCGCTCTACGCCTGACCGTCAGGTGACGTGTGCCCGCGTGAGGTCCGCGGGCGATGCGCAGCCGAGCAGCGCGAGCGCGTTGGCGACCTCGGCGGTGCAGGAGCTCGAGGACGTCACGGCGCCGGCCTCGCCGCCGGCCACCAGGCCCCAGAGGGCGGGGCGGCCGACGAGCACCGCCTGCGCTCCGAGCGCGAGCGCCACGGTGACGTCGGTCCCGCGGCGGATCCCGCCGTCCACGATCACCTCGAGGCGCCCGCCGACGGCGTCGACGATCTCGGGCAGCATGTCGGCGGTCGCGCTGACGTTGTCGAGCTGGCGGCCGCCGTGGTTGGAGACGACGACGCCCGCGGCGCCGTGCTCGCAGGCCAGGGCGGCGTCCTCCGCCGGTCTGAACGCCCTTCACGAGCACCGGGAGCGCGCAGTCGGCCGCGAACGCCTCGAGATCGCTCCAGGTCACCGTCGGGTCGACGACCGAGAAGAAGTCCTCGACCGTCACGCCGGCACTGCGGCCGAGCGCCGCGGTCACCGCCGGCATGTCGAGATCCGCCGGCACGGTGAACCCGGTCTGATGGTCGCGTTCGCGGCGCCCGGGGACCGGCGCGTCGACGGTCACGACGATCGCGGTGAAGCCGGCGTCCTGCGCGCTGTCGACGA
This sequence comes from uncultured Actinomycetes bacterium, assembly GCA_963821685.1. Lineage (GTDB taxonomy): Bacteria > Actinomycetota > Thermoleophilia > Solirubrobacterales > Solirubrobacteraceae > F1-60-MAGs163. The sequence continues at coordinate 435,415 of CAWGEW010000009.1, read as the reverse complement.
GCGCGTGCGAGATCGCCCGGTCGCGCGTGACGTAGAGCTGCATCCAGCGCGGCGCGCCGGGCGCGGCGGCGGCGACCTCGGCGGGCGTCGACGTGCAGAGCGTCGACAGGACCATCAGCGTCCCGGCGCGCTGCCGCCGCACGGGCCATCCCCGGCTCGCCGTCCGGGTGTGCCATCCGCTGCAGCGCGGTCGGCGCGACCAGCACCGGCGTCGCGACCTGGGTGCCGAGCACGGTCGTCGCGGTCGAGACCGTGCCGACGTCCACGAGCACGCGCGGGCGCAGCTTGCGGCGGCCCCAGGCGGCGACGTTGTCGCGCAGCGTGCGCTCGTCGCCGGCCCCGCCGGCGTAGTAGCCGAGCGGGCCCGCGGGCAGCGCGGCCTCGGCCAGAAGCTCGTAGTCGCGAACGTTCAGCGGCTCGGGAGCGTGATCGGACATCGCGCCGGGACCCTAATGAAGCGACGGCAATCTGGCTCGTGCGTACTGGTTGGGGCCAGGCAGAACGGGCGCGCGCCCTGGTGTTCGAAGGACGGCGGTGTCCTCGAATCGGTCGCTTCTCAGCGGAAGCGGCCGCCCGAGCCCTGTGGCATTCCGGGCCGGGGGGCCCGCGACGTGCCGTTCGAGGAGGGAGTGGACGGCCATCCCCCACAGGACGGTCCGTCGCGGGACCCAACCAGCACGCAAGAGCCCTCAGGAGCATCCGCAGACATCCGCCGCTCGTACACTTCCTGCATGGCTTCGAAGGTGCAGATCAACGTCGGCGGCGTGCCGATCGGCGGCGGCGCTCCCGTCGTCGTCCAGACGATGACGAAGACCGAGACCGCGAACCTCGCCGCGACGATGGCGCAGATCCATCGCTGCGCCGAGGCCGGCGCGGACGTCATTCGCGTCGCAGTGCCGCGCGACGAGGACGCCGAGGCGCTGAAGACGATCGTCGCGCAGTCGCCGGTCCCGATCATCGCGGACATCCACTTCAACCACACGCTGGCGCTGAAGGCGCTCGACAACGGCGCCGCGTGCGTGCGCCTGAACCCCGGCAACATCGGCGGCCCGGAGAAGGTCGCCGAGGTGCTCGCGCGCGCCAAGCAGCTCGGCACGCCGATCCGGATCGGCGTGAACTCGGGCTCGCTGCCCAAGCACCTGCTCGACCTCGAGTACACGAACCCGGTCGAGGCGCTCGTCACGGCGGCGACCGAGTGGGTCGCGCTGATGGAGCGCCTGGAGTTCACGAACTTCAAGGTCTCGATGAAGTCGACGAGCGTCCCGAACACGATCGCCTCGAACCGGCTGCTCAGCGAGCGGATCCCGTACCCGCTGCACCTCGGCATCACCGAGGCCGGGACGAAGTACACCGGCTCGCTGAAGTCGGCCGTCGGCCTGGGCACGCTGCTCGCCGACGGGATCGGCGACACGATCCGGATCTCGCTCTCGACCTTCCACGCCGAGGAGGAGGTCAAGGTCGCCTGGGAGATCCTCAAGGCGCTGAAGCTGCGCGAGCGCGGGCCGGTGCTGATCGCCTGTCCGACCTGCGGGCGCCTGCAGTTCGACATGGACTCCGTCGTCGTCGAGATCGAGCAGCGCCTGGAGGCCTACGAGGACGCGATCGAGGTCTCGGTCCTCGGCTGCGCCGTGAACGGCATCGGCGAGGCGCGGCACGCCGACTTCGGGATCACCGGCGCCAAGGACGCGGGCATGATCTTCAGCAAGGGGGAGCCGCTCAAGAAGGTCCCCACCGACCGCCTCGTCGATGAGCTGTTCGCCGAGATCGACCGCTACTACGCGGCCGGCAAGACCGTCGTGCGCGACGCCGCGGCAGCCGCCGAGGCGGCGCAGTGGCTGTCCGAGAACGAGGACGAGACGGCGATGACGCCCGAGCGCCTCGCGGCGATGGAAGCGGCCGAGAGCGAGGCCTCCGGTGGCGGCGAGGACGTCCTTGCCGCCGCGGGCGTCACGCTCGACGAAGAGCAGTCACCGGTCGCCGGCCGGCGCTTCACCCGGACCTGACCGCGACGGGCGCGGCTCAGCCGAGCAGGTAGCGGGCCGACAGCGGCACTTCCGCTGCCGGCGGCGCCGTCACGGGCTCGCCGTCGAGCGTGACGTCGAGCGACTCGGGGTCGACGCGGATCGTCGCCGCGCCGGGTGTTGCGGACCATGTCGGCTGCACGAGAGATCGCGGCAGCCGCTCACGAGCGCGCGCTCGCGTGCGGTCGGCAGGTCGGCGTCCATGCCCTGCTCGCAGACGAACGCCAGCGAGATCCGGTCCGGCGCGCCGCCGAGCGCGCCGAGCTGCGGGCCGACGCGCACCGGCTCCGCGAGCATCGTCGTGGCGTTCCCGTCGCCGGAGGCGCCCCAGGCCGAGATGCCGGCCTTCACGACCAGCTCCGGGCCGCACCCCGCAGAAGGCGGGCTGCCAGAGGACGCAGTCGGCCATGCGGCCCGGCTGCAGCGAGCCGACGTGATCGGCGATCCCGTGCGTGATCGCGGGGTTCACCGTCGCCTTGGCGATGTGGCGCAGGACGCGCTCGTTGTCGTTCGCCTGGCCCTCGCCGCCGAACTGGCGCTTCATCAGCGCCGCGTTCTGGAGCATCCGGCGCAGGACCTCGCCCGCGCGACCCATGCCCTGCGAGTCCGACGAGGTCATCGGGATCACGCCGAGGTCGTGCAGGACGCCCTCGGCGGCCATCGTCGTGGCGCGCACGCGCGCACGCAGGATCTCCCAGTCGCCGGCGCGCACGCCCGGATCCAGCAGATGAACGGCGGCGACCATGTTGAGGTGCTCGAGCTCGGCGTTGACGCCGAACGGGACCGTCGGATTGGTCGACGAGCAGAGCATGTTCGCGTCACCGGCGAGCTCGAGCAGGTTCGGTGCGTGGCCGCCGCCGCAGCCCTCGATGTGGAACAGGTGAACGGTGCGGCCGGCGATCGCGGCGCGCGTGCCCTCGATGCCGATCGCCTCGTTGAGCCCGTCCGTATGGATCGCGAGCTGGACGTCGAAGCGGTCGCAGACGTCGAGCGCACAGCGCAGCTGCTCGGGCCCGGCGCTGACGTCCTCGTGGATCTTCAGCCCGCCGCCGCCGGCGCGCAGGCCGTCCTCCAACAGCTGCGGGTTGGCGGACGAGCCGCGGATCAGCATCAGGACGTTCAGCGGCATCGCCTGAAAGGCCGCGTACGCCGCCTGCAGGAGCGATGCGGGGTTCGTCCCGAGGTTCCAGACCGGGCCGGGGTCCTGGACCATCAGCGTCGTGACGCCGCCCGCGAGCGCCGCGTCGGCGACCTGCGGGGAGAGGAAGTGGATGTGGCTGTCGATCGCCCCGGGCGTGACGATCATCCCGGCGGCGTCGATCACGGCCGTCCCAGGGTCGAGCACGACGTCGATGCCGTCCATCGTGTCGGGGTTGCCGGCGCGCCCGACGGCGGTCACGCGCCCGTCCCGGACCCCGATGCTCGTGCGCCGCACCCCGAGCACGGGATCGAGCAGCAGGCCGCCGGTGATGGCGACGTCGACGCCGCCGCGCTCGGCGCGCACGCCGAGGCCGTCGCGCATCGTGCCGCCCCAGCCGGCGAGCAGCTCGTCCGGGCCCGCCGACGTCGTCGGACTCGGGCTCGACCAGCAGGCCGGTGTCGCCGAGCTCAAGCACCGCGGTAGCCCCGCTCGCGCGCGAGCTCCAGCGCCTGCTCGCGCCGCGCCGTCGGCGTCCAGCGGCCCGTCGCAGAGGCCGCCGTGCCCGCGGACGATGCGTGCACCGCCGATCGGCCGCAGCTGCACGACGGTGCTCTCACCGGGAGCGAACGTGACCTTCTCGCCCGCGGCGATCGCCAGCCGCATGCCCCAGGCCGCCTGCCGGTCGAAGCGCAGGTCGCGGTTGACCTCGAAGAAGTGGAAGTGCGACGTCACGGCGACCATCACGGGGCCGTCGTTCGTGACCTCGGCGCTGAGGCTGCCGGCGCTGTCCCAGGTGGGGGGCACCGCCTGCGGCTGCGGCGGCCCGCTGCGTGTCAGCGGGTCATGCAGCACGAGCAGGCGCATGCCGTCGTCGAACAGCGCCTCGAGCTCGATGCGCGGGACCAGACCCGCGACGCCGTCGAGCACGTCGTCCTCGCTCAGCAGTCCGTAGCCGACCGCCTCGACCTCCGCATAGGAGCGCCCGTCGCGCGCGGCCTCGCAGACCTCGTCGGCGATCAGCGCCACCGCCTCGGCCTGATTCAGGAGCAGGCCGCGGTCGCGGCGGCGGCGTGCCAGCTCCCCGGCGAGGAAGAGCTGGAGCCGGTCCTGCTCACGGGGCAGCAGACGCATTGCGCGCAGTCTGCCACTCGCGCGCCGGCGGCTACTTCTTCTTGCTGCTCGAGGTCGCCTTCGCCGGAGCGACGGTGACGGTCGAGGAGGTCACGGTCTTGCCCGTTGCGTCGGTGTAGCGGAAGCGCAGCGACGTCTTCTTCGTGATCGTGGTGGTGAAGCGGAAGTAGCCCTTGTCGTCCGTCGTCAGCGCCTTCAGGGTCGTGAACGAGGAGCCCGAGCCCTTCTGCACGGTCACCTGCGCCGCGCCACCGGGGCGCACCTGGCCCCAGACGGTCGCCGCCTTGCGGCCCTTCGGCAGATCCACCCAGAACGGGTTCGGGAAGCTCTTGCGCGAGGGCTTGGCGTTGCCGTCGAAGGAGTACAGGCCCGACTGCCAGCCCGCGTACTTGTCGGCCGCGACGCGCGTGTTGACCGGGTCATCACGCCACAGGTACTGGATCAGCAGGCGCACACGCGGCTGCTGGTAGGCCTGGAAGGCGCTCCACTGCAGCCACTTCGACTGATCGCTGAGCGACACGCCGAGCAGTGCGTCCGGCGGATTCGTCTGGTAGCCGAACTCGTCGTAGAAGATGTCGAACTTCTTCGACGCGGAGACGCCGTTGATCAGGCCGCCCGCCTTCTGGACCGAGTCGATCGTCTTGACGAGCCTGGGGTAGTCCGCGAGGTCGGCGTCGTCGGGGTTCGTGTATCCGCGGTTGGGCGCGAACGTCGTGCTGTGCGGGTGGTAGGCGATGCCGTCGAGCGTCGCCGGCTTGAAGCCCTTGCAGCCGCTGCTCTTGCGGTCCTTGGCGAAGGTCTTCGTGACGCAGCCGAGCGCGCGCAGGAACGCGAGCGGTCGCGTCTTGGCGTTCGCCGACGTCGGCGACTGGCCCTTGGGGGCGAGCGCCGGCCCGTAGACCTGGGCGCCAGGGGCGCCGGCCTTGATGGCGGGCGCGGCAAGGCGCACGATCGAGCGGTACTGGTTCGGCGCGGACGGGGTGCAGCGACCCTTGGTGCAGGTGTTCTGCGGCTGCAGCCAGTCGGGCAGGTTCGGCTCGTTCCAGACGATGTAGCGCTTGACGCGGCCCGCGTAACGCTGCGCTACGGCCTTGGCGAAGACGGCGAACTGGGCCGGGTCGGGCTTGTAGCGGTTGCGCCGCATTGACGGGTCCAGGCTGCCCCAGAAGGGGATGTAGCCCGTCACGTTGAGGATCGGCTCGATGCCCTGGGCGGTCAGCAGGTCGACGACCTGGTCGACCGGGCCCCAGTTGTACTGCGGATCGTTCGGGTCAGCCGGGTTGAATCCGGTCGGACGCACCGTGCGATCGCTGCCGGGCGCAACGTAGGACCAGACGACGAGGACGCGGGCGACGTCCATGCCCGTGGCCTTCCACTCAGGGACGACGGTGGGCGCCAGTTCCGGCGTGCGCTGGGTGACACCGTCGTCGGCGATGCCGATCTGCATCCCCGCTGCCGCATGCGCCGATGGGGCGATTGCGAGCGAGAGAACGACGGCGAGGGCTGAGAGCAGGGGGAAAAGACGCATCGAGAAGAGAACCCGTTCGGCTGCTGGAGGTTGCGGTCATGGGTGCCATTTGTGGCGCCCGCTGACACGCTCGGGAGGCGACCCGGTGGTGCCCCGCGAGAAACACGAGGGTACCGGCGGTCTCGGTGCCGGTACCCCGTTCGTGATCCGTCTAACCCTTTGCGGCTGCGTAGCGGCCGGCGACGACGCCCCAGTCGACGACGTTCCACCAGGCCTTCAGGTAGTCCGGGCGCTTGTTCTGGTACTTCAGGTAGTACGCGTGCTCCCAGACGTCGTTGCCCAGCAGCGGCGTCTTGCCGTCGGTCAGCGGGCTGTCCTGGTTCGGTGTGCTGACGATCGCGACGGCGTCGCCGTCGAGGACCAGCCAGGCCCAGCCGGAGCCGAAGCGGCCGACGCCGGCGGCCTCGAACTGCTCCTTGAACGCGTCGAACGAGCCGAAGGCGGCATCGATCGCGGCGCCGAGGTCGCCGTCGGGGGCACCGCCGCCGTCCGCGCTCATCGACTCCCAGAACAGCGAGTGGTTGAGGTGGCCGCCGCCGTTGTTGCGCACGGGGCCGGCGATGTCGGCGGGAACGGCGCTGAGGTTCGTGACGATCTCCTCGATGCTCTTGTCGGCCCATTCGGTGCCGTCGACGGCACCGTTGAGCTTGTCGACGTACGCCTGGTGATGCTTGTCGTGGTGGATCGTCATCGTCTGCGCATCGATGTGCGGCTCGAGCGCGTCGTAGGCGTAGGGAAGCGGGGGAACCTCGAAAGCCATGGGGCTGTCTCCTTCGGTCGTGTCTGTGTCAAACCTATCGCGGCCCGCATCGCGGGATCGATGGCCCTGGTCTGTCACTAGGCTTGCCCCGCGATGCGGATGACGAACCTGCTCCTGCCGACCGAGCGCCAGGCGCCCGCCGATGCGGAGGCGCTCTCGCACGTGCTCGGCGTGCGCGCGGGGCTGATCCGCCAGCTCGGAACCGGCCTGTGGACGTGGCTGCCGGCGGGCTGGGCGTCGCATCAGAAGGCCGTGCAGATCATCCGCGAGGAGCTCAACGCGATCGGCGGCCAGGAGCTGCTGATGCCGGTGATCCAGCCGCGCGACCTGTGGCGCAAGACGGGCCGGGCCGACTTCCACGAGGTCTTCAAGCTCGAGGACCGCAAGGGCTCGGAGCTGATCCTCGCGATGACGCATGAGGAGGCGATCACCTTCCACATGTCGCAGCTCGTGCGCAGCTACCGCGACCTGCCGAAGATCCTCTACCACTTCCAGACCAAGGCACGGGACGAGCCGCGGCCGCGCGCCGGCGTCCTGCGGACACGCGAGTTCATCATGAAGGACTCGTACTCGTTCGACCGTGACGAGGCCGGCCTGGAGGAGAGCTACGCCAAGCACATCGTCGCCTACGACCGGATCTTCGACCGCACCGGCCTGGAGTGGTACCGCGTCGAGTCCGACGTCGGGATGATGGGCGGCAGCGGTGCACACGAGTACATGGCGCCGTGTCCGGCGGGCGAGAACGACGTGGCACTCGCGCCCGGGTACGCCGCGAACATCGAGGTCGCGAGCGCCGACGCCCAGCCCGTGCCGATGCCGCCGCCGCTCGCCGCACCGGAAGAGGTCTCGACCCCCGGAATGACGACCGTCGAGGCCGTCTCGGGCCATTTCGAGGTCCACCCGGGCGCGCTGCTGAAGGCGTTCCCGGTCGTCACCGATTCCGGCCGCTTCGTCCTCAGCGTCGTGCGCGGGGACCATCGCGTCAACGAGACGAAGCTGCGCAACCACCTCGGTGAGGGCGCGCGGCCCGCGCGGCCCGAGGAGATCGAGGCACAGCTCGGCCCGCCCGGCTTCATCGGGCCGGTCGGGGCCGACGTCCCGATCCTGCTCGACCAGGCGGTCGCCGATGCCGGCGTCGGTGGCTGGATCTCCGGCTCCAACCATCCCGATGCGCATCTGCGCGGCGTCGAGCCGGGGCGCGACTTCCCGTTCGAGCGCGCCGACATACGCAACGGTCGTCAGACGGCGACCTCGTCGGGGGCGCTGCGATCCGCATCGAGCCCGCGATCGAGGTCGGCAACATCTTCAAGCTCGGCACGCGCTACACCGAGCCGCTCGGCGCCAACTACCTGGACGAATCGGGCAAGGAGCAGCTGATCGTGATGGGCTCCTACGGGATCGGGCCTGCACGCATCGTCGCCGCCACGATCGAGCAGAACGCGGACGAGCACGGCATCTCATGGCCGCGCGCGCTCGCGCCGTGGCAGGTCCACCTCGTCGTGCTCGGCAAGCCCGACACGCCGGAGCGCGAGGCCGCCGAGGAGCTTTACGCGGAACTGGTCGCCGCAGGCATCGAGATCGTCTACGACGACCGCTCCGGCGGCGCCGGCGAGAAGTTCGCCGACGCCGAGCTGCTCGGCTGCCCGCTGCGGCTGACCGTCGGCCGCCGCACGCTCGAGGATGACCTCGTCGAGGCACAGGCACGCCGCGGCAGCGAGTCGCTCGCGCCGGTCCCGCTGCGCGAGGGCGCGGCGCCCGCCGTCGAGGCGCTGCTCCGCGAACTGCCCTGAGCCGGGCGCACGCCGTGAGACGCCTCAGCTTTCGCCGTTTCACCGGGCTCGACCGCTCCGGCCCGCCGCCACCCGAGACGCTGCCGGGCGCGCCGCTGCGCCCCTGGACGATCCCGAACGCGATCGGGTACATCCGGCTCGCGCTGATCCCGGTCTTCCTCTGGCTCGCCTGGGACACCGACGGCGTCGGGGCCGCTCCGGCGATCGTGTTCGCGCTGATCGCCTGGGGCGACTACGCGGACGGCATCGCGGCGCGCGTCACCGGCCAGTACAGCCGGATGGGGGCGATGCTCGACCCGGTCGTCGACCGGCTGCTCGTGATCTCCGGGGTCATCGTCTGCTGGAACTTCGACCTCGTGCCGCGCTGGCTGCTCGCCGTGCTGGTCGCGCGTGAGGCGCTGATGCTGATCCTCGCGCCGATCGCGCTGCGCCGCGGGGTCGCGCTGCAGATCAACTGGTGGGGACGCTGGGGCGTCTGGCCGGCGATGGGCTCGCTGTTCTTCGGCGTCTGCGGCCTGCGCGGCCTGGCGACCGTCTTCCTCGCCGTCGGCGTCGTGCTGCTGCTGATCGCGACGTTCGAGTACGGCCGCAGCGCCCGCCGCCAGCTGGCCGAGCAGCGCTCCTAGACCCCTGGGTCCACCCTCAACCTTACGTTTAGGCGTACCCCTACTCCGCTGGTATGCTCGCGCCGCTGCGGGGGATCCCCGCCTGACGAGGAGCGAACACAGGACATGGACGACACCTTCCCCGATCTCGGCGCACTGACGGATGAGGAGCTCAAGGAGCTCATCGGGAGCCTGACCGACGAGGAGACCGAGATCTCCTACCGCCGGCGGATCCTGCACGGGAAGATCGACATCCTGCGCGCCGAGCTCGTCAACCGTCTGCGCAAGAAGCACGAGGGCGGCGGAGAGATCATCTCCGGCGACGACGTGCAGCGCCTCACGGACATCCTCGCCGGCAAGGCCGCCGGCAACGAGGACGAGGGCTAGACACCGCTCGCGCGGGAGGGCGGACGGTGGCGCTCCACTGCCCCGAGTGCGGCTTCGTCAACACCGACGGAGCGAACTACTGCCAGAAGTGCGGTGCGTTTCTCGGCGACCTGAACCAGGCCGCCGAATCCTCGACCGCGACCTATCGGATCGACGAGGCGACCGGTGAGCTCGTCCCGGTCGAGCTCGACGACATGGTCGCGCGCGAAGGCGCCGCGCTCGTCGTGCGCTCCGGTGGCGGGCGCGTCGGCGAGAGCTTCCCGCTCGATCACGACCGCATGAGCATCGGCCGGCGGCCCGACTGCGAGGTCTTCCTCGACGACGTCACGGTCTCACGCGACCACGCGATCCTCGTGCGGCGCGGGGACGAGGTCTTCCTCGACGACCTCGGCTCGCTGAACGGGACGTACGTCAATCGCCGGCGCATCGATTCGCAGCGCCTCGAGGACGGCGACGAGGTCCAGATCGGGAAATACAAGCTGACCTTCCTCTCACGCTGACATGGCGACCGATCAGCAGGCACTGCTCATGAGCGACCCCGCGGCGGATGCACCCCGCGGGAAGCCGATGACGATCGGGGCGGTCTGCAAGGCGCTCGGCAACGAGTTCCCGGACATCTCGATCTCGAAGATCCGCTACCTCGAGGATCAGAAGCTGCTCGCGCCGCGGCGCACCCCGGGCGGATACCGGCTCTACAACCAGGGCGACGTCGCCCGGCTGCGCACGATCCTGCGGCTGCAGCGCGATGAATTCCTCCCGCTGCGCGTGATTCGCCAGGAGCTCGCCTCGGGACGCACCGACGACGAGCTGACGACGGGCACTCCCACGCCGGATGACTCGCACCAGCGGCCCAAGCGCCGTCCCGGCCTGGCGGAGCCTGGCGCCGGCTCGGTCTACTCGCTCGACGACGTCGTCGATGACACGCGTGCCGATCCCAAGCTGATCCAGGAGCTGCAGGACTACGGCGTGATCGCCGGCCAGCAGCGTGGCGGCACGATCTACTACGACGACACCGAGCGCGAGATCGTGCGCGCCGTCGTCGAGCTCGCGCGCTACGGCGTGGGCGGGCGCAACCTGCGCGTGTTCCGCACCTCCGCCGATCGCGAGTCGGCGCTGCTCCAGCAGATCCTGGCGCCGTCGCTGCGCTCGCGCAATCCCGAGCGCAAGCGCGAGGCGGTCGATGCGCTCGAGAACCTTGCGACGGTGACGACGCATCTCAAGCACCTGCTGCTCCTGCGCGACCTGCGCAAGCTCGTCGCCTGAGCCTGCGCATGGCGACCGTCCGCCGATCGCGCCCGCTCGCCGCCCCGCCGGACGACGTCTGGCGCACGGTCGGCGACCTGCACCAGCTCGCGCGCTGGTGGCCCAAGGTCCTGCGCGTCGAGGGCGTGCACGACGGGTACTTCACCGAGGTTCTGCAGACCGATCGCGGCCGTGACGTGCGCGCCGACTGGGTCCTGCTGGAGACGCAGCCGGGCAGCAACTGGCGCGCTGCACAGGAGCTCGTAGGGACGCCGTTCGAGAACGTGCTCGCCGAGGCCGAGAAAGCGGTCGAGCTCGAGCCGACCGAGAACGGCGGGACGATCGTGACGATCGAGCTGCGCCGGCGGATGCGCGGGATGTCGCGCCTCGGCGGCCCGTTCCTGCGCCGTGCCAGCGCGCTGCAGATCGACGCCGCGCTCGACACGCTGGAGGGGACGTATGGCGCCGGGACGTGAGATGCGCTTTTGGGGCTGGGGCGAGGACGCCCACGCCGGGTCGGCGCCGGAGCACGCGATCGGCTGGCTGGAGCGCGTGCTCGAAGGCCCGCTGGCAGCGCCGCAGGCCGCTCCGGCGATCGCTGACGTGCAATTGCCCAAGTCGAAGCTCACGCGCCGCGCAGCGACCGCGCTGCAGGCGATCGTGGGGGAGGACGGCGTACGGGAGGACGACCACGCGCGGGTCATCCATGCCGCCGGCAAGGGCTATCCGGACCTCGTGCGGCTGCGCGACGGTGACGCGCGGCCGGCCCCGGACGCCGTCGTGCTGCCGGCCGACGGTGAACAGGTGCGCCTGCTGCTCGATGCATGCGTCGCCGAGGGCATCGCCGTCGTGCCGTTCGGTGGTGGAACGAGCGTCGTCGGCGGCGTCGAGCCCGAGCGCGGTGGGCATCGTGCGGTGATCGCGCTCGATCTCGGCCGTATGACACGCCTCCTGAGCCTCGACGAGCGCTCACAGCTCGCGACGCTCGAGCCGGGTCTGCGCGGCCCGGAGGTCGAGCACGTGCTGCGCGCTCGGGGCTTCACGCTCGGCCACTACCCGCAGAGCTTCGAGTACGCCACGGTCGGCGGCTGGGTGGCGACGCGCTCAGCGGGCCAGGCCTCGGCCGGCTACGGGCGCATCGACGAGCTCGTCGAGGGTGTCCGGCTGGCGGCTCCCGCCGGCGATCTCGATCTGCCCGCACACCCGGCGAGCGCCGCCGGACCCGACCTGCGTGAGCTCGTCGTCGGCTCCGAGGGCGTCCTCGGCGTGCTGACGCAGGTCACGCTGCGAGTCCGACCGCGACCGCCCGCCGGTCGCTACGAGGCCTGGATGGCGCCGTCGTTCGCGGCGGGCCAGGAGGCGTTGCGCGCACTGGTGCAGGAGCATGCGACCCCCGATGTCGCGCGGCTCTCCGACGAGGCGGAGACCACGATGTCGCTGGCGCTCGCAGGACTCGCCGGAACGCGCGCCGCGGTGCTGGGGCGCTACCTGTCGGCCCGTGGCGCCGCCGGCGGCTCGCTGATGATCGTCGGGTGGGAGGGGACGCCGGAGCGCGTCTCCGCGCGCCGCCGGGCCACGAATGCCGTGTTGCGCCGGCACGGCGCGGTGCCGCTGGGTGCAGGACCGGGCCGGGCGTGGGCCCGCGGGCGCTTTCACGCTCCATATTTCCGCGACGACCTGATCGCTCGCGGCGTGATGGTCGAGACGCTCGAGACGGCCACGACCTGGTCGGGGCTTCCCGGGCTCTATGCGGCCGTTCGCGGCGCGCTGTCGGCGCATGCACCGTTCGTCGCCTGTCACGTGTCGCACATCTATCCGACCGGCGCGTCGCTCTACTTCACGTTCCTCGCCCACCAGCAGCCGGACGACGTGATCGGCCAGTGGAACCGGGCCAAGAGCGCGGCATGCGACGCGATCGTCAGCGCGGGCGGGACGATCACGCACCACCATGCGGTCGGACGCGACCACCGTCGCTGGCTCGCGGCCGAGGACGGCGAGCTCGGCATCGAGGCGCTGCGCGCGGTCAAGGACCGTCTGGACCCCGCCGGGATCATGAATCCCGGCAAGCTGCTGCCCTGAGGTCAGCCCGCCTTGAAGGTGACGGCGCCGCTGAGCAGCGGATCCGGCGCCTTCGGCGTCGTCTTCGTCGCGTTCCCGAGGATCACCGTGTTGTAGAGGCGCGGGTTCGGGGTCAGCTTCGTGACGCCGGACGCGTTGCCGCTCGCGTCGACCGTCTGGATGTAGCCGAGCAGCAGCGGCTTGGCGGTCTTGCCGGTCAGCCAGATCGGATAGCCGCTGTTCTTCGGGAGTGCCGCGAGCTTCTGCGCGGTCACTCCGACGCCGTTCTCGCCGTTGCTGCGCAGGAAGTACGCGACCGCGAGGGCTGACGAGGTCGAGCCGGAGGGCGGCGTCAGATTGGCCTGCCCGAAGATCGACGAGTTGGCGGCCGTCGTGCTGGTCTTCGCTGCCTTGGCCGGCGTGTCGTCCTTCGTCGCGCGGCCGATGAAGAAGCCGATCGCGAGCGTGGCGAGCACGCCGAGCACGCCGAGCAGGATCGCCCCGCCACGGCGCGAGGACCGCTTATCGCCATCGGCGCGGGCCTTCGAGCGCGTTGCGGCGGCGCTGCTCTCGCCGGTCGTCTCCTCGTCGTCCTCGAGGATCGCCGCGACGCCGTTGGCCGAGCCGCCGGGCACATCCGGCAGGTCGTGCGAGGCGAGCGTGCGCAGCTCCCCGGCGACGACTCGTGCCCAGCCGCGCTCGGACGCGGAATCCTCGAGCGCGGCGCGCGTGCGCGCGGCGTCGGCGTCGTCCTGCTGGCCGAGCAGGTAGTCGGTGATCTCGGCGCGCCGCGCGGCGTCGACCTTGCCGCCGGCCGGGCCGAGCGTCGTGAGCGCCTCGTGCGCGCGGTCGCGCACGGCTGCGGGTGCCATCCGCAGCGAGCGGGCGATCTCCTCGTAGGAGCGCTCCTGGGTGAGCAGCAGCCGCAGGACGGCCTGCTGGTCGGCGGGAAGGTCGTCAATGCTGGCCATGGACGCCGCAAGGGTAGAGCAGGGCAGCGCTAACGTGCGGCGGCAATGAAGCCCTCACCGGTGCCATACGAGCAGACCTTCGATGCCCTCTACGGCCTCGAGGTGCTGGAGATCAGCGACGACGAGGTCCGCGCCCGGGTCGTCGTGCGCGACGAGGTCCGGCAGCCGATGGGACTGGTCCACGGCGGCGTCTACGCGTCGATCGCCGAGTCGATCACGTCGCTGGCGACGTTCAAGGCCGTCGCCGGCGATGGGAAGTCCGCGCAGGGCCTGTCGAACCAGACGAGCTTCCTGCGGCCGATCATCGACGGCACGATCCACGCCGTCGGGCGCGCGCGCCACAAGGGCCGCACCACCTGGGTCTGGGAGGTCGACATCACCGACGACGAGGGGCGCCTCTGCTCGGTCGTGCGGATGACGATCGCCGTCCGCGATCTGCCGCAGGCCTCAGCCTGAGCCGGAGTCCGCGGCGGGCCAGAGGTCCTCGACCGCGGTGATCCGGTCCATCTGAACCCCGAGCTGCGCGTCGGTGACGAAGCCGAAGCGCTCATACAGGCTGTGGGCGTCGAACGTCCCGAGGTGGAAGCGGCGAACCGACTGCACGTCCGGATGCGCGAGCGCGCACTCGACGAGGAAGACACCCAGCCCGCGGCCGCGGTGCGCGTCGAGCACGATCACGTCCGCGAGGTAGGCGAACAGCGCGGTGTCGGTCAGGACGCGGCAGAAGCCCGCCTGGCTCCCGTCGGGGGCGTACAGGCCGAACGGGATCGAGTTCGCGATCGCGGCCTCCATCACGCCCCTGGGAATGCCGGTCGACCAGTACGACTCACGCAGCTCCGCGTGGATCACGTCGAGGTCCAGCAGTGACCGATCGGTGCTGACGAGGTGACCGTCGTCGCGCCGGCGCTCGAACTCCGCCATCACCCGCGATAGCCGTTGGTGATCGGCATGCGGCGGTCACGCCCGAACGCGCGGCTGGTGATCTTGATGCCGGGCGGCTGCTGGCGGCGCTTGTATTCGGCCAGGTCGACGAGCCGGATGATCCGGTCGACGACCGCGGCATCGAATCCGCGGGCGATCAGCTGCTCACGGCCGAGGTCCTGCTCCACGTAGCCCTCGAGGATCGGGTCCAGGACGTCGTAGGGCGGCAGCGAGTCCTGATCGGTCTGGTCGGGGCGCAGCTCAGCTGAGGGGGGACGCGTGATGATCGTCTGCGGGATCGGCGCGTCCGGCTGGGTGTTGCGCCACTCCGAGAGCTTGTAGACGAGCGTCTTGGGGACGTCCTTGATGACCGCGAAGCCTCCGGCGCTGTCGCCGTAGAGCGTCGAGTAGCCGACGGCCATCTCCGACTTGTTGCCGGTCGTCAGGACGAGGTGGCCGAACTTGTTCGAGAGGGCCATCAGGTCGTTGCCGCGGATCCGCGCCTGCAGGTTCTCCTCGGTGAGGTCGGGCTGCGTGCCCGCGAACGCCGCGCCGAGCTGCTCCTCGTAGGCGGCCACGACGCCGGAGATCGGCAGCTCGAGCAGCTCTGCGCCGAGGTTCGCAGCGATCAGCTGGGCGTCCCCGAAGGTGCCGTCGGAGGTGTACTTCGACGGCATCGTCACGCAGGTGACCGCGTCGGCGCCGAGCGCGTCGACGGCGACGCACGCGACGAGCGCGGAGTCGATGCCGCCGGAGAGCCCCAGCACGACGTGCTCGAAGCCGTTCTTGCGCACGTAGTCGTGTGTCCCCAGGACGAGGGCGCGGTAGACCTCTTCGACGTCGCTGAGCAGCGGCGCGACGTCGCCCTGCGGCGGATCGGCGCTGTAGCTCGGGCGCTCGGTCAGGAACGCGCCGAGCGTCGCGACCTCCGACTCGGCCGCGTAGGCGGCGGCGCGCCGGCGTGTGTCACGCAGGCGCGCGGCGCCGGCCGCTGCGACGTCGACCGTGCAGACGAGCAGCTCCTCCTGGAACTGTGCGGCGCGCGCGACGACCGCGCCGGTGTGGTCGACGACGAATGAATGCCCATCGAAGACGAGCTCGTCCTGGCCGCCGACCTGGGCGCAGAAGGCGATCGCGCAGAGCTCGTCGCGGGCGCGCTGGCCGATCATCCGCTCGCGCGCCTGGCCCTTGCCGGCGGTGTAGGGCGACGCCGAGATGTTCACGATCAGGCGCGCGCCGGCGAGCGCCTCGTCGCTGGCGGGCGGGCCGGGAACCCAGATGTCCTCGCAGACAGTGAGGCCGACGAGCACGCCGTCGACCTCGATCACGCCGCCGTCGCGCCCGCGCTGGAAGTAGCGGTGCTCGTCGAAGACCCCGTAGTTGGGCAGCTGGCACTTGCGGTAGATCGCCCGCACCTCGCCGTCGGCGAGCACCGCTGCGGCGTTGTAGACGTCCTTCGCGCGCTCGGGAAAGCCGACGACGGCCACGATGCCCTGCGCATCGCCGGCGAGGCGGTCGAGCGCCGCGCGCGCATCTGCGAGCACGTGCTCCTTCAGCAGCAGGTCCTCGGGCGGGTATCCGGTCAGCACCAGCTCGGGGAACAGCACGATCTGCGCACCGGCCGCGCGCGCCTCGAGCAGGCGGGTGCGCACCAGCTGCTCATTGCCGGCGACGTCGCCCACGACGGGGTTGATCTGCGCGAGCGCGATCCGCATCAGCGCCTGAGTATGCCCGCGCGGCCCCTGCGGCCCTGCAGCCGGCCGTTCAGCCGGTCGCGGCGGCGGCGTCGGGCGTGTGCGCGCTGCGCACGCCTCCGCGCTCGTGCATCCGCCACGGGTGACGCTCGGTCTCGGCCGCGCGGCCGAGGTCGAACAGCGCGCCCTCGAGATCGGCCACCAGGTCGCCGAGGTCGGGGACGGCGTCGTAGTCGGCCATCAGGCCGAACGACAGGCGCCCGCAGTAGCTCATGATCGCGATGCCCAGCCCGGTCATCGGTGCGAGCGGCACGACGGGGTAGATCGCCAGCATCCTGCGCCCGAGCAGGTACAGCGGGATCTGCGGGCCCGGGACGTTCGTCACGACGAGGTTGAAGAAGCGCTGGCGCGCCTGCAGCCGCGCGGCCTGGCTGAAGACGGTGGGCGGCGCGAAGTCGGCCATGCCGGTCAGCACCTCGGCGCCGACGGCCTGCCCCGAGGCCTTCAGGTCGCCCATCTCGGTGTGGATGCGCTGGAAGCAGGAGGTCGGGTCGTCCTCGTCCATCGGGAGCAGCGCCCACATCGCCGACACCTTGTTGCCGAGCGCACCGTGCTGGTCGGTTGCGCGCACCGAGACGGGGATCAGCACCTTCAGGATCAGCCCGTCCGTCTCGACGCCGCGGCGGCGCAGGAAGCGGCCGAGCGACAGCGCGACGGCCGTCAGGACCGCGTCGTTGACGGTGCCGCCGAGGCCGTTCTTGACGCCCTTGAGCAGCTCCAGCGGGGTGTCGACCCAGCCGTAGCGCCGGTGCGGGCCGATCTTCACGTTGAGCGGCGTGTCGGGGGCGCCCTTCAGGCCGGCCCAGGCCATCGTGCCCGCCGCCGCCAGCTGCGAGCTGACGCGGCGCGCGACGGTGCGCGGGTGCACGGCCCAGCGCGCGGACGCCCCGAACGCCTTCGGCCGGCGAGGAAGCGCGCTCGAGCAGCGCCTGTGCCAGCAGCTGGACGCCCGTCGGCTCGGGGCGCGGAACCCACGTGGCCGCCGCGGGTGCGACCGGCAGCGGGTCGGGCGTCGTCGAGAACAGGACGGAGGTGATGTCGACGCCGGACACGCCGTCGACGAGCGCGTGGTGGGTCTTGGCGATCAGCGCGAAGCGCGGGCGGCCGTCGGGCCCGGGGGCGAGGCCCTCGACGAGGTGCATCTCCCAGAGCGGCTTGTGCCGGTCGAGGCCGATCGCGAACAGGCGACCGCCGAGCGCGGCGAGTTGCTCGTCGGATCCCGGCGCCGGAAGCGCCGAATGGCGGACGTGGAACCCGAGGTTGAAGTGCGGATCGTCGACCCAGACGGGGCGGCCCTGGTCCAGCGGCACCCAGGCGAGCTTCTGGCGGTAGCGCGGGACGAGGTGCAGGCGCTCGTCGAGTGCGCGCAGAACATCCTTGTACGCAGGGGGTTCGCCCTCGAACACCATGATCGACGCCACGTGCATGTGCGCGGCGCCCGTCTCGATGTGCAGAAACGTCGAATCGAGGGCAGTCAGACGGTCGGGGTGGGCCACGTGGCGATTGTGCCCGGTCAGGAGTGGTTGAGCAAACCTTTAACAAGAAAGGTTGCACACCTACAACAGGCTGTGTAAGGTTCCATGAGACCCAATCCGGAGCCTGATCATGGACCTCAGCGATCCAACCACCTTCTCCCGCACCTACGACGAGCAGTCGCGTGGGGTGTACGCGGCCGCGTACCGGATCCTCGGCAACGCCGCACAGGCCCAGGACGTCGTGCAGGACGTGTTCCTCAAGGTCTGGCGTCGTCCGAGCAGCTTCGACTCGCGGCGTGGGGAGCTCGGCAGCTACCTGCGCCTGATGGCCCGCAGCCGCGCGCTCGATCTGTGGCGCGAGGGGCAGGCCGCCGGTCGTGCGAGCGATCGCATGAAGGTCGTCGTCTCCGCCCAGGAGAGCCGCGTCGAGGACCGGCCGGCGCTGATGGCCGAGCGCTCCGAGGTCGGGCGCACGATGCGCGCGGCGCTTGCGTCGAGCTGCCGGAGAACCAGCGCGAGGCCGTCGTGCTCGCGCACTACGGGGGCCTGACGGCCGACGAGATCGCGCGAGCGCTCGAACGTGCCGCTCGGGACGGCCAAGAGCCGCATCAGGCTCGGCCTGACGAAGCTGCGCCAGGAGTTCGGCGACGAGCTCGCCGACTTCCGCGTACCCGCCGAGGCAGCCTGAAAAACCGCCCGTTTGCAGGAACTCCCTTGTGTGTCCTGCGTCACACGGGCTTTAGGGGACACCGCTAGCGTCATGGGCCTGCCGAACCACGCCCGGTCCTAGAATCGCGGGTGTGGACGGGGGACCCATCGCCGTGCCGCACCTAGGTGTGATGCGGATGGGGCGAATCGGCGGCTGCTGCCGCCGTAGCGACATGACGGACTGCGCGTGGATCGCGCGGGCCGCCCTGGCCGCGAGCCCGACAGCTAACCCCGCAGGCAGCGGACACGAAGGAGGCCTCCCCAGTGAGGTTCGACCTGCGCGCACGCGCCATGATGGCGACGTGCGCTTTGACGATTGCCATGACGTTGCTGCTCGGTGCGCTGAACGCCGCGCCGGCCGGCGCTGACCCCGTCGCCGAGACGGTCGCCGCGAAGACGGCCCCGGCCACGACGACCGCCAAGCTGCGTCCCGCGCGGACGCGCGTCAGCGTTCTCGCGCGCCGCACGCACGTGCGCGCCGGCCGCACGCGCGCGGATCGCCGGACGCGTGCGACCCGCGGTCGCCGGGCGCCTGGTCGTGCTCCAGCGCCGTGCACACCGGCGCTGGGTGACGATCGACCGCAGCCGCACCCGCTCCGGCGGTCGCTACACGCTGCGCTACCGCACCCGCGGGATCATCAGCGCCGCGCTGCGCGTGCGCGTCGCCGGCGGCCGGCTTGCCACCCGCAAGACGCGCAGCGTCGGGCGCCTCGAGGCCTTCCGGCCCGCGCTCGCGTCGTGGTACGGCGAGGGCCAGGCGCTCGCCTGCGGCGGCCACCTGACGCCCGGAATGATGGGCGTCGCCCACAAGTCGCTTCCGTGCGGGACGAAGATCACGATCCGCTACCACGGCCGCCAGGTGCGCGTCCCGGTCGTCGACCGCGGGCCGTATGCCGGCGGGCGCGAGTTCGACCTGGGCCCGGGCGTGCGCGCTGCGCTGCACTTCGACGGCGTGGGCACCGTGCAGGTGGCCTACTGATCGAGGCGTTCCGGCGGGCGTGGGTCACTGACCGCGCCCGCCGACCCGGGGCGTAGCCTCGGTCGGCCATGGCCGGCCTGATCGCGCACCTCGACCTCGACGCGTTCTACGCGAGCGTCGAGCTGCAGCGCCGGCCCGAGCTGCGCGGCGTCCCCGTGATCGTCGCGGGCTCGGGGCCGCGCGCCGTCGTCACGACCGCCTCGTACGAGGCACGGCAAGTTCGGCGTCGGCTCGGCGATGCCGGCCTCGCAGGCACGGCGCCTGTGTCCCGCCGCGGTCGTGATCGCGCCGGACTTCGAGGCCTACCGCGCGACCTCGCGTGCGGTGATGGAGCTCGTGCGCGCGCACGTCGAGCGCGTCGAGCAGCTCGGGCTCGACGAGGCCTACCTCGACCTCGCGGGGCTCGACGTCGCCGAAGGCCGCGATGCGCCGGCTCGTCGCGCAGATCCGCGAGCGGACGGGCATGGGCGCGTCGATCGGGATCGGCCCGAACAAGGTCGTCGCGAAGGTCGCGTCGGATGCCGAGAAGCCGAGCGGCTTCGTCGTGCTCACGCGCGAGCAGGCCTGCGCGCGGTTCGCGCAGTCCCCGCCGATCCTCGTTCCGGGCATCGGGCCGCGCACCGCCGAGCGGCTCGCGGCACTCGGACTGACGACGCTCGCGGCCGCTGGCAGCGGCTGACGAGGCCGTCCTCGTGGAGGCGTTCGGCGCGCGCCAGGGCCCGTGGCTGCGGCGGCGGGCCTGCTTCGAGGGATCGGACGAGGTCGAGCCGGTGCGCGAGGCGGTCAGCGAGTCGCGCGAGACGACGTTCGACACGGACATCACGGACCCCGCAGCGCCTCGAGACGATCCTGCTCGAGCTGACGGCCAAGCCTCTGCGACGGGCTGCGGCGCCACGAGCGCCGCGGACGCACGATCCGGATCAAGGTCCGGCTCGCCGACTTCACGACGGTGACCCGCGCGCGCACGATCGGAGCGCCGACCGACGACGCGGGCGTCATCGGGGACATCGCGCTCGCGCTGCTGCGCGAGTACGCACCGTCGGCACCGGTCCGCCTGCTCGGCGTCGGCGTGACGGGATTCGGCGTGGACGAGGTCCGCCGAGACCGCCGATCAGATGGCGCTTCCAGTCTGATCAGGCTTTCTGGAAGGATCCGCGGATGCCCTTCGCCGACCTCGCCGGACGCCAGCTCGAGTACATCCGCCGCGGATCCGGCGAGCCGCTGCTGCTGATCACCGGGCTCAGCGGGACGCACGCCTCCTGGGGTGAGCCGTTCCTCGAGCTGCTCGAGCCCGAGCCTCGACGTGATCGCCTACGACCATCGCGGAATCGGCGGGTCGTCGCCGATCGACGGGTCGTTCACGATCGCCGACCTCGCCGATGACGCCGCCGGCCTGCTCGACGCGCTCGGCATCGAGAGCGCACACGTCCTCGGCATCTCGATGGGCGGGATGATCGCGCAGGAGCTTGTGCTCGCCCGTCCCGACCTGGTCCGCACCCTGGCACTCGGCTGCACCTACCCGGGCGGTGCGGACGCGCAGCTGACCGACCAGGCCGTGATCCAGCGCATGGTCGCGGGGTTCGCGACCGGCGATCCCGAGGTGATCCTGCGCACGAGCTTCGACGCCAACGTGTCACCCGCATATGCCGCGCTTCCGGGCAGCTGGGAGACCTTCCGCGCTGCGGCACTGGAGGTCCCCGCCCCGATCTCCGGTCGTGTTCGAGCAGCTGCGCGCGACCGCCAAGCACGACGCCGCTGACCGGCTGGGCGTCGGTCCGCGCTCCGACCCTGGTCGTCCACGGCGACCAGGACGAGATCCTCAATGTCGCCAACGGCGAGCTGATCGCGCGGCTGATCCCCGGCGCAGAGCTCGAGGTCCTGCCCGGTGTCGGGCACCTGTTCTGGATCGAGCAGCCGGCGCGCTCAGCCGAGCTGCTGCTCGCGCACGCGCAGTCCGGCGTGGCTGCCGCCTAGTACAGCGCTGCGGCAAGACGGCGGCGTGCGTCCCGCGCCGCCGGATGCTCGACGCCGAGATCCTCGAGGATCGCGACGATCAGGCGGCGCAGGTCGTCCGTGTGCTCGCCGGCGTCCGGGATCGCCTCGAGCAGCAGATCGGCGGCGCCCTCGCGGTCGCCGGCGTCGAGCGCGGTCAGCGCGGGTCCGACGTCGATGTCCTCAGCGGCGGCAAGCCGGATGCGGGCGGCGAGCCCGTCGGCCTGGAAGTTGCCCGCCACGTTCTCGACGAGCGCCAGCGCCTCGGCGTCCTCGCCGCGCTCCAGCAGCAGCCGGGCGAGCGCGACGGTCGCGTCGGGCCGGCCGGGCTGCAGCTCGAGTGCGCTGCGCAGCGCCGCCTCGTCACCGGACTCGACGAGCAGATCGGCCTCGGTCGGGACCAGCGAGTCGAAGAACCGCTCGACGACCGCGGGGCCCTGGGCGCCGACGAACTCCTCGACGACGGCGCCGTCCTTGAATGCCTTCACCGCCGGGATGCCCTGGATGCCGAAGGAGGCGGAGATGCCCGGGTTGGCGTCGGTGTCGACCTTCGCGAGGACGACCTTGCCCTCACGCGCGGCGGCCGCCTTCTCGAGCATCGGACCGAGCGCCCGGCAGGGCCCGCACCACTCGGCCCAGAAGTCCACGACGACCGGCACCTCATGCGAACGCGCGATCACCTCACGTTCGAAATCCACCTCGGCGACATCGATCACGGTCATGGACAAAGCGTAGATGGTTGACTTCGCTGGCCCGTGAACGCGCCTGATCTCTATGTCGACGACGCAGGGGAGGGGATTCCCGTCGTCCTGCTCCATGGCCTGACGGCGACGCATCGCTACGTCGTGATGGGCTCACGCCGGCTCGAGCGCTCCGGCCACCGCGTGATCGCCTACGACGCCCGCGGCCACGGGGAATCCGCACCGGCGCCCGAGCCGTCGGCCTACACCTACGACGATCTGGCCGCAGATCTGCTGCGCGTCCTGGACGACCACGGTATCGACCGTGCGGTCCTCGCGGGCGCCTCGATGGGCGCTCACACAGCGCTGAAGCTCGCACTCGAGCATCCGCAGCGGGTCGCGGGGCTGGTCGTCATAACGCCCGCGTATGAGCCTGAGAGTCACCTCGACGCAGCCTCGCTGGCGCGCTGGGATGCGCTCAGCGCCGGCCTGCGCGACGGCGGGGTGGACGGGTTCGTCGCCGCCTACGGCGAGCCGTCGGGCGACCCGGCATGGCGTGACACGCTGCTGAAGGTCCTGCATCAGCGGCTCGCGGGGCACGAGCACCCGGAAGCCGTCGCGGACGCGCTGAGCGTCGTGCCGCGCTCACGACCGTTCGCGCGGATCGAGGACCTCGCGGCGATCGACGTGCCGTGCGTCGTCGTCGCCGACCGTGACGAGCCCGACCCGGGCCACCCGCTCGCCGTCGGAGAGGCCTACGTCGCCGCGATCCCGGGAGCGCGGCTGATCGTCGAGGAGCCGGGCAGCAGCCCGATCGCCTGGCAGGGCGGCCAGCTGTCAGCGGTGATCGGCGAGCTGGCGGCCGAGGTGACGGCGTGAGCGCGGCGGGCTACAGCGGAACACCGTTGACGCAGAAGCTTGGGCTGAAGCCCGGGATGCAGGTGGCCTGGCCCGGCGCACCGGAGCACTTCGAGTCGCTGCTGGCGCCGTTGCCCGACGGCATCCGCGTCAAGCCCCGGACGGTCGCTCCGCTGGATGTCGTGGTGCTCTTCGTGACGCGCCGCGCGCAGCTCGCGCGCCGGCTTCCCGCGCTGCGCAAGGCGATCGCGCCGGCCGGTGCGGTCTGGGCGGCATGGCCCAAGCGCGCGTCCGGCGTCGAGACCGATGTCACCGAGGACGTCGTCCGCGACGTCGCGCTGCCGCTCGGGCTCGTCGACGTCAAGGTCTGCGCGATCGACGAGACCTGGTCGGGCCTGCGCCTGGTCATTCGCAAAGAGCTGCGATGAGTGACTGGATCTTCGAGCAGTCTGGTGAGCTGTACGCGCCGAGCGCGCACGCGCGCGGCCCGTGGGACGCCGCCGCGATGCATGGCGGCGCGCCCGGAGCCCTGCTCGCGCGCGAGATCGAGCGGGTCGAGCCCGGCGACGACATGCTCGTCGCGCGGATCACGTTCGAGTTCCTCGGCCCGGTCCCGCTCGAGCCGCTCGAGGTCGACGCGTGGATCCAGCGTCCCGGAAAACGATTCCAGCTCGTCGAGGCGGAGCTGCGCCATCAGGGACGCCCGGTGGTGCGGGCGCGGGCCGTGCGCCTGCGGCGGGGGGACATCACGCTTCCCGCCGATGCGCTTGCGGCGCCCGGACTGCCGTGCGAAGGGCCTGGCACCTCCGTGCCGTCGCCGTTCCCTGGGGCCGGGGAAGGGGAGGGGTTCCACCGCACGGGGATGGAGATCCGCTTCGCCGACGGGACGAGCTACGACACCGGGCCGGCGTTCGCCTGGTTCCGGCTCGCATACCCGCTCGTCGCCGGCGAGACGCCGAGTGCGCTGCAGCGCGTGGTGGGGGCGGCCGACTTCGGCAACGGCGTCAGTCGCGCCCTGGACTTCGACGAGCATCTGTTCGTCAACACCGACCTGACGGTGCACCTGCACCGCGACGCGGAGGGCGAGTGGGTGCTGATCGACGCGCGCACGGTCGCCGACCCCGGCGGTTCCGGGCTGGCGTCGTCACGCATCTACGACGAGCGCGGCGAGCTCGGGCTCTCCGCGCAGACGCTGTTCATCGACGAGCGCTGAGCGCTCAGACTCCGCCAGGCGACGCGAGTGCGTCCTCACGCGTCGTGAACGCCTGCGCGCGGCGGATGCGACCGTCGGCGATCACGTAGACCCACCAGCGCTGGACCGTCGCGAGCCAGTGATCCGGGCGGCGCACACGCAGCGCACCGCTCATCAGGACGCGTCCTCCGCCGACGTCCTCGTATTCGAGCGGGTAGGCATCGGCGATGATGCCCGACGCGACGAC
Organism: uncultured Actinomycetes bacterium; assembly: GCA_963821685.1. Lineage (GTDB taxonomy): Bacteria > Actinomycetota > Thermoleophilia > Solirubrobacterales > Solirubrobacteraceae > F1-60-MAGs163. The sequence continues at coordinate 410,975 of CAWGEW010000009.1, read as the reverse complement.
CGCGTCGAGGTGGTGCCGGACGGCGTCGGCTCCGTGGACCGGGCCGCTCTCGGTGACGAGCGGGACCCACTCGATGTCGTCGTGCATGAGCTCCATCGCGGCATCGACATCGCGGTTGCGCATCGCGTCCCACAGCGTGCGGACGAGCGCGGCACGGTCTGCCGACGGATCGCTCAACTGGACCACGCTGCCGAGCCTACGCTCATCCGCGAGGTCATCGCAGATAGTCTCGAATCATGAGCAACGTCGTTGTCGTGGCAACCTTCAAGGCCAAGGAGGGCAAGGTGGACGATGTGATCGCCGCCCTCACACCGGTCATCGAGCAGACGCACGATGAGGCCGGCTGTCTGTCGTACGCGCTGCACCGCGACGTGAACGACGCAGACACGCTGGTGCTGGTCGAGCGCTGGACATCACAGGTCGCGCTCGAGAGTCATTTCCAGCAGCCGTACATGGCATCACTCGGTGAAGCCGCGGCTGAGCTGCTGGCAGCCCCGCCAGGGCTGTTCTTCTGCTCGCCGCTGCCGGTCGGTGACGCCCTCAAGGGGACGCTGTGATCCGTCCGGATTCAATGCTCGATAATGAAGGTTATGTGAACCAGCGAAATGGCTGAACCTGCCACGTACGCCCTCGACGGGCGCATTGCGACGATCACGATGGACGACGGGAAGGTCAACGCCCTCTCCATCGAGATGCTGCAGACGCTGCACTCGGCGTTCGACCAGGCTGAGCGCGACAACGCCGTCGTGATCCTCACCGGCCGCGAGAACATGTTCTCCGCCGGGTTCGACCTCAAGGTCTTCACCGGCGGCGACGTCGACAGGCTCGTCGAGATGCTGCGGCTCGGCGCGACGCTCTGCGAGCGCATGTTGGGCTTCCCGACGCCCGTGGTGGTTGCCTGTCCCGGACACGCGATCGCGGCCGGCGGGTTCGTGGCGCTGTCGGCGGATCTGCGGGTCGGCGCCGACGGGCCGTACAAGATCGGCCTCAACGAGGTCAAGATCGGCCTGACGATGCCGTGGTTCGCGATCGAGATCGCGCGTCATCGCCTTGATCCCGCGCATTTCGACCGCGCGGTCGTCAACGCGACGATGTACACGCCGTCAGAGGCCGTCACCGCCGGATTCCTGGACAGCGTCGTCGCGCCCGAGGACGTGCTCGCCACGGCGCGCTGAGACCGCAGCCGAGCTCGCCGAGCTGAACGCCGCCGCACACGCTGCGACGAAGCTGCGCGCCCGCGCCGAGGTGCTCAAGGCCGTGCACGCCGCGATCGACTCCGAGCTGACCGTCGCCGGCCTCACCGGCGGTTGAACCGATGACATTCCGCGCCTGAGGCGGTCGAAGCACACATGCGAGATCTGATCGTCACCGAATTCATCTCCCTCGACGGCGTCATCGAGGCGCCGGGCGGTGAGCCGGGATACGCCCACAGCGGCTGGGTCGGGCCGCGCTTCAGCGATGAGCTCGGCGAGTACAAGCTGCAGGAGCAGCTCGCGGCGGAGACGATGCTGCTCGGCCGCACGACCTACGAGAGCTTCTACGGCGCCTGGCCGCTGCGCGACGGGCCGATGGCCGAGAAGATCAACACGATGGAGAAGCTCGTCGCCTCACGGACGCAGGTCGAGCTCGAGTGGTCCACGGCGAGCCTGCTCTCCAACCCGGTCGAGGACGCCGTCATCCAGCTCAAGCAGCGCGACGGTGGCCCGATCCTGATCGCCGGGAGCCGCTCGCTCGTGCAGACCCTGATGGCGGCCGGCCTGATCGACGAGTACCACCTGCAGGTCTTCCCCGTGATCCTCGGCAGCGGCATGCGCCTCTACCCCGACACCCCGGACATGGCCGCCCTGACGCTTGTCGACTCACGGGCGATCGAGCATGGGGTCACGCTGCAGACGTACCGTTCAGCCGCCGCCTGAACAAGTGGGAGAAACCCGCCTGCGCGCGTATCCTTCCTCGCAATGCGTCACGAGCTGCGCCCTCTCTTCGACCGTGTGGTCATCAAGGAGCTGGATCCCGACCGGGTCCGTCGCTCAGGCCTCGTCGTGCCGCCCGGTGACCACGAGCCGCCGCCGCAGCACGGGATCGTGCTCGCGATCGGGCCGGGCGTCGACTGGTGGCAGGCGCAGGGGCTGAACATGCCCGTGCGGCCCGGCGATCACGTCGTCTTCCCCGCTTCGGCCGGCGTCTGGGTCGAGGTCGAGGAGGAGCGCCTGCTGGTCTGCCGCGTCGGTGAGCTGCTCGGCGTGCTGCAGCCGTTCGAGGCGCCGCAGTCGTTCGAGGATCACGAGCTCACCTCCGAGGACACCTGATCGTGCCCTGGCTCGTCAAGTGGGTCTTCAACACGCTGGCGCTGTTCATCGCCGCCTGGCTGCTGTCGGGCATCGACTACGGCGACTCGTGGTGGACGCTGCTGATCGCCGGCGCGGTGTTCACGCTCGTCAACGCGTTCATCAAGCCCGTGCTGACGATCCTGTCGATCCCGTTCATCGTGATCACGCTCGGGATCTTCTACTTCCTGCTGAACATCCTGATGCTCTACATCACGGATTGGCTGGTCCCCCACTTCGAGATCGAGACCTTCTGGTGGGGCGCGCTCGGCGCGATCATCATGAGCATCGTCAACGGCACCCTGAACCTGCTGTTCGGCGACCCGCTGAAGCGCGGCTCCGGTGACGGCGTGCTCATCGTCGAGCAGTCCTGACCGAGCACGCCCCCCAGCGCGCGATGGGCGACGGCGGCGAGATCGAGCGTTTCCGCGACCGCTGCAGCGTGTTCATGGGCGAGCTGCTCGACGAGCTGGCGACCACGCCGGATGTCCCGCGGACGTTCCCGGACGTCGAGGACGCCATCGGCTGGCCGCGCCGGCGCCTGGCGTCCGTGCTCGGCGGTGTGTCGCACATGCGCCACACCGAGTTCGGCGGACTGCGGCCCTACCACTTCCTGGGCGACCGCGAATCCGCATCGGGCCGCTGGGAGATCTGGATGGACGCCGCCCAGGCGGCAGCCGTCCGCGACTACTCCGGCAGCGGCTCGCAGTAGAGGTCGGTGTCCTTGGTCACCGCGCGCACGCATGCGCGGGCCAGTTTCAGCGCATCGCTCTCGAGGTCACCTCTGACCGTCAGTCGCATCGTCCAGCGGTCGAAGCTCACCCCGTCGCCCCAGAGGCGGTCTTCCATCCGCGTGGCGAGCGCGTCGCCGTGCTCCTCGTCACGCACATCGAATCCAAAGACAAAATCACGCACCCGCAAAGCATGACTGCCGGGGCGGGCGGAAGCCAGCGCGGCAGGGCGGCTTGCGGCCTCACGACCACGGCGGGTTGAACAGGCGCACGGCCGTGTACATCGCGCGGGCACGACCGCGGCAGCGCGTCGCCGCGAGGCCGGCGAAGCGCTCGGAGCAGACGCGCCGCAGCTCCGCCAGCAGTCGCCGGTCGACCCACGCACGCGCCGCCTGCGTCGGGCGCAGCCGCAGGCCGTGGCCGAGGTTCCTGTAGCCGAAGTCGTGCTGCTGGCACGGGCCGTCGAAGGTGACCGCCCAGCTCGCCGGCGTGTGTGTACAGCCGTCGGTCGACCAGTCGAACGGCTCCACCGCTGCGGTTTTCGCGATCAGGAACTCGTGATGGTCGATCGTGATCAGGTGGACCGCCTCGGCCACGAGCGGCGCCGCCGCGCTGGCCGGTGAGGCACCGGGCAGCAGCGCCACGGTGACGAAGAGCAGCAGGAGCACAGCGCGGGGCAGCGAGGTTCGTGTCATGCGGCCGACGCTAGGTGCGAGCACAAGCGAAACCGGCGATCCGCGCGCCCCGCGTCGCAGAGCCGTCTCAGCCCGGATTCAGAGTGGCGTACCGTCTGTGGAATGAGCGCATGGACCGCCCGGGACATCCCTGACCAGGAGGGCCTCATCGCCGTCGTCACCGGTTCGACGAGCGGCATCGGGCTCGTCACCGCGCGCGAGCTTGCGCGGGCCGGGGCGACCGTCGTCCTCGCGGCGCGCAACGGGGACAAGGCCGAGCAGGTCGCCGAGCAGATCCGGATGGACGCCGCCGGCGCGCGGGTCGAGACGATCCCGCTGGACCTCACGAGCCTCGCGTCGGTCGAGCGCTGCTCCGACGGCCTGCACGAGCGCTTCGACCACATCGACGTCCTGATCAACAACGCCGGCGTGATGGCACCCCCGCTGCGCCGGACCGAGGATGGCTTCGAGCTGCAGTTCGGGACCAACCACCTCGGCCACTTCGCGCTCACCGGCCAGGTGCTGGATCTCGTGCTCGCCGCCCCCTCCCCACGTGTCGTCGTCGTCGCCAGCAGCGCACATCGCTGGGGCAAGATGCGCTGGGACGACCTCAACTGGCAGCGCGGCTACAGCAAGTGGATCGCATACGGGCAGTCGAAGCTGTCGAACCTGCTGTTCCTGTTCGAGCTGCAGCGCCTCGCGCTGGCCGCCGGCAGCGACCTGCTGGTGACCGGCGCCCATCCCGGCTACGCGTCGACCCACCTGCAGGCGGCCGGGCCGGAGATGGCGGGCAACAACCTGATGAAGCGCTTCATGGACCTGGGCAACCAGGTGATCGCGCAGTCCGGCGAGATGGGTGCGCTGCCGACGCTCTACGCGGCGACGATGGACGTCCCACCGGGTGCCTACGTCGGGCCCGACGGACCGTTCGAGATGCGCGGCAGCCCGAAGCTCGTCGGCACCACGAACGCGGCGCGCGACGTGCAGGCGCAGAAGCGGCTGTGGGAGGAGAGCGAGCGGCTCACCGGCATCCACTTCGTGTTCGAGGGCGTTGCTCAGGCGGTCTGAGCGCGCTCGCGCGCGAGCTCGGCGTACCAGTCGAGCGCGGCCGGGTTGGCGAGCGAGTCGCGGCTGGCGACCTTGTCGGCCGGCTCTCCCATCAGGATCCGCTTGACCGGCACCTCGAGGACCTTCCCGGACAGCGTGCGCGGAACCTCGGTGACCGCGAACACCTCGCTCGGCACGTGGCGCGGCGAGCACTCCTCGCGCACGCGACGCGCGAGCGCGCGGGTCAGGTCCTCGTCGAGTGTGACGCCGTCGGCGAGCACGACGAACAGCGGCATCCAGCTGTCCTGGCCCTCGCGCGGAACATCGACGACCAGCGCGTCGACGACCCGCGGCTCGGCGAGGACGGCGCGGTAGATCTCCGAGGTGCCCATGCGAATCCCGCCGCGATTGATCGTGGAATCCGAGCGCCCGTAGATGATCGCCGTCCCGCGCTCGGTGATCTCGATCCAGTCGCCGTGGCGCCAGATCCCCGGGTACATCGAGAAGTACGCCTCGCGCAGGCGCTCGCCGTCCGGGTCGTCCCAGAAGGCGACCGGCATCGACGGCATCGGCTCGGTGATCACGAGCTCGCCGACCTCCCCCACGAGGCTCTCGCCGGCCTCGTCGAACGCCTCGACCTTCGCCCCGAGCGCGCGGCCCTGCAGCTCGCCCTCGTAGACCGGCAGGACCGGAACGCCGCCGACGAACGCCGTGCACACGTCGGTGCCGCCGCTGGTCGAGAACAGCCAGGTGTCCCCTCCGAGCTCGTCGTAGACCCAGCGAAAGCCATCCGGGGACAGCGGCGAGCCGGTCGAGCCGACGCTGCGCAGTGTCGACAGGTCGCGGCCCTGCGCCGGGTGTACCTCGGCCTTCATCGACGACGCGAGGAAGCTCGCGCTGGTTCCGAAGCACGTCACGCCGGTCTCCGCGGCGAGGTCCCACAGCCGGTCGAGCGTCGGATGGCCCGGGTTGCCGTCGAACAGCACGATCGTCGCGTCGGTCAGCAGCACGCCGGCGAGGAAGTTCCACATCATCCAGCCGGTCGTGGTGAACCAGAGGACGCGGTCGCCGGGCTGCGCATCCAGGTGCAGCCACATCTTCTTCAGGTGCTCGAGCAGGATCCCGCCGTGCCCGTGCACGATCGCCTTCGGCAGGCCCGTCGTCCCGGACGAGTAGAGCACCCACAGCGGGTGCGAGAACGGCACGCGACGGAAGCTCAGCGGCGCGCCGTCGCCGCGCGCCAGCAGCGAGTCCCACAGCATCACGGAGCGCAGCGACCGAGACCTCCGGCTCCGCGCTCAGGTACGGCACGACGACCGTGTGCTCGAGCGTCGGCATCGCCGCCTCGAGCTCGGCGACGACGGCGAGCTTGTCGAAGTCCTTGCCGCCGTAGCGGTAGCCGTCGACGGCGAGCAGCACCTTCGGCTCGATCTGCGCGAAGCGGTCGACGACGCTGCGCGCGCCGAAGTCCGGCGAGCAGCTCGACCAGATCGCTCCCAGGCTCGCGGTCGCGAAGAAGGCGGCCATCGCCTCGCTGCAGTTCGGCATGTAGGCGACGACGCGGTCGCCCTCCCCCACACCGAGGCTGCGCAGGCCGGCCGCGATCCGCGCGGTGCTGCTCGCGCAGCTCGCCCCAGGTGATCTCGCGTGTCGCGCGCAGCTCGCCGGCCTCGACGATCGCGACACGGTCGTCGGGCGCCTCACGGAAGATGTGCTCGGCGTAGTTGAGCCGCGTGTCCGGGAACCAGTCGGTGCCGGGCATCGCGCGCGAGCCGAGCACGGTCGACGGATCGCCGTCGGCGACGACGCCGAAGTGGTCCCAGATCGAGCGCCAGAAGCCCTCGAGATCCTCGACCGACCAGCGCCACAGCGCGTCGTAGTCCTCGATCGGGAAGTCCTGGCCGCGCTCGTCCTTCAGCCAGCGCAGGTAGCGCGCGTGGTTGGTCCGAGCGAGAAACGCCGGCGTCGGGTTCCAGAGCGGCTCGGAGTCGGCCATCGGCATCTCGAACCCTGTCACAGCGACGCCGGCGCCATCGAGGTCGCCGCAAGCGACGGCTCGAGATCGGCCGCTCGCCCGGCCCTTGCGCAGCCGCAGCCCGACGAGCGGGAAGACGAGCGTCGACAGGATCGCGGCGCCGACGAGCGCCGCGGCGGTCGACGTGCGCATCTTCCCGGCGTCGAGCGCGATCGTCGTGATCGCGACCACGAGCGGCAGCTGCGTGGCGCTGAAGAACGCCAGCGCGGCGCGGTCACGGCCGTCCAGGACGCGGCGGTACAGCACGCAGCGCCGGAACGCCGCGAACCACGAGGAAGAGGCCGAAGAACAGGAACATCTTCGCCATCGCGCCAGGGCTCTCGACGAGCGAGTCGAGGTCGAAGCGCATGCCGCTGACGATGAAGAAGAACGGAATGAAGAAGCCGTAGCCGACCGCCGTGAGCTTCGACTCGAAGACCTCGACCTCGCGCCCCTTCAGCGCGAGGCGCGTGATGATGCCGGCGACGAAGCCGCCGAGCAGGATGTCGAGCCCGAGCTCGCTCGCGAGCGCGACCATGCCGAAGACGAGCACGACGGCGATCGCGCACGGCGGCCTGCCCGCTGGATTCGATCGTGCGCTCGAGCGCGTTCCAGCCCGTGCTGATCGAGCGCACCGCGAGCACCGCGGCGAGCACCGCGAGCACGACGAATGCGATCAGGATCAGCGCGTTCTTCAGCGTGCTCTGCGAGCTCAGCACGAGCGTGATCAGCAGGATCGGGCCGAACTCCCCGACGGCGCCGGCGCCGAGCAGGTAGGTCCCGAAGCGCGTGCGCAGCTCGCCCTCGTCGCGCAGGATCGGGATCAGCGTGCCGATCGCCGTCGTGGCGAGCGCGGACCCGGTGTAGACGAACGAGAGCACGACGCCGGCGAGCGCGAGCGCACCCCCGATGCTGTAGGCGAGCACGAGCGACAGCGCCCAGCCGACGCCTGCGAGCCGCAGCGGCGTCCCCTTGATCCGCTCGAAGTCGATCTCGAAGCCGGCGAAGAAGAACAGCATGCCGAGGCCGAGGTCGGCGAAGAACGTGATGAAGTCGTCCGGCTGGGCGAGGTTCAGCACCTGCGGCCCGATGATGATGCCGAGGAGCAGCTCGACGACGACGACGGGGAGCGGGACCCAGCGTCCGATCTCCAGCACCGCCAGCGCCGCGACCGCCGCCGTGACGACGACCACGAAGAAGGAGGTGGTGTCGATGTCGATCATGACTTGGCCTTGCGCCGCTGCTTGGCGCCCTTTCCGCGCCAGCCGCTCGCCAGGCCCACGCCGAGGCCGACGGCGAGACAGACCAGGATCACGATGATCAGCGGCGTGCGGAACGTGCCGAAGACCCAGTTGACCTCGACCTCGCCGGTGTTCAGGACGGCGAACGCGGCGACGAGCCCGCCGCCGACAAGTGCCAGCACGAGGCGCGCGAGCTCCTTGCCTGACCGTCCCTGAACACTCCCCCCGCCCCCGCCTTCCCGGTCAGCCATCGGCGCAGCGTATCCACGGGCTGCGGCGGGCGCGTGGCAGGATGGGCGCATGTCGCATGAGGTCCAGGACGTCACGCTCGACGGTCACGCCGCGCTCGAGCTGCGCGCCCTCGAGCGTCAGATCGTCCTGACGCTCGTCCCCGGCGCAGGGATGATCGGGGCGTCGCTGACACACGACGGGCGTGAGCTGCTGCACACCCGCGACGGCCTTGCCGGGCTGGCTGGAGCGCGGTGCGACGTTCGGCATCCCGCTGCTGCACCCCTGGGCCAACCGGCTCGAGCGCCTGAGCTACGAGGCGTGCGGGCGCCACGTCCTGCTGGACCCCGAGCGAACGGCGGTGAAGCTCGACGGCGCCGGGCTTCCGATCCACGGACTGCTGCACGCGTCGCCGCGCTGGCAGACCGAGCGCACGCACGCCGACAGCGGCGGGGCGAGCATCAGCGCCCGCTACGACGCCGCGCAGGACGACGCACTGCTCGCCGGGTTCCCCTTCCCCCACACGCTCGACCTGACGGTGTCGCTGCGCAGCGACCTGCTGACGTGGAACCTGACGCTCACGGCGACCGGCGACGTCGCGGTGCCGGTCAGCTTCGGCTGGCATCCGTACCTGCGCCTGCCCGGCATCCCGCGACAGCAGTGGAGCCTGGAGCTTCCGGTCGTCCGTGAGGCGCTGCTCGACGCGCGCGGCATCCCGACCGGCCAGAGCCGGCCGGCCCCGTTCACGAGCGGACTGCTGGCGGAGCGCTCGTTCGACGACCTGTTTCCGCTGCTGGCCGACCCGCCGGAGTTCGTGCTGGCCGGCGGCGACGGAGCGCTGCGGCTACGGCTCGAGGACGGCTACGACTGCGCGCAGGTGTTCTCCCCACCCGGCGCGGACTTCATCTGCTTCGAGCCGATGACGGCGCCGACCGACGCGCTGCGCCGTGGCGGCGCGGGGCTGCGGATCGTCGAGCCCGGCAAGTCGCTGACCACACAGTGGTCGCTGCTCGTCGAGGGGCGCCCGGGCGCCTGAAGAGCGCTGCTAGTAGCCGGTCGGGTGGCGGGCGACGTAGCCGCCGCTGGAGCGCAGGTCGCCGTCCCAGCGTGACCCGTCGTCCATGCCGGACGTGTCGTAGCGCAGCAGGCCGCGGCGTGTGCGGATGACGACGTATGCGTGTCCGGGGTTCGCGTAGACCGTGATCCAGCGACCGCGCCCCGCAGAGCCCCAGCTCATGAACTGGCCGGAGTCGAGCGCGCGTGTGCAGCAGCCCACCGCCGTGCAGCAGATAGGAGACGGAGCCCGAGCAGTCATAGCCGCTGTCCTGGAACGAGCCGTGCCCGCCGCCGTACTTGTAGGGCAGATGCGCGATGCGGTTGCCGGCGCTGATCGCGCGTGCCACGGCGATCGGCAGGCCGCCGCGCGACGGAGTCCGCGCCGCGGCGTCCGAGGCCGACGCGCTTGAGCACCGGGCGCCGGCCGTTGATGCCGAGCGACGACCACGTGGCGTCGCCGACGACGCCGTCGGCGGTGAGCCCGCGGGAGCGCTGGTAGCGCTTGACCGCGCGCTGCGTCCCGGGACCGAACACGCCGTCGGCGGCGATGCCGAGGCGACGCTGGAGCAGGGCGACCGAGCGCTTGGAGCGCGGGCTTGCCTTGGCGCCGGCCGTGTGGCCCGCGCGGCGCAGCATGCGCCAGGTCGCGGCGCCGACGATCGCGTCGGCGGGAAGGTCGTGCCGGCGCTGGAAGCGCTTCACGAGCCGCTCGGTCCCCGGGCCATAGATCCCGTCGGCCGTCACGCCGAGCGCGCGCTGCAGGCTCTTGACGGACTTGCCCTCATCCCCCGGGTTGAGCGTCGGGAGGGCCGACGCCACAGGGGCGAAGACGAGCAGCATGAGGCAGCCGGCGAACAGCGTCGCGGCTCGCGGCATGCCGCGGCGAATGGCGGGGAAAGGACTCATATGTGAGCGCCTACGAGGTGAGCTGACGGGCTCGCATCTGCCCTTCCTGGGCAGGCGCTACGCCGCAGACGTGCGGCGATTCGCCCCCGCGGCCGTGAGGCCGCACTGGTTCCCCCGTTCCCCACCGTCGTGCGGTGAGGATTCGGCGATTGGGCGACGCTAGCAGCGGTTTCGTCGCGCTGGTGCACGATCTCGTGCAGCCTGCAGGAGTGCTGAAGCGGACCCCGAACGGGCCGCGGGACTCAGCGGATCCAGACCGGCGTGCCCAGCGGCATCTTGCGCCAGAGCACCGCGATCTCGGCGTTGCGGATCCGGATGCACCCGTGTGACGGGCGTCCCGGGATCAGCTCGGGCTGGTTGGTGCCGTGCAGGCCCACCACCCCGCCGCCCGGCCAGTCGGTGAGCGTCGGCGCGTATGCGGACGTGCCGATCGCGTGCGTCCCGTAGACCGGCGTGCTCTTGAAACGGAACTTCTCGCGCACCCAGAAATGCCCGGCGGGCGTCTGCGTCCCGGCCGCTCCGACGCCGACGCGCGCCGACCACACCTTCTTGCCCTTCTTGAACAGCGTGGCGCGCAGCGTGTGACGATTGACGACCAGTTGGTAGCGCGTCACGTTGAACGGGCCGAGTGCGTCACGCGGCACCCAACCGACGGCTCCATTGGGGCGCTTGGGGACACGGATCTGCACCCAGTCGCGGTCCTGCTCGTCGGTGTACTCGCGCAGCAGCAGGTAGACCTCGGGGAAGCCGTCCTCGGTGAAGAAGCGCAGGCGCGCGACGCGCCCCGACTTCGCGTCGTGCGTGCGGTAGATGTCGGCCAGCCGCGCGGGATGCGCCCAGCGTGTGACGAGCCGCTCGTCGGACAACTTCACGCCGTGGCCGACGGCACCGTCACCGGCTGCAGGCGGGGTCGCCGCGAGCGCCGCCGTCGCGCCCGAGACGGCCAGCAATCCCCCGCAGACCAGGGCGACCAGAGACCGATGGGCTGCACGGTGATGCATCGTCTGAGACTGGAACACGAGCGGCACTCCAGGGTAGCGGCGAAATGCCCGCCGACCAACGGCGCTACAGGTGCTTGCGAACGGCGCCCCAGGCACCGACGCAGCGGCCGCGGGCGGCGGAGCGGGCCTTCGAGCGCGAGCGCTTGCGACTGCGGGCGCAACGGCCTGCGCGCTGCTGCTTGCGGGCCTTCGCAGAAGACTTCCTGTGGACGGTCACGGGCGTCGAGCGCACGTTGCTGCCGTGCGTGCCGCGGGCGGCGGTCTGCTTCGCTCCGGTGTCGCCGACGGTCAGCTCGTCGCTGCTCTCGCTCACCGGTGCATCGTCGAGGCGCCGCTGGCCGAAGTCGGTCGTGTAGGTCGCGCCCGGGTTCGGCGTGGACGGTGTGCCGAGCGCGATGCCGAGGCCGACCTGCTCGTAGTCGCCGTTGAGGATGTTCGCGCGGTGCGGCGGGCTGTTCATCCAGGCCTTCATGATCTCCCGCGGGCTCGCGAGGTACGACTCGCCCCAGGCGATGTTCTCCCCGACCATCCACGACCCCGGCTGGCCGAGGTAGCCGGCGTCGGTCAGGCGGTCGGTCAGCTCGGAGCCGTCCGGGCTGACGTGGCCGAAGTAGTGCGCCGAGACCATCAGCGCCGAGTACGCCGTCGAGGCCTTCGTCAGCTGGGCCTGCTCGGTCACCGGCGCGAGGCTCTTCGCGGTCCGCTCGACGTTGATCAGGCAGAGCGTCGTCTGTGCGATCTGCGGGAGGTTGTCGGCCGCCGGCTTGACGTCGGCGCCCTGGCAGTCATCAGCGATCGCCGAGGAGGGTCCGGCGAGCGCCGCGAGCGCGATCAGGACGACGAGCGTGGGCAGGCGGCGCATGTCCTCCCCATCGGCGCGCGCGCGAGGGAATCGAGCGCTGACCGGCCGGATTGGACATTTGAAGGATGAAGTTCGTGCGACTGCTGGACGTGTGTCCGATGGGCGGCGGCACTCCTGCGCTGAACGGTCGTCGCGGTCGCAGGTTTTTGCCGCACAACGACAACGGCCGCGCCCCCGGGACTAAGGGGCGCGGCCGTGTTGCGCGAAAGCGTTCGGGTGCGTGATCAGCCAGTGAACTTCGGCTTGATCACCCGCGGGCGGCAGCGGCTGAACTGCAGGTTCAGCGTGCGACTGCTCGGGACGGCGTTGGCCTTGAACTGGACCTTGGCCTGCACCTTGTAGGTGCCGTACTTGAGGCTCTTCGTGGTGAACAGCACCTGGAAGTTCTTGCCGCTGTTGGCCTTCGTCAGCGTCTTGACCTTCTTGCCGTTCACGTAGAACGTGACCTGCTTGATCGCGTTGCCGGTCACGGCTGCCTTGGCGTAGCGGCTGGCGGCGCATCCGACGGTGCCGGTCAGGCGGGCGCGCCCGCTGACCTTGCCGGCCGGTGAGACGGCGCCGGCCGCAGCCGCGAGGACGGTGTCGGCGGTGTCGGTCGCGGTGACCGTCTTGCCGCCGCCGTCGGTGCCGCTCACGTCACCCTTGTTGGAGACCTTCGTGTCGCCGGCCTTGGTCTGCACCTGGCACTGGTAGACCCACGTCTCACCCGGGTTCAGCTCGGCCGGCGTCTTGTCGCCGTTCTTGCTGGTCGGAACCGTCGGCGCGGTGGCGCAGGCGCCGCCGGTCAGGACGGTGTCGGTGAGCTTGACGCCCGCCTCCGGGAACGAGGTGTTGCCCGTGTTGGTGACGGCCAGGTCGTAGGTGAGCAGTTCACCGGCGATCGCGGTTGCCGGGCCGGTCTTGTCGATCGCGATGCCCGGCACCAGCAGGTTCGTGACCGCGGTGTCCTTGGCGGTCAGCGTGCTGCCCGCCTGGTCCTTGCCGCGTCGCCGTCGCCGTGTTGGTGACGGGACCGCCATCGGTCTTGAACAGGTCGGCGGCCTTCACCGTGCACGTGTAGCGCCACGTCTCGCCGTTCTCCAGCAGGTCGTCGCCGTTGTTGTCCGGGTCGACCGCCGTGCTCTTGTCGGGCGCGGAGATGGCCGAGCACTTGTCGTCGGTGAGGGTGACGTTCGTCAGGTCCGAGCTGCCCGGGTTGCTGACGTCGTAGGTGTAGCTCGCCGAGCCGTCGAGGTAGACGCTCTGGGTCTTGGGGCCCTTCAGCACGAGCAGGCTGCTGGCGAGCTTCGTGTTGACGAACGTGCAGGTGTAGCTGGCGCCCGACACCGGCTTGACGGTCGTCGTGCGCTGCTCGTCCGTGGTCGTGTTCTTCGAGCGGCTCTCTGCCTGCAGTGCGTCCTGGACGCACGCGGCGCTGACGAACTTGTAGCCGGCGGTGTAGGGCTCGAGCTCCTTGATCGAGTACGTCGTCCCGTCAGCGCGGACGGTGAAGGACGTCGTCCCGTCGTCCTGGCTGAGCTGGAAGTCGCCGGAGCGGTTCTCCGCGTTCGGGGTCAGTGTCGACTGGAAGCCGAACTTCGTGGCGTCGGCGGCGACACCGTCGACGACCTTCTTGATCCGGACGGTCGCCGGCGGGCGGCACGTGATCGTGGCGCCGTCCTGGACCTGCGCGGCGTTGCTCGCCGAGAGCGTCGCGGTGTTGTCGTACACGCCGCACTGCTCGAACGAGGTCGTCGCCGTGACCGTGACGGTGCGGGCGGCGCCGGGGTTCAGGTCCCCGTAGGCGCAGTCGAGCACCTGGTTGCCGTCCCCACCGCTGATCGCGCAGTCGAGCGGCGCGGTCTCGTCGTCCTGGCCGGCGATCGACCAGGTGACACCGGCCGGGAGCGGATCGTGCAGCGTGACGCTCTTCGCCACGCCGGCGCCCTCGCCGGCGCTGTTGGCCGAGCTGATCTTGAAGGTGATCGGGTCACCCGGATCGACGGTCGCCGCGGTGGCGACCTTGTCGACGGTGAGGCCCGGCTTCTGGCAGACGACCGTGTCGGACGCGGTCTTGGCGGCGAAGTTCGTGCCGTCGACCGTCGCGGTGTTCTCGTAGGTCGCGCACTCGGCCTTCGTGGTCGGTGCGGTGACGGTCACGACCTTCGTCGCGCCGGGCGCCAGGTCACCGAAGTCACAGTCGAGCTGCGAGGCGGCGATCGTGCAGTCGGAGGCGTTCGCGCCGCCGGCCGTCCAGGTCAGCGCGCTCGCGAGCGGGTCCTTGAGCGTCACGGCCTTCGCCGTGCCCGTCGACTGCGCCGGCCCGTCGTTCTTGACGGTGATCGTGAAGGACGCGCTCTCGCCGGCATTGATCGGCGAGTTGGCGGCGGTCTTCGTGATCGTGACGTGCGGCTTCAGGCAGTCGATGACGGCGCGGTCGCTGTCACCGGGTGCGTTGTCGGCTGTGGCGGTTGCCGTGTTGTCGTAGGTGGCGCAGGCGTCCTCGTCGGTCTGTGCCTCGACCTTGACGGTGCGGACGGCATGCGAGGCGAGGTCGCCGTAGGAGCAGTCCAGCGTCTGGCTGCCCGGAGCACCCGTGATGGCGCACTCCAGCGGAGCCGTCGTGTCGTCCTGGCTGGCGATCGACCAGGTCACGCCGGCCGGCAGCGGATCGGAGAGCGTGACGTCCTTCGCCGTGCCCTCCCCCGTGTTCTGCGTGGCGATCGTGAAGCCGACCTTGTCGCCGGCGCTGACGGTCGTCTCGACTGCGAGCTTGGTCAGGTCGAGTGCGGGCTTCTTGCACGTGACCGTGGCGTCATCGCTGTCCGCGGGCGTGTTGTCCGCGTCAACGGTGGCGGTGTTGTCGTAGGTGGAGCAGGCGTCGAAGCTCGTCTGCGCCGTGACGGCGACGGTGCGCGTCGCGGCGGGACCGAGGTCGCCGTAGTCGC
Organism: uncultured Actinomycetes bacterium; assembly: GCA_963821685.1. GTDB lineage: Bacteria > Actinomycetota > Thermoleophilia > Solirubrobacterales > Solirubrobacteraceae > F1-60-MAGs163. The sequence continues at coordinate 395,961 of CAWGEW010000009.1, read as the reverse complement.
AGTGCAGCGTCTGGCTGCCCGCGGCGCCGGTGATCGCGCACTCGAGCGGAGCGCTCGTGTCGTCCTGGCTTGCGATCGCCCAGGTGACACCGGCCGGAAGCGGATCGTTGAGCGTCGCGCTCTTTGCCGTGCCGGCACCCGTGTTGCTCGTGACCATCGAGAAGCCGACCGGATCGCCCGCATCGACGACAGCGGTGTCGGCGGTCTTGACGACGTGGAGCCCCGCGGCCTTGCAGGTGATCTTCGCGTCGTCGCTGTCGGTGGGCGTGTTGCCCGAGCCGACCGTCGCGGTGTTGTCGTAGACCGAGCAGTTGGTGAAGCTCGTCTGCGCGCTGACGCTGACCGTGCGGGTCGCGTTCGGGGCGAGGTTGCCGTAGTCGCAGTGCAGCACCTGGCTGTCTGCGGCACCGGTGATCGCGCACTCGAGCGGAGCGCTCGTGTCGTCCTGGCTTGCGATCGCCCAGGTGACACCGGCCGGAAGCGGATCGTTCAGCACGACGCTCTTCGCGGTGCCCTGGCCGGCATTGCTGGTGACCATGTTGAAGCTGATCGGGTCACCCGCGTTGACGACCTGGTCGTCCGGGGTCTTGACGACCTTCAGGTCAGCCGTCTTGCAGGTGATCTTTCCGTCATCGCTGTCGGCGGGCGTGTTGCTCGCGTCGACGGTTGCCGTGTTGTCGTAGATCGCGCACTTGGTGAAGCTCGTCGCAGCGCTCACCGACACGCTGCGGGTCGCGTTCGGGGCAAGGTTGCCGTAGTCGCAGTGCAGCACCTGGCTGCCCGCGGCGCCTGTGATGGCGCAGTCGAGCGGAGCGGTCGTGTCGTCCTGGCTTGCGATCGTCCAGGTGACGCCGGCCGGAAGCGGATCGTTGAGCGTTGCGCTCTTCGCCGTGCCGGCACCGGTGTTGCTGGTCACCATCGAGAAGCTGATCGAGTCACCGGCGTCGACGACCTGGTTGTCCGGGGTCTTGACGACCGTCAGATCAGCGGTCTTGCAGGTGATCGTGGCGCTGTCGTTGTCGGCGGGTGTGTTGGCGGCGTCGACGGTCGCGGTGTTGTCGTAGGTCGCGCAGTTGGTGTAGCTCGTCTGCGCGCTGACGCTGACCGTGCGGGTGGCGTTCGGGGCGAGGTCTCCGTAGTCGCAGTGCAGCACCTGGCTGTCTGCGGCGCCGGTGATCGCGCACTCGAGCGGAGCGGTCGTGTCGTCCTGGCTTGCGATCGTCCAGGTGACGCCGGCCGGAAGCGGATCGTTGAGCGTCGCGCTCTTTGCCGTGCCGGCACCGGTGTTGCTCGTGACCATCGAGAAGCCGATTGCGTCACCGGCGTCCACGGTGGTCGCCACGGCGCTCTTCACGACCTGCAGGTCGGCCTTCTTGCACTCGATCGTGTCGCTCGCCTGCTTCGTGGCGAAGTTGCTGCCGCTCACCGACGCCGTGTTGGCGTAGGTGGCGCAGGCCTGGAAGCTCGTCGTCGCGGTCAGGTTGACCGAGCGCGAGGCACCCGAGGCCAGATCGGCGTAGTCGCAGAACAGGGTCGGCAGGTTCGCGTTGCCCGGATCGGCTGCGATCGAGCAGTCGGCCGAGTCCTCCGACCAGGTCAGGCCGCTCGGGAGCGGGTCCTTGACCTTGACGGCGTAGGCCGCGCCCGGACCGGCGTTGCTGACGGCGATCGTGAACTTGGCCGTGTCGCCGGCATCGATCGGCGACTTCTCCGCCGTCTTGGTGATGCTGATCGACGGCTTCAGGCAGTGGATCACGGCGTTGTCGGTGTCGCTCGGAGCGTTCGTCGCCGTCGCGGTTGCCGTGTTGTCGTAGGTGGTGCAGGCCTCGCCGCTCGTCGTGGCCTCGATCTCGAGCGTGCGCTCGCGCGCCGCCCGCGAGGTCACCGTAGTTGCAGGTGACGACCTGGCCGGTGGTCACACCGGTCGGCGAGATCGAGCACTCGCCCGCATTGGTCTGGCTCTTGATCGTCCACTCGACGCCCGCCGGCAGCGGGTCGGTCATGACGACGCCCTTCGCGGTGCCGTCGCCGGTGTTCTTCGTCGTGATCGTGTAGCCGATCTTGTCGCCGGCGTTGACCGTCGCGTTGACGGCGAGCTTGGCGACGTCGAGGCCGACCTTCTTGTTCGTGAAGGTGCAGACGACGTTCGTCCCGGCCTGTGCGTCGACCTGAACTGCGGTGTCGCCGGCGCCGAACGCGGCGCCGTTTGCGCCGTTGGCGAAGACGCCGCCGGTGACGACGCCGAAGGCGACCGTCGCGGCGGGTGCGCCCTGCGCGTCAACACAGGCGAGCGTTGCGAGATCCCAGTTGCCGATCTGGGTCTCGGACACCGTCTTCGTGCCGAAGCTCGAAGCCGGGAAGGTCAGGGTGTTGCTGCTCGGGAGCGTCGCATCAGCGTCGTCATCGAGGCTGAAGCCCGACGTGCCGCTGCCGGTCGTCGTGAATGCGAAGTCCTGTGCATCGTTCGGGACGGCGTCCTTGACGATCTTGACCGTCGCGTCCTTCTTGTTGACGTAGCTGCAGACCCAGGCGTCACCGGCCTGCACGTCGAGCGTGGCGGTCGCAGCGTCGATCGTGCCGGCCGCGACGCCGTTCTTGGTGCAGCGTCAGCGAGGTCAGCGACCAGCCGGCCTGCGCGGTCTCCGTCACCGACTTGCTGCCGAACTGCGCAGCGGCGACGGTGAAGCTCTTGCTGCTGGCGAGCGTCGCGTCGGAGTCGTCGTCGAGGCTGAAGCCCGACAGGCCGGCGCCCGTCGTGGTGAATGCGAAGTCCTGTGCGTCGTTCGGGACGGCGTCCTTGCTGATCTGGACGGTTGCGTCCTTCTTGTTGGTGAAGGTGCAGACCCATGCGTCACCGGGCTGCACGTCGATCGCCGCGCTGCTCTGGGCAGGCTGCGTGCCGTTCTGGCAGCTGATCGAGGTGAGCGACCAACCGGCCGTCGGCGTCTCGGTCAGCGTCTTGGAGCCGTAGCCGAGGCCGCCGGCGGTGACGGTGATCGTGCTCGAGTTGCTGAGCGTCGCGTCAGCGTCGTCGTCGAGGCTGAAGCCCGAGCCCAGGCCCGTCGTCGTGAATGCGAAGTCCTGTGCGTCGTTCGGGATCGCGTCCTTGATGATCTTGACCGTCGCGTCCTTCTTGTTGACGTAGCTGCAGACCCATGCGTCACCGGCCTGCACGTCGAGCGTGGCGGTCGCAGCGTTGATCGTGCCGGCGGCGACGCCGTTCTTGGTGCAGCTCAGCGAGGTCAGCGACCAGCCGGCCTGCGTGGTCTCCGTGATCGCCTTCGAACCGAACTGGCTCGCCGGGATCGTGAAGCTCTTGCTGCTGGCGAGCGTCGCGTCGGAGTCGTCGTCGAGGCTGAAGCCCGAAAGCCCGCTGCCCGTCGTGGTGAATGCGAAGTCCTGTGCGTCGTTCGGGACGGCGTCCTTGCTGATCTGGACGGTCGCGTCCTTCTTGTTGACGTAGCTGCAGACCCACGCGTCACCGGCCTGCACGTCGATCGTCGCGGTGGCGGCGTTGATCGTGCCCGCTGCGACACCATTCTTGGTGCAGCTCAGCGAGGTCAGCGACCAGCCGGCCGTCGCGGTCTCGGTGATCGACTTCGAGCCGAAGCCCAGGCCGGTCCCCGTCACGGTGACGGTGGTGTTGTCGCTGAGCGTCGCGTTGGCGTCGTCGTCGAGGCTGAAGCCCGAGCCCAGGCCCGTGGCGGTGAACGCGAAGTCCTGCGCGTCGTTCGGCACGGCGTCCTTGACGATCTGGACCGTCGCGTTCTTGGCGTTGACGTAGGTGCAGACCCAGGCGTCGCCCGGCTGCACGTCGATCGTCGCCGTCGAGGCGTTGATCGTGCCGGCGGCGACACCGTTCTTGGTGCACGAGAGCGAGGTCAGCGACCAGCCGGCGGTCGCGGTCTCCGAGACGGACTTGGAGCCGAAGCCCAGCGCCGCTGCCCGACACCGTGATCGTCTTGTTGTTGGCGAGCGTGGCGTCGCTGTCGTCGTCGAGGCTGAAGCCGGCGCCCAGGCCGGTCGTCGTGAACGCGAAGTCCTGCGCGTCGTTCGGCACGGCGTCCTTGACGATCTTGACCGTCGCGTCCTTCTTGTTGCGGAAGGTGCACCACCAGTCCTCGTTCTGCTTGATCTGGGCGATGCTCTGCGTCGCCGTGCCGGTGCCGTCGGCGGGCGACGGGAACGCCGAGCTGTCGGCCCCCTTGGCGCACTGCGACGCGGCGATCGAGTAGCCGGCCTGCGCGGTCTCGGCGACCGTGACGGCGGAGGCGCTGCCGGCGGTCGGGATCTGGTCGACGGCGATGACGTCGCTGGCGAGCGTGCCGTTGGTCACGACCGATGCGGGCGTGAACGCGACCGGGCTCGTCCCTCCTGCTGCGGTGAACGTCCAGCCGGAGCGGGCCTGCGACGGGTTGGCGTCACCGTCGGTGAGCTTGCGGACGTGAATGCGCGAGCCGCAGAGGCGGTTGGCGATCGCCTTCAGCGCCGTTCCGAGCTCCGTTGCGTCGGTGACGGCGGCGTAGTCCGGGTTGGTGTCGGCGGCGGAGACGAACTTGTTCGGGCCGGAGACGGCCTTCAGGTTGTCCTCGGTGATGCCGCTGCCGACGCCGACCGCGAGCACCTTCTGCGTCAGCGCGGCTGCCGCGCTGGTCGATCCGCCGGTCTTCGCGACGTTCGAGGCTGCGATGCCGTAGGTGAGGTCGAGCAGGTCGACGCGGCCCGACTGGCCGGAGAAGCCGGTGGCGTCGCCGTAGGCCGTCGGGTTGCCGTCGGTGATGAAGATGACGACGTCCACGGCGGCCGTGGCGGCGAGACGCATGCCGGCGTCCCAGTTGGTGCCACCGGAGACGCTGCCGTAGATCGAGTCGATCTGGCCCTTGGCCGTCGTGCGGTCGCCCGCGGTGCCGAGGTTGTACTCGGTGCCGGTGCCCGCGCCGACGAAGCTGGCCGAAGCGTTGAACGATGCGATCTTCAGCGAGGTCGGCGTGTTGGCGAGCGAGTCGACGAAGCCCTTGGCGGCGTTCGCGTACGACGTCGCCTCACCGGCGGTGTCGCCGATCGAGCCGGACTTGTCGAGCAGCAGCAGGACCTTCAGGCCGCAGGTGTTGGGGAACGGGCGGTTGTCGCGCCGGTTCACGAAGATGCTCGATGCCGGGCTGCTGTCGCCGCCGATGGCGCCGCCCAGGCCGGCCGGGACGGGCTCGGCCGTCGGGTTGTTGTTGTTGACCGTGACGTCGGCGATGTACTGGCGCAGCGGGCTGGCGCCGCTCGAGCCGCCGGACCATGCCGCGCTCTGCACGACCGACCAGCCGGCCGGCGCGGTCTTCTCACGGACGAGGTAGCGGCCGTTGGCCAGTGACGGGCCTGCGCACGTGCCGGCTGCGCCGCTGGTGGTGCACAGCGGGAGCCAGGTGAGGGCGTTGATCGCCGTGTCGTCGAGTGTGCGCGGGTCAGTCGCGCTGGCGTATGCGGCGTATTCGAAGGCCGCCCCGGACAGCCCGAGGGCGTAGGTCCCGGCGACGTTCGTCGAGGTGTCGCGGTAACCGCCCTTCTTGACGGTGATCGTGCCGGCTGCCTGCGCGAACGCCGGCAGGGCCAACACTGCGATCAGTGCGAGCGTGCATCCGAGCACGCCGCGACGTGAAATACGACCGGCAAACCCGCGTACGGGTGGCCAAGGCTACTGAGCATCCTGCTCTACCTCCGTGCCGAAACTGCATCCGTGTCCCCCGGGCAGTTGCAGCTATGTCACGGCCATGTCCCCCCTTGCGTCACGGGCCGTGCGTGACGCAGGATGAAACGAAGGTAGCAGCGTTGGGCGGCATTTCACAAGCGCCGAACGGCGGAGTGGCATCCAACATGTGTCCGTATGAGCCCAATTGGGCTCAAGGACGGAAAGGCATTTCGGTGTGCGCCGTCAGGTCTTGCGAGTCACACGAAACGCGCCGCGCATGAACGGGTGAATCCGGCAGAAATACGTGTACAGGCCGGGCTTCAGGGTCTTCGGCGTCTTCCACGTGTTCGCGCCCACACAGCCGCTGGACACGACCTTCACGAGGCCTGGAACGTCGTTGCAGCGACCCTGTGGCGCAGGCTTTGGAATGGCCGCCGTGATTGGCAGAACATCGCCGTTCCCGGTCGAGTACAGGGTGCTGCTCAGCGTCGGTCCGAAGCCGAGCTCACCGGAGTCGAACGCCGTCGTCCCGTTGGCGAGCGGGTAGCCGATGCCGCCGGTCAGGTTGCACGGGCTCTTACACGCGGTGATCGTGTGAAAGCGGATCGTCAGCGGGTTGTCCTGATTGACGAACGTCAGCTGCTTGCCCTGCGGCACCGTCGGCGGTAGCCCGCGCGGCCCGCGCAGCGTCAGATCACCCTGCTGGAAGGCGAAATTCTTGATCACGATGCGGTCGCGCAGAGGGCCGCGCCGCAGGCGCAGCGGGTTGCTCAGCCCCGGGTTCGGCCGCCGCACGCCCTGGTCGACATTCTCCGGCAGTCGGCCGTGTGTCAGATAGTCGGTCTGGTCGACGTCGGCCGCGAACGGATCGACGCCCCCGTCGGGCACCTTCGTGATGCCGACGACCATGATCCCCATCACCTCGTACCAGGAGGCGCGCGTCGTGTCATAGGTCGCCGTCGTGGAGAGCACGTCGCCCTTCTTGATCGCGACCTTCCAGTTCGGGCCGGTCGCGCTCATCGACACGTCCCAGGAGACCGCTCCCGCAGGCTCGAAGTAGTCGGCACGCGAGCGGAAGATCCGTTTGGTCACCCCTCCCCGTGTGAGGAACAGATCGGTCCACAGGCCGCCCGGGTGCAGGTGACCGGCGGTCGTGACGAGCGTCGCGTCACGGTCGGCGACCCAGCGGTTGCGGACCGGGCCCTTGCCGTAGGCGTTCGGCGCCTGATCGGGGTAGGTGAACGTCCCGTTGGTGCCAGTGCCGCGCTTGGCGTCGAACACCGGGTAGGGCTTGCCGCCCTCGACGTCCATCCACTGTGTCGAGATCTCCTTGATCGAGGCCGCCTCGGGCGCGCTGTCGGGGATGAACCAGAGCGTGTACGTGATGAAGACCTTCTTGGGACTCGCGCTGAGGTCGTGGACCATGTGGTTGATCACGAGGAACTGCTTGGTCGTGTAGCGCCAGCCGTACCCGTCGGGGGCGTTGAAGTAGGTCTTCTCCTCCCCCGCGGCGAACGTCGGCTTCAGCGCCACGAGCCAGACGGCGTGGTGCAGATGGACCTCCGTCACCGGCGGCGGCTTGCCGTCCGAGGCGTTCACGAGGCCCGGCCGGAACCCGACGATCCAGCCGTTGACCGCCGGCCGCTGCTGCTGGATGTCGACGTTGATGAGGTTCTGCCCGGGCTTGATCGTCATCGGCCCGTAGCGATAGGTGAGGACCTGTGCCCCCGCTGGCGGCGCGGGATCGCGGACGGGAATGCTCGGTGTCGTCGCGGCGAACGCTGAAGGCCGCGACGCCGCGGCCGGCGCTGCGAGGACGGCACTCGCCAGGACCGCGGTCGCGGCCAGGATCAGCGTCAGTGCTCGCGTCATGCTCACTCGCTCTCCTCCACGCGGCCTCGGGGCTGGTGGGGCGTCATGAACGCCAGTGGGACGCTGCTTCCCAGCTCCCGTCTGACCGTCGCGATCCGCCGGCCCGCCTGCACCGCCTCACGGACGCTACCGAGCGGCCGTGCTGGAAGCGCCGCAACGGCGTCCAGATCGGGGGCGACGACGACGAGGCCCCAGAGCTGCGCCGGGCCGTCGCCCGTCGGCTCGGGCGGTCCGCCGACCTCGACGAGCACGTCGCCTGCCCACAGGAACGCCTGGTGCAGCTCGGGCGACGCCTCGCGCACGCGCCGCAATTCCATGCCCGCTGTGCGCAGCGCGTCGAGCGTGCGCTGGAGATCGGGCGTGTGGACGACCACGTGATCGAGCCCGGTGGCGCCGTTCGGGTGCACAGGCGACCCACCCGCCCCGGCGCCCGTCCCCGCGACCGTCGCGATGCCATCGATGTCCGGCGGCAGGTCGCCCGCGGCGAGCAGCTCCCAGCCGACGATGCCGGTCCCCGCACCCGGTCCCAGCAGCCTCAGCGTCGTCGGTCCGACCGTGCACACCCCGTCGGCCGAGACTGCGAATCCGAGTGCCCGCCAGACATCCGGGTCGTCGGCGATGTCCAGTCCCACGAGCGCCGGCAGGTCACCGCGCCCCACGGCCCGCCCCTAGCGGTTGTGCTTGCGCTGCTGGCGGGCGGCCTTGGCCTTGGCCCGCTGCTTGCGCTTGGTCGCCTGCCCGCGCTTGTGCGCGTCCGCGGGAAGGTGCGCCGACTCGGAGTCGGCGCCTGTGACGGGAGCGCGGCGGCGCGCGTCGGACGCGATGAACAGCCCGATCCCCGTGATCACCGCGATCGACGTCACGACCACGAGGATCCCCTGCCACGTCGAGAGCCCGTCGTCCGTCGTCGAGCTGGTGCTGGAGATCGTCGTCTGCGTCTGCGTGTCCGGTGTCGCGTCGGGCAGGCTGCCGAACGGAGAGCTCTGAGCCAGCGCCGAGCCGGCGGGCAGGATCACGACCGCCACGACGAGCAGGAGGCAGAGGCGGGCAGCGGGACGGGCGAGCTCGGGCAGGGACATGGCGCGGGCGCACCTTACCCGGCTGAGCGGCGCGCCACCGGCGCGGCTATCGTCCCCCACATGCCGCCCAAGGCCCGACAGATCCGCATGGACCAGCGCTCGGCGATGTCCGAGATGCAGGCGCTCGAGCAGCGCACCGACGAAGAGCTCGAGCGCGAGCAGAAGTTCAAGGCCGCGGCGCTCTCGATTCTCGGCGCACGTGCTGCCGAGAAGTACGACGCCAAGGCCTCGCGGGCCTATTTCCAGCGGGCGATCGCCGCGGCCCGGCCGCAGGAGCGGATGCAGATCCGCCGCATGGCGGACGCGTCACTGGCGCTTGCTGAACGGCGGCCCGAGGACCTCAAGATCGCGGTCGAGCGGCTCGGCCAGGAGGCACCGTCCAACCGGCAGCTGTTCCTGCTGCGGGTCGCCGGCCTGCTCGCCCCGCCTCCGAGCGCCGGAACGTGGCGCCGGATCCGCGGCGGCGCGCTGATCCTGCTGCTCGTCGTCGGCCTGCTGGCGCTCGGCTACGGCATCGTCAAGCTGCTCGCACTGCCGTTCGGCGGCGTCGGCAACGTGACCGCCGTCTGGGTCGGCCTGCTCGTGATCATCGTCGTGCTCGGCGTGCTCGCCCTGGTCGGTCGACGACGGCAGGCCAAAGCCCGAGCCGCGCGCGGCCTGCCGGGCTGACGGAGGCCGCGAATGTGCGGCCGCTACTCGCTCACCGGGCCGAATCCGGGGCAGGTGCGTGAGCGCTTCGCGCTCGGCGACGCGATCCCCGTCGAGCAGCGCTTCAACGTCGCGCCCGGGCAGGACGTCGTGGCGGTCACGACCGATCGCGAAGGCGCTCCGCGCGGCGACCTGCTGCGCTGGGGACTCGTCCCGTTCTGGGCCGACTCGCCGAAGGTCGGCTACCGGATGATCAACGCGCGTGCCGAGACGGTCGACGAGCGGCCGGCGTTCCGCGACGCGTTCGCGGGCCGGCGCTGTCTGATCATCGCCGACGGGTTCTACGAGTGGCAGAAGCGCGAGCACCGGCCCAAGCTGCCGTGGTGGATCACGCGCGCCGACCATCAGCCGTTCGCATTCGCCGGGCTGTGGGCGACCTGGCGGCCCGAGCCCGACGTCGAGCCGCTGCGCAGCTGCACGATCATCACGACGCAGGCGACCGCGTCACTGAGCGATGTCCACGACCGGATGCCGGTGATCCTCCCGCCGGACGCCGAGCGGGTCTGGCTCGACCATGAGACCGACGCCGCGACGCTGCGCGAGCTGCTCGCTCCGTTCCCGCAGACCGCCCGGATCCCGGTCAGCACCGCTGTCAACGATGCGGGCCACGACGCCCCGGACTGCATCGAGCCGGTCGATCCCGGTCCCGACGAGCCGGCGGCTCCGACGCTGTTCTGAGCAGCGCGCCCGATACGGTGCCCGCCGTGCGGCAAGTCCTCCTGATCGCCAACCCCACATCCGGCGGGGGCAAGGTCCCCGGGCTCCTTCCTGCAGTCCGCGCGCGCCTCGACGCGCTCGGGGTCGCACACCGCACGGAGATGACGCGCGACCTCCCGCATGCGCGCGAGCTGACGCTCGAGGCGCTCGCGCTCGACGAGATCCCGGTGGCGTTCTCCGGGGACGGTGTCGCAGGCGCGGTCGCCGCGGCGGCACGTGGCCGCGCGGACGCCGTCATCGGCGTGCTCCCAGGCGGCAGCGGCAACGATTTCTGCCGCCATTCGGGCATCCCGGGCGAGGCCGTCGCGGCCTGCGACGTGCTGGCCAACGGGGAGCCACGCCCGATCGACCTCGGTGAAGCGAACGGCGCCCCCTTCCTGGGCATCGCGAGCCTCGGGTTCGACTCCGAGGCGAATGCTGCCGCGAACGCGGCGCCGCGCATGCTGGGACGCGGGATCTACGTCTACGGGGCGCTGAGCGCGATCGCGCGCTGGCGCTCCGCCGAGTTCGAGGTCGAGGCCGACGGACAGGTCGACCGCTTCGAGGGCTGGAGCGTGATCTGCGCCAACACGAGTGTCTACGGTGGAGGCATGTTCATCGCGCCGCAGGCCCGCACCGACGACGGACTGCTCGACCTCGTTCTGGTGCGCAAGACCAGCCGCCTGCGCTTCCTCGCGTCGTTCGGCAAGGTCTTCAAGGGCGAGCACGTCCGCGAGCGCCACGTGAGCATCCGGCAGGCACATGAGATCCGCGTTTCCGCGAGCCGCCCGTTCTCGGTCTTCGCCGACGGCGATCCGATCGCGGATCTGCCCGTCGTCGTGCGCGTGCTGCCCGCCGCCGTGCGCGTGCTGCTCCCCCAGTTGTGAGCCCCGTGCGCACGAGCCTCGCGGCCGTGGTCGCCCGTACGGCGGGCGTCCTCACCCGCAGCTCCGGCCGCGGCGGCACCAGCCTGCCGGGCAAGGTCCTGCTGACGCTTGACCCGCATGCGATCGACCGCCTTGCCGGCAAGCTCGAGCTCGGCAGCGCGGTGATCAGCGCGACGAACGGCAAGACGACGACCGCGCTGATGGCGGCGTCGATCCTCGAGGGGCGCGGCGAACGGCTCGTCTACAACCGCCAGGGAGCGAACATGGCCGGCGGGATCGCCGCCACGCTGCTCACTGCCAAGGGCGACCGCGGGCTGTTCGAGGTCGACGAGTTCTGGCTCGACAGCATCGTCTCCGAGGTCCGTCCACGCGCGCTGCTGCTCGCAAACCTGTTCCGCGACCAGCTCGACCGCTACGGCGAGCTGGAGACGATCGCCGAGCGCTGGGCGCAGGTGACCGCCTCCGGGGCCGCGCAGCGGCTGGTGCTCAATGCCGACGACCCGACGGTCGCCGACCTCGGGCGCGACCGCGTCGACGTCGTCTACTTCGGCGTCGAGGACGACGGGGTCGCGCTCGACGCGCTCCAGCACGCGTCGGATGCCACGCACTGCCGTCGCTGCGGGGCGCCGTACGTCTACGAGGCGCACTACCTCGGCCACCTCGGCCGCTACCACTGCGATGCGTGCGGCGCACGGCGGCCGTCGCCGGTGATCGCGGCGCGCGAGATCCAGCTCGAGGGGATCGGCGGAGCGTCGTTCACGCTCGACCTCAGCGGCCGCCGCGAGCGCGTCCGCCTGCCGCTGCCCGGTCTCTACAACATCTACAACGCGCTCGCCGCGGCGGCGCTGACGAGCACGCTGGGTGCGACGCCGGAGGAGATCGTCGCCGGCCTCGAGGCCGTGACGGCGGCGTTCGGCCGTGCAGAGCGCGTGACCGTGAACGGCCGCGACGTCGCGATCCTGCTCGTCAAGAACCCCGCCGGCGCCAACGAGGTCCTGCGCACGCTCGCGCTGGAGCCCGGACAGCACGACCTGCTCGCGATCCTCAACGACAACGTCGCCGACGGCCGCGACGTCAGCTGGGTCTGGGACGCCGACTTCGAGGTGCTCGGCGGCCGCGTGCGCCGCGCGATCTGCTCGGGCACCCGCGCGGCGGAGATGGCGCTGCGCCTGAAGTACGCGGGCGTCGCCGAGGACCGGATCGAGGTCGAGGACGACCTCGCGCAGGCGCTCGACCGCGCAACCGCCGAGCCGGCCGGCGGCGAAGCGCCGCTGTTCGCGCTGCCGACGTACACGGCGATGCTCGCGCTGCGCGAGGAGCTCGTGCGCCGCGGCGTCGCCGAGGAGTCGTTCGCGTGAGCGCCGGCCACGACGTCATCTGGCACGACCTCGAGTGCTGGTCCTACGACGTCGACCTCCCGCTCTGGCGCGAACTGGCGCAGGACGCGCACGGTCCCGTCCTCGACGTCGGAGCGGGCACGGGCCGGATCACGCTCGACCTCGCACGCCGCGGCTACGAGGTCGTCGCGCTCGACGCCGAGGAGCCACTGCTCGCCGCGTTGCGCGAGCGCGCCGCCGGCCTGCTCGTCGAGACGGTCCACAGCGACGCGCGCGAGCTCGACATCGCCTGGCGCTTCCCGCTGATCATCGTCCCGATGCAGACCGTCCAGCTGCTCGAGGGCAGCGCGGGCCGCAGCGCGTTCCTGCGCCGCGCGCACGCGCACCTGACGCCCGGCGGGATCATGGCGCTCGCGATCGCCGATCCGCTCGAGGGCCTCGTCGACGAGCTGTCCGAGCCGCCGCGGCCGGAGATGCGCGAGATCGACGGCATCGTCTACTCGAGCCGCGCGATCGGGATCACCGACGAGGGCGACGGCTCCTCGATCCTGCGAATCCGCGAGACGGTCGACGCGCGAGGGGAACACACGGCGGAGGAGAACGTCGTGCGGCTCGACGCGGTCGACCCGCAGACGCTCGAGGCGGAGGCGCGCGCCGTCGGGCTTCAGCGTGCTGTCGCGCCGGACGGTGCCGCAGACCGACGAGTACGTCGGCTCGGACGTGGTGATGCTCGGTGCCTGAGCAGACCCTGCGCGTCTGCGCGCTCTACCCCGACCTGATGAACATCTACGCCGACCGCGGCAACCTGCTGCTGCTCGAGCGTCGCTGCGGATGGCGCGACATCGGATTCACCGTCACCGCCGCGGGCATCGGCGACGAGATCGACCCGGACGCGCACGATCTCTTCTACCTCGGCGGTGGCCAGGACCGCGACCAGGTGCTCGTCGCCCGCGACCTCGTCGAGGTCAAGCGCGACGCGCTGCACGCGGCGGCAGCGCGCGGCGCGGTGATCCTCGGCGTCTGCGGCGGCTACCAGCTGCTCGGCCACTCCTACGCGCTCGGGAGCGAAGAGATCGCCGGCATCGGCCTGGTCGACCTCGTGACGATTCGCGCGGACGGCCCGCGCCTGATCGGGAACGTCGCGATCGAAGTGGACCTGCCGAATCTCGATCCCGCCGGGCCTGGCGGGACACGAGTCCTGGCGGGGTTCGAGAACCACGGCGGCCGGACCCACCTCGGGCCCGGAGCGACCCCGCTCGGGCGCGTCCTCAAGGGGCACGGCAACGATGGCCGGTCCGGTGTCGAAGGCGTCCACGAGGGATCGGTCATCGGGACCTACCTGCACGGGCCGCTGCTGCCGAAGAACGCCTGGTTCGCCGACTGGCTCGTGCAGACGGCGCTCGATGCTCGACGCGCCGCTCACGGCGCTCGACGACCGCCTCGAGGACGCCGCGCACGCCGGGGCGCGCCGCGCGGCCGGCCTCAGCGCGAGCTGAACGGCCTCAGCGGCCGGTTGACCCGAACCCGCCGGCGCCGCGGGCGGCGTCCGTCAGGTCGTCCGCCTCGACCGGCTGCGGGAACGCGACGGCGATCACGACGAGCTGGGCGATCCGGTCGCCGGCGGCGATCTCGAACGACGCGTCGCGGTCGGTGTTCAGCAGCAGCACCTGCAGCTCGCCGCGGTAGCCCGTGTCGATCAGCCCCGGCGCGTTGACGAGCGCGATCCCGTGGCGCGCGGCGAGGCCCGAGCGCGGCAGCACGAGGCCGGCGTGGCCCGCGGGCAGTTCGATCGCGAGGCCGGTGCGGACCTGTGCACGCTCCCCCGGGCCGATCGTCAGCGGCTCGAGCGCGCAGAGGTCCAGGCCCGCGTCGTCGTCGTGTGCGCGGACCGGCATCACCGCGCGCGGGTCGAGCCGGCGGATCGGCAGCGTCACGCCGGCTCCGTGCCGTTGACCGCGAAGCGGGCGAAGCGCTCGGCGACCTCTGCGGTGACGTGTGCCTGCACGCGCACGCCGTCGGGCGTGTCGGTGCGTTCCAGGTCACCGGCGAGCTCGTGCAGCTCGGCCAGGCGGCTGCCCTCGGAGTAGGGCATCAGCAGGTCGATGGGCTGCATCCGGCGGACGAACTCGTCCTCGATGCGCTCGCGCAGACGGTCGAGCCCCGTGCCCTCCATCGCGGACACGAGCACCGCGTCGGGATGCAGCCGCCGCAGCTCGGCGCGGCGGTCGGAGTCGATCAGGTCGGCCTTGTTGAGCACCAGCAACCGCGGGTTCTCGCCCGCGCCGATCTCCTCGAGGACCGTGTCGACGGCCGTCAGCATCTCGAGCAACTCGTCCTCGTCGGCGCCTGCGTCGGCGACGTGCAGGATCAGCTCCGCGAGCCGGGTCTCCTCGAGCGTCGCGCCGAACGCGTCGACGAGCTGATGCGGGAGCTTGCGGATGAAGCCGACCGTGTCGGTCAGCAGGAACGGGCGCCCGTCGAGGCGCATCACGCGGGTCGTCGGGTCGAGCGTGTGGAACAGCTGGTCCTGGACGCTCACGTCGGCACCGGTGAGCGCGTTCAGCAACGTCGACTTGCCGGCGTTCGTGTACCCGGCGAGCGCGACCTCGGGCAGGCCGGTGCGCTCGCGCTCGGCGCGCATCACGTCGCGTGAGCCCTTGACCTGCGCGAGCCTGCGCTTGAGCGCCGCGATCCGGTTGCGCGCGAGCCGGCGGTCGGTCTCGATCTGCGTCTCACCCGGGCCGCGCGTTCCGACCCCGCCGACGCCGAGCCGGTCGAGGTGGGTCCACAGCCCGCGCATGCGGGCCATGTTGTATTCCAGCTGCGCGAGCTCGACCTGGACCTTGCCGTCCGCGCTGTGCGCGTGCCCGGCGAAGATGTCGAGGATCAGCGACGTGCGGTCGATCACCGGCAGCCCGAGCGCCTCCTCGATGTTGCGCTCCTGGCGCGGCGACAGCTCGTCGTCGCAGACGATCACGTTGGCGTCCGCGGCCTTCGCCGCGAGCTTCACCTCTTCGAGCTTGCCGGACCCGAGATACGAGTTCGGATGCGGCTTCTCGAGGTGCTGAATGATCTGGCCCTGGACCGCGACGCCGGCGGTGCGCAGCAGCTCGTGCAGCTCGGACAGATCGTCGCCCTCGGGCAGCGCGGCGATGCAGAAGGCGCGCTGCTTTGCGCGGCCTGGGCCGGGGACGCCCGGTCGGGGCGTCTCGGTCGTGCGTCCGTGGCGACTGCGTTCGTGCAAGCTCATCCGAGTCTAGAGGCGTGGCAGACGAGGTGCCGAGGTCCGCGCTAGCGTCTCGCGCGTGACCGACGCTCTGGCAGCCCGCCTGGCCGCGCGGACGCTCGAGCTGATCGACGTCCCATCGGAGTCGCGCGACGAGGCGCGGCTCGCGGCGCACGTGCTGGACCTCCTGACCGCGGCCGGTGTCGCGGTCCGCGATGGCGGCGACACCTGCGTCCTGGCGGGCGTCACCGAGCGCGGCGAGCGCCCGCTGGTCCTGCTGGCCGGGCACTTCGACACCGTCCCCGCGCAGGGCAACATCCCGGGCCGGATCGAGGACGGCACCGTCCACGGCCTCGGAGCCGTCGACATGAAGGGCTCGCTGGCCGTGATGATCGAGCTCGCGATCGACCGCGCGGCGAACGGCACCGCAGGCGACGCCGTCGATCTCGGCTTCGTCTTCTTCGGCCGCGAGGAGCTGCCGAGCGCCGAGAGCGCCCTGGAGCCGCTGCTGGCGCGCGAACACGGCCTGCGACAGGCCGACCTCGCGATCGTGATGGAGCCGACCGGCACGGCGCTGCAGGCCGGCTGCCTGGGGAACATCAACGGCACCTGGACGTTCAGCGGCCGCAGCGGCCACTCGGCGCGGCCCGTGGCTCGCCGACAACGCGATCTACCACGCCGCCCGCGGGATCGCCGCCGTCGCCGACATCCCCGTCGTCGAGCACGACTTCGACGGCCTGATCTATCGCGAGACGGTCTCGGTCACGATGGTCGGGCGGCGGGATCGCGCAGAACGTCATCCCGGACACGGCCACCGCGCACGTCAACTACCGCTACCCGCCGGGGATGACGCCCGCGGAGGCGGCCGAGCGGGTTCACGGCATCTGCGACCCGTTCGGTGCCCTGGAGATCACCTCGAATGCGCCCTCGGGCCAGGTGCCGATGGACAACCCGCTGGTCGAGCGGCTGCGCGCTGCCGGCGACCTGCGCCGCGAGCCCAAGCAGGCGTGGACCCCCGTGGCCGAGTTCGGCGCCGCGGGCATCGAGGCGGTGAACTTCGGGCCCGGCGAGCCGCCGTTCGCCCACACCCGCGACGAGCATGTCGCCGCCGCCGATCTGGCCCGCGGCTACACGGTGATCGACGACTTCGCCAAGGCCCGCTGATGCAGCTCAGCCCGCTGCTGGACGAGCTCGGGACCTACCCGTTCGCGCGACTCACGCAGGCACGCCGGCGCGCGGAGGCCGGCGGGGCGCGGCTGATCGACTTCGGCGTCGGCGAGCCGCGCGAAGCGACGCCCGCCTTCATCCGCGCCGCGCTGATCGACGCCGTCGAGGCGGAGCCGGTGTCGGCGTACCCGCTCGCCGCCGGCCTGCCCGAGCTGCGCGAGGCGATCGCCGCCTGGCTGCGCGGCCGCTTCTCGGTCAGCCTCGACCCGGGGATCGAGATCCTTCCGACGCTCGGCAGCAAGGAGGCGATCTACCACCTCGCGCAGGTGCTGATCGGCCCGGGCAGCCCGCGCGACCTCGTCGCCGTGACGACGCCGGGCTACCCCGTCCCCGCCCGCGGCGCGCGCTTCGCCGGTGCCGGCGTCGTCGAGATCCCGCTCGACCCGCAGTCCGGCTGGCTCCCGGACCTCGACGCGCTCGATGCCGGCATCTGGAGCCGCCTGGCGCTGATCTGGGTCAACCATCCGGGCAATCCGACCGGCGCCGTCGCCCCGCCGGCGTTCTACGCAGAACTCGCCGAGCGCTGCCGCCGCGAGGGCGTCGTGCTCGCATCCGACGAGGCCTACAGCGAGATCTGGCTCGACGGTGACGCCCCCGGCTCCGTGCTGCAGGTCGACGATCCGACGCACGTGCTCGCGTTCCATTCGCTGTCCAAGCGCTCGTCGATGCCCGGCTACCGGTCGGGGTTCGTCGCCGGCGACCCGTTGCTGATCGCCGCGATGAAGCAGGTCCGCCCGTCGCTCGGGGTCACGCCGCAGACGTTCGTGCAGCGCGCGTCGATCGCCGCCTGGTCCGACGAGACGCACGTCGAGCAGGCGCGCGAGCGCTACCGGGCCAAGCGCGACGTCCTGGAACCGGCACTGCGCGCGATCGGGCTGGAGCACGTCGGCGGGCCGGCCGGCTTCTTTCGCTGGTGCCGCGTGCCCGGCGACGGTGACGCCGAGGCGCTGGCCGAGCGCCTGCTGGGCCACGGCGTCGTGATCGCCCCCGGGCAGTTCTTCGGGGCCGGCGGCGAAGGCCACGTGCGCATCGCGCTCGTCCCCACGCTCGAGGACTGCACCGCGGCGGCAGCGGCCCTGGGCGCGCTCGCGCAGTAGTTTGCAGCGCGTGAGCGACGATCCACACAGCGGCGCCTGGGCGGTCGGCCTGGCGACGATCTCCGAGCCCAGCGGCCGCATCCTCGACACGTACTTCCCGGCCCCGCAGCTCGGCGCCGCGCCGGCCGATGCCGCCGCCGGCACCACGGAGCTCGGTGCACACGAGGCCGCCGCGCTGAACGCGGAGGCGCTCTCGGAGGCCGCCGGCCACGATGAGCTGCGCCGCGTGCGCCTGGCGACCGTCCTGACCGTGATCCCGGACCTCGGCAGCGCGCCGGTCGACGCCCACGACGCCTACCTGCGCCTGCAGCTGCTCTCGCACCGGCTGGTCGCGCCCCGCGGGCTCAGCGTCGACGGCATCTTCGGCGTGCTCACGAACGTCGTCTGGACGAGCGCCGGGCCCGTGCGACCCCGAGGACTTCGAGACGACGCGCCAGCGCTTCCTCGCCTGTGGCCGCCGGCTCGCCGTGACGCGGCATCGACAAGTTCCCGCGCATGACCGACTACGTCGTCCCGAGCGGCGTGCGGATCGCGGACGCCGACCGCGTGCGCCTCGGCGCGCACCTCGCGGACGGGACGACCGTCATGCACGAGGGGTTCGTGAACTTCAACGCCGGCACGCTCGGCACGTCGATGGTCGAGGGCCGGATCAGCGCAGGCGTGATCGTCGGAACCGAGTCGGACATCGGCGGCGGCGCCTCCGTCATGGGCACGCTGTCCGGCGGCGGCACGCAGGTGATCCGCGTCGGCGAGCGCTGCCTGATCGGCGCCAACGCCGGGATCGGGATCTCGCTCGGCGATGACTGCATCGTCGAGGCCGGCCTCTACGTGACCGCGGGGACGCGCGTGACGCTGCCCGACGGCGACGTCGTCAAGGCGGTCGAGCTCAGCGGCCGTGACGGCCTGCTGTTCCGCCGCAACAGCGAGACCGGCGCCGTGCAGGTCCTGCAGCGCAGCGGCGACTGGGGCGGCCTCAACGCCGCTCTGCACGCGAACGACTGAGGCGTCAGCGCCTCAGCGCGCGAGCCCGCGCAGCGTCTGCAGCAGCTCGTCGCTCGCCTCCGCTGCATAGACGGGGACGGCCCAGCCGTCGAGGTCGACGTGCAGGTCCTCCTCGACGGTCACCATCAGCTCGCCGCCGTCGAGCGCGACCCGGACCGGCGAATCGCCGCCGCGCAGCACGTAGGCGACCGCCGCGCCGCATGCCCCCGTCCCGCTCGACATCGTCGCCCCCACCCCGCGCTCGAAGATCCGCGCACGGATGAAGCCCGGCTCGGTCTCCGTCCACCAGCTGACGTTCGTGCGGTTGGGAAAGATCGCGGCGTGCTCGATCTCGGGGCCGTAGTCCTCGAGCGCGAGGCCGTTCAGCTCGTCGACGCTCTGCAGCTCGATCGCGCACTGCGGGTTGCCGATCGTGACGTGCTGGAAGGTCCAGCTGCGCCCGCCGGACTCGAGCGTTCCGTGGCCGTCGGCGTCTCCGTCCGGGAAGTGCTCGGAGCGGGTGCGCGCACGGCCCATGTCGATCGAGCAGGTCGTCGGCGAGGTGATCGTCGGCCGGATCTCGCCGGCGACCGTCTGGATCGAGAACTGGTTGGCGGTCGTCCAGCCGCGCCGGTGCAGGTAGAGGATCGCCTCGCGCGCGCCGTTGCCGGACAGCTCGGCCTCCGAGCCGTCGCGGTTGAAGATCCGCAGCCGCGCGACGAAGCCCGCCTCGTCGGGCGGCGAGAGCTCGAGCACGCCGTCCGCGCCGACGCCCAGGTGCGGGTCGCAGAGCCGGCGCACGACCGGCGCGCTGAGCGGGACCGGGAGCTGGTCGCGCTCGACGATCAGGTAGTCGTTGCCGAGGGCCTGCCACTTCTCGAAGCGCATCGCCGCCAACCCTACGGCGCGGCCGCCGTCGAGAGGATCGTGGCCGCGACGTCGGCCGGGTCGCGCCCGCTGATGTCGATCACCTCGACGCCGGCGAGCTTGCGCATCCAGGTCAGCTGGCGCTTGGCGAAGTTGCGCGTGCGCCGCTGCATCGCCTCGGCGTCACCGGCCAGCAGCTCCTCGAAGCCGAGCGCCTTGCGCGCCGTCTCCGAGGCGCCCGCCGCCTGCGCGGCGCGGACCTCCTCGACGGCCCCGCGCTCGATCATCCGCAGCACGCGCGCGTCGATCCGCGCGTAGAGCTCGTCGCGGTCGCGGACCAGGCCGACGAGCCGCGTCGGGCGGCGCGTCTCGGCCGTCCACAGCCGGTTCGGCCCCTCGGGCGGCTCCAGCTCGCCCATGTCGAGGAGCGCGTGCGCGCGCACGATCCGGTGACGGTCCGCCGGGTCGATCCCCTCGGCCGCCCACGCAGCGCGCTGCGCAAGGCGCTCGTGCAGCCGTTCAGGCCCCTCGGCCTCGAGCTCCTCCTCCCAGCGCCGGCGCACGTCCTCCGGCGGCTGCGGGCGCAACTCCAGCGTGGCCAGCGCGGCGCGCAGGTAGAGCCCGGTGCCGCCGACGACGATCGGCGTCGAGCCCTGCTCGAGCAGTGTGTCGATCTCGGCGTGTGCGAGCTCGGCGTACTGCCCGACGGAGAAGGTCGCGTCGACCGGGACGATCGAGACCAGCAGGTGCTCGAGGCGTGCGCGCTCGCCCGCGGTCGGCACTCCCGTCACGATCTCCAGGCCCTGGTAGACCTGCAGCGCGTCGGCGGAGACGGCGACCGGCGTGCGACCGGCGGCGCGCAGCCCATCGGCGACCGCGATCGCGACGTCGGTCTTCCCGACGCCGGTCGGCCCGAACAGCGCGAGCAAGCCGTCCGCCGGGATCGCGTCGGGGTTCAGAGCAGCGTCCGGGCCGGGCATCGGGCGGGAGTATCGTTGGCCGCGATGACCGTGCGCATCGGCTGCGGCCTCTCCACAGGCGCCGACCCGCGCGTCGCGGCGATCGAGGCCGGCACGGACGCCCGTCAGGCGCTCGAGGGGCTCACAGCCGATCTGGTGGTGGTGTTTTGCTCCGGAGGCCATCTGGCGGCCCCTGAGGCCACTCTGGAGGGCATACACGAGGCGCTCGCGCCCGTCGCGCTCGCCGGATGCGGCGCGGGCGGCGTTCTGGGCACCGGACGCGAGATCGAGGGCGGCACCGCGGTGGCCGTCTGGGCGGCGTCGCTCGGCTCCGGGCGAGCGGACACGTTCCACGCCCACACCGAGCCTGGTGGCGTCGAGGGCGAGGTCGCCGTGGCCGGCATGCCGTCCGCCGCGGGAGCGTCGGCGACCCTGCTGTTCCCGGACCCGTACTCGTTCCCCGCTGACCGCGCACTCGCCGACCTGGCGCGCAGTGCCCCAGGCGTTCCGGTGCTCGGCGGCCTGTCCAGCGCGCGCACGCTCGACGGCGAGGCCGCGCTGTTCCTCGACGACGCCGTCGTCAGCGGCGGAGCCGTCGGCGCGGTCCTGCACGGCGTCGAGGTGCTCCCCTGCGTCTCGCAGGGTGCGGCGGGGATCGGGCCGGTCCTGGAGATCACCGCCGTCGACGGTCACGTGATCCGCGAGCTCGACGGCCGGCCGGCGCTCGAGAGCCTGCGCGCCGCGATCGACGGGCTGCGCAAGGACGAGCGCGAGCTGGTCAGCGGCGGGCTGCTGCTCGGTGTCGCGATCGACGGCGCCTACGCGCCCGCCGGCGGGCATGACTACCTCGTGCGCGGCATCATCGGCGCCGACCCGGATGCGGGCACGATCACGGTCGGCGCGCCCGTGCGCGAGGGCCAGGTCGTGCGCCTGCACGCCCGCGACGCGACGTCGGCGGACCTCGACCTGCGTTCCGGCCTGGAGCTGCGCAGCGCCGCGCTCGGCGGTTCGGCCGCCGGGGCGCTCGTGTTCACCTGCAACGGGCGCGGCCAGGGCATGTTCGGGGCGCCGGACCACGACGCCGACGCGGTCGACGAGGAGCTCGGCGGCGCGCCGTCGGCCGGGTTCTTCGCGGCGGGCGAGATCGGCCCGGTCGGCGGTGAGAACTTCCTCCACGGGTTCACGGCGACCGTCGCGGTGTTCGCCGGCGGCGGCTGATGGGGCGCGGCGTCTGACTGACAGACTGCGCGCCATGATCATCGCTGGAAGGACCGCGCTGGTGACCGGCGCGACAGGCGGCATCGGCCACGAGATCGCCCGGCGGCTGCACCGTGCCGGCGCCGAGCTCACGCTGACCGGCCGGCGTGCCGAAGTGCTCGAGCCGCTCGCCGCCGAGCTCGGCGCGGGCACGCGCGTGATCGCCGCGGACCTCGCCGAACGCGAAGACGTGACCCGGCTTGCGGAGGAGTGCGCCGGCGTCGACATCCTGATCGCCAACGCCGCGCTCCCCGGCTCGGGCGACCTGTTCGGCTACGGCCCGGACGAGATCGATCGTGCGCTCGAGGTGAACCTGCGCGCGCCGATCATTCTGGCGCGTCTGCTTGGTGAGGGCATGGTCGAGCGCGGAGCGGGACATCTCGTCTTCATCTCGTCGCTGGCGGGCAAGGTGGCGACACCGGGGACGTCGATCTACGCCGCGACGAAGTACGGCCTGCGCGGCTTCGGCCGCGGGCTGCGCGCGGACCTCGCGCCGAAGGGCGTCGGCGTCAGCGTCGTCTTCCCGGGCTTCATCCGCGACGCCGGGATGTTCCACGAGGCCGAAGTCGAGCTTCCCGGGTACGTCGGCACCAGCACGCCGCAGGATGTCGCCGAGGGTGTTCGCGAAGCGATCGAGCACGACCGCGGCGAACTCGACGTCGCACCGATCGCGATGCGCGTCGGGACGAAGCTCGGGGAGCTGGCGCCCGCCCTGTCCGACCGGCTGACGATGCGGCTCGGCGGCCGCAAGGTCGCCGACGACATGGAGCGCGGCCAGGCGAACAAGCGCTGAAGCGTTCGCCCGCGCGCCGGCTCAGGCCAGCGCGCGTGCGAGCAGCGACATCTCGCCGGCGAGCGTCTGGCTCGTCGCCGACGTGATCTGCACGGGGACGATCTCCCCCGGCTGCGCGAGGCCACCGAAGTTCGCGACCTTGTTGTGGCGGGTGCGGCCGCGCAGGCGTGCGGGATCGGTGCGCGAGGGGCCTTCGACGAGCACGTCGAGCTCGCGCCCGACGAAGCGCTGCCCGCGCTCGCGCCCGTGGCGCTGGACGGCGGCGACGAGGCGCTCCATCCGCTCGGACTTCACCTCATGCGGGACGAAGCCCTCGGTCATCGTCGCGGCCTCGGTCCCGCGCCGCGGTGAGTAGACGAACGTGAAGGCGCCGTCGAAGCCGACCTCGTCGATGACCTCGAGCGTCTGCGCGAAGTCCTCCTCGGTCTCGCCCGGAAAGCCGACGATGATGTCGGTCGTGATGGCGCAATCCGGGACGTGCTCACGGATCAGCGCGACGCGATCGAGGAAGCGGGCGCGGTCGTATGTGCGGCGCATCGACTTCAGGATCCGGCTGGAACCGGACTGCAGTGGCAGATGGACGTGCTCGCAGACCGCGTCGAGCTCGGCGTGCGCGCGCACGACGTCCTCGCGCATGTCCTTGGGATGCGGGCTGGTGTAGCGGATGCGGTCGATGCCCGGGCACCGCGTCGACGGCCGCGAGCAGCTCGGCGAACGAGTGTGGCCCGCCCTCCCCACGCAGATCACGGCCGTAGCTGTTGACGTTCTGCCCGAGCAGCGTCAGCTCGCGCACACCGTCGGTGGCGAGGCGCTCGGCCTCGAGCACGAGCTCGTCGAACGGCCGGCTGACCTCGCGCCCGCGGGTGCTCGGCACGATGCAGTACGAGCAGCGCGAGTTGCAGCCCACGCTGATCTGCATCCAGGCGGAGAACGTCCGCGCGCGCCGCATCGGCAGATGGCCCGTGAAGCCCTCGAACTCGAAGAACCCCTGTGCGGTGATCGAGTCGGAGGTGAGGAACTCGGCGAGCTTGTGCACCTGGCCGGGCCCAAAGGCGACGTCGACGAACGGGAAGCGCTCGAACACCTCGTCCTTGACCGACTGCGCCCAGCAGCCGCCGACGCCGATGACCACGTCCGGGCGCTCACGCTTGACGCGGCGCGCCGTGTACAGGTGAGAGACGAAGCGCTCGTCGGCCGCCTCGCGGATCGAGCAGGTGTTGAAGAGGATCACGTCGGCGCTCTCGCGCTCCGGCGCCTCCTCGTACCCGAGCGACTCGAGCATGCCCTGCATGCGCTCGGAATCGTGCGCGTTCATCTGGCAGCCGAACGTCGTGAGGTGGTAGCGCTTCATGCCTGCGGCGGAAGGCTAGTACGTCCCTCCCGTCGGTTCGCGGTCGGTCGCTGGCTGGAGACCGCGCGACCCCCGCCGATGACGCGCCACGCCGGCTGCTGCTTTTCGCCCCGAAGCGAGAGCGGGCCGCCGCCGTGCGGCGCCCGTCCTACGAGCGCCCGTTTGCCAGGCGCATCTCGCGGGCGAGCCCAGGACTGGCGTAGGGGCCGTCGCCTTCGAGTTGTGCGATGACGGCGTCGACGATCTCGGGCTGCTGGTTCTGGCTCATCTTGCGCTTGGCGACGATGCGGGTCGCAGTGAGGCGCAGGCCGACGGTGCCGCGCATGTCCTTGCGGGCGTTCTCGGCGTCCTGCGGGGTGCCGTCGAGGAGTCGGGGTCTGTCCGCGCGGCGCTCGAAGTGCTCGACCAGTCGGTGCAGCACCGCGGAGTTCTCCTCGTCGCTGAGGATCTCGGGCGTGCCGGAGAGGTGTGCGGTGAAGAAATTCCAGGTGGGCACTTCGACGTGCTCGCCGTACCAGCTGGATGAGATGTAGCCGTGTGGCCCCTGGACGATCACAAGCAGCTCGTGGTGAGGTAGCTCGTGGATGCGGTCGTCGGGCCGGCCGAGGTGCGTGACGATGGACAGCTCTTCGCGGTCACGGTCGACGAGGATCGGGTAGTGCGAGGCGACGAGGCCTTCCGAGGCCTGGGAGACGAGCGTCGCCCAGGGGTTCTCGTCGATCATCCGGCGGATCTCGTCGACGTCTTCGAGCAGGTAGTAGGGGTTTTTGCGCATCAGCGGGTGGGCTCCATGAGAATCAGTTGGCCGTCGGGCCGTCCGGGCCAGCGGTCGAGCAGTAGAGCGCTCAGTGGAGCGCGTCGGGCGCGAGCCCGCACACGGAACTCCGGGCGGAGGACGTGGGTCAGATGCTCACCTCGTCGTAGATGAGCGGGAGCATCCGGCGGGCGAGCGCCAGCTGGTCCGTGAATGACGCGCCGTCCGCGTAGAACGCGGTGAGCAGACCGTGGAGACCCGGATCGACGTCCGCGATCCGTCCCGTCCGGCGCTTCGTCGGAGGGGTCCACTCGCCGCGCACATCGAAGAACGTTGCCGTCAGGTCGAGGACCCGTTCGTGCAGGACCATTCGCGCGGCCACCGGGTCGTCCTCGGCGATCCCGGCCGCCGCATCGAGCCGGTCCTCGGAGGCCCAGCGCGACCACGCCCGCCGGGCCTCATCCATGGGCGACTTGCCCTCGGCCAACATCGCCGCCGTGTGGTCGCGCACACGCGCCGCCGCGCCGTCCGGGTCGTGCAGGATCTCGGCGACCTGCCAGAAGTCCGCTGCGTTGTCAGGGTTGTCCGCCAAGTAGCGGATGGCGACCGCCTCGCTCAAACGGAGCAGCTCGAACTTCTGCCCGTCGCGCTCGGCGAACCCCATCTCGAACTGATCGCGCTCGACGAGGATCACCAGATCCGCGTCGCTGTCGGGTCGCGCGTTGCCGCGGGCATGGGAGCCGAACAGGATGACCCCCCGCACCGCCGGGTCCGCTGCGAGCTCATCGACGAACCGCTGGATCGCGTCGTTCATCCGGCGACCCTATATCCGAAGATCGGCTGCAATTGACGCCACCCCGTGGCGCGAGATGCAGCCGATCGCGTTCAGATGCTCGTTTCGCCCGAGACGGCGCAGCAGCGCGAGGCGTCATCGCCGTGACCGTCGCGGGCCCCAACCACCACGCAAGAGCCCGGGGGTACGTCCTAGCGGGCGTCTGCGAACGCGCGCACGGCCGCGTAGGCCGTGTCGAGGTCGTACCCGCGGCGGACGAGCAGCCCGAGCGCCCGCTCGCGCCCGCGGTCGTCCTGCGGGGGCGCCGCGATCCGCTGCTCGAGCACCGCGAGCGCGGCGCTCAGCTCGTCGCCCGCATCGCGATCGGACAGCACCGACGCGATGATCTCGGCGTCCACGCCGACCTGCTCCAGGCGGCGTTCGATCCGCTCAGGTCCCCAGCCGTCGAGCTTGCGGCGGTCGTCGGCGTACAGCCGCGCGTAGCGCTCGTCGTCGACGTAGTTCAGCCGCTCCAGCTCGGCCAGCGCGGCGTTGATCGCTTCCGGCTCTACGTCCTTGCCCTCGAGCTGCCGCCGCACCTCGAACGCCGTGCGTTCACGGCGTCCCAGGTAGCGGTAGGCGAGCTCGAGCGCGTGCTGGACCCGGGCCTCGGGGTCCGCAGACATCGTCAGGGGTCAGGCTGCTGCCTGCTCGAGCGGCTCATCGGCGATCGGCTCGTCGGCAAGCGGCTCACCGTCGCGCTCGATCGGCACGACGAGCTCGTTGTTGAAGCCGAGCGCGTCGTAGACCTTGCCCTCGATCTCCTTGGCGATCTCCTGATGCTCATCGAGGAACGCCTTGGCGTTGTTGCGCCCCTGCCCGAGCCGGTCCTCGCCGTACGAGAAGAACGAGCCGGACTTCGTGACGATGTTGTGCTCGATCCCCAGGTCGAGGATGCAGCCGGACGCCGAGATGCCCTTGCCGAACTCGATGTCGAACTCGGCCTGGCGGAACGGTGCCGCGACCTTGTTCTTGACGACCTTCACGCGGACACGGTTGCCGACGGCCTCGGTGCCCTCCTTGAGGGTCTCGATGCGGCGGATGTCGAGCCGCTGGGAGGCGTAGAACTTCAGCGCGCGGCCACCCGGCTGGGTCTCCGGCGAGCCGAACATGACGCCGACCTTCTCGCGGATCTGGTTCGTGAACAGACAGAGCGTCTGCGCGCGGTTGAGGTTGCCGGCGAGCTTGCGCATCGCCTGGCTCATCATCCGTGCCTGCAGGCCGACGGTCTGGTCGCCCATCTGGCCCTCGAGCTCCGAGCGCGGCGTGAGTGCGGCGACCGAGTCGACTGCGACCACGTCGACGGCGCCTGAGCGCACGAGCATGTCCGCGACCTCGAGTGCCTGCTCGCCGTAGTCGGGCTGCGACACGAGCAGCTCGTCGATGTCGAGCCCGATCTGCTGGGCGTAGAGCGGGTCCATCGCATGCTCGGCGTCGATGAAGGCGCAGATGCCCCCGAGCTTCTGGGCCTCGGCGAGCAGGTGGTAGACGAGCGTCGTCTTGCCCGAGGACTCCGGGCCGAACACCTCGACGATGCGCCCGCGCGGCATGCCGCCGATGCCGAGCGCGAGGTCGAGCGAGAGCGCTCCCGTGGGGATCGCGTTGACCTTCACCTGGGCGCCGGGATCGCCCATGCGCATGACGGTGCCCTTCCCGAACTGGCGTTCGATCTGGGTCAGCGCCCCCTGAAGGGCGGTGTCGCGTGCCTTTGCGGCCTTCTCGTCAAGCATTCCTTCGACCTCTCTCGTCGTGCTGAACGCAGCATCTTCCGGCCTGTATCGGACGGAACCGTGACCGTAGGCGGGGTCGTGTCACGACTCCAGCGCCAGATCGCGCAGACGCTGCGACGCCGCTCAGGCGAGGCTGCGCAGCGGGAGTCGCTCGATCGCCTCGTAGACGGCCCCGCCAGGGCCCAGATCCGAGCGCATCAGCGCCACCGCGGTCGCCTCGAACCGCACCACCGGTGGCTCCGGCTCGGCGCCGACGCGCGGTCGTGCGCCACCGCGGACCCGGGCGACCGTGACGTGCGGCCGCAGCCGCCTGTCGGCGCTCTCCCACCCCGGGGTCGCCTGTGTGAGCGCCGGCCCGATCGTGTCGAACAGGTCGCCCAGGCTTCCACCGGGGTCCTCCAGCGCACAGGTGAGCACGTGCGGGCGACGCGGCGAGAGCCACAGCGCGCCCGCACCCACCAGCGGGATCGCGCGGTCGGACGCGCCGGCGACGACCTCGCGCAGGCGTTCAACGTCCGCCGTGGGGCGCTCGCCGAGGAAGTGAACCGTCACGTGCAGCGCCTGATCGCGGACGGCGCGCAGCGACGGATCCTGATCGCACGCGCTCCTGCCCCACCGCGCGAGCGCGGCACGCACATCGCCGGGCAACTCGAGCGCGACGAACAGCCGCTGGTGCGCGGCCTCGCTCACATCCGGGAGCGCTCAGACATCAAGGTCGCCGAGGCCGAGCAGTACGCGGCGCAGCAGGTGCATCGCCACGGTCGTCGTGCGATCGCGCACGTCGGGTCGTCCCCCGGGCATGTTGACCTTGCGGTCGATCCGCTGGCCACCGCGCTCGGCGACCGAGATCCAGACGAGCCCGACCGGCTTGTCGTCCGTCCCGCCGTCCGGCCCGGCGATCCCGGTGATGCCGATCCCCAGGTCCGCATCGAGGCGCGCGATCGCCCCGTCAGCCAGCGCACGGGCGACCTCGAGCGACACGGCGCCTTCCGCCTCGATGACGGCCGGATCGACGCCGGCGAGGTCCACCTTGGCCTCGTTGGAGTAGACGACCAGCCCGCCGCGCACATACGCGGACGAGCCGGGCAGGTCCGTCAGGCGCGCCGCGACGAGCCCGCCGGTGCACGACTCGGCGGTCGCCACCGTCCGTGCCGGCGCGCGCGTGAGCAGGGCCGCGATCTGCTGATCGACGGTCGTCCCGTCCTCGGAGTAGAGCGTCGCGGCGTGGCGTTCACGGACCGCGGCGGCGAACGCGTCGTAGACAGGCTGCGCGGCCGGGTCGTAGCGCGTGACGATCTCGACCTCGCCACGACGCAGGCAGGTCGTGATCTCGAGCGCGTCGAGGTCGATGCCGGCGGCCTCGGCACGCCTGAGCGTCTCGGCGATCTCCGACTCGGGAATGCCGAACATCCGCAGCATCTCCTGCCGGATCTCGCTGCGACCGCGGATCGCATTGCGCAGCGCATCGGTCGCGAGTGCCGAGCCCCACATCGGCTGCAGCTCACGCGGCGGCCCCGGCAGCACGACGACCGCGGGGCCATCACGTCCCTCAGCGGGCGGCACGACGAGGCCGGGAGCCGTGCCGACGGGCTCGAGGATCGTCGCGCCGAGCGGGATCGTCGCCTGCTTGCGGTTGCCCTCCTCGATCGCGGCCATGTCGATTCCCGGCCAGCGCTTGGCGATCCCCTCGAGGATCGCGGCGATCCGTCCGCGCAGCGGCTCGTCAAGGACCATCTCACGGCCCTGGAAGGCTCCGACGACCTCTGCGGTCAGATCGTCCGCGGTCGGCCCCAGACCGCCGCTGGTGACGATCACGTCCACGCCCTCGCGTGCGAGCCACTCCAGCGCGGCGCTCATGTCGTCACGGCGGTCGCCGACGACGACGATCGTCTCGATGTCGACGCCGAGCTCGCGCAGGCGCTCCGCCAGCCACGGCCCGTTGCGATCGCTGACGCGGCCGGTCAGGACCTCCGTCCCAGTGACCACGATGCCGGCGCGTGCGCTCATGTGCAGCTCGGTCGCTCGGAGCCGGAGAGCCGCGTGAACGACTTCGCGGTGATCGCGTAGCCGATTCCGGACGACACGGCCGGAACCGGGCGTCGCACCCCGTTGACGGTCAGGCGCACGTCGCCGTTGCCGAGCGACAGGCGGAAGCGCGACGAGCGGAAGGTCTTCGTGGCGGCCCCGGGCTGCAGCACGACGCCGTCGAGCAGCCGGCGCCCGGAAGCATCGCGCAGGCACACGTACACCTGCCCCGTCGGGACGATCCGCAGCGTCGCAACGGCGGTGCGCTTGGTCGTGTCCTTCCCGTTCGAGGTTCCCGCGCTCGTCGTCGTCTGCTTCGTCGTCGTGGGCGTCGTATCGGCCGACGAGCCTGAATTGTCGTCGCCGCGGCCGAGCACGAACAGCCCGATCAGGACGACGGCGACGAGTGCGAGCGCCAGCCACAGGCGACCGCCACCCGGCGGCCCGCGACGCGCGGGGCGCTGCCGGCGGCCCTGCTCGCGCGGTCGCGGCGGCGCGATCGCCTGCATCTCCGGGCGCTCGTACTTGAGCTTGAACTCCTCGACCAGCGAGCGCCCGTCGAGCCCGAGGTAGTCGGCGTAGGTCCGCAGGAAGCTCTTGACGAAGGTCGGACCGGGCAGCAGCGCCCACTCCTCGTTCTCGAGCGCGCGCAGGTACTTGCCGCGGATCTTCGTGTCCGCCTCAGCTTCGGTGATGTCGATGCGCTGGCGCATTCGCGCCTCGCGCAGGCTGGCGCCAATTCCTGCCATGCGACCCGAAGGCTAGTCGAGGTCGTCCGAGCCGCCGCCTGGGGCAGCAGCGGGCTCGGGCAGCTCGACGTCAACCGGCTCATCAGTCGGCGCAGCCGCCGTTCCCTCGAGTGCGGCGAGCACCCGCGGCAGCTCCGCCTCGCCGATCAGGACCTGCCGTGGCTTGGATCCCTCATAGCCGGAGATGATCCCGCGGCGCTCGAGCATGTCGATCAGGCGCCCGGCGCGGGTGTAGCCCAGGCGCAGGCGCCGTTGCAGCATCGACGTCGACGCGGTGCCCATCTCGGCGACGAGCTGGATCGCCTCACCGAGCAACGGATCCTCATCCGGGTCGAACTCGCCGTGGTCGCCGGACTCGGTCGCGCCCTCCGCCTCGACCTCCTCGAGCAGGTCCTCGCGCAGCTGCGGCTCGCCCTGCGCCGCCCACATCTCGGTCAGCGACGCGATCTGGGGCTCGTCGATGTACGCGCCCTGAATCCGCTGCAGCCGCGACGAGCCGACCGCGGAGAAGAGCATGTCGCCCTGGCCGAGCAACGACTCGGCGCCGTTCTGGTCGAGGATCACGCGCGAGTCGGTCTGGCTGGAGACGGCGAAGGCGATCCGCGACGGGACGTTCGCCTTGATCATGCCCGTGATCACGTCGACGCGCGGGCTCTGCGTGGCGAGCACGAGGTGGATGCCGACCGCACGCGCCTTCTGCGCGAGCCGGATGATCGAGTCCTCGACGTCGGCGGGCGCGACCATCATCAGGTCGGCGAGCTCGTCGATCACGCAGAGGATGTACGGGAGCGGGTCGTCGCCCTCCCCCACACGGTGCTTGTTCAGCTCGATCAGCGAGCGCGTGCGAGCGACCGACATGACGCCGTAGCGCCACTCCATCTCGCGCACGAGGTTCTGCAGCGCGTTGGCAGCCATCCGCGGGCTCGTGATCACCGGCGTGAGCAGGTGCGGGATCGCCTCGTAGTGGTTCAGCTCGACCTGCTTGGGATCGACCAGCACGAGCCGGACCTGGTCGGGCGTCGCGCGCATCAGGATCGAGCTCAGCATCGCGTTGACGCAGCCGGACTTGCCGGCGCCGGTCGTGCCCGCGACGAGCATGTGGGGCATCTTCGCCAGGTCCGCGTGCACGGGCTTGCCGCTGACGTCCTTGCCCAGGAACACCGTCAGCGGGCTCGAGCCCTCGGGCACCTGGCCGTAGACGTCGCCGAGCGTGACGATCCGGCGCTTGCGGTTGGGAACCTCGACGCCGACCGCCTGCTTGCCGGGGATCGGCGCGAGGATGCGGATGTCGGTCGCAGCGAGTGCGTAGGCGAGGTCGTCCTTGAGGTTGCCGACCTTGTTCATCTTCACGCCGGGCGCGAGCTTCAGCTCGTAGCGCGTGATGTGCGGGCCTGCGACGCGGCCGACGACCTTGGCCTCGACACCGTGGTGCCCGAGTGCCTCGACGAGCGCTGTGGAGACGCGCTCCTGGTCGCTCGTGTCCGGCTTCGCCTCATCGGCGGGTGACATCCGCAGGATCGACACGTCCGGCAGATGGAAGTCGCCTGTCGCGACGGGCACCGGCGCTGCAGCGGGCTTGCGCGTGCGCTTCGGCTTCGGTGCTGCGGCGGGCTCGGCGACCTGATCGACGGGATCGGCCGGCAGGTCGGGCTCGACCGTGGGCGCCGCGTCGGGATCGTCACCGCCGAACAGGTCCGGATAGCGGGCTGCCCCGTCGAGTGTCGGAGGCCGCTCGCCCGTGCGCACGACGAGGTCCGCATCCTCAGGCTCCGGCGGGAAGATCGGCTCGGGCCGCGCGCCTTCACGCGGCCCCAGAATCGGCGTCGCGGTTTTGCGAATGACGCGTGTGGTGTCGGCGACACCGTTGCCGGTCGCGCGCACCACCCCGGCGATCGATGCGCCGGTGACGAGCAGGACGCCCGCGAGGAAGAGGAAGAGCGCGAGGATGTGGCTGCCGACGCTGCCGGCGACCGCGGACGTGCCGGTGTACAGCGCCTCGCCGAGCGCGCCGCCGCGCGCATCGAGGTGCGCCGCCGTCCAGTCGCTCGCGCGCACCGGGCCCTCGCCGAGACCGAGTGTGCCCGCGGCGAACGCGAGCGTCAGCGCGAGCAGCAGGCAGAGGCCCGCTGCACGAAAGGGGCGAACCGCCGGGAGCACCGGGCGCAGCACGAGCACGCCGCCGGCCGCGACGAGGCCGATCGGGACGACGTAGGCCACGCGCCCGAACCCGCGCTGGAGGCCGTCGACGAGCATCGCGCCGCCCGCTCCGCCGTCCCACGCCAGGTAGAGCGGGAACGCGACGAAGACGCCGGCGGCGAACAGGCCGAGGCCGATCAGGTCGTGGTGCCGCTGTTCCAGCACGGGCAGTCCGCGACGCCAGGACGGTGACCGTCTGGCGCGGGCACGGGGCCGCGGCTTGGACTGCGTTGACGGCTTACGTGTGGGGGCTGCGCGCCCTGCGCGCTTGCGAGATGCAGGCATGGTCGTTCGGTTTCGATCCTTCGACGTCCGCTGCTGCAGCCCTGCCTTCAGCTGGCGTTCACCTGAGCGCCTAGCATTCGTCGCTCATGAGCATCAACCGTGACCCGCGGGTCCTCGTCGTGGAGGACGACGAGGAGATAGCCCAGGTCCTCCAACGCTCGCTGCGCATGGAGGGCTATGACGTGCGCATCGCTGCTGACGGCGAGGCCGCGCTCGACGCCGCGTCGACGTTCAATCCCGACCTCGTCGTGCTCGACCTCGGCCTGCCGAAGATCGACGGCGTCGAGGTCGCGCGCAAGCTGCGCGAGAACGACGACGTCCCGATCCTGATGCTGACCGCCCGCGACGCGCTCGACTCACGGGTCGAAGGTCTCGACGCCGGCGCCGACGACTACCTCGTCAAGCCGTTCGAGCGCCAGGAGCTGCTCGCCCGCCTGCGCGCGCTGCTGCGCCGGCGTCCCCCGCGCGGCGCCGCGTCGCTCGTCTGCGGTGACCTGTCGCTGAACCCGGACACGCATGAGGTCGCGCGCGGCGAGCGCGCCGTCGACCTGACCCAGCGTGAGTTCGAGCTGCTCGAGTACCTGCTGCGCAACGAGCGCATCGTCGTTCCGCGCCAGCGACTGCTCGAAGAGGTCTGGGGCTACGACCCTTTTGCGACGACGAACACGATCGAGGTGTTCGTGTCGAACCTGCGACGCAAGCTCGAGGCCGGCGGCGAGCCGCGCCTGCTCCACACGATCCGCGGCGCGGGATACGTCCTGCGCGCCTGACCTGACCGCGCCGTGCTGGGCCGCTTCTCCATCCGCTGGCGCCTGGCGATCATCTCGTCGGCCCTGACGTTCGTCGTCCTCTGCGGCTTCGCGATCGTGATCGGGCAGCTGACGACCGGCAAAGTGCGGTCGAGCTTCGACAGTGAGACGGCGAACTCGGCGACCGAGCTCAGCGGCCGGCTGCGGCTGCCGAGCTTCTCCGCCTCCCCCACGACATATTCGATCTCGCCGGACATCAACATCTACGCGGCGTCGAACGAGGCTGCGATCCGGCTCTTCGATGGTGCCAAGCGCCCGATCCAGAGCACGCGCGCCGCGCCGGACTTCGGGCCGCCGACAAGCGAGGGCTCACGCGAGACCAAGGGCTACCTCGTCGAGACGCGCCAGACCGTTGCGCCGATCGGCCCGAACACCACGGACCCGAATTCGATCCGGATCCCGATCTGGATCGAGTACGCGCGCCCGCTCGCGGAGGTCAAGAAGACGATTCGCGGCGTGCGCTGGTTCCTGGCGATCGGCGTGTTCACCGGGACGCTGCTCTCGCTGCTGGGCGGCCTCGCGCTCGCCAAGCGCTCGCTGCGCCCGATCACCGACCTGACGGTGACCGCGCGGGACATCGCGCGCACCGGCGATCCCGACCGTCAGGTGCCGGAGCCGCCCGCCGAGGACGAGGTCTCCGAGCTGGCGCAGACGCTCAACGAGATGCTCGGCGCACTCGAGGGCTCGCGACGCCAGACCGAGGCGGCACTCGATCGCCAGCGCGCGTTCGTTGCCGACGCCTCGCACGAGCTGCGCACGCCGCTGACCTCCGTGCTGGCGAACCTCGAGCTGCTCGCCGACGAGCTCGACGGCGAGCAACGCCAGGCTGCGGCCTCAGCGCTGCGCAGCTCGCGCCGGATGCGCCGGCTGGTCGCCGACCTGCTGCTGCTCGCGCGTTCGGACTCCGGGCACGAGCGGCACCCCAGCCCGGTTGATCTCAGCGCCGTCGCGATCGATGCCGTCAGCGAGGCCGGGGTGCTGTCGGCCGACCACGTCGTCGAGATCTCCACCGAGCCCGGCCTGATCGTCGAGGGCGCCCGCGACGAGCTGCACCGCTTGGTGCTGAACCTCGTCGAGAACGCGATCAGCCACACACCCGCCGGCACGCACATCGACGTGCGCGTGTCGGACGAGGGCGATGTCGTCGCCCTGACCGTTCAGGACGACGGGCCCGGAGTGCCGCCGGAGCTGCGCAACCGCATCTTCGAGCGCTTCGTGCGCTCCAGTGGCGACCGCGGCGGCTCGACCGGCCTGGGCCTCGCGATCGTCCACGCCGTCGCCGTCGCGCACGGCGGCTCGGTCGTGCTCGAGGACGCCGCTCCCGGCGCCCGCTTCATCGTCCGCCTGCCGCGCGTCGACGCGCCCGCGGGCGCCCCGGCCGACCTCGCTGATGCGCCGCCGGCCGAGGACGAGGACGATCCGACGACGGCGTCACGGCGCGCCCGCCTGTCGCTGCGCCGCCGCTAGCGCGTACCCCGCATCGAGTGCATCCGCGCTATCGAGCAATCGTGAATCGCAGCGCCTGCGGCGCCGAGCGACTCCCAGCGACGTCGGTCGCGGTGAATGTCACCGTGTAGCTGCCCGGCTTCAGTTTTCCTGTGCGGCCGATGCGGCCCTGGAAGGTGATCTGGCTGGTGCCTTTCGGGGCGGCGAGCGTCACGCTCCCGGCCTTGACGAGACGGCTGCCGGCCTTCCGTGCGAACGCGAGCTTCAGTCGTGCCGCCTCGCTGAGCTTGAAGCTGAACGTCGTCCCCACCGGCGGCCGCTTGGCGGCGCTCTGTGCTCGGCCGCTGATCCGGGTCAGCGCCCGTCCCAGGCGCCAGCGCGGATGTGACGCCTTGAGGCCGCTGAGGACCGGACCTGGGTCAAGCACGGGGGCCGGGGGCGTCACGACCGGCGTGATCGGCGTGACGGGCACGATCGGCGCCGGCGCCTCGACGGAATAGGTGATCGTCGAGGTCGCGGTCTGCCCGTCCGCGCTCTCGGCGGTGACGGTGTACGTCAGGTTGGTCCCCGGGGTGCTCGTGCGAAGCAGGCCGGCCGATCCGGTCGAGCCGTTGTCGTCGCTGCACGTCGCGATCCCCGGCCCACCGGTGCTCTCCTTGCACGCGAAGCTCGTGGGCACGATCTCCCCGACGCGATACGTGCCGCCTGCGGTGGGTGTGACTATCGACGCGGACGGGGTCAGGCTGCATGCCGGCAGAACCGGCGTGCTGAAGCCGTAGAAGTTGGCGGTGTCGCTGGTGGTCCCGGTCGCGTCAGCGGCGACGTTGCCGTTGAACGCGACGCAGTCCGAGAGGGTCACCAAGCCCTGTTCGTTGAAAAGCGCGCCGCCCTTGGCCTCGCCGTTGGCGCCCGCGAGGGCCGCGCCGGCGCCGCCGACGGCGGCGTTGTCGCTGAACACGCTGCCGTTGAGCGTGAGCGAGCCGGCCCGCAGGAAGATGCCGCCGCCCAGCCCGGCGCCGCCACCGCCACCGCCGCCGCTGCTGCCCTCGCTGGCGCCGCCGGCGCCGCCAAACGTCCCTGCGCTGCCGCCCGCTGTGGTGAACATGAAGCTGGACCGCTGCTGGCCGCCGCCACCACCGCCACCGCTGCCGAACCCGCCCGCGCCGCCGACGCCGCCCGCGCCCTTCGCGCCGCTGGACGGGTTGGCCCCGCTGGCGCCGCCACCGCCGCCGCCACCGCCGTATCCGCCGGCGCCCCCCGCGCCGCCACTCAGGCCGGCCCCCGTGCAGTTGGAGTAGTTCGGGCAGTCGTCGCCGATTCCGCCGCCGCCGCCGCCCGCGCCATCACCGCCGGGACCACCCGAACCGCCGACGGTGTTCGTGAGCGTGCCGTCCGAGCCGACCGTTCCGCCGCTGCCACCGAGCAGGCCGCCGACCCCACCGAGCCCGCCCGCGAAGACGCCGGCGCCGCCGGCGCCGGCGAAGCCACCGCCGCCGCCCGCGCCGAAGAAGCTCTGGGCGGCGGGTATGCCGCCGCCGGTCGCCGTGTTGGCGCTCACGGCCACGCCGGTCAGGGTGACGGCCGCCCGGTTGATGAAGATGCCGCCGCCCATGCCGGCGCTTCCGCCCGCGCCGCCCGCGATGTCTCCGGCGCCCGCGGCAGCGCCCTGCGCGAGACCGTCGGCGATCCTCAGGCGGGCGATGCTGACCGTCGGGGTCGTCGCCGGCGGACCCGTCAGCGCGCCCGGCGCGCCGGGGTTGATGAAGAAGACGCGGGACGCGTGGTTGCCGCTGATCGTCAGCACGCTCACGCCGGGCCCGTCGATCGCGAGGGTCTTGTCGATCACCAGCGGTCCGCTCGTGAGGGTGATCGTGCCCGAGATGCCCGGAGCGAAGGAGATCGTGTCACCGCTCGATGCGGCCGCGATCGCGCTGCGCAGCGACCCGGGTCCGCTGTCGGCGATCGTCGTCACCGTGACCGGCGCGGCCCCGGCCGCTGTCGGCGCGAGCAGCATTGCCGCAAGCGATAGGACGGCACACCGAGCCGTCCGAAAGGACTTGACCGTTGTTGCATTTCCGCGCATGCGCTGCTTCCCCTGGCTGGACCGCGCGCTCGAGGCGACTCACGCGCAGTGGATCGACACCTTCCGCGAGTTTATGTGCTGCGCTCCGCTCGTGGGGCAGGTCGGCGAACAGGCGATGTCGAGGCCTGCATCGACCGGGGAACGCATTTAGGGTGCCGCCCATGGAGTCGAGGTGTGTGGCGGATCACGAGGTGGTGGTGATCGGCGCCGGGTTCGCCGGGATCGGGGCAGCGGTCAAGCTCGATCAGGCCGGCGTGTCGGACTACCTCGTCGTCGAGGGTGGCGACGGAGTTGGCGGTGTCTGGCACTGGAACACCTACCCGGGGGTCGCCGTCGACATCCCGTCGTTCAGTTACCAGTTCTCGTTCGAACAGAGCTCTGACTGGTCGCGGGTGTACGCGTCCGGTGCTGAGCTGAAGGCGTACGCCGAACGCTGCGTCCAGCGATACGGGCTGCGGTCGCGGATCCGGCTGAACACACGAGTCCTCGCCGCGAGCTTCGACGAGGACGAGCACCTGTGGAGGCTGGACGTCTCGACAGGCGACCCCATCACCGCACGGTTCGTGATCGGTGCCACGGGCCCGCTCTCCCAGCCCAAGCGCCCCGACATCCTCGGTCTCGACGACTTCGAGGGCACGACGATCCACACGTCGCGCTGGGACCACGACGCGGATCTACGCGGCAAGCGGGTCGCGGTCATCGGCACCGGCGCCTCGGCCATCCAGCTGATTCCCGCCATCGCCCCGCTCGTGGACCGCGTGGTCGTGTTTCAGCGCACCCCGATCTGGTGCCTGCCCAAACCTGACCGGGCACTCGGCCCGCTGCTGCGCACGGTGTTGCGCTCGCTCCCGGGCGCAAAGGCCGCGGCGCGGATGCTGAGCCAGGTGTTCGTCGAGCTGAACTTCACACTGCCCGCGCACTTCAACGGGGTCGTGCCGCTGGCGCGCGGTGCGGAGCGCGTCGCCCGCTTGCGCCTGCGCAAGCAGGTGCACGACCCCCAGACGCGCGAGAAACTCACCCCGCGCTACGGCCTGGGCTGCAAACGGCCCGGCTTTCACAACGAGTACCTGGCGACGTACAACCGCGACAACGTCATCCTCGAAACGACCGCCATCGAGACAATCACCCCGAATGGCGTCCGCACCGTCGACGGGACCGCGCACGATGTCGACGTGCTCGTGCTCGCCACCGGCTTCAAGGTCTTCGAGCCCGGCAGCATCTCGTATCCGATCCGTGGCACCGACGGCGTCGACCTCGAGCAGTGGTGGGCCGTCAACCGCCACCAGGCGTATCAGGGCGTCAGCGTCCCGGGCTTTCCGAACATGTTCTCGATCGTCGGCCCGTACGCGTTCAACGGCGCGTCGTACTTTCACCTGATCGAGGCGCAGATGCGACACATCACGCGCTGCCTCACACACGCGCGACGGACCGGCTCGACCCTCGTCGAGGTCACGGCACAGGCCAACGCCAGCTACTTCGAGTCGATGCTCGCCCGTCGTCACAACCAGATCTTCTTCCAACCGACGTGCGGGTCAGCGAACAGCTTCTACTTCGACCAGCACGGCGACGTGCCGTTCCGCGCCAGCACCAGCCTCGAAGTGAACTGGGACAGCGCCCACTTCACCCTCGACAAGTACCGCTTCGAAAGCTTCGCTACACCTCGACGACGACCGGCAGGACCATCGGCCGGCGCCTGAGCCGGTCATAGACGAGCGCGGCGAGGTCGTCGTGCAGCATCGTCTGGATGACGTCGCTCTCACGCACCTTGTCCTTGGCCGCGCGCGCCAGCGACTTCTCGACCGTGCCGCGGATGTCGTCCAGCAGCTTCTCCGCCTCGTCACGGAACGGGACGCCGCGGAAGATGACCTCAGGCTCGGCGACGGACGTGCCGTCCTGCTCGGAGATCGTTGCGACGACGACGAAGATGCCGTCGGCGCTGAGCATCCGGCGGTCGCGCAGAGCCACGTCGGCGACGTCGCCGATCTCGACACCGTCGACGAAGATCATCCCGGCGCGCTCGGGCTTGCCGAAGCGCGCGCCGCGGTCGTCGATCTCGAGTGGCAGGCCGTTCTCGCCCTTGAAGATGTTCGCGGCGGGAACGCCGACCGCCTCGGCGAGCTGACCGTGCAGCTCGAGGCGCTTGAAGTCGCCGTGGAACGGCATCACGTACTTCGGCTTGGTGAGGTTGAGCATCAGCTTCAGCTCTTCGGCATAGCCGTGGCCGGATGCGTGGACCGGGGCGTCGCGCGCGGTGATCACGTCGCAACCGATGTGGTAGAGCCGGTCGATCGTCTCGTTGACCGCGCGCTCGTTCCCGGGGATCGGCGTGGCGGCGAAGACGACGGTGTCACCGCGCCTCAGCTCGACCTGCGGGTGGTCGTTGAAGGCCATCCGGCGCAGCGCGCTGAGCGGCTCGCCCTGTGATCCCGTCGAGACGATCACGAGGCGCTCGTCGGGGAAGTCGTCGATCTCGCGCGGGCCGATCAGGATGCCGTCGGGCACCTTGATGTGGCCGAGCGTCTTGCCGATGTTCGTGTTCTTGCGCATCGAGCGGCCCATCAGGGCGACCTTGCGGTTCAGTGTCTGAGCCGCGTCGACGACCTGCTGCACGCGATGGATGTTCGACGCGAAGCAGGTGACGATGATCCGGCCTTCGCAGCGCATGAACGTCTGCTGCAGATGCGGGCCGACCTGCGCCTCGCTGGGCGAGAAGCCCTGGCGGTCGGCGTTGGTCGAATCGCCGCAGAGCAGCAGGATGCCCTCGGAGCCGAGCTGCGCGAGCCGGCTCACGTCGGCGGGCTTCCCGTCGACCGGGGTCTGGTCGAACTTGTAGTCGCCGGTGATCAGGACGGTGCCGACGTCGGTCGTCACCGCGACCGCCATGGCGTCCGGGATCGAGTGCGTCATGTGGATCAGCTCGACGTCGAACGGGCCCAGCTCGAGCGTCTCCCCCG
Source organism: uncultured Actinomycetes bacterium (assembly GCA_963821685.1). Taxonomy (GTDB): domain Bacteria; phylum Actinomycetota; class Thermoleophilia; order Solirubrobacterales; family Solirubrobacteraceae; genus F1-60-MAGs163. The sequence goes on along the minus strand of CAWGEW010000009.1, from coordinate 356,084 downwards.
CCTTGACGTCCTCGACCTCGACGTCCTTCAGGCGGTGCTCGTCGAGCTTGGAGCGGGCCATCGCCATCGTCAGCGGCGCGCCGAAGATCGGCGGCAGCTCGCCCTCCTTGCGCAGCTCGCGCAGGATCCACGGCAGCGCCCCGAGGTGATCCTCGTGACCGTGCGTGATGACGATGCCCTCGATGTCGTCGACGCGGCCACGCAGGTAGCTGAAGTCCGGGAGCACGAGGTCGATGCCGACCATCTCCGCCGTCGGGAAGCGCAGGCCGCAATCCACGACGAGGAGCCGGTCCTCGTATTCGAGGACGGTCATGTTCTTGCCGATCTCGCCCAGGCCGCCGAGCGGCAGGACGCGCAGCTTGCCGTCAGCCATCAGGCGCTCGCCCGCTCGAGCAGGCCGTGTGCGATGAGCGCGCCGCGAATCACGGCGCTCTCAGCCTCGTCGGCCTCGACGAGCGGGAGGCGCGGTACGCCGACCGGGTGGCCCATCATGTTGAGGGCGGCTTTCGTGCTCATGACTAGGGGCCCAACGCCCAGTGCGTCGTAGATGTCCTGAAGGTCCGTGTTGATCTGCGCCCGCTGCTCGGGCTCGTCGACCATGCGCCGCATCTCAGGTCCGACGATGTGGCTTGCGACGAGGATGCCGCCGGCTCCGCCCATGTCGAGCGTGCGCGCCAGGTCGTCGTCGTTGCCCGCGTAGAGCTGCAGGCCGTCGATCATCGCCAGGTTGTTCTCGTTGGCCTGCTTGACGCCCTCGATGTGCTCGAGCTGCGCGAGCTCGGCGAGCAGGTCGTTCGGCATGTCCGAGCCCGTGCGATGCGGGACGTTGTAGACGAGGATCGGGCGGTCCGCCGCCCTGGTGACCTCGCGGTAGTGCGCGAGGATCCCGCGGCGATTCGGCTTGTTGTAATACGGATTCACCGACAGCAATGCGTCGGGACCGAGCTCGCAGGCGCGAGCGGTCAGGTGGACGGCGTGGCGCGTGTCGTTGGAGCCGACTCCGGCGACGATCGTCGCGCCTGCGGGGCGCTCGCGGATGGCGAGTTCGAGCACGCCCAGATGCTCCTCGTCGTCGAGCGTCGCCCCCTCGCCGGTGGTGCCGCAGACGACGAAGCCGTCCGAGCCGTTCGCCACCAAATGGTGCATCAGGTCGACGAACGCGTCCTCGTCGACCTGGCCGTCCGCGTCGAACGGCGTGATGATCGCGGTGAGAATCGGGCCGAGGTCCACGACCTGAGCGTACCCAACGCACGCGTCCGCCGTCCGCCTCACACTCGTCCGCTGACCATGTCGTCCCCTTCCCCAACGCGCTCGGAACCCGCTGACGCCGGTCGTCCGGCCGATCCGTCGGCCCGTGCGCTGAGCGCCGAGGTCGACCGCTGTGCGCTGGCAGGCGCCCGAAGGCGGGTTCGCCGTCGTCTCGGCGCTGACGGACGCCGGCTGACGAGGTGATCCTGACCGGCACCCTCGATCACGTGCACGAGGGCGAGCTGCTGGAGGTCGGCGGTGCATGGCGCCGCCATGCCAAGCACGGCTGGCGCTTCGAGGTCAATGCGGTCCGCAGCCTCGGCCCGTCCAGCGACGCCGCGATGCTCAACCTGCTCTCCTCGGTGCGGCACGTCGGGCCGTCAGGGGCCGCTTGGCTGCTCGAGCAGCACGGGACCGATGTCCTGGAGATCGTCGACGCGACCCGCGCGCTGCGCTGCGAGAGGTCCCCGGCATCGGACCCTCGCGGATCGGCCCGGCCGTGCGCTCGTGGGAGCAGTTGCGCGGACGCCGCGCGCTGCGGCTGTTCCTCGCCGAGCACGGCGTCGAGGCGACAGCGGCTGCACGGATCGAGCGGGCGTTCGGGCCCGAGGCGGTCGAGCTGCTGCGGGCGGACCCGTACTCCGCGACCGAGGTCGACGGTGTCGGGTTCGCGACCGCCGACGCGCTCGCCCGCGCACTCGGGACGGATCCCGAAGCCCCCGAGCGTCTCGACGCCGGCGTCCTGCACGTCCTCTCCGAGGCCGAGCGCGATGGCCACTGTCTGCTTCCGCGCGAAGATCTGGTCGCGCGCGCGGCATCGCTGCTGGGGCTCGACGTCGAGGGCCGGATCGACGAACTGGTCGCGCGCGGGCGGCTCGTCGAGGACGGCGACCTGCTCGCCGACCCGGCGATGGACGGGCTCGAGCGTCGGCTCGCGCGCTACGCGCGTGCGCTGGCGACCGACGAGGCCGTCCTGAGGCTCGATGACGGGGAGCGCCCGACGAGCGGCGACTTCATCCCCACCGACGACCAGTGGGCGGTCGTCGACGCCGTCCTCGGCGGACGGCTGGCGATCCTGACCGGCGGCCCCGGCACCGGCAAGACCGCCACGATGCGGGCGCTGGTCGACCTCGTCCGCGGCGCCGGCCGCAGCGTCCAGCTCTGCGCGCCGACCGGCAAGGCCGCGCGGCGCCTCTCGGAGGCCACGGGTGCGCCTGCCACGACGATCCACCGCCTGCTCGGCTGGATCCCCGACGAAGGCTTCGAGCGCGGACCCGGCGACCCGATCACCGGAGCCGACGTCCTCGTCGTCGACGAGGCGTCGATGCTGTCCGTGCAGCTCGCCGACGCACTGCTCGGCGCAGTCGGCGGTCGCACGCACGTCCTGCTCGTCGGCGACGTCGACCAGCTGCCGCCGGTCGGCGCCGGCGCCGTGCTCGAGGACCTGATCGACTCGGGCGTCGTGCCGACCGTCCGCCTGACCGAGGTCTTCCGCCAGGCTGCCCGGTCGCTGATCGTCCGCGCCGCACACGCCATCAACGCCGGCGAGACGCCGTCGGTCGAGGCCGGCGAACAGGACGTCCGCGACTTCTTCCTGGTCGAGCGCGACGAGGCGGGCGCGATGTTCGACGAGGTCGTCTCGCTCGCCGCCGAGCGCCTGCCGACGCACTACGACCTCGATCCCTCGCGCGACGTCCTGGTGCTCGCGCCGATGCACCGCGGGCCGCTCGGCGTCGACGCGCTGAACACCGAGCTGCGCGCACGCCGCAACCCCGACGGCCAGACGATTCCGGGAACCCCGTTGCGCGTCGGGGACCGCGTCATCCAGACGCGCAACGACCACGAGCGTGAGCTGATGAACGGCGAGCTCGGCGTGATCGCCCACCACGACGTCGCGCGCGAGAGCGTCACGTTCGCGGGCGACGACGGACGCCGGCTGTCGCTCGGCGTTGACGAACTCGGGACGCTGCGCCTCGCCTACGCGATCTCGGTCCACAAGTCCCAGGGCAGCCAGGCGCCGGCCGTCGTCGTCCCGGTGTTCCGGGGCCACCACGTGATGCTCACCCGCAACCTGCTCTACACCGCCGTGACCCGCGCCGAGCGGGTCTGCGTGATGGTGAGTCAGCCGGGAGCGCTGCAGACGGCGCTGCGGCGGCGCGATGCGGGCCGCCGCTGCACACGGCTCGACCGGCTCGTGCGGGAGGGCTGAGCGGTGGGCGAGGCGATCGGCGAGGTGCTCGCATTCGGCGTCGGTGTCGCGCTCAGCCCGCTCGCGATCATCGCCGTCGTGCTGATGCTCGCGAGCCCACATGGGCGGCGCAACGCGGCGGCATTCATCGGCGCGTGGGTGCTCGGTCTCAGCGCCGTCGCGACCGTCGTGCTGCTGCTCGCCGACGAAGCCGACGCGAGCGACGATGGTGCCCCCGCGGACTGGGTCAGCATCGCGAAGATCCTCCTCGCAGTGCTGCTGCTGGTCGTCGCCGCGCGGCAGTGGCGCGGGCGCCCGGACGCCGACGCCGAGCCCGACCTGCCGAGCTGGATGACGCAGCTCGGCGGCATCACGGCGGCGCGCGCAGGCGCTCTCGCCGTCCTGCTGGTGGCGGTCAAGCCGAAGAACCTGCTGCTGGCCATAGCCGCCGCGGTCGCGATCGCGCAGACGGGCGCCAGCTCGGGCAGTCAGGCCATCGCGGTCGGCGTCTTCGTCCTGATCGGGACGATCGGGCCTGGCCTGCCACTGGCGATCGACGTCCTGATGCCGCGGCGTGGCCCCGGCATCCTCGCCGGCCTGCGCGAGTGGATGGTGCGCGAGACCACGATGATCATCGCGGTGCTCTGCCTCGTGCTCGCAGCCAAGCTGATCGGCGACGCGCTCATCTCGCTGGCAGGTTGACGCTCAGGACGGGCGCCGCAGCGCGTCCGTGAAGCGCCGCGGCACGCGCGGCTCGCCAGGCCCGCCCTCGCGCTCCCACAGCGTGACGACGACCAGTTCGCCGTCGCCGCGGCGGCAGATGTAGACGAGCCGGCGATCGTCCACGTCGGAGACGTAGACCGAGCCGCGCGCGGCGGCCTTCACGCCCGGCGGCGGCTCCTCGGAGTGTCGCCCGGCGGACCAGGCGCGCGAGACGCGCGCGGCGATCTCGGTGCGCGCGTCGATCGCCCCGCCGATCCGCTGGCGGTAGCGCTCGACGGCGTGGTCGGTGACGGCGACGAGCATGCTCAGGCGACGATCCAGCCGCGCTCGACCCAGAGGTCGTGCCCGTGCTGGAGCGCGTCCGAGATCGTGGCCGAGCAGGGCGTCGTCGAGCTTGCGAACGTGGAAGCACGACTTGCCCTTGAGCAGGGCGAGCAGCGCGGGATCGAAGACCCGTGCCTTGTCAGTGTCGGTGTACACCGGCATGAAGTAGAAGCCGACGTAGCTGCTCTGGATGATCAGGCCCGCGAAGAAGACGTCCTTCTTCTTGCGGCCTTCGACCTCGATCGGCGTCGCAGACCAGACCTCGTAGCGCCCCTCGACGTCGGTGCGCGGCTCGAGCGGCGGGACGTAGCGCGCCATCAGCGGGCGGATCGCACGGAAGATGTCGATGCGTTCGGTCAGCACGGCGGTGCTCATCGCCACGATCCTATGAGCCCAGCTCGATGCGGTAGCGCAGCGCGGGCGCGTGCCAGCCGTCGCCCTCCTGGCCCGCGCCCGCCGGATCGACCTGCCAGCCGTGGCGCTCGTAGAACGCCCGGCCGAGCTCGTTCTGCTCGAACACCCAGAGCGTCGCCTCCGTGAAGCCCGCGGCCCGCAACCGCGCCAGCGCGTCCTCGAGCAGTCGCGAACCGAGCCCGGCCCCCTGGGCCGGCGGGTCGACGTAGAGCCCGCGCACCTCCCCGACGTGCGCGGCCGCATCGCCGTCCTCGCTCGCACCGACGGTCGCATAGCCGGCGATCCGACCCGCGACCTCGGCCACGTGCGTCTCGCTGTCATCGCCCGCGAGCCACTCCCGCCAGCGCGGCGCCTGTGAGGCGACGGTCCGCTGGGCGAGAACCCGTGGTTCGAGGAACTCCGCGTAGGCGTGGATCCACCCGTGGACGCTGATGGCGGCGATCATCTCGGCGTCGTCCGGCGTCGCGCGCCGCAGTGTCACGGCGTCCGTCACAGAATGTGCTCGAGCCCGATCACGATCGGGTCGGGCAGCGTGGGCACGGCGCGCACGGCGAGCAGCACACCGGGCATGAACGATTCGCGGCTGAGCGAGTCGTGCCGGATCGTCAGCGTCTCGTCGAGGCCTCCGAAGATGACCTCCTGGTGTGCGACGAGGCCCGGCAGCCGGACCGAGTGGATCGGCACCTCGCGGTCCATCTCCGGCTCCATCAGCGACGCGGTGCGCGCGGCCGTGCCGCTCGGTGCGTCGAGCTTGCGGTCGTGGTGCAGCTCGATGATCTCGGCCTTCTCGAAGTGCCTCGCGGCCTCCGTCGCGAACCGCATCATCAGCACCGCACCGATCGCGAAGTTCGGCGCGATCAGCACGTTGCCGGCGGACTCACGCGCCGCTGCCGCAACGGGCTCCGGGTCGAACCCCGTCGTCCCGATCACGACGTGCACGCCCGCGGCAAGGCATTCGAGCGCGTTGGCCTGGGCCGTCGTGGGCGTCGTGAAGTCGACGACGACATCGGCGTTCGGCAGGACGTCGGCGAGCGTCGTGTCGAGTGCCGGGTCCGCGCGCCCGGTCAGCTCGAGACCCGCGGCCGCCTCGACGGCGGCGCAGACGGTCGCGCCCATCCGGCCGGCGGCGCCGGCGACGGCGACGCGCAGCGGGGCCTTCGTGCTCATGCGGCACCTGCGAGCTCGGGGATCACGGGGTCGATCGCGGCGCGGAACTGCGATTCGCTCGGGCCGATCGCCGCGGCGCTGAGCCGTTCAGCGGGAAGCAGCTCACGCGCGATCTCGACGACGTCGTCGGCGGTGACCGCGTCGACCCGTGCGATCAGCTCGTCGACGCCGAGGACCGGCAGGTCGGCCAGGACGGCACCGCCGAGGCGGCTCATCCGCGCCGACGTCGACTCCTGCGTCAGGACGACGCGTCCCTGCGCGTGGTCCTTTGCGCGCTCGAGCTCGGCCGGCGTGATGCCGTCCTGCAGCAGGCGCTCGAGCTCGTCACCGACGACCTGCAGCGCGGTGGCGAGGTTCTCCGGTCGCGTGCCCAGGTAGAGGCCCATCTGCCCCGCTCCCGTGTAGTGCGCGTAGAAGGTGCCGATGCTGTAGGCCAGTGCGCGCTTCTCGCGCACCTCCTGAAACAGCCGCGAGGACGACGTGCCGCCGAGGATCGTGTCCAGCACGCGCAGCGTGAAACGGCGCTCGTCGTCGCGGGCGATCCCCGGGCCGCCGAGCGCGATGTGGACCTGCTCGGTCGGCTTCTCGACGAAGCGCCGGCGCGGGACCGCGCCCACTGCCGGCGGAGGCGGCGGCGTCGGCGCGCGTGCGCCGGCGGGTCCCGCCTGCGCGGCCTCCACGAGCGCCACGAGCGCCTCGTGGTCCACGGACCCGGCCCCGGCGACGACGAGGTCACCGGGGACGTAGCGCTCGTCGTGAAAGGCGTGCAGGCCCGGGGCGCGCGCGGCGCTGACGGTCTCACGCGTGCCGATCACGGCACGGCCGAGCGGATGCGTGCCGAACGTCGCCTCGCCGAGCAGGTCGAAGACCTGGTCCTGCGGGTCGTCCTCGTACATCGCGAGCTCCTCGAGCACGATCTCCTGCTCGCTCGCGACGTCCGGCTCCTTGATCGCCGGGCGCCAGACCATGTCGGCCATGACGTCGAACGCGCGCTCGAGGTGCTGGTCGAGCACGCGCGAGTAGACCGACGTGGACTCCTTGCCCGTCCCGGCGTTCAGCTCGGCGCCCATCCCGTCGAAGATCTCGTCGATCTCCGCCGAGCCGTAGCGCTCGGTGTCGCGAAACAGCAGGTGCTCGAGCAGGTGCGACCAGCCGGCCTGCTCCGCGGGCTCGGTGACCGAGCCCGTCGCCATGAAGATGCCGAGCGCGGCAGAGCGCACGCCGGGCACCGCCTCGGTGACGACCCGCACCCCGGAGGGGAGGGTCGTCAGGCGGTGCCCGGAGGAGTCGCTCACTGCAACAGCGTCAGGCGTCAGGACGAGCTGCGGTCCGGGTCGCTGTCACCACGACGATGGCGCGGACGGCCCGAGCCGCGGCTGTCGCGGCCCCCGCCGTTGCGATCGCGTGGCGGGCGGCCACCGCCGCTGCCACCCCGGTCGCCGCCGGAAGCGACGACGGAGGCGAGCTCCTCGTTCGACTTGCCGGCGATCGACGGGTCCTCGGCAAGGCGCAGGCCGATGCGGCCGCGCTCGCGGTCCACCTCGACGACCTTGACCTGAACCTCGTCACCGCGGTTGAGCACGTCCTCGACGTTGTCGACGCGGTTGCCCGGTGACACGTTCGAGATGTGCAGCAGGCCGTCGGTGCCCTTGGTCAGCTCGACGAAGGCGCCGAAGGTCGTCGTCTTGACGACCTTGCCGGTGAACTCGTCACCGACCTCGACCTCCTTCATCATCGTGCGGATCCGCTCGCCGAGTGCCTCGCCCAGCTCGCCGTTCGACGAGTAGATCAGGACCTGACCCTCGTCGTTGACGTCGATCTGCGACTCGAACTCGTCCGAGAGGCCGCGAATCGTCTCGCCGCCCTTGCCGATCAGCAGGCCGATCTGCGACGGGTCGATCTGGATCTGGATGATGCGCGGAGCGAACGGCGAGAGCTCCGTGCTCGGCTCGTCGATGACCTTCGCCATCTGGCTGAGGATGTCCAGCCGAGCCTCACGCGCCTGCGACAGCGCGTCACGCAGGATGTCGAACGTCAGGCCACCGATCTTGATGTCCATCTGGATCGCGGTGATGCCCGCCTCGGTGCCGGCGACCTTGAAGTCCATGTCGCCGAGGTGATCCTCGACGCCGGCGATGTCGGTCAGGACGACGTAGTCATCGCCCTCCTTGATCAGGCCCATCGCGATACCGGCGACCGGCGCCTTGATCGGCACGCCCGCCTGCATCAGCGACAGCGACGATCCGCAGACCGACGCCATCGACGACGACCCGTTGGACTCGAGGATGTCGGACACGACGCGAATCGTGTACGGGAACTCCTCGGTGTTCGGGACGACCGGGACGAGCGCACGCTCGGCGAGCGCACCGTGACCGATGTCGCGGCGCTTGGGCCCGCGCATGAAGCCCGCCTCCCCGACCGAGAACGGCGGGAAGTTGTAGTGGTGCCAGTAGTAACGGTTCTTCTCGAGCCCGAGCGTGTCGAGCCGCATCTCCTCCTTGAGCGTGCCCAGCGAGGCGACCGACAGTGCCTGCGTCTGGCCGCGCGTGAAGAGCGCCGAACCATGTGTGCGGGGCGTGACGCCGACCTCGATCGAGATCTTGCGGATCTCCTTGGCCGAGCGGCCGTCGGGGCGCTTCTTGTCGACGGCGATGCGCTGGCGGATCGTGGCCTTCTCGATCTTCGCGAACGCGGCAGCGGCGGCGGACCGCTTGGCTGCGTAGTCGGCTGCGTCGGGATCGCCGGCGTACTTCTCGATGACGGCGGTCTTGACGGCGTCGGTCGCGTCCTGGCGATCGAGCTTGTCCTCGACCTGCGTGGCGGCGTCGAGATCGGAGCCGTGTGAGCCCTTGATGTCGGAGATCAGGCCCTCGTCGATGACCGGCGCCTCGACGACGATCTTCTCCTTGGCGACCTTGGCCGCGAGATCGCGCTGCAGAGCGCAGAGCTTCTTGATCTCGTCGTGGGCGATGTCGAGCGCATCCAGGATCTCCGCCTCGGAGACCTCGCTGGCACCGGCCTCGACCATCAGGATGGCCTCGTCGGTGCCGGCGACGATCAGGTCGAGCGTGCTCTCGTTCTCGCTGCCGGCGAGCAGCGACTCCTCCGGCGGATTGACGACGAAGTTGCCGTCGATCTTGCCGATGCGCACCGCGCCGACCGGAGTCGGGAGCGGGACCGGCGAGATCATCAGCGCCGCGGAGGCGCCGTTCATCGCAAGGATGTCGTACGGGTTGACGTGGTCGACGCTCAGCGGCATCGCCACGAGCTGCGTCTCGAAGTGCCAGCCCTTGGGGAAGAGCGGGCGGATCGGGCGGTCGATCATGCGGGCGGTCAGGGTGCCCTTCTCGCCTGAGCGACCCTCGCGCTTGAAGAACGACCCCGGGATCTTGCCCGCGGCGTATGCGCGCTCTTCGACGTCAACGGTGAGCGGCAGGAAGTCGACGTCCCGCAGGTTGCCCACGGTCGCGGTGCACAGCACCATCGTGTCGCCCTGGCGGACGACGACGGCACCGCCGGCCTGCTTGGCCATCTTGCCTGTCTCAAACGAGATCTCAGTTCCTGCGATCTCGACCGAGACAGTGGTCACGGCGTCAGTACTCATGAAATTGTGAACCTTCTTTCCGGGTCCGCCTTCGGATCCTGCGGCCCGTCTTTGCTTGCTTCTCTCGATATCCGAACCCCGACATCGTAGCCGTGTCAGCCAGGCGGCGCCGTGGCGCCGATTGCCGCAACGAGCGTCACTTCCGGGGCTCCCTGATGCATCGCGCCGCCGGGAAGGACCAGGGTCGGCGTCGTCGCCGCGCCGGCCCGCATCGCGTCGCGCACGTCGCGTGCGACGCGCTCGGCGACCAGCGGATCGCGACGATCCTCGTCGAAGCGCTCGACGTCGAGCCCGGCCTGCTCGCAGCGTGCCCACAGGTGCGGGTCGTCGAGTCGCCCCTGGTCGGTGTACAGCGCGTCGTGGAAGGCCCAGAACGCGCCCTGGCGCGCTGCGGCCTCAGCAGCGAGCGCCGTCGGCAGCGCGCGGGCGTTTCTGCTGCTCAATGCGAAGTGCCGGAAGCAGACGCGCAGCGGCGCCTGCGACAGCCGGGCAGCGGTGAGCGCGCAATGCGGGCAGGTGAAGTCGGCGTAGACGATGAGCAGCGGCGAGCCGTCGGGCCCGCGCACGTGGTCGTCCGCGCGCAGCGGCGGGACGGGGGCGCTGGTGAGATCGCTCGTCATCCTGCGAGGCGCGTCGTCGCGTACCCATCCTGCCATGCGGATCCACACCCTGCGACGCGAGCAGGACCTCGAAGGCACACCCGGCGAGGTCTTCCCGTTCTTTGCCGACGCGCTCAACCTCGAGGCGATCACCCCACCGCTGTTGCGCTTCCGGGTCATCACGCCCGCCCCGATCCAGATGCAGGCCGGCGCGCTGATCCAGTACCGGCTGCGCCTGCGCGGCTTTCCCGTCACCTGGAAGACGCTGATCCAGGACTGGACGCCGAACCGCCGGTTCGTCGACACGCAGCTGTCAGGCCCATACGCGCTCTGGCACCACACGCACACGTTCGACCCGCTCCCGGGCGAGCGCACGCTGATGACCGACACGATCCGCTACGCGATCGGCTTCGGCCCGCTCGGAGCACTCGCCCACCGTGCGCTCGTCCAGCGCGACCTCGAGGCGATCTTCGACTATCGCCGCGACGCGATCGTGCCGCTGCTGCGGCGCAGCGTCAGGAGCCCTGAGCCGCCGCGAGACCGTCAAACACGAGGTTGACGCCCGGCAGCACGCCGGGGTTGTCGCCGAGCCACGACCAGACGACGACGCCGTCCTTGAGGACGATCAGCGCGCGCGTGGTCATGCCGGCGGGCTCGAAGTAGGTGCCCAGCGCCCTGGCGGTCGCGCCCTTGGGCTCGAAGTCCGAGAGCATCGGAATGGTGACGCCCAGGTGCTCACGGAACGCCGACTGCGACTGCGAGGCATCGGTGGAGACGCCGTAGATCTCGGCGCCGTCCTTCGTGATCTCGTCCAGCGCCTCCTGGTAGACGTTGAACTGGTCGGTGCAGACCGCGCTGAAGGCGAACGGGTAGAAGACCAGCACGACGGTCTTCCCCGCGAGGTCGGCGTTCGTGAAGGCGCTGCCGTCCTCGCGCTGCAGCGCGAAGTCCGGGGCGGGCGTTCCGGGCGCGATGATGCTCATGCCGAGTGGTACGGAGCAGGCGGCCGCAAGGCCGACGCGCCGGCGCTACTTGCGCAGGCCGAGGTCCTTGACGAGCTGGCGGTAGCCGTCGAGGTCCGACTTCTGCATGTAGTTCAGGAACCGGCGGCGGCGGCCGACGAGCATCAGCAGCCCACGGCGCGAAGCGTGGTCCTTCGAGTGCTCGCGCAGGTGCTCGGTCAGATCGTTGATGCGCTGCGTCAGCAGTGCGACCTGGACACGGGTGCTTCCGGTGTCCGTGTCGCTCGCGCCGAAGCGGGACACGATCTCTTGTGTTTTCTCAATCGTCAGCGTGCTCATATGCGACGTGTGAAGGTAGCAGGACGGCGCCTGAATCAGCCCGGCGTGCCGGCGACCATCCGTGTCGCCTCGACGTCGAGCGCCATCTGCTCGAGCAGCGCATCGACGCTGTCGAAGCGCTTCTCCCCGCGCAGGCGCTTGAGGAACTCGATCCGCAGCTGCTGGCCGTAGAGATCGCCGTCGAAATTGACGAGGTAGGCCTCGATCAGCTCCCCGAGACCCGATTCGAACATCGGGCGCACGCCGACGTTCACCGCGGCCGCATGCCAGCGGCCGTCCTGCGTCTGCGCGCGGCACGCGTAGACGCCGTGGCCCGGCGTCGCGAAGCCCTCACGCGGGACGAGGTTGGCGGTCGGGTACCCGAGCGTGCGGCCGCGCTTCTCACCGTGCTCGACCGGGCCGTCGAGCACGAACGGCGAGCCCAGCAGCTTGCCGGCGTACTCGAGCGCGCCCCCGGCGACGAGGCCGCGGATGTGGCTCGAGCTGACGACCTCGCCATCGACCTCCAGCAGTGGTGCGACGCGCGTCTCGAAGCGATGCTCGGCCCGCAGCAGCTCCGCGTCACCCTGCGCGCGATGGCCGAAGTGGAAGTTCTCCCCCACGCTGACATGCGTGGCACCGAGGCTGCCGATCAGGACGTCGTCGATGAACTCCTGGGCGCTGCGTGCCGCGAACTCGCGGTCGAACGGGATCACGAACAGCTCGCGCACCCCGAGCGTCTCGACGAGCTCCGCCTTGCGCTCGAGGCCGGTCAGCAGCTTCGGCTCGTTGCCGGGCGAGATCACGGCGACCGGGTGCGGGTCGAAGGTCAGCACCGAGTCCGCGCCGCTGATCACGGCGCGATGACCGAGGTGAACGCCGTCGAACGTGCCGACGGCGACGCGCCGCTGGCGCGGCTCGGCGTCGGAGAGCCTGGAGATCCTCACGCCCGGAAGCCTACGACGGGCTTCAGCAGCCCGTCCTCGCGCTCGTCGGCGAGGGCGATCGGCCCGTCGGCGTCGAGCAGGACGACCTCGTCCGGCGGCTCGGGGACACGCCAGCCCGGCGTGGGCAGCTCGATCCCGCCGGACGGCACCGCGACGGCCGTCCCGTGCGTCGCCTGGCGCGCCGCGTCGGGCTCGAGCAGCGCCGAGCGGAACATCCCGAGCGCCTCTCCGAGCGGGATCACCCGGGTCGCGTCGGCGTCCTCGACGTCGAACGGCCCGATCTTCGTGCGCCGCAGCTGCGACGTGTAGGCGTCGCCGAGGTCGGCGATCAGGCTGCGCACGTACGTCCCCGACGAGCACTCGATGCGGAACTCGGCGCTGTCCGCCGCGCGCGCGAGTTGCTCGAACGCGTAGACGGTCACCTCGCGGACGGGGACCTCGACCTGCTCGCCACGGCGCGCGCGCTCATACGCCCGCACCCCGCCGACGCGGATCGCGCTGTAGGCCGGCGGCTGCTGCAGGATCCGCCCGGTCGGCAGCGCGAGTTCGGCGGGCGCCGCGACGCCCGTCTGCGTGATCACGCCGTCCGGGTCGCCGGTGCTCGACACCGCGCCGAAGCGGGCCGTCGCCACGTACTCCTTCGGCAGTGCGGTGAAGAAGCGCTGCACGCGGCGCGCGCGGCCCAGCAGGATCACCAGCAGGCCGGTGGCGAACGGGTCGAGCGTGCCGGCGTGACCGGCCTTGCGCACGCCGAGCGTGCGGCGCACGACCGTCGTGATGTCATGCGAGGTCTTGCCGGCCGGCTTGTCGGCCAGGACGATCCCGTCGATGTCGTCGGGCACGATGTCGCGGCTCAGAGTTGAGCGCTGACCTGATCGCTCAGGAACGTGACGAGCTCGGCGGGCAGCATCTCGGTGCTGAACCCGGCGGCCGCCTTGTGCCCTCCGCCGCCGGCGGCGCGGGCGATCACCGACACGTCGACGTCACCGTCGCTCGAGCGCAGCGAGACCTTCCAGCGGCCACCGTCGTCGCTGGTGAGCTCACGTGCGAGCGCGGCGACCTTCGTCCCGTCGACGGCGCGCAGCCGGTCGACGACGCCCTCGGTGTAGCTCTCCTCGGCCCCGGTCTCGCGGAAGTCCTGGGCCGAGAGCTGCGTCATCGTCAGCGCACCGCCGGCGTGACGCTCGGTGCCCGACAGCGCGCGCGCGAACAGCCGCAGCTTGGACTCCGGCCAGCCCTCGTAGACGCGCCGGTAGATCGCGGTGTGATCGAAGCCGGTCGCGAGCAGGTCGGCGGCCATCACGTGCGCGTTGGGGCCGGTGTTCTCGTACATGAAGCGGCCGGTGTCGGTGATCAGGCCGACGTACAGCGCCTGGGCGACATCGGCCGTCAGCGGCACGCCGAGCTCGCGGCCGATCTCCCAGACGATCTCGGCGGTGCACGAGGCGTCCTCGACCACGAGGTTGACCGAGCCGAAGCGCGTGTTGTCGTGGTGGTGGTCGATGTTCAGCGTCAGGCCGTGCGGGCGCCGGAACGCCTCGACCGGGTTGCGCTCGATCGTGCCGCAGTCGAGATAGACGATCGTGCGCTCGGCGATGTCGGCGGGAACGACGGAGATCACGCCTTCGAGGTCGAACCAGCCGTACTCGTAGGGCAGCGGGAACTCGTCCGCGCCGACGAACATCAGCGAATCCTTGCCCAGCGCCGTCAGGACGCCGTGCATGCCCACGAGCGAGCCGAGCGCGTCGCCGTCCGGGTGCTCGTGCGTCAGCAGGACGAAGCGTTCGCCGGCGCGCAGCGCGTCAAGGACCTGTGCACGTGCGTCCTGCACGAGCGTGCTCGCGGCGCTCATGCGCCCGCCTGCGACGGATCGGAGTCGTCGCCCTCGGCCGGCGCGGCCTCCTTGAGCAGCGCCTCCAGGTGCGCGGCGCGCATCGCGGTCTCGTCGATGTGGAACGTCAGCGTCGGCGTGCGCTTCATCCGCAGTGAGCTGCCGACGTCGCGCTGCAGGACACCGTGCGCGGAGTTGAGCCCGTCGAGGCACGCCACGCGCGCGTCCTCGTCGCCGAGCACGCTCACAAAGACCTGCGCATGGCGCAGGTCCGGGCTGGTGTTCACATCCGTCACCGTCACGAAGCCGACCCGAGGATCCTTGATGCTGCGGGGAATCGCGTCGGCGAGAACCTCTCGAACCGCCTCGTCGACGCGCCGCATCCTTGCGCTCTTCATCCTAGACCTTCGAGTTCCTCGTAGGCGCGACGTCCGCCCGCATCAGGCTCGCCCCCGGCTAGCGGGTCGCCCGCTCGAGCTCACGCTCGACCTGGCGGGTGGTGTAGGCCTCCAGGACGTCGCCCTCCTTCACGTCCTGGAAGTTCGCGAGCACGATGCCGCACTCGAAGCCCTGCAGGACCTCGCGCACATCGTCCTGATGGCGCCTGAGCGTCTCGACGGTCGTGTCGTAGATCACGGTGCCGTCGCGCACGACGCGGATCTTCGCCCCGCGGACGATCTTGCCGTCGGTCACCTGGCAACCGGCGATCGTGCCGATCTTCGACGCCTTGAACGTCGCGCGCACCTCGGCGCTGCCGAGCGTGTCCTCGACCTGCTCGGGCTCGAGCATGCCCGACATGGCGTCGCGCAGGTCGTCGAGTGCCTTGTAGATGATCGCGTAGGTGCGGATCTCGACGCCCTCGCGGTCCGCGACCTGGCGGGCCTCGCCGATCGGGCGCACATTGAAGCCGAGCACGACCGCGTCGGACGCCGTCGCGAGGATCACGTCGGACTCGTTGATGCCGCCGACGCCGCTGTGGATGATGTTGACCGCGACCTCGTCCTGCGGGAGCTTCGCGATCTCGTCCTCGAACGCCTCGAGCGAGCCGGAGACGTCGGCCTTGAGCACGAGGTTGAGCTCCTTCAGCTCGCCCTTCTCGATGCCCTTGAAGAGATCGTCGAACGAGACCTTGTGGCCGGCGCGGCGCGCCTGCATCTCGTTCTTGACGCGGATCGCGCGCTCGCCGGCCTGCTGGCGCGCGAGCTTGTCGCTCTCGACGCCGCGCACCGACTCGCCGGCGTCGGGGACGCCGTCGAAGCCGAGGACCTCGACCGGATCGCCCGGGATCGCCTCGTCGACGCGGGCGCCGTTGTAGGCGACCATCGCGCGGACCTTGCCGAAGTGCGGGCCGGCCACGAGCGCGTCGCCGACGCGCATCGTGCCGCGCTGGATCAGCACGGTCACGACCGGGCCGCGGCCCGGATCGAGCTTGGACTCGATGACGACGCCACTGGCCTCGGCGTCGGGGTTGGCCTTGAGCTCCTCGAGCTCGGTGACGACGAGGATCGTGTCGAGCAGGTCGTCGAGGCCCTGGCGCGTCTTGGCGGAGACGTCGACGTACTCGGTGTCGCCGCCCCAGTCGGACGGCTGCAGGCTGCGCGTCGTCATCTCGGTGCGCACGCGCGTGGGATCCGCGCCTTCCTTGTCGACCTTGTTGACGGCGACGATGATCGGCACGTCGGCGGCCTTCGCGTGGTCGATCGCCTCGTCCGTCTGCGGCTTGGGGCCGTCATCGGCGGCGACGACGACGACGGCGACGTCGGTGACGCGGGCGCCGCGGGCACGCATGGCGGTGAACGCCTCGTGGCCCGGCGTGTCGAGGAAGGTGATCGCCTTCCCCTTGTGGTGGACCTGGTAGGCGCCGATGTGCTGCGTGATGCCGCCGGCCTCACCGGCGACGACGTCGGCCTCGCGGATCGCGTCGAGCAGCGACGTCTTGCCGTGGTCGACGTGGCCCATGATCGTGACGACCGGGGGCCGCTCGACGAGGTCGGCGTCCTCGTCCTCGAACTCGTACTCGAACTCGTCGTCCTCGTCGGCCGTGGTGACGATCTCGACCTCTTTGCCGAGCGCCTCGGCGAGGATCAGGATCGCCTCGTCGGACAGCGTCTGCGTGAGCGTCGCCATCTCGCCCATGCCCATCAGCTGCTTGATGACCTCGGGCACCGGGACGCCGAGATACTCGGCGACGTCCTTGACGGTCGAGCCGGAGTTGATCTTGACGAGGTCGGTCGCGCTCTGCGCGGAGGTGTCGAGCGGCAGCAACGCCTCATCGCTGTAGCGACGACGGCCACGCCGGCGTCCGCGACGCTGCGGCGGACGGTTGCCGGGACCGCCGGGGCCACCAGGACCGCCGGGGCCACCGGGACGACGTGATGCCTGCGAGTCGATGACGACGCGGCGCTTGCCGCCCGCGCCGGCGCCGGTCGTGCCGCCGGGCCGTGTCTCGTCGCGCTTGGGGCGCTTCGGCGGCTCGGGGACGGAGATGATCTTCGGACCGGTGCCGGGTGCCGGCGGCTCGGTCGACGGGACGACCTTCGGGCCTGCACCCGGGGTCGACTTCGTCCTGCCCTTGGCCGGCGTGGCAGCCGGGGGCGCCTCCGGGGCTGCGGGAGTGGCAGCGGTCGCCGTCGGCTCTGCTGCGGGCGCGGCGGCGGTGACCTCGGCCGGCGCGGCCGTGGGCTCGACGGCCGGCTCTGCCGGCGGGGTCGCGGGAGCAGCCGGGCGTCGCGGGCGGGGCCGGTGCAGCAGCCGCGGGCGTGGGCGTGGGAGCGACCGGCTCGGGCTTTGCGGGCGTGACGGGGCGCGGGGCTGCGCGACCGGCGACGCGCGGATCGGTCGGAAGGTTGGCGGCGGGCCGGGCGGGCATGCGCGGGCGCGGGGCCGGCGGTGCACCGGGCCCGTTCTCGCGCGGGCCGCGCGGGCGCATCGGCGCGGGCGCGTCGGGCTCGAAGACCCGGCGTGCGGGGACCGCGGTGGAATCCTCGGGCTCGAACACGCGGCGCACCGGTGCACCCGCGGCGGGGGCGGCGGCGGCCGGGACCGCGGCGCGCGGCGGCACCGGGGCGGCAGCGACGGGAGCCGGCCTCGCGGCCTTCGGCGGAGCCGGAGGGGCGCTGGCGGCGGCCTTCATCGCACGCAGGGCGTCGTCCTCCTCGACGGACGAGGCGGCGGCCTTCACCTCCAGGCCGGCGGCCTGCAGGGTCTCGAGCAATTCCTTGCTGGAGAGGTTCTGCTCTTTTGCGATTTCGTGTACGCGCTTCTTAGCCACTAGCTATCGATTCTACGAAGTCCTCGGGGGTGTGAACCGCGCGGCGGAACGTGCGCGGGAGAGATCTGTCCTTCAGGGCCTGCGCGGCACAGGCCGCATTGCAGACATATGCGCCGCGTCCGGGGCGGCGCCGGGCACCGTCCACGACGACGCGGTCGCCGTCAAGGGTGAGTCGTACCAGACCCGACTGGGCCGTCAGCCGTCCGCATCCGACACAGCGCCGCTGCGGGGCGTGTGCACGCGCCGTTATGCGGGCTGCTCCTCAGCGCCCGCTTCAGCGACGACGTCGTCCGCAGGCTCCTCGACGGCGCCCTCGGCGCCCTCCAGAGCCGCTGCGTCCTCGGCGGCAGCTGCTTCCTGGGCCGCCTGTGCTTCAGCGGCCGCGACGGCGTAGGCCTCTTCGCCCTGTGCGACGAGGTCGGCGACGTCCTCCTGCGAGAGCTCCGGGTCCGACAGCCGCGCGATCTCCGGCTCACCGAAGCCCTGGATGAAGTAGACGGAGCTGCCCGAGAAGCGTGACAGCGCCTGGTGGGCCGGAAGGCCGCAGTAGGCCGATCCCGGAAGCGCGGCGTTCGGACAGCGGCGACCCGTTGACTGGATCGCGCCGCAGCGCCCGCCGGTCTCCTCTTCGTCGTAGGACGGATCGGGAGCGTCGGTCGCGAACTCGGTCTCCGAGCGGATGTCGATGCGCCAGCCGGTCAGGCGGGCTGCCAGGCGGGCGTTCTGGCCCTCGCGGCCGATCGCCAGCGAGAGCTGGTCGTCGGGGACGATCACCGTGGCCTGGCGCTGCTCGTCGTCGACGAGGACCTCGCGCACACGCGCCGGCGACAGCGCCTTGGCGACGAACCGGGCGGGCTCGTCGTTGTAGGGAATGATGTCGATCTTCTCGCCGCGCAGCTCGGAGACGACCATGCGCACACGCGATCCGCGCGGGCCGACGCAGGCGCCAACAGGGTCGACACCGTCGGCGTATGAGACGACGGCGATCTTCGAGCGGTACCCGGGCTCACGCGCGACGTTCGCGATCTCGACGAGGCCGTCGGCGATCTCGGGGACCTCGAGCTCGAACAGGCTCTTGATCAGCTCGGGGTCGCGGCGGCTGAGCACGATCGACGGGCCCTTGGCCTCGTTCGAGACGTCCTTGATGACGGCCTTGACGCGCTGACCGTGGTCGTAGCGCTCACCGTCGACCTGCTCGGAGCGCGGCAGCAGCGCCTCGACGCGCTCGCGCAGCTGCACGAGCGTGTAGCGCGAGTCGGACTGCTGCACGATGCCCGTGACGAGCTCGCCGACGCGATCGCGGTACTCCTCGTACATCATGTCGCGCTCGGCCTCGCGGATCCGCTGCAGGATCACCTGCTTGGCGGTCTGCGCGGCGATCCGGCCGAAGTCGTCCGGCGTGACGTCGCGCTCCTCGATCTCGGCGCTGTAGAGCTTGAACTTCTCGGGGTCGATCTCCGGGTCCTGGGGCTCGACGTACTCCCCGGTCTCGGGATCCAGGAACGTCCCCTCGTCGATCGTCTCGACGATCAGCTGGGCCTCGAGGCGCTCGGGCACGAGCAGCTCGATGACGCGGTACTCACCGGTCTCGGGATCGAGCTCGACGCGTGCGTACTTGGCCGAGTCCGGCTGCTTCTTGTAGGCCGCCAGCAGGGCGTCCTCGAGCGCGGCGATGAGCCGGTCGGGGTTGATCCCCTTCTCGGCCGCCAGGCCCCGCATGGCCTCCACGATCTCGCGCGACATGACAGTTACTCCTCGACGAGGTTCGAACGGTGGATGTCGTCGTACGGGATGGCGATCACCCCTGCGTCAGCGGCGATCGTCACCTCCCGTTCGGTGGCGCCAACAAGGCGGCCGGTGAAGCTGCGATGGCCGTCGCGCGGCTCACGGGTGCGGACGCGCACGCTGCGGCCGGCGAAGCGGCGGAAGTGGTCGGGCTTGGTGAGCGGGCGCTCGCGGCCGGGCGAGGAGACCTCGAGCGCGTAGCGCTCGCGCAGCTCCGGGAGTGCCTTCGTGACACGCTCGCAGAGGCCGAGCGTGACGCCCTGCGGATGGTCGATCGTGACGCGCAATGTGCCCGTTCCGACCTGCTCCACGAGCAGCACTTCGACCTCGGGCTCGGTGGCCACGAGGCGGGTCTCGATCTCGCGTTGTAGGTCGTTGTTGCTCATGTGATCTCAGGAACAAAAAAAGTGGGCGTGCGCCCACTTTCAAAACTGCCACGGCCGTCACCGGCCTTCGAAAGCTGTGGTGAGACGATACCACCGTGTCCCAGCCACCGGACAGGGCCCTCACCGCCGCGGTGGAATCGTGCCTGGCGCGCTCCGGCGCCCCCTGGCGCGCGGTCGCGGCGGGCGAATGGGGCCTGCGCGCCGACGCCGGTGGATGGCCCCTGGACATCGGCCTCGCGCTGCGCGGCGGGCTGCTGCGCGCCCAGGCCCAGCTGCTCGCGCCGGGCCGCGCGGACGCGCACGCGCTGTTGCACCGAAATCGCCGCACCGAGCTCGTCCGGCTCTCGCACACGGCCGACGGAACGGTGTGGGCGCAGGGCGAGATCCCGGCCGGCGCGGCCGTCATGGACGGCGACGTCGATCGCCTGCTCGGCGCGCTCGTCGCACTCGCGGACGACGTGCGCAGCGCCGCCGCAGCCTGAGCTGCCCTACTCGGCGCCGCAGCGCCGGCGAACCTGGTCGCGATAACGCCGGTAGTCCGCGCGCTCCGGCCGCAGGCAGCTCGCGAGCGCAAGCGGGTGACGCGCCTCGTCGTGCCGGCCGAGCAGCTGCAGCGAGCGGCCCAGGCAGAACAGCGCATAGTCGTTCGTGGGCGCGCCGTCGACGACCGCACGGAACTCCTCCGCGGCCTCGTCGTAGCGCTGGGCGCCGAACAGCGCCCGGCCGAGCGCCTCGCGCACCGAAGCCTTGCCCGGCTCGAGCTCGCGCGCTCGCCTGAGCGGGACCGCGGCGGCGTGCCAGTCTCCGCGGTCCAGCAGATCACTTCCTCTGCGGAAGAGCTCGTATGCCGAGTCGGCCGCCATCCTCTTCAGGGTAACGGCGGCGCGGACGGGCCCACCCCGCACTGGACGCCCGGATGAGCGTTCAGCGGGGCCACGGCGGCAACGCCCAGAACGCCCGTACGCGGCCCAGGCGGCCGAGGCCCGCCGCGAGCTCACGGCGCAGCGCCGAGCGCTCGGCCGACGTCGGTCGCGGGCCGCCCGGGCCGTAGCGGCGCGCCGACAGCGCACGCAGATACCCGCGGGCAGCGTCGCTCGCGCCGAGCCGCTGCTCCAGTGCGGCGAGCGTCAGATCCGGCGGAAGCTCGCGGCCGGTGCGCCGTAGTGCGCGCTCGAGCTCGGCGATCTCCGGGTCCTCGCTGCGGGGCCGGCCGCGCTCGCGCCGGCGTGCACGGCGGACCAGCAAGCCCGCGGCGAGCGCGAGCAGCAGCGCGACGGCGAGGACGTACGGCCACCAGGTCGTGCCGCCGCTGGACTGGGCGATCGCCTGACCTGAGCCGAAGCCCGGGTCGCTGGGACGGTCGCCGCCGGGATTGCGCCCGCGTGGGCGCGACAGCGCAGCCTGCTGGTCGGCGACCTGTGCGCGCGCCGGAGCCGCGCTCGGCGTCGGATCGAACGTGACCCAGCCATAGCGCGGGAAGTACGCCTCGACCCACGAATGCGCGTCGAGGTCGGTGACGACGTACTCGCCGGAGCTGCGGTCGAGCTGCCCCGGCGAGAATCCGACCGCCACACGCGCCGGAATGCCGCCCATCCGCAGCAGCAGCGCCATCGCGCCGGAGAAGTGCTGGCAATAGCCCAGGTGGTCCTCGAACAGGAACGCGTCGAGCGGATTGGCGTGCACCGGCGGCCGCTCGGTGTAGGTCGCTCCGCGCTGGACCCGCCGGCGGACCGCCGCGACGTAGTCCTCCGGCGTCGCCGCAGCGGCGCGCAACCGCAGCGCGAGGTCGTAGACCCGCTGCAGGCCGGAGGCCCTGATGACGCTGTCGGCGTCCTGCGTCGTGCTGATCGACGAGTTCGGGCGCGTGATCAGCGTCGGCTCAGGCGCCCCGAACGGCGGGAAGCTCGCTTCCACGCGCGGGACGCCGGCCGCCGACGCGGGCTCCCCGCCGGCCGGTGGGAGGCTCACGCGCAGCCACTGGCGTGCCAGGCTCGGATAGGCGATGCCGGCGCTCTGCAGCTGCCCCGTGGTTGGTCGCGGCGTGTAGACGCGGGCCTTGTACTCCGCCCCGCGCCGCAGGATGCCGCGCTGGGTCTCGAAGGTGCCGGCGCCGGCGTTGATCGGCAGTCGCGGCGCGTCGAACACGCTGTTCGCCGACCCCGCGGTGACGAACTGCTGGCTGCGCAGGCCGCGCACGGTCACGCGGATCGTCTGGAACCACTGCGGCTGGGTGCGGTCCTGTTCGCCGTCGGGCTCGAGTGCCGCGACGCTGCCGGAGTGCCGCCACGCGCGGCCATCGAACGTGTCGAGCACCTCAGCCTTCCAGTAGGCCTGGCTCTGGGCCTTGATCCGCAGCAGCACGCTGCCCTTGCGCGGCCAGGTGATCGGGCCGTAGCTGTGGTTCCACGAGTAGCCGACCGTCCCGCGGCTCGCGACGTCCTCCGCCAGGTGCTCGTAGTCGATCCACGGCGCCGGCCGGTCCAGTGCGGGCGCGGCGGCGGCCGCCCCGATCGTGACGACGAGGACGAGCAGCAGTGCGGGCGCGAGGCTCGTGAGCCGGATCCTGTCCGCCAGCAGGAACGCGCAGAGCAGGACGGTGAACAGCGCCCCTGACAGGAACGGGCGGTCCGACGTCAGGCTGATCACGGGAACGGCGTAGAGCGTGCCGAGGCTCATCGTCGCAGCGACCGCCGAGCCGGGCAGGCGCCCGCGCTCGCGCGGCCAGAACGCCTGCAGCACGGCGATCGCGGTCAGCGCCGTGCCGCCCATCAGCAGGGTGCGGCGCACCCACTCATCGGCCCCGCGGTAGGGCACGAAGGTGCCGGGAATCGCGCTGATGCCGTCGCGGATGCCCTGCAGCAGCACGTCCCAGCGGTCCGGCAGCAGCAGCCGCATCGGTACGCCGGCGCCGAGCAGCATCGCTGCCAGCAGCCCGACGGACACGAGTGCGAGCAGCGCGTTGCGCCGGCTCCGGCGCTCGATGCTCCCCGCGCCGATCAGCGCAGCGCCGCACGCGCCGGCCGCGAGTGCCATCAGCACCGCGCGGCCGCCGGCGGCCGGCACGACCAGCCCCGCCCACGTCAGCAGGCCGACCAGCGCCAGGCCGACGAACGCGAGCAGCCGCGGCAGTGCGCGCAGCCCGGCGGGCCGGGTCGCCATGTCCCGGGAGCGTGGTGGGCGAACCGTGGCGCTCGCGGTGCTCACGCCGGCCCTCCGACGCCGGCCGCAGCGGCCGTCTGGGCTGCGCGCCGGCGCCCATCGACGCCGTAGCCGGTGCAGCCGGAGACGGTGAACAGCGCGGCACGGCCCTCGATCGCGCGCGGGACGACGAACACGCGCGCCTGCGCGGGAGATCGCACGAGCGCGCGCGGCGGCTCGCGCAGCGTGCGTGCGGCCACCCAGATCAGCGCGCCCGGCCGCCCCGCCAGCGCGGCAAGCTGCGGGCGGCCGCCCGTCTCGGCGAGTGCGAGGCGCGCGTGCGCGTTCGGCCAGCCACGCAGGCCGGGCGTGATCGACAGTGGCCGGCGCTCCCCGGGCAGCAGCAGAGCGCAGCCACCGCGCTCGGCGAGATGGACGGTCAGCGAGGCCGCGGCGCGAACCGCTGCGTCGGCGTCCTCCTCGACGCTGGTGCCGGACAGGTCCAGCACGACGAGCGGCCGCGAGTCCCCGCCGGCACGCAGGCTGCGCTCGTGCAGCTCACCCGAGCGCGCGTAGACCTGCCAGGCGATCCGTGAGGCGGGAGCACCCGGACGGTGGACGCGCAGGCCGTCGAGCTCGGCTTCGGCGCCCGCGGCGCGCAGGCCGCGACCACTCATCGCGCGACCTCCGTGCTGAGCGGGCGCGCGAACCGCTTCCACGCGCGGCAGGACGAGCACCTCGTCGCCGTCCCCGCGCCCGGTCACGAGCGTGGCCGCGAGGCCGAGCGGATCGCGCACCATCACTGCCGGCGGTGGCAGCACGCGGCGACCGCGGCGCGAGAAGCGCGCGCGGATCCGCACGCGGGTGACGCGGCGGGCGGCGCCGAGCTGCGCCGGCTCGGGCAGCAGCGTGTCGCGAACGTCGCCGGCCGGCGGGACGAGGCGCCCTGCCCTGACCTCGATCTCGACGAGCAGCGGCTCGCCCTCCTCGATCCGCGTCGCGGTCAGCGTGCGCCGGACGACGAGGCCGCGCCGGGCGCCATGCACCCAAACGACGGCGATCAGCGCGAGGCCGAGGAGCGTGATCCCGGGGACGTAGAGCGGCTCGGCGTCGAACAGGCCGGCGAGCAGGATCAGCGCAACGCCGAGAGTGGCCGCACCGA
Organism: uncultured Actinomycetes bacterium; assembly: GCA_963821685.1. Taxonomy (GTDB): domain Bacteria; phylum Actinomycetota; class Thermoleophilia; order Solirubrobacterales; family Solirubrobacteraceae; genus F1-60-MAGs163. Next base: position 332,017 of record CAWGEW010000009.1, on the reverse strand, counting down.
CCGCTCCGCGCCAGCGACGGTCCATGCTGCGGTCACCGAGCCGGCGTCGCGGCGACCGCGTCGGCGACGATCGTCTCTTGGCTGATGTCGACGGCCTCGGGCGCCAGCACGAGCCGGTGCGCAAGAACGGCGGCGGCGAGCGCCTGGACGTCATCCGGCAGCACGTGATCGCGGGCGGCCAGCAGCGCGCGGGCCTTTGCGGCGCGCAGCAGCAGCAGCCCGGCGCGTGGGCTGGCACCGAGCTCGACACGCGGATCCACGCGGGTCCGGCCGAGCAGTGAGACGACGTAGCCGCGGACCGCGTCGGACGAGTGCACCCGGCGCGCGGCGTCCTGCGCTGCGAGGACGGCGGCCGCGTCACCCACGGACTCGAGCGTGTCGACGCGGTCGCCGCGCTCGTTGGCCCCCAGCATCGCCATCTCGGAGGCCGCGTCGGGGTATCCGAGCGAGATCCGCATCATGAAGCGGTCGACCTGGGCCTCCGGAAGCGGGTATGTGCCCTCGAACTCGACGGGGTTCTGCGTCGCGAGGACGACGAACGGCCGCGCCAGCTCGTGTGTGTGGACATCCACCGTCACGCGGCGTTCCTGCATGCACTCGAGCATCCCCGACTGCGTCTTCGGCGACGCGCGGTTGATCTCGTCCACGACCACGACGTTCGCGAAGATCGGCCCCGGGCGGAACTCGAACGCCTCCTCACGGCGGCTGTAGACGTTCGTCCCGACCACGTCGGCCGGCAGCAGGTCGGCGGTGCACTGCACGCGAGCGAACTCGAGCCCGAGCGCGCGTGCGACCGCGCGGGCGAGCGTCGTCTTCCCCACTCCGGGGAGATCCTCGATCAGGATGTGACCCTCGGCCAGCAGCGCCACGACGACGTCATCGATGACCTCGGCGCGGACCTCGACGGCCGAGCGCACGCTGTCGGTGACACGCCTGCCGAGCTCGCCCGCCGCAGCGATCTCGGCGTCCGTGACCGCGGCTGCGCGCCCGCCGGGATCGCCGTAGGCCGTCACGGCGTCTGCGCCTTGGCCGGCGCGCGCAGCGCGTCCACGGACTCGAGGATCGCCCGCGCGATGTCGGCCTTGGTCGCCCGCGGCACGTGCCGCTCGGCGCTGGCCGTGACGATCGTGACCTCATTGTCGAGCGCGTCGAAGCCGACGCCCTCACCGCTCACGTCGTTGACGACGATCGCGTCGAGGCCCTTGTCGCGCAGCTTGCCGCGACCGTAGTCGAGGGCGCCGTCGCCGTGCTCGGCCGCGAAGCCGACCACCACCTGCCCCGGCGTGCGCGTCGCGGCGAGCGCGGAGAGCACGTCGGCGGTCGCCTCGAGCTCGATCGTGAGGCCGTCACGACCGTCCTTCTTGAGTTTGCCGTCGACCGCCTTTGCGGGCGAGAAGTCGGCGACTGCCGCAGCCATCAGCAGCACGTCGCAGGTGGGGAACGTCTCGAGACAGGCGTCGTAGAGCTCGCGGGCGCTGCCGACGTCGACGTAGGTCACCCGCGGCGAGCGGGCGAGCGCGACGTTGGCGGCGACGACGGTCACCTCGGCGCCGAGCGCCGCGGCCTCGTCTGCGAGGGCGAAGCCCATCCGGCCGGATGAGCGGTTCCCGACGTAGCGCACGGCGTCGATCGGCTCGCGCGTGCCACCGGCGGTGATGAGGACGCGCAGACCGTCCCACGGGCGCGACCCGGACGGCGCGGCGGCCTCGACGGCGGCGAGCAGCTCAGGCGGCTCGGCGAGCCGGCCGGTCCCCCACTCGTGACGACTGCCGAGCGCGCCGGTGCCGGGGTCGACGATCCAGGCGCCACGGGCACGCAGCGTCGCGACGTTCGCCTGGGTGGCGGCGTGCTCCCACATGTGGTGGTTCATCGCGGGCGCGATCACAAGCGGACACGTTGAAGCAAGCGCCGCGCTCGTGAGCAGGTTGTCGGCGAGTCCGTGCGCCAACTTCGCGATCGTGTTGGCGGTCGCCGGAGCGATCAGGAAGACGTCGGCGTTGCGGACCAGCTCGAGATGGCTGAGCGGGTCGTGGTCCGGCGGTGACTGGTCGGGAAAGGCACCGCGCGCCGGATCGCGCTCCCATTCCGTCGTGAGGACCGGAGCACCCGTGAGCGCCGCGAACGACGCGGCCCCGACGAAGCGCTGGGCGTCCACCGTCTGCACGACGCGGACGGCGTGCCCGGCCTTGGTCGCAAGGCGCACGAACTCGAGCGCCTTGTAGGCCGCGATACCGCCACTGACGCCGAGAAGGATCCGGGCCATGGCGCCTTCCGTGCGCTCGTGCCGCGGGGAGCGCTCTGCTGCCTACCGGTAGTGGTAGGCCAGCTTGCCGCCCGCGACCTCCTCGAGAGCGATCGTGAGGTAGTTCTTGGAATGCGAGTTCACCATCGGGGGCGGAAACTCGTCGAACGTCCCCTCACCGAGGTTGTGGTAGTAGCTGTTGATCTGGCGGGCGCGCTTGGCGGCGACCAGAACAGCTGCGTAGTTCGAGTCGACCTGCTCGAGCAGCGTGTCGATGCGGGGCTGAATCATGCCCCTGAGTCTACCGGCCCGCCGAGGCCGGCCCGCACGACCGTCACCAGCTCGCGGACGGCGTCCTCCAGCCGGTCGTTGATCACGACGTGCGCGAACTCGTCCTGGGCCGCGAGTTCCTCCTCCGCGACACGCAGGCGGCGCTCCACCACCTCGGGTGCGTCGGTGCCGCGGCCCACCAGTCGCTCGCGCAACGCCTCACGCGACGGCGGCGCGATGAACACGAGCAGTGCGTTCGGGATCGTGTCGCGAATCTGCCGCGCGCCCTGGACCTCGATCTCGAGCACCACCGGCTCGCCGGAGCCCGTCCGCTGGTCCAGCTCGGAGCGCAGCGTCCCGTAGCGGCGCCCGGCGTACTCGGCGTGCTCGACGAATGCGCCCTCGCTCACGAGGCGGTCGAACTCGGCGTCCGCGAGGAAGTGGTAGTCGACCCCGTCCTGCTCGCCCGGCCGCGCGTCGCGCGTCGTCGCCGAGACGCTCAGCCCCAGCTCGGGGAGCTGCTCGCGCAGCAGCCGGATCAAGGTGCCCTTCCCGACCCCGGAAGGCCCCGTGATGACGACGACTCTGGACACGCGGGCCGGGATCGTACGGACCCGGGCGGTCGACTCCCACACGAACGCCTGTTCGTCTTGACATGTGACCATTATGGTCACCTATTGTCGGATGCGTGGACGACGTGTTCAAGGCGCTCGCGGACCCGACCCGCCGCAGCCTGCTCGACGAGCTGTTCGAGCGCGACGGGCAGAGCCTCAGCGAGCTCGAGCAGCGCCTGCCGATGACGCGCTTCGGCGTGATGAAGCACCTGCGGGTGCTCGAGGAGGCGGGCCTCGTGGTCACGCGCAAGCGCGGCCGCGAGAAGCTGCACTTCCTGAACCCCGTCCCGATCCGGCTCGTCCACGACCGATGGGTGAGCAAGTACGCCGAGCCGTGGGTGGCAGCGCTCAGCGAGCTCAAGAACCGATTGGAGGAGGACTGATGGAGAAGGTCTTCGAGATCTACATCAAGACGACGCCGGAGCGGCTCTGGGAGGCGATCACCGACCCCGAGCTGCGGGCGAAGTACAACTTCGGCGTGCGCTACGAGTCCGACGGGACGCCCGGCTCGTCGTACCGGCGGCGTCTCGTCCGGCGCCGCCGGCGCGCTGATGGAGGGCGAGAACCTCGAGGTCGATCCGCCGCGCCGGCTCGTGCAGAGCTTCACCGCGCTGTGGAGCGACGAGGTCAAGGCCGAGGGCGCGTCGCGGGTCACCTGGGAGATCGAGCCGATCGGCGACGACTCCTGCCGCCTCACCGTCACCCACGACCAGCTGCGCGACGGCGCCCACGGCGAGCTCTACGGCGGCTGGCCGATGATCCTCTCCGGCCTGAAGACGCTGCTGGAGACCGGCGAGCTGCTCACGACCCCCGGCTCGCTGCGCTACTCCGGCGACTGGGAGCCCGCCACCTGAGCCGCTCCATCCGAGGCGCCGCAGGCCGCTCGAATGCGGCGCCTCGGACTGGCCTCGGACCGGCCCCAGCGATCGCTCAGTCACGACGCGCCTGACCGGTAGGTCAGGAAGCGGCGCTGCGCCAGGCTGACCGGCGGGTCAGAAGCTCAGCGAGCGGTGCGGCGAATCAGCAGGTCGACCAGCTCGGTGCGCTGGCGCTCAGAGAGCCCACCGACCGTCTTGCTGGGCGAAATCCGGCACTGCTGCAGGATCTTGTTGGCCTTCACGCGGCCGAACTTCGGCGTTGCGAGCAGCATGTCGAAGACCTTCGCCGTCTCGAGGTACTCCGGAGGCGACACCAGAAGTCGGTCGATCGAGGTCTTTCCAGCCCTCAGATCACGCTTCAGCTGGGCGCGCTGCGTGCGAATCTGGTTGGCGCGTTGGAGCGCTTCCATCCGCTGGATGTGGGAGCGCTCGGGGGCCGCGGCCTGCTTCGCTGGATCGATGTCGGTGGCCGGCGGCACTGGGTCGAGACCATACACATTCACTGTGGACGGGCAAGGTCCGGGCGCCGAATTCGCATAGACCTCCACCTGAGGTGGAGCGTTCTTCACTGTGGTTGACGGTTTCAGGCCCATTTCCAGCGGTTTTCACAGGGTCGACGGAGCTGCGACAACGTGTCAACGTGCCGAAACATGCTCGTTTGCGGCGGTTTCGTCGAGCGCGGCTGCGATCTGACGTGCCTGCGAGCGGGTTTCGGAAACTCTCCGTTCCTACCCCGACGAGGGTTGCACCAACCTCGAGGAGATCTTGTGCGTGACGTGCGCTCTCGACCCCTCCCATTCCGACGATCGGGATGCTCACGCGCGCCGCGACGGCTCGAACCTGTGCCAGCGCGACCGTTCGGACGGCCGGACCCGACAGTCCGCCGGTCCCGCCGCCGAGCCATGGCGCGCCCGACCCGTCGGGGTGCGGCGCGAACGCCCGCAGCGTGTTGATCAGCGAGACGGCGTCGGCGCCGGAGGCCTCTGCGGCCTGCGCGACGAGCGCGACGTCCGCGGTGTTCGGCGTCAGCTTCACGATCAGCGGCTTGGCCGTCAGCGGGCGCACCTCGTCGAGCAACCGGGCCAGCTCGGCGGGGTCGGCGCCGATGTCCAGGCCGGTCCGCACGTTGGGGCACGACACGTTCAGCTCGATCGCCGCGACCTCGGGGCGCTCCTGCGACCGCTTCGACGAGCTCGGCGACCTCGGCGGCGGTGGAGCCCATGACGTTCGTGATCAGCGGGACCGGCAGCCAGGCGAGCGCCGGCAGGTCCGTGTCGAGGTAGCCGCGCAGGCCCTTGTTCGGCAGGCCGATCGAGTTGATCAGCCCGCCGGAGGCCTCATAGAGCCGCGGCGGCGGGTTGCCGTCGCGCGGCTCGAGCGTGATCGTCTTCGAGACGAAGGCCGCGAACGGGAACTCGGTCTCGATCGTCGGGACCGAAGACGCGGCGGGCGGCGATCGCGTCGAACGTGCCCGATCCGTTGACGATCCGGTGCTCCAGCTGCAGGCCGCAGAAGCTGACCGGGGCGCTCATGCGGCGGCTCCGTGCCCGGCGACCAGGCAGGTGTCGAGCTGCTCGCCGTCGAGGACCGGGCCGTCGACGCAGAGCCGCACGTATCCCCCGCCGCGCACCGGCACGACGCAGCCGAAGCACGCGCCGAAGCCGCAGGCCATGCCGGACTCGAGCGCGAGCTGGGCGCGGACGCCACGCGCCTCGCACAGCGCCGCGGACCGCCTCGAGCATCGGCGGCGGGCCGCAGGCGTAGACGACCGCGTGCGCGTCCGCGTCCAGCTCGGCGTCGAGCAGCTCCGTGACGCAGACCGTCGTGCCCGACGCTGCCGTCGTCGGTCGCGACGCGCGCACCCTCGAGCAGCACCGCTCCGGCGGCATGGGCGGCGTCGCGGAAGCCGAGCAGCGCCGTCGTCGGGACGTCGTCGGCGCGCAGCACGTCCTGCAGGATCGCCAGCGGCGCGGTCCCGACGCCGCCACCGCAGAGCACGGCGCGGCGACCATCCGCGGGAGCGGTGAACCCGAGCCCGAGCGGCCCGAGCACCTGCAGCCCGTCGCCGGCCTCCAGCTCGCAGAGCCGCGTCGTCCCCGGCCCGACGGCCTCGAGCATGAACTCGAGCACCGGGCGCGAGGCGCCCGCTCGTGCGCAGCACCGAGAAGGCGCGTGGCAGCAGCGGCCGCTCGTCGTCTCCCCCACCCCAGCGCTCGCTCGCGGCGAGCATGTAGAACTGGCCCGGGCAGCGGCACCGGCCCGTCGGGGTCGGCGGCCGTCGAGCACGACGTAGGCGCCGACCTCGCGGCGCTCGACGACGTGCAGGACCCGGCGGCCCAGCAGGGCCTGAACGCCCACGCGGTCACCCGCTGCGGGCAGCCTCACGCGGTGGCCTCGACCGCCCGTGACGGCCGGTGAATCTCCTGCAGCGACAGCACCTCCGCCTGGCCGTGCCGCGCCGAGGCGATCGCGCGGGCAGCCGCGAGCGCACCGGACAGCGTGGTCAGGCACGGCACGCCGCGGGCGACGGCGGCGCGGCGGATCTGCCAGCCGTCGGCACGCGCGCCCGAGCCCGTCGGCGTGTTGACGACGAGCGACACCTCGCCGCTCTCGATCCAGTCGACGACGTTCGGCGAGCCCTCGCCGACCTTCTGCAGCAGCCCCGCGGGGATGCCCATCCGCTCGAGCGCGGACTTCGTGCCCTCGGTCGCGACGATGCTGAAGCCGAGGTCGTGCAGCGTCTGCGCGACGGCGACGGCTCCCGGCTTGTCGCGATCGGTGACCGTGATGAAGACGGTGCCGCCAGTGGGCAGCGGGGACCCGGCTGCCGCCTGCGCCTTCGCGAACGCCGTCGGGAAGTCGCGCGCGACGCCCATCACCTCGCCGGTCGAGCGCATCTCCGGGCCGAGGATCACGTCGGCGCCGTCGAAGCGGTCGAACGGCAGCACCGCCTCCTTGACCGAGACGTGGTCGGCGGCCATCGGCTCGTCGGGCAGGTCGAGTGCCGCGATGCGCTCGCCGAGCATGATCCGGGCGGCCATCTTCGCCAGCGGGATCCCGATCGCCTTGCTGACGAACGGGACCGTGCGCGAGGCGCGCGGGTTGGCCTCGATCACGTACAGGTTCCCGGCGTGGACCGCGAACTGCACGTTCATCAGCCCGACGACGCCGAGGCCCAGCGCGATCCCGGCCGACTGCTCGCGGATCTTGTCGAGCATCTCCGGCCCGAGCGAGTGCGGCGGCAGCACGCAGGCGCTGTCGCCCGAGTGGATGCCGGCCTCCTCGACGTGCTGCATGATCCCGCCGATCCAGGCCTCCTCGCCGTCGCAGAGCGCGTCGACGTCGACCTCGATCGCGTCTTCGAGGAAGCGGTCCAGGAAGATCGCGCGGCCGTCGTCGCGCACGTTGCGCTCGAGGTATTCGCGCAGCCCGTCCTCGGAGTAGACGATCTCCATCGCGCGGCCGCCGAGCACGTAGCTGGGGCGCACCAGCAGCGGGAACCCGACGTCACGAGCGGCCTCGAGCGCCTGCTCGACCGAGAAGCGCCTCGGCGTACGGCGGCGCCTCGTATCCGAGTCGCTCGAGCAGTCCGCCGAAGCGCCCGCGGTCCTCGGCGAGGTCGATCGCGTCGACGCTCGTGCCGAGCAGCGGGATCCCCGCCTCGACGAGACCGGCGGCGAGCTTCAGCGGGGTCTGGCCGCCGAACTGGACGATCACGCCCTCCGGCTGCTCGACCTCGCAGACGGCGATCACGTCCTCGAGCGTCAGCGGCTCGAAGTAGAGGCGGTCCGACGTGTCGTAGTCGGTCGAGACGGTCTCCGGGTTGCAGTTGACCATCACCGCGTCGCGGCCGGACTCGCGCACGGTCATCGCCGCGTGCACGCAGCAGTAGTCGAACTCGATGCCCTGGCCGATGCGGTTCGGGCCGGCGCCGAGGATCACGACCGCCGGCCGCGGCGGATCGGAGAACGTCACCTCGTCGCTGCCGGCCGAATCCCAGCCGGAGTAGAAGTACGGCGTGGCGGCCTCGAACTCCGCGGCGCAGGTGTCGACGGCGCGGAACGAGCGCACGCCGGCGAACGGCGCCTGCGGATCGAGCGCCAGCTCGCGCAGCTCGTGCAGGAACCAGCGGTCCACCCCGCAGCGCTCGAACACGTCCTCGACCGATGCGCCGCGGCGGAAGGCCTCGAGCATGTGGTCGTAGCGGTCGGCGGCGGGCTGCTCGAGCGTGATCAGCAGCTCTTCCGGCGAGAGGCCGGCGACGTCGGGCGTCGAGTCGAGCTCGCGGCTGCGCATCGCCTTCGCGAACGCCTGCTGGAAGGTGCGGCCGATCGCCATCACCTCGCCGACGCTCTTCATGTGCGTCGAGAGGATCGGGTCGGCGCCGCGGAACTTCTCGAAGGCGAAGCGCGGGCACTTGACGACGACGTAGTCGATCGTCGGCTCGAAGCTCGCCGGCGTGACCTTCGTGATGTCGTTGGGGATCTCGTCGAGCGTGTAGCCGACGGCCAGGCGCGCCGCGATCTTCGCGATCGGGAAGCCGGTCGCCTTCGACGCCAGCGCCGAGGAGCGTGAGACGCGCGGGTTCATCTCGATGATGAGGATCTCGTCGGTCTCCGGGTTGACGGCGAACTGCACGTTCGAGCCGCCCGTCTCCACGCCGACGGCGCGGATCACCGTCATCGCCTGGTCGCGCAGCTGCTGGTAGAGCCGGTCGGGCAGCGTCTGCTGCGGCGCGACGGTGACGCTGTCGCCGGTGTGCACGCCCATCGGGTCGATGTTCTCGATCGAGCAGACGATCACGCAGTTGTCGTTGCGATCGCGCATCACCTCGAGCTCGAACTCGCCCCACCCGATCACCGACTGGTCGATCAGGACCTGGCCGATCGGTGAGGCGTCGAGGCCGCGCGCGATGATCGTCTCGAACTGCGCCTGGTCGCGGGCGATCCCGCCGCCGCGCCCGCCGAGCGTGAACGCCGGCCGGATGATCGCCGGCAGGCCGATCTCATCGAGGTGCGAGAGCGCCTCGGCCAGCGTCGTGGCGATCGCGCTCTTGGGCATCCGCAGCCCGGCGGCGTCCATCGTCTCGCGGAAGCGGTCGCGATCCTCGGCGCGGTCGATCGCCTCGTAGTCGGCGCCGATCAGCTCGACGCCGAAGCGCTCGAGCGTGCCGTCCTCGGCGAGTGCCTTGGCGAGGTTCAGCGCCGTCTGCCCGCCGAGCGTCGGCAGCAGCGCGTCGGGACGCTCCTTCTCGATGATCTGCGCGACCGGGCCGGGCAGCAGCGGCTCGACGTAGGTCGCGTCCGCGAACTCCGGGTCGGTCATGATCGTCGCCGGGTTGGAGTTCACGAGGACGACCTCGTAGCCCTCCTCGCGCAGCACCTTGCAGGCCTGCACGCCGGAGTAGTCGAACTCGGCGGCCTGGCCGATCACGATCGGGCCGGAGCCCACGATGAGGATCTTCTGAAGGTCGTCGCGGCGCGGCATCAGGCGGTGGCCCTCACCTGGTCGAGGAAGCGGTCGAAGAGGTACAGCGAGTCGTTGGGCCCAGGTCCCGCCTCCGGGTGGTACTGCACCGTCGCGCCGGGAACGTCGAGCAGCGTCAGGCCTTCGACGGTGCGGTCGTAGAGGTTCACGTGCGAGAGCTCGGCGGCGCCGACGTCGGTCTCCCAGCGCACCGGCTCGTCGTGCTCGACGCGCAGCCCGCCGTCGGGCGCCGCGACCGCGAAGCCGTGGTTCTGGGAGGTGATCTCGATCCGCCCCGTGCGCAGGTCCTTGACGGGGTGATTGCCGCCGCGGTGGCCGAACGGGAGCTTGAAGGTCTCCAGGCCGACCGCCCGGCACATCAGCTGGTGCCCGAGGCAGATGCCGAACGTCGGCCGCGTGCCGATGACGGCGCGCACGGTGTCGACGACGTAGTCCAGGGCGGCCGGGTCACCGGGTCCGTTGGCGAGGAAGACGGCGTCGGGGTCGGATGCCAGCAGATCTTCGACGGACGACGGTGCAGGGATGCAGCTCCAGGCGCGCGCCGCGCTCGACGAGGTTGCGCACGATCGACAGCTTGATGCCGGTGTCGATCGCAGCGATCAGCGGGCCGTCGTTGCCCTCGCCGTGGAACGTGACGCGTGTCCGGCGTCACCTCGCGCGCCAGGTCGAGCCCCGTCATCGGCGGCTCGCCGAGGACCGACTCGAGCGCGGTCGCGACCGGGACGCTCGCCGCGAACAGGCCGCCGCGCATCGCGCCCGCGGTGCGGATGTGGCGGACCAGCGCGCGCGTGTCGACCTCGCTGATCGCGGGCACGCCGCAGTCGCGCAGCCAGTCCAGCCAGCCGCGCTCGGCCGTCGGGGCGTCCTCGCGGTTGACGGCGGACCGCATCACGACCGCGCGGGCGTGGACGCCGGCGGACTCCATCGCCTCGGCGCTGACGCCGTAGTTCCCGATGTGCGGGTAGGTGAAGACGATGATCTGGCGGGCGAACGACGGGTCGGTCACCGACTCCTGGTAGCCGCTCATGCCGGTCGTGAAGACGACCTCGCCGAGGCCCTCGCCGTCGGCGCCGCAGAGCACGCCGTCGAAGCGCGTTCCGTCCTCCAGCAGCAGGTAGCCCGGGGACGTCGAGTCGGTCACTTGATCAGCTCCTGAACGGCTTTGAACTCCGGGTGTGCCGGCCTCGCCGAGCAGCTCGAGCAGCGCGGCCTCGACGCTCGTGAGCGTCGCTCCGGCCTGCTCGAGGCGATGCAGCGCGATGTCGCGGTCGGCGGCCGCGCGCGAGCCGGTCGCATCGCTCGCGACCTGGACGGCGACGCCCGACGTCGAGCAGGTCCAGCACCGTCTGGGCGACGCAGACGTGCGCCTCGATGCCGCAGACGAGCGCCTGGTCGCGCCCGCCGAGGTCGAAGCCCTCGGCGCGCGCCGCCGAGAACGCCGTCTTCTCCAGCCGCGGCGTGTCGCCCAGGTGCTCGGCGACTTCGGGAACCGTGTCGCCGAGACCGCGCGGGTACTGCTCGGTGACGAGCACCGGGAGGCCGATCGCCGCGGCGCCCTGGACGAGGATCGCGGTGCGGGCGCGCGACGGCGTCGAAGCCCTGGATCGCCTTGCGGAAGGCCTCCTGCACGTCGATGACGACGAGCACCGCGCGGTCGCGATTCAGCAGTTCCGCGCTCATGCGCGCTCAGCTCCCGGCTCGGGCGCGGCGGCCACGGCGAACGCCCGCTCGCGGTAGGCGACCGACCCGGCCGCGACCGTCAGCAGGACGCGGCCGTGCAGCTCGCGGCCGGCGAAGCAGGAGTTCTCGGAGCGGCTCTCGTAGCCGTCCTCGCCGACGACCCAGGTCGCGTCGAGATCGATCAGGCAGAGGTTCGCCGGCTCGATCGACCGCGATTCGCGGGATCGGCAGCCCGAACAGCGCGCCGCCGCAGGTCATGCGGTCGACGACCAGCCCGAGGTCGAGCGTTCCAGGCCTGACGAGATCGGTGTAGAGCGCCGCGAACGAGGTCTCGAGGCCGGTCGTCCCCATCGGCGCCTGCTCGAACGGCACCTCCTTCTCATCGCGCGCGTGCGGCGCATGATCGGTCGCCACGCAGTCGATGACTCCGCTGCGCAGCCCTTCGATCAGCGCCTGGCGATCCTCTTCGGTGCGCAGCGGCGGGTTCATCTTCATGCTCGTGTCGAGCGTGCGCACCGCATCCACGGTCAGGCACAGGTGGTGCGGGCTCGCCTCGCAGGTGACGCGGTAGCCGAGCTCCTTGGCCAGAGCCACGGCCCGGACCGACGCGACGCAGCTGAGGTGCTGCATGTGCACCGCGCCGCCCTCGTAGCCGGCGATCTCCGCGTCGCGCGCGACCATCGTCGACTCGCTGATGCTCGGAATCCCGGCGACGCCGAGCAGCGCGCTCACGACGCCCTCGTGCATGACCCCGACGCCCGAGAGTGCCGGGTCCTCCTCGTGCAGCGCGAGCACGCCGCCGCAGAGGCGCTGGTACTGCAGCGCGCGGCGCAGCATCCCCGCACTCACGACGGGCTTGCCGTCGTCGGTGAAGCCCAGCGCCCCCGCCTGGCGCAGGCTGTTCATCTCGGTCAGCTCCTCGCCGCGCAGGCCGCGCGTGATCGAGGCCATGAAGCCGACCGGGATGCGCGCGTCACGCGTCGCCGTCTCGCGCAGCGCCCCGAGGACCGACGGTGAGTCGACCACCGGATCGGTGTTCGGCATCGCGATCACCTGGCAGAAGCCGCCGGCCGCGGCCGCGCGCGTGCCGGTCTCGAGGTCCTCCTTGTGCTCCTGGCCGGGCGTGCGCAGATGCACGTGCGGGTCGACGAAGCCCGGGAAGAGCCGGCGTCCCGTGCCGTCCACGACCTCCGCGTCGACGGGCGCCTCGATCGCTCCGGGGGCGCCGATCTCGGCGATCACGCCGCCGCGGACGAGCACATCGTGTGGTGCGTCGAGGCCCGTGCGCGGGTCGAACACATGCGCCGAGCGAACGAGCAGCTCGGCCGGGGGCGCGGGCGCGCGCACGAGCGCGTCGTGAAGTTCCGTGCTCATGCCGGCTGCGGCTCCGACGCCAGCTCGCCCGCGCGTGTCGACGCGAGCACCTCGTAGAGCACCGCCATTCGCACCACGACGCCGGCGGCCACCTGCTCGAGGACGAGCGACTGCGGCGAGTCGACGACGTCGCCGGAAAGCTCGACCCCGCGATTGACCGGTCCCGGATGCATCAGCAGCTGGCGTGCACCCAGTCGCCGTCCGTCGATCTGGTAGACGGACGCGTACTCGCGCAGTGACGGGACGTAGGACTCGCCCATGCGCTCGCGCTGCATCCGCAGGGCGTAGACGACGTCCGCCTCGCGCAGGTCGTCGAGCGTCGTGCGCACCTCGACGCCGAGCGCGTCGACATCGCGCGGCAGCAGCGTCGGCGGGCCGGCGACCGTCACCTGTGCGCCCATCTCCTGGAAGGCGAGGATGTTGGAGCGCGCGACGCGCGAGTGCAGGACGTCCCCGACGATCCAGATGTTCGCGCCGTCGAGCGAGCCGAGCCGGCGGCGCAGCGTGTAGACGTCGAGCAGCGCCTGTGTCGGGTGCTCGTGCTTGCCGTCCCCGGCGTTCACGATCGCCGCGTCGGTCCAGCGCGGGAGCAGCGCCGGCGCGCCCGCCCAGGGGCAGCGCACCACGATCGCGTCCGGCCGGTGAGCACTGAGCGTCAGCACCGTGTCCTTCAGCGACTCGCCCTTCTCGACCGACGACCCGGAGGCGACGAAGTTGACGACGTCGGCGCTGAGCCGCTTGGCGGCGAGCTCGAACGAGCTGCGGGTGCGCGTGCTCGCTTCGTAGAAGAGGTTCAGGACCGTGCGCCCGCGCAGCGCCGGCACCTTCTTGATGTCGCGCTCGCCGACCTCCTCGAAGGCGGCGGCGCGGTCGCAGATCCGCTCGATGGCGGCGCGGTCGAGGTCCTCGATCGAGAGCAGATGCTTCATGACGGCACCCCCGCGCGCGAGGAGATCGTGACCTCGTCGACGCCGTCGATCTCGGTCACGTGCACGTTCACGCGCTCGTTGCGTGATGTCGGAAGGTTCTTGCCGACGTAGTCGGGGCGGATCGGCAGCTCGCGATGGCCGCGGTCTGCCAGCACCGCCAGCTGGACGGTCGCCGGGCGGCCGAAGGAGAAGAGCACCTCGATCGCCGCGCGGACGGTGCGCCCGGTGTAGAGGACGTCGTCCACGATCACGACGGTGGCGCCGTCGACCGGGAACCCGATCTGCGTCGCGTGGACCTCGGGCGTCTCGCTGCGCGTCGTCAGGTCGTCGCGGTAGAAGCTGATGTCCACGAGGCCGAGCGGCACGTCGTGCTCGAGCAGGTCGCAGAGGATCGTGTGCAGGCGCTCGGCGAGCACCGCGCCGCGGCGCTGGATGCCGACGATCGCCAAGTCCGGTCGGGCCCTCGTGATGCTCGACGATCTCGTGTGCGATCCGCACCAGGGTGCGCCGCATGTCGTCGCCATCGAGGACGACCTTGCCGTCGTCGTTCACGTCGTTTCCGTCCTTCCTGGCCTCTCAGGACCGGGTTAAAGGAGCTCTGCGGCCGGTTTCTGGCCGTCGTCCGGGAATCTAGCAGCGCGATCCCACGGCACGACCTGCGCTGGACCCTTCTCGACCTGCGGCACGTCGACGGCGTCGAAGTCGCGCGCCACATGCACCCGCTCGAACGCGTCCAGCGCCTCCTCGCGCACGAGCCGCGGCGGGTAGCGGCTCGAGAGATGCGTCAGCACGAGCAGGCCGACGTCGGCCTCGCGCGCGACCTCGGCCGCCTGGCGCGCGGTGCTGTGCTCGGTCTCCGCGGCGCGGCCGGCATCCTCGTCGAGGAACGTCGCCTCGTGGATCAGCACGTCAGCCCCGCGCGCCGACTCGCGCACCATGTCGCACGGCGCCGTGTCACCGGAGAGGACGACGCGGCGGCCGGCCCGGGCCTCACCGATCACCTCGTCCGGGCGCACGCCGTCGACCGTCTCCCCCGCCTGCAGCCGCGCGAACGCGGGACCGGGCTTCGAGGCCGAGCGCCATCGGCGCGCTCGGGGTCGAAGCGCCCGAGCCGCTCGTGCTCGACGATCGTGTAGCCGAACGCGCGGCCGCGATGACGGACGTTGAACGCCTCGACGTCGTAGCCGTCGAACTCGATCGCGTCGCCGGCGTCGATGTCCGTGATCTGGAGGTCATACGCGACGCGGCCCCACACGCCGGAGAGCGATGACAGCAGCCGCTGCGTGCCCGGCGGGCCGAACACGTCGAGCGGCTTCTCGCGCCCGCGCAGGTCGAACGTCTTGAACATGCCGGGCAGGCCGAGCCAGTGGTCGGCGTGATGGTGCGTGAGGAAGATCGTGTCGAGATCGGGCAGTCCGACGCTGCGCAGCAGCTGGCGCTGGGTGCCCTCGCCACAGTCGAACAGCAGGCGCTCGCCGTCGACGCGCACGAGCAGCGCCGGCAACCCACGCCTGGCCGCGGGCACCGACGCGCCGGTGCCGGCGAAGAACAGCTCGAGCTCGTCCATCAACGGCGAGCGTATCGCCGCGCAGGTGGTCGGTACTCTGCGCTTCCGGGCTGCCCGCGCAGCCCACCGGCGCCCGTAGCTCAGTGGATAGAGCGCTCGCCTCCGGAGCGAGAGGTCAGAGGTTCGAATCCTCTCGGGCGCGTCGTGCTCAAGCACGACCGCGATTGAGCCGATTCTTCAGGAATGACACGTCCTGGCGAATGTCTGCGATGCCTGCGCTGCGGTGAGACGCAGCCTCCGGATCGCAGCGCCCAGCAGGGCTGCGTCGTCTGCGGGAACACGTTCGTCTCGCCGGCGGTCCCGGCCGTCGCGGAGTTCGCTCCGCGGCAGCGCGCGCGGACCGTCAACTCCTGAAGCGTCTGCCGGTCGGTCCGAAGCACGCGGTCGCACGTCAAAACTGCCTGGGCGCACCGTGCGACAAGTTGTTGCACCTGGAGGTCCACCGGCAGTAGGTTGCGCGGGAAACCATCCCTTCAAGCCGGAGGACTGACCATGCCCCGCAGGCTGCTTGTCGCCCCACTGCTGATCGTGCTCGCGCTCGGCGCGACCGGCCTGACGTCTGGTGTCGCCGCCGCGAAGAAGCCCAAGATCCCCTCGTGGCAGGGTCACTACGGCGGGAACGTGGACGCGATCGCCCCGGCCAAGAGCGGCGCGTTCTTCTTCGGCTACAACCCGTTCAAGCCCGCGTCGAAGGCCAAGTTCGGATCGATCGTCGCGTTGGCGGTTCCGTTCACCTGCGCAGACGGCGTCACGACGGTCCCGGCGCGCACGGTCACGTTGCGGTCGGCGAAGATGACCGTCACCGGCAGCAGCTGGAAGTTGGCGCCGTACAAACTCGGTGCGATCTCGACCGTCGCCAGCGGCAAGTTCGTCGGCAAGTACGCGAACGGCACGATCACGATGACCGGTGTCACGTCCGGCGACACGACGTGCAGCGGATCGCTGACGTTCCACCTCGGGCCGCGGCGCGCCTGAGCCACAGTGCGGGACGGCGGCAGCGCAACCTTTGGGCGCCGTTTTCGTAGTAGTGCGTAGGAGAGTCCAGTCCCTACCCGCTTACATCGAAGGAGCCGTACATGCGCTCGCCGCGCCGTGTCATCGCCATCGCCGTTCTCGCCCTCGTCGCCCTGACGGCGACCGTGGCCGGCGCGTTCGCCGCCTCGTCCTCGAGCCCGACGCCGTACTCGCGCTACAGCCTGTCGGCGAACAACGTCGCCGTGACCGGCCTGCCCGGGGCCAAGGGCTACCCGCGCGCATCGGTGATCGTCCCGAAGGCGTGGAAGCTCGTCTCGCGCGGGACCGCGAGCATCAAGTTCCGCACCGACAAGGCCGCGTGCCCGTACCTCGTGACGTTCAAGGTCGTGCTGAAGACCGGCCCCGCGGGCACCGCGGCCGACCACGTCACCGCCGCGCTTCCGGCCGCCGCTCCGCCGTACGTCGAGGACTACGGCGTGCGCCGCTCATACGCCTGGCGCGTCGTGCGTCAGAAGACCGCCCAGCGCCTCGACGGCATGCAGGCCGTCGCGACGACGAACGCATGGAACGGGCCTCCCGGCCGGCCAGGCGGTCTGGAGCGAGCTCGTCGCGTCGGCGCCGCGCGCGAGCTCCGGCGCCGAGTCCTGCCACGCCGGCTTCTACCGCGAGGTCGCGCGGCAGATCGGCGACGCGCTCGCCACGAATACCCGGGTCTCCTGAGCCCCGTCTGGTGGCGCGCGTCGAGCGCGCCACCACTACCCTTTTCAGAGCGTCGCCGTTTCCATCCCCCCGGAGCCGGCGACGCCCGAACTTGACGTTCGGAGCTGCGAGGTCCGGCGCAGCGACTCGACGGACCTCCTCTTCGTGCGTAGGCTTACGGATGTAGGCGTCGCTCCGTCTTGGTACCCCTGCGACGGAGCGGCGCCTCTTTTGCTGTGCCAACCCGTCCACCGTCCGGCGCAGCTCTCATGCCGTCCGGCGCAGGCGCCGATACGGGGCCCAAGGGAATCGACACAACTCCCTTTGGGTCATGAATGTCTGGAGCTACAGCCTCTACGCCGTCGTAACGCGCATCCTGCGCTGGGTCTTCTAGGCCGGGGCTGGACCCCGCGGGCTCGCGGCGCGAAGATGCGCCGGTACCCCACGCAGGAGCCGGCACCATGCTGAAGGAGTTCCGCGCGTTCATGCTGCGCGGCAACATCGTCGAACTGGCGGTTGCGGTCGTGATCGGCGCGGCGTTCGGCGCACTCGTCACGTCGCTCGTGGCCAACCTGCTCACGCCGATCGTGGCGGCGATCGTCGGCAAGCCCGACTTCTCCGACCTGACGTTCACGATCAACGACTCGGTGTTCCGCTACGGCTCGTTCCTCAACGCGCTGATCGCCTTCATCTCGATCGCGGCCGCCGTCTTCTTCTTCGTCGTGCGGCCGATCGACGCGATCCAGCGGCGCATGGGGATCGAGAAGGCCGAGGACGGCCGCAGCGATGAGGCGGTCCTGCTGGAGGAGATCCGCGACCTACTGAAGAATCCGCGCGCATGACGACCATCGAGACGACGACCGGCCCGATCGACCCCGCCGACCTCGGCCGCACGCTCTGCCACGAGCACCTGCTGACGGCGAGCGAGTCGATCCGCTTCCAGTACCCGCACCTGCACGACCACGAGCGTGAGCTGGAGCGCGCCGTCGCGCAGGTCCGCGCGGCGATGGCGCACGGTGTCCGCACGATCGTCGACCCCGGCTGCATGGACCTCGCGCGCGACGCGCGGCTGGCGGCGGCGGTCGCGCACGAGACCGGCATCCAGATGGTGCTGGCCACCGGGATCTACGGGCAGCACTACACGTTCATCCCCCACCACTTCCAGACGCGCGACGAGGACTACCTCGCGGACGCGTTCGTCCACGACATCGAGGTCGGCATCCAGGAGACGCCGATCAAGGCGTCGTTCATCAAGACCGCTGCCGACGAGCCGGGAATGACACCCGACATGGAGAAGGTCCACCGCGCGGCGGCACGCGCGTCCAACCGCACCGGCCGCCCGATCATGGCCCACTCACAGCCGGCCAGCAAGACCGGGCTGGAGCAGATGCGGATCTTCCTCGAGGAGGGCGTGCCCGCGCACCGGGTGATGATCGCCCACACCGGCGACACCGACGACCTGGACCACATCGAGGAGCTGCTCGCGCTCGGGCCGTTCATCGGGATGGACCGCTACGGCACCGAGATCTTCCTGCCGGACGCCGCGCGCAACACGACCGTCGCGGCGCTCTGCGAGCGCGGCTACGCCGGCCGGATGGTGCTCAGCCAGGACGCCTGCGCGACGATCGACTGGTTCCCCGAGGAGATGATCGCGCAGCTCGCGCCGAAGTGGCACTTCACCCACATCTTCGAGGAGATCCTGCCGGCGCTCGCCGAGCTCGGCGTCAGCGACGCGGACGTCGCGACGATGCTCGACGAGACGCCGCGCAGCTGGCTCAGCGCGCCGTGACCTGCTCGGTCTGTGACAGCACGCGCCAGGAGGACTGGATCGGGTCGACGACCGCCGGCGGCTCACGGAAGTGGAAGCGGTCGTCGTAGTTGTAGTCCTTGATGTAGCCGGTCGACGCGCCGCTGCTGCCGCCGGTGCCGACCGGGCCGCGGTACTTCTGCACGATCGTGCCGGTGACCGACAGGGTGCCCAGCGGGTTGCCGCAGAAGTAGTTGTCGACCATGAACGAGTGGTTCAGGGCGAACAGCGAGGCCACGATCACCGGGTCCTGCAGCGAGACTGAACCGGCCGCCCCGCTCGTCACGTTGTTGCACGTGTCGTTGGACGTGTCGAGGTTGGTGATCGGGTGGTAGATCCGGATGAACTGGTCCGCGATCAGCGCCAGCAGCGAGTCGTTCGCATTCGTGACATTGCCATTGATGATCACGTCCTTCTGGCTCGCGATCGTCAGCGACGCGCCGTAGCTGCCGCGGACGTAGACGTCTGCGCAACCGGCCGGCGAGTTGTACGGGTCGTAGGTCTTCAGGCTCTGTCCGCAGGTGCCGTTCTGGACGTAGATCTGCCCGTTCGACGGGTAGGCCATCGTCGTGCCGTTGACGGTCATGTTGCTCGCGCCGAGCACGATCGTGGTCTTGCCGGTGAAGACGTACGCCGGCAGTGTCGTATCGCGCAGACCCGTGTTGGTGTCGGGCATCGTCAGCAGCGGCGCCGAGGCGTTGTACGTGCCGGAGAACGACGGGCTCGAGCTCGAGCATGCCGAGCGCCAGCCCGGACTGGATGCCGACACCTCGATCGAGTCGTCGATCGTGCGCCCGAAGACCGGGTGGCCACAGATCAGGAACTCGTCGTTCGTGTGGACCGGCCCGTTCAGCGCGTCGCCGGCGGCGAACTGGATCTCACCGCACTTCTGCGTGAAGCTGTGCCCCACGTTCCCGGAGTCGAACCACTTGCCGCTGTAGGTCTTGCTCGAGCGACCGTCGCGATACCAGCCGCAGTTGTCCGAAGCCCACTGCGTGATGTCCGGGACCGTCGGCGCGCCGTCGACATAGCGCGTGTACCAGGCCGGGTCGAGCGACTCGATGTCGGTGAAGTAGAGGAAGTCCAGGAAGCTGCGCCGGCGGAACTTCGCGATCAGGCTGCGCTTGATCCCGCGCACACGACCGGTCGAGCGCACCCGGATCAGGCCGTTCTGCACCAGAGACACCGACGGATTGGTCGTGCTGCACTGCGAGTAGCCGGTCGCCGGCAGCAGCTCAACGGTGTAGTCCGCCTCGGTACCCGGCAGGCCGCGCCAGACGCGCGGGTCGGCGCCGGTCCCGTTCCAGGTCGGGTTGACGAACTTCGTGCCCGAGATCTGGTCGCACTTGGTCCACAGATCAAGATCGTGCTGCAGACGGAAGAGGTAGTTCTGGATGCCGGCCTCGGCAGCGCCGTAGGCCAGCTTGCGGTCCTGGTCCTTGCGCGCCACGGGCGTGTCGGCCTGGACGGTCACGACGACACCCGCCGTCAGCGCGCCCATCACGAGCATCATGGTCATCATCGCCGGCAGGGCGATGCCGCTTTCACCGCGCAACGCTCCGCGGACAGTCCAGCCACGCCTCAGCATCGAGGTCCCTTCGTCGTATCGATCGGATCAGCGGCGCGAACGAAGACCGCGTCCTGCATGTCCGTGGATCCTGTGTTGTTCTTGAAGTCGCGCGCCGGGTACGTGCGGAACGACAGCGCGATCTTCACCGGGAGCGGGAGGTTCGCGGCCGACAGCGGCGCGGCCAGCAATGTGGTGGGAAGCACCGGGTTGCCGTTCTGCCAGGCGTAGTAGCGCAGGAACGGCGTACCGCCGGCGGTCGCGACGTTCTCGAGAATGGTGCGCGTGCTGGTCGGTGTGCCCGGCCAGGTCATCGAGGGCGGCGTCCCGGTACCGACCCAGCGCCGCATCACGATGTCCCCGCTTTCCAGCGAGATCTCGTGCTTCTCGGGGTTGGTGTCGACCTGCCCGAGGTTCGCGTAGTAGATGACGTTCGTGTTCGTCGCCGTCACGAGCGACGGCGCCGTCGCGCTGAGGCACACCTGCGAGCGCAGGTCGCGCGTGAAGATCTCCATCGCGGTGCGCGCCCGCTGAGCAGAGTCCGTCCGCGCCTGCGTCGTACGCGAGATCCGCAGGCTCGAGTCCATGACGTTGATCCCGCCGACGAGCACGAGGATTCCGATCGAGCAGCCGACGAGCAGCTCGATCAGGGTGAAGCCGTCGTCCTCGCTCAGGGCAGACCTCCGGCCCCAGAGGTTGCGCAGCCTCATGGACATGTCCCTGTCGGGCTCGTGCCCGTGGCGCCCGTCACGATCGTGAAGGTCTGGACTGCCGTGCCTGCTGCCGCGCGATTCTGGATCGTCCCCGACGTGACCTTCTTCGAGCCGTCGCTGACGCACACGGTGTAGTCGCCGTAGGGGGTGCCCGGGTTCGTCAGCGCTCCCGACGCGTTCAGCAGTCCGGTCCCGCCGTAGGTCGAGCCGCAGCCCGCCGTGACCGGCGTGATCCGGACGGTCGCCGCCGTGTAGACGGTGGCTGCGGCGGCGGTGGTTCCGCGCTTCACGATGATGTTGAGCGCCGGCTCCTGGATGCTGACCGCGCTCGAGCCGCCCTGGGCCACGCTGACGGAGGAGACCGGCTGCGAATAGGTCCGTGGATCGGCGCCCGCGCACTTACCGGCCCAGACGACATAGCCGTCGGAGAACGGGTACAGGGTCGCGCCCGACGAGATCGTCGTCGCGGCCGTTCCGACGCTGAAGGTCTTCGTGCCGGGCGACTGCATGCCGCTGTTGGCGACCATCAGGTCGGTGCCCTTGTCAGCCAGTGGCGTGCCGCCGACCGTCGTCCGGAACGACGCCGTGACGGTCGCCGCCTGGTCGTAGGCGAAGACGAAGGAGTTCGTCGAGCCGCCGGTGACCGTGCCGCTCTGGTGGATCGTGTTGTTGCCGTCCATGTCCACGTAGCCGGGCTGGGCGACGTTGACGTAGTAGCCGCCCTCGGGCAGGCCGCTCCAGAACGCGCAGCCGTCGGCGTCGGTCGAGCCACTGCTGGTGGTGGGGCCGGCCAGCGAGACGCCGATGTTCGGTACGCCATCGCCGTCACGGTCGATGAACTTGGCGATCAGGCCGCCGGTGGCGTCGTCGAACGTGCCGAGTGGCACGGCGATCAGCGTCTGGTTCTTGACCGGCCGGATCTTGCCCATCGTCGGCCAGCTGACGACCGAGATCGCCTTCAGGTAGTCGGTGCGGGTCGCGCCCGACGGACAGGTGGTCGTGCCGGTGGAGTCGTCGACCCACTGCGTGGTCGTCGTCACCGTGTACGGCACGCCGCCGACAACGACGGTGCGCGTGGCATTCATGTTCGCGAGGTCGCGGATCTTCAGCGCCTTGACGCGCTCGATGTCCTCCTGCGCGAGCGCCGCGGCCGCAGAGCGCGACTCGTTGTTGCCGCTGATCCGCGATGCGGTGTCGATCGCTCCGAGGAATCCGAGCGAGAAGATCACGAGCAGCACCATCGAGACCAGGGCCTCGAAGAGGATTGACCCGCGCTCAGCGGACAGGTTCGCGCGCCGACCGGCGGGGCTGCATGGCAAGCGGTTGCTACGTGTTGGATCGACCTTCACCCGCGTGTTATCGGGAGCTGCGGCCAGACCTTGATGGGGTCTGGACCCGAAGACGAGTGCGTCATCAACCCCCGAGGGGGTCGGACATACGTCCAGAATTCGGCCGTTCAGCCCGTTGCGGGCAGGCGTTGCGACGTGCTCTGGACCTCGGCGAACAGATCGCCAAGGGTCTCCACGCGCCGCAGAATCTGGTCGATCGTGATCACCAGCGGAGCGCCGTCGCCCATTGAGACGACCGTTTCGACCTCATCCCACGAGACCGGCGCTGACACGGTCGGCCGGTCCCTGGCCCGCAGCGAGTACACGCCGATCGTCGTCTTGGCGCTGTCGTTCTGGTACCAGTCGACGAGCACCTTCCCCGCGCGCACGCTCTTTGCCTGGCGGGCGACGACAAGGTCCGGCCGGCCGCCGGCCAGCACTTCGGCGACCGCCTTCGCGAACGCCTTCGTCGCGTCGAACGTGACGTCGGGGCGATTCAGCGGGACGTAGACCTGCAGTCCCTTGGACCCGGACGTCTTCGCGAACGCCCGCAGCCCGACGCCCTCGAGCATCGCGCGCAGCAGCAGCGCGACCTCGCAGCACTCGACGATCGTGGCCGGAAGGCCCGGATCGAGATCGAACACGACGGCGGTCGGGCGTTGCGGTGCCGCGGCGAGCGCCAGCGACGGGTGCAGCTCGAGCGCCGCGAGCTGGGCGAGCCAGACGAGCGTCGCGCGATCGTCCGCGAGGACGTGCTCGATCGTCTCGCGCCCGTAGCTGACCGTGGCGGTCCGGACCCAGTCGGGGCGGTGCGACGGCGCGCGCTTCTCGAAGAAGGTCTCCTTCCCGACACCGTTCGGCACACGGACCAACGTCAGCGCGCGGCCGCTGAAGTGCGGGACGAGCACCGGCGCGATCGCCGCCGCGTACTCGATCACCTGGCGCTTCGTGGTGCCGTCCGGGAACAGTGGCTTGTCGAGGTTCGTGAGGGCGATCTCGCGGCCGTCGACCAGCGCCGTCGCGGTGCGGCCGTGTCCCTTGGTCGCGCGCTCGTCGCGCAGCGCCAGCGGCGACGGCAGGTCGGCGCGCAGGCCCAGCCAGACGGGCTGCCGCAGCAGGCCACCCTCTGAGCGCTCGGCGTAGGCGACGTGGGCGAGCAACGTGGGCTCGACCCAGTGCGAGGCCTTCGGCGGCCTGCCTCTGCCGGGTGCGAACGGGCTGTCCGCGCGCGCCAGCGGCTCGAGCAGGCCGGCGAGGTCGTCGAGCTCGCGCTCGGACAGCCCGGAGCCGACGCGACCGCGGTAGTGCAGCGTCCCATCGTCGTCGCGCTCCCCCAGGAGCAGCGCGCCGACCCGTCCGCGTCGTCCCCCCTCCCCTTCGACCCAGCCGCCGATCAGCAGCTCGGCGCTCTCGCGGCGGCGGACCTTGATCCACGACCCACTGCGCCTGCCCGGCTCATACGGCGCCGACACGCGCTTGGCGACGACGCCCTCCAGCCCCAGCTCCCCGGCGGCGGCGAGCAGCGCCGCTCCCGCGCCCGGCTCCGCGTGTGCCTGCGGGGTCTGCCAGTGCGAGCCCTCGAGGCCGAGCTCGAGCAGCAGCCGGCGCCGCTCGCTGTAGGGCAGCTGGGTGAGCGAGCGCCCGTCGAGCCACAGCAGGTCGAAGATCACGTAGGTCACGGGGACCTGCGCCGCGAGACGCTTGACCTTGCGCTCGTCGCGGACGTGCATCCGGCGCTGCAGCGCCTGGAAGCTCGGGCGCGGCGGGTCGCTGCCGGCGTCGAACGCGACGATCTCGCCGTCGAGGATCGCGCTGTGCTGGTGCAGCGCGCGGTTCAGCCGGGCAAGCTCGGGATAGCCCGCCGTGATGTCCGACCCCGATCGCGAGCGCAAGGACATCCGGCCGGGCTCGGACTGGCAGAGCGCGCGCACGCCGTCCCACTTGACCTCGAACGACCAGCCCTCGCCCGTCGGCAGCGTTCCAGCGCGGGCGAGCATCGGGGGCAGGCCGTCGGGCATCGGCTCGGCGTCGGGATCGAGCGGTTCGCCCATCCGGTGGATCATCCAGTGGCGCTCGTCCTCGCCCTCGCGACCGATCGGGAACAGCGCCCAGCGCCCGGACAGGTGCTCGCCGTGGAGCTCGATCTCGACCTTGCGGGCCTCCCAGACGAGCATCTCGTACGTGCCGCGGTCGTAGATCCGCATGCGGCCGGCGCCGTACTCGCCCGCCGGGATGTCGCCCTGGAAGTCGAGGTACTCGACGGGGTGATCCTCGGTCCGCACCGCGAGCCGGTTGTCGCCGGCGGTCGGCGGCAGGAACCGCGGCAGCGCCCATGAGGCCAGGACGCCGTCGTGCTCGAGTCGCAGGTCCCAGTGCAGCCGCGTCGCGTCGTGCTCCTGGACGACGAAGCGGGGAGCGCCGCGACGCGGGCGCGGGCGCTTCCCCGGAGGCTCAGGTGAGACCTCCGGGTGGCGCTTCTTTCGATACTCGCGCAGCGGGTCGGCCACCGCGTGACCGTACCCGCCGCGTCAGCGTCCGGGCGCGCTACCC
Source organism: uncultured Actinomycetes bacterium (assembly GCA_963821685.1). Classification (GTDB taxonomy): domain Bacteria; phylum Actinomycetota; class Thermoleophilia; order Solirubrobacterales; family Solirubrobacteraceae; genus F1-60-MAGs163. Next base: position 307,337 of record CAWGEW010000009.1, on the reverse strand, counting down.
GCCGGCGACGGCGGGAAGAATCTGCACTTCGGCCCCGTCCGCGACGGGGGTGTCGAGGGCAGCGCCGAAGCGGATGTCCTCACCACCGACGTAGACGTTGACGAACCGCCGCAGCGAGCCGCTCTCGTCGCAGAGCCGCTCGCGCAGCTCCGCATGCCGCTCGAACAGTGCGTCGAGGACCTCGGCGACCGTCGCGCCCGGGACGTCGACGGTGGACTCGCCGCCGGCCGCCGCGCGCAGCTGGGTCGGGATCTTGACGACGGCGCTCATGCGACGCGACCGGCGAGTGCGACCGACTCGACCTCAGCCTCGAAGGCATCCAGCGAGGCGTCGATCTCGAACGACTCGAAGGTTCCGCGCACGGCGTCGAGCGTCTTCAGGCCGTCGCCGGTGATGACGAGCACCACGCGATCGTCGCGGCCGATGGCACCCTGCTCGGCGAGCTTGGCAAGCGTCGCGGTGGTCACGCCGCCTGCCGTCTCGGTGAAGACGCCCGTGGTCTCGGCCAGCAGGCGGATACCGGCGCGCACCTCGTCGTCGGTGACGGACTCGATCGAGCCACCGCTGTTGCGAGCGAGCTCGAGCGCGTACGGACCGTCGGCCGGGTTGCCGATCGCGAGCGACTTGGCGATCGTGTCGGGCTTCACCGGGCGGCAGACGTCGTGGCCCGCGTCCCAGGCCTGCGCGACCGGCGAGCAGCCGGTGGCCTGCGCGCCGTGCATGGCCGGCACTTCGCCGCTGATCAGCCCGAGGTCGAGCCACTCGCGGAAGCCCTTGGCGATCTTGGTGTAGAGCGAGCCCGAGGCGACCGGCGCGACGATCCGGTCCGGCGTCGCCCAGCCGAGCTGCTCGGCGATCTCGTAGGCGAGCGTCTTCGAGCCCTCGGCGTAGTACGGGCCGCAGGTTGACGTTGACGAACGCCCAGTCGCGCTCGCCCGACAGCTCGGTGCAGAGACGGTTGACGTCGTCGTAGTTGCCGCGGACCTTGACGAGGTTCGTCCCGTAGATGCCGGTCGCGAGGATCTTCTGCTCCTCGAGGTCGGACGGGATGAACACGTAGCTCTCGAGGCCGAGCGCGGCCGCGTTGGCGGCGACCGAGTTGGCCAGGTTCCCGGTCGAGGCGCACGCGAGCACCTCGAAGCCGAGCTCACGGGCGCGTGTTGCGGCGACGCTCACGACGCGATCCTTGAACGAGTGCGTCGGGTTGGCGGCGTCGTTCTTGACCCACACCTCACCGAGGCCGAGGCGCTCCGCCAGGCGATCGGCGCGGATCAGTGGCGTGCACCCGGCCGGCAGGCCGGCGCGCGAGGATGCCCGGCCCGAAGGCCCCGGCTGCCCGTCGACCGGCAGGAAATCGGCATAGCGCCAGATGTTCTGCGGTCCCGCCTGGATCCGGCGCTGCAGCTCCGGAATATCCCCCGTCAGCCCGCTGTGGTCGTAGACGACCTCGAGCGGACCGAAGCAGCGCGAGCAGACATAGCTCGCATCCAACTCATACGCGGCGCCGCATTCGCGACACCCAAGATTCGTAGCTCCCATGAAAACCTCCACCGGCGACACGTGGCGGAGGATCTGGAATCTCCAACCACATCTACAGGATTTGGCACCGTTCCAAAATGGTCGGTTGCCGGGGTTTCATCGGGCCAGTCCCTCCACCCCTCTGGATGTGTCCGCTGGAAAACCTAGCAGACGGGTCCGGCGGCGTCACGCTCGATTCGTGCACGACGACGCCCCGAACCCGCTGGCGTCCTGGATACACTGGTTTGCGAGGCGCAGCCTCAGCTGCGAAGGCGAACACCATGAGCGACGAGCCCCGAAGTCATGCCCAGCCTGCCCAAGCCCCGCCTGCGCCGGGCTGCGCGGTCGCGCGGCAACGTCGTAGCACCCGCGCCTGAGCATCAGGCACCCCGCGTCCAGATCGTCGAGGGCGGCCCTGAGGGGCGCGACCTGCGCTGGATCAACATCGATGGCTTCCGCGCGCCAGAGCGTGACTGGCTCGAGGAGCGCTTCGACTTCCATGCGCTCGACTACGAGGACATCTCCTCGCGCAACCAGCGCCCGAAGGTCGACGAGTACGACGACTACATCTTCATCGTCCTGCAGTTCCCGCGCTACGACAAGCAGCTCGGCCGGCTGAGCGCCGCCGAGGTCGACGTCTTCCTCGGGCCGGACTACGTGATCACGGTCCCCAACCAGCCGCTGCGCTCGCTGGACTACCTGTTCGAGCGCTGCCAGAACAACGAGGAGCTGCGCGAGCAGTTGTTCGGCAAAGGCGCGGGCTACCTGCTCTACCGGATCGTCGATGACGCCGTCGATGCGTCGTTCCCGATGCTGCGGAAGATGGGCAACAAGCTCGAGCGCCTCGAGGACGACGTCTTCGAGGGCCGCTCCAACGAGGTCGTCCGCGACCTCTTCACGGTCAAGCAGGAGATCATCAACTTCCGCCGCGTCGTGCGGCCGATGCGCTCGGCGCTCGCCGACCTCGAGCGCACGACCAAGCGCTACGTCGAAGAGGACCTCGACGTCTACTTCGACGACATCAACGACGCATCCGAACGCGTCTGGGACATGCTCGAGAACTTCAAGGAGGTCGTCGAGGCGCTCGAGGGGACGAACGAGTCGGTGCTCTCGCACGAGCTCAACCGGGTGCTGCGCGTGCTCACGGTCTTCAGCGTCGTGATGCTGCCGCTGACGCTGATCGCCAGTGTCTTCGGCATGAACGTGCGCGTCCCCGGCCAGGGCGACATCAGCGGCTTCTGGATCGTGCTCGGGGTGATGGTCGTCGTGCTCGCCGCGATGATCACCGGCTTCCGCCGGCGCGGCCTGCTCTAGCGCGTGGGCACCGGTCTGCCCGCCGGCCCTTCGCCGGCCGTCGAACGCGAGGCACTCGAGCGGCCCGCCGACGCGCGCCGCATGGTCGTGATCGTCAACCCGTTCGCCTCGAGCGTCGACCAGCGCCTGCGGCGGCTCGTCGTCGCAGCGCTCGCCAGCCGCTTCGACGTCGAAGCCGTCGACACCGACGCCCCCGGGCACGCGACCGGGCTCGCGGGCGCCGCTGCGCGCGGAGGCGCTGACGTCGTCGTGACGCTCGGCGGCGATGGCACCGTCAACGAGGCCGCGAACGGGCTGATCGGGACCGGAGTCCCCCTCTATCCCCTCCCCGGCGGCTCGCAGAACGTCTACGCGAAGCTGCTCGGGATCCCCGCAGACATCGTCGATGCGGCCGAACAGCTGCTCGGCCTGGCCGACCGCTGGGAGCCGCGCCAGGTCGATGCGGGCCGCGTCAACGGCCGCCTCTTCACCTTCTCAGCAGGAGTCGGCCTGGACGCCGACGTCGTCCTGCGGGTCGACGCGAATCCTGCCCGCAAGGCGCGCTGGCGCGAGCTCGCGTACGTCCAGGCCGCGATCGCCGTCTTCCTGCGCCACTACCTCGTGCGCGCGCCGCGGTTCATCGTCGAGTCACCGGGGCACGAGCCGGTCGAGGGCGTCACCGCGCTCGTCCAGAACGCCCCGCTCTACACGTTCGCCGGAAAGCGGCCGATCGAGGTCTGCCGCGAGGTGCAGCTCGACTCCGGGACGATGTCAGCCGCGATCCTGCGCCGCACCGGGCCACTGGACCTCCCCACGATGGGAGCACGCCTCTGGTTCCAGGGGCTCGACGTCAGCGGGCACCGCCACGCCGAGGCGCTCAGGGACGTCGGCGAGCTCACGATCAGGCGCGCCGACGGAACACCCGTCGTCGTCCAGGCCGACGGCGAAGCACTCGAGCCCGTCGACATCGCCCAGTTCGACGTGCTGCCGGGCGCGCTCACGGTTCTCGGCTGAGCGGGCTCCGCTCTCAGGACGGGGGTCCCGGGAGGCCGAGCATCTGGACGACGCTGTAGATGATCAGGATCGAGCCGACGCCGATCAGTCCGTAGCGCGCCGACCGTACGGGGAAATGCCCGCTGATTCCCAGGAGGAACAGCACCGTCGCGAGGATCACCGTCAGCCGGACGTAATGGTCGGAGTTGGTTCCTGCTTTGCCCGCCTCCGCATAGAGCGCATGAGCTTCGGCGGTGAGCTTCTTCCCCTGGGCCGCCTGCGGGAGGCGGTACTGCGGCATGAGCGTCGGATTGCGCGGAGCCGACGGGTTCTTCAGCGGGCGCTCCGCAACCCACGCCTCGAACGCCCGGCGGTACCCCGGGCGCATCTGCTGGACGGTCAGGTTGAACGCCTTGCGGTCGCCGCCGAGAAAGGCCGAGAGCGCGCCATCGAACGCGACCGAGTCGAGCGTTTGGATCTGAAGCGCCTCCTGCGTAACCGCCTGCGCCTGGACCTGCACCGCCGATGAGTGGGCAAGCAGGTTCGACGCCTCCGTGTCCCAGGACGCTGCGCAGTACCCCGACCACGCCGCCATCAAAGCGACGACCGACAGCATGACGGCCTCAATGATCGCGATCACACGGTCATGACCACTCCGCTGATGCCCCCCATGCTGAGCTTCCCGGTGTCGCTCGGCAAGCTCACCGCCCGCATCCGCCACCGCGTCGGTCATCGCAGGCAGCCGAAGGCGGGAACCACGAGCACGCCGCGAAGCTAACGCATCAACACGCCGCTAGGCGCCGGGAGTGACGCGGTAGGACAGTCATTAGGCCAAACGCCGACGGAGACCAAAGCACCGCCGCTTCACCCCGGCAGCCCGATCCACGGAAAGCGAGCACCACCCGCTTGAGCGAGAGATCGTGGATGCATGGGGCGGCGGGTGGATCGGGATCAGTACGGATGTACGGCCCCGGTCCACACGGCGCCCCAGGCGCCACGAGATCCGCGAACGACCCTAAGCGCTGGGAGTCACGCGGTAGGCGTCAAAGACGCCATCCACGTTCCGAAGCCGCGTCACAGTCGACTTCAAGACCTGCGTATCCCCCACCTCAACCACAAACCGATTACTCGTCATCGGGCGATTGACCATGCACCGCGCCTCGACAATGTCGATGCCGGCCTCAGACAAGGTTCGAGTCAGATCCTCGAGCAGCCGATGCCGGTCATACGCATCAACCTGGATCTCGACCTTGAAGGCGTTCTCGTGCTCGCCTTCCCAGTGGACGGAGACGAACCGCTCGGGATCCTTGCGCAGCGCCGCGACGTTCGTGCAGTCGTCGCGATGGATCGTGATGCCGCGGCCGAGCGAGACGTAGCCGACAATCGGGTCGCCGGGGACGGGATGGCAGCACTTGGCGAGGCGCAGCATCACGTCTTCGACACCTTCGACCTGGATGCCGTAGGCGCCGGATGAGCCGGTCGGCATCCGCCGGCGACGGCGGTCGGAGACGAGCGTCTCGGCGACGCCGCTCTCCTCTTCGGCGGCCTCTCCCTGCTTGAGCCGCTGAAGGACCTTGTTGACGACGACCTTCGGGCTGATCTTCGCGCCGCCGAGCGCGATGTAGAAATCGTCGCCCTTGCGGAAGCCCATCTCGCGGATCACGTCGGCGAGCAGCGGCGACCCGGTGATCTTCTGGGCGGGCAGCCCGGCCTTGCGCAGGTGCTCCTGCAGCAGCTCGCGGCCGGCGTGCTCGGCGTCCTCGCGGCCCTCAGCCTTGAAGAACTGCTTGATCTTGTTGCGCGCGCGCGTCGTCTTGACGACGGCCAGCCAGTCACGCGAGGGGCCGCGGTCGCGCTTGCTGGTGAGAACCTCGACGCGGTCGCCGGAGCGCAGCTGGTAGTTCAGCGGCACCATCTTGCCGTTGACCTTCGCGCCGACGCAGCGGTGGCCGAGCTCCGTGTGGATCTCGTAGGCGAAGTCGAGCGGTGTCGCACCGGCTGCCAGCGACTTGACCTCGCCCTTCGGCGTGAAGACGAAGACCTCTTCGTCGAACAGGTCGACCTTCAGGTTCTCGACGAACTCCTTCGGGTCGCTGAGCTCCTGCTGCCAGTCGAGCATCGAGCGCAGCCAGCGGTTCTTCGCCTCACCCTCGGGTGCCTTGATGCGCTTGCCGCCGGGTGCCGCCTTGTACATCCAGTGGGCGGCGACGCCGAACTCGGCCATGTCGTGCATCTCACGCGTGCGGATCTGGATCTCGAGCGGGAGTCCCTCGGGCCCGATCACCGTCGTGTGCAGCGACTGGTACATGTTGAACTTCGGCATCGCGATGAAGTCCTTGAAACGGCCGGGCAGCGGCTTCCACAGTGAGTGGATCACGCCGACCGCGCCGTAGCAGTCCTTCACCGACTCGACCGTCACGCGCATCGCGGTGAGGTCGTAGATCTCGTTGAACTCGCGGCCCTTGCGGGTCATCTTTGAGTAGATCGAATAGAAGTGCTTGGCGCGTCCGGAGATGTCGGCGCCGATGCCGAGCGCGTCGAGCTCACCGGACAGCGTCGCGCCCGCGTGCGTGACGTAGTCCTCGCGCTCGTCGCGCTGCTGGTTGACCAGGCCCTTGATCTCCTGGTACTTGCGCGGATGCAGCGAGGCGAAGGCGAGGTCCTCGAGCTCCCACTTGATCGCGTGGATGCCGAGCCGGTGCGCGATCGGCGCATAGATCTCGAGCGTCTCCTTGGCCTTCTCGATCTGCTTCTGCTTGCTCAGCGCACCGATCGTGCGCATGTTGTGCAGGCGGTCGGCGAGCTTGATCAGGATGACCCGGATGTCCGTGGCCATCGCGACCATCATCTTGCGGTAGTTCTCGGCCTGCGCCTCGTCGCGCGAGGTGAACGTGATGCCCTCGAGCTTCGTCACGCCGTCGACGAGCGTCGCGACCTCCTCGCCGAACTCGTCACGGACCTCGGTCAGCTCGGCAGTCGTGTCCTCGACGGTGTCGTGCAGCAGCGCGGCGCACAGCGTCTCGGTGTCGAGCCGCAGACCGGCGCAGATCTTCGCGACGCCGACCGGATGGACGATGAAGTCCTCGCCCGACTTGCGGCGCTGGTCGGCGTGATGGCGGCACGAGAACAGGAACGCCTCGACGACGCGGTCGCGATCGACCGGCATCGCCGTCTCGTCGGCGTGCTCCTCGACGATCGCGAACAGGTCGGAGAGCAGTCGCTGCTCGGTCGCCGTGAGGTCGGCGGCGCTGACGGCCGGCCCATCGCCGTTCTGGCCGTTGGCGCCGACGGGGACGCGCGTCTCGACGCGCGTCTCGGGAACTTCCGGATCCGCGGTCAGGCCGCCCGCGCGCTGGCTCGGCTCAGCCATCGCCGTGCCTCCTGCAGACGGACGTCGTACGCGCGATAGGCCGGTGAGCGCTCGAGATCGGTGCGCTCGTGGAGTGGCAGCTCCCAGGCGCCGGTCGCCGCGTCCACGGCGACGAGACCGAGCTCGCTGAGAACGCGCAGCAGGCGCCCGGCGTGCACCGCACGGCGCTCGGCGTGCTCGGGACCGCGGAGGACGTCTTCGAGCACGGCTCCGGGCGCGTCGCGCAGCGACGTGTAGAGCGCGGTGAGCGCAGAGCGTGAGACGACATCGTGCGCAAGAACATCCTCAGTGAAGCGTAGCTCAGGGGCGCCCCAGGCCAGGTGAGCCGTCCGGCCGCGCGCGGCGACCTGCAGGGCACGCTCGTGCCCTGCGAGGACCGGTGGGTCGAGCGCGACGACATGGGCGAATTCATCGGCGCGATCGGCCGCGCGCTCCAGTTCGTCCCACGAGCACAGCGCGAACCCGCCGAGCCGCCCCTCCAGGTGGCGCGCGCGGCGCTGCGCGCAGGCCGCGACGACGAGCACCGGCTCACCGCTCGCGACGAGGCCCGTGACGGCGGCCGCGATGCCGCAGCCGCGGCGGTCGCGGACGACCGCGGGACGGTCCTCGGGCGACCCGCACTCCGGCGCGAGCGGAGCGTCCAGCTCCCCGAGTGCCTCGGCGAGCCAGCTGTCTCCGGCGCGGCCCCAGCGGACGACGGTGGCGGTCTTCGGCAGCGCGGCCGCGCGCAGCACGAGCCGCGCCTCCTCTGCGCCGTTCCAGCGGTTGACCTCGAGCGCGAAGGCCGCGTCGAGCCCGTCCTCGTGGCCGTCCGGGAGGCGCGCCCGCCCGAAGGCGACCGCGCTGGCGCGTCCGGCGCCCGAGGCGACGGTGAAGCGCACGTGCTTGCCCTCACCCATCGTCCGGGCATCGGCCATCCGGGCGCCGGGAACGAGCAGCACGGGGCGCGGGTTGCCGATCCCGAACGGCGCAAGCCGCGCGAGCTCCTCTGCGAGCGTCAGGCCCGTCTCGTCGATCGAGACGATCGCGTCGACGCGCTGGGCGGGAATCAGATCCTCGGGCCGCAGCGTCGCCGCGGCATGCGCCGCGAACGCTGTGCGCAGCGCGTCGACGTCAGCGGCGGCGAGCGTGCAGCCGGCAGCCGCGCGATGCCCGCCGTGGCGCGTGAGGTGCATCGCGCAGGCGTCGAGCCCGGCGAGCAGGTCGAATGCGGGGATCGACCGTCCTGAGCCGGTCCCGGTGTCACCGTCGAGCGCGATCATCAGCACCGGCCGGTGGTGACGCTCGGCCAGGCGCGAGGCGACGATCCCGATCACGCCGGGATGCCAGTCCTGCCCGGCGAGCACGTAGGCCGGCTGCTCGCCGGCGGCAGCGACCTGCGCCTCGGCCTCGAACAGGATCCGCGTCTCGACGTGGCGACGGCGGACGTTGGCCTCGTCGAGCTCGCCCGCGATCGTCTCGGCGCGCGCCTCGTCGTCGGTCAGCAGCAGTTCGACGCCGGCGTCGGCGCGGTGCATGCGGCCGGCGGCGTTGATGCGCGGGGCGAGGCGGAACCCGACGGTCTGCTCATCGAGCGCCCCGGCATCCGACTGGCTGACGCGCATCAGCGCGCGCAGCCCGGGGCGCTGTGTGCGCGACAGCGCGACGAGCCCTTCGCGGACGAGCCGGCGGTTCTCGCCGTGCAGCGGCACGCAGTCGGCGATCGTCGCGAGCGCGACGACGTCGAGGTCGCGGTCGGCAAGCAGCGGGTCGCGGCCGGCGGCGCCGAGCAGCGCCCCGGCGAGCTTGTAGGCGACCCCTGCCGCACACAGGTCCGCACACGGGTAGCCACCGATCTGCGGGTGCACCAGCGGAGCGTCGGGCAGGACGCCGTCCGAGCGCGGCTGGTGATGGTCGGTCACGACGACGTCGACGCCGAGCGACCGCGCGAGCGCGACCTCCTCGACCGCGGTCACACCGCAGTCCGCGGTGATCAGCAGCGCGGCGCCTTCTGCGGCGAGCCGCTCGACGGTGGCGGCGCTGAGGCCGTACCCGTCCTCGGTGCGGCTCGGGAGGAACCACGAGACCTGCGCGTCGAGCTCGCGCAGCGTCCGCACCAGGATCGCGGTCGAGCTGACCCCGTCGCAGTCGTAGTCGCCGTGAACGACGATCGGGGAGCCGCGGTCGACGTGGGCCAGGATCAGCGACACGGCGGTGTCGATCCCGGCGAACTGCGAGGGGTCGTGCCGGTCGGCGGCGTTCAGGAACGCCTGCGCGGCGACGGGATCGTCGAGACCCCGGCGCACGAGCACCTGAGCGACCGGGCCGCTGACGGCAAGCTGCTCCTCGAGCGCCAGTTGCGCCGCGAACGGCGCGGGCGCGATGTCGAATCGAACGTCGTCCACCGCTGCACCGTAGGTGGCGGGGACGACGGAACCAGCCCGCTGCTGGGAAGAACGACCCCTAGACGTGCACGGGCTCGTTGCCCTGGCGCACACCGATGTAGTACGCGGTGCCAAGGCCCAGCAGCGCGCCCGGGATCCCCTCGAGTGCGGTCAGGACGTGGATCTCGTCCTGTCCTGGGATCGAGAACCCTGCGAGCGCGAAGCCGACGATCACCGCGGTCACGCCGGCGAACACGAAGCTGCCGATGATGCCGCCCCAGTAGCGGTCCGGCAGGAAGATCGCGAAGTGCCAGATCGCGATGCCCATCATTGCCCAGGCGAGAACAGCCATTGCGCTACCTCCCGTGGCGGCGATTGCGCGGCCGCTTCGGCTTCGGTGTCTTCTCGTCCTTCATGACGAGGTCTTCGGGACTGAGGTCGGCGCCGCTTCCGGCGACCGGCTCGTCGGGCTCCTCCGGCTCTGCGGTCGCCGTCGCCGACTTCTTCTTCTCGTCATCGAGGCCGAGGTCGGCAACCAGCTCCTGGAACTCCTCGCGCCCGACCTGCATGTTCGGATCGTCCGGCGAGGTCAGGCGACGGCCTGCTGCGCTTGGGCGCGTCCGGCTCGACCTCGGTCGCGGCGCCGGCGGCTGCCGTCGCATAAGCCGGGACGAGGCCGCCGTTGGCGAGCTCGACGCGGGCGCGGCGCTTGCGCCAGACGCCCTCGGACTCCTTCCAGTGCATCAGCACCGGGGTTGCGATGAAGACCGACGAGTAGGCGCCCGAGAGCACGCCGATCGCGAGCGCGAAGGCGAAATCCTTCAGCGTCTCGCCGCCGAAGAAGAGCAGGCAGACGATCGGGAGCAGCGTGCAGAACGAGGTCGCCAGTGACCGCATCAGCACTTCGCTCATCGACCGGTTGAGGATCTGCGAGAACGCTGCCCGCGGCATCCGCGGGACGTTTTCTCGCACTCGGTCGAACACAATTATGGTGTCGTAGAGCGAATAGCCCAAGATCGTGAGCAGGGCGGCGACCGTTGCGGTCGTCACCTCAAATCCTGACAGCGCGTAGACGCCGGCCGTGATCAACAGGTCGTGCATCAACGCGATCAGCACCGGTACCGCGTATTTCCACTCGAATCTGAGTGCGATGTAGCTGCTGATGACGATCAGCGACGCGATGATCGCGATGATCGCGCCCTTCGCGACGGTGTTGCCGAACGTCGGGCCGATCGTCTGGAAGCTGTATGTGCCGCCGCCGAAGTCCTTGCTCAGCGCCGCTTCGACCTTGCCGCGCTCAGCGGGGGTGAGCGTGTCCGTCGAGATCTGGAACGCCTCGTTGCTCTTGAACTCCGAGCCGGTGATCTTCTGGATCTTCGCCTTCCCGAAGCCGAGCGGAGTGAGCGTGTCGCGGATCGCCTGCTCGCTGGCACCCTGGTTGAGCTCGGCGACGACGCGCGAGCCCGACGTGAAGTCGATGCCGAGGTTCAGGCCCTTCGCGCCGATCCCGAGCGCGCCGATCAGCAGGATCACGCCGGACAGTGCGAAGAAGTACTTCGACTTGCCCATGTAGTCCCAGCGGAAGCGCTGACGCGTCGACTGCGTGCCGAGCGCCGAGGGGTGCGTGATGATCTTCGAGCGCCCGAGTGCACCGAGGACGGCCTGCGTCAGCAGGACCGCTGTCAGGAACGAGACCAGGGTGCCGACGCCGAGCGCGAACGCGAAGCCCTTGACACCCGCCGTCGCGAGGATGAAGAGGATGAACGCCACCATGAACGTGACGACGTTCGCGTCGATGATCGCCGTGAGGCCCTTCTTGTAGCCCTGGCTGATCGCCACGGGCACGGATCTGCCGGCGCGGACCTCTTCTTTGACACGTTCGAAGATGACGATGTTCGCGTCCGCCGCCACGCCGATCGTCAGGATCAACCCCGCGATGCCCGGCAGGGTCATCGTGATCGGGATCAGCTTGACCATCGCGAACATGAACAGCGAGTAGACGGCGAGCGCGCCGACCGCGACGACGCCGAGCACGCGATAGACGATCAGCAGGAACAGCGAGACCAGGATCAGGCCCGCGAGGCCCGCGATCAGGCCCTGGTGCAGCGCCTGCTTGCCGAGCGACGCCGAGACCTGACTGGACGAGATCAGCTCGAGCCGGATCGGCAGCGCGCCGGTCTTCAGCAGGTTCGCGAGGTTCTGCGCCGACTTGATCGTGAAGCCGCCGGAGATCTCGGAGCCGTTGGACGCATCGATGCCGTCGGGGTTCTGCTGGAAGTCGATGTAGGGCGCCGAGATGATCTCGTCGTCGAGCACGATCGCGAAGTGCTGGAACGCGTTGTTGGCGCTGCCCCCGAAGAAGTTCTCCTGACCGCGCTGGGCGATCGCGCGGGTGGTCTTCTGCCACGCCTTCTTGCCCTTGTCGGTGAAGTCGAACGTGACGTTCGGCGCGCCGCTGCCGCCGGTGCCGTTGTCGAAGTTCTGTTCAGGGTTCTTGATGTCCAGGCCGCTGAGCGCCGGCTGGTCCTTGAACACGTAGAAGCGATCGGTGGCCTTGCCGGTGTTCCCCTCGGCGCCGACGACGACCGTGCCCTGCGGGATCTTCACGACCTCGGTGTCGTCGGTCTCGACGATCGGGGGCTTGGCCTGGGCCATCTCGGCCTGCAGGTCCGCCTGCGTCTCCGCCGGCCCGGCGAGAACCGTCTCGGTCTTCGTGTTGAGCAGGTAGTACGCGCCGGTCGTGGTCTCCTTGCCCGTGTTGGTGGGCTCGCACGTCGCCGCGCGGCGGACGGCGTCGTACTGCGAGAGCGCACCAGCGCCGTTACCGGCGGATGGCCCGCCCGTCACCGACTGGTTCGTCGGATCGGGCTTGCAGCCCGGCCCGAGAACGTTCGTCTCGTAGTCGTAGAAGTACATCTGCGCGGTCTTGCCGACCTGGTCGCGCGCCTGGTCGGCGTTCTCCACGCCGGGAAGCGAGACGTCGATCTGGTCGGTGCCCGTGCGCTGGATCTCGGGCTCCGCGACGCCGAACTTGTCGATGCGCTCGCGCATGATGTCGATCGTCCGCTGGATCGACTCGCTGGTGACCTGGGACTGCTTCGTCGGCTTGGCCTGGAAGACCAGCGACGTGCCGCCCTTGAGGTCGAGACCGAGCTTCGTCGGCTTCGTCGCGACGACGACCGCCGACGCGGCGATCAGACCTGCGATGAACAGCAGGATCAGGAGGTTGCGGCGACGGTCGGTCATGCGGCGGAAGCTCTCACTTCTGTGGGGTCAGGACGAGCAGCATGCCGCCGTCGTCGTCGTAGGCGGGGAACAGGTCGGCGGTCGCACGCGCGGGCAGATCGCCCTCGGCGTGGACCTCGACGGGCTTGGCCAGCTTGCGCACGCCCCACTCGAGCACGGTGTCGACGGGGTCCTCCCCATCGTCGAAGACGAGCCCGAGGACCTCGCGCACCGGGCGCCCGATCACGCGCTCATCGTCCAGGCCTGTCAGCTCGAACGCCCCGCGGCCGCACGCGATGACGCGGCCCTGCTGATCGCAGACGAAGAATGCGGCGTCGGGTGCGGGGTAGTAGTCGTCGAGCAATTCGATCAGAAAGCCGAAGCCGCATTTCGAGCAGCCCTTTGGGACCGAGCGGAAGCCGGCGGTGCTATCGGTGGCGGCGGAACGGTTGCCGCAGTTGGGACAGATGAAGAGGTGGGCCATGGGAAACTCCCCGCGGGAAGGGTAGGGGTCCTACGAGCGCCGTGCGCCGCCGCGGCGGCACACCTCGCCGCTCAGAACAACGCCTGCTCCTTCGGGACGTCGAGGCCCAGATGCTCATATGCCCGTGCGGTCGCAGCGCGCCCGCGCGGGGTGCGCCGCAGCAGCCCGCGCTGGAGCAGATACGGCTCGTAGACATCCTCGATCGTGTCCGCCTCCTCGCCGACCGCGATCGCGAGTGTCGAGAGGCCGACGGGCGCACCGGCGAAGGTGGTGCAGAGCGCGGCGAGGATGTCGCGATCGAGCCGGTCCAGGCCCTCGTGATCGACCTCCAGCAGCGCGAGTGCCTCATCGGCCGCCGCGTCGGTCACGACCCCGCTGCCGCGCACCTCGGCCCAGTCGCGCACGCGGCGCAGGAGCCGGTTTGCGACGCGCGGTGTGCCGCGGCTGCGCGCCGCGATCGCGAGCGCTCCGCCCTCGTCGATGCGGACGCCGAGGATGTCGGCCGAGCGGTGCACGATGCGGGCAAGGTCGGCGGGCTCGTACACGTCGAGGCGGTGCTGGATGCCGAAGCGGTCGCGCAGCGGCGTCGACAGCAGTCCGGCGCGCGTCGTCGCGCCGACGAGCGTGAACGGCGGCAGGTCGAGCGTCACGACGCGCGCGCCCGCACCCTGGCCGATCGTGATCGGCAGGCGCCCGTCCTCCATCGCCGGATAGAAGGTCTCCTCGAGCGCGCGGTTGAGGCGGTGGATCTCATCGACGAAGAACACGGCGCGCGGCTCGAGCGCCGTCAGCAGCGCGGCGATGTCGCCCTTGCGCTCGAGCGCCGGGCCGGCCGTCATCACGAACGGCGCGTCGAGCTCGGAGGCGATGATCTGCGCGAGCGAGGTCTTCCCGAGGCCGGGCGGGCCTGCCAGCAGGACGTGGTCGAGCGCCTCGCCGCGAGCCGCCGCCGCCTGCAGCGAGACCGCGAGCTGCTCGCGCAGCCCCTCCTGGCCGACGAAGTCGTCGAGCGTCTTCGGGCGCAGCGAGCGATCGAGGTCGTCCTCCCCGGTCAGTGCTCCCGGCGTCTGGATCCGGGGCTCGGCGAAGTCATCCATGTCAGCGCCTCGAGGCCTTCAGCGCGCTCTGCAGCAGCGCTTCGGCACTGTCGCCCTCGGCGACGGCGAGCAGCGCGTCGACCTCGGCGGGCGGGAATCCGAGCTCGAGCAGACCGTCGCGCGCCAGGCGCCGCGGGTCGTCGCCGCGGGTGACGAGGATCGCGGGCTCGGAGCCGTCGACGGGAGCGACCTTCTCGCGCAGCTCGACGATGATCCGCTCGGCCGTGCGCTTGCCGATGCCGGGCACGGCCTGGAAGCGCGCCGCGTCACCGGCGGCGAGCGCGCCGGCCAGCTCACGCGGAGTGCCGCCGCTGAGGATCGCGAGCGCGACCTTCGGGCCGACGCCCTGAACGCCGAGCAGCAGCAGGAACAGATCGCGCTCCTCCTCGGTCGCAAAGCCGTAGAGCGACATCGTGTCGTCGCGGACGACGAGATGCGCGTGCAGCGAGACGGGCCGGCCGACCGCGGGGACCTGGCGCAGCGTCTCAGCGGAGACCGCGAGGCGGTAGCCGACGCCGCCGGCCGTCTCCAGCACGACATGGTCGCCGCGCCGGACGGCGACCTCACCCGCGACGAGCGCGATCATCGAACGCCCGCCAGGTCCGCGGCCGCAGCGCTTCCGCGCAGCGGCGCATGGTTGACGTGGCAGATCGCGACGGCGAGCGCATCGGCCGCGTGATCGGGCGTCGGAGGCGTGGGAAGAGCGAGCAGCGCCTGCACCATGCGGGTCACCTGCGCCTTGTCAGCGCGACCACTGCCGCAGACCGCGCTCTTGACCTGCTGCGGCGTGTAGTCCGCGCACGGGATCCCGCGCCGGCCGGCCGCGCACAAAACGACGCCGCGGGCCTGTCCGACGGCGAACGCCGTGCGGACGTTCTGGCCGAAGTAGAGGGCCTCGAGCGCGACACCATCGGGCTCATGACGGATCAGCAGATCGTCGATGCCGGTGAACAGCTCAGCCAGTCGGCGCTCTGGAGCCACACCCGCACGCGTCGTCAGCACCCCACCATCAAGCGCAGCCACACTCCCACTGCGCCGGCGCACCACGCCGAAGCCACAGTTCGCCAAGCCGGGATCAATGCCGAGAACCACCATCCGCAGTGATTCTGCGCATCAGGGCGGATGCCTCCGTCGGGGACGGGTTGGCGAGGGCTCGGGCGGATGCCCATCAGAACACGCCTGCGGCGCGTTCTGTCCTGCCAGGGGGCCGTTCCATTGGTGGCAGAGGGGGTCGGCTCTGCCGACCCCCTCCCCCAACGCCTAGGGGTGCAGCGACTTCGACTCTTTGCCCGGTCTACGAGGAGAGCGCTGGCCAGACAGTTGAGCGAGAGATCGTGGATGCATGGGGTGGTCGGCGGACCGGGGTCAGTACGTCTGTACGGCCCCGGTTCGACGGGCGCGCCAGGCGCCACGAGATCCGCGAACAACCCGAAGGAGGCGCGGGCAGCGCCGGGACGGGCTCAGGCAGTCCGACGCACAGCGGGCCGCGGCGACCGCCGCACCAACCGAGTCCCATCCGAAACGCGATCCATACCGAGCCAGCAGAACTCCATGGCACGGTCGAGGACCACTTCGCGAGGGACGTGCTGATGATCGTGCCACCAGTTGCCGAGCGCCTGGATCGCTCCGGCAAGCAACTGCGCGTACGCCTCGAGCGCGAGCGCTCGCTGCCCGGGGTCACCTTCGGGGTCCTCACGCACGTCGGGGTCTGACGCCATCAGCTCGGCGATCACGCCGACCGCCTGCTGCTGGACGCCGGCGATCGCCTCGGCGACCTCGGGGTCCGAGGCGTCACGGAAAAGCGCCCGCCACGCGTCACGGTGCTCTTCCACGAATGACAGGAACGCGTCGATCCCGCCGCGCAGGCGCTCCTCCCCTGTGGCCCCGGTCTCGGCCATCGCCTGCAGGCGCCGGAAGATCTCCGTCGCGTGCGCGTCGACGAGCTCGGCGTGCAGCTCGCGCTTGGAAGCGAAGTGCTCGTAGATCAGCGCCTTCGACACGCCGGCGGTCTGTGCGATCTCCTCGAGCGATGCGCCGTGATAGCCGGCGCGGGCGAAGACTTCGCTCGCGGCGACCAGCAGCTCGTCGCGGCGCTCGGCGGCGCTGAGGCGGCGGCGCGGACGATCGGGCATCTCGCTCATGCACGCAGGATAGGCGTCGGCGCATAGGGTTCCGGCAATGTCGAGCGACGCGATCGATTGGGACGCCGAGGGCCTGCTCGAGGGCCTCCCTCCCGAGCGCCGCGGCGCGCGCGTCGCGCTGCTCGAACGATTGATCGGTGACGGCTTCCAGCTGGACGAGTTGCGCGTCGCGGTGCACGACGGCACCTTGACCGCGCTGCCCACGTTGTTGCTGCTCGGCGGGCCGGCCCGTTACACGGCTCGCGAGGCCGCCGCGACGGCCGGCCTGGACCTCGACTTCGTGCTCGCCGTGCGCCGCGCGAACGGCGTCGCGGTGCCGGATGCGGACACACCGTCGCTGAGCGAGGCGGACGTGGCGGTGGGCGTGCTGACGAAGGCGGCGACCGATGCCGGCGTCTCGCCGGAGCAGGTTCTGATGACCGCTCGCGTGATGGGTCACGCGCTGCGCCAGCTGGCCGATCAGTTCAGCGAGATCACCTTTGAGCTCGCCAACCGGCCGGGCCTTGACGAGGCTGCGCTTGCCGAGCGGTTCGCCTTGCAGGTCGGCGCCTTCCAGCCGTTGATCGACGAGCTGCTGGCGAACGCACTGCGCGTCCATTTCCGCGACGCCGTGCGCGACGCCGCGATCGCCGCGGCCGAGCAGACGGAGCGCGGTGGCCTGGCCGGGGCACGCGAGGTGACGGTCGGCTTCGCCGATCTCGTCGGGTTCACTCGTCTTGGCGAGGAGCTTCCGCCGGCCGACCTCGAGCGTGTCGCCGCGCGACTGGGCGAGCTCGCCGCGAGCGTCACGGCCCCGCCCGTGCGTTTCGTGAAGTCGATCGGGGACGCCGTGATGCTCGTGTCGCCCGAGCCGGGACCGCTCGTCACGACGCTGCTGGAGCTCTCCGACCTGGCCGACGCCGAGGGCCACGGATTCCCGCAGCTGCGCATCGGCGTCGCGTCAGGCCAGGCGATCACGCGCGGTGGCGACTGGTACGGCAGCCCCGTGAACCTCGCGAGCCGACTGACGGCGATCGCACGCGGTGGCAGCGTGCTGACCACCGTTGAGGTCCGTGACGCGTTGGCTGACGAGTTCCGCTGGTCGCAGGCGGGCATGCGGCGGATCCGCGGCGTGCAGGGTGCGGTCGCCGTGTACCGCGCGCGAGCGCTCGCCTACGCGTCGGCGGGCGACGCGGGCGTGTAATCCCGGCCCGCCTCCGCGGGTCGCCGCACACGACGGACGGCTGGGACGGCGAGGCACGCGAGCGCCGCGAGAATCCCGACTGCGGTCCCGAGCCGCATCGTGGTCTCGAGTCCGATCGTCGCTGCGATCGGCCCAGAGATCAGCAGCCCGATCGGCATCAGTCCCGCGGCCGCGGCCCAGTCGTACGCACTGACGCGCGCCGTGGCCTCCGGCGGGACCTGCTGCTGCACGGTGACGTCCCACAGCGTGAAGAACAGCGAGACCCCGATGCCCGCGATCGCCTCGAGGACGGCGATCCCCGCGACGTCGAGGCCCGAGGCGATGATCGCGCCCTGGCAGCATGCGACGAGCATCGCGCCGAAGCACGCCACCAGCGTGCGGTCGAACTGCACGCGATAGGCGAGAACGCTTCCGGCGACGGCACCGATGCCGAACGACGTGGAGATGATCGCCCACGACGTCGCCCCGTTCAGCGACTCCTCCGCGAAGACCGGACCGAGCACGAAGATCGACGGGAGCACGAACACGGTGTAGGCCACCAGCGCACCGATCCCGGGGAGCAGCCAGCCTGACCCGCGCACGATCGCCCAGCCCTCGCGCAGGCCTTCGAGGATCCCGTGCGGACCCTCGTCCCCGACGTCGGCGGTCGTGAGCTCGTGTCCGCGCAACCGCCAGAGGAACAGCGCGCTGACGACGAACGTCAGCGAGTCGATCGCGATCGCCTGGCCGGTCCCGGTCAGGGCGATCAGAATGCCGGCGAGCGCCGGCCCGATCACCATGCCCGCGTTCTGAACGCCACCGAACAGCGCGTTGGCCTGCTGGAGTTGTGCCGTCTCGACCGTCTGCGGGATCAGGCCGACCATCGCGGGCCCGAAGAACGACTCGCCGATGCCGAACAACCCTGCCAGGACGGCGAGCATCCAGATCTCGGCCGTGTTCGTCAGCAGCAGGATCGCCATCACTGCCTGGACGAGCGCCCGGCCGACATCGGCGGCGATCATCGTCTCGCGGCGGCCGAAGCGGTCGGCGATCGTGCCGGCGGGGATCGCGACGATCAGGAAGGGCAGCGACAGCGCCGCCGTCACGATCGCGAGGTCGCTGAGGTCGCCGATCGCGAGCACGGCGAACGGCAGCGCGATGAACGTGATCCGGTCACCGATCAGCGACAGGATCTGCCCGGCGAACAGCAGTCGATAACGAGGCTCCTCGCGGAGCACCGCGGGAAGCGCGATCTGCATGGCTTCCCGCGTTACCCGGCCGCGACCCGTTCGAGCACCGCGGCGTCGACGTCGAAGTTCGCGTGCACGTCGCCGACGTCGTCGCTGTCCTCGAGTGTGTCGATCAGGCGCATGAGCTTGGCGGCGGTCGGCTCGTCGATCTCGATGCGGGTCGACGGCTGGAACGTCACGTCGGCGGACTCGAACTCGATGCCGGCTGCTTCGAGCGCGGCGCGGACCGCGGCCAGGTCGGCCGGCTCGCTGATGACCTCGAAGACGTCGTCGTCGATCGCGATGTCCTCCGCGCCCGCGTCGATCGCGACGATCAGGTCGTCCTCGCTGTAGCGGCCCGCGTCGACGATCACGACGCCCTTCTTGTCGAACAGGTAGGCGACCGAGCCCGGCTCACCGAGGTTTCCTCCGGCCTTGGTGAACGCGTGCCGCACGTCGCTGCCCGTGCGGTTGCGATTGTCGGTCAGCGCCTCGACCAGGACGGCGACGCCGCCCGGGCCATAGCCCTCGTAGAGCACCGCCTCATAGCTCTCGGCGTCGGCGCCGGCTCCGGTGCCGCGCTGGATCGCCCGCTCGATGTTGTCCTTGGGCATCGAGGCGTCCTTGGCCTTCTGCACGGCCAGCCCGAGCGTCGGGTTGCCGTCGATGTCACCGCCACCCTCCTTCGCGGCAACGGTGATCGCGCGTGCGAGCTTCGTGAACAGCTTGCCGCGGCGCGCGTCGACGATCGCCTTCTTGTGCTTGATCCCCGCCCATTTGGAATGCCCGGCCATGCAGTCGATTGTATGTGCCAATCGGTTTACGCTTATTGAATGGTCCAGCGCCTCGCTCTAATCGCTTCGGTCGTGCTGTCTTTCACCGTGATCGCGGCGTCGGCTGGCGCCTCCGGCCCGGGGATCGACGCCGAGAGCGCCGCAGGGTGGTCCGCTTTCGGCGCGTATGGCGGCGAGTTCCTCGGCGGCTACCTCGCACCGGCCGGTGATGTGAACCACGACGGGACAGCCGACGTCCTCGTCACGGCCACGGACGCCGGGGGCGGTCAGTCGGGCACCGACTACGCGCGCGCTCGCGCCTACGTCCTGTTCGTGCGGCGGGACGCGGCGCCGCTGGTGCATGAGCTCGCAGACCTCGATCCGAACGACGGGTATCCCCTGTTCAGCGACACGAACCAGACCTATGTGACGTCGTTGGCCAACGCCGGCGACGTCAATGGCGACGGTCTCGCAGATCAGGCTCTCGGCTTCCTCGACGCCACCAACGGCCAGTACTCCGGGCAACTGCGGATCGTGTTCGGCCGCGCGGCCAGTGACCCCATCGCACTGGACGAACCGTCGCCCGATGTCGGCTACCGCTTCGACGGGCCGAACGGCTCGTTCGCCGGTGCCGAGGTGCGCGCCGCCGGCGATGTGAACGGTGACGACGTGCCGGATCAGCTCGTGAGTGCTCCGAAGGCGGGGTTCAGCCACGATCGGGCCGGCGCCGCCTGGGTGGTGTTCGGGCGACGCCCGGCACCCACCGAGCCGATCGACCTCGAGACCCTCCCGGCGGATGCCGGATACCGGATCGACGGTCCGGAGGCGAAGACCGCGCTGCGGGCGATCGACAACGCCGGGGACGTCAACGGCGACGGGATCCCGGACCAGCTCGTCGGTGTCCCGTACGCCGTCAGCAGCGTGTCCCCGTCCGAGGGCCGTGCCTACGTGGTGTTCGGACGCAAGGACGGCTCCGGCGGCCCGATCGCGCTCGACGCGCTCGGCAGCGACGGGTATGCGATCGCGGGCGACCAGTTGTTCGGCGCGGCCGTCGCGAATGCCGGCGACGTGAACGGCGACGGAGTGCCGGACCAGCTGGTCGGCTCACCGACCCAGTTCGACACCGACCTCGGCCGTGCACACGTCGTCTTCGGGCAGCGGGATTCCACGACGACGATCGACAGCCGCTCGCTGACCCCGGCGCAGGGTTACGTGATCAACGACCTCCAGCCCGGTGGCGGCGTCGGCTCCTGGGTGCGAGACGCGGGCGATGTCAACGGCGACGGCGTGCCGGACGCCCTGCTCGACGACACCGGCGCTCCGCGCGGCGCAGCACAGAACGTCGGCACCGCCTATGTCGTCTTCGGCAGGCGCGCGCCTGCGCAGGGACCGATCGATCTCGATTCCCTCACCCCCGCGACGGGCTACCGGATCGACGGCACCACGGCCGGAGGCGAGCTCGGCGGGCCGATCAACGTCGGTGACGTGAACCTCGACGGCGCGGCGGACCAGCTTGTCGGGTCGCCGTATCTGAACGATCAGACCGGCGCCGTGTTCCTCGTCCACGCCCCGGCGCTGCCCGCCCTCCAGGCGCCGGCCATCCGGTGGGACACGCGCCCGGCGTCTGTCCTGACATGCCAGCGGGTCGCGCGGGCGTTCAACGCGTCGCTCAGCGAGCAGGTCACATGGCTACGCGACGGCGTGGAGATCACCGACGCGGTTGGGATCACGCACACGATCGTCGCCGCTGACGTCGGCCACTCGATCACCTGCCGCGTCCGCGTCTCGGGCGTGCTCGGCTCGGTGGCGGCCGTGAGCCCGCCCATCCTGGTGCCCCTGCCCGCCGGCCCCGCGCCACCGGCGCACCGGCGACACCGGCCCCGGCCGCGCGCCGGACCGTCGCAGCCACGGTGGTGCGCACACTCCTCCCCGCCGAACGTCGCGCCCAGCGCCGCTGTGACGGCGGGCTGGCGCTCGTCGTCAGGCTCCGGAGCGCAACCGGCTTCCGTGCCACCATCGAGGCTCGGGCCGCCGATCGGTTGATCGTGCGCGCCGTGGTTCGAGCGACGGCTGGTGTCTCGCGCCACGTCGTCTGCGTCGGTCGCGTCGGCCGCACGCGACTCAAGCTTCACCGGTCCGGCAAACCGCCGACGGTCACGGTTCGGGTATTCGAGGCGGGTCATCGACTGGCGACGACCCACGGTCCGCTGATCGTCAGCCCGGTGCGGATCAGGCGCCCAAGCAGTCCGGGTGCTCGCGGTACCAGTCGATCGTTCGCCGCAGACCGTCGTCGAGCTCGACCTGCGGGCGCCAGCCGCTGAGGTCTGAGAGCTTCGAGGCATCGACCCACTGGCGATCGATCTCACCATCGGGCACGCCGGTGCCGTGCACGTCGAGAGCGACCTCGACGTCCGCGGCGGCGCACACCGCGGTTGCGACGCTGAGCACGCTGCGCGGAACGCCGGAGCCTGCGTTGAACGCTTCTCCTCCACCCGTGCCCGCGTCGAGCAGATCGGCGATCGCCAGGTAGGCGGCGACGGCATCCTCGACGTAGAGGAAGTCCCGCTCGGGTGCCCCGCCCGAGCGAATCATGGGCCGGCGGCCGCTGAGCACTGCCGCGACGGACTCGGGCACCAGGCGCGAGCGGTTCTGGTCGCCGCCGCCGTAGATGTTCGCCAGGCGCGTCACCGCGACCGGGAGGCCGTAGGTATGCCAGTACGAGCGGGTGATGATGTCGGCGGCGGCCTTCGACGCGTCGTACGGATGCCGCGGGCGCAGCGGGAGGTCCTCGGTGTACGGGAGCACCTCGCTCGGGCCGTAGGCCTTGTCCGACGCGGCGACGATCGTCCGCTCGACGCCGTGCACGCGGCAGGCCTCGAGCACGTTCCACGTCCCGCGCACGTTCGACTCGAAGGTCGAGCGCGGCGAGTGATTCGCCGTCCCGACGATGGTCTGCGCCGCAAGGTGCATGACACTGTCGACCTCGTGCTCGCCGACGGCGCGCTCGAGCAGGTCGGCGTCGAGCAGGTCGCCGCGCACGACCGTGCAGCGCTCCTCGGTCCCGTCGAGCACGAGTGCGCTCCCCGGCCGCTCGTCCCTGCGCAGCACGATGACCGCTGCGCCGCGCTCGAGCAGGCCGCGGCACAGCCACGCTCCCAGCAGCCCGTAGGCGCCGGTGACGAAGACCCGTCGCCCGTCGAACCCCGCGCCATATGGCGCACTCACCAGCGGCGCCATGGCGCCTCCCCTCGCTCACACAGGTCGTTCAGCAGGATCGCGTCCTTGTAGGTGTCCATGCAGTCCCAGAATCCCTCGTGGCGGTGTGCGTGCAGCTCACCTGCCGCGGCGAGCCGCGACAGCGGCCCCTGCTCGAGGACGTCCGCGGGGCCGATCATGTCGAGCGCCGCCGGCTCGAGGCAGAGGAAGCCGCCGTTGACCCAGTCCTCCGAGCGCGGCTTCTCACGAAACCCGGTGATCCGCCCATCCTCGCCGAGCTCGGCGACGCCGAACTGCAGCTCCGGCCGCACGACGGTCATCGTCGCGGCGCGGCCGGCGGCGGCATGGTCGGCGAGCAGCGCGGTCAGGTCGATGTCGGCGACGCCGTCGGCGTAGGTGACGCAGCAGGTTCCGGCGCTGCAGCCGGCCGGCCGCCTGCGCGACGCGACCACCCGTCGGCGTCTCGTCGCCGGTGTCCATGCACGTCACGCTCACGCCGTCCGGCCATGCCTCCGCGGCGACGAACGCCTCGACCTGGTCGCCGAGATACCCGGTCAGCAGCAGCACGTCGCGGAATCCCTGCGTGACGTAGAGCTGGATCACGTGCCAGACGATCGGCCGGCCACCGATCTCGACGAGCGCCTTGGGAATCGCGTGCGTGTGCTCCTGCAGGCGGGTGCCGCGACCGCCGCAGAGAATCGCGACGGGGGTCTCGTTGGGGCTCGCCATGCGGCCGCGGATGGTCGCACCCCGCGCGGGTGGCGCGTCGCGCGGGCCGGATCGCTCGCCCGAGCGCCCGATCAGGGTTACTAGGATCGGCGCCGATATGAGCGTTCCAGCAGAGATCTTCAAGGCCTACGACATTCGCGGCCTCTACGGCGACCAGATCACCGGCGACATCGCCGAGCAGATCGGGCGCGCGTTCGCGCGTGTGCTGAGCGAGCTGTCAGGACGCTCGACCACCGATCTCGGCGTCGGGCTGGGCCGCGACATGCGCCTGGAGGCGCCCGAGCTGAGTGACCGCTACAAGGCCGGCCTGATGGCCGAGGGCGTCCATGTGATCGACGCCGGGATGGTCGGCAGCGAGATGCTCTACTGGCTCGTCGGCTCGCGTGAGCTGGACGGCGGGCTGATGTGCACCGCGTCGCACAACCCGAAGGCCTACACCGGCGCGAAGCTCGTCAAGAAGGGCGCGATCCCGCTGTCGGGCGACGCTGGGATCCAGGACGTGCGCCGGCTGATCGAGGCCGGCATGCCGAAGCCTCCGGGCGGCGGGACCAGCGAAGTCGTCGACATCTGGTCGAAGTTCCAGAACGCGGCGCTCGCGTTCATCGACCCCGCGGTCGTCAAGCCGCTGAAGGTCGTCGTCGACGGCGGCAACGGGATGGCCGGGCCGATGGTCGGGCCGCTGCTGCGCCACCTCAAGCTCGACCTGATCGAGACCTACTTCAAGCCCGACGGCAACTTCCCCGGCCACGAGCCGAACCCGCTGCTGCCGGAAAATCGTGCATTCATCATCGAGAAGGTCATCGAGGAGGGTGCGGACCTCGGGATCGCCTGGGACGGCGACGCGGACCGCTGCTTCTTCATCGACGACACGGGCGCGTTCGTCGACGGCGATTTCCTCACCGCGCTGCTCGCCGAGTCGCTGATGGCGAAGGTCCCGCAGTCGACGATCCTCTACGACGTGCGCGCCTCATGGGGCGTGCCGCGGACGGTCGAGCGGCTCGGGGGCAAGGCGCTGCCCAACCGTGTCGGGCACGCGTTCTTCAAGACGCGGATGCGCGAGGAGGACGCGGTCTTCGGCGGCGAGGTCAGTGGCCACTACTACTTCCGCGACTTCTACTGCGCCGACTCGGGCACGATCCCGGCGCTACTGATGCTCGAGCTGCTCTCGACGAGCGGGAAGCGCCTGAGCGAGCTGCTCGAGCCCTACCGCTCGACGTACTTCATCTCCGGTGAGATCAACTCCGAGGTCCAGGACGCCGAGTCGAAGATGGCCGACATCGCCGCGCGCTACGAGGAGCAGGGAGCCACGATCGGTCACCTCGACGGTGTCAGCGTGGACTTCGAGGACTGGCACTTCAACGTGCGCTCATCCAACACCGAGCCGCTGCTGCGACTGTGCCTGGAGTCCCTGGTCTCCGTCGAGGACATGGAGCGCCGGCGCGACGAGGTCCTTGAGCTCATCCGCTCGTGACCGACGAGCCCGTCAGCGGCGTGATTCCGGCCTCGAGCTGGGACCCCGCGAGCGACAGCGCGCGTGACGCGGTCGCCCAGGGCATCAACTGTCTCCCGATCCCCACGCCGTTCGCGGTCGGACGGGTCAACGTCTACCTGATCGAGGACGAGCCGCTGACGCTGCTCGACGCCGGGCCGAACTCCGGTCAGGCCCTGGACGAGCTCGAGCAGGGCCTCGCGGCGCTCGGGCATCGCGTCGAGGATCTCGGCCTGATCCTCGTCAGCCACCAGCACATGGACCACATGGGGCTCGTGGGCATCCTCGCGCGTCGATCCGGCGCGGAGGTCGCCGCGCTGGGCCAGCTGGCGCCCTGGCTCGCGCGCTACGGCGAGTTCCAGGACGCCGACGACGCGTTCGCCGACGCGGTCATGGCGCGCAACGGGATCCCCGAAGAGACGCGTCTCGCGCTCGGGACGCTGTCGCGGTCCTACCGCGCCTGGGGCGCGAAGGCGACGGTCACGCGCACGCTCGCCGACGGCGACGAGATCGCGCTGCGCGACCGCACGCTGAACGTTCACCACCGTCCGGGGCATTCGCCTTCGGACACCGTCTTTCATGACAGCGCGCGCGGCACGCTGCTCGCGGCCGATCACCTGATCAAGCACATCTCCTCGAATCCGCTGATCGCACGGCCGCTCGACGCACCGCTCGGAGACGCCGACGTCGCCGGCGCGACCACCCGCCCGCAGTCGCTGCGGATCTACCTCGACTCGCTCGCCGAGACCCGCGCGATGGACGACGTGAGCCTCGTCCTCCCCGGCCACGGGCAGGCGTTCACCGACCACGCGACCCTGATCGACGAGCGCACACGCCTGCACACGCGCCGTGCCCACCGGATCCACCGGATGATCGCCAAGCAGCCGCGCACGGCCTTCGAGATCGCCCACGCGATGTGGGGCAACGTCGCCGTGACCCAGGCCTACCTCACGCTCAGTGAGGTGCTGGGGCACGCCGATCTGCTGCTGAACGACGGTCGCGTCACGGAGTCGTTCGACGCCGACGGCGTCGTGCGCTTCGAGAGCCTCGTTCAGCCCGGCGACTGAACCGGAACCTCGGCGGGTTCCAGGGACGCCGCGGCGTGCTCGGCGGCCGCCTCCTCGTGCCGAGCGCGGGCGATCTCGCGGATCCGCGCCGATTCGGCGTCCCACGCGTAGATGACGGCGGTGTCGCCGATCCGGTCGTAGATCGCTCTGCGGTGGGGGCTGAAGATGATCCCGAGGAACCCGAGGCCGAGCGTGAGGAAGCCGAGCGGAAACGCGGCCAGCCGGATCATCGCGTGCCGCGCGTCGAGCTCGGAGCCGTCCCCGCGCACGATCCGCAGACCCAGGAGCGCCATGCCCGGGGGACTTGGAGCGCAGCAGCCAGGCGTTGGCGAAGTAGATCGCCCACCAGGCGCCGTACAGGATGGCGACGAGCCAGGTGTCATTGGAGAGGTTGACGGTCCACGGGGTCACCGTGTTGATGCCGGCCGTGACCAGTGCGGCGGCCGCGGTGTACAGCGCCGAGATGATCGCGAGGTCGACGAGGTAGGCGACCAGCCGCGTGACCGGCCCGGCGTAGCGTCCCTGGTGCGCGAGCGCGCGGTCGGCGTCGCGCTCGACGGGCGTCACGGCTTCGGCTCCTCGCCCGGCGGGCCGGGGGCCGGCTGGCCGGGGCCGAGCGGCATGTTCTCCTGACGACGGCGCATGACGCGATTGACGACCCGCGTGACGATGTCGTCGACGTCCACCGCCTGCGTGCGGGCGGCATCGAGCGCCTCGCTCGCAAACCCGGTCGTTGACCGCGCGACGATCGTCCCGAGCTCGGTCTTCTCGACGACCGAGTCGACGTCGACGCGCTGCACGACCTCGTTGACGTCGACGCGATCGACGATCGCTCCGACGTCGATGCGGTCGACCACGGCATCCATGTCGATCGCGCCGACGACGTGATCGATGTCGATCCGGCGCACCAGCGCGTCGATCTCGATGTTGCGGACGAGCCGGTCGATGTCGATCTCGCTCACCACGCGGTCGATCGCGATCCGCGAGACCAGCGTGTCGATGTCGATCTCGCTGACGAGCCGGTCGATCGCGATCCGCGACACGAGCTTGTCGATGTCGATGCGCGAGACCAGCTTGTCGATCTCGATGTCGCCGACGACGCGGTCTATCTCGATCCGCGAGACGAGCCTGTCGATGTCGATCCGGGACACGAGCGTGTCGATGTCGATCTCGCTGACGAGCCGGTCGATCGCGATCCGCGAGACCAGGGTGTCGATGTCGATGCGCGAGACCAGCGTGTCGATGTCGATGCGCGAGACCAGCGTGTCGATGTCGATCTGCGAGACGAGCCGGTCGATCGCGATCTTCGACACGACCGCGTCGATGTCGATCTCACCGACGACCGCGTCGATGTCGATGCGCGAGACGACGTTGTTGATGTCGATCTGCGAGACGACACCGTCGATGTCGATCTCGCCGACGATCGCGTTGATGTCGAGCGCCCCGACGACACCCGGGGCGACCGCCTCGATCAGCCGCTGACCCTCGCTCGCCAGCAGCTCACCCGTCTCACCACGCACCTCGCGCCCGCTGTCGGCGAGCGGCCGCAGCGCGCCGAGCGCGGCCGTCGAGAGCGACCGAACGCCCGGGACGCGCGCCCCGATGCGCGCGACCTCGACCCCGACTCCGGCTCCGGCGACGACCACGCGAACGCCGATCCTGGTCGCGCCCGCGGCCGCACCCAGCACGGCGTCACCCGCAACGACCACCGGGTGCCGCGGCGCCCGGCCGGGACCCTCGTCGCGACTGACGATCTCCCAGCGCACCGGTTGCGGGTCCTGCCCGTCAGCGGCCATCGGGCGCAATGTACCTCGCCCGCCAGCGCATTCCAGCGGTGGCGTACTGTCAGGAGCGTGGACGGCGCCGCACTCGAGCCGCAGGTCCAGCAGGTCGGCCGCGAACTGGCGGACGCCCTGCCGCGCGGGATGCGCGGCCCGCTGCGGACGATCGACGACCGCGCGATGGAGTTCGCCTCGAGCGATGCGGAGCTGCGCGCGGCGCTGTTTCGCTTCGTGGACGTGGTGCCCGCGTGCCGCAATGTGGACGATCTCGCACGCCATCTGACCGCGTTCCTCGAGGACGTCGACGACCCGCCGGCCTCGATCGACGCGGCGATGAAGATGGGCGAGACGCGCGTCGGCCGCGCAGCGCTCGGCGCCGCGGCGGCCGTCGGCGTCAAGCGCATGGCCCATCGCTTCATCGTCGGCGAGAGCACGCGCGACGCCCGCGGCGTCCTGCGCGGCCTCTGGGGCGACGGCGTCGCCTCGTCCGTCGACCTGCTCGGCGAGGCGACCGTGACGGCGGATGAGGCCGATCGCTACGCGGCGCGCTGCGCGGCCGCGCTGACCGACCTGGCCGGCGTCTACGACGGTCTCTCTCCTGTCCCGCTGCTCGAGCGCGACGCGGCAGGCCCCACTCCGCGGGTCAACCTCTCGGTCAAGACCTCGGCGCTGACGCCGCTGCTGAAGCCCGATGCGCCGGACCTCGGTCGCCGCGACGCCGCCGCAGCGGCTGCGCCCGCTGCTGCGCCAGGCGCGCGACACCGGCGCACACCTGCACGTCGACATGGAGAGCCTGGACTCGCGCGAGGCGGTGATGGACCTCGTCCTCAGTGTGCTCGCCGAGGAGGAGTTCTCGGGCGGCCCGTCAGCAGGCGTCGTCCTGCAGGCGTATCTGCGCGACGCGCCGGCGCTCGCCGCCCGGATCCTCGACTGGTGCGCGGAGCAACGCCGCGCGAGCCCGCTGACGGTGCGCCTCGTCAAGGGCGCCTACTGGGACCACGAGGTGATCGAGGCGCGCCAGCACGGCTGGGACGCGCCGGTGTTCGAGGTCAAGGCCGACAGCGACCGGACGTTCGAGACGCTGACGCGCACGCTGCTGCAGGCGCGTACGGACGGCGTCCCGGTGCGCGTCGCGATCGCCTCGCACAACCTGCGCTCGGTCGCGCACGCGCTGGCCGCCAACAGCGCGCTCGGCGGCGGCCCGGCGGACGTCGAGATCCAGGTCCTGCGCGGCCTCGGCGACGACCTGCAGCACGCGCTGGCCACCACAGGTCACCGCGTCCGGACCTACTGCCCGGTCGGCGATCTGGTGGCGGGGATGGCCTACCTCGTGCGCCGGCTGCTGGAGAACACCAGCAACGACAGCTTCCTGCACGATCAGGTCACCGGGCTGCCGATCGAGGAGTTGCTGCGCGCGCCATGAGCCCGCTGCCGCCATTCGCGAACGAGCGGCTCGCGGAGTTGCGCCGCGCGCCGCAGCGCGCGGCCCTGATCGACGCGCTCGCCGCGCTCGACGCCACGCTGCCGCTGCGGGTCCCCGTCTGGATCGGCGAGGACCGCCGCGAGGGCGACGAGCTGCAGTCGACGGACCCCGGGACTGCCGTCACGTCAGGTCGCCGTCGCGGCCTGCGCGACCGAGCGCCGAGGTCGCGCACGCCGTCGCGGTCGCCCGTGAGGGATTCGCCGCCTGGTCCACGCGCCCCGTCGACGGAGCGTGCCGCGGCTCTTCTGCGCGCGGCCGACCTGCTGCGCGAGCGCCGGCCACGGCTGACGGCGCTCGCCGTGCGCGAGTGCGCCAAGCCGTGGGACCAGGCCGACGGCGACGTCTGCGAGGCGATCGACTTCCTCGAGTACTACGCGCGCGCCGCGATCGACCTCGACGGCCTGGCGGCGGGGCTGCTGCAGACTGGCCGGCGAGCGCAACACGATGACCTACCGCCCGCGCGGCGTCTGCGCGGTGATCGCGCCGTGGAACTTCCCGCTCGCGATCGCGCTCGGGATGACGGCCGCCGCGCTGGTGACGGGCAACACCGTGCTGCTGAAGCCCGCCGAGCAGTCCCCGGGCTGCGCGCTGGAGATCGTCACGGCGCTGCGCGACGGCGGCGTCCCAGCGCAGGCGCTCGCGCTGCTTCCCGGCGAAGGCGAGGTCGGCGCCGCGCTCGTGCGTCATCCCGATGTCCAGACGATCGCGTTCACCGGATCGGTCCCGGTCGGCCTCGACATCCTGGCCGCGGCAGCAGCGGCACCGGCGCACGGCGCTCGCCACCTGCCGCGCGTGATCGCCGAGATGGGCGGGAAGAACTGCGTGATCGTCGACAGCGACGCCGACCTCGACGACGTCGTCCCGGGACTGATCGACTCGGCGTTCGCCTACGGCGGCCAGAAGTGCTCGGCCGCGTCGCGCGTCCTCGTTCACGAGGCGGTCGCCGACACGCTGATCGAGCGGCTCGCCGGCGCCGCCGACGTGCTCGTCGTCGGACAGGCGGCGGAGTTCGGCACGACCGTTCCACCGGTGATCGAGGAGAGCGCACGCGACCGCGTGCAGCGCTACACGGCGATGGCGCAG
The DNA here is from genome assembly GCA_963821685.1 of uncultured Actinomycetes bacterium. Lineage (GTDB taxonomy): Bacteria > Actinomycetota > Thermoleophilia > Solirubrobacterales > Solirubrobacteraceae > F1-60-MAGs163. The sequence continues at coordinate 276,841 of CAWGEW010000009.1, read as the reverse complement.
GCCAGCGGCCGGGTCGTGTCGCTGGCGGGCGCCGCGATCCCGGACGCCGGCTGGTTCTGCGCGCCCGTGATCGCTGCCGAGTTGCCGCACGACTCGCCACTGCTGGTCGACGAGATCTTCGGGCCGGTCCTCGCCGTCGAGCGCGTGCGCAACGTCGACGCCGCCTGCGACCGCATCGACGAGCTGCCGTTCGCGCTGACCGGCGGGCTCTACAGCCGCAGCCCGCGCACCGTCGAGCACGTCGTGCGCCGCTCGCCCGTCGGGAACCTCTACGTCAACCGGCCGATCACCGGCGCGATGGTCGGTCGCCAGCCGTTCGGCGGAAACCGCCTGTCGGGAACCGGGACGAAGGCCGGCGGGCCCGGATACCTGCTGCAGTTCGTCGAGCCGCAGGTCGTGACCGAGAACACCGTCCGCCACGGCCTCGTCGTCTGACGCTCAGCGAGCGCTACTCGGCGGCGGCGCGCACGTCGGCGAGGAACAGCTCGTGCAGGCGCGCGTCTCCGGACAGCTCGGGATGGAAGCTGATCGCCAGCACGCGGCCCTCGCGCACGGCGACAGGATGCCCGTCGACCTCGGCGAGCACCTCGACCGCCGGCCCGTGCTCGCGGATCCAGGGCGCGCGGATGAACACGGCGCGCATCGGCCCGCCCTCGAGGCCCAGGTCGAGGTCCTCCTCGAAGCTGTGCACCTGCCGCCCGAACGCGTTGCGGTCGGCAGCGATGTCCATGATTCCCAGGTGCGCGCGGTCGAGCATGATCAGGCCGGCGCAGGTCCCGAAGATCGGGTGCCCCGCGCCGTGGAACGCGCGCAGCGGCTCGGCCAGGCCCTCGCGCTCGATCCCGAGCGACATCGTCGTCGACTCGCCGCCGGGCATCACGAGCCCGTCGAGACCGTCGAGGTCACGCGGGACGCGCACCTCGTGGACCGTCGCGCCGAGCCCCTCCAGGAGCCGGCGATGAGCCTCGAAGTCGCCCTGCAGCGCGAGGACGCCGACGCGCAGTCCCGCGCCCGCGCTCACCAGCCGCGGTTCGAGAGGATCTGGTCGTCCTCGAGCTTGCTTGCCTCGAGCGACCGCATCGGCTCGCCGAGACCCTCGCTGGCCTTCAGCACGCGGTCCCAGTCCTGGTAGTGCGTCGTCGCCTCGACGACGGCCGCAGCGCGCGTCTCGGGATCCTCGCTCTTGAAGATGCCCGAGCCGACGAAGACGCCCTCGGCGCCGAGGTGCATGACGAGCGCGGCGTCGGCCGGCGTCGCGATGCCGCCGGCGCAGAACATCACGACCGGCAGCCGGCCCGAGGCTGCCGTCGCGCGCACGAGGTCGAGCGGCGCGCCGTGCTCCTTGGCGCTGGTCGCGAGCTCGGCGTCGTCGAGACCCTGGAGGCGGCGGATCTCGCCGGTGATCGTGCGCAGGTGACGGACGGCCTCGACGATGTCGCCGGTGCCCGCCTCGCCCTTGGAGCGGATCATCGCCGCGCCCTCGCCGATGCGCCGCAGCGCCTCGCCGAGGTTGGTCGCGCCGCAGACGAACGGGACCTTGAACGGCCACTTGTCGATGTGGTGCGTCTCGTCGGCCGGGGTCAGGACCTCGGACTCGTCGATGTAGTCGACCTCGAGCGCCTCGAGCACGCGTGCCTCGGCGAAGTGGCCGATCCGCGCCTTCGCCATCACGGGGATCGTCACGGACTCCTGAATGCCGCGGATCATCTCCGGGTCACTCATCCGCGCGACCCCGCCGTCGCGGCGAATGTCGGCCGGAACGCGCTCGAGCGCCATCACGGCGCAGGCACCCGCTGCCTCGGCGATCTTCGCCTGCTCGGCGTCGACGACGTCCATGATGACGCCGCCCTTGAGCATCTCGGCAAGACCGGCCTTGACCCGGAACGTGGCTTCGTCGCGCATTCCCCGATTGTACGAAGGGAGAACCATCAGGTCGTGCCAAGCCACGACCTGTCCTGCCAGGGGCCGTTCCTACTTCAGCCGGAAGGCCTTGATCCGATCGGCGTACTTCTCGGTGTCGCGTGCGTACACGCCGTAGGCGAGCGCCTGGATGATGCTGAGCAGCGCCGTGTGCGAACGGACGTAGGCGGGCGAGTTGGACGAGTAGTACAGCTGGACCTGCGAGAGCTTCGCGACCTCGGACAGCGTCGCGTCGGTGATCGCGATCGCGCGGCCCTTGCGGTGGCGGGCGATCTTCATCGCGCGGACCACGAGCGGGTGCGGCCGGCCGGCGGAGAGACCGATCACGACCGTGTCCTCGTCGATCCGCCCGAGCCGGCTGAGTGCCTCCTGCGACGGGCTGACGACGATGTCGGCCTGCACGTCGAGCAGCATCAGCAGATGCCGCAGGTAGCTGGCGAAGAACGCCATCTGGTCGGTGCCGACGACGAGCACGCGCGAGGACTCCGAGATCGCCTCGACGCAGGCCTCGACGTCCGAGCGCGAGACGCGGCGCGCGGTCTCCTCGACGTTCACGTGATCTGCGGCGATCGCGGTCTCGAACTCGTTCTGGTCGAGCGAGAACAGCGGCTGCGCGGACGATCCGCCGCCGACCTGGCCCGCAGCGACGGCGCGACGGTACTCCTCGCGCGCCGACGTCTGGAGCTCGGGGAATCCCTCGAAGCCGAGCGCCTGCGAGAAGCGCACGACCGTCGACGACGAGGTGTTCGCGCGCCGCGCTAGTTCCTCAGCAGTCTGGAAGGCGACCTCGTCCAGGTGATCGACGATGTACTGCGCGACGTCCTTCTGAGATCGCGAGAACTCGTCAAAGCGGGCCTGGATGTAGGCCGATAGAGATTGATGGCCGCTGGCCTCGTGGGGCGCGGCATGGGTCGTCGACGCGGTGCGCTTCATGGGCGGTGGATGGATTCGACGGCGCACCGACGCGTTCCTTCCTGGCCCGCCGCGATCGGCGTGATCCGGCCCCGCGAGGACTAGCCTGCGACCCATGCCCGACCGCATCGAGCTCGACCCCGCCGCCATCGAGCGGATGATCCGCAGCGCGGCGCTGGAGGACCTGCGCCACGAGACGCCGGGACCCGAGCGCGAGCGCTCGCTGGGTCGCGCGGCCACCGCACTGGAGGCGCTCTGCAGCGCGTCCGACCGTGACGGGCCCGACGCCGTCTGGGATGTCCTTGAGCAGCTCGATCGCCGTCAGCTGCTGACGTTTGCGACCTACGCCATCAGCGAGATGGCGACGACGGACTGGGTCTGCCCGCGTAACTGACCCGCCGGTCAGTTACTGTGTGGGGATGAGCGCCATCGACTCCATCCCCGCTCCGGCTGCAACGGAGCCCACCTTCGATCTGCGTCTGACCGACGATCAGAAGGACGTGCGGGCGTGGGTCCACGGGTTCGCCGAGAACGTCATGCGGCCCGCCGCGGCCGAGTGGGACGAGCGCGAGGAGACGCCGTGGCCGGTGATCCAGGAGGCCGCGAAGATCGGTCTCTACGGCTTCGAGGGCCTCGCCCAGTTCTTCGGCGACCCGACCGGCCTGAGCATGCCGATCGTCAACGAGGAGCTGTTCTGGGGCGACGCCGGGATCGGCATGGCGCTGATGGGCACCTCGCTCGCGGTCGCGGCGATCGCCGGGCAGGGCACGCCCGAGCAGCTCGGCACGTGGGTGCCGCAGTGCTTCGGCTCCGTCGACGAGCCGGCCGTCGCCGCGTTCTGCTCGTCCGAGCCCAATGCCGGCTCCGACGTCTCGAACCTGCGGACCCGTGCGCGCTACGACGAGGCGACGGGCGAATGGGTCCTGAACGGGCAGAAGGCCTGGGCGACGAACGGCGGCATCGCGGGCGTGCACGTGATCATCGCGACGGTCGACCCCGAGCTCGGCTCGCGCGGGCACGCCGCGTTCGTCGTCCCGCCCGGCACCCCCGGCCTGGTGATGGGCGCGAAGGTGAAGAAGCACGGACTGCGCGCATCCCACACCGCCGACGTCCACCTCGACGACTGCCGCGTTCCCGGCGACTGCCTGCTCGGCGGCAAGGAGAAGCTCGACGAGCGGCTCGCCCGGGTCCGCGAGGGCCGCAAGGGCAAGGCGCAGGCCGCGATGGCGACGTTCGAGGCGAGCCGGCCGACCGTCGGCGCGCAGGCGATCGGCATCGCGCGTGCCGCATACGAGTACGCGCTCGCCTACGCCAAGGAGCGCGAGCAGTTCGGCCGCGCGATCATCGAGAACCAGGCGATCGCCTTCACGCTCGCCGACATGAAGATGGAGATCGACGCCGCGCGGCTGCTCGTCTGGCGCGCATCGTGGATGGGACGCAACAACATCCCGTTCGAGAACGCCGAGGGCTCGATGAGCAAGCTCAAGGCCGGCGAGGTCGCCGTCTGGGCGACCGAGCGCGCGATCCAGATCCTCGGCGGCAACGGCTACGCCCGCGAGTACCCGGTCGAGCGCTGGCAGCCGCGACGCCAAGATCTACACGATCTTCGAGGGCACGAGTGAGATCCAGCGCCTCGTGATCGCCCGCGCGATCAGCGGCGTCCACGTGCGCTGAGCGCCGTAATCGGCAAGAATCGTCGGCGTGACGATTCTTGGGGGGATTGCCGCCGGGGGGCGGTGGCTGCCTGTCGCGCTGGCGGCGATGCTCGCCGTGCTGCTGGCGGCCGCACCCGGAGCGCTCGCCGCGCCGACGGTGACGACGGAGCCGCCGTCGTCGCTGACGCCGCACACCGCCCGCGTCGGCGGCACGATCGACCCCGGCGGCACCTCCACGGACGCACTGATCGAGTGGGGTCCCGGAGCATCGATCGCGGACACGGTCCTGGGCGGGACGCTCACCGGCACAGGCGCGCAGTCCGTTGACGAGCAGCTGCTGAACCTCACGCCCGGCACGCTGTACAGCTTCCGCCTCGTCGGCCAGCAGGGAGCGACCCACTACCCGGGCGACACGCTCACGTTCACGACACCCGCAGAGCCGGTCGTGACCACCGGCCCGGCGTCCGCCATCGGCTGGAACACGGCGACGATCGGCGGCACGATCGATCCCAAGGACGGCGACACCAGCTGGGCCGTCGAGTACGGGCTCGACCAGGACTACGGCAACTTCGACGGCTACGGCAACCTTCCGGCCGGCACGCCCGCCGGCCCCGTCAGCACGCGCATCACCGGACTCACCCCGGCGACGACCTACCACTACCGGCTCGTCGCGTTCGAGCAGGGCGCCGTCACCTGGGCGGGCGCCGATCAGACGCTCACGACGCCGGCGGAGCAGCCCGCGACGGACATCGCCCGCGCGATGGCCGTCGACCCCTCGCAGATCGTCGGGGCGACATGGCTCGCGCGGCCGCCGGCGCTCGTCACCGGCGCGGCACTCGCGTCGCCGTTCTCGGGATTCCCGCTCGACGGCGGTGACTTCGCCGCGCTCAGCACGGGCGCCGCCGATGACGTGGAGCCGGCCGATCAGGGCCTGTTCGCCAACCGCGACGGTGGCGGCGGCGCGATCGACGGCCGCGGTCCCGGCGCGCGCGACGTGAGCGTGTTGCAGATCGGCCTCCAGGTCCCGTCCGGCGCCAACTGCGTGAGCTTCGCCTTCCGCTTCCTGTCGGAGGAGTTCCCCGATCTCGCGAACCCCTACAACGACGCGTTCATCGCCGAGCTCGACGCCTCGACCTGGTCGACGAGCGACTCGGCGATCACGGCACCGGGGAACTTCGCGTTCGGCCCCGGGGGTCGCGTCGTCAGCGTGAACGGGCTCGGCGCTGCGGCGTCGACGGACGCGAACGGCATCGGGACGCGGTTCGACCACGGCACCGCCATCCTGCGGGCGTCGGCGCCGATCACTCCGGGACCGCACACGCTCTTCCTGTCGGTCCTCGACCAGGGCGACGGCATCGTCGATTCGGCCGTGCTGATCGACCGGCTGCAGTTCACCGCCACGCCGGCGGGTGCCTGTGCGGGCGCGGTCGTCGATGACAGCACGCCGATCCTGACCGTCGACACCCGGGTCCGGCGCCGCCCCCGCATCCGGGTGTCGCGGGCGCCGTCTCCGCGGGCGCGCCGAGCGCCCGCGCCCGCCCCGGTCCTCGGTAAGCAGGTCGTCGGCGCGGCGACCCAGGGCACGGTGATCGTCACCCCGCCCGGCGGCAAGCCCGCCCCGCTCACGCGCACCGGCCTGATCCCGCTCGGCTCGCGCGTGGACGCGCGCAAGGGCCACGTGCGGATCACCGCGGCGAACGACACGGGCGACGGCCGCCTCAGCGGCGAGTTCTACGGCGGCGTGTTCGTCATCACGCAGGACCGCAAGGCGCCGGTGACGACGGTGCTGACGCTCGCCGAGGACGTCGGCTTCAGCGCGTGTCCGCTGAGCAAGCGCGCGCGGTCAGCCGCCAAGCGCAAGAAGCCCGGCAAGCGCTTCCTCTGGGGCGACGGCAAGGGGCGTTTCAGGACCACCGGCCGGTTCGGCTCAGCGACGGTCCGCGGCACCAAGTGGGAGGTCCTGGACACGTGCGCCGGCACGCATGTGACGGTCGAGCGGGGCGTCGTCGAGACGCGCGACTTCGCCAAGCACAAGACCATCAGCGTGCGTGCGGGCCACAGCTACTGGGCGCGACCCGTGAAGTAGCGGCGACTCCCGCGATCGGCAAGGATGCGCGCCATGACAAGCGTGCGCATCACCCACATCGGCGGCCCGACCGCGCTGATCGAGGTCGGCGGCTGGCGCTTCCTGACCGATCCGACGTTCGACGCCGCCGGCCGGCAGCTACCGCTTCGGCTGGGGCACGACGTCGCGCAAGCTCGCCGGGCCGGCGATCGCCGCCGCCGACCTCGCCCCGATCGACGCCGTCCTGCTGACGCCACGATCACCACGACGACAACCTCGACCCCGCGGGCCGCGCGCTGCTGCCGTCGGTGGGCGTGGTCGTCACGACGGTCGCCGGGTGCGAAGCGCCTCGGCGGCGGCGCACTCGGGCTCGCCGCCGTGGGAGACCACGCTGCTCGAGGCGCCGGGCCGGCCGACGATCGAGATCACCGCCACCCCGTGCCGCCACGGACCGCCGCTCAGCCACCCGATCGTCGGCGACGTCGTCGGCTTCGCGCTGAAGTGGGACGGCCAGGAGCACGGCGTGCTCTGGATCTCCGGCGACACCGTGCTCTACGACGGCGTGCGCGAGGTCGCCGACCGCCTCGACGTCGGCACCGCGATCCTGCACCTCGGCGGCGTGCAGTTCCCGGTCTCCGGGCCGCTGCGCTACACGATGACCGCCCAGGACGCCGTCGAGCTGTGCGGGCTGATCGCGCCCGCACACGGCGATCCCGATCCACTACGAGGGCTGGAAGCACTTCCGCCAGGGCCGCGAGGCGATCGAGCGCGAGTTCGCGAGCGCGCCGCAGGACTTTCGCGAGCGCGTCCGCTGGCTGCCGATCGGCGAGGCGACCGACATTCCGGTGTAGGCATGCGGGCCGCGGCAATCGGCGCGTCCCGCGATCGCATTTCCTACATTTCCCGCCATGTCGATACCCACGGGCGGCTTCGCCGCGCTCCTGGTCGTCGCCACGCTCGCCATCACCGGTTGCGGCAGCGACGACGGAACAGCAACAGCAACGACGGTCGTGACGGTGCCCGCCACAGCGGCACCGACGACGACCCAGCAACAGACGACGACGGCGAAGGCGTCGTCCACGTCACGCAGACGACGCCGACCACGACCACGCAGAAGACGCAGACGCAGACGACGGCCCCGGCCCCGGCCCCGGCCGCCGAAGCCTGCGCAGGCCCGTCTCTGCGAGTCGATCGGCGTCGGCCTTCGTGACGGCGATGTCGACACGACCTACGCGCGGATCACGCAGCTGAACAAGATCACCTGTGCCGGCGCAGCGACCATCGTCGCGCAATGGGGTCAGCAGCAGATCGGCATCGACAAGGCCCTGCTGCCGGTCGGATGGACGTGCAACAGCAGCAACGTCTGCCACGGCGGCAAGCAGAGCGTGAAGTTCGTGCTCGAGTACCCGCAGGACTAGCGCGCGATCAGCTTGAACTGGCGCATCGCAGCTCGGGCGTCCCTACCGTTTCAGGAGCGTCGTCTCGGGTCCAGCTCCACGGAGTAGACGGCACAACCCAAGTCCCTGAGAAGACTGTGGGTGGGAGGACCGGTCCTGGCGCGCCGCGCCGTGTGTTCTGTCTGCGGTCGGGGCCGGTCCTCTCCTGTTGCACGGTCGCCGAGGGAAGATCGACGGAATATCGTCCCCGTGTGCCCACTCGCACCACGGCTCCAGTCCCCCTGCCGCGTGTCACCTACTTCGATGCGGACATGGTCGTCGAGGTGGAGGGGCCGGAGGAGACGATCCTCGGCCTCTCGCAGCGGCATCGGATACCGCACATGTCCGAGTGCGGCGGCCATGCGCGCTGCACGACGTGTCGGGTGCGGTGCCTTGACGGCTTGGCCAACCTGTCGCCGCGGACGGACGCCGAAAGCGCCATCGCCGAAGCTCGCGGGTGGGATCCCTTCACCCGCCTGGCCTGCCAGACGCGCGTTCACGGTGACGTCATCGTGGAGCGGCTGATCCGCTCGCCCGCCGAGGCGACGCGCATGCGCGCCGAGGAGTCCGGGCTTCGAGCGCGGTCGCGAGGTGTCGCTGGTCACGCTCTTCTGCGACCTGCGTGGCTTCACGCCGCTGACCGAGCGCCACCTCCCGTACGACGTGGTCCACCTGCTCAATCGCTACTTCGAGGCCGTCGGTGAGCCGATCCTCAACAACAACGGCTACATCGACATGTACGTGGGTGACGCGGTCGTGGCGCACTACGGCCTCGACGGCGCGCCTCCTGCGCACAGCTGTCTCGACGCGGTGCGCTCCGCGTTGCTCATGCAGCGAAGCCTGGAGGACCTCAACCGCGATGTGCTGGCCGAGTTCGGCGTCGCTCTCCGGATCGGCATCGGCGTGGACCTGGGCACGGCGATCGTCGGGCCGATCGGCCACAGCTCCAAACGGCAGCTCACGGCGATCGGAGACAGCGTCAACCGGGCCAGTCGCATCGAGAGCGCCACGAAGACGTTCGGAGCTGGGCTGCTCGTGTCGGACGAGGTGATGGAGCACGTGCGCGCGTCCGTCGTCAGCCCGCGGTCGTTCGACGCCGAGCTCAAGGGCAAGAGCGGCCTCGCTCGCCTGCACGAAGTGACGGGCTTCGCCGTCGCGGACACCGCGATGACGATCCAGTCGACGTTCGCGCTCGTGGCGCAGGAGAGCGAGCGCTTCGGCGAGCGCTTCTACGCGAACCTGTTCGCCATGGCCCCGGAGACCGAGGCCCAGTTCGCCGGCACGCCGCCCGAGCTCCAGGACCGGATGTTCGTGGACATCCTCTTCCTGGTCGCACGCAGCCTGTCGCGCCTGGACGAGATGGCGCCGGCACTCACGGCGCTCGGCGCGCGTCACGTGGCATATGGAACCCTCGAGGCGCAGCTCACGATCGCGAGACGGGCGCTGATCGCCACGCTGCGCGAGCTGCTGGGCGACGCGATGACCGCCGAGGCGCGAGGCTGCCTGGTCGCAGACCTACGACGCCATGGCCGCTTCGATGGCGCGCGGCATGAGGCTGGAACGACGACAGCCGCTGTGACGAGCCCGCAACAGGGCGATGGGCCGGCCACGATTCGAACGTGGATCGGACGGATTATGAGTCCGCGGCTCTGACCAATTGAGCTACCGGCCCTGCGCGGGCCAGATCGTACGGGTCAGCTGGCTTGCTCGACGCGGCGCACGGCCGCCTCGAGCTCGGCGACCGAGAACGCGCCTTCGATGCGCTCGGCGACGCGGCCCTGGCGATCGAGCACGAACAGCCACGGCTCCGTCGGCAGGCGATAGGCGGCCGGCTGCGGACGCAGCCCCTGGTCGACGCGGTTGTCCTTGTAGATCTCGTTCGTGATGAACGCGACCTTGTCCGAGCCGAGCTCGGAGCGCGCCTGCTCCATGACGTCGACGACCGGGCCGCAGACGCGGCTCTGGCACAGCGCCGGCGTCGCGAACAGCAGCGCGACGGGCTTCTTGCCGTAGACGTCGGCGAGGTCGGTCTGCAGCAGGTCGGGCGCGGGCGGTGTGCGCGTGGAGATCCGCTGCGCGTCGCCGGCGACGTCGTCGATCGTCGGGGTCGAGACCTTCGGCGCCGCCGCTCCGACGATCGGGGGCATCCCCTTCGTCGCGGACGACCGCACGTCGGCGCTGAACGACGATGAGCTGACGGGACGCCCGTCGAGCTTGGTGATCGCGGTGACGCGATAGCGGCCGGGCTTGGAGAACGGCACCTGCGCGACGTAGACGCTCTTCGCCGCGTTCGGGTCCGAGGACGTCGTGCGGCTCTGGAACTGCGGCTTGACCGCCAGCGACTCGCTGCGTGCGACGTACGGCCCACGTACGGCGGTGCCGTCGGTGTGCGAGACGTACAGCGCGACCGGCGCCTCGGCGACCTGCTTGCGCGCCGCGTCGAACAGCGCGAACCCGTAGCGGTTCTGCCCGGGCTGCAGGACCGAGACGCTCGGCGCGAGGATCAGACCCTCCTGCATGCCCTGGCGCAGCTCGCCCAGACTCTTGCCCGATGCCTTGGGGAAGTCGGCCTTCGTCGGCTTGGCCGCGGTCTGCGCCGGGGCCGAGATCGCCGTCGATGTCGTGGTGTCCTTCGAGTCGCCGCAGCCCGCCACGACGAGCGCGACGAGGACGGCTGGGGCGAGAACTGGGACGAAACGCACGACGCGGCAGTCTAGGCACCGTCCAACGGCGGTGAGCCGGTACGGGGCCCGCCGGCCGCGGTGTGATGGGATACCGCCCGCCAGCAGCGGAGCAATCGAGCAGGAGGAGCGGCACATGGCGGAGCGGGCGGCGATCGTGACGGGTGCATCGAGCGGCATCGGGCTGGCGATCGCCGAGATGCTCGGCGACGAGGGCTACGGCCTGACGATCGCCGCGCGGCGCCCGGAGAAGCTCGAGGCCGCGGCCGACGGCCTGCGTGCCAAGGGCTACGACGTCCAGCACATCGCCGGGAACCTCGGCGACGAGGAGACGATCGCCGGTCGTCGTCAAGGCGCACGAGGAGCGCTTCGGCCGGCTCGACGTGCTCGTCAACAACGCCGGCGTCGGCATCGGCGAGGTCGTCGACGACCTGACGACGAAGAAGATCGACATCCAGCTCAACACGAACCTGCGCTCGATCTTCCTCTTCTACCGCGAGGCGATGCCGATGCTGCGGCGTGCCGGCGAGGAGCACAAGAACGCGCTCGTCGTCAACACCGCGTCGATCTCCGGCATCCGCGGCGAGGGCTGGCTGTCGATCTACTCGGCGACCAAGCACGGCGTCGTCGGCTTCACGCAGGCGATGAACAAGGAGCTCGGCAGCGCCGGGATCAAGAACACCGCGCTCTGCCCCGGCTTCGTCGACACGCCGATGACCGACTTCGTCAAGGAGCACGTGCCGGCCGAGACGATGATCCAGCCGTCCGACATCGCCGGCTCGGTCCAGTACCTGCTGCACACGACGCCCGGCTGCGTCATCCCCGAGATCCGCTTCGAGCAGCCCGGCGGCGGCCGCTCCCCGGCGTCTAGAAAGGCATCACATGAAGCTCGGCGTACACATCGGCTACTGGGGCCTGGGCCTCACCAGCGCGGACCAGCTCGGCATCGTCCAGGAGGCCGAGCGGCTCGGCTACGACTCCGTCTGGGCCGCTGAGGCCTACGGCTCGGACACCGCGACGATCCTCGCCTGGCTCGCCGGGCAGACGTCGACGATCCGGCTCGCCTCGGGCATCTTCCAGATGCCCGGCCGCTCGGCGACGATGACCGCGATGACCGCGGCGACGATCGACCAGCTGTCGGACGGGCGGATGATCCTCGGCATCGGCTCGTCGGGCCCGCAGGTCAGCGAGGGCTGGCACGGCGTGCGCTTCGGCAAGCAGCTCGCGCGCACGCGCGACTACGTCGCGGTGCTGCGGATGGCGCTGGCGCGCGAGCGCGTCCAGTACAGCGGCGAGACGCTCGAGCTGCCGCTGCCCGACGGTCCCGGCAAGGCGCTGAAGCTGACGATCGCGCCCGTCCAGGAGCAGATCCCGATCTACATCGCGGCGATCGGCCCGAAGAACACGCAGCTCGCCGGCGAGATCGCCGACGGCGTGATCCCGACGATGTTCTCGCCCGAGCACGTCGGGCTGATGCGCGAGGAGCTGCAGACCGGCATCGACCGCGCCGGCGGCGGCAAGACGCTCGACGACGTCGAGATCGCCCCGGGGGTGCAGGTCTACGTCGGCGACGACGCGGCGGCCGCGCGCGACCTGATGCGCCCCGTGATCGCGCTGTACGTCGGCGGGATGGGCTCGCGCAAGCAGAACTTCTACAACCAGCTCGTGCAGCGCTACGGGTTCGAGGACGCCGCCAAGGAGATCCAGGACCTCTACCTCGACGGCAAGAAGGACGAGGCGATGGCCGCGATCCCCGACGACCTGATCGACACCGTGTCGCTCTGCGGGACCGCCGACCAGGTGCGCGAGCGGCTCGCCGCCTACCGCGACGCCGGCGTCGGGACGCTCGGGGTGACGCCGATGGCGTGGACGAAGGACGACCGGATCAAGCAGCTGCGGCTCGTCGCCGAGCTGAACGCGGCGTAGGCCGGCAGCGCGCGGGACAGGTCGCGTGCGGGTCCTGCTCGGGGCGTTCGGCGACCCGGGCCACGCGTTCCCGATGATCGCGCTGGCGCGCGGCGCTGCGGGCGCGCGGCCATGACGTGACGCTGCAGACGGCGGAGCGCTGGCGGGCCGACGTCGAGCGCGAGGGCGTCGCGTTCGCCCCGGCGCCGGAGTACCACGTCTTCCCCACCCAGGAGCGGCCGCTGAAGCCCTACGAGGCCGTCGTGCGGGCGACCGGCGAGACGCTGGAGCTCGTGCGGTCGGTCGAGCCGGACGTCGTCGTCGCCGACATCCTGACGCTCGCGCCGGCGCTGGCCGCCGAGCTGGAGGGCGTGCGGGTCGCGACGCTGATCCCGCACGTCGATCCACGGCCGTCCGCCGGCGTTCGCGCCGTACTCGCTCGGCGCGCGGCTGCCGCGCACGCCGCTCGGGCGGGCGTGGTGGTCGGTGTTCGATCCCGTGATCGGCCGCGGGCTCGAGCTGGGCCGGCGCGAGCTGGACGAGACGCGGCGGCGGCTCGGACTGCCGCCGTCTGGACGTGTGCATGGCGGGATCTCGCAGCGAGCTGGCGCTGGTCGCGACGTTCCCGCAGCTCGAATACCCACGGGCGACGCCCGAGCCCGCGACGCACGTCGTCGGCCCGCTGCTGTGGGAGCCGGCGTTCGGCGATGTCGAGCTGCCGCCCGGGGACGGGCCGCTGATCCTCGTCGCGCCGTCGACGGCGCAGGACGCGCGACACCAGCTGCTGCGGGCCGCTTTGCAAGGGCCTCGGCGACATGCCGGGGGTGCGGGTGCTCGCGACCTGGAACCGGCGGCCGCTCGACGCCGCCGACGGGCCGTGGAACGTCGCCGCCGAACACGCGGCTCGTCGAGTGGGTGAGCTACGCGCGCACGATGCCGCGCTGCGACGTCGTCGTCACCCACGGCGGGCACGGCACGCTCGTGCGCGCGCTCGCGAGCGGCTGCGCCGTCGTCTGCGCGCCGGCCGCCGGAGACATGAACGAGAACGCGGCGCGCGTGGACTGGGCCGGCGCCGGCGTGCGGATCCCGCGGCGACTGCTCGGGCCGCGCTCGGTGCGCCTGGCGGTCGAGCGAGCGCTGGGCGAGCCGGAGCTGCGGGCCTCCGCACGGGAGCTCGCCGACTGGCTGGCCCTCAGCGACCCGGCGGCATATGCGGCCAAGCTGGTCGAGGGTCTGGCCACCGCGGCCTGATCGCCGCGTGTTCGCGTACTATGAGCGACCCCGGCGGCGCTCCACGGCGTCCCGGGTCGCGCGATCCGGGGTAGCTCAACGGCAGAGCACTCGACTGTTAATCGAGGGGTTGTGGGTTCGAATCCCACCCCCGGAGCTTGGCGTGCAGGACGCTCAATCAGCGTGCTTGGTCTGCGCGAGCGTCTCTTCCAGCTCGCGCTCCATCTTCGACTGCAGCTCCTCGCGGCGCATCACCAGCTCGACGAGGTTCCCCTCGCCGGTCCGCGCAGACTTGATCCGCCGGTCGAGCGTCGCGAGCTCCAGGCGCAGGCGCTCGGCCTCGAGCGCCGCGCGCGACGGTGACTCGCCGTCGGCGCGCACCTGCAGCTCGGCGAGGACGCGGCCGAGCTCCTCGTCGTCGTCCGGCACCTGGATCGCCGCCTCGCCCAGGCGGTCGATCAGCAGCACCGCCGCGCGGCGGTAGACCGGCGTGAGGATGTCGTGCTCGACGTCGATGCGTCGCGAGCGCCGCGCGCCCTTCGGTCGGCAGCGCCAGGCACTGCACGAGGAACGAGCGCTCGACGCGCGCTGACGGGCTGACGATCGTGCGCGTGGCCGGCGCGGGCGGCGCCGGGGCTGCGGGCTCCGCCGCGCCCTCCCCCGGCCCGCCGCGACGCGGCGCCGGCGCTGCGCCCGGCGCGCGGCTGCGCGAGCCACTGCGCCAGCTTGTTCGGCGTCGACGTCCAGGCGGTCGGCGGCCAGCGCGATCAGCTCGTCGCGCAGCGCGCTCGCCGCCAGCGAGCCGAACACCGGGCGCAGCTCCTCGACGGCGCGGTCCTTGCCCTCCGCGCTCTCCAGATCCGCGGAATCGAGCACCCGGTCCACCCGGAAGCGCACGAACGGCACCGACGCAGCGACGCGCTCGCGCATCCCGTCCGGGCCCGCCGACGCCAGCAGATCGGCCGGGTCCTGGCCCTGCGGCAGCGGCACGACGCGCAGCTCCAGCCGGCGGCCGGCGGCGACCTTGGCCGCGCGCAGCATCGCCTCCTGGCCCGCGCTGTCGGCGTCGAGCGCCAGCAGCACGACCGGCGCCAGGCGCGCGAGCTCACCGACCTGGTCCTCGGTCAGCGCCGTGCCCATCAGCCCGACGGTGTTGCGCAGCCCGGCCTGGTGCAGCGCGATCACGTCGGTGTAGCCCTCGCAGAGGACGACCTGGCTCGCCTTCGCGGCGGCCGAGCGCGCGAGGTCGGAGCCGAACAGGTGGCGACCCTTGTGGTAGACGACGTTGTCGGTCGAGTTGACGTACTTCGGCTTCTGGTCGGCGCCGACGGCGCGCCCGCCGAACCCGAGCACGCGGCCGCGTGCGTCGCAGAGCGGGAACTGCACGCGCCGGCGGAAGAAGTCGTAGTTCCCGCCCTTCTGGTTGCGGCGCACGAGCCCGGCGTCGTAGAGGTCCGCGTCCGTGAACCCCGCTCGCCGTGACGCGACATAGACGGCGTCCCAGGCGCTCGGCGCGTACCCGACGCGGAACTCGCGCAGCGTCTGCTCGTCGAGGCCACGCTCGGCCAGGTAGGCGCGCGGGCCGGCGGCCTCCTCGGTCTCCCAGAGCTGGCGCACGTACCACGTCGCGGTGCGCTCGAGCAGCTCCAGCAGCCGCTCGCGCCGCTGCCGGCGCTCGGCAGCCTGCGGATCCTCGTCGGCCAGCTCCAGCGTCACGCCGTAGCGGTCGGCGAGCTGCTCGAGCGACTCGCGGAACGGCAGCCCGTCGGTCAGCTCGACGAACTTGAACAGGTCTCCCCCCTCGCCGCAGCCGAAGCAGTGGAAGACCTTGTCGGCCGCGTTGACGCTGAACGACGGTGTGCGCTCGTCATGGAACGGGCACGTGCCCATCCACTGGCCGCCGGCGCGACGCAGCTCGGTCTTGGCGCCGACGAGGTCGAGCATGTCGACCGCCTGGCGGACGCGCTCGATCGAATCATCGGTGTACCGGGCCACGCGTGCAGCCTACGCAGCGAAGGATTCGGGCACGGTGAGCTCTTCGAACACGCGAATGCAATAGCGATCGGTCATGCCGGCGAGATAGTCGATGACCCTCTGAGCATCGTCGGCGCCCGGCGCGCCCCCTCCGTCGGGCAGCCGCTCGGGGTCGGCGGCGTAGTGGGCGAACAGCGTGCTGAGGACGCGCTCGATCCGCGCGTGCTCGGTCCGCGCGATCGGGCCGAGGTAGACGTTGTCGAACATCCACGTCCGCAGCTCGTCCATCGCGGCGCCGGCCTCCTCGCCCTGGACGATGTCGCCGGCCGGAGCGGAGTGCTCGACGAGGTCGTGGACGAGCGCGTCGATCCGCAGCGAGCCGGTGTCGCCGAGCACGGCGATCGGCCCGGCGCGGCAGGTCGGCGGCCGCGATCACGCCGGCGCGCAGCGCGTCGTCGATGTCGTGGTTGATGTAGGCGACGCGATCGACGATCCGCACGATCCGCCCTTCGAGCGTCCGCGGCATGCGGCGCGCGCCCGGAATGATGGGCGATGCCGTCGCGGACGTCGTCGGTCAGGTTCAGTCCCGCGCCGTCGCGCTCGAGCACGTCGACGACCCGCAGCGAGTGCTCGTAGTGGCGGAACTCGCGCCCGTAGCGCTCCTGCAGAGCGGTGTCGAGCACGGCTTCGCCGATGTGCCCGAACGGCGGGTGCCCGAGGTCGTGGCCGAGCCCGATCGCCTCGGTCAGGTCCTCGTTGAGCCGCAGTGCGCGCGCGACGGTCCTGGCGATCTGCGTGACCTCGAGCGAGTGCGTGAGCCGCGTGCGGTAGTGGTCGCCCTCGGGCGCGACGAACACCTGCGTCTTGTGCTTCAGCCGCCGGAACGCCTTGCTGTGGACGATCCGGTCGCGGTCGCGCTGCAGCGGCGAGCGCAGGCCGCAGTCGTCCTCGGGCGACTGCCTGTGCGCCGGCCAGGAGCGTGCGGCTTCCGGCGCGAGCGTCTGCTCCTCGAGGGCCGCGCGACGCTCTGCGAACTCTGACGGCGACGGGGCCTGGGTGCGCGTGCGGATCCACGCCATCGATCCTAGATGGGTCAGGCGGCGGCCCGCAGCCGCACGTGGGCGTGGTGGGCGGCCGTGTCGATCACCGCGCGGTCGGCGATCCGCTGCGTGCGCTCGTCGGCCGGCGGGGCCTCCGCAAGCGGGCTGCCGAGCGCTGCGGTCAGGAACGCATGGGCCGTGGCGTCGAGCGGGAACGAGCCCGCCTCGCAGGCGCCGCAGACGACGCCGCCGGCGGCTGCCGAGAAGCCCGTCAGGCCGTCGGCCTCCCCGCACGTTGCGCAGGCCGACAGCTGCGGCGCGAGTCCGGCGGCCAGCAGCAGTTTCAGGCGGAACGCGAGCCGGCGCTCAGGCGTGGACCCCGCGGCCGGGTCCGCGTCGAGCAGCGACAGCATCGTCCCGAGCAGGTTGAAGACCTCCGGGTGCGGGTCGGCGGTCTCGAACAGCCGCGACACCGCATCGCACGAGCGCGCCGCGGCGTCGAGCGCATCGGCGTTCTCGCGCAGGCGCGGATGACCGGCGAGCGTGTCGGCGCTGGTCACCGTCAGCAGGTCGCTGCGTCCCTCGTGCAGGCCGAGCCGCAGCCGGAAGAACGGCTCCAGGCGGCCGCCGAAGCGACTCTTCGAGCGGCGCACGCCCTTGGCGATCGCGCTCACGCGGCCGCGCATCGGCGTGTAGACGTGCAGGATCCGGTCGGCCTCGCCGAAGCGCATCGAGCGCAGCACGATCGCCTCCGTGCTCAGCGGCCCGGACACGCCCACGCCCCGCTCATGGCGCCAAAACTGCTCGCTATTCTTTGTAAAGCAATGGCCGACATCATCGTCTACTCCACGGATCCCTGCTCGTTCTGCACCCGCGCGAAGGAGCTGCTGACCAAGCGCGGCATCGCGTACGAGGAAGTCAATCTGGCAAAGGACCCGGAGGGACGCGCGGCGCTGCTCGAGCGCACCGGGATGCTGAGCTTCCCCCAGATCATCGTCGGCGACGAGATCCTCGGCGGCTTCCGCGAGCTGATCATGGCCGACCAGAGCGGGCGCCTCGAGGAGCTCGCAGAGAGCGCCTAGCGCCCCGCGGGCGCGGCTGGCAGCGCTCGCACACGTAGGTCCCGCGCCCCGCGGCGACCATCTTCACGATCTCGCCGCCGCAGCGCGGGCAGTCCTCGCCCTCGCGCAGGTGCACGAGGAACTCGTTCTGGAAGCTGCCGCGCACGCCGTCCGGGTGGCGGAAGTCGTCGATCGTCGCCCCGCCCGCCGACAGGCCGGCCTGCAGCGCGTCGCGTACCGCCCCTGCCAGCTCGTCGCACTGTGCGCGCGTGAGCGACCCGCTGCGCCGCAGCGGATGGATGCGCGCGCGGAACAGCGCCTCGTCCGCGTAGATGTTGCCGACGCCGGCGATCTTGCGCTGGTCGAGCAGGAACGCCTTGATCGGCGCACGGCTCGGGCCGCGCCAGGCGCCGCAGCGTCGTCGCCGTCGAGCTCGTCGCCGAGCGGCTCGATCCCGACGCGCGCCGCGAAGAACTCCTCGAGCGCCGGCCAGCCGAATGCGAGCTCGCCGGTGCCGAAGCGCCGCGGGTCGCAGAACCGCAGCTCGTGACCGTCCGACAGGGTCATCCGGACCCGCTCATACGGCGCGTCCGGATCGGGGTCATAGAGGAAGGCCCCGGTCATCCGCAGGTGGGCGATCAGGAAGACCTCGCCGGCCAGCTCGAACACGAGCCACTTCCCGCGGCGGCTGAGCGCCTCGATCGGGCGGCCGAGCACCGCATCGCCGAGCTCGGCAGGGTCGAGCGGCGAGCACCAGCGCGGATCGGAGACGTCCAGCGCGGTGATCGCGCGACCCTCGAGCAGCGGCGCGAGGCTGCGGCGAATCGTCTCGACCTCGGGAAGCTCGGGCACCTCCCGAGCATACGATCAGGTGAACGCGGTTCCGGGCAGCTGCGGCTCGCCGGCGCCCGCCAGCCAGCTCCAGGACGCTCGCTCCGACGTCGGCCATCGGCCCGTCGTGCCGGCGCCCGCCGTCGCCGTCGAAGCGGGCGAGCAGCGGGACGCGCTCGCGCGTGTGGTCGGAGTGCACCATCGCCGGATCGACGCCGTGGTCGGCCGTGATGATCAGCAGGTCCCCGCGTGCCCATCCGCGCCACCCAGCGACCGACCGCCTCGTCGATCTCGCGCAGCGCCCCGTGGAAGCCCTCGACGTCCTTGCGATGGCCGAACACCTGGTCGGTCTCGATCAGGTTCGCGAACGCCAGTCCATGGCCCATCCCGTCCACGAGCGCGTCGATCGCCGCCAGCGCCTCGACATTGGTCGCGCCGGGGTGCGCCTCGTCGATCCCGCGGCCGGCGAACAGGTCGTCCACCTTGCCGACGGCGTGCACGGGCACCTCGGCGTCGTGCAGCGCGTCGAGGTACGAGCGCGTCGGCGGCGGGATCGAGAAGTCGTGCCTGCCCGCCGTCCGCTCGAATGACCCCGGCCGCCCGCGGAACGGTCGCGCGATGACACGCCCGACGGCGTCCGGGCCGCGCAACTCGATGCGCGCAGCCCCGCACGCGTCCTCCAGGTCGGCCTGCGAGACCTTGTCCTCGTGGGCGGCGAACTGGACCACCGAATCGACCGACGTGTAGACGATCAGCTCGCCGGTGCGCAGGTGACGCTCGCCGTACTGATCGATCGCGGCGAGGCCGTCGAGCACCTCGCCGCCGCAGAGGCGGTGGCCCGTCGCCGCCTCCAGCCGCGCGAGCAGCGCGGGTGGCAGGCCGTCGTCGTATGTCGGCAGCGGCACGGGCGTCACGACGCCCATCAGCTCCCAGTGCCCGCACGTCGAGTCCTTGCCGGGCCCGAGATGGCGCAGGACGCCGTGCAGCGCCGGTGCATCGGAGCGCGGCAGGCCGCGGACGGGCGCGAGGTTGCCGAGGCCCAGGCGCTGCAGCGACGGCAGCTCCAGGCCGCCGACGGCGTCGGCGAGGTGGCGCAGCGTGTGCGCGCCCGCGTCGCCGTACTCGGCGGCGTCGGGCTCGGCGCCCGCGCCGAGCGCGTCGATCACGACCACGAAGGCGCGGCGGGCATCGCTGTCGGCCGGACCGGACGGCATCCACCGATGCTGACAGAGCGTGCGGGGGCCTCGACGCGATCCCGACGGACGTTGTTGATACAACTATCCTCAATGGAGCCCACCGCCGCGAACGTCCGCAAGGGCCTGCTGCTCGCCCTGCTGGCGACGAGTCAGTTCGTCGTCGTCCTCGACGCCTCGATCACGAACGTCGCGCTGCCGTCGATCGGCGTCGATCTGGGACTCTCGCAGGACTCGCTCTCGTGGGTCGTGAACGCCTACACGCTGACGTTCGGCGGCTTCCTGCTGCTCGGCGGGCGCCTCGCGGACATCCTCGGCCGCCGGCGGATCTACATCGCCGGCCTGATCCTGTTCGGCGCAGCCTCGTTCGTCGGCGGGTTCTCGCAGAGCCGAGCCGATGCTGATCGCCGCGCGTGCCGTGCAGGGCCTCGGCGCGGCGCTGCTCTCCCCCGCCGCCCTCTCGATCCTCACGACGACCTTCCGCGAGGGCGCCGAACGCAACCGGGCGCTCGGTGTCTGGGGCGCCGTCGCCGGCGCCGGCGGCGCGGCCGGCGTCCTGCTCGGCGGCGTGCTGACCGAGTACCTCAGCTGGCGCTGGGTGCTGTTCGTGAACGTGCCGATCGCCGCGGGCGCCGTGTTCCTCGCACCGCGCCTGGTCCCCGAGAGTCGTGACGAGCGTCAGCGCAGCGGCTTCGACATCGCCGGGCGCGTTCACGGTCACGACCGGCCTCGCCGTCCTGATCTACGGCCTCGTCGACGCCAACAACGCCGGCTGGGGCTCCGCGCAGACGATCGGCCTGCTCGCGCTCGCCGCCGTGCTGCTGACCTCGTTCGTCGTGATCGAGTCGCGCTCGAGCGCACCGCTGATGCCGTTCGACGTCTTCAGCTCACGCACGCGCACCGGCTCCTACGTCGTCGGGCTGCTCGTCGGCGCCTCGCTGTTCTCGATGTTCTTCTTCATCTCGCTGTACATGCAGCAGGTGCTCGGCTGGGACGCGCTGAAGTCGGGCCTGCTCGTACCTGCCGCTGGCGGTGACGATCATCATCTCGGCCGGGCATCGCCTCCGTGCTGGTGACGAAGATCGGCTTCAAGCCGGTCGTGATCGCGGGCATGCTGCTCGTCGCGGCCGGGCTGTTCCTGTTCTCGCGGATCTCGGCCGACGGGCTCGTTCACCGGCGACGTGCTGTTCCCGTCGCTGCTGGCCGCGGCCGGGCTCGGGCTTCTCGTTCGTCCCCGTCACGGTCGGCGGAACGACCGGCATCAGCCAGGACGAGGCGGGCCTTGCGAGCGGCCTGATCAACGCCGGCCAGCAGGTCGGCGGAGCGCTCGGCCTCGCGATCCTCGCGGCGATCGTCGGCCGCCCGCACCGATGCCGTCGCGACCGGCCCGGGCACGCCGAGCGCCGTCGGCGCTGACCGAGGGCTTCCAGGCGGCGTTCCTCGGCGGTGCCGTGTTCGCGGTCATCGGCGCGATCGCGGCGATGGTCCTGATCCGCTCGGCCGACAGCCGCGCGCTGATCGGGCAGTCACCCGAGCCGGCCGCGGTCTAGGCGCGGCGCTCAGGCGGGCTCGGCGCGTCGCCGTTCAGGCTGGCGCGCGGGTGCGCGGCGAAGTACTGGTCCTTCAGATGATCGGTGCTCAGGTGCGTGTAGAGCTGCGTCGTGGCGATGTCGGCGTGCCCGAGCATCTCCTGCAGCGCACGCAGATCGCAGCCGCCCGCCAGCAGGTGCGTCGCGAACGTGTGGCGCAGCGTGTGCGGGCTCATGCGTCCCTGCAGCCCGGCGGCGGCCGCGTGGCCCTGGACGATCTTGTAGAGCCCCTGGCGGCTGAGGCCGCCGCCGCGCTGATTGACGAACAGGTGCGGCTCGTCGCCCAGTCCGACGAGCTCCGGGCGTCCGTAGCGCAGGTATGCGCGGACCGCTGAGAGCGCTTCGCGGCCGACCGGCACGAGCCGCTCCTTCGAGCCCTTGCCGCGCGCGCGCAGGACGCCCGCCTGCAGGTCGAGGTCGCCGACGAGCATGCCGGTCGCCTCGCTGGCGCGCAGCCCGCAGGCGTACATCAGCTCCAGCAGCGCGCGGTCGCGGCGTGCCGCCGGCGGTGCCCCGCGCGGTGCGGCTCATCAGGCGCGTGACCTCGTCCCGGCTGAGGACCTGCGGCAGCCGCCGGCCGGCGCGTGGCCCGCGCAGATCGGCGGTCGGGTCGCCTTCGAGCATCTCCTCGCGGCGCAGGTGGCGGTAGAACGAGCGCAGGCAGGCCGTCTTGCGCTGCAGCGTCGCGGGCGCCGCGGGCGCGCGGCCGTCGGCGCCCTGCGCCAGCTCGTCGAGGAATCCGGCCAGGTCGGCGTGCGTCACCTCGAGCGGGTCGAGGCCGCGGCGCTCGAGGTAGTCGCCGTACTGCAGCAGGTCGGTGCGGTAGGCCTCGAGCGTGTTGCGCGAGAGGCCGCGCTCGAGCTCGAGGTACGCAAGGAAGTCGAGCACGTGGTGCTCGTACGGGCGGACGGCGGCCGCGCCGTTGACGGTCGTCATGCGGTGGTGTTCGGCGGCGACGCCCGGCGCCCCGCCGCTGCAACGGGCGCGTGCGTCAGGCGACGCCGTCGGGCGGCGGCGTGGACCCGTGGCGGCGCAGCTGCTCGCGCAGCCACATCAGGCCGATCAGGGTCTTTGCGTCGACGGTCGCGGCGAGCGCGCCGTCGAGGTCGTCCAGCGGCCACGCGACGACCTCGATCCGCTCATTCGGGATCCGGCTCGACGCCATCGCCGGCGTCGCGCAGCCCGGTCGCGTGAAACAGATGCACGACCTCGTCCATCACGCCGATGCTCGTCACGTAGTCGAGGATCGGCGACCAGTGATCGGCGGCCTTGCCGATCTCCTCGGCCAGCTCGCGCTGCGCGCAGTCGAGCGCCGGCTCGCCCGGCACGTCGAGCTTCCCGGCGGGGATCTCGAGGACATCGGGGTCGCCGACGCGTCTCGCGCGGCTGCCGTACGAGCCAGACGTGCAGGTCGTCGTGGGCGACGATCCCGGCGGCGCCGGGATGCCGGACGATCTCGCGCTCGACCTCCTCACCGTCGGCGTAGCGGAAGCGGTCGCGGTCGACGCGCACGATCCGCCCCTCCCAGACGGTCTCGCCGCCGATCCGCTCGAACTCCCGCGCCCGCGCCCGGTCATTCCGTGCTCCTCGATCGCTCGCCAACACGCCGCCGGCGGCCAGCGCCGCGGCGAAGAACAGCTCGTCCTCGTCGATTCCCCGCCCCATCGTTCGCGCCGGGAGCCCGCTGGCGCCGTAGCCCTGCACGTCGGCCGGCGCCTCGCGCACGACGTGCCCGGTCGCGCCGTCGCGCACGTCATCGACGCTTCCCGCGGGCGCCGCGACGGTCACCGGAGCGAGCAGCAGCTCGAGCACCGTGCGCGTGTGGTGCGAGAGGCCCTGGTGGCGCTCACGCGGGTCGCCGCTCGACATCCGCGGGCAGATGACGACCTCGCACCCGAGCGCCAGCGCCGTGTGCGCCGAGTCGAGCGCGACGAGGCCACCGTGCCCGAGCGGCGTCGTCCGAGCCGATGATCCCCGGCCCGGGGCCGCAGACGGCGGCGTCCCAGCCGAGCGCGCGCAGGCCATGGTCGAGGGCGCCGGCGGTCGTGATCGCCTCGCCCTCCCCTCCGTATGCCGGCCCGGCCGTCAGATGCCCGGCGAGCAGCCCCGCAGCGCGCAGGTCGCGCACGACCTGGGAATGGCTTCCGGGCAGCGCGCCGCCGGCCGTCTGCACGTAGCCCAGGCGCGCGCCGGGCCGCGCGGCGCCGTAGGCCCACGCGAGCGGGGCCAGCTGCCCGTGCAGCGCGAGCACCGCGACCGGCTTGGCCAGCGGCCAGCCGGCGTCGGCCGCCTCGACGGGCTCGACGGCGTGCTGCAGCGGGCTGTAGTTCAGCTTCATCACGTGCGCCCCCGGCACGCCGGCCGCTGTCAAGGCCGCGGGTGAGGTTCACGTGGACGACGTCGAAGCCCGCCGGAGCCGAGCGCCAGATCGGCGGCCTGCGCGTTGACGACGACCTCGTCGCCGGGCTGCGCCGGGCCGACCAGCCCGACGTCGGCGATCGCGCGCCGCTCGCCGCGGTCAGCGACGTCGACGACGAGCTCCTGCTCGGGCCCGCCGGCGTCGCCGGCCCGCACGACGCGCCCGCGGCGCAGCACGAGCCGCTGCGGCTCCATCAGCCGCCCCCGAGCTCGTCGAGCAGCGCGTAGGTGACGTCGAGCATGCCCTCGAGCGCCGACTGGCTGACGCGCTCGGTCGGCTCGTGGGCGCGCTCGGTCCCGTTGGCGAGGTTGACGCGTCGTGAAGCCGGCCGCCTCGAAGGCGTTCGCGTCCGATGCGGCTCCGCTGAGGATGCGCCGCGGCGCGTACCCGCGCTCGCGCAGCGCCGCCTCGGCGGCCTGCACCGGCGGCGTCGAGGTCTTGTGGCGGTAGCCGGCGAAGAGGCGCTCGACGGTCACGTCGAGGTCACACGCGCAGGCGGGATCGTTGGCCGCGTCGTGCAGCTCGTCGACGATCTCCGCCATCACCTGCTCGAGCGCGGCATCCGACAGTGAGCGCGCCTCGCCGACGACGGTGCAGTGCTCGGGCACGACGTTCGTCCCGGCGACGCCGCCGCGGATCCGGGCGACGTTCACCGTCGTCTCCTCGTCGATCCGTCCCTGCGGGATCGCCGCGATCGCCTTCGCCGCCGCGAGGATCGCGCTGCGCCCGTCCTCGGGGTGCATGCCGGCGTGCGCTGCCTGGCCGCGGAACGTCGCCTCCCAGCGCATGTAGGTCGGCGAGGCCACGATCACCTCGCCGATCGGGCTGGCGTGATCGAAGACGAACCCGAACTCGCTCTGCAGCGCGCCGAGGTCGAAGACCTTGGCGCCCGCCAGCGCGCGCTCCTCGCTGACGGTGAACAGCAGCTCGACCCCGACAGGGCGAGCCCTCGATCGTCGTGCGCCGCGCGAGCTCCAGCAGCATCGCGACCGCGGCCTTGTTGTCCGCGCCGAGGATCGTGTCGCCGGCGCTCTCCCAGGCGCCGTCGACGAGCACCGGCTCGATCGGGCGATCGTGCGGCACGGTGTCCAGGTGCGCGCACAGCAGCACGCTGTTCTCCGAGCGGCCCGGGATCCGCGCGAGCAGGTTGCCGGCATCGGTGCCGACCTGCGGCGCCGGCGCCGTCCTCGCTCACCTCCAGGCCGAGCGCGCGCAGCTCGGCGCTGACGTGGTCGGCCATCGCGCGCTCGCTGCCGGACGGGCTGGCGATCGCGCAGAGCGCCGCGAACGTGTCGTTCAGCCGCCGGCGCTCGACCTCTGATGCCGGACGCACGGCCCGCCGGTCAGGCCGCGCTGCGGCTCGCCCGCACCGTGCCGCCCTCGGGCACGTCGGCGCGGTGCTCACGCGCGTGGTCCAGCGCCGCGGAGACGAAGTCGCGGAACAGCGGCGCCGGCCGCTCGGGCCGCGACTTGAACTCCGGGTGGTACTGGGAGGCCACGAAGAACGGGTGCTCGCTGCGCGGCAGCTCGACGACCTCGACGAGCCGCTCGTCCGGCGAGGTCCCGGAGACGACGAGGCCCGCGGCCTCGAGGCGCTTGCGCAGGCTGATCGACACCTCGTAACGATGACGGTGGCGCTCGTAGACGACCGCCTCGCCGTAGATCTCGCGTGCCCGCGTGTCGGGGTGCAGCTTGATCGGGTCGGCGCCCAGGCGCATCGTCCCGCCGAGGTCGCTGACCTCCTTCTGCTCCGGGCAGCAGGTCGATCACCGGCCACTCGGTCTCGGGATCGAACTCGGTCGAGTTGGCGCCGGGCATGCCGGCGATGTCGCGGGCGAACTCGCAGACCGCCATCTGCATCCCCAGGCAGATCCCGAGGTACGGGATGCCCTGCTCGCGAGCGACCTGGACCGCACGGATCTTGCCCTCGATGCCGCGGCCGCCGAAGCCGCCGGGGACGAGGATGCCGTCCGCGTCCGCGAGCCGCTGACGCGTGCTCTCCTCGTCCTGCAGCGTCTCGGAGTCGACCCAGTCGATCTCGACGCGGCCACCGGCGTGCGTGCCGCTGTGACGCAGCGCCTCGCTGACGGACTTGTAGGCGTCCTCGAGCTGGACGTACTTGCCGACGAGCGCGATCCGCACGGGATCGGCTGCCTGCGCCGAGCGCTCGACGACGTCGCGCCACTCGCTGAGGTCGGCGGCCGGCGGCTCGAGGCCGAAGTGCTCGCAGATGAAGTCGTCGACGTGCTGCTCGTGGTACCAGAGCGGCACCTCGTAGATGTCCTTGACGTCGACGGCCGAGATGACGGCCTCCATCGGCAGCGAGGCGAACAGCGCGATCTTCTTGCGGATGTCGGTCGACAGCTCGCTCTCGCTGCGGCAGAGCAGCATGTCGGGCTGGATGCCGATGCGCCGCAGCTCGTTGACGGAGTGCTGCGTCGGCTTCGTCTTGAGCTCTCCTGCGTGCCCGATGTACGGGACCAGCGTCAGGTGGATGTACATGCAGTCGCGCCGGCCGACGTCGACCGGGAACTGGCGGATCGCCTCGAGGAACGGGAGCGACTCGATATCGCCGACGGTGCCGCCGATCTCGGTGATCACGACGTCGACGTCGCTCGTCTCGGCGATCAGCTTGACGCGCTGCTTGATCTCGTCGGTGATGTGCGGGACGACCTGCACGGTCGCGCCGAGGTAGTCGCCGCGGCGCTCGCGGCGGATCACGCTGTTGTAGATGCCGCCGGCGGTCACATTCGACGCGCGCGACGTGTTGGCGTCCGTGTAGCGCTCGTAGTGGCCGAGGTCCAGGTCGGTCTCCGCGCCGTCCTCGGTGACGAACACCTCACCGTGCTGGTAGGGCGACATCGTGCCGGGATCGACGTTGATGTACGGATCGAACTTCTGCAGGCCCACACGCAGCCCGCGCGCGACGAGCAGCCTCCCGATCGACGCCGCGGCGATGCCCTTTCCAAGGGACGACACGACGCCGCCGGTGATGAAGATGTAGCGAGGCTTGCGGGGGGCGTCAGGCACGGTGGGTTCTCCCGAACGAGTCTAGGTGACGTAACACGGGAGCGCCCTCGACCAGGGTGTTGATCGAGCGCAACTCTCCGTAAAGAGTGAGAAGAATGAGAATCGCGGTGGCGATCGCGAGGCCGGTGACGTCGAGCGTCAGCACGAGCCAGATGCCCGGCGACGGCGCCGATCGCGTTCGAGCCGGTGTCGCCGAGCATGCCGCGCTCGCGCAGATCCAGCGCGCCCGCGACGAGGATCGGGCCGACCCAGATCCCCAGATCGAGCAGCGGGCCCGGTGTCGAGCGAGCCGAGCGTGAGCGCCGGCGCCGAGCACGACGAACGCCTTGACCGACCGTCCGGGGCGCAGGTCGAGCAGGTTGAAGAGGTTCGTCGCGAGGACGAGCACCGGCGGCGGCGAGCAGGAAGCGCGCGGCGTCGTCCTGCGTCAGCGCGCTCCAGGCGAGTGCCAGCCCGAGCGTGCCGACGGCCTTCAGGCCACCGGTGCTGAACGAGCCGTGCAGCGCCTCGGCGCCGTGCCCGCGCAGGCCGCGCGAGGGGCCCGCGTAGGCGTCGTCGACCATGCCCAGGGCGGCGACCGGCAGGACGAAGTAGAGGCCGGCGATCGCCAGCGTCTCGCTGTCGAACAGCCCGTTCAGCAGCGCCAGCGGGATCAGCGCGACGAGCGCGGCAGCCGGAATCAGCAGTCCCAGCGGACAGGGAAGCTCCGCCCCGCGGTAGTTGGACCGCAGGTGTCCGTTCTCCTGAAGGAAGGCGATCAATGGGCGAGCGAGGGCCAGTGCGGCGGCTGTCGAGAGGATCAGTGGCAGCGCGCGCATCCGGGCAACCTAGCGACCCGTGGCGATGGAACCGGCGAGCGCGTAACGTCCGGCTCCGCACCGTGACCGTATGTACAGAGGACACGACGAAAGGCATGTATGGACTCCCAGCAGAGCACCGAGAAGATCGTCCGCAGCGACGACGAATGGCGCGCCGAGCCTCGATCCGGACGCGTACGCCGTCCTGCGCCGGGCAGGCACAGAACCGCCGTTCACGGGGGCATACGTCGACGAGAAGGCCGACGGCGTCTACCGCTGCCGCGGCTGCTCGGCGGAGCTGTTCGGCTCCGACACGAAGTTCGACTCGCGCTCCGGGTGGCCGAGCTTCACCGATCCGATGATCGCCGAGGCGGTCGAGCTGAAGACCGACAGCTCCCACGGCATGATCCGCACAGAGGTTTTGTGCGCACGTTGCGGCGGTCACCTCGGGCACGTGTTCGACGACGGCCCCGGCGACAGCGGGAACCGCTTCTGCATCAACTCGGCCGCGCTGGACTTCGCGCCGGCCGAGCAGCAGTAGCCCTGCGCGTCAGGGCGACGGGACCGTGAGGCTCTCGGGACCGGGCAGCAGCGCTTCGGCGCGCGGGCCGGTCCCGAAGCTGCCCGTCGCGCCCGCCAGCGCGAACACCAGCGCCGCCTGACCGGCGTCCTCGTCGACGTTGTCGACGCTCGAGATGTCGCGATCGCGATACCAGCCGATCTGCGACGGGTCGGAGCCGGCGTGCTCGACGCCGACGACGGTCACGGCGTTGTCGGCGAGGCCGCGCACGATCCCGCTCTCCAGCAGGTCGGCCTGCTGCTTGGCGTCACCCTTGAGGTCGGGCTCGGTGCGCGCGACGACGACCCCGTCGAACGGCCCGAGCGACCCCGCCCGGGTCGAGAACAGCGCGTTCGCCTCAGAGCGCAGCAGCGCACCGCCCTGGATCAGCTGGATCCCCATCCGCCGGCCGAACGGCTCGAGCAGCGCGGGGTCGTCGACGAGGTTGGCTGTAGCGCGTCGGGCCGGCCGCGGCAGCCAGTGCCGACAGGTCCGGCGGGCGCCGCACGGCGAGCGTGCCGGTCAGCTGGCCACCGGTGCCCGCGAGCGCCGAGCGCACCTCCGCGGCGATCCCCTCGGACGGCTTGCCCAGGAACAGCAGCCCGATGCGCTGGCCGTCGAGCCGCCCGGCGACGAGCAACGGGTAGGCCGCGTTGGCGTACCGGCGTTCATCATCCAGCGCCTTCTCGGTGGCGCGGTTCGCGTCGCGTGCACTGTTGACGTCGTCGCGCAGCGAGGCGCGGACCGACTTCTCGGCCGACGAGACGAGCCCCGCATCGCCGATCGCCACGCCGAGCAGCACGCCGACGACGAGCGCGACGAGCACCGCGACGAGCGAGACGGCGTGGTAGCGGAAGTCGAACATCTAGAGGTCGCCGCCGAGCAGCAGCCGCAGCTTCAGCCAGAGCAGGTCGGCGACGTCGCGCAGGCCCGGTGTGACGAGGATGACCGCCGCCAGCGCCAGCACCCCGACGGCGAGGATCAGCGCGACGGGCGCGATCCCGGGATTCGGTCGGTAGAGCCGGCTGACGCCCTTGGCGTCGACGATCTTCTCCCCGAGCCGCAGCCGCGTCAGGAACGTCGATGACATCCCCTGACGGTCCTTGTCGAGGAACTCGACGAGGTTGAACTGCGAGCCGACCGAGACGATCAGTTGCGCCCCCTTCTCTCCCGCGATCAGCATCGCGACGTCCTGGCTCGTCCCAGGCGCCGGGAGGACCTTGTGCGGCAGCTCGAGCTCGCTCGAGCAGCTCACGCCCGGGCGCGCGGCCGTCGGCGTAGGCGTGGACGACGAGCTCGGCGCCGCAGCGCAGCGTGGCCTCGGCGGCCGAGTCCATGTCGCCGACGATCATGTCGGGCTGGAAGCCCGCGTCGAGGATCGCGTTCGCGCCGCCGTCGACCCCGACCAGGACGGGGCGCACGTCGCGGATGTAGGGACGCAGCGCGTTGAGGTCTGCGCGGTGGTCGACCCCGCGGACGACGATCAGTGCCGGGCGGTCGCGGAAGTCGGTGTCGAAGCGCGGAAGCTCGATCTTGCCGGACAGCAGGTCCTGCTCCTCGACCATGTGCGCGACCGTGTTCTGGGCGAACGCGGCGAGCGCACCGCCGATCTCCTGCCGGCGCTGCTCGGTGGCCTCGAGCACGTCACCGGGCTCCTGCAGCTCACCGCGGACGAGCAGCTGGCCGCCCGCGAGCACGTCGCCGCCGCGCAGCTCGATGGGGTCTCCGTCGCGCACCAGGTCGAACAGGCCGTCGTCGGGCAGGTCGATCAGCGGGATCCCGGCCTGCACGAGCAGCAGCGGCCCCATGTTCGGGTAGGCCCCGGTCGAGGACGAGCGGCAGTTCAGCACGCCGCCGACCTGGGCGGCGACGAGGTCCTCGGCGGAGACGCGGTCGAGGTTGAGGTGGTCGATCACCGCGATCTCGCCGGGATGCAGCTTCTTCACGAGCAGCTTGGTTCGCCGCCCCCGGCGCACGGGGCCGAGCACGGCAGGGGCCTGCGGGGCGACCGAGCGCTCCATCGCCGCCGAGTCTATGCGGCTTTCAGCAGCTCGCGCGCATGGCGGCGGGCCGCCGCGTCGTCCGCGTCGGCGCCGAGCATGCGCACGATCTCGCCGACCACCTCGCGATCCGCGAGCTGTGTGACCGTCGTGAGTGCCGGCTCGGCGCCGGCGTCCTTGACGATCGAGAAGTGCCGGTCGGCCAGCGAGGCGATCTGCGGCAGATGCGTGATGCAGACGACCTGGCGCGTCCCTGCCAGCTCGCGCAGGCGTGCCCCGACGGCGCGCGCGGTCTGCCCGCCGATCCCGGCGTCGACCTCGTCGAACACGAGCGTCGCGGCCGAGCCGTCGTTGGCGACGCCGAGCAGCGCGAGCATCACGCGGGAGAGCTCGCCGCCGGACGCGGTCTCGCGAACCGGGCCGGCCGGGACGCCGCTGTTCGGCGCGAGCAGGAACTCGACCGCGTCCGAGCCGGTCGGGCCCGGCTCACGGCTCGCGAGCGTGACCTCGAACCGCGCGCCCTCCATCGCGAGATCCGCGAGCGCCGCTGCGACGGCCGCTCGACAGCTTCGGCGCGGCCTTTGCGCGCGCCTTGTGCAGCTCCGCAGCGAGGCGCTCACGCGCGCTCGTGGCCTCCGCGAGGCGAGCGTTGGCCTGTTCGAGCGCGACCTCGGCGTTCGCAAGCTCGGCGTGCCGCTTGCGGCAGCGCTCGGCGTGCTCGAGGACCGCCGCGATCGAGCCTCCGTGCTTGCGCTTGAGCCGGTCCATCGCGGCGAGCCGCTCCTCGGCGGCCTCGAGCGCGCCGGGCTCGGCGTCGAGCCCTTCGGCATAGGAGCGCAGCTCCGCCGACAGGTCGCCGGCCTCGTAGAGCAGGCCACGCCAGCGCTCGGTCAGCGCGTCGAGCGCGGCGTCGACGCCGCTCGCGCCATCAAGCGCCGCGCCGCCCGCTGCCAGCTGCTCGAGCGCTCCGCTGCCGTCGTCGGGCTCGAGCGCCTGCGCCCCGGCGAGCGCGGCGGCGCGCAGCGCCTCGACATGGCGAAGCCGCTCGCGCGCCGCGACGAGATCGCGCTCCTCGGCCTCGTCCGGGGCGACCTCGTCGATCTCCTGCAGTTCGTAGGCGAGCAGGTCCAGCTCGCGCTCACGCGCTCCGGCAAGGCCGCTGAGCTCCTCGAGCGCCTGCTCCGCCGCGCGAACCGCAGCGTGTGCCGCAGCGCAGCCGGCACGGCGCTCCGCCTGGTCGGTCCCGCAGAACGCATCAAGCAGCTCGAGCTGCGCGGAGGCGAGCGTCAGCCGGCGATGCTCATGCTGGCCGTAGAACGACAGCAGGGCCGCAGCGGCATCGCGAAGTTCGGTGACATTCGCCGAGCGCCCATTCACCAGTGCGCGAGTGCGGCCATCAGCGCCGACGCGGCGGGCAAGCACCAGCTCGTCCGCGTCCTCCGGCAGCCGGTCGCCAAGCGACGCGCGGACATCGTCCGGAAGGTCAAAGACACCTTCGACATACGCCTCCGAAGCGCCCGGCCGCACGATCCCCGACCGCGGCTTCCCGCCAAGCAGCAGATCCAGCGCATGCGCGAGCACCGTCTTGCCCGCACCCGTCTCACCCGTCAACACGTTCAAACCCGGAACCAGCCGCAGCTCCGCCCGGTCAATCAACAACAGATTCTCAACTCGAAGCTCGCGCAGCACCGAAAGGGGAATAGCAACCAGCGCGGACAAACAACCCCCAGGCGAGCCCGCGAGACGACCCAAGGACGAGCAGGCCCGGCGCCGCAGCCGAAGGGTCCAGCCACTTCAACCCGGCACCGCGGTCACGCGGAAAGCGCGCTCCACTCGCTTGAGCGAGAGATCGTGGATGCATGGGGCGTTCGGCGGGTAGGGGTCAGTACGTCCGTACGGCCCCTGCCCGACGGGCGCGCCAGGCGCCACGAGATCCGCGAACACCCCGAGCGAGCGCAGGCAGTGCCGGGCCAGTCTCAGGAAGAAGCGAGACGACCAAAGGTCTCGCGCAAGCGCTTGTAAAACGAAGAACCCGGAAGCAACGCCAAATCCGTGGCCTCCCGAACGAAGCCCGCCGTAATCGTGCCCCCAGGCAAAATCTGTCCCGCGGGCCGCCCATCGAGCGCCACATCAACCGAACTCTCCGACCGATTGTGGACGGTCAAAAGATCATCGGGCGCAACAACGAGCGCGCGCGCTGTCAGCGAGTGCGGGGCGATGAACGAGACGACGAACCCCTCCACACCCCAAGCCATGACCGGCCCGCCATTCGCGAGGTTGTAGCCCGTCGACCCGGCCGGCGTCGCCACGACGAGGCCGTCACAGCGCACACTGCCGACCTCCTCTCCGGAGACGGCGTACGCAAGGTCGGCAACCCGCTCCCCAACCCGCCGCGTGATCGCAATGTCGTTGACGGCGATCCGCGCGTGACCATCATGCTCGACGGCGATCGCGGGCAGCGTGAGCGTCTCGAAGTCGCCGGAGAGGGCACGCTCGAACGCGGCGGGTGCGGCGTCGCGGTCGACGGTCGCGAGGAACCCGATCTCGCCGTAGTTGACGCCGAAGACGGGAACGCTGGTGCCGGCGTACTCGCGCAGCGCGCGCAGGATCGTCCCGTCGCCTCCGAGCGCGATCGCGATGTCGACGTCGTCGGTGTGCTCGGCGGCGAGCTCGACGCCCGCTTCCGCGGCGATCGACGGATGCTTCTGGGTCTCGTCGGCGTCGAGCCGCACGATCAGCCCGTGCTGCCGGGCGAGCGCGATCAGCTGGCGCAGCGCCTCATCGGTCTCCTGCGGACGCGCGTGCGAGAACACCGCGATCGACCGCGGTGCGGTCATGCCGCGACCGCCTGGAGCGCACCGTCGAGGTCGTCGATCGCTCCATCGCGGCCGTGCTCGCCGAGCCAGACGAACGTCTCGAGGTTGCCCTTGGGCCCCGGCAGGCCGGACGGCGCGAAGCCGAGCACGCTCACCTGGCAGGTCTCGCGAGCGAACCGCGCGACGCTCGCAACGGCTTCGCGGCGCACGAGCGGGTCACGCACGACGCCGCCTTTGCCGACGCGGGCGCGGCCGACCTCGAACTGCGGCTTGACCATGACGAGCGCGTCGTAGCGCTCTGCACAGCAGGCGAGAACGGCGGGCAGCACCTTCGTCAGCGAGATGAAGGAGACGTCGGCGACGACCAGGTCGGGTGCGTATTCGAGGTCTCCCGGACGGATCTCGCGTGCGTTGCGGCGCTCGGCGACGGTGACGCGCTCGTCCTCGCGCAGCGACCATGCGAGCTCTCCGTAGGCGACGTCGAGCGCGATCACGTGCTCCGCGCCGCGCTGGAGCAGACAGTCGGTGAACCCGCCGGTCGAGGCGCCGACGTCGAGCGCATGGCGGCCGGCCACGTCGAGGCCGAGTGCGTCGAGCGCGTTGACGAGCTTGGTTCCACCGCGCGAAACGTGGCGCGGAGCTTCGTCGACGGCGATCTCGACGTCATCCGCGACCATCTGGCCGGGTTTCGCGACGCGCGACCCGCCGGCGCCGACGCGCACCTCGCCCGCCATCACCGACGCAGCGGCTCGCGCACGTGACGGAAACAGGCCTCGTTGGGCCAGGAGGGTGTCCAGGCGGACCTTTGCTGCCGTCATCCGGCCGCGAACGGTACTTCCCCGGTCCTCCCCGCGCCGGGTTCGGGCCGTCTGTGACGCGCCTCACAGACGAAATGGTCTGGGGTTCGCACCATGTGTTCACGCACTTGAGTCATTGGACCTGCTCGAGCGCCACACAGGACTTCTCTCAGTGATCACATAGCTGCACCCTCAAATAGCAGTACCTCTCCTCCCCGAGACGGCCCGCCCAGGCGGGCCGTTTCTTTTGCCGGGTCAGTACCGCGCGGATGCGAGCCAGGCGATCAGCTCGTGGGCGCGCTCGACGACGCCGCCCCAGCGCAGGAAGCCGTGGGTCATGTCGTCGTAGATGACCGACTGGGCGTCGACGCCGGCCGCACGCAGCGCAGCGGCGTACTGCAGTCCGTCGTCTCGCAGCGGGTCGTGTGCCGCAACGGCGATCCAGGCCGGTGGCGCACCTGCAAGGCCGGGCAGAGCGAGGTCCGCGCGCGGGGCCGCCCCGGCATAGGCCTTCCAGCAGAGGTCCATCTCGGCGGTGGTCAGCATCGGGCCGTCGGCGAAGTCGCGATAGGAGTCGGACGCCAGCTCGGGGTCGAGCGCCGGATACACGAGCAGCTGGGCGACGGCGAGCCCGGGCGCCCGCAACGCGGCGAGCACCGCCAGCTGACCGCCCGCGCTGTCGCCGCCGACGGCGACC
Organism: uncultured Actinomycetes bacterium; assembly: GCA_963821685.1. Taxonomy (GTDB): domain Bacteria; phylum Actinomycetota; class Thermoleophilia; order Solirubrobacterales; family Solirubrobacteraceae; genus F1-60-MAGs163. Next base: position 242,234 of record CAWGEW010000009.1, on the reverse strand, counting down.
CGGCCCGCGTCGATGCCGAGGTGCGCGGCTCCGTCGCCGGCCACCCAGCGCAACGCGGTCTCAGCGTCGTCGGGGCCCGCCGGGTACGGGTGCTCGGGCGCGAGGCGGTAGTCGACGCTCACGACGACCTGCCCCGACACCTCGCAGAGCTCGCGCGCGACGTGGTCGAAGCCGTCGAGGTCGCCGATCACCCAGCCGCCGCCGTGGTACCAGACGATCGCGCCGAGCTGCTGCGCCGGCGCCGTCGGGTGGTAGACGCGCACCGGGACCGGCGGGCCGTCGGCACGCTCGATCAGCACGTCGGCGGCGGAGGCGACCGCGAGCGGCTCGCCGCCGATCTCACGGGCCGTCCGTGCGTAGCCGGCCCGCAGCTCCTGCAGGTCGGGGCGTGCGGCGTCGAGCGCCGGGGGCGTGTCCCCGTCGAGCAGCGCGGTGATCTGCGGGTGGAGCGGAGAGATGCGCGCCTCCGCGACCCGGCCCGTCAGGCTCCGGCCGGAATCTCGCCGCCGACTGCGAGCGCGACGCGGATGCGCTCCGCGATCGCCGTGCCCGTGAAGCCGACCTCGTCGTAGAGCAGCGCCGGCTTGCCGTGCGTCACGTAGCGGTCGGGCAGGCCGACGCGGATGATCCGCGGCGTCGGGATGCCCTGCTCGTTGCAGTGCTCCCAGACCGCCGAGCCGAACCCGCCCTGCAGGACGCCCTCCTCGACGGTCACCAGGAGTTCGTGCTCGGCGCAGAGCTGGGCGATCAGCGCGGCGTCGAGCGGCTTGGCGAAGCGCGCGTCCGCGACCGTCGGCTCGATCCCCTGCTCGGCGAGCAGATCCGCGGCGTCGAGCGCCTTCTGGACGCCGCTGCCGTAGCCCAGCAGGGCGACGCGCCTGCCCTCGCGGAGAATCTCGCCGGTGCCGACCGCGATCGCCTGCGGCGTCTCGGGCAACGGGACACCCACGCCCTCACCGCGCGGGTAGCGCAGGCCGACGGGCCCGTCGTGCACGAGCGCCGTGTGCAGCATGTGCACGAGCGTCGCCTCGTCGCGCGGCGCCATCAGCGTCATGTTCGGCAGACAGCGCAGGTAGGCGATGTCGAACGCGCCGTGGTGCGTCGGGCCGTCGTCGCCGACGAGGCCGGCGCGGTCCATCGCGAACACGACGTTCAGGCTCTGCAGCGCGACGTCGTGAACGATCTGGTCGAAGGCGCGCTGGAGGAACGTCGAGTAGATCGCGCAGACCGGCTTGGCGCCCTCGAGCGCGAGCCCGGCGGCGAACAGCACAGCCTGCTGCTCGGCGATCCCGACGTCGAAGTAGTGCTCGGGCTCGGCCTTCTGGACGATGTCCATGCCGGTCCCGGTGTTCATCGCGGCCGTGATGCCGACGACCCGCCGATCGCGCTGGATCTCGCGCACCATCGCGTCGCCGAAGACCTGCGTGTACGTCGGCGGCTTCGGCGTCGCGGGCACGCTCGCCGGCTTCGACGGAACGGGCGCCCCGTCGGCGATCGAGTTCGGCTTGGCGGCATGCCACTGCTCCATGCCCTCGAGCCCGCCGTCCTCGGCCGGCGCGAAGCCCTTGCCCTTGACCGTCGCGACGTGAACGACGACGGGCCGCTGGGCGGCGAACGCATCGGTGAGCGCGCGGCGGACCGCGCCGACGTCGTGTCCGTCGATCACGCCGACGTAGGCCCAGTCGAGCTCCTCCCAGAACAGGCCCGGAGCCCAGAACGCCTTGATCGACTCCTTCAGCTGCGGGCCGAGCCGCTCGAAGCGCGATCCGATGCCACCGGGCAGCTGGCTGAGCCGGCCTTCGACGCCTTCGCGGGCGTGCCAGAAGCGCGGGTTCAGGCGCACGCGGTTGAAGTAGCGCGAGAGTGCGCCGACGTTCGGCGCGATCGACATCCCGTTGTCGTTCAGCACGACGACGATCGGGGTGCCCAGGCCACCGGCCTGGTGGATCGCCTCGAACGCGACTCCGCCGGTCATCGCACCGTCGCCGATCACCGCGACCACGCGGCCGGCGTCGGGCGTCCCGAGCAGGCGCATGCCCTCCTTCAGCCCGACGGCGTAACCGATCGACGTCGACGCGTGGCCGGCGCCCATGATGTCGTGCTCGCTCTCCTCGATCGAGCAGAACGGTGCGAGGCCCTCGTACTGGCGGATCGTCTCGAGGCGGTCGCGGCGGCCGGTGAGGATCTTGTGCGGGTAGGCCTGGTGGCCGACGTCCCAGAGCAGCTTGTCGCGCGGGCTCTCGAGCAGCGAGTGCAGCGCTACGGCGAGCTCGCAGGTGCCGAGGTTGGCGCCGAAGTGCCCGCCGATCTCACCGACCGTGTCGATGATGTGCTCGCGGACCTCCTGCGCGACCTCCTGGAGCTCCTCGTCGGTCAGCCCGCGGAGGTCCTGGGGGGAGTCGATCTTGTCGAGACGGCGGCTCATGTGGCTGGTCGGGTCAGCTCTGGCGCGTAGCGATGAAGTCGGTGATGTCGGCGAGCTCGGCGGCCCCGCCCGGCGCGGCGAGAGCGAGCGCCTCGCGTGCACTGCGATGTGAGGCTAGCGCCAGATCGCGCGCGCCATCCAGCCCGAACTCGGTCACGTACGTGCGTTTGCCGTGCCGCTCGTCGCTGCCCTGCGGTTTGCCGAGGGCCGCGTCGGTGCCGGTGACGTCAAGGATGTCGTCCACGATCTGGAACAGGACGCCGAGCTCGCGGGCGAAATCGCGGTAGTGCGCGATCCCGGACTCGGCCATCCCGTCTATGAGACATACGCATTCGACGGACGCTCCGATGAGCCGCCCGGTCTTCAGCTCGTGCAGGCGCCGCAGGCCGGCCGGCCCGTCCTGTGCCGTGCCCCCCACGTCGATGTACTGCCCGCCGACCATGCCGTTGACGCCGGTTGCGGCGGCGAGCTCGGCGACTGCGGCGAGCACGTGCGCCGGCTCGCCCTCCTGTCGCGTGAGCAGCAGCCTGAACGCCTCCGCGTAGAGGCCGTCGCCCGCGAGGATCGCGACGTCCTCGCCGAACGCGACGTGACAGGTCGGGCGGCCGCGGCGCAGCGCGTCGTCGTCCATCGCCGGAAGGTCGTCGTGGATCAGCGAATAGGTGTGGATCAGCTCGAGCGCGGCCGCCAGCGGCAGCACGCTGTCCGGGTCACGACCGATCGCTCCTGCGGTGGCGAGCGCGAGCACCGGGCGGATGCGCTTGCCGCCGGCCAGCAGCGAGTAGCGCATCGCCTCCTGCAGGCCGTCGGTGGAGGGCTCCTGCGAAAACCGCAGACCCGCGAGATAGCGCTCGATCTGCTCGCGCAGCTGGTCCGGGTAGCGGGCGGTGGCCGCCCCGGTCACAGAAGCGTGTCCTGCCCCGGGATCGGCTCGGACGCCGTGGCGCGCGACATGCGCTCGAGCTCGGCGGACGCCTGACCGGCGAGTGCGGCGCAGTCCTCCACGAGGCCGGCCGCGGCGTCAGCGCCGAGGTCGCCGCTGCGCAGTTGCTCGGCCGCGCGCTCGAGGCGCTGGACGAGGTCGTCGAGGGTGCTGGTATCGAGACTGGTCATGAGGTCTCGCCATTCTCGCCCATCTCGCGCAGCGCGGCGGCGAGGACGCCGTTGACGAACTTCGGAGCGTCCGCTCCGCAGAACGTCTTGGTCGTCTCGACCGCCTCGTCGATCGCCCCCTCCGGGGGGATCGGGCTGTCCCCGGGGACGGCGTCGGGATGCAGCATCTCCAGCAGCGCGACGCGCATGATCGCCTTCTCCAGCGGCGCGATGCGCTCGATCCGCCAGCCGTGCGAGTGCCGCGAGATCCAGCCGTCGAGCTCGTCGGAGCGGTCCTCGGCCGCGTACGCGAGCGAGCGCGTGAAGATCGTCGCGTCGCGCTCGAGCACGTCGCCGAGCTCGCGGCCGGTCACCTCGTGCTGGTAGAGCGCGAAGGCGGCGGCGCGGCGCTGATCGGTGCGGCGGGACATGCGGGCGGGTGCGGCGGTCCGGTCGAGCGACGCCGGCGCCTAGGCGCGCGACATGTACTCGCCGGTCTCCGTCTGCACCTTCACCCGGTCGCCGATGTTGACGAACAGCGGCACGTGGATCGATCGCCCCGGTCTCGAGCGTGGCGGGCTTGCTGCCGCCGCCCGACGCGGTGTCGCCGCGCAGGCCCGGCTCGGTCTCGGTGACCTCCAGCTCGACCGAGGACGGCAGCTGGATCGTCGACGGCTGGTCGTCGACGAACAGCATGTCGACGGTGTCGTTGGCCTTCGTCCAGCGCAGCTCGTCCGCGACGCTTCCCTCCGGGATCGCGAGCTGCTCGAAGTTCTCGGTGTCCATGAAGTGCGCGTCGGTGCCGTCGGTGTAGAGGAACTGCATCTTGCGTCCCTCGGTGCGGACCGCGCGGAACTTCTCGCCGGCGCGGAAGGTCTTGTCGATGACGTTCCCGTCCGAGGTGCGGCGCAGCTTCGTCCGCACGAACGCCCCGCCCTTGCCGGGCTTGACGTGCTGGGACTCCATCACCTTGAAGATGACGCCGTCCACCTCGATGTGATTGCCGTTCTTGAGCTGGTTCGTGCTGATCATGGGCCTGACGGAGCGTAGCGAGGGAGGGCGCGCGCGGCGGTCTACGATCCGCGCCCGCAGTGCCGCCCGGCTGCGTGAACCCGATCGGGCCGATCGGCGAACAGGACACGATGGCGACGATTCAGACGCTGACAGTGATCGACCGCGCGCCGTTCGGCGACGTGTTCGACCTGCACTTCGACCTCGTGTACGGCTATCTGCGCCGTCGCGTCGGTGATGCGGCCGAGGATCTGACGGCGGACACGTTCGCGCGGGCGCTGGCGGGCTACGCCTCGTTCGACCCTGAGCTCGGCGAGCTGCGCCCGTGGCTGCTGGGCATCGCGACGAACGTCATCCACGGGCACCGGCGCGCCGAAGCGCGACGCCTGCGCGCGTATGCACGGGAGGCGGGCGGCACGGCCCCGCCACCTGACGGGCCCGATGTCGCCGCCCGGATCGACGCCGCCGGCATGGCGAAGGACGCGGCGGCGGCGATCGCGAAGCTGAAGGCCCCCGACCGCGACGTGCTGCTGCTCGTGGCGTGGGCGGACCTGACGTACGACGAGGTGGCGCAGGCGCTCGGGATCCCCGTGGGGACCGTGCGCTCGCGACTGAACCGGGCGCGGACGAGCGTGCGCGCCCATCTGGAGGCCCGATGATCGACGAGCTCGACATCGTGCGCAGCGTCGGCGCGCACGAGCACCATGCCGACCCGGCCGCGCACGGACGCGTCCGCGCGCGCGTCTTCGACGACGGCGGCGCTGCGCGCACGCGTGAGCGCCCGCGGCGCGCACGCCGGATCACCCGCATCGTCCTTGCAGCGGCCACGGTCGCGTTCATCGCCGGGCTGGTCGTCGTGGTCGGCCTGCGCCCATCCGAGGATCGGCAGCCGACCGGTGCCGGGGCCGCCTCGCCGGCAGCGGTCGAGGCGCCGTCTCTGTTCCCGGCACCTGACGCATTCCTCTACGTGCGCTCGAAGGGCGCCTACCTCAGCTGCGCCGAGGACGGTCCACAGCCGGGCTGCAAGCTGCAGCCCGCACGCGTCCGCGAGGTCTGGCTGAGCGAGAAGGGCGACAGCGTGCTGCAGGAGGGCTCACGCACGGACGCGCTCGGGCACCAGAACCTGTACCTCGGCAACCGCCGCTTCACGCACGATGAGCTCGCCGCCTACGCACCGACCGGCCCGCAGCTCCTGCGCGAGCTTCAGGACGGCCGGCAGGCGGGACAGGGGAACGGCGGCGCGTCCTATCCCTTCGTCGAGCTCACCGACGCGCTGCGCGAGGCCGCGATGCCGCCGGCCGTCCGCCAGGCGATCATCGACGCCTACCCCCTGGTTCCCGGCGTCAAGGAGCTCGGCGCCGTCACCGACGCTGAGGGACGACGCGGCCTCGGCTTCGAGCGGACGCGTCAACTTCACGCACGAGCAGGTGATCGTCGACCCCGTCTCGCTGGTGCTGCTCGCTGAGCGCAACGTTCTGGTGGACGAGCGCGGCGCCCCGGGCTCCGGGCTGAAGGCCGGCGACGTCTCCGGCGGTTCCGTGTACCTGCAGCGCGCGGTGGTCGATCACGCCGGCGAGCGTCCCTGACGCCCTCCAGGGACGCTCTGCGGCTAAAGGGCGGTGAAGAAAGCAGTCCTTTGGGAGCCTCCCGAGCGGCATCCGGAGGAACTACGGATGCCGTGTTCGCCGGCGTCGCGCGAGAGCGTCCAGGCGAACAATCCCTGCGTCCGTGGCGTTTCTCAGGAAACACCTGTTTCCTGAGGCGTTCGCCGTCCACCGAACGTCCAGACCGCTCAGCGCATTTAAACCGCCGCTCACGGACAGATAGTGGCGTGAACTACGGTCAACTATCGGTACTCTGCAGCTCAGCGCAGTGAAGGGGGGACCTTCTTACTGAGCTTCATAGGTGCCGCCAGGGGGGCGGCACCGACCATTCGGGGGAAGTACGTCATGGAACAGGCGACGATGGACATCGCCACGCTCGAGCAGGCGCAGGATGCGCAGCTTCGAGGCAGCTCAGCACTCACACCGCGCGTCAGCATCGTCGTACCGGCACTGAACGAGGCGGAGAACATCCCGCACGTCCTGCCGCGGATTCCCGCCCACTACGAGGTCGTGCTCGTCGACGGCGGCTCCACCGACGACACGATCGCCGCCGCACGGGCCTGCCGCCCGGACGCCGTGATCGTCACACAGCAGCGCAGCGGCAAGGGCGAGGCGATCGAGACGGGCGTCGCCACCTCGACCGGCGAGATCATCGTCACGCTCGACGCCGACGGCTCGCAGCGTCCCGAGGAGATCGAGCTGTTCGTCGCCGCACTCTGCGACGGGGCCGACTTCGTCAAGGGCTCGCGCACCATCACGGGCGGCGGCAGCACCGACTTCACCTGGACCCGCAAGGCCGGGAACGCCTTCCTCGGCGGCGTCGCGAACACGCTCTTCGGATCGAGCTACTCCGACATCACCTACGGCTACAACGCCTTCTGGCGTTCGGAGGCCGCGCGCATCACCGGCGGCGGCGACGGCTTCGAGGGCGAGCTGCTGATGCCGGTTCGCGCTGTGCAGGCCGACTGCGCGTCGCCGAGGTGCCCTGCCAGGAGGACGAGCGCATCCACGGCGACAGCAACCTGCGTCCGTTCCGCGACGGCTGGATGATCCTGAAGATGTTCGTGCGTGAGCGCATCGAGCATGGCCGCCGGCTCGACGCCGCGCCGCGGGGCCAGGCCGCGACTGGCGAGCCACGAGCTCACGCTGCAGGCCGTCGGCGAGATCGCCTGACCGGCCGTCCGGAGACGCCGGGGGCTGCTGCTTCAATCACGGCATGTCGCCCGACGCCCGGGAGCAGCCCCCCGCAGGCGCCGAGCCCCCGAGGCACGCGGCGATCAGCAGGCACGTCCTGCTCAGCACCGCCAGCAACTATGTAGGCCAGATCGTCACGATCGGCGTCTGGTTCCTGCTGACGCCGTTCATCCTCGACCGGCTCGGGGCGACCCAATACGGCCTCTGGGTGCTGGTCGCCTCGTTCCTGGCCTACGGGACGCTGCTCGATCTCGGCGTCAACGAGGCGGTCGTGAAGTACGTCGCCGAGCACCGCGCGAAGGGCGACAGCGACGCCGCCTCGAGCCTGATCGCGACCACGCTGTGGATCTACGCGGCGATCGGACTGGGCGTGTTCGTCGTCGGGTTCGTGCTCGCCGCACCACTGATCGACCTCTTCAACCTGCCACCGGGTGAGCGCGACACCGGGATCTGGCTCGTGCGGCTGACCGCGCTCGGCCTCGCGTTCGAGCTGCCCGCCGGCACCGCCTTCGCCGTGCTGCGTGGACTGCACCGCTTCGATCTGATGAACCTGATCGGGTCGGCGGCGATGCTGACGCTCGCGGCCGGGACGGTGCTCGTGCTGCTGCTCGGCGGCGGCGTGATCGCGATGACCGCGATCACGATCCCGCTGACGCTGCTCTGGCAGATCCCCGCGATCTACGCGATCCGCCGCACCGCCCCCGACCTGCACTTCGGCCTGCGCGGTGGGCGCCGGTCGAACCTGCGCACGGTCGGCTCCTTCAGCTCGGCGCTGTTCGGGCTCAACGTCGCGAACGTCGTCAAGCGCAAGACCGATGAGATCGTGATCGCCGCATCGCTCCCGGTCGCAGCGGTTGCGCCGTACTCGGTCGCGCGCCGTGTCAGCGAGCTGCCGGAGCTGCTGACCTACCAGTTCGCCAAGGTCCTGATGCCGCTCGCCTCGCAGCTGCACGCCGAGGGCGACCGGCTGATGCTGCGCGCGATCTACGTGAACGCGACCCGCCTGGCGCTCGGGATCTTCCTGGCGGTCGGTGCCGGGATGGTCGTGTTCGCGGAGCCGTTGCTGGTCGCCTGGGTCGGCGACCTCTATGCGAAGGACTCCCCCGTCGTCGTGATCCTGACCGGCGCGTCTGCTGTTCGAGGTCGCGATGTGGCCGGCGATCTACCTCCTGCAGGGAATGGATCGCCACCGGCCGCTGGTCGTCTTCTCGGTCGGCTCGGCGCTGCTGAACCTCGGCCTGTCGATCTGGCTCGTGCGCGATCACGGTGTTCAGGGCGTCGCGACGGCGACGCTGATCGCCAGTGGCCTGGAGATGCTGCTCGTCCTCCCCTATTCGATGCGGCAGAACAGCGTTCGGATTCGGCACGCTGCTGCGCGACGTGCTCGTTCCGATCACCGTCCCGCTGATCCCGGCGGCGGCGCTGCTCGTCGCCGAGCGCGAGTGGCTGGAGCCGAGCAACCTCGTGACGATCGCGCTCGCCGGCCTGTCCGGCGCGGTCGTGTACCTCGCCGTCTTCCTCTGCTTCCCGCAGGCCGGCGCGCGAGCGCCAGCTGTTGTCCGAGGGTCTCGCGCGGCTGCGGGCCGGTCGCGGCGGCCGACGAGGTGACGCCGTGAGCACATCTCGCCGCTACGCTCGACCGATGCGACCTACGGCACGGACCGCCATGTTCGCGTTCGCGCTCGTCCTGCTGTCCGTGCTGGCAGCGCCGGGGCTCGCGGGCGCTGCGATCTCGCTCCCGACGGGCTTCCAGCAGCGCGTGGTCGTGACGGACCTGGCGCAGCCGACGTCGGTGCGCTTCGCGCCCAACAGCGACCTCGTGTTCGTGGCCGAGAAGCGCGGCACGATCGAGGCCTACAACGGACTCTCCGACAGCACCCCGACGCCTCGTCATCAACCTGCGTCGCGAGGTCTACAACAACGGCGACCGCGGGCTGCTCGGGCTGGAGGTCGATCCCGACTTCCCGGCGCGGCCCTACATCTACGCGCTGTACAGCCGCGACGCCTCGTTCGCGGCCTCGACCGGCGCGGCCGCCGACGACGTGCCGCTGCACCAGCTGCCCGGCGTCGCGGACACGTCCGACGACGACCCGGACTGCAACGGTCAGCTCTACGGCGCGCTCGGCTGTCCGATCTCCGGCCGGCTCGTGCGGATCGAGGTCAATCCCGTCACCGGCGTGAAGGCCACTGCGCCGGCCGAGCTGCCGAACCCCAGGCCGCTCGTCTCCGGCTGGTGCCAGCAGTTCTCGACCCACTCCGTCGGCGACCTGCGCTTCGGCGCGGACGGCCAGCTCTACGTCAGCGGTGGCGAAGGCGCCGGCTACGACACCGCGGACGTCGGCCAGCTCTCGAACCCGTGCCCCGACGCACCCGGTGAGGGCGGAGCGATGCGCGCCCAGGACGCGAGCACGCCGGCGGACCCGACCGGCCTGAGTGGCGCGATCCTGCGCGTCGACCCCGACACCGGCGCCGCCTCGGCCGGCAACCCGTTCGTGACGGGCGACGCCAACCAGCACCGCATCGTCGGCTACGGCCTGCGCAACCCCTACCGGATGACGTTCCGACCGGGGACCAGCGACCTCTGGTTCGGCGACGTCGGCTGGGGGCGCTGGGAGGAGATCAATCGCATCCCCGACGCCACGCAGCCCGCGAAGAACTTCGGCTGGCCGTGCTACGAGGGCGACTGGCAGGACAACAACCCCAACCAGCCGTACACGACGGTCAATCCGCCGCTCGCGATCTGTCAGGGCTTCTACGACAGCATCGGTGCCTCGATCACGCCGCCGTTCTTCAGCTACTACCACACGACCGTCGAGGGAAATTGCTTCCCGACGCAATACCTCGCCGACTACAACGTCCCGTTCGCCGGGTCCGCGACGACGGGCGTCGCCTTCTACGACGGCGGCGACTACCCGGACAGCTACGACGGCGGGCTGTTCTTCGGCGACTACGCGCGTGGCTGCATGTGGTTCATGGGCGCCACCAACGGCATTCCCGACCCCACGAAGGTGCAGCAGTTCGGTTCCTGGAACCCGGACAGCTATGACCCCGTCTACGTCCCCGCCGAGATCGGCGTCGTCGGGCTCGAGCGCGGGCCGGGCGGCGACATCTTCATCACCGACATCGCCAACGGCGTGATCCGGCGCCTGCGCTACGGCGCGGTGGACGCCGTCGCGTCCGCCAACGTGACGAGCGGACCGCTCCCGCTCGCCGTCACATTCGACGCGTCGGCATCGGCCACCACCGCCGGCGCGACGATCACGAAGTACGAGTGGGACCTCGACGGCGACGGCACATTCGAGACGGACACCGGCGCGACGCCGACGGTGCAGAAGACCTTCACGCAGGCCGGCGTCACGAACGTCAAGGTCCGCGTGACCGACTCGGGCGCCCGCACCGGGGTCTCCGACCCCGTGAAGATCAGGCCGGCAAGCCGCCACTCGCGATCATCGAGTCGCCGGCCGCCGACGCGCCGCAGTGGCAGGTCGGCGACCAGCTGACCTTCACCGGGACGGGCTATGACGGCGACGGGAATCCGCTCGCGGCCAGCCAGCTGACCTGGGATCTCGTGATCCGCCACTGCACGACCAGCGGGGACTGCCACTCGCACTTCGTCGGCGGCTCGCTCAACGGCCTCGACGGCGGCCGGCACGGTGCCGGCGGCAGCTTCATCGCGCCCGACCATTCCTATCCCTCGCATCTCGAGCTGCAGCTGACCGCCAAGGACGCCGACGGGCTCGCGACGACCGTCACGCGCCGGCTCGATCCGCAGACGGTGCAGATCGCGCTCGCGTCGGACCCGGCCGGGCCGCACGCTGACCGGCAACGACAAGACCGCTCCGGCGCCGTTCATCTGCACCGTCATCAAGGGCTCGCAGACGACGGTCAGCGCCACCGCGCGCGAGATCGTCGCCGGGCGCACGTTCCTGTTCGACTCCTGGTCCAACGGCGGACCGGCGACGCAGACCTTCACGGCCACGGCCGACCAGTCGCTGACAGCCCGCTACGTGACGGCGCCCGATCCCGTCGTGACGCCGGCGCCGCCGGCCCCCGCGCCTGCGAAGCCCGCGGCGGCTCCGGCGATCCGCCGCGGCGGCACGCTGCAGGTCAGTCGCACGGGCGTCGTCGGGCTGCGCGTTCGCTGCCCCGGACCGACCGCCTGCCGCGCGAGCCTGCAGCTCGACACCGCCACCGCGTCGAGCGCGACCACACGGCGCCTGGCACGCGGCGTGCTGAAGCGGATCGCGCCGAAGCGGTCGGCCGTCATCCACGTGCGGCTGTCGCCCAGCGCGCGGCGCTCGCTCGCGACCAGGCGCACGCTGCGCGCGATCGCGACGCTGACGGTCACGCCGGCAGGCCGGCGAGCAGTGACGACGCGGACGTCGTACACGCTGCGCGCGCCGAAGCGCCGCTAGCGCCGGCTCTCGTCGCTTCTCGGCCGCGAGCGGACTACGCGGCCGCCTCAGTCTGCCTCGGCCGGCGTGTCCGCGAACGGCAACGCCACGAACCGTGAGTGCTCCGGCGCGATCAGGTGCACGCGGCGCGAGCCGGCGCGTCGCGCGCGCGACCGCCGCAGCGCGCCGGGCGGCTGCAGGCGCTCGCGCAGCCAGCGCTCGAACGCGTCGCCGTCGACGTCCGGCGGCACGTGCCGCGGGATCTCGAGCACGCGGGTGCGCCGCGTCACCGGGCGCGGATGGATCGCGCAGGCCCAGTCGAAGCCCGCGTCGCCGCACGAGCGCGGCCGTCGCGGCGTGTACTCGGGCCCGCGCTTGCCGAACGGATAGGCGAAGCCGCGCACCGGCGCGTCGAGCCACTCCTCGAGGTCGGCGCGGCTGCCGGCGATCTCCGCGCGCTGCACGTCGAGCGGGCTGGGCGGCGAGCACCGGGTGCGTGCGCGTGTGCGCGCCGACGTCGATCAGCCCGCCGTCGCGCAGCGTGCGCAGCTCGTCGCGCGTCCATCACGCGCAGCTCGTCGCGACCTGCGCGCGCCCGCCGCGCCCGCGCCACGTGCGCAGCTGGTCCAGCACGGCCTGGATCTCCGTCGAGCGGGCCGCTCGCGGATCCAGGCCCAGATCTCGATGCCGCCGCCGCCGCGGCCCGCCGGGCCGTCGAAGCGGAACGTCCGCTCGCCGTCCGGGCGCCTGCAGCGTCACCTCGGCGCCGGGCAGCGTGCCGCGCGAGGATCGAGGTCGTCGAGCTCCTCCCACCAGACGGCGTCGCGCGTGCCGGTCAGCCCGGTCGTCACGAAGACCGTCGCCGGAACGCCGGCGCGCTCGAGCGCGGGCTTCGCGACCACGAGGTTGTCGAGGTAGCCGTCGTCGAAGGTGACTGCGACGCCGCCCGGCCGGACCGTCGCCGGCGGCGATCTCCGCCGCGAGATCTGCGAGCGCGAGCGGCCGCCGGCCGCGCGATCACCTCGAGGTGCTCGCTGAAGTGCTCGGGCGAGACGGCCATGCCGAACGGGTCGTGCGGCAGCCGGCCGACGCGGTGGTAACAGAGCGCGACGGTGGCGTCGGGCGGCTCACGCGCGCTCCCCCAGCAGCTCGAGGTAGATCGCCTCGACGGCGTCGGCCATCGCCGCGCGCGGTGAACGCGGCCGCGCGCCCGCGCGCTGCCGGCCGCGCCCATCGCGCGCCGGCGAGATCGCGCGTCGCCGGCGACCCGCGTGACCGCCGCCGCCAGCGCCGCGCGTCACCCGGCGGGACGAGCAGCCCCGTCTCCCCTTCGACGACCGCCTCGTCGGTTCCGCCGATCGCGGTCGCGACGACCGGCGCGCGACGCGGCCATCGCCTCGACGACGGACACCGGCAGCCCCTCGAAGCGCGATGGCAGGACGAAGAGGTCGCACGCCGGCGAGCAGGTCCGGTGCGTCCTCGCGGCGCCCGAGCAGGACGACGCGCTCCGCCGAGCCCGAGCCGCGCGATCTGCGCTCGAGCGCCGGCCGCTCCGGCCCTTCGCCGGCGATCGCGAACCGCACGTCCGGAACCTCGCGCCGCCGCCTCGACGAGCACCTCGAGCCCCTTCTGCGGGTCCAGGCGCGCGAGCGTCAGCGCGACCGGCCCGTCGCCGCCGAGCACCGCGCGCCCGGCGGCGGCGTCGCCGTGCTCCCACGGCGCCGGGTCGATCCCGTTGTGGACGACGGTCATCCGGCTGGCCGGCCAGCCGATGCGCGCCACGCAGGCGTCGGCGACGAAGCGCGAGACGCAGATGTAGCGCCCGACGCGCCGCGACAGCAGACGGTGCTGGAGCAGCGTCGAGCGCGTCGCCTCGAACGGCAGGTACAGCTGCACGGTCGCGAGGACCGCGGGGATGCGGCCCGCGACGCCGGCGGCGAGCGGCCACTTCGCCGCGAGCGGCCAGGTCAGGTGCGCATGCAGGACGTCGGCGTCCAGCCCGCGCAGCGTGCGCGCGAACGCGGGGACGCCGCGCGCGCCGGCCAGCCCGTCGGGCAACTCCGGCACGACGACGTCGCGGACGCCGAGCGCGCGCGCAGCGTCGACCAGCGGCGCGATGCCGGGAGCGCCGTGATGGGCGAGCAGCGGCTCCCAGCGATCGCGGTCCAGGTGCTCGATCAGCGTCAGGATCTGGCGCTCGGCGCCGCCGAAGCCGGCGGCGTCGGTGAAGTGGACGACGCGGCGCGGGCGTCACGTGAGCGGCCTCCCCTCGCGGCGCGCGCGGCGCAGCTCCGGCCCGGCGCCCGAGCCAGTAGTGGTACTCGAGCACGAACCGCAGCAGCAGGTGCATCCGGCGAGCGCCGCGGCGGTCGAGCGCCGCGGTCGACGCGCGACGACGGCCTTGCGCGTGGCGCGGGACGATCCGTGTCAGGCCGAGCAGCGCTGCGGCGCGCGCGCCTTCCACCACCACGGCTGCGGCCACGGCTCGGCGAACTGCTGGCCGGCGGCGGCCTGCGGGTGGGCGAGCGCGAGCATCACCGCGTTGCGCCCCTCCTCGACCATGTCTGCTGCGAGGTCGGTGAAGCGTCTTCTCGTAGCGCCTCGCTGGCGAGCGCGTCGGGCGCGAACGCGCAGCTCGACGCCCGCCTCCTGCAGCCGCAGCGCGAGGTCGACGTCCTCGCCGCCGTAGGTGCGGTACTGCTCGTCGAAGCCGCCGACGCCGAGCAGCACGTCACGCGCGGACCGACGCGTTGCCGGAGTAGAGCTCGCGCACGTGGAAGACGTGCCCGGGCTCGGCGAGCCGCGCGTAGTGCTCGTTGCGCGTCGTCGCCATGTAGCGCAGGAACGGGCGCGGCGCCGGGCGCCGGCTCGATCGGCGCGGGGCCCATCACGAAGCGCGGCGTCGCCGTCGTCGTGTGCGCCGCGATGTGCGCCGCGACGAGCCCGGGCGAGGCGACCATGTCGTCGTCGAGGATCACCAGCAGCGTCGGCGCGCGCGAGCCCGATCGCGCGGTTCGACGCGGCGGCGCGCCCGGCGTTCTCCTGCCAGGCGCAGCGCAGCGCGAACGGCGCCTCGAACGCCTCGACGAGCTCGGCGGTGCCGTCGCGTCGAGCCGTCGGCGACGATGACGACCTCGAAGCTCGCGGGGTCGCAGGTCTGCGCGCAGAGCGCCTCGAGCAGGCGCTGCGACCGCGTCGCGGCGCTGGTAGGTGGCGACGACGACCGTCGCGGCGGGCGCCGGCTGCGTCGCTCATGCCGCGCCCGCCCCCGGCGGCGTGCAGCGCGATCGCCTCGGCGTAGACGGCCTCCAGGCGCGCGGCGTACGCGTCCGGGCCGTAGCGCTGCTCGGCGTACGCGCGTGCGGCTGCGCCCGAGCGCGTGGCGCTCCTGCGGGTCGGCGAGCAGCCGCGCCGCAGCCGCCGCGATCCCGGCGGCGTCGGGCGCGACGGCCAGCGGCGGCGGCTCGCCCGTCACCGGTCAGGCCGCGGGCGCCGAGCGGCGTCGTCACGACCGCCTTCCCGGCCGCGAGCGCGTGCAGCACCTTCATCCGCATGCCGCCGCCGCTGCGCACCGGCGCGAGCACGACCGCGGCGCGCTGCATCTCCTCGCCCAGATCGGGGACGGCGCCGAGCACCTCGATGCCGTCGCCGGCGAGCGCGGTGACCTCGGGCGGCGCGTGGATGCCGGCGATCAGCACGCGCACGCCGGGACGCAGCGCGCGCAGCGCCGGCGCGACCTCGCGGCCCAGCCAGAGCGCGGCGTCGACGTTCGGCGGGTGCGTGTAGTTGCCGGCGAACAGGACCGTGTCGGGCTGCTCGAGCGCTCAGGTCCGGCGCCGGCGGCAGCGTGATCCCGAACGGCACGACGCGAATGCGCCCCGCGATCGACGGGCGCGAGCGCGGCCGAGCGTCTGCGCGTCGCCCTGCGTGAAGACCTGGACGAGATCGAAGCGCGGCGCGACGCGCGCCTGGAAGGCGGGCCAGCGCGCGTGATCAAGCGCGCGCCAGGCGCGCCGGCGCCCGGCGCCGGCACGCGGTCGACCTCGTGCTCGGTCAGCACGCGCGCGACGGCCGGCGCCGAAGTCGTAGATCGCGACCGCGTCGTCCTCCGCGGCGACGACGTCGTACGAGCCGTCGGCGAGCAGCCGGTCGAGGATCGGCTGGACCTGCGGATCGGAGAACCAGACGGTCCGCCAGGGCCGGCGGTGCAGCAGCCAGCCGCGCGCGAACCAGACGGCGCGGCGAGCGCGCGTGAGCACGCGAGCCGCCGGGCTCGCGCACGGCGGCGTGGACGTCGACGCCGTCGGCGCGCATCCGCTCGACCGCCGCGAGCTCGCGCGGGTCGGGCCCGGCGACGCAGACGACGGTCACCTCGTTGCGCGCGCGCAGCCCCGTCAGCGCCGCGTGCAGCAGCGGCGGGATCGCTCCGGGAGCCTCCGGGTCGGGCGGCATCGGCGTCAGCAGCAGGATCTTCACGCGCCGGCCTTCCGTCGCAGCGCCGGGCGCCGCTCGGGGAACGCGAACCACGTGCCCAGGTGCGCGGCGACCGCGCGCGGGGCGACGGCCATCGCCAGGAACCATGCCGGCGAACGCGGCGCGCAGCGCCGGCGAGGCGTCGAAGCGCCGCCGGACGCGCGCAGGCCGTCGCGCACGAGACCGCAGCCGCGTGTCACCGGCGACCGGGTGCAGCGCCGGCTCCAGGCGCAGCGAGATCAGCCTGTTCGCCTGGTCGGAGACGGCGAGCAGCGGCCCGGCGGGCCGCGCGAGGCCGAGCTCGCCCGCGAGACGCTCGATCTGCTCGCGCGTCACCGCGGCCGTGACGATCGTCGTGCGCAGCTGAGCCGAGATCGAGCGTCGCCGCGTCGGAGCCGTACGCGTTGCTGCCGTGGAAGCGCCGCAGCGACAGCGGCTCGTCGAGCGAGCGCACCGGGCCGAGCAGCGGCGTGAGGTGCTGCAGGTACCAGTCGGCGTTGACGCGGTAGGGCGCCTCCGGCATCGGCAGGATCCGCTCGAGCACGGCGCGCGGGAACGCGTTCCCGCTCGTCGCCATCCAGGTCAGGTCGAACGGGAACGCCAGCTCGGCGCGCCGCTGGTCGCCCTGCGGGAGCGGCAGCCCGAGCGGCGGCAGCGTCGCGCCGGTCGGCGTGCCCGTCGCGCGTCGATCGCCGTCATCCGCCACTGCACCTTCGCCAGCGCCGGGTCCGCCTGCAGCTCAGCCGCGACGCGGCTCGCCGCCTGCGGCTCGAGCGCGTCGTCGGCGTCGAGGAACGAGCACGATGTCGCCCTGACAGGCGGCGAGCGCCGCGTTGAACGCCGACGCCTGGCCGCCGTTGGCCTTGAGGATCGCGTGGACGCGTTCGCCGTACCCCGCGATCACCGCGGGCGAGTCGTCGGTCGACCCGTCATCGACGACGAGCACCCGAACGCGCGGATGGTCCTGGGCGAGCGCGCTGTCGATCGCCGCGGGCAGATAGCGCGCGTAGTTGTGGCTGGTCACCACGATCTCGACGAGGGGCGGCGCGGTCATGACGATCCGTGTCAGGGCGCGGCGACCCTGCGGCCGTCGGTGTAGAAGCGCAGCTTGCGCTTGCCGCGCAGCACGACGCCGGTAGCAGCCGCTGAGCGATCGCATGCGGATGGCTGCGCGGGCACGGCGCGCGGCTTGACGGCCGCCGGCTGCAGGCTGCGACGGCCTGCGCGCAGCGCGACGCGGCGCACGTCCTCCGCACGGCGCATCGACGCGGCGCAGCAGCGCCTCGACGATCGGCTGCCCGACCACGCTCGGGGGCGCGGGCACGACGATCCGGCGCTGCTCGCCGGGGTCGAGGACGAACGGCCCGACGCGCCGGGCGCGCTGGCCGGCGACGCGGACGTCGAGCGCGTAGGTGCCGCGGCCCCAGCTCGCCGCTGCGCACCCCGATCGTGACGGCGTCCGTGCCGCGCGGCGAGATCCACAGTGCCGTCGTGCCCTCGATGTCGTCGGGCGCGCGCAGCGGCGTGACGCCGAGCGCGAACGCCCCGCAGGCCAGCGCGACGGCGCCGAGCAGCGCGAGCAGCGCGACCGGCGCCGATCGCCGGGATCGGCCGCCAGGCGACCGGACGGCCGTGCCCGCGCCGAACGCCGACGGCGGCGGCGAGCGCCGTCGCGACGGCGAGCCCGACGGCCCACGGCGTCGTGTCGAGCTCCCAGACGACGTTCAGGACGAGCGCCGTGATGACGCTCGCGACCATGCTGAGCGCGATCGTCAGCAGCACGCCGCTCGGCCCGCGTCAGCAGTGCCGGCGCGAGCAGTGCCGCGGTCAGCGCGTAGCCGGGCAGGATCAGCACGAGCAGCGCCGCGGGCAGCACCCGGACGGCCTCGGCGCTCGCCGGGATGACCGCGCACAGCAGCGCGCAGAGCGCGGCGAGCGCCGATGACCAGGATCAGGTCTCCGTCGCGCCGCCTCATGGCAGCCTCCGGACGTCGTAGATGACGATGTCGCCGCTGTCGTAGCGGCGGTCGACGTCGCGCGCGATCGAACTTGTCGCCGGCCGCCGCCGGGAAGCTGTCGGTCGCGCCGTCGTCGAAGAAGTACCCGAGGATGTTGTCGCCGCTGACCCTGCGCCGGTCGGTGACGACGTACGGGATCCGTTCCGCTCGCAGCAGCCGCGACATCCACGGCTCGAGCTGCTCGGCGCGCAGCACGTCCTGCACGTCCGGATGGATGCCCTCGATCGCGTTCTGGCCGGCGCGCGTCAGCAGCAGCCGCGCGTCGGAGTCCTCGGCCGCGATGCGCTGCCCGCGGCCGAGCTGCTCGGCGGTCCAGTCGGCCGCGGCGTACCCGGCGGGCAGCAGCGTGCGTGTCGTCGACGGTGACCTTCAGCGGGCGCGCGAGCCGTGCATCGGACGGCCAGCCGGCGATGACGCCGCCGCAGACGATCAGGCCGATCGCGGCGGCCACGACGGCGCGCGTGGCGGACCCGGGGCGCCGGTCGAGCAGCCAGGTCAGCGCGAGGCCCGAGAGCAGCGCCACGCCGATGAACAGGTACTCCGACGCGCGGCTGGCGGTCTCCCAGGCGTCGGGGATCAGCCGCAGCGGGAGCGTGCGCGAGATAGGCCAGCGCCGGCCAGCGCGAGGACGACGAACAGCGGGTCGTTGCGGTGCTGGTGCCAGACGATCCGCAGCGCCGACCAGCGACCATCGCCAGCAGCGTCAGGATCGACGCGAACGCGACGGCCCGCTCGAGCATCGGCGCAGCGGAGTCGCCCGGGCCGGAGAACGGCGTGCGCGCCTGCGACTGGCGGAAGACCGTGTCGAACGTGTCGTGGACCGCGTTGCGCACGACGGGGCGCAGGTAGTCGACCGTCTGCCAGGCCTCGAGCAGCAGCCAGCCGGCGCTCAGGACGAGCGCGCCGATCGCCAGCAGCCACGGACCGTCCTTCGCCTCGCGGCCGGGCAGCACGGCGTACGCGAGTCGCGACCGCGAACAGCAGCGCGACGATCGCGTAGCTCGTGACGTGGTGGACCGGGCACGACGCCGGCGATGACGACGAGCGCGACGAGCGACCAGGCGACGCGCTCACCGTCGCGAGGCCTGCTCACGCCGCGACAGCGCGAAGATCACCACGGCCATCAGCGGCACCGCGAGCGATGCGTAGGAGAACTGCGCGGCGAAGTAGAGGAACGTCGGCGTCGCCACGTACGCGAGCGCGCCGAGGCTGCCCGCGCGCGCCGAGCCGGTGATCCGCGTGAACGCAAGCAGCAGCGCGAGCGGCACCAGACACGCGCGCGAACCCGACCAGCAGCACACCGGCCCAGAACGGCGACAGGCCGGAGAGGTCGACGAGCGCGGCAGCGAGCGACTCGAGGCCCGGGAAGTGCGGCGTGACCGGGAGGATCGAGTTCGGCTCGAACAGTCGCCCCGTGCTCGAGGATGTTCTGCAGGTTGCGCAGGTGCGCGAGCTCGTCGGCGAAGGTGAAGTCGAACGGGTCGCGCAGCAGCTTCACGCCGTACAGCGCGAGGCCGGCGAGGGTGACGAGCACCGCGCGCTCCCCCGGTCCGGCGTCACGGCCCGGCGAGCCGCAGCGCCGCCGGCGCGACGATCAGCAGGATGCCGGCCCAGAACGCGGGCTGACCACCGCTCTGGCCCGTCCGCGAGAGCGCGTCGGCGAGCGCGACCAGCGCCAGTCCGGCCGCGACGGCCAGCGCGACGTACGGCACCGCGCCGAGGGGCGACGGGCGACGCGCCGCCGCGGCGACCGGGGTTGCGGCGACGCTCGTCACGCCGCCACCTTCGCGTGCGACCGGCCGGCGGCATGCTCGCGGGCCGCGTCGTAGGCGGCCTCGAGCTGCGGGACGACGCGGCCGGCGGTGAACTGCTCGGCGCGCGCCGCTGCCGCGGCGCCGAGCTCAGCGCGTCGCGCGGGGTCGGCGAGCAGTGCGGCGAGCGCGTCGCGCAGACCGTCCACGTCGCCTGGAGCGACGAGCACGCCGGCGTCGCCGACGACGCCGGGCAGGCCACCGCTGCGCGCCGCCACGACCGGCCGGCCCGCCGTCATCGCCTCGAGCGCGACGAGGCCGAACGCCTCGGGCGTCAGCGACGGGACGACGGCGACCGTGCAGCGCTGCCATGCCGCGAGCAGCGCAGCGCGTGGCAGCGGGCCGAGCACGATCACGCCGGCACGCGGCGCTGCCAGCTGCCGGGTCGACCGCGCGCCCGGCCAGCACCAGCGGCGGCGCGTCCGGCAGGCGCGCGTGCGCGTCGAGCAGCGTGCCGACGCCCTTGTCGGCGACGACGTCACCGGCGTACAGCAGGAAGTCCCCGGCGGGCAGGCCGGCGAGCGCGGGATCACCGTGGTCCGCGCCGGCGAGCAGGTCGTCGGCGACGAAGTTCGGCACGACCCGCCACGGCGTGCTGCCGCCGCGCAGCCCGCAGGCCTCGCGCGACGGCCTCGCTGACCGGCAGCAGCGCGTTCGGCCGCGCGCCGCTGCGCGCGGCCCATCAGCTGCGTCAGCGCCGGCGGTCGGCGGGCCGACGAGCGGGCCGTACTGCGCGCTCGCGCAGCGCACGCACTTCTCCAGGCCGGGGCCCGTGCACGGCTCGCCGCGCCGCACCAGCCGCTTGGTCGCGCAGATCGAGGCTGTAGTCGTGCAGGCTCAGCACGTATGCGGCGGGCGTCCGCCGGCGCAGCGGCAGGTAGGCGTGCGCCAGCCAGTTGTGCCCGTGCACGACGTCGGGGCGCTCGGCGCGGACGACCTTCGCGAGCGCACGCACGGTCTCGGGGTCGGGCGCCGGCGGCGCGTGGCGCCGTCCGCTCTCGCTGAACAGGATCGGCAGGCGCGCCGCCAGGCCCGGCAGCCGGTGGATCCGCACGCCGTCGCGGACCTCGAGCTCCGGCAGGCCCTCGGAGCGCAGCGTCGCGACGGCGACGTCGTGCCCGCGCGCGGTCAGGGCGCGATCGCGGTCTCCTCGCACCATCCGCTCCTCCCCGCCGACGACCGGGCGCGTAGAACTGGGCGAGCATCAGGACGCGCACGCGGACCTCGCAGCGATGACGTCGTCGTAGAGGACGCGCAGCGCGGCGGCGCAGTCGTCCCAGGTCGGCAGGTCCGGATGGTCGGGGACCAGCGGGTCGCGCAGCTCGCGCACGATCGCGCGCGCGACCTCGTCCGGCCCGCGCGGACGCGCCGACCGCGCGGGCGAGCCCGCGGTCGGAGAGCTCGCCGACGCCCGAGCCCTCGCCGACGAGCAGCGGGCGCCCGAGCGACAGTGCCTCGAGCGCGGCGATCGGATGCGTCTCGAACGAGCTCAGCAGCGTGACCAGCGAGGTCCGCGACAGCTCGCGCGCCATCGCGAGCCGGTCGGTCGCGGGGACGGCGCGGATCTCGACGCGGTCGCCGATGCCGGCGCGCGCCGCCAGCGCCCGCAGATGCTGCTCGTCCGGCCCGCTGCCGGCGATCCAGAGCCGCGCGCCCGGGATCTGCTCGAGCACCAGCGGGAATGCCTCGACGACGCGGCGATGGCCCTTGTAGGCCTCGAGGCGCCCGACGGATGCCACGAGCGGCGCCGCAGGATCCGGCGGCCGGCGGCCGCTGATCGAGCGGGCAGCTCGGGCAGGTCGACGCCGTTGGGGATCAGCGCGAAGCGCTCGGCCGCGATGCCGAGCTCGGCGCCGTACTGCTCGATCTCGAAGCTCGCGACCGCGACCAGGCGGTCGGCGCCGCGCAGCAGCGGCGCGAGCATCCGGCGCTGCAGCGGCCGCGAGTTGTGGCGCAGCGCGTCCGAGTGCCCGCCGCCGTGGAACGTCACGACGTACGGCACGCCCGATGCCGGCGCGCGCTGCGCATCGCCAGCGGCGCGACGGCGGTGTGGTAGCTCTGCACGTGAACGACGTCCCAGTCGCCCTCGCGCATCGCGGCCGGCAGGCCGGGCGCGAAGCGCCAGTCGCGACCGGCCGGCCGTGCGCGGACGCGCCGCACGTCGACCGCGAGGTCGCGGTCGTGCGCGGGCAGCGTGCCCTCACGGTCGGTCGTCAGGACGCGCACGTGCACCCCGCCGTCGGCGAGCCGCGTGGCGACCTCGTGCACGTGCCGCTCGACTCCGCCGATCTCGGGGAGATAGCGCGGCGTCACCATCAGCACGCGCAGCGCGCCGGCCTCACTCGAGCTCGTGGTCAACCGAGCATCCCGCGCAGATATCCGGCCGCGGTCACCAGCAGGCCGCTCACGATCGCGGCCGCGCGGCCGAGCCCCGAGCCGTCCCCTCGCGGCGGCGTCGCGCAGGCCGTGCAGCACGCCCAGCGGCAGCGTGCGCGTCGCGTACGTGCGCTCGCTCGAGAGACCGTCCTGGCGGCCGACGAGGCCGGTCAGCAGCGCCTTGGAGCGGCCCTCGGCCCAGCAGCGCTCGAAGAAGTAGCGCCAGGTCCCGCGACCCGGCGTGACGAGGTGACGCACGTGCGCCGCAGGCTCGTAGACGATCCGCGCGCCGGGGAGCGTCTGGCGCAGGCGGATCGAGACCTCGGTCTCCTCGCAGCCCATCGGCAGGCCGCGGTCGCGGCCGATGCCGGAGTGGAACCCGTCGACGGACTCGAGCTCGGCGCGCCGGAACGCCATGTTGGCCCCGATCGCGTTGCGGACGTCCGCGGTCACGGTCGGCATCCCGGTGTACGAGCACCCGATCACCCAGTCGAACTCGCGCGGGAACCAGCCGGGGCGCGGCTGAACCCAGTTCGGCGAGAGCGAGCCGCCGGCGCTGACGACGGCGGCGTCGTCGAAGACGGGCACGAGCCGCTCGAGCCACTCGGGGTCCGCGGCGGCGTCGTCGTCGAGGAATGCGACGAGGTCGCCGTCCGCTGCGGCGATCCCGGCATTGCGCGCGCCCGAGAGCCCGCGCGCCTCGACGTTCTCGACCAGCACGACCGCGTCGTCCGCCCACGTCGCGCGCGCGCGCTCGAGCAGCCCGGCGTTGTGATCGACGGCGACGATCAGCTGATGCGCTGGACGCGTCTGCGCCTGCACCGAGGCGACGGCCGCGCGCAGTGCCTCCCAGCGCTCGTCCGAGAAGGCGCAGATGACCACCGAGACCGACGGCCCGGTCCCGGCGTGCGAGCGCGGGGCACCCTCGCCGGGTGTCGCGTCGTTCACGTGCATGACCATGGTCGTTTGTGGTTCTCCGAGCGCAGGGGGAAGCCTCCAGGCGGGAGGCCGCCTTGCACCCGCATCGGCGCGTGCGCGCCCGAAGCCCGCAAGACCACGGCCACGCGCTGGGATCCTGCGTCTGTGACGGCCGCAGTGAGGCCGTCCGGTGAGCCGCCGCCGCAGCCTTCGCGACGGGCTGTCGAGGGGTGGCGGTTGATGCCCTCAGGGTACCGCCGCCGGGGCGACGCGCGTCTCGAAGTCCGCGGGCTCCAGCCGCGCCGTTCGGCGCACGTACTCGGCGGGCGGCGCCGGCCAGTTCGCGGTGACGCGACCGGCGTCGTTGACGTACCAGCTGCCGCAGCCGGAGGCCCACACCGTCGAGTGCATGCGGTCCGCGAGCTCGCGCTGGAACGCCTCGTAGACGTCCTGGCGCACCTCGATGCGCTCGGCGGCGCCGCGGGCGAGCAGGCCGAGCGCCTGCGCCGACGTACCCGGCCTGCGCCTCGAGCATGTCGATCGCCGAGCCCGTCCCGTGACCCGTGTTGGGGCCGTACATCACGAACATGTTCGGGAACCGCGGAACCGTCATCCCGTAGTACGCCTCGGCGCCCGCGGACCAGGTCTCGCGCAGACTCGTCCCGTCGCGGCCGATGACCTCGAGCGGAGCGAGGAACTGGGTGGCCGTGAACCCCGTGCCGAAGATCACGACGTCGGCCTCGTGCAGGCGCCCGTCGGCGGTCGCGACACCCGCCGCGCGGACCTCGCTGATCGCCGACGTCACGAGCTCGACGTCGGGCCGCGCGAGTGCCCTGTTCCAGTCGCTCGTGATCAGCACGCGCTTACAGCCGATCGCGTAGTCCGGGCGCGCCGCCGCCCGCACCGCCGGATCCTTGATCTGGATTCGCCGCTGCAGATCCGAGACGCCGGTCATCACGAGGCTCGAGGTGCGCGCGAGCAGCGGCGGTCGCCCCGTGAACAGCGGCACGAGCGTCTCCATCACGCCGCGCCAGGCCCTTCGAACGGCGCCCTGCAGCCGTGGCGAGCGCTCGTAGACGCGCTGGGCGACTCCCCCATACGCCGCGTCCGGCTTCGGCAGCGTCCATGGCGCCGAGCGCTGGAAGATCGTCAGGCTCGCGGCCTCGTCGGCGATCACGGGGACGAACTGGATCGCGCTGGCACCGGTGCCGACGACCGCCACGCGCTTGCCGCGCAGGTCGAGCGAGTGATCCCACCAGGCGGAGTGGAACGCGTCGCCGGCGAACGAGTCCATACCCGGCAGATCGGGGACCGACGGCCGTGTCAGCTGCCCGCACGCCGGGATCAGCACGTCCGCGTGGACGTCCTCCCCGCCCTCGACCTCGAGGTGCCAGGTCCCGGCCTGCTCGTCCCAGGTCGCCTGGACGACGTCCTGGCCGAGCCGCAGCAGCGACTCCAGGCCGAAGTCGCGCACGACGCCCTCGAGGTACTCGCGGATCTCGGGCTGCGGCGAGAAGCGCCGTGACCACGCGGCGTTCGGCGCGAACGACAGCGAATAGAGGTGCGAGGGCACGTCGCACGCCGCCCCGGGATACGTGTTCGCCTCCCAGACACCACCGACGCGCGCAGCGCGATCGAGGATCACGATGTCCTCGATTCCGGCGCGACGCGCGAGGATCGCTGCGGCGACGCCGCCGAAGCCGGCTCCGATGATCGCCACCGATGGTGCTGTGGCCATGCGCCGAGACCCTACGGGACGCGCTGAGCACCCGCTGAATCGGAGTAGTGTCGGCCGTGGCGGGGAGGCGATTTGTGACAC
This sequence comes from uncultured Actinomycetes bacterium, assembly GCA_963821685.1. Lineage (GTDB taxonomy): Bacteria > Actinomycetota > Thermoleophilia > Solirubrobacterales > Solirubrobacteraceae > F1-60-MAGs163. Next base: position 217,099 of record CAWGEW010000009.1, on the reverse strand, counting down.
CCGAGAGCCAGGAGGCAGATCAGCTGCGGCGACTGCGGGCGATAGGCCGCCTGCGAGAGGCGTACGCCGACGCGGTCCTGGCCGGCGCCGAGGGGAGCGCCGAGCGCGTGATCCGCGAGGCGATCGACGCAGGCATCTCCGAGTGCGCGATCGACGACGCGATCATCGCGCCCACGCTGCGGCGCGTCGGCGAGCACTGGGCCTCCGGTGAGATCTCGGTCGCGGACGAGCACCTCGCCACCGAGATCAGCATCCGCATGATTGCGTTGCAGCGCGAGGCGTTCGCCGTCGCCGCGCGCCGCGCCAGCCGCCGCGTGCTGCTCTGCGCGCTCCAGCAGGAGCGGCACACCGTCGGGCTGGAGATGGCGGCGAGCGTGCTGCTGCACGCCGGGTACGACGTCCGGATGCTCGGCGCGGACGTGCCGATCGACACGCTCTCGCACGCGGTCTCGCGGCACCGGCCCGCCGTCGTCGGCTTCTCGATGACGCTCGCGACCACCGCGGCGGTGCTGCCCGCGGCGATCTACGAGGTGCGCTCGGCCGATCCCGGCGTCGGCATCATCATCGGCGGTGCGGCTGCGTCGTTGCGGATGGAGGCGACCGCCGGGACCGCCGTCTGCACGCACGTGACCGACGCCGTCGAGATCGCCGACGCACTCGCGCAGCGCGCGTCGCTGAACTAGCGCGACGCGATCTACGACACGGAGCGTCAGACGACCTGCAGGTCCTTCGGCAGCGTGTTGAGGACGTCTGCGCCGTCAGCCGTCACGACCACGATGTCCTCGATCCGCACGCCGCAGCTTCCCGGCACGTAGACGCCGGGTTCGACCGTGACGATCATCCCGGCGGCGAGCGCGGTCTCCCCGAGCCGCGAGAGCCGCGGGCCCTCGTGGATCTCCAGCCCGACGCCGTGCCCGAGGCCGTGGCCGAAGTGGTCGGCGTGCCCGGCGGCATCGATGATGTCGCGCGCGACGGCGTCGACCTCGCGACCGGTCGGGCCCGGGCGGACGGCTGCGAGCGCCGCCACCTGGGCCTCGAGCACGAGGTCGTACACGGCGCGCGCCTCATCGCTCGGGTCGCCTCCGGCCGCGAACGTGCGCGTGCAATCCGAGCAGTAGCCCTCGAGCCTGGCGCCCCAGTCGATCGTGACGAGCGTGCCCGGCTCGATCACGGTGGCGCGCGGGACGGCGTGCGGCAGTGCGCCGTGCGTCCCGCTCGCGACGATCGGCTCGAAGCTGATCCCCTCGGCGCCGTGCCGGCGGATCGCGACCTCGAGATCGAGCGCGACCTGCGCCTCGGTGCGGCCCGCGAGCCCGCGGCCGAGCACCTCGGTCAGCGCCGCGTCGGCCAGGTGCGCGGCCTCGCGGATCCGCGTGACCTCGCCGTCCTCCTTGATCTCGCGCAGCCCCTCGACCAGGCCACCGGCGGCGACCAGTTCGGCACGGTCCCCGATCGCCGCCCGGATCCGCTCGAGCGCGGCGACGGTGACGCTCGCGTCGTCGAATCCGACGCGCGGCGGCTGCGGGCCGTCCCAGTCCGGGAAGTGCTCGGCGAGCGCCGGGCCGAGCAGCTCCTGCGTCGCCTGCCGGCGGTCCCACAGCGGCGAGACCTGTTCGGCCACCTGCGTCACGTAGCGGAAGTCGGTCAGGAAGACCCCGGCCGATTCCGCGTTCGCGGTGCCGAGGATCGCGAGCCCGTTGGAGCCCGTGAACCCGGTCAGCCAGCGCACGTTCACGAGCTCCGAGACGAGCAGCAGGTCGAGGTCGCGCTCGCGGGCGACCGCGGCCAGGCGCTGCGCGCGCTCGCTCATGCCGCCGCCCCGCGCGCCGTCAGCGTGTCGCGCAGCTGCTCGAGCGCGACGCCGTACCCGTCGGGGCCCTGGCCGCTGACCGTCGCGATGCAGAGATCGGCGACCACGGACACGTGGCGGAACGCCTCGCGCGCCTGCACGTCGGACAGATGCACCTCGACCGCCGGCAGCGCTGCGATCTCGAGCGCGTCACGGATCGCGTAGGAGTAGTGCGTCCACGCTCCCGGGTTCAGGACGATCGCGTCGGCGAGGCTGTCGAGGCCGTGCAGGTGCTCGACGAACGCGCCCTCGTGGTTGGTCTGGAAGAAGCGGCACTGCAGCCCGAGCCCGGCCGCCTGCTCGGTGATCCGCTGCTCCAACCGGTCGAACGTCAGCCCGCCGTAGTGGCCGGCGTCGCGGCGTCCGAGCTGGTCGAGGTTGACCCCGTGCATGACCTCGATGCGATTGTGGGCGAGCACCCAGCGAGTTTCGCACGTCGGGCGGGCGGGGCGGCTGCCAGCCGGCCGTCAACCGAAACCGCGCAGGTGCCGATACCTGACTCGTGCCCCGGCATGCTGAACGCTGGCCGCTCGCCCTGCTCCTGGTCGCCGCCACGGTGCTGCTGACCCTCGCCAACACGGCGACGGGCGACTACATGATGGAGCTGCGCCCCTCCGTGGACCTGCTGCTCGCCGGGCACGTCGAGGCCTTCCTCACCACCGCGCCGGTGTACGGCCCGTCCGTGCTGCCGCGAATCCCGTTCATCTTCGCCGCCGACGCCGCGGGCGCCGGCCCGGTCGGCATCTACCTCGCGGGCGCGCATCGCCTGCATGCTCGCGGTCACGGCGCTCGCCTACGTCCTCGATGGCCGGCTCGCCGCGCTTGCCCGGCCGCGCAGCGTGCGCGCAGCGGTCGTCCTGACCTGCCTGCTGGCGCCGGTGCTGACCAGGGCCGCCCCGATGGGTCACCCCGAAGAGGTGCTGGCCGGCGCGCTCTGCGCGCTCGCACTGCTCGCGGCGCTGTCGGGCCACTCCGGCTGGGCAGGCGTCGCACTCGGCGCCGCCGTCGCCACCAAGCCGTGGGCCGTGGTCGCGATCCTCCCGGCGCTGCTGGCGGCCGACGGCGGTCGCATCCGTCTGTTGCTGACCGCGGCGGCCACGCTGGGCGCCGCTGAGCTCGCGTTCTTCCTGCCGGAGTCGTCCGCCCGCACCAGCGGCACGGTCAACGGACTGACGACGACACCGCACTACTTCCACCCCACGCAGCTGTTCTGGCCGCTGCGCGAGGCGATCGTCGACCCGGTCAGCGGCGTCACCGGCTATCGCGGGCCGGAGCTGATCCAGCGCATCTCGCACCCCGTCATCGTGCTGCTCGGCGATCCCGTTCTCGGCGCTGTTCGCGCTGCGTCTGCGGCGCGGCAAGGTCCAGCGGCACGATGCGCTCGCCCTGCTCGCGCTGCTGCTGTTCACGCGCAGCCTGCTGGACCCCTGGAACACGATCTACTACGTCCTCCCCGCGATCCTGGCGCTCGTCAGCTGGGAGGCGCTGGCGCGCAACGCGCTCCCGGTCGGCGCGATGGCGCTGAGCGGCCTGACGTACGTGTCCTTCGTCGCGCTCGCGGGACGCGTCGGCGCCGACGCGCTCTCCGCGATCTACCTCGCGTGGGCGATCCCCGCGTTCGTCCTGCTCGCCAGGACCGCCTTCACCGGCGCGCGGCCGGATGCCGAGCGCAGCCCTGCTCAGCCGATGATCTCGGCGACCGCTGCGCGCACGTCGCCCGGCGCGATCTGAGCGCCGTAGCGCACGTCGCCCGGCGCCAGGCAGACCACGAACGGGACCTCCTCGCCGACGCGCTTCTTGTCGCGGCGCGTCGCCTCCACGACGGCATCGGCGTCGACGCCCTCAACGTGCGTCGGGAGACCTGCTGCTGCCAGCAGGCCACTGACCTGCTCGCGCAGCGCATCCGCGCCGGACAGGCGCAGCGCCGCGAGCAGCCCGATGCCGACGGCCTCACCGTGGCGCAGCCGCCCGTAGCCCGTGACCGTCTCGATCGCATGCCCGATCGTGTGCCCGAGGTTGAGCACCTGCCGGCGACCGCCGTCGCGCTCGTCCTTGGCGACGATCGCAAGCTTTGTGCGGGCACACGCGAGGATCACGTCATCGTCGACCGGCTCGCCGGCGCCGACGCTGTCCCACAGTGGGCCGCCGGCGATCAGCGCCGTCTTGACGACCTCGGCGTAGCCGGCGGCGAACTCCTCCGGCGGCAGCGTCGAGAGCGTCTCGGGGTCGACGAGCACCCCGGCGGGCTGGTGGTAGGCACCGACGTAGTTCTTCGCCTCGGGCAGGTCGACGCCGGTCTTCCCGCCGTAGGCCGAATCCACCTGGCCGACGAGCGTCGTCGGCACCTGCACGACCGGGATCCCGCGCTGGAACGTCGCCGCGCAGAAGCCTGCGAGGTCACCGACCACACCCCCGCCGACCGCGACAACGTGGTCGGCGCGCGTCACGCCCTGCTCGACGAGCGCACGCCAGACCGCCTCGGCGGTCTGCAGCGTCTTCGCCTCCTCCCCCGCGTCGATCTCGACGAGCCCGGCCAGCATCGGGACGCGGCCGGCATGCAGCTCGGCGACGTTCGCGTCGCTGATGACGAAGCGGCGCGAGGGCTGCGCGACGGGCCACGGAGCGGCGATCGCCCCGGCGCCGACCCACACCGGGTAGTCGCCCGAAGCGCTCGTCGCCCACAGCAGCCGCAGGCCTTCTGCGCTGCCGTTGGCGAGCTCGACGAGCGAGGGCAGCGCGGCGCGCACGATGTCCATGCCCGAGCGCGGGATCGTGGCGTCCGCAGCGGCGTGGTAGACGCTCTCGCGCTCCTTGTAGAGCGCGTCGAATGCCTCACGGTCACGCGCAAGCGGGCGGTCGCTGCCGACGACGCGCGACCACGCGGTCTCCGGCTCGACGTCGACGAGCACGACGACGTGGTCGCGCAGCGCGCCGCGCACCCGCTCGGAGCCGAGCGCCCCGCCGCCGAGCGCCACGACCGTCGGCGGGCCGTCGAGCAGCTCGAGCACGACCCGCTCCTCACGCTCGCGGAACGCCGGCTCGCCCTCACGCGCCCAGAACGTCTCGATCGGCTCGCCGAGCGCGGCCGCCAGCACCTGATCCGTGTCGCGGACCGGGACGCCGAGCAGGCGCGCGGCTTCGCCGGCGCACGTCGTCTTCCCGGCTCCCATGAAGCCGGCGAAGACCAGACAGCGATCTAGCTTCGCGTCCTCCACCCGATCCGCTCCCGGTACGCCTGCACCGCGGCCAGCGTGTCGTTCACGTGGTCGCCGCCGAACTTCTCGCGGTAGGCATCGGCGAGCACGAACGCGACCATCGCCTCGCCGACGACGCCCGCGGCGGGCACGGTGCTCGAGTCGGTGCGCTCGCGCAGCGCCTGCGCCGGCTCGCGCGTGGAGATGTCGACGGACCGCAGCGGCTGCGTCAGTGTCGGGAGCGGCTTCATCGCGCCGCGGACGAGCAGCGGCTCGCCGGTGGTCATGCCGCCCTCGAGGCCGCCGGCGCGGTTGGTCTCGCGGTAGTAGCCGCGCTCGTCGTCGTAGAAGATCTCGTCGTGGGCCTCGCTGCCGGGCTTGGCGGCGATCTCGAACGCCTCGCCGAGCGTGACGCCCTTGATCGCCTGGATCGAGCAGATCGCCTGGGCGAGCCTGCCGTCGAGCCGCTCCTCCCAGGAGACGTGCGAGCCGAGCCCGGGAACGAGCCCGAACGCGATCACCTCGAAGACCCCGCCGATCGACTCGTTGGCCTTCCGCTGAACGTTGATGTGCTGCACCATCGCGCGGCTGGCGTCCTTGTCCAGGCAGCGGACCGGATCCTCGTCGACGGCGTCGAAGTCGGCGATCACGAGTGGCGCGTCGCGACCGGCCGCGTGCTCGGTCCCGATCTGCACGACGTGCGAGCGGATCTCGACGCCGAGCGCGGCGAGGTAGGCGCGGCAGACCGCGCCGCCGGCGACGCGCGCCGCCGTCTCGCGTGCGCTGGCGCGCTCGAGCACGTTGCGGATGTCGGAGAAGCCGTACTTCCAGGCGCCGACGAGGTCGGCGTGCCCGGGCCGCGGGAGGTGCACCTCGGGGACGTCGGCCTCGACCGGCCACGGATTCATCCGCTCTTCCCAGTTGGTGAAGTCGCGGTTGGCGATCTGCAGCGCGATCGGGCCGCCGAGCGTGCGTCCGTGCCGGACGCCGGCAGTGACGAACGCGCGGTCGGTCTCGATCTTCATCCGGCCGCCGCGCCCGTGCCCGAGCTGGCGCCGGGCCATGTCGCGATCGATCGCCTCACGGTCGAGCTCGAGGCCCGCGGGAAGGCCCTCGACGATGCAGGTGAGTCCGGGGCCGTGCGACTCGCCGGCGGTGATGAGCTTCAGTGGCATACGCGCGGCGGAGGGTATCCGCCTGCGACCGCTGCCTGTCAGCTGGAGCGGGCCGGTGCTACTTCGCCCACGCCGGAACGTGGACGAGGGTGCCCTGCTCCGGGGCCCAGCGGTAGGCGCCCATCAGGTGGGTCGAGCGGCCGTCGACGACCTTGCGCAGGATGCGCCGGTCGGCCTTCGAGGCCTTCGCGTTGGCGCGGCGGGCGAGCTTTGCCGACTTGCTCGACTTGCTCGCGCTCGACGCGCTCGTCTTCTTGATCTTGATGATGTCCATCTGGTACTGCGAGACACCAGCGTCGGTCGTCAGGTCGAAGAACTCGGTGTCGCCGGCCTTCAGCTCGATCGTCTCGCACTCCTTCGAGCTCGGCTTGCACTTGCCGTCGCCTGTTGCGACGGCGTCCGAGGAGACGAGGAAGACGAGCGTCTTGCCGTCCTCCTTGACGCCGAGGAAGACGAAGAAGGGGCTCGAAGCGGAGGGAAGCGGAGTCAGGCGCGCGACGTTGCGCAGCGTCTTCATCGAGTCGGCCTGGCCGAAGCGCAGGTCGGCGACGTAGGCCGGCGCGCTCGCCTTGGGCTTGCTCTTGGCGGGGGTCTTCGGCTTCACGTCGGTCGTCGGCGTGCCCGTCCCGCCGGCGGTGTCCCCGCCGGCGCCGGCGGACGACGCGTCGGTCGTGGTGCTCGACTGGAGCGCCTGAGCCTTCTGCGGCGTGGAGCCCTTGGGCTGGATGAAGGGGTCGCGGCCGCGGCCGTCGTGCTTGCGCACCTCGGGTGCCGTGTCGAGCGTGACGATCGTCGTCTTGTCCTTGTGCGCGGATGCGAGGACGGCGTCGGCGACAGGGGTCGGAATCGCGTCGGAGGCGGGGCTCTTGGCGAGCACGACCGGGACCGCGACGACCGCCGCGATCAGCAGCACGGCGACCGGCCACAGCCGCTTCTCGACGAGGTCGGCCCAGATGTTGCGCAAGGTGTTCACCGGCGTCCTCCGGTCATGAGTGACGCCGCGGCGGTGGGTGCCGGCGTCGAGCCGCCGGAGTCGCCTCCGGACGAAGAAGGTGCTCCGCTGCTGGTCGATTCGTCAGCGGACGCCGGGCCCTGGGCGGTCGCGCCGGCCGTCAGTCCCTGCCCGGGCGGCAGCAGGTAGGCGGTGGCGGTGACGCTGGCTGCGACCCGCGGGAATCCCGCGGGGGCGGCCTTCAGCTCGACGCTGTTGACCTGCAGCAGCCGGCCGCGGACGACGAGGTTGCCGTTGGGGCCGACGGTCGTGAAGTCTGCGACGCGGTTGAGGAAGTCCTCGAGCTTGAAGAAGCTGCCGACGAACTCGAAGCTGAACGGCATCGTCGGGAACCCTGCGGCGCCGACGGTCGCGCCCGGGGGCAGCGCCGCTGGGGCCGCCGGAGGAGCCGGAGTGTTGGAAGCGGGTGCCGCGGGCTGTGCGTCCGCAGAGTTCCCGCTCGAGCCCGAGTCGCCGCCGTTGGCGGGCGCCGTCGGGGTGGTCGGGGCCGCGGTGGGCGGGGGCGCCGCCGCCGAGCCCGACGCGTCGAGCGTCAGCGAGCGGAAGTCGACCTTCTCGCGGTCGGCGGCGCGGTTGACCTGCACGATCAGCGACGCGACGTCGTCGTCGGCCGGAACAGCCTGGCCGAGCGCGGAGATCGCGGCGTAGTCGGAGTCGTAGCGCTGCTTGGAGTCCTGCGCGGCCGACACGCTGGCGCGTGCCTTGACCAGGCGCGCCTCCTGCACGGCGACCTTGGCGGACAGGTCCGTCGCCTCCTGGCGCTTGGGCGCCAGGACGAAGAACCAGAAGCCACCGAGCAGGACGCCCGCGGCGACGACGATGGCGACGAGACGATCGCGGCCGGTCACTGGGGGCTCCCGGGAGTCGAGGGCGTGCCCGACGCGTCAGCGGCGGCGACCGGTGCGGTCTCCACGGGCGTCGCGACAGGGGCACTGAGGAAGATGGTCATGCTGAACTGCGGCTTCTTGCTGCTGCCGCCGCGGCAGTCGCCCGAGGTCGAGCTGCTGTCCGTCTCGCTGCCCTTCTGCGAGGAGTCGAGGCTGACGCGCACGACGCCGTCCATCCGGCGCAGCTCGGACATGAGCGTTGCGACCATCGGATGCGAGGTGGTGCAGCCCGTGATCTTCAGGGCGGGACCGGCGATCGTGGAGCGCACGCCGCTGGCGGCGCCGCCCGATCCATCGGCCGCGGTCGATGCGGAGATCGTCGTCAGCCAGACGTTCTTGGGCAGCACGCGCGACAGCTCGCCGAGCGCGTGCGCCCAGTCGAAGCGGCTCGTGGCCAGGTTCCTGACCGTCGAGACGCGCGTCTGGCGCAGCGCGGAGAAGTCGGCGTAGGCCGTGAGGTTCTTGGCGACCAGCTCGGCGGCGGCGGCCTGCGGGAGACCGCGTCGACCTGAGCGGTCTCGGTCTTCACGCGGTTGGTCGCCATCACGTAGGAGGTGGCGAGCACGAGCATCAGCGCGAGCGCGCCGAGTGCCACGTAGACGAGGCCACCGCTGCGCCCGCCGGTGCCGGCAGCGCGCCGCTCAGAGGCGGGAAGCAGGTTGACGCCCGGGGTGCCGGGAGCGGCGAGCCCTGCGGCGACGGTCACTTCGGCGTTGTGCACGCCGGCGACCTCACCGGCGAACCACGCCGGGCGTGACCTCGAGGCCGATCTCGGCTCCGACGGCCTCGGCGAAGCCGGGGATCGCGAGCGCGGGGCCCGTGACGATGGCGCGCACGACGTGCGCACCGCTGGACTGCATGTGATGGAAGTCGAGTGACTGGCGGATCTCGCTGGAGATCCGCCGGACGCCGTCCTGCAGGACTGCGCGTGCGTCGCCGACGATCTCGGCGTCGCCTTCGATCTGCTCCAGCGGCGTGACGATCCCGACGTGCTGCAGCCAGGCGCGCGAGTGCTCGAGCGTCAGGCCGCGGCGCTCGGCGAGCTCGACGGCGAGGCCTTCGACGCCACTGCCGGAGGACCGCGCGAAGAGGCACTGCGGCCCCTGTGCGACGGCGATGTTCGTGATGCCGGCGAGCTCGGCGTAGAGGACCGCGTCGACGTCCTCGGCGGGACCAGTCGGTCCGCAGCGCGCGAATCATCGCGAAGGCGGCGAGGTCGATGCCCTCGACGCGCAGGCCGGCGCCGCGGGCGGCGGCGACGACCGGCTCGATCATGTCGCGCCGGGCAGCCGCGATCAGCACGCGCTGGCGGGGGCCGTTCTCGGTCTCGGTGACCGCAAGTGTCTGCCAGTCCAGGACTGCCTGGTCCAGCGGCATCGGAAGCGCGTCCTGTGCCTGGAAGCGGACTGCGGCGTCCAGTTCCTTGCCCTCGGCGCCGATCGGAAGCTCGATCGTGCGGACGACGACCTTCTGGTTGGCGACGCCGATGCGCACGCGGCGGTCGAGGCCCTTGTGATCGGACCAGACTGACTTCAGGACCTCGCTCAGGGCCGGAACGTCGACGACTTCACCGTCGCGGACGATTCCCGGCTCGAGCGATGCCGTGAAGGCCTGCTCGAGCTTGAGCCCGTCATTGACGGAGACCCGCGCAACGGCAATGCCGGCTGGATCGATGTCGAGGCCGACGATCGGCTTCTGTCGCTGTGCCATAAGTGGAGGGCGGTGGGGGTTGGACGAGTGGATGGGGAAGCGTCCGGTCCGGGCATCGGCAACTCCCGCTCCGGACTCAACCCCCGCAAGAGTCGATCCGCCATTCGTCCATGCCGGGATGGCCATCACGACACGCCTGCGGCGCGTTCGGATGCCCATCACGGATCGGCAAGCCGATCCGTGTCGATCCCGTCCCGCCCGCCGGCCGTTCCACTGGTGGCAGAGGTGGTCGGCTCCGCCGACCACCTCACCCAACGCCTAAGGGGTGCAGCTACTTCAACCCGGCAGCGCGATCCACGGAAAGCGAGCACCACACGCTTGAGCGAGAGATCGTGGATGCATGGGGCGGCGGGTGGATCGGGGCCAGTACATGTGTACGGCCCCGGTTCACACGGCGCGCCAGGCGCCACGAGATCCGCGAACACAGCGCGCCAGGCGCGCACGAGGTCCGCGAACACGCCCTAGAAGTGGTCGACGTAGGCGTCGACGATCGCATCACCGAAGAAGAACGCGATGATGCCGCCGAGCGCGAGAAACGGCCCGAACGGGACCGCCGTCTTGCGGCCGGCCGCCTGGCCGACGCGGGCGATGATGACGATGCCGACGATCACACCGGTGATCAGTGCGATGAAGATCGCGGGGGCGACGGCGCGGCCGAGATAGAGCCCCAGCACGCCGGCCAGCTTGACGTCCCCCATCCCCATCCCGCGCGGATACAGGTAGGCGGCGGCGAAGAAGAAGGCGAACGCCGCGGCGCCTGCGATCAGCATCTCCGGGACGAAGTCCAGGTCCAGAGCCAGTCCGGCGACGAGCGCGGCGATCGCTGACGGGAGCGTGATCGCGTTCGGGATGCGGCGCGTGTCGAGGTCGATCAGCGTGACCGGCACCAGCGTCGTCACGAGCAGCAGGCCGAGGACGACGCGGAACGTGTCGTCCTGTGTCGCGGCGACGAGCCCGAACAGCACACCGGTGGCGAGCTCGACGGCCGGGTAGCGCCAGGAGACCGCGGCGCCGCACGCGCGGCAGCGGCCACGGATCATCAGCCAGCCGAGTACCGGGACGTTGTCGCGCACGCGGATCGGCGTGTCGCAGTGCGGGCAGTGCGACGGCGGGGAGTTGATCGACTCGCCGCGCGGCAACCGGTAGATGACGACGTTCAGGAACGACCCGATCGCCAGGCCGGCAAGGAAGATGAACACGACGGTGAGAACGGGCACGGGTGCTGCTGGAGGTTCGGTGGAGCGGGGGCAAACCCTCCTGGAATGCGACGAGGCGGACCCGGGGGCCCGCCTCGCGCGTTCACATTCAGGGAGGTGAAGGTCCTACCTACCAGGTGCCGCCGGCCTTGCAGCCGCCGTCACTGGGCGTGTTGCAGGTACGCGTGTAGCCGCCGCCTGCGACGCGGTTGATCGAGAAGGTGTGGCCGCCGTTCTGTGAGTACGCGGTCACGGTGAACGTCGATGCGGTCGACGAGCGGGACGTTGACCTGGCCGTTGCCGGTACCGAAATCCAGTCCGGTCGTGCCGAGGGCCGTTGAGGTGTTGCACTGCGTGTAGTCCTGCGTGTCCGCGAAGCACGCCTCGACCTGCGAGACGAGGTTGCGGGCATCGGACTTGGCCGATGCGTCCTGGCCCTTCTTCTGCTGGCCCAGGAAGGTCGGGAGGGCGATCGCGGCGAGAATGCCGATGATCAGGATGACGACGAGGAGTTCGATGAGGGTGAATCCTTGGTCGTCCTTCTTGAGACGGTTGAGCATGTGGGGGGACTCCAGTGTTGTGGCGGTGGCTGCTGCTAGCGTTTCACCGCGGCTATCGGCCCACCCTCCGGCGCTGCTTGAGCACCGCACACCGAACATCGTCCGAACGTTGAGAGGCGGGCCCGGGGGCCCGCCTCTCGAGGTCCATCAGTTGGTGCTCGCTTGGCGCAGCGAGCGAGGCGTTACTACCAGGTGCTGCCGGCCTTGCAGCCGCCGTCAGCGGGCGAGTTGCAGGTACGCGTGTAGCCGCCGCCTGCAACGCGGTTGATCGAGAAGGTGTGACCACCGTTCTGCGAGTACGCGGTCACGGTGAACGTCGAAGCCGTCGAGGACGGGACGTTGACCGAGCCGTTGGCCGAGCCGAACGAGAGGCCCGTGGTGCCCAGCGCAGTGGCGGTGTTGCACTGCGTGTAGTCCTGCGTGTCCGCGAAGCACGCCTCAACCTGCGAGACGAGGTTACGGGCATCGGACTTGGCCGAGGCATCCTGGCCCTTCTTCTGCTGGCCCAGGAACGTCGGGAGAGCGATCGCGGCAAGAATGCCGATGATCAGAATGACGACCAGGAGCTCGATGAGCGTGAAGCCCTCATCGTCCTTCTTGAAGCGATTGAGCATGTGATCCTCCGTTGGATCGATTGGAATCGCCAGCTCCCTTGTCCACCTCGGTGGCAACCCGGCTGGCTCCGTTTGGAGCCCCGTGGCTTTGCGACCCGCCCTCACGAGCGGTGTGCCCTTGGCGTCCGAGGGTGACTGGCACCTCTTGACGGGAGAGGTATCGGCAGATGGGGTCCAGACCTGAGTCCGCTGGACGCCCGTTCTAGGGTCGCGAGCCGACAGCTACCAGGAGCCGCCGGACTTGCACCCGCCGACGGAGGCCTGCGAACAGGTCCGGATCGGCGGAGCGGCGACGCTGGTGCGCACCATGCGGAAGTCCGTCCCCGAGCGTGAGCGCGCGACGATCGTGTATCCGCTTGGTGAGGCGGCGGTGACCTGAACCTGCCCGATGCCGCCACCCCAGTTGAGGTTCATCGGCCCGAGCTCGGACGGCGTGTCGCACTCGTCGTACGCACTGGTCTCGACAGCGCACGCCTCGACGTGCGTGAGCAGCTCGCGCGCGTTGGCCTTCGCTTCGGAGTCCTGCGCCTTGAGCTGCTGGCCGAGGAAGGCCGGCAGCGCGATCGCAGCGAGGATCCCGATCACGAGGATCACGACGAGCAGCTCGACGAGCGTGAATCCGTCTTCACCGTCACGTGGACGCGGGCGCACCATGAGGTGCTTGTCGGTCCACGGCGCTTTCCGGCGCATCAGCGGCTGTCATACATGGACGAATGGTCGATTGCGCGCCGCGACGGCGCGGGAATCGGGCGCCTCTGCGAGCATCGCCGCATGCGCTCCCGGCGATCCGCACTGACGCTGCTCGTGGTGATGATCGTCGTCGCGGGCGCGCTCAGCGCCGCCGAGCGCGATCGCACGAAGGACAAGCCGAAGACGACGACGGCCGCCGTGGCCGCTCCGGCGCCGGACACCGGGCGAGAGGTCGCGGCGACGCTCCCCGGCAAGCCGGTTCGGGCGCGGGTCGGCGACACCGTCGATCCTGCACGTGCGCAGCGCCAGGCCGGACATCGCGTCGATGCTCGAGCTCGGGCTGCAGACGTCGGTCGGGCCGGCGCTGCTCGGCGAGCTGCGCTTCATCGCGCGAGTCGCCGGGGACCTTCCCGGTCGATGCTGACCGTTGCGGGCACGAAGGGCGGCGTCGTCGAGGTCAGCGACGCCCAGCGTCAGTGACGCCGCTCAGCGCAGCATCACGGCGCGCTTGAGCGTCGCCTTCGAGCCTTCACCGTCGGTCGCGGTGCCCTGAACGATCAGGACGACGCGGCGCGCGCGCTCAGCGCCCGGCGCGCCTTCGACGAGAGCTTCAGCGTCACGACCTTCGAGCCGGACCCCGTGGCGGTCGCCCGCACGTGCGCGATGCGAACCGGCTTCTTGGCCCGCTTGCCGCGTGCCAGGCGCAGGCGCTTGGCGTCGCGTCCCCGAATCATCAGCTCGAGGTCGCAGGTCGCCTTGCGATCGACGTTGCAGCGCACGCCCACCCCGCGCCTGATGACGCGTCTTGCAGCGTCTGGATGCTGGCTCCGCTGAGGCTTGCGGTGAACGCCGCGTCGGTGCCCGCGCCCCCGGCTCCGTCGCCGCCGCCGGCGCCGCCACCTGAACCGCCCGACCCGCCGGCGCCGTTGCCCGTCCCGGCGGGACCACCCTTGCCGCCCGGCTTGTCGGGGTCAGGAGTGGGTGTGGCCGGATCGACGCTCAGCAGCGCAGCTCGATGTCGCGCGTCGCGCCGTCGTTGTCGGTCACGCGGACGCGAACGGTGATCCGCATCCGGTTGGGGAAGCTGCGCACGAGCGTCGCCGTGGTTCGCCGAGTTCGTCTCGTAGCTGCCGTTGCCGTCGAGGTCCCACTCGTACTTGGCGATCGTGCCGTCGGGGTCGAGCGAGCCGGCGGCGGAAAGGGTCACCGGCTGGCCCGGTCAGGACGGCCGTCGGGGAGATCGAGAGCGCCGCGATCGGCGGCTCGTTGTGGACGGTCGATGAGGACCGTCGCCGTGCCCTTGGCGCCGAGGTCGTCGGTGACGGTCAGCTTGGCCGTGTAGGCGCCGAACGTGCTGTACATGTGCGTGACGGGCGCGGCCGAGGTGGTCGTCTGGTCGATCGTGCCGTCGCCGTCGAAGTCCCAGCCGTAGCTGACGATGCTGCCCGTCACGTCCGGGTCCATCGAGCCGGCCGGGATCGAATGTGACCGGCGTCAGCGGGCGCGTCAGCAGCGGTGTGGCGCCGACGACCGCGACCGGCGCCTGCGTCGCGACGACCGTTGGCCGTCTTGGTGTCGGTGTCACCGCTGTTGTCGGTGATGCGCAGGCCGATCGTGTACGTCCCGGAGCCCGCGAAGATGTGCGTCAGGAGCGGCGATCCGCCCGAGCTCGACTCGTAGTCGCCGTCGTTGTCGAGGTCCCACTCGTAGTGCACGACCGTGCCGTCGAGATCGACGCTCGATCGACGCGTCCAGGACCGTGTCGGCGCCGACGATCGCGGGCGTCGACTGCGACGCGAAGGACGCCGCAGGCGGACGGTTCTGCACGAGGATGGCCTGCGTGGCGGTGCTTGTCGCGCCGCTGTCGTCGGTCACGCGCAGGCCGACGTTGCGCGGGCCCGGAGGTCCCGAACAGGCGCTGGATCGTGGGGATGTTGCCGGCGTCGGTCTCGTACGTGCCGTCGCCGTCGAGGTCCCACTCGTAGCGCACGATCGTGCCGTCCGGGTCGAACGAGCCGGTCGCGTCGAGCGACGCGTTCACGAGCGAGAGCGGCGACGACGGGGTGATCGTCATGGCCGCGTTCGGCTTCGCGGTCACCGCCAGCGCGATCGTCCGCGTGTCGGAGTTGTCCTGATCGTCGGTCACGCGCACGCCGACCGCGTATGTGCCCTTGGAGGCGTAGATCTGGGAGGTCGTGGGTGTCGAGCCGGTGTCGGTCTCGAACGTGCCGTCGCCGTCGAGATCCCACTCGTAGTGGACGATCTGGGCGGTGCCGGCGCCGGTGCTCGCCGAGGCGTCGAAGTGGACCAGGCTCCCGGGCACGGCCGGGTTGGGCGACGCGCTGAGGATGGCGTTCGGGCAGCGAGCCGCAGGACTCCGGCGTGATCTCGATCGACCACGAGGTGAGCGAGCCCTGGACGCCGCCGGCGGCGTCGGTGATCTCGAGCTTCCACTCGCCGGCGATCGGCTCGCCGAACAGCTGCGCGAGGTACTCCTGCGGCGCGAACGTCCCCGTGTAGGGCGGCAGTCCGACGAAGATGCTCGGCGCGGCGTCGCTGAAGGTCGTGTTTGTCAGGTTCGCGCCGGCCAGAGCGTTGGCGAGCAGCACGAGCGTGCCGTCGGGGGCGCGCAGGCGCAGCGTGACGTCGCTGAGGTTCGCGTGAGCGAGGTTGACGTCCTTGATCTTCACCGAGCGGACCAGGCCGGTGTCGGTGAGCGACGATCTTCGAGCTGACGGTCGCTCCGTCGATCGTGACCTTCGGAACGTCCGACGACGACGCCGTGATGACCGTCGTCGACGCACGCGGCGTGAAGCGCATGCGGTTGTCGATCGGCGTGCAGTCGTCAGCGGAGGCGATCGAGGCGGTGAAGCGTGCCCGCAGACCACGAGCACGGCGGCAGCAGCGGCGAGACGCAGGGTCGGACGCATGATCCCCGGACATCGGCCACTCTCGCGCGTGACTGAGCGGGGAGCGGCGCGCGTCCATCGTTCGTCCACGCCGGCTCGTCCATCCGTCCAGCTGGGCGCGGCCGCTCGCGAGCTGCGCGCGGTGCCGGCCGACCACGATCATGCGGCGTCGCGGGCCCCGCTCGGCTTCCGGCGGCCGACCACGCTCGGTGTGCCTTCCGGGACTGCGGCGCCGCCTTTTCTTCCGTCTGATCGACGCTCAGTCGACGCCGACGGTCATCGGCTTTTCGCCGTCACCGTCGTCCGCCGGGCGACGCGCCGCCTGCGCGTCGTGCTCCGGGATCTGCGTCCCGGTTCCCTCGCACCACGGGCACGGCACCTCGTGCGGCGTGCCTCCCGATCCGGAGATCAGCTTGCCCGTCCCGCGGCATGGGCTGCACGGCGCGGGCGGGGCGGTTGCGTCTGCTGCGGGGGAATCTGCCATCGGGCGCGCAATGTAGCGCCGTATCCTGGCGCCGTGGCCGATCTCCTCGTTCTTCGCGGCCCCGCCCCGGGCCGGGCGGACGGTCGCTTCGCCCCCAGCCCGACCGGTTCGCTGCACCTGGGGAACCTGCGAACGGGCCTGCTCGCCTGGCTGCTGGCGCGCGCATCCGGCGCGCGTTTCCAGATCCGCGTCGAGGACCTCGACAGCGGGCGCGTCCGCGAGCCGTTCGTCGCCGAGCAGCTCGCCGACCTCGCGGCGCTCGGGCTGGACCATGACGGCGAGATCGTTCGCCAGTCGGCACGGACGCAGCTCTACGAGCAGGCGCTCGGCCGGCTCGAGCGCGATGGCCTGGTGTACCGCTGCTGGTGCACGCGCGCCGAGATCCGCGATGCCCCGTCGGCACCGCACGAGCACCTCCCGGAGGGCGCCTACCCCGGCACCTGCCGCGACCTCAGCGCCGCGCGGCTGGCCGAGCGCGCGCGCGTCCGGCCGCCCCGCCGCACTGCGCGTCCGCGCTGAAGGCGCGCGCGAGCGCTTCGTCGATCGCGTCTGCGGGCCGCTCGACGGCGTCGTCGACGACTTCGTCATCCGGCGCAACGACGGTGCCTTCGCCTACAACTTCGCGGTCGTCATCGATGACGGCGAGCAGGACGTCGGCGAGGTCGTTCGCGGCGCCGACCTGCTCGACTCGACGCCGCGGCAGCTGTGGCTCCAGCGCCGGCTCGGCCTGCCCGCGCCCGCGTATGCGCACGTGCCGCTGCTGCTCGGCGCGGGCGGCGAGCGACTCTCCAAGCGCGACGGCGCGGTCACGCTCTCCGAGCGTCTGGCGCTGGGCGAAACGCCGGTGCAGGTGCGCGGGATGCTCGCCGCGTCGGTGGGCCTGGCGAGCGACGGCGAGGCCCCGACGCTCGAGCGGCTGCTCGTCCGCACCCGTGATCTGATCCACTCCACGGTGACCGCATGAGCCCGCAGCCCTCAGTCCCGCCCCACGCCCGCGCGGCGCCCGCAGACCGCGGCTCAGCGCTTCGTGCGTCTCTGGCTCCCGATCATGATCATCGTGGCGGGCATCCTCGTCGCGCTGATCGGGCAGTCCGAGGCCTCCTCGGAGGGCGGCGCGCTGATCGTCAGCGCCGGCCTCGCGGTCTGGCTGCTGAACGTGTTCTTCCGCATCGGCGTGCGCGGCGACAAGGAGCGCGCGCAGGAGACGCAAGCGCGCGACGAGTTCGAGCGCACGGGCACGTGGCCGGACGAGAAGCCCCAGTGAGCGGCTCGGCGATCCCCGCGGCGCTCGCTGAGCGCGCCCGTGAGACCGGCGCGCTCGCGATCGACACCGAGTTCATGGGCGAAGGCCGCTACCGCGCGCTGCTGTGCCTGATCCAGGTCGCCGTCGCCGACGGGGACGGGCGGCCGAGCCGCGTCGAGGTGCTCGACCCGCTCGACGAGAGCCTGGACTGCTCGCCGCTCGCCGACGTGCTCGCCGACCCCGACGATCGAGATCGTGATGCACGCCGGGCGCCAGGACGTCGCGCTGCTGCGGCGCGTCTGGGGCACCGAGGTGTCCGCCGTGTTCGACACACAGCTCGCCGCCGGATTCGCGGGCCTGCGCTCCCAGATCGGCTACGAGGCGCTGCTGCACGACCTGCTCGACGTGCGCCTGCGCAAGAGCGCGAGCTTCACGCGCTGGGACGCGCGCCCGCTGAGCGCCGAGCAGCTCGACTACGCACGTGAGGACGTGCTGCACCTGCTCGAGGCGGCGGACGCCGTCAAGACGCGCCTGGACCGCCTCGGCCGCCTCGACGTGGGCGCTCGAGGAGTGCCGCGTGCTCGAGGGCTCGAGCGACGTGCGCGACATCGAGACCGTGTTCGCGCGCCTGCCGCGCGTCAACTCGCTCGACCCCGGGCAGCGCGCCGTCGCGCGTGCGCTCGCCCAGTGGCGCGAGGACACCGCGGCGACCGAGGATCGTCCGGTCCAGACCGTGCTGCAGGACGCAGCCCTGGTCGAGATCGCCAAGCGCCGGCCGAAGGACCTCGAGCGCCTGCGCCAGATTCGCGGCCTGCACGAGGGCGTCGTGCGCCGCCGCGGCAAGGCGACTGCTCGACGAGGTGGCGCGCGGGCGCGCGCTGCCGCCGATCGCCGTCGAGGGCAGCAAGCCCCCGCCGACGCACCCCGGCGACACGGCGCTGATCGTGCTCGCCGAGTCGCTCGTTCGCGCCCGCGCAGAGCGCGCCGAGCTCGCCTATGAGCTGCTTGCGGCGCGTGCCGACCTGCAGCGCATCATCACCGCCGTTCGGCTCGGCCATGAGGAGCCCGATGTGCGCACCCTCCAGGGCTGGCGCCGCGAGCTCGTCGGCGCCGAGCTGCTCGAGCTGCTTCAGGGTCGCCGCGCGCTGTTCGTCGGCGATCACCTGGAGATCGTCGTCGAAGACCGCTGAGCGGCCGCGTCAGCCGGCTGGGGCGAGGAGTGCGTCTGTGACGACCTGCCGCCCGGCCTGCACCACCGTGCGCACATGCTCGCGGTCGATCTGCAGCCGCCCGACGAGCGGCGTACCGGGGGCGGCCGCGAGCTGGACGACGCGGCCGGCCAGCGTGCCCTCCCCGCGTGTCGCTGCCGCGAGCGCATCGGCCTCAGCGTCATAGAGTGCCGGGCGCTCGGCGATCAGCCGCGGCAGCTCGCCCGGAAGACGCGAGCCGACGAGATCCTCGGCGACGCCGTAGAGGCGCCCGCGGCGGCCCTTGCGGTAGGCCCAGTCGCGTGAGCGCAGCGCGATCACCTGCGTGGCCCCTTCGGCCAGCGGCGTCGCGACGGGGATCGACTCGATCAGCCCGCCGTCGGAGAACAGCTCCCCGCGATACGCGACTGCGGGGCCCGACCAGACCGGGATCGCCATGCTCGCGCGGATCGCGGCGAGCGCGTCCTCGGCCTCGGTCAGCGGGCCGAGCGTGTGCAGCGCGCCGTCGTGCACCCCCGCGGCGAGCACGTGCAGCTCCGGCCGCCCCGGCGCGTCGACGAGCGGCGGCCGTGTGCGCACGATGTCCATCAGGTGGTCGACGGAGACGACCGGTGCGCGCCCGAGCCGCCTGAAGTTCACGAACCTGCGCGTGCAGGCGTCCTGCAGCACCTGCTCGGCGTCCGTCATCGCGCCGCCCGCCACGTAGGCCGCCATCAGCGACCCCGACGACGTGCCGTAGACGGCGTCGAGCCACGCGGTCAGGCCGAGGCGCTCCAGCTCGAGCGCCATGCCGCACGCCATCGCCACCGCGAGCCCTCCACCCTCGATCCCCAGGACGATGCGCTCGCCGTCGTCACGTGACCCGGCGCGCGAGCGGCGCACGAGCGCGCCGAGCGGCGCGGGCAGCTCGTCGGGGTCACGCAGCGACGCGGGCTCGAAGCGCATCGCGGAGCAGTATCGCCGGGCTACCATCGCGCGTGCCGCGCGCCGCGGCACTCATGAGCGATCCCCCGAACAGCCGCAGGACCCTCTCACAGGCCGAGCACCACCGCCGCCGCCGGCGGGTCGCCGCGGCCGCGCTGGCGGCCGTCGCGCTGCTGCTGATCGTGATCGTCGCCTCGAGTGCCGGCAGCGGCGGCACGTGGAATCCCACGGCACTTCGCGACGGTGCGCTGACCGAGCTTCCCCGGCTGCGCCTCGAGGAGCAGGCGCGCCGGGCCTCCGCGGCGCTCGCGGGCCAGAAGCGCGAACGCACGCTCCAGAACGCGGCGATCGCGCGGACGCTGAAGGTCACCCCGTTCGTGCGCCTGGCGGGCCAGCAGACCAAGAGCGTCGCGCTGACCTTCGACGACGGGCCCGGGCCCGTACACGCAGCGGATCCTCGACACGCTGCAGCGCCAGCACGCGAAGGCCACGTTCTTCACGCTCGGGTTCCAGCTCGCCTCGTTCCCGCTGCCGCTCCAGCGCGCCGTCGCCGAGGGCCACGTGATCGGCAACCACACCTGGAACCACAAGGACCTCACGAAGCTGTCGGCGCGCGACGCCCGCAACGAGCTCGACGATCAGTCGGACGCCGTGCAGCGCGCCGGCATCCCGCGCCCGCGGCTGTTCCGCCCGCCGTACGGCGCGTACAACGACCGCACGCTGCGGATCGCGCAGCGGCGCGGGATGCTCACCGTGCTGTGGACGATCGACTCCAACGACTACGAGGCGACCGACCCGAAGCTGCTCGCCGACTCGGTGCTCCAGCAGGTCAAGCCGGGCGCGATCATCCTGATGCACGACGGTGGCGGCGACCGCACCGTCACGAGCCGCGCGCTGCCGCGCATCGTGCGCGGCCTCAAGGAGCGCGGCTACAGCATGGTCACCGTGCCCGAGCTGCTGAAGACCAACCCGGCCCCGGCGGAGCAGAACCCCGTCGCGCGCACGCCCGTCGCCTGAGCGCCTGCGCAAGGCCCCGGCGGAACGATGAAGGCCGGCCCAGTGGGCCGGCCTTCGAATCACTTTTCGCCCGGTTCAAGCGGACGAGGCGACACTCCATGGCGCCGCACTGAAAATGGTGCTGTGACCTGGTGTCAGGCCCTGCGGTCCGGCGGACTGAGATCATCCATAGGCGGTGGTCCCTTTCCATCGCGGAGGTCGTGGGATGACGACCCGTGCTCACCGAGATTACCACGCGGTTCAAGGGGGTCCAGAGGCGCGCCGGACGTCCGCGCGTGAGGACCGGTGACGCTGCGAGGATCGGCGCCGATGACGCCCGTCGCCTCCCTCCCACGCCGCCGCGAGCGGCTCTCCGCGGCCGAGGCGCGCCGCGTCGCGATCGCCGCTCAGGGCCTCGCGCGGCCACGCCCGCGCCGACCCTGCGGGCGCGCGCCGGCTGCGCGCGCTGGCCGACCGCCTCGGCGTCATCCAGATCGACTCGGTCAACGTGCTCGCCCGCGCGCACTACCTCCCCGCCTTCAGCCGCCTGGGCCCGTACGACCCCGCCGATCTGGACCGGCTCGCGCACCGCGCCCCGCGCCGGCTGTTCGAGTACTGGGGCCACGAGGCGTCGCTGCTCCCGGTGCGCCTGCAGCCGCACCTGCGCTGGCGCATGGACCGCGCGCGCGCACGAGGCCTGGGGCGGCATGCGCGCGATGCACCGCGAGCGGCCCGAGCTGCTCGGCCAGGTGCTCGACGACGTGCGCGCCCGCGGCCCGGTCTCGGCCGCGCGACCTCGCCGAGGACGAGCGCCCGCGCCGCTCAGGGCCGTGGTGGGACTGGTCCGACGTCAAGCGCGCCGTCGAGTTCCTGTTCTGGAGCGGCGCGGTCACGTCGGCGCGCCGGCGCGGCTTCGAGCGCCTGCTACGACCTGCCTGAGCGCGTGCTGCCGCGCGCGGTGCTGGCGACGCCGACCCCGCCGGTCGACGAGGCCCAGCGCGAGCTCGTGCGGGTCGCCGCGCGCGCGCTACGGCGTCGCGACCGAGCGCGACCTGCGCGACTACTTCCGCCTGCCGGTCGCGGAGGCGCGGGCGCGCGTCGAGCGAGCTCGTCGAGGCCGGCGAGCTGCTCGCCGGTCGACGTCGAGGGCTGGCGCGATCCGGCCTACCTGCACCCGGACGCGAAGGTGCCGCGCTCGGCGACGGGCGCGCGCGCTCGTCGCCCCGTTCGACTCGCTCGTCTGGGAGCGCTCGCGCGTCGAGCGCCTGTTCGGCATGCGCTACCGGATCGAGATCTACGTGCCCGCGCCGAAGCGCGTTCACGGCTACTACGTGCTGCCGTTCCTGCTCGGCGACCGGCTCGTCGCGCGCGTCGACCTCAAGGCCGACCGCCAGGCCGGGCGTGCTGCGGGTGCAGGCCGCGCACGCCGAGCCGGGCGCCCCGACCGAGACGGCCGCGGCACTGCGCGCGGAGCTCGAGCTGATGGCCGGCTGGCTGGGGCTCAGCGCGCTGTTCGTGGCGCCCGTCGGCGACCTGGCCGGCGCCCTGGCCTGAGGTGAGCACGCGCCCGCGGCTCCCCGGCGCACCTACACCTCGCCGAGGAGACACGAACGCTTGCTCTACACGACTTTGCGTCTCCTCGACACGCCGCAGCGGTCGAGGAGACGCGAAAGCGTCCTAGCGGATGAGCTGCTCACCCTTGTAGTCACTGGTGGCCTTCACCTTGCGCGCGAGCGACCGGCGCTCGGTGTTGTCGGTGAGGTCGTTCTGGCGCATCACGAGCCGCGCGACCGCGTTGGCCGAGTTGTCCGAGAACTGATCGAACGCGTCGAGGTTCAGGTTCGCGAGCGTGTCGCACGCCTGGTGGTAACAGGAGTCGAACGCGACGCCGGCGGTGCCGCCGAACTTCGCGGCCTGATCCTCGGTCTTGATGCCCTCGGCGCCGGCGAACGTGCCGCCCGCGGGAATCCCCAGGTCGGTGAAGGCGACGTAGTCCGAACGCCCATCGAACGGGGTGGTCTCACTGACGAGGCCACGATCGGCCCAGTAGCCGTCAGCAGCGACTCGATGATGTCCGAGCCGGTCGGTCCCTGTGCATCCGGGAAGTCCGACCCGTCACCGTCGTAGACGAACCTCGCGTAGTTCGGCGAGGCCATCATGTCGAAGTCGAGCATCGCCATGATCTGGTCGCTGTCGTCCGCTGACAGCGTCGACGCGTAGTGCGCCGAGCCGAGCAGCCCTTCCTCTTCGGCACCGAAGAAGATGAACCGCACGTGGTTCGTCGGGTTCTTGACCGCCTTGGCGTAGCGCAGCGCGATCTCGAGGTCCTGGGACGTGCCCGACCCGTCGTCGTTGATCCCGGGCCCGGCGATGACGGAGTCCAGGTGCGAGCCGACGACGACGGTGTGATCCGGCGCGCCCGCTCGGGGCGTCGGCGATCACGTTGTACGTCGTCCGCGTCTCGGACAGGGTCGAGGTCGTCACGTGGACGGTCGTCCCGCCCGCCGCGGCGAGGCCGGCGAGCTCGTCGCCGACGGCGAAGCTCGTGCCGAGCACCGGAATGCCGACCGGCCCGCCGAGCGTGCCGGAGAGCGCCTCTGTGCGGCCCGGCTGACCCTCGTTGAAGATCAGCACGGCCGCTGCGCCGGCGTTCTCCGCATTCGTGGCCTTCTCGCCGAACGTGCACGTGCCGCGCTGAACGAGCGCGATCGCGCCGGCGGGGAAGCCGTCGAAGTCCGCGGCCTCACAGCCGCTCGTGTTCGACGACGGTTCCGCACCCGGCGGGAGCACGACGTCGACGGGGACGACTGTTCCGGTGGCGTCGCCGCTGCCGGAGAAGTCCATCGTCGCGAAGTCGCTGTCGTCGTAGGTGCGCGCAGTCGGTGCGGTGCGCTCGAACGTCGACGGCGCGAGCTCCTGGAAGAACGGGAACTCGAACGGCTGCACGTTGACGGTGTAGCCGGCGTTCTGCAGCTGTCCGACGACGTAGTCGCGGGACTTGTCAAAGCCGCGCGTGCCGGAGGCGCGCGTGCCGCCGTTGCGCTCGGCGATGTTCATCAGCGCGCGCTCGTGGCGCATGATGCCGCTGACCGTCACGGCGTCGGTGAGCCGTTTCGCGGCCTTGTCGGCCTGCTTGTTGGGTTTCGCTGCTGTTGCACCCGCCGGAACTGCGACGGCGAACAGCACCGTGGCCATCATGGCCATGGTGAATGCCTTCACGTGACTCCTCCTAGGAGACGTTTACGAGAGCGGGCGCCCGAGAGTCCTGCGAGGGCGCCCTGTGATCAGGTCGTGCCCGATGGCCGTGGGTTCAAACATGGGCGCGTGATGTCCGCGGCTTCTGCGAGGCTTGTGCCATGCCAATCGCCACCGACTATCCGTTCATGGGCATCTTCTGGTCGATGCTGATCTTCTTCGCGTTCTTCCTCTGGATCTGGATCGCGATCACGATCTTCTCGGACATCTTCCGCCGCCACGACATCGGCGGATTCGCGAAGGCGATGTGGATCATCTTCATCATCTTCATCCCGCTGCTCGGCGCGCTCGTGTACCTGATCGCCCAGCACGACGGCATGGTCGAGCGCAGCTCCAGGGACATGGCCGACGCCCAGGTCCAGTTCAATCAGCACATCCAGGAGACCGTCGCGGCGAGCGGTCCCGCCGGTGAGATCCAGTCCGCTCAGAAGCTGCTCGACGCGGGCACGATCACGCAGGCGGAGTTCGACGCGATCAAGTCCAAGGCGCTCGCAGGCTGATCGTCCTGTGACCGGGCTGCGTGCGCTGGGGCTCGCAGCGATCTGTTGCCTGAGCCTCAGCGCGGTAGTCGGCTGTGGTGATTCGGACGACTCGTCGAGCGACGCGCCCCGCCAGACAGGGGTCTCGCTCGGGCTGCGCAGCCCGGCGTTCGCCGACGGCGGGCGGATCTCCGCTCTCTACACCTGCGACGGGCAGGACATCTCGCCGCCGCTGACGTGGAACCGGGTGCCCGTCGACGCGAAGTCGGTCGCGCTGGTGATGCAGGACGCCGACGCCCCGGGCGGATCCTTCACGCACTGGACCATGTGGGATCTGTCGACGCGTTCGACGGGCCTGCGTGACGGCCAGACGCCCTCCGGCGCGGCAACGGGCCGCAACGACTTCGGCAAGACCGGCTACTCGGGGCCATGCCCGCCGAAGGGCGACGCGGCACACCGCTACGTCTTCCGGCTCCACGCGCTCAACGCCGAGCTCGACCTCCCCGCAGGTGCCGACCCCGATGCAGTCACGAAGGCCGTCCAGCAGCACTCGATCGCGTCCGGCTCGACGACAGCGACCTACAAGCGCTAGCTGCGAAGGCTCGCGCCGAGCGGACCCGGCTACTGCGCCGGCCCGGCGCCGGCCGCCGTCGGTCCTGCTCCACCGTCCCGGCCGGCCTTCCTGCGCCGTCGAATCTCGACGATGATCGCCACGAGCGCAATGCCCACGGCGGCGCCGAGCAGGGCTGCAGCCCACGCCGGCACACCGTCATCTTCGGCAGGCTCCGAAGAGGTCTTCGTCACGGTGACCGTTTCGGGCTTCGCGGCGGTGGTCGTCGTCGTGCTCCCGCCCACCGCAGCGCCGACGACCGCCCCTGCCGCCGCCGGCGCACCGTTGGAGTCCTCCTCCGTTGTCGCGGCGGGGGCCGTGACGGTCTTCGTCTGCGTGGTCGTGCTGGTCTTCGCCGGAGCAGTCTGTGTCGCTGTCTGCGTGACCGTGTCCGTCTTGGTGATGGTGTCCGTCTTGGTGACCGTCTCCGTTGACGTCGTCGGCGTGGCAGTGTCCGTCGAGGTCTCGCCTCCCGGCTCATCCGGACTCGTGCTGGTGGTGGCGTCCGATGTGCTCGCCGGCGGCTTGGTCGTCGCGCTCGCTGAGCGTCTGGCTCAGGCTGCTGGCGACGCTGCCGGCCTTCTCACTTGCTCCACAGCCCGCCACGACCAGGGCGATCAGGAGCAGCGCAGGCACGAGCCCCAGGTGCATCCGGACACGGCGAGCACTCGACCGGTCGATCATCGGCGCGACGGTAGCCCTCGCCCGGTCGGCCTGCAATGACGCTGGACGCGTAGCCGGGGGTAGGCTCGCGATCGATGATCGGGCTTGGGACTCTTCGCGGCGGTGTTCGCGGTCTACGGCCTCGTGGCGGCGCGTGCCGAGCGGGCCAGTCTGTCGCGCCCGTTCGTGTTTCTTGTGGCCGGGGCGGTCGTCGCCGTGACCGGCGCGGTCGACCCCGTCGCCGGAGTGAGACCGACGGGGCTGCTGCTGGATCTCGCCGAGGTCGCGCTGACCCTGGTGTTGTTCGCCGACGCGTCGCGCGTGACGATGGGGCAGCTGCGCCGGGGCGGCTCGCTCCCGGAGCGGCTGCTGGGGCCGGGCATGCTGCTGTCGATCGGGCTCGGCACGCTGGTGGGCCTGTGGCTCCTTGGAGGCCTGGACGCCTGGGAGTGCGCGGTTCTCGCGGCGATCCTCGCGCCCACTGATGCGGCGCTCGGCGCCGCGGTCGTCGAGGATCAGCGGGTGCCTCAGCGCATCCGCCAGGCGCTCAACGTCGAGGCGGGTCTCAACGATGGGCTCGCCGTGCCGTTCGTGCTGGTCTTCGCCGCGGGAGCGACCGTGAGCGGGGGATTCGAGCCGGGCTCGTTCTGGGCCACGACGCTGGTCGAGAAGGTTGGGATCGGCCTGCTCGCGGGGGTCGTGGTCGGCGGCGTCGCCGGTGAGCTTGCGCGCCGTTCGCGCGCCGCGGACTGGTCGAGCACGGCGTCGGAGCAGCTGGCGATGGCCGGCGTCGCGATCGCGCTGTTCGTGTTCACCGAGGAGATCGGCGGCAGCGGATTCATCGCGGCGTTCGTGGGTGGCCTGGCGGCCGGATCGCGCATGCGCGACGAGCGCGCTCCAGCGCTGGGTTTCACCGACGAGGAGGGCGCCGTCGTCGGGGCGTTCGTCTTCTTCACGCTCGGCCTGTTCGCCGTCGAACTGTTCGACCGCCTCACGTGGCAGGTCATCGTGTACGCCGTGCTGAGCCTGACGATCGTTCGCATGCTGCCGGTCGCGATCGCGCTGATGGGCTCAGGGATGCGTCCGCCGACGGTCGCGTTCGTCGGTTGGTTCGGACCCCGCGGTCTCGCATCCGTCGTGCTGGCGCTCGTCGTCCTCGACGAGTACCGCGAACTGCCACACATCGAAACGGTCGTCATGACCACGTTGACCACCGTGATCCTGAGCATCGTCGCGCATGGCCTCAGCGCGGCGCCACTCAGCGGGCGCTACGGAGCATGGGCCGCGACACTTCCGCCCGACTCACCCGAACTGGGCTCAGCGCCCCACGTACCCACTCATCGCTCGATGCTGCGCCGACGGGCCCGGTGAAACTCATTGCGGCGACCGGGGACGACAGCTACGGTCGCCCGATGACGGAGATGGACCTCGCCGGCACGCCTGACATGCGCGCAGACGCGCCGGGGCGACCGGACGACGGGCTGTGGCATACGCGCGAGGCGGCCGCCGTCGTCGCGGCCCTCGGCTCCGACGCTGACAACGGGCTGACGCAGGCGCAGGCCGCCGACAGGCTCGCGGAGTTCGGCCCGAACGAGATCACCGGCGAGGCGCCGCCGTCGGTGTGGGCGATCGCGCTCGCGCAGCTGCGCGAGCCGATGAACATCATGCTCGTCGCGGTCACGGTCGTGAGCTTCATCATCGGCGAGGTCCCGACCGGCGTGCTCGTCGCGTTCCTGATCCTGCTGAACCTCGTGCTCGGCACCCGGCAGGAGCTCAAGGCGCGCGCGAGCGTCGACGCGCTGTCGAAGATGCAGGTCCCGCAGACGCGCGTCCTGCGCACCGGGCAGATCGTCCAGGTCCCGGCGAGCGACGTGGTGCCCGGCGACATCGTGCAGGTCGAGGCCGGGGACATCCTTCCGGCCGACGGGCGGATCATCCGCTCGGCGACGCTCGAGACCCAGGAGGCCGCGCTCACCGGCGAGAGCGCCCCCGTCGCCAAGAGCGCCGCGGTCATCCCAGACGCGGATGCGCGCGCTCGGCGACCGGACGAACATGCTGTTCCAGAACACGTCGGTCACGCGCGGGACCGCGGCGATGGTCGTGACGGCGACCGGCATGGACACCGAGATGGGGCGCATCGCCACGATGCTCACCTCGGTGGAGCGCACCCGCTCGCCGCTGCAGCGGGAGCTCGGCGACCTGACGAAGGTGCTCGGGGTCATCGCCTGGGGCGCGGTGGCGTTCATCGTGATCGTCGGGCTCGCCCGCGGGATGGACGGCCAGGAGCTGCTGCTGCTCGGCACGGCGATGGCGATCTCGGCGATCCCGACCGGCATGCCGGCGTTCGTCTCGGGACTGCTGTCGATGGGCGCCAAGCAGCTGGCCGAGGCCAAGGCGGTCGTGAAGAACCTGACCGACGTCGAGACGCTCGGCGCGACGAGCGCGATCAACACCGACAAGACCGGCACGCTGACGCTGAACGAGATGATGGTCTCGACCATCTACGCGGCCGGGTCGTGGTTCCAGGTGACGGGAGAGGGCTACCGCAAGACCGGCGCGATCGAGTCGGTCGCCGGCAAGCCCGTCCCGGACTTCACGCGTCTGGCGCTCGGCCTGGTGCTCGACAGCGACGCGACCGTCGACGACGACGGCGCGGTCGTCGGCGACCCGACCGAGGCGGCGCTCGTCGTGCTCGCCGCCAAGCTCGGCGTGAGCGCCGAGGAGACGCGCCGCGCCTACCCGCGCCTGGCGGAGGTGCCGTTCGACTCGGACTACAAGTTCATGGCGACCTTCCACCGCGTGACGCTCGACGGCGCCGAGCACGTCGTCGAGCTCGTCAAGGGCGGCCCGGACGTGGTCCTCGACCGCTGCGCCTGGGCGGGCGGCCCGCTGAGCGGCGTCGCAGGTCCCGATCGACGAGGCCCAGGCGGAGCTCGCTGCCGCGAACCGGCGGATGGGCGAGCAGGGCCTGCGCGTGCTCGCGTTCGCCGCTCGGATCCTCGGCGAGGACGATCAGGCGACGATGCGCGAGGACCCGATGGCGCTCACGCAGGAGCTCGGGTTCATCGGCATGGTCGGCATGATCGACCCGCTGCGGCCGGAGGCCAAGGCGGCGGTCACCACGGCGCTGTCCGCGGGGATCGACGTGCGGATGATCACCGGCGACAACGCGATCACCGCCGGCGCGATCGGCGAGAGCCTGGGCCTCGGCCCCGGGGCGATCAGCGGCGCGGAGTTCCAGGCGCTCTCCGACGAGGAGATCCGCGAGCGACTGCCGAGCCTGCACGTCTTCGGCCGCGTCTCGCCCGAGGACAAGCTGCGGCTCGCGCGGATCATGCAGGGCCAGGGCATGGTCGTCGCCGCGACCGGCGACGCCGTGAACGACGCCGCGGCGCTCAAGCAGGCGGACATCGGCGTGGCGATGGGCAGCGGCAGCGAGGTGACCAAGCAGGCCGCGCGGATGATCCTCACCGACGACAACTTCGGGACGCTCGTGCACGCCGTCGAGCTCGGCCGGCGCGTCTACGACAAGGTCGTCGCCTACGTGCGCTACCAGATGACCCAGCTGATCGCGCTCGTGCTGCTGTTCCTCGCCGCGACCGCGTTCGACATCAACGAGGGCGTCGCGCTCACCCCGCTGATGATCCTCTACCTCCTCTTCTTCATGACGGCGAGCGGCGTGATCGTGATCGCGCTCGACCCCGGCGACCCGGAGGTCATGCGCCGCCCGCCACGCGACCCGAAGCTGCCGATCACCAACCGCGCCGCGATCACCGCGTGGGTCATCTACGCGGTGGTGCTGTTCCTCGCCGCGCTCGGCCCGCTCGTCCTGGGCCCCGACGATCCCAGCCCTGACGTCGGCCAGCATCTCCATGACGATGACGTTCGTCGTCATGGGCCTCGGCACGATCTTCAACGCGCTGACCAACCGCCGCGAACC
Source organism: uncultured Actinomycetes bacterium (assembly GCA_963821685.1). Classification (GTDB taxonomy): domain Bacteria; phylum Actinomycetota; class Thermoleophilia; order Solirubrobacterales; family Solirubrobacteraceae; genus F1-60-MAGs163. Next base: position 187,501 of record CAWGEW010000009.1, on the reverse strand, counting down.
GGCGAGCGGACTCGAGGCGCCCGTGCTCCAGGCGCTGCTGATCTCGCTCTTCCCGCTCGCTGATGCTCGTCCTGGCGACCGAGCTTCCGGGGCTCCAGCGCGGGCTGCTGACCGAGTCGCTCAGCGGGCGCCAGTGGTGCGTCTGCCTCGGCCTCGCGGCGCTGCTCCCGCTCACGATCGAGACGCGCAAGTGGCTGCTGCGCCGCCGGACACCGCCCGCCGGACGTCGCGGTCGACGTGCGGGCCGCCGTCGACCCCGGCCGCACCGGCACCGGAGGACCGACCTGATGAGCAAGCATGAGCGGATGAAGCGCAAGCCCTACGAGCGCGAGCTCGAGCGGCTTCAGGGCGAGCTCGTCGCCGTCCAGGAGTGGGTCAAGCGCTCCGGGGCGAAGATCTGCATCGTCTTCGAGGGCCGCGACACCGCCGGCAAGGGCGGCACGATCAAGCGGATCGTCGAACGCGTCAGCCCGCGCGTCTTCCGCGTCGTCGCGCTGCCCGCGCCGACCGAGCGGGAGCGCTCGCAGATGTACATCCAGCGCTACATCCGGCACCTGCCCGCCGCCGGTGAGGTCGTGATCTTCGACCGCAGCTGGTACAACCGCGCCGGCGTCGAGCCCGTCATGGGGTTCTGCACCCCCGCGGAGACCGAGCGGTTCCTGCGGATGGCCCCGCAGTTCGAGAGCGCCGTCGTCGACTCCGGGATCCTCCTCCTGAAGTACTGGCTGGAGGTCAGCTCCGAGGAGCAGACGCGGCGCCTGCAGAGCCGGATCGACGACCCGCGCAAGACCTGGAAGCTCTCGGACATCGACCTCCTCTCCTACACCCGCTGGGACGACTACTCGCGCGCCCGCGACGCCATGCTCGCGGCCACCGACACCGACTGGGCGCCCTGGCATGTCGCGCACAGCGACGACAAGCGCCGCGCACGCCTGAACGTCATCAGCCACCTGCTGTCCCAGATTCCGTACGAACCCTGCCCCAGGAACGCGTCGACCTCCCGGACCGGAAGATCTCCGAGCCCGACGCGCCGGCGCGGCTGAACTGGATCCCAACGCCGTACTGATGCCGATGACGCGTCGACGGCAACGTGCCGCTGGCGGCGCTCGCCCTGTTTGCTCTCGCGCTGGCCGGCGCGGTCGCGATCGCGATCGACGCCTTCCCTCGCGGACTCTTCGTCCTGGGCTTCGTGGCGGTCGCGGTGCCGCTGGCCTGGTACGGGGCGCTGCGCGAGGGCGTGCGGCGCGTCGCCGGCCTCGCGGTCGCCGTCGTGCTGCTGGCGGCGGCGGTCGCGCTGCTGCTCTTCGTGCGCCCGGTGCTGGGCGAGCTCGCGGTGATCCTCGCGCTCGCGCTCGCGCGTGGTCGCCGCGCGGGCCGCGTTCACGGCGCGCGTGGACCTCCCCGCCGCGCCCCGGCCGAAGCACGCGGTCGTGTTCTGGAATCCGAAGTCCGGCGGCGGGAAGGCCGAGAAGGCGCACCTCGACGAGGAGGCGCGCCGCCGCGGCATCGAGCCGGTGAAGCTGGCGCTGGGCGACGATCTCGCGGCGCTCGTGAGCGAGGCGGTCGCGGGCGGCGCCGACGCGCTCGCGGCAGCGGGCGGTGACGGCACGCAGGCGATCGTCGCCACCGCGGCCGCAGAGCGCGGGCTGCCATACGCGTGCATCCCCGCCGGCACGCGCAACCACTTCGCGCTTGGACCTCGGTGTCGACCGCGACGATGTCGTCGGCGCGCTGGATGCCCTGGTCGATGGGTGCGAGCGTCAAGTCGATCTCGCCGAGGTCAACGGCAAGGTCTTCGTGAACAACGTCTCGCTCGGGATCTACGCGCGAGGCCGTCCAGCGCGAGGGCTACCGCGAGGCCAAGCTGCGCACGATCGCGCACGCCGTGCCGGACACGCTCGGCCCGGACGGCGACCCCGCTCGATCTGCGCTGGGACGGCCCCGACGGTCACGAGCACGCGTCCGGCGCGGTGATCCTCGTCTCCAACAACCCCTACCGGTTGCGCCCCGTCGGCGCAGGGACGCGGCCACGGATGGACACCGGGACGCTCGGCGTCACGGTGTTCGAGCCCGGGCAGGGCCGCGGCCACCGCGCCGTGCTCCAGTGGGCCGTTCCCGCGTTCGACGTGCGCTCCGCCGCACCGGTGCCGGCAGGCCTGGACGGCGAGGCCGTCACGCCTGGACGCGCCAGTGCGCTTCACGAGCCGGCCGGGAGCGCTCACCGTGCGGATCGCCCGACACCATCCCGGCGCCTCGCCCGCGGCGGCACTCCCCGATTCGGCTCGTGGATGCGCTGCGCCGTCTGCTCGCCCTGGCCGCGGGCCGCGAGGCCTGATGCCCGCAGGCCGGCGCGTGGAGCGGTGGGTCCCTGGCGTGCGCGCCGCGCGCACCTACGACCGATCGTGGCTGCGCTCGGACCTCGTCGCCGGCGTCGTGCTGGCGGCGATCCTCGTCCCGCAGGGCATGGCCTACGCCGAGCTCGCCGGACTCCCCGCCGTCACCGGCCTCTACACGACGATCGCCTGCCTGATCGGCTACGCGCTGTTCGGGCCCTCGCGCGTACTGGTGCTCGGCCCGGACTCGTCGATCTCGCCGCTGATCTTCGCCGCGATCACGCCGCTGCTCGTCGCCGGCGGGGATCCCGGAAACGGCGATCGCGCTCGCGGGGATGCTGGCGATCCTCGTCGGGCTCGTCGAGATCGGGCTCGGGATCGGGAAGCTCGGCTTCGTCGCGGACCTGCTCTCCAAGGAGGTGCAGGTCGGGTACATGAACGGCCTGGCGATCGTGATCATCGTCGGGCAGCTGCCGAAGCTCTTCGGGTTCTCCACCGACGCAGGCGGGTTCCTCGACGAGATCAAGGAGTTCGTCGAGGGCCTCGACCAGACCAACACCACGTCCCTGGTCGTCGGCGTCGGCGTCCTGCTCGTGCTGCTGATCCTGCCGCGGCTGACCAAGGTCGTGCCCGCCGTGCTGGTCGCCGTCGTCGGCGTGACGGCGCTGTCGGCCGCGCTCGACCTCTCGGCGGAAGGCGTCTCCACGGTCGGCGCGCTGCCACAGGGCGTTCCGAGCCCGAGTCTTCCCTGGACGGACGCGAGCGACCTCGTGCCGCTGCTGATCGCCGCGATGGGGATCACACTCGTCTCGCTGACCGACACGATCGCCACCTCGGCGAGCTTCGCGGCCCGGCGCGGCGACGAGGTCGACGCCGACCAGGAGATGGTCGGGATCGGCGCGGCGAACATCGCGGCCGGCTTCTTCCAGGGCTTCGCCATCTCCACGAGCGGCTCGCGCACCGCGGTCGCCGAGCAGTCCGGCGCCCGCAGCCAGCTCACCGGCCTCGTCGGGGCCGCGCTCGTCGTCGTCCTCCTGCTGTTCCTCAACTCACTGCTCTCCGACCTGCCGCAGACGGCCTTGGCCGCGGTCGTGATCGTGGCCGCCCTCTCGCTGATGGACTTCAAGGTGCTCATCAGCGTCTGGAGCGTGCGCCGCAGCGCCGTGCTGATCTCCGTCGTGGCGAGCCTCGGGGTCATCCTCCTCGGCGTGCTCCAGGGCATCGTCGTCGCCGTCGCGCTGGCGATCCTGCTGTTCTTCCGCCGCAACTGGTGGCCGCACGGCGAGGTCCTCGGCATGACCGACGACATCGAGGGATGGCACAGCCTCGACCAGTACCCGGACGCGCGCCAGATCCCCGGCATCGTCGTCTACCGCTGGGAGGCGCCGCTGTTCTTCGCCAACGCCGGGATCTTCCGCAAGCAGGTCCGCGAGCTCGTCCGCGACAGGCAGCCACGCTGGGTGGTCCTGCAATGCGAGGCGATCACCGACGTCGACGTCACCGCCGCCGCGATGCTCAAACAGCTCGACGATGAGCTCAACGCCGCCGGCGTCCACCTCGCGTTCGCCGAGCTCCGCGACCGCCTCCAGGACCTCGTCGTCCAGTACGGCCTGCTCGAGACGCTCGACCGCGACCACTTCTACCCGACGCTCGACACCACCATCGCCGCGATCGAGCAGGAACCGGGGCCGGCTGCGCAGTAACGCCTCGGGCTACTGGGCTTCGTCGGCGTCGGCGGCCTGCAGGTCGCCCGTGGCCTTCTCTGCGGGTTCGACGTAGAGGAAGACCCCTGCGGCAGCCGCCCCGGCGGCGAACGTCGCGATCAGGTAGATCCAGATGTCGCTCCATGAGAGCAGCCCGAACACCATGGCGCCGATCGCGACCGCGGGATTGAAGGCTCCGCCCGAGACGGCGCCGACGGCGAACGCGCCGGTCACCACCGTGAAGCCGATGGCCAGGCCGTAGAACGAGTTGCCCTCCGTTCCGGCGCTCGTGGCGACATGCAGCACGACCCAACAGAGAGCGAACGTGAAGAGGAACTCCACGATCAGCATCTTGCCGGCGCCCGCCACCTTCACAGCTTGGTCGGGGTCGTAGTCGAGGATCAGGATGACGAGCGCCGCCGCGATCCCGCCGAGCACCTGCACGCCGACGTACGGGAGGTACTCGCGGGTGTCCATGCGGCCGCGAAGCAGGACGGCGGTGCTGACCGCGGGGTTGTAATGACCACCGGAGATATGACCGCCCGCGAACACCATGATCATCAATGAGGCGCCGATCGCCAGTGGCGCAAGAGTCCCCGCGTTGGCACTCGCCATGCCGACCGTGAAGACGAGAAAGAAGGTGCCGATGAACTCGACGACGAGCTTGCGTCCGAGTGTCATGGGCGCATCATACGGTCCGGCGCCGCAGCGATCGCTCCCTCCTGCAGAGTGCAATGAGGCACCAGCCCGCGGGCCTACAAGCAGGCGCCGCTCTGCCGTGAAGTCGGTGCCGATGACCCTAACGAACGGCCACTAACGAGCCGTAGCCCCGTCCATCCAGGGACGCCGGAGCGCAGGTGGATGCGCTCATACCTTGTCGACGACGTCCTTGAGCTTGTCCTTGACGTTGCCGGTGGCCTCCTGCGCCTTCTTGGCGGCATCGTCGATGTGGTCCTTGACCTCACCCTTGCGCTCCTGGCTTTCGCCTTCGCGCTTCGTGGCTTTATTGCCCGTCAGCGCTCCGACGGCCTGTTTCGCGCGCCCGATGATCCGGTCGGCGTTTGCACCCATGGAGGTCTCCTTCGCTCGTTGGCGGCCCGCAGCGGGCCTGCGACGCCCACCGCCAGAAGTAGAGCCAACGCCCTGGGCGACGCGGCCCGTCGATACGCAGGCTACCCCGACCTGACGGCTGAGCACATCGGTAGCTCCTCAAGAGCTGTCTGACGAGGTCCCCGATGCCGGCCGCGTTGCCGACGATCCGGCCGTCCACGTTTCGTCCACGGATGACGCACGCCGCGGGTCGTGGGTAGCCTCGCTCTGAACTCCGGGGCACGACAGGACGAGCCCTGGACCCGTACCTCGAGGAGCTCGCATGTCACGTCGCCGCATCAGCCGTCCCTCACCTGCCCTGGTCGTCGCACTGCTCGCGCTGTTCATCGCGCTCGGCGGCGCCTCGTACGCCGCCGTCAAAATCCCGGACAACAGCGTCGGCTCTGCGCAGCTCAAGGACGACGCCGTGGTCTCGACGAAGCTCGGCTCCGGAGCGGTGACCGCCGGCGCGATCCGCGACGACGCCGTCGGGAACAAGGAGATCGCCGACAAGGCGGTCACCGGCGCGAAGATCGCCACCGACGCGGTCGGCGCCAGCGACATCGCCCCCAAGGCCGTCGGGTCGAGCGAACTGGCCAGCAAGTCCGTCACCCCGTCCAAGCTGAACCTCGACCTCGTCTCCGTCCAGGCGTTCTCCGACGTCATCCCGGAGGGTGACACCGGTGGCTACAGGAAGGTCCGCGCCAACTGCCCGAAGAACTACCGGGTCCTGTCCGGCGGCGCCGGATGGGTCGGCCCGACGACCACCGACAACCGCAAGTCAGGCCTGATCTCCGGCAGCCGGCCCTACCCGCCGTCTGCGCAGAGCATCGACCAGACGGGCTGGGAGGTCTACGGCACCGACACCACCACGGGCGCCCGGCGCCTGATGGCCATCGTCGAGTGCCTGCGCGTGAAGTAGCACCGGGCTACATCCGCGACACGCCGCGGCTCGTCCGGGAGTTGGCCTCAACTTCCCCCGGACGACCGACGACTACCGAATCGAGTCGTAGACCTTGAAGAGCGGCAGGTACATCGAGATGACGATGAACCCGACCATGCCGCCGACCACGACGAGCATCAGCGGCTCGAGGATCGAGGTCAGCGACTTGACCGCCGCGTCGACCTGGTCCTCGTAGAAGTCTGCGATCTTCGACAGCATCTGGTCGAGCGCGCCGGTCTCCTCGCCGACGGCGACCATCTGCACGACCATGCCGGGGAACACGGGCGCGGCCTTCAGCGGCTCGGCGATCGTGCCGCCCTGCTTGACCGAGTCGATGACCGAGGCCATCACGTCCTCGACCACGCGGTTGCCGGAGGTCTTGGCGGTGATGTCGAGCGCCTGCATCAGCGGCACGCCGGCGCTGACGAGCGCTGACAGCGTGCGCGACCAGCGGGCCAGCGCGACCTTCTGGACGATGTTGCCGATCTGAGCCGGGATGCGGAGGCGGAATGCGTCCCACTGCCCGCGGCCCTTCTCGCTCGACTTCCACTTACGGAAAGCCCAGACGACGGCGGCCACGACGATCATCACGGCCCACCACCAGCCGGTCACGATCGCGGACATGGTCACGGTGATCTTCGTGATGAACGGCAGCTCGCCGCCGAACTGCTTGAAGACGCCGACGAACACCGGCACGAGGAACGTGACGAGCGCGATCAGGATGACGAACGCGAAGCTCAGCACGACGATCGGGTAGGTCATCGCGGACTTGACCTGACGGCGCAGGGAGTCCTCCTTCTCGAGCTGGTCGGCGACGCGCAGCAGCGAGGCCTCGAGCATGCCGCCCGTCTCCCCCGCGCGCGTCATCGCCACGAACAGCGGCGAGAAGGTCTTGGGATGGCGCTCCATCGCGTCGCTGAGCGCCAGGCCGGCTTCGACGTCCTTGCGGACGCCCGTGATGACCTCGACCAGCTGGTCATTCTCGGTCTGCGCCTCGAGCACGTAGAGCGCTCGCAGGATCGTCATGCCGGAGCTGACCATCGTCGACAGCTGGCGGGTCATGATCGTCAGGTCCTGCGGCTTGATGCGCTTCAGGAACGAGAGATCGATCTCGCGCGAGCTGTGCTTGTCGGAGATGTCGAGGACGATCAGGCCGCGGGCCTTCAGCTGGTCCGCGACGGCCTGCTTGGTCTCAGCGTCGACTTCACCGGTGGCCTTCGCCCCGGTGAGGTCCATCGCCTTCCAGACGTAGGCGCTCATGCCGGAATACCCCTAGGCCGCCATGCTGCCCTGGCCGCCGAAGCCGAGCAGACGACGCAGCTCGTCGGGGGTCGAGGAGCGTGCCTCGGCGAAGCGCTGGGTGATCTTGCCGGAGCGGATCAGGGTTGCCAGTGCGGCGTCCATGGTCTGCATGCCGACGCCTGCGCCGGTCTGCATCACGGACACGATCTGGTGGGTCTTGCCCTCACGGATCAGGTTGCGCACGGCCGGCGTCGGGACGAGCGTCTCGATCGCCGCCACGCGGCTGGAGCCGTCGGCGGTGGGCAGCAGCTGCTGGGTCATCACGCCTTCCAGCGCGACCGACAGCTGCACGCGGACCTGGCCCTGCTGGTGGGGCGGGAAGACGTCGATGATGCGGTCGATCGTCTGGGCGGCGCTCTGCGTGTGCAGCGTCGCGAAGACGAGGTGCCCGGTCTCCGCCGCGGTCAGAGCGGTGGAGATCGTGTCGAGGTCGCGCATCTCGCCGACGAGAATCACGTCCGGGTCCTGGCGCAGGGCGGCGCGCAGAGCGAGTGCGAAGCTCGGCGTGTCGGCCCCGAGCTCACGCTGGTTGACGATGCACTTCTTGTGCGAGTGGAGGAACTCGATCGGATCCTCGACGGTCATGATGTGCTCTTCGCGTGTCTGGTTGATCTCATCGATCATCGCGGCGAGCGAGGTGGACTTGCCCGAGCCGGTCGGGCCTGTCACGAGCACGATGCCGCGCGGCTTGACGCAGAAGTCCTTCGTCACGGGCGGCAGCCCGAGCGTCTCGATCGAGAGGATCTCGGCCGGGATCAGGCGGAAGGCTGCGCCGATCGAGCCGCGCTGGAAGTAGGCGTTGACGCGGAAGCGGGCGTGGCCCGGGATCGCGTAGGCGAAGTCGATCTGCCAATCCGTCTCCAGCCGCTGGCGCTGGTCGTTGTTGAGGATCGAGTAGACGATCTCGCGCGTGTCCTGGCCGCCGAGCACCGGGAAGCCGTCGAGCGCCACGAGGCGCCCGCGCACGCGCACCATCGGCGGCACGCCGGAGGTGATGTGGAGGTCCGATGCGTTGCGGCGCATCGTCTCGAGCAGGACGTCAGCGAAGTCGAAGTTCATCTCGGGGTCCTATCGGTGGATCTCGGCGAGGGCTTGAGCCATGGAGTCATCGGTCCGATCAACCCGCGCCCGTGCCTGTGACGCGTGCGACCTCGGCGATCGATGTGCGGCCCTGGCGGACCTTCTCGAGGCCGTCCTCGCGCAGGCGGCGCATGCCGTTGGCGACGGCGCATTCGGCGATCCGGTCGGCCGATGCGCGCTCGATCGTCAGCGTGCGCATCTCCTCGGTGACGGTCATGACCTCGTAGAGGCCGATCCGGCCCTTGTAGCCCGAGCCGCCGCAGCGCGAGCAGCCGGCGGGGTCGTAGGCCTCGATGTCGACGTTCGAGTTGAAGCCGTTGTTGGCGAGGACGTCCTGCGTGAGGATCACCTCCTTCTTGCAGTGCTTGCAGAGCGTGCGCGCGAGGCGCTGGGCGACGACGCAGTCCAGGGCGCTGGCGACGAGGAACGGCTCGATCCCCATCTCGGTCAGGCGCGTGATCGCGGTCGGCGCGTCGTTGGTGTGCAGCGTCGACAGGACCATGTGGCCCGTCAGCGCCGATTCGACGGCGATCTGCGCCGTCTCGCGGTCGCGGATCTCGCCGACCATGATGATGTCGGGGTCGGCGCGCATCATCGCCCGCAGCCCGTTGGCGAACGTCAGGCCGGCGCGCGGGTTGACCTGCACCTGCGTGATGCCCTCGACCTGGAACTCGACCGGATCCTCGATCGTGATGATGTTCTTGGTCGCGTTGTTGAGCATCGAGACGCCGGTGTAGAGCGTCGTCGACTTACCCGAGCCGGTCGGGCCGGTGACCAGCACAGCCCCGTACGGCTGGCGGATCGCGCGCTCGAAGCGGGCGTGGTCGTCCTCGAGGAAGCCGAGCGCGTCGAGGTCGTGCGCGACGTTGCCGTCCTGGTCGAGGATGCGGACGACGATCGACTCGCCGTGCACGCTCGGCAGCGTCACGACGCGCAGGTCGATGTGCTTGCTGTCGATCGTGAGCCCGACGCGGCCGTCCTGCGGGATCCGCCGCTCGGCGATGTCGAGGTCGCTCATGATCTTCACGCGGCTGATCGCGCCGGCGACCATCCGCTTGGGGATCGTGGTGGTCTCCTGCAGCACGCCGTCGATGCGGAAGCGCACGCGCAGTTCGCGCCCGTCGGGAGCGAAGTGGATGTCGGAGGCGCCCTGCTCGACACCCTGGGCGATGATCGAGTTGATCAGCTTGATGACCGGCGCGTCGTCGGCGCTCTCGCGCAGGTCGACGATCTCGGCGACGTCGGAGCTCTCGTCGATCGCGTCGTGGACGACCTCGTCGAGGCGGCTGAGTCGCGAGACGAGCGCCTGGATGTCCTCCCTGGAGGCGACCGCGGGGCGCACCTCGAAGCCGGTGACGAGCGCGATCTCGTCGATCGCCATGACGTTGCCGGGGTCCGACATCGCCAGGCGCAGCGTCGTCTCGCCGATGAACGCGACGGGCACGGCCTCGTAGCGCTTGGCCTGTGCGGCGCTGATCAGGTTCGCGGCCGCCATGTCGACCTTGAAGACCTCGAGGTCGATGTGGTCGAAGCCGTGACGCTCGGCGATCGCACGCGCGAGCTGTTCCTGCGTGAGGACGCCCTGCTGGAGCAGCGCCTCCTCAAACGTCGTGCCGGCGATGCGTGAGGCTTCGTGCGCGTGCTCGACCTTCTCGCGGTCTGCGAGACCGAGGTCGATGACGACGTCCTTCAGGAACCGCTGGCCACCCCGGCGCTGCGCCTGCGTGACGCCGTTCCAGTCCGATTCCGGCTCACGGGCCAGCGCCCCCTCCGTCGGAGGGGCTCCCACTGGCCGTAGATGGGAATGTTCGGAACTCATGTGTCGGGGGGTGGTCGAGCTCCGGAGCGCGGCCGCACGCATGACGTCGACCGGCGCCGGCAGGCCCGTCCAGGCCTCCAGGCTCAGCGCGCCCTGTTGCACCAGCATCTCCAGCCCGTCGACGACAGCGCAGCCCCGCGATCGCGCCTGATCGAGGAGGGCGGTGCCACCGGGGCGATAGACGAGGTCCACCACGGTCGCGTATGTAGGGAGGTCGTCGGCGGTCAGCGGCAGGTCCTCGAAGCCGCTGGACGTTCGTCCTAGTCCGACCGCCGTGCAGTTGACGAGCAGGTCCGCCTGGCGCGCCTCAGGCACCGCTTGGCCCCCGAGGTCCGCCGTGAGCGCAACGGCCCGCTCAGCGGTGCGATTCCACACGCTGACGTCGACGCCGAGCGCGACCAGCGCGTAGACGACGGCGCGCGCGCTCCCGCCCGCGCCGAGGACGAGCGCGCTGCTGCCGCTCGCCGGTGTCGCGGGCAGCGCGGCGATGAACCCGGGAGCGTCGGTGTTGTCGGCGTGGATCGCTCCGCCGGGGCCGAACGTGAGCGTGTTCGCGGCGCCGATCGTGCGCGCCCGCTCGGTCGCCTCGGTCGCGAGCTTCAGCGCTGCATGCTTGTGCGGGATCGTGACGTTCGCGCCGTGGAACCCGCTCGCGCCGAGCCCGCCGACGAGCTCGTCGAACACCTCGGGCGGCGCCGGCAGCAGCTGGTAGTGCCAGCCGCTCAGCCCGAGCTCGTGCAGCGCCGCGTTGTGCATCGCCGGCGAGCGGCTGTGGGCGACGGGCCAGCCGAGCACGCCGAGGCGGGTCAGCGGGTTTGCGGACCTCAGCGTTCATGCGTGGCCGAGCCTACGCGGCGGCGCGGGCGAAGCGCGACGGCGCAGCGGGCGACTCGATGTGGATCTGCCCGCATAGCGGGCACCATTCGCACCCAGTCCCGCCGCCGAGGAGCCCGCCGCCCATATCGAGCGATATCCGCCAAGGCCGCGAGCCGCAGTGCCCGCTCAGGCGCGGCCGCTCACTTCGGGCACGTCGACGGGTCCTTGCCTCCCAGCTCGGCGCGCTTGCGTTGTAGGCGGCGACGTCCTTCTGGAACTGCGCGTCGGTGCTCGAGAACGCGTGTGCGCCGTTGGCACACGGCTTGACGACGTAGAACAGTGCGCTCGTGCGTGCGGGGTGTGCGGCTGCGCGGATCGACGCAAGGCCGGGATTGCCGATCGGCGTCGGCGGCAGGCCCTTGTGGCGGCGCGTGTTGAACGCGCTCGCGCGGCCCAGCTCGGACACCGTCAGCGGGCGCGATCCAGTTGTTCTCGTCGTAGCGCGTCGTCGCGTCGATGCCGAGCGGGATCCCCCGCTTCAGGCGGTTGTAGATCACGCCGGCGATGATCCGCCGCTCACGCGCGACCGCGGTCTCACGCTCGACCATCGAGGCGATGATCAGCACGTCGTAGACGGTCAGGTTCTTCGCGCGCGCCTGGCGCATGCTGACGGTGTCGATGTTGCGCTCGAACGCCTGCAGCTGCTCGGTCACGAGCGTCCGCACCCGTGCGCCGCGTCTTCAGCCGGTAGGTCGCCGGGAAGAGGAAGCCCTCGAGGCTCGGCGTCCGTCGCGGCGCGCCGTACGAGCGCGGGTTCAGCGCCGTGCTGCGCCTGGTCGCGGCGAGGTAGTCGCCCTCGACGCCGGCCTTGGCGACGAGCGGCGCGACCTCGCGGCGGCCCGGGCCTTCGGGAATCAGCACATCGGTGACGGGCGTGGCCTTCGGTGCCGTCGTCAGCGCGCTCAATGCGGCGCCGTTGCTCATGTCGTGATGCAGCACGAAGCGGCCGGCGCGCAGCTTGTCGCGATCACCGCCGATCGTGGCGCGCAGCGAGAAGAACAGCCCGGAGCCGACCACGCCCTTGTCCGCGAGCAGGTTGCCGACCTCACGCGCGCTCGAGCCTGTCGGGATCCTGACGACGACACGGCCGCTCCCGTCGCCCTTGAACGGCGTGAAGATCGAGAAGACGAAGAAGCCGATCAGCACGACGAGCAGCGCGAGCAGGCCGCCGAGAACGGCGACACGCGCGGGTGAGCGGCGCCGGCGGCGCGGCGGGATGCTCAGCGGATGGCGCGGCATGCCGGCCGCGCCCGGCTGGGCTCCGGGAGCCGTGACCGGCGGATCGGGCCTGCGCGGCGGCACGGCGGGACGGGGCTTTGCGAGCGGCTTGCGCCGCGGTGGCGCTGCCGGCGCCGGCGTCGATGCCGCGGGCGGCGCGGGCCGGGCCTCGGGCGCCTCCGTGGCGGGCGGCGGAGGCATCGCCGCTTCGGGAGCCTCCGCCGCGGGCGGCGCTGGCATCGCTGCCTCGGGCGCCTCGGCCGGGCGGCGGTGATCGGCGGCGCTCGGGGGCGCAGCGGCCGGGACCTCCGGCGGCGCCGGCGGCGCCACGCCCTCCCGCTCGGCCCGGCGCCGCTCGCGCTCCAGGCGTGCAGCTTCGCGCTCGCGGTCGCTGCGGTCGCTCACGCCTCGGGCTCCCGGTGCTCGTGCGCGTAGCGGGCCAGCCAGTCGTCGAGCAGGACGGCCGCCGCGCGCGAGTCCTCGGAGGTTCCCCCGCCCATCGCGTTCTGCTGTGCGATCGCGGTCGTGAAGCGCTCGTCGTAGAGCTCGACCGGGAGTGAGCCGCCGAGCACGTGGCGCAGCTTGTCGGCGAACTTGCGCGCCTCGCGCGTCTGGTCGGAGTCGCCGCCGTGCAGGGCGAGCGGCAGGCCGACGACGACGCGGTCGACCTCGCGGTCGGCCACGAGCGCGGTCAGCGCCTTCAGGCCATGCTTCGTCGCGGGGCGCAGCACCGGATCGATCGGCGTCGCGAGCGTGCCGGTCACATCACTCAGCGCACACCCGCAGCGCGCCGACCCATAGTCCAGAGCAAGAACGCGCACTTAGATGATTGATTTCGTGGCCGCGTGGATGCGGGGTCGCGGGATCGTGGATGACGGTCGCGGTTCGGTGGTCGTGAGGCGTGCCGGGTGGCACGGCCGCGACCAGCGGGACGCGATCCGTCGCCGCGAGACCGTGACCCCGCGCCGCGGGGTCGCGGAATCACTCATCTTCCGGAGAGCGCGGCGGCGATCGCCGCGCGCGCGGCCTCGAGTGCCTCCGGCAGCTTCTCCGGATCCTTCCCCCCGGCCTGCGCCATCGTGTCCTTGCCGCCGCCGCCACCGCCGGTGATCTGCGCCGCGACCTTGACGACCGCGCCCGCCTTCACGCCGCGCGCGACGAGCGCGGGCGTGACCGCCGCGACGAGGTGCACGCGCCCGTCCCCGGAGCTGCCGAGCACGATCGCGGCCTCCTCGCCGAGCTGACCCTTCACGCGGTCGCCGATCTCCATCAGCGCCTTCGGCTCGACATCCGGAACCACCGCGGTCAGTACCTGGGCGCCCGCGATCTCCACCGCGCCGGCGGCAAGCGCAGCGGCATCGACACTGCCGTTCGCTCCGCTCGCGCGGCCCGCCTGGCGCGCGCGCTCGCGCAGTTCGGCAACGGCCTCCGGGACCCGTTCGGGCTGCGTCCGCAGCTCGTCAGCGGTCTCGCGCAGCAGCTCGTCGTGCTCGCGCATCAGCTGGACCGCCGCGGGACCCGTCAGCGCCTCGATGCGCCGCACGTTCGCCGCGCTCGAGCCCTCGCTGGTGATCCGCAGCAGGCCGATCTCGGACGTCGCGCGCACATGCGTTCCGCCGCACAGCTCACGCGAGAGGCGGCCGTCGCCGATCTCGACCATGCGCACCACGTCGCCGTACTTCTCGCCGAACAGCGCCATCGCGCCGAGCGCCCGTGCTTCGTCGAGCGTCGTCGTGATCTGCCGCACGGGCAGGCTCTCGAGGATGCGCGCGTTGACCTCGTCCTCGATGTGGCGGCGATCCTCCTCACTGAGCTTGGCGCTGTGCGTGAAGTCGAACCGCAGCTTGTCCGGGCCGACATACGAGCCCGCCTGGCGCACGTGGTCGCCGAGGCGCGCGCGCAGCGCCGCGTGCAGCAGATGCGTCGCCGTGTGGTTGCAGGCCGTCGCGTGACGGGCGAGGCGGTCGACGCGCGCGATCACGCGCTCACCTTCGTGCAGCTCGCCCTCGAGGGCGCGGACGACCAGTGCCTGATCGTCACCCGAGCGCACGACGTCGACGACTTCGACGCGGCAGTCGCCGTCCTCACAGGTGACGATGCCCTCGTCGCTGACCTGACCGCCGCCCTGGGCGTAGAAGGGCGACTCGGCGAGCTTCACGATCACGCGCCCGTCGTCCTGCTCGGAGATGCCCTGCACGACGGTGTGGACCTCGAGATCCTCGTAGCCCACGAACACGGCCGGCTCGGTCCCGAGCCCGCGCACGACCTCTTCCGCGCGGCCGACCTTTCCGCCCTTCGCGGCGGCGGCGCTGCGCGAGCGCTGCTCGCCCATCAGGCGGTTGAACTCGTCGTCGTGCGTGAACGGGACGCCGCGCTCGGCCGCGATCTCGCGCGTCAGCTCGATCGGGAACCCGAACGTGTCGTGCAGCTTGAAGGCATCCTGCGGCCCGACGGCGCCGGCGGCGAGCAGATCGTCGAGCAGCACCGTCCCCTGCTCGAGCGTGCGGCGGAAGCCCTCCTCCTCCCCCTGCACCCACTTCAGGATCGTCGGCTGGTGCGCGACGAGATCCGGATACGCGGGACCCATGATGTCGATCACCTGCTCGACGAAGCGCGGCAGGAAGACGCCCTCGATCCCGATCCGGTGGCCCTGCTGGATCGCGCGGCGCATCACGCGCCGCAGGATGTAGCCGCGGTCCTCGTTGCTCGGCACGACGCCGTCGCCGATCAGGAAGGTCGCCGCGCGCGAGTGGTCGGCCAGGATCCGCAGCGCGCGCTCGTCGATCTCCTGCCCGGAGGCCGCGAGCTCACGCCCGAGCGCCATCAGCGGGGCGAACTGATCGGTCTCGAAGATCGTCTCGGCGCCCTGCTGGATCAGCGCCATCCGGTTGAGGCCGAGGCCCGTGTCGATCGACGGCGCGGGCAGCGGCGTCAGGACCCCGGGCGGGTCCTGGTCGTACTGCATGAAGACGAGGTTCCAGAACTCCAGGAAGCGCTCGTTCTCCCCGCCGGGGAGGTCGTCCGCCGTGCCGTACTCGATGCCGCGGTCGAGGTAGAGCTCGCTGCACGGCCCGCACGGACCGGTCGGCCCGGCCTGCCAGAAGTTCTCCGAGCGCGGACACAGGACGATGCGCTCGCGCGGGACCCCGATCGCCTCCCACGCCGCGATCGCCTCCTCGTCAGCGCCGAGGCCGAGCTCGTCGTCGCCCTCGAAGACCGTGATCCAGATGTCCTCCGCGCGGAAGCCGAACCCGTTCAGCGACAGGTCCCAGGCGAACTCGACCGCACCTTCCTTGAAGTACTGCCCGACCGAGAAGTTGCCGAGCATCTCGAAGAACGTGAGATGCCGCGCGGTGTTGCCGACGTTCTCGATGTCGGTCGTGCGGAAGCACTTCTGGCAGCTCGTGAGGAGCGGCGCGGGCGGCGTCTCGAGACCGAGGAAATAGCCCTTGAGCGGGTGCATTCCGGCGGTCGTGAGCAGGACCGACTCGTCGAAGGTGGCGGGGACGAGCGACGCCGACGGCAGGCGCTTGTGGCCGCGCTGCTCGAAGAACCCCAGGAAGCTCTCGCGGATCTCGTCCGACGTCGTGCTCATGGCGCGATCGTCGCACAACCCACGACGACATCGCCCTGCAGCAGCACGGCGGTCTGGCCGGGCGCCACGCCCCAGACCGGCTCGGCGAGCGTCAGCACGTCACCGTCGAGGACAGCGCCCACGGGTGTTGCGTGGTAGCGCAGCTTGGCGGTCTCGATCACGCTCGCGGGACGGTGCAGCCTGATCTCGGTGAGCGGGATGACGGTGCGGCGCAGGTCCGCGCGCGGACCGACCGTGACGGTGTTCGCGACGACGTCCGTGGCGGTGACGTAGAGCGGGTCACCGGTCCCGCCGCCGGCGCCGACACCGCGGCGCTGGCCGACGGTGTACGCGTGTGCGCCGCGATGGCGCCCGACCGTCCGCCCGGCACGATCGAGCATCTGCCCCGGGCGCTCGCGCGGGCCGCCGTGGCGCTCGAAGAACGCCTCGCGGCCGGTGCCGGCGAGAAAGCAGAGGTCCTGCGAGTCCGGAGTGCGCGCGACCGACAGGCCCTCGCGCTCGGCCAGCTCACGCACCTGCGGCTTCGTCAGCGCGCCGAGCGGGAAGCGCATCCGCGCGATGCTCGCCGGCGTCAGCGCCGCGAGCATGTACGCCTGATCCTTGTGCGGGTCGACCCCGGTGCGGATCAGCCCTTCGTCGCTGACGCGGGCGTAGTGCCCGGTCGCGAGCGCCGCTGCACCAAGCCGCTCGGCGAGGTCGAGCATCGCGTCCAGGCGCACGTTCCCGTTGCAGCGCACGCACGGGTTCGGCGTCAGGCCCGCGGCGTGACCGGCGATCCACGGGTCGACGACGCCGGCGCGAAACTCGTCGCGCAGGTCGAGCGTGAGGTGCGGCAGGCCAAGCTCGTGCGCGAGCGAGCGAGCGCGCCGCACCGCGCTTGCCGAGCAGCACGAGCGCTCGGCATCGTTGGCGGAATCACGCCACAGCTCGAGCGTGACGGCGATCGGCTCGGCGCCGTCGTCATGCGCGCAGAGCAGCGCGGCGACCGCGCTGTCGACGCCACCGGACATGGCGACGAGCGTGCGCTGGGGATCGGCGTCCAGGCGCGCGTCGGCGCGAACGGCCGTGCCGAGCGCGCGTGCGAGCGCGTCGGCCGCGAGGTCCGCCGCGTGGCGCTTGCCGAGGCTCAGCCCGCCGAGCGCAGCCGCGACCTCATCGACCCCGATCCGTGCAACGTCGAGGATCGACGATCCGACGGCGAGCTCCACGGCAGCGCTGGCGGCCGCGATCGTCGCGCCGCAGCCTTCGGCGTCGAAGCCGGCATCCGTGACGACATCGCCATCGACCGCGAGATCCAGGCGTACGACGTCGCCGCAGGCGGCCGTGCCGGCGGTCGCCGAATGCGACCCGGCGGGCACGTGTCCACGCCCGTGCGGGAACCGCAGGTGCTCCTCAAATCGCTCGTCCGGCATGTCGCCGGAGTGTAGGAGCGGCGCGCGGACGGCTCAGAGCTTCGGGCCGGTTGAGCCGTGGCGCGGCACGCACGTGTGGTAGGTCCGCGTGCCCGTCGCGGTGCGCCCGTCGGTCGCCGTCGCGGTGATCGAGACCTTGAACGTCCCCTTCGGCAGGCCCGTGAGGTTGACGGGCGCCGTGATGCGCGGGCGCTTGACCGTCTTCACGCGCTTGCCGCGAACCTTCACGACGGCGCTGGCCCAGGTGACGCCCGCAACCTTGCGGACATGAATCGCGAACCTGCGGTGGCTCACGCACGTCTTCGACGACGGAAGCGACAGCGCCTTCGCCGCGGAGATCGGCGCGGGCTCCGTCCCCGGCCGCGCCGGCCAGCACGCGAGCGTCCCGTTGGTCCGGATCGCGCACCCGCCGTGATAGTCGACGCTGAGCGCCTTGAAGGCCCCGGAGGGTGGTGTCGCCTCGCCGTCGCCGTTGTAGCCCCAGCACGCGAGCGTCGCGTCGGCCTTGAGCGCACACGCGTGCGCCGTTCCGCTGCTCACCGTGGCAAAGCCGCCACCGGTCAGCGGTGTACGTACGGGGTACGGGTCGTCGCCCCAGCAGACGATCGTCCCGCCCGTGCTGACCGCGCACGCATAGCCCTTGAGCGGCGGCGGAATCATGGCGGTGCTGACCGAGATGAAGGTGCCCGCCGGCGGCGTCGCCTGGTGGGCCCGGTTGTCGCCCCAGCAGGCGATCGTCGAGTCGGTTCTCAGCGCGCAGGCGTAGTAGGCACCGGCACTCACCGACGTGAAGGTGCCCGTCGGCGGCGGTGCAATCCTGCCCCAGCACGCGAGCGACTGATCGGTGCGGATCGCGCAGGCGAAGATGTTCCCCGCGCTGATGGCTGTGAAGCTGCCGGCCGGCGGTGTCGACTGCTCGTACTCGTTCTTGCCCCAGCAGGTGAGCGACTGATCGGTGCGGATCGCGCAGCCGCTCTCGACGCCGGCGCTGACCGCGCGGAACGTCCCGGGCGGCGCCACGCTCGCCTCAGGGGCGTAGATGTTCTTTCCCCAGCAGGCGATCGTCGCGTCGGTGCGCAGCGCGCACCCGTGGCTCCCGTTGAGGCTGACGGACGTGAACGTGCCGGCGGGCACCGGCACCGGCACCTGGGCGCGCGCTCCGGCCGCCGTCGCCAGGAGCGTCACTCCCGCGACCGCCACGACGGCGAATCGCTGCCGAGCCGATCGCCCGGTCAGCCTGAATGCAGTGCCCCCCACACCGGCGATCGTACCTGCGAGTGCCCGTTCGTGACGAACACCGGGTGCCCGATCAGGCGTCGCTCAGGGCTTCTTGGTGGCGCCGGCGCGCCGCACGTCGGCGACCGCCTGGCTGAGCTCGCCGGAGCTGGTGAAGCCGACGATGATCTTCGCGCGCCGCTTGGGCCCGATCACGAGCGTCGTGGGAGCCTGCTCGATCGGTGTGTCGGTCGTGAAGGTCTGGTACTTGCCGACGTCCTTGATGCTGACGACGCGGGCGACGACCTTCTTGCGCTTGCCGATGCCGCGGACGAGCGTGGCGACGGAGGAGCTGTCGGTCGAGCTGTTGCGGAAGAGGAGGACGACCACCTGGCCGCGATCGAGCGCTGCGAGCAGCGGCGCGGCCGGGTTGACGGCGACCGCGGGCTTCGCGGGCGTCACCTTTGCGGGCGTCACCTTCGTGGCCGTGGTCTTGGTGACCTTCGTGGCAGTCGGAGTCTTGGTGACGGTGACCTTCGTGGCCTTCGTCGCCTCAGCGGGCTCCGTGCCGGTGGCCTGCTCCGTCGCAGCCGCCTTGTTCGCCGTCGCGGTGGCGACGTTGGCCTTCGCAACGGCCTTGTTCAGTCCGGCGACGCCGGGGGCCGTCGGCAGCGGGGCATCGGAGCTCGTGTCCGCCTTCGGACGCAGAGCGACGAACCACACGGCGCCGAGGAGCGCGAATGCGATGAGGGCAATGCGGAGCGGAGGGGAAATCTGCTGCATCGGTGTCCCCATCGGCTCGTCCGGCCGATCGCTTGAGCGCGGGCGTCGTTACTGCGGCGCGGGCGGCTCGACGAGCGAGCGCAGAGCCAGCTCCTTGAGCTGCGGTGCGTCCACCGGCGCAGGCGCGCCGGTGAGCGGATCTGCGCCGCTGGCGGTCTTCGGGAAGGCGATCACGTCGCGGATCGAGTCCAGGCCGCAGATCAGCGCGACGATCCGGTCGACGCCCATCGCGATGCCGCCGTGCGGCGGCGCGCCGTAGCGCAGCGCGTCGAGCAGGAAGCCGAAGCGCTCGCGCGCCTCCTCGGGCGCCATGCCGAGGTGCGCGAACACCGCGGCCTGCACCTCCGGCGTGTGGATGCGGATCGATCCACCGCCGATCTCGACGCCGTCGAGCACGAGGTCGTATGCGCGTGAGCGCAGCGCGCCGGGATCGTCGAGGTCGCCCTCGGGCGCCGTGAACGGGTGGTGCAGCGCCGTCCAGCGCGCGTCGGCGCGGCTGCCCTCGTCACGCTCGAACATCGGGAAGTCGGTGATCCAGAGCGGGTCGTGACGCCCTTCGGGGATCAGCTCGAAGCGCTCGGCCAGATGCAGCCGCAGCCCGCCGAGCGATGCGGCGGCGACCTTCTCCGAGTCGGCGACGAACAGCAGCAGGTCGCCGTCGCCTGCGCCGAGCGCCGCGTTGACGGCGGACATCTGCTCGGGCGTGAAGAACTTCGCCAGGTTGCCGGCCCATGGCTGGGCGGGATCGTCCTGGACGTAGATCGGAGCCGCGGCCTTCGCGCCGTGCACGCGGACGACGTCGTTGAGGCCTTCGAGCTCGGAGCGCGAGAACTCGCGCGCGCCGGCGTTGATCGCGCGGACCACGCCGCCGCCGCCGAGCACGCTCTCGAAGACCTTGAAGTCGCTGCCGCGCAGCAGCTCGCCGACATCGACGATCTCGAGACCGAAGCGCGTGTCCGGGCGATCGACGCCGAAGCGCCCGACGGCCTCGTCGTAGGCCATCCGCGGCCACGGCGTCGGCGGCACGTCGAACGACGTCGCGGCGAACACGGCCTCCATCACGGCTTCCATCACCGCGATCACGTCGTCTTCGGCGACGAACGCCATCTCGAGGTCGAGCTGTGTGAATTCGGGCTGGCGATCGGCGCGCAGATCCTCGTCCCGGAAGCAGCGGGCGATCTGGTAGTAGCGCTCGAAGCCGGCCATCATGAAGAGCTGCTTGAACAGCTGCGGGCTCTGCGGCAGCGCGTAGAACGAGCCGGCGTTCATCCGGCTGGGCACGAGGAAGTCGCGTGCGCCCTCGGGTGTCGAGCGCGTCAGGATCGGCGTCTCGAGCTCGAGGAAGTCGCGCCCGTCGAGCACCTCGCGCATCGTCCGCACGACGAGCGTGCGGGCGATCATCGCGTCCTGCATGCCCTGGCGCCGCAGGTCGAGCCAGCGGTAGCGCAGGCGCGTCGTCTCGTCGACGGGTGAGTCCTCGTCGATCGCGAACGGCGGCGTCTCGCTGGAGGCCAGCACGTCGAGCTCGCTGACGCTGACCTCGATCTCGCCGGTCGCGAGGTTCGGGTTGACGTTGCCCTGCTCGCGGCGCAGGACAGTGCCGACGGCGGAGACGACGTGTTCGGGTCGCAGCGCCTCGGCGAGCGCGAACGCCGCGCCGCTCGTCTCCGGGTGGAAGACGAGCTGCACGAGCCCGGTGCGGTCGCGCAGGTCGATGAAGATCAGGCCGCCGTGGTCGCGGCGGCGGTGCACCCAGCCGGCGACGCGCGCGACCTGATCGGTGCGCTCCGCGGTCAGTGAGCCGCACCAGCTGTCGCGGTAGCCGTTCGCCTGCGGGGGCTTCATCCCGCGTGCCTCCCGCGCAGCACGTGCGCGACGACCGCCGAGCTGCTCGGCACCGATTCCTGCTCCCCGCTCTCCATGTCCTTCAACTCAATTCCCTCGTCGCCGAGCACGGCAACGTACCGGGCCTGCAGGCGCGCGGCCTGCTTGAACTGTCCCTTGACCGAGCGGCCCGCCAGCTCGACCTGCGTCGGCACGCCCGGCGCGGCGAGCCTCCGCGGCCAGGGCGATCGCCGCCGGACGCTGCACGTCGAGGTCGCCGGCCATCGCGATGAAGAGGTCGCAGACCGGCTCGGGGACGGGGCGCTCCTCGGCCGCAGCAGCATCCGCTCGACGCCCGCCGCCCAGCCGATGCCGGGAGTGTGCGGGCCGCCGAGCTGCTCGGCCAGGCCGTCGTAGCGCCCGCCGCCGCCGACACCGCTCTGCGCGCCGAGCGCGTCGCTGACGAACTCGAAGACGGTGCGCGTGTAGTAGTCCAGGCCGCGTACGAGCGAGCCGTCGATCTCGTACGGCAGCTCGACCGCGTCGAGCATCGCGCGCACGGCCGTGAAGTGCTCGACGTCGTCGGCGTCGAGGTGATCCATCAGCAGCGGCGCGCTCGCCATCACCTCGCGCGTGCCGGGATGGTCGCTGTCGAACGCGCGCAGCGGGTTGAGGTCGATGCGGGCGCGCACCTCGTCCGAGAGGCGGTCCTCGTTCGCGCGCAGGTGCGCCTGCAGCAGCTCGCGGTAGACCGCGCGCGACGCCGGCGTGCCGAGGCTCGCGATCCGCAGGCGCAGCCCGCGCACGCCGAGCTCCTCGAGCAGCGCCGCGAGCAGCAGGATCGACTCGGCGTCGACCGCCGGATCGTCGCTGCCGATCGCCTCGGCGCCGATCTGCCAGAACTGGCGGTAGCGGCCCGCCTGGGCGCGCTCGTAGCGAAAGCACGGCCCGAGGTACCAGAGCTTCACCGGCTGCGGGAGCGTGTGCATCCCGTGCTCGAGGTAGGAGCGCACGATCGGCGCGGTGACCTCGGGGCGCAGCGTCAGCGAGCGTCCGCCACCGTCCTGGAGCGTGTACATCTCCTTCTGGACGATGTCGGTGCTCTCGCCGACCGTGCGGCGGAAGACCTCGGTGTCCTCGAAGATCGGCGTCTCGATGCGCCGGTAGCCGGAGGCCTCCAGAATGCTGCGGGCCGCCTGCTCGACGACGAGCCGCAGCGCGGACTGCTCCGGCAGCACGTCGAAGGTGCCGCGCGGCGCCTGGAGCTTGGGATCGCTCATGTCTGCCGCGCCGGCAGGTCCTGCAGGAACGGGTTGCCTGCGCGCTCGGTGCCGAGCGAGGTGATCCCCATGTGGCCGGGCAGCACGACCGTGTCGTCGTCGTAGCGCTCGGCGAGGTCCGCGATCGAGGCGAGCAGCGTCGCGTGGTCGCCGCCGGGCAGGTCGGTGCGGCCGATCGAGGACTGGAACAGGACGTCGCCGGAGGCCAACACGACGGGCACGTCCGGGAACGCATCGTCACGTGCGAACGCGTACGTCACGTGACCGGGGCTGTGGCCCGGCGTGAAGATCACGTCGATGTCGAAGCCCGCGAGCGCGAGCCGCTCGCCGCCGGCGACCGTCTGCTCGGCGTCCCAGGACTCGAACGGGCCGAAGCCCTCCCACGGGACGAAGCGCATGATGTCGGCGAGGACCTGCGTCTCGAGGACCGGGCAGTAGACGGGAGCGCCCGTCGCACGCGCGACCGGCGCGACCGCGCCGACGTGATCGAAGTGCGTGTGCGTCAGCAGGATCGCGTCGAGCGAGACGCCGAACTCGTCGAGCGCCTTCAGCAGCTTGTCCGCCTCGTCACCGGGATCCACGAGCACCGCGCGGTCCGCGTCGACCGAGCGGCGCAGCAGGAAGCTGTTCTCCTGCACCGGCCCGACGGTGAACATGCGGACGTCCACTAGGAGGCGTCCTTCTTGCGCTTCTTGTCGCCTCCCCCGCCCTGCAGCGCCTTGGCCTGGCGGCGGCGGTAGAGGAACTGGTCGGTGTAGTAGCTCATCGGGATGTAGACGAGCAGCAGCACCGACGCGAGACCGACGGCCGGCGCCGGATCCTGCTTGAACAGGAGCACGAGCACCGCGACGAAGATCACGACCGCGATCAGCGAGCGCTGGACCGCGCCAGTCCATGTCGGCGGACGGTCGAAGCGGTCGCCCTTGGCGGGGCGCTCGCCGCGAGCCTTCGCGTTCTGGCCCTTCTCCGCGTCGGTCAGCTTGCGGCCCGTCCGGCCACGCGCCTCGACGCCGCCCGCCGCGTTGCCGCGGTGCTTGGTTGAGCGCTTCTTCTTCGTCTGAGCCATGTGACCCAGAGCCTAGATGGTTGACGCCTCCCCGCTCAGCGCCGAGACTCGGCCCGTCACCTCCGAACGGACGGATCTGCAGGCGATGGACACGACCCGGACGCAGCTGGCGGCGTTGGCTCTTGCGGCGGCGATCGTCGTTGCCGGCGCGCTCAGCGGCGGCACAGCGACCGCGCAGGCGGCCTGCGGGACGCTCTCGGCGCCGGTCCTGTCGCAGCCGGCACTGGCCGTGCCGCCCGCACCCGCCACGACGGTCACCGGGGCCGTCGACGTGCGCGGCCGCTATCGCGGGACCTTCGGCGCCGTCAGCGCCTACCTGCAGGTGTCACAGAACTCGACGCAGATCGGGCCGAACGTCCCGCTGTCGCTCGGCGACCGGGCCGGCAACGTCTTCCCGATCTTCGGCAGCCTCGACACCCGCCTGCTCGCCGACGGCGCCTACGTGTTCAACCTCGTGGTCGTCACCGCCTGCGGGAACGCGACCACCGAGGTGCCGGTGCTCGTCGACAACGTCGACCCGAGCCTCAGCTTCACGAGCGGCCCCGCAAACGGCTCGGTCATCGCATACGGGTCGACGGTCAGCTTCAAGTTCTCCGCGGTCGACGTGACCAGCCAGATCAGCTTCCAATGTGCCTACGACACGGCCGCGCTCGCCGCCTGCACCAGCCCGATCCCGGCGACCACGTTGCCGGCGGGCCGACATGGCTTCCGTGTGGTCGGGACTGACGCACTGGGCAACAGCTCGACGATCCAGCGCGTGTTCAAGGTCGCCGCGCAACCGCGGTGCCGGGTACCGCACCTGCGCGGGCTGACGCTCGCTCAGGCGCGCGCCAAGCTGCACCGCGGGCACTGCACGGTCGGTCCTGTCCGCAGGCCGCCGCGGGCCGTTCTGAAGCTCCCGGTCAACCGCGGACAGACGCTCGTCGTCCAGCGCCAGGCCGAGCAGCCCGGAGCCTCAAGGCCGAACGGTCAGCCCGTCGGCATCGCGCTCGTGCCGCGGCGCGACCTCAAACTCGGCTAGCGCGGCTCGGGAAGACGAGCCTGGAGCGGACGTGGACCGTCACGCGTGTCGGGCGCGTCGGCGGCGCGAGCGACAGAAAGTCGCGCAGCGGGCCCTCGTGCGCGCAGAAGCCGCACCACAGCGGTTCGACGGGTGACATCGGCCGTTGCAGGCCGGCCACCGGCGCGTCACATGACGGGCATGCCAGCGTCCCGTCGGCCAGCTTCGTCGAACGCGTGCGGCGTTCCTCGTGGAGTCCGCCGCCGCGGCCAAGGGGCTCCGGCGGCACCTGGTCCGATCCGGAGAGATTGCGCTCGAAGCTCACGCACTGATCCTACGCAGCGCGTCCTCGATCGTCGCGCGATTGCGGATCGGGACGTCGTCGGGCCAGCCGGCGAACGCCGCTGCCGGGGCGAGCCCGACGAGCTCGGCCTCGGTGACGG
Organism: uncultured Actinomycetes bacterium; assembly: GCA_963821685.1. Lineage (GTDB taxonomy): Bacteria > Actinomycetota > Thermoleophilia > Solirubrobacterales > Solirubrobacteraceae > F1-60-MAGs163. The sequence continues at coordinate 162,520 of CAWGEW010000009.1, read as the reverse complement.
AGGCGTGCCGGCTGACCGCATCCAGCAGCGTCGCGAGCGGCACCGCGTGATGGTCCTCGACGTTCGCCGACACCTGCGCGATGCCGCCGCGATGGTCGAGCGTGAGCCCGATCGCGCGGACGCCGGGCAGGCCGTCCGGTCCGCCTTCGCGGACTGCCGCTGCGATCCGCCTGGCGTCCTCGAGCGTCGCGGGCTGCGCGAGCTCGAGGTTGAAGGCGACGAGCGGCGGCCGGGCGGCGACGAGCACGGCGCCGGCCGTCGGGTGTGGCGCGGGCGGGCCGAAGTCCGGCGTCAGCTCACCGCTGAGCATCCGCTCGGTGAGCTGCGCGAGCCCGCCGCGGCGCAGCTCCGCGCGCGTGCGCCCGCCGGCGAGCAGCCCGTAGAGGAAGACGGGCAGTGCGAGCTCGTCCGCGAGGCGGTCGGCGACGACCAGTGCCTCGGCGCAGGCAGCGCCGCGCCGCGCGTCGTCGAGATGGACGATCGGAACGACGTCGATCGCTCCGACGTGCGGATGCAGGCCGTGATGGCTCGCCAGGTCGATCCGCTCGACGGCCGCGCGAGCACCGGCGAGCAGCGCGTCGGCGAGCCCGCGCGGCGGACCGGCGAGCGTGAAGACGGCGCGATCGTGGTCGGCGTCGGCGTGCGGCTCACGCGTCAGCAGGCGCACCGGGGGCGCGCTCGCGAAGGCGTCACCGATCGTGCCCAGCACCGCTGGATCGCGTCCCTCCGACACGTTCGGGACGGCGAGCAGCGTGGTGTCGGCGGCGGCATCCATACGACGAGCCGCGAGCCTAATGCCGGAGGCTAGAATCGCCGTCCCCGCCGGGGTAGCTCAGTCGGTTAGAGCAGCGGAATCATAATCCGCGTGTCGGGGGTTCGAGTCCCTCCCCCGGCATCCATGCCCCATGTCGGGCACGAGCATTCGGCCGACCGTGCCGGCGATCAGGCCGAGCAGGATCGCGCCGATCATGCGTACCCAGCTGCACCGAGCTGCGAGTTGACCTTGCGCGCGTCCCAGCCAGATGCGATCAGGATGAAGCCGCGGACGATGAGCACGATCCCGATGAGCACCGCCAGCGTCGACAGGCCGAGGTCCGGCCAGGCGAGTATCGCGGCGCCCGCGAGGATGTCGAAGAGCGCCAGAGCGATGCTCGCCCCGCGGCCTGCGGATGTCGAGAAGGAGGCGACGAAGCGCACCACGCCCGCGACGACCAGCCAGACACCGATGATGACGGTGAAGACGACGAGCGTGTCGAACGGGTGCTTGATCAGGATGAGGCCGGCGATCGCGCTGAGCACGCCGATCATTGCCAGCAGCCCGCGCCCTTCACCGTGGCCGAAGATTGAGGCGGCAATGGAGAGGACCGCGTCGAGCAGCAGGAAGATGCCGACGACCACGGTGAATGTGGAGAGTGACTCATGCGGTGAGGCGACGAAGAAGATCCCAACACCAACCGCAGCGAGTCCTACGAGTACGAGCAGCCACCACAATGATGTCACTGGGCGCAGCTCTGCAGCGTCAACGGTCGTCATGTTCTACGACTCCTTTTTTTGCCGGAATAGATGACGCACGCGGCCACCTCACGCTGGCCCATGCCAAGAAATACCGGGGACGGCGGGTTGCACCGCCGGTCTCCCGGCTCACCTGGAGCCGGGAGACCCTGTCGGTGTCAGCGACCGGCCGCTAGTCGCACTTGGACTTCGTGGCGCTGGTGAATCCGCTCACGGCGCTGACAACGGCCTTGGCGTCCAGCGCAATCGGCGCCAGGTCGGCGGCCGATGGGCTCGACGGGAGACCCTGGACCGCGGTCTTCAGGCTCGCGACGGACGACTTCAGCGCATCCGTCTCGGTCGGGAAGTCGCTCTTGGCGGCGTCGACGAGGGTGTTGGCATCGCCCTCGACCTTGGTGACCTGCGCCTGCAGCCCGCTGACGCCGCTCGTGACAGCGCCCGGCAGATCCTTGACGGACTGCTCGAGGTTGCTGCGGTCGGTGCAGTACGCCGGCTTGCTGTCGCTGCCGCATCCGGTGGCCGCGACCAGCGCGAGCACCGTGAATGCGACCAGCGAGGAGCTGCCCACGACGCGGCGAAGACGCCCGCAGGTCCCGCGGCTGACATCAGATGAGTAGGACAAGGTTCGGATTCCTTTGGTTGGCTTTGGCTACTGGCCCGGCTGCTGGGCCTCGAGTGCCTCCTCGAGCGCGACGATCGTCACGCCCAGCGCCGCGGTGATGTTCTCGGCGGCGGAGAGCGTGCGGGCGGTGCCGACGATCGGAGCAACGGCAATCAGGATGTCCTGCACCTGTTCGATCGTGACGCCCGCATCCATCGCCGGGCCGATGTGCACGAGGTAGCTGGCCGCCGGCGCGTCGACCGCGGCGAGCGCCGCTAGGCGCGCGGCGATCAGTGAGTTCGCGTCGAGGTCGCAGCGGGCGATCGACTCGGCCGTCATAACCGCCAGCAGGTCGAGGACAGGAGCGTCAGAGGTGGGGTCGGGCATTGCGGTCCTTTCGGATGGATCTCGGGGGACGGTCGAGCGGGCCTGGGCTGAAGCCGCGTCAGGAGTTGATGGCCTTTGACACGTTGTCGTCGGCGTCCGCGAGTGCCTTGGTCAGCTGGTCGTAGTCGCCCTTGTCGACGGCCTTGCTGATCTTCTTGGTCGACTTGGAGAGCGCCCCTTCGACGCGATCCAGGTAGATGTCGTCGACGACCACGATCACGGCTGACGACCCCGCGGGGAGGTACTCCTCCAGGTCGGCGCCCATCTCCTTCTGCTCGTGGCGCTTCGTGAGCGAGCCGATCCCGGCGCCGATCCCCGCGCCGACGGCGCCCGCCAGCAACAGCGGCGGCGCGAACAGCCCCACCACGAGGCCCGCTGTGCCACCGACGACGGCGCTGCCGCCGACCGGTGACGCGGCGCCGTGCTCGTCGACGGTGACCTTGCCCGCGTCATCGCGGCTTGCGACAACCGCGCCGACGACGACGAAGTCGTCCGCGCGTTCGGCGTCCTTCAGCGACTGGTAATCGGCGTCGGCACTTGCCGCGTCGGCGTAGGACCCGACGTACAACGACATATTCTCACTGGCCATGATGAATGCTCCTTTGGTTGACTAGCTTGAAGGTGGTGGACCGGTTGGGTCGGTGGCCCCGTTGACCCGGAGCGGAATGTCGGCGGCGGACTCGTCCGCCCCGCACCGTTCGACTGAGACAAGCTCCAACCCCAGCTCCTGCACCTGCTGGAGGAGACCCTGCAACTGGGCTTGGTCGCGCACCACACCGATCAGCGCGGTCGCTTCTCCCACGCGCTCCATGCGCATTTGGGGGAAGAGGAACCCGAACTTGTCACCGAGCTCGCCGCTGACGACGATGCGGTAGGTCGATTCGGCGTGAGGGGCGCCTAGCACGCGGCGGATGATCACCGTCGAGCAGGTGAGATCGGACCGTCGCCTCGGGTTTCACCTAGGTGACACGCGCGCGCCGCGCCCGGCCGCGCGCCGGGACTCGATCGCTCAGCCAGGCGTCGGCTCGGGCGGCATCCGCAGTAATCTGCCCTTGTGTCGACGCATAAGGCCAGGAACCGGTGAATAGCGTCGCTCCCGATCATGCCGTGATCCGGACGAAGCTGTACCCGCCCCCGCGGCGCGCGCAGTGGCTCCGGCGCGAGCGACTGTTCGAGTTAATCCGCAGCGGCTCGGAGCAGCGTCTGACCGTGATCGCCGCGCCCGCTGGATCGGGGAAGACGACGCTCTTGTCCGCGTGGTGTGAGGCTGACGCCGAGGTGACGCCGGCGGCATGGCTCACGCTCGATGACGCCGACAACGATCCGGTCGTGCTGTGGGCGCACGCGATCGAGGCCCTGCGAAGCCTGCACCCAGGGCTGAGCGTGCCTCCCCCGCCCGTCGGCCCTGCGGGCCTCGTCAACATCGTCCTCCCGCGTCTGGTGAACGCGTTGGCGCAGGAGGACGGCGGCATCCTGATCCTGGACGACTTTCAACGCCTCTCGCGTGGCGAGGCACGCGAAAGCGTCAGCTGGTTCCTGGATCATGCGCCGCCGGGCTTTCGCCTGATCGTCGCCACGCGACACGAGCCCGCTCTCCCCGTTGCTCGATTTCGCGCGCGGGGGGACCTCCTCGAGATTCGCGCCGATGAGCTCACCTTCACGGGGGACGAGGCGGAGCAGTTTCTCAACGGCCGGCTTGGACTGGCGCTGAATCGCGGCGACGTCGACACGCTCGTCACCCGAACCGACGGCTGGGCCGCAGGGCTCTACCTCGCTGCATTGTCGCTCTCGGGGGTTGCGGACAGGGGTGCCCTTGTGGACGAGTTCAAGGCTTCCAATCGCCACATGATCGACTTCCTGCTCGCCGAGGTCATCGAAGCTCACGACCCGGGGCTCCAGACCTTGATGCTGCGCGCATCGATCCTCGACCGAATCTGCGGCGCACTGTGCGACGCCGTCCTGGACGGAGAAGGCGGAGCCGCGCGATTGGATGAGCTTGCGACAAGCAACCTCTTCCTCATCCCCCTCGATGACAGCGGCACGTGGTACCGATTCCATCAGCTGTTCGTCCGGCTCCTGAGGGTGGAGCTCGAACGACGGGAGCCGGGACTGGCGCCGGTGCTTCACCGCAGGGCGTACGAATGGCACCGCGAACACGGAGCGGTCGACGAGGCGGTGCATCACGCGATCGAGGCCGGCGCCATCCACGAGTCAAGCGACCTGATCGCGGAAGTGTGGCCGTCCTATGTCAACGCGTGTCGCCACGTCACCGTGCTCGAATGGCTCGAGCGACTTGGCCCGGAAGTCGTGGCTGGCGACCGGCGACTCCAGCTCGTCCGAGCATGGGTTCTGTCGTTCGCCGGGCGGCCTGATGAGGCGGCGGCCTGCACTGAGGCCGTCGAGCGTGCCGGCGCGCTCGAGATCGGCCCGCTTCCAGACGGCCTGCACTCGCTCGAATCAAGCCTCGCCACGCTGCGCGCCGTGTTCCCCGGTGGAGACATCGGTCTCCAGCTCAAGAACGCGCTGCGCGCCGCCGAGCTTGAGCCGCCAGGATCCCCATTTCGCTGCGTCGCCTACTGGGCCATCGGATTCGGCAGCTACTTCCACGGTGATTTCGACCGGGCCGCGGCCTCATTCGAGGAGTGCTCCTCGCTCGCTCCCGACAACGGTCAGTGGCGGGTCGCCGGGTCCGCCCTGGCCTACCGGTCCCTGATCGCAGGCGACCGGGGACTGCTCGCTGAGCAGCAGTCGCTGGCCGAACAGGCAGATGACCTCGTACGCGAACATGCGATCGAAGAGATCGACGGCGAGGCGCCACTTGCGCTCGGAGTCTCGCTTGCGACGCGCGGACGAGCGGACGAGGCATTGCCGCTGATCGATCGCAGCGTCGAGATCCTGCGGTCGTGGGGTCAGCCCCTGGATCTGGCCAAAGCCCTACTCCGGCGGACTGTTGTGTTGCGCGAACTCGGCGACAGCAGCCGGGCGGCGGAGTGCCTCGACGAGGCGCACACGATCATCGACGGCTGCGCCGACCCGGGGATCCTTCGGGAACGCCTCGAAACGCTCGCGGACGAAGGCGGACGGTCCGCCGCAGACAACCAGGAGCTGACGGCACGCGAGCTCACGGTCCTCCGTCTGCTCGGTGGCACGCTCTCTGAGCGGGAGATCGGCCGCGAGCTGTATTTGTCCCACAACACCGTGCACACGCATACGAAGGCGATCTACCGCAAGCTCGGCGTGTCGTCGCGTCCTGAAGCGGTTGCCCGCGCGCGTGAGCTCCGGCTGCCGTCGCGCAGCACGTCCACCTAGCCACATCCTTCGCGACACCCGCAGCGCGCGGGATTCGTTGCCGCGCTCTGGCGAGCCATCTGACCGGCCTGAAAACGGAGCGGCGGGATCTGCACCCGGCGGCGTTACTGTCTTCGGTCAGTAAACGTGATGCTCGCCAAGCTCTTTTATAAGCCGTTTTCGATCGTGCTCGGCGCGATCGCCTCGCGCGTCGTCGGCAAGCTGTTCGAGTCAACGTATGAGCGACGGCACGGCACGGGACCGCCCACCCCGACGACGCAGGACGCGACATGGGGCCAGGTGCTCGGTGCTGCAGGCCTGCGCGCTGCGACGTTTGCAGTGACCGCAGCCGCGATCGACCGCGCCGGCGCGAAGGCATTCCGAAACCTGACCGGGTTCTGGCCCGGCAGCCTGGAGCCACCGCCCGCCAAACGGATCACCGCCCGAGACGCGTAGCGGCTCGGCCGCACGAAGTGGCTGCGCACAGCTACGGCTCAGCGCGAACGGACGCCGATGGCGTCCGCCTGGCAAGTCCGCGACACCTGACGCCGGCGGCGCTTCGGGGTCGGGCGCTGCGGCCGGCGGCTACGCGCGCGGTGATCGCGCCACTTGCGGCAGCGTTCGGCTACCTCGCCATCGCCGTCGTCGAGCGTGCACGGTCAGCCGCCGGTGTCGTCGGCAGCGACCTGTCTGCGGGCCGGCCGCCAGAGGCTGACGAGCCCGGCGACGAGCGTGACGAGAAAGAACTGACCGACGAGCATCTCCAGGACGGCGAACGACTGGCCGACCGTGCCCGCGGGAACGAGGTTGCCGTAACCGGTCGTGGTCAGCGTCGTGTAGCTGAAGAAGAGGTAGTCGCTCACCGGCGCGTGGTGGGCGCCGGTGAAGAAGTCCGAATGGGTCCAACGGCTGAAGAAGACATAGAGGAACGCGAAGAGCAGGCCGAGCAGCGTGAAGACGCTGATCGCGCCGAGGATCGTGCGGAAGTCCACGCGCGTGACGCCGATGATCACGCGCCGCAGGATCGTGACGGCCGCGATGCCCAGCAGGATCCCGGTGACCGCGAACGCGAGGCCGAGCAGCCGGTCGGACGGGATCTGCTTCGCGAGGACGGCGGCCGCGACGGCGGCGACCACGACGACGCCTGCTAGGCGCACCCGCGCGGGGCGCACATCGGAGCTGGTGAAGGCGACGATCGCTGTGACGCCGGCGACCGCGACGGCGGCGACACGACCGCCCCAGCCCTCGGGCGGCAGCGTCATCATCACCACGAAGGTGATCGTGATCAGGAGCAGGACGAGCCCGTATGCGTCGGCGATTCGCTCGGCGAGTTCCAGCGGGGTCTCGCGGCGGCTGCGTACGCCTCGCCGCCGGCGGTTGCCGCTCTGTGCAGGCTCGTCTGGCACACCGAGGGTTTCGGGTGAGCAGGCACCGGTCCTCCTCACTGCACGCGAGCGCCCTCGAACGGTGCGGGGAACCGCGGGTGCGGCCGGCGAAGAAGGGGATAGGTTGGGCTGATGCCGTCCGCCGACCCGTCCATCGAGACGCCCTCATCGGCCGAAGGCGAGCGCACACCTGGTTCACGGGGCCTCCGGCATGCACTGTCGGAGGGACGCCGGCTCGCGGGCATCGCGTACCGCGATCCAGAGCACGTCTCCGCACGGCTCACCCTCTACGGGTCAGGCCGCATCGGCGACGAGTCGATCGAATGGGCGAACCGCGTGCAACAGGACCGCCCGGACGTCCCCAAGGCGGTGATCGCCGAAGAGCTGCGGATCCAGACCGCACAGGTCGCGCGGATCGACGGCGCCGTCTCCGGCACGCCGTTCCTGATCGCGCTCGTTCCCGGCTACCTGGCGTACCTCTGGCAAGAGGGCGTGATGGAGCGCCGCATCGCCGCGCTCTACGGGTCCGACCCACGCAGCCTCGAAACGTCCGCGAACATCCTCGTCCTGCGCGGCGTGCATCCCACCGCCGAGGAGGCCGCCCAGGCGCTCACGAAGGTCCGCGACGCGCCGCTCCCCGAGAAGCCGACCAAGCGGCGCCCGCTGCGGGTCTGGGTGCGCAGCATCTACTCCGTGCTGATCTTCGGTGGATTCCTCTCCGCCCCGACCGCCGAGGAGGACAAGGGCGGGCCGTGGCGGATGAAGGCCGCCGTTGGCGTGGTGGCCGGCCTGGGGATCTGGGCGATCACCTGGGTCCTTCCGGTCACCTTCATGATCGCCATGGCGTGGGGTTGCGAGAGCCACGCACGCGCCCTCGGACACCGCACGATGACCTTCTATGGCGGTGCAGACACGATCGCCGAAGCCGCGACCGCGACCGGCGATGAGGGCCGCGGCCGCACGCGCCGCGGCGTCCTGCGCGGCGCGCTGCTCGCGCTGTCGATCGCGGTCCCGATCGGCTTCATCGCCTACGCCGACCGCGTCCGCAGCACGACCGGCATCAACTGGCTCGGCGCCCTCGGAGCACTCGTCGCCGCGTCCGTGGTCATCGCCACCACCGTCGTCGCCCGCCGCCGCTAGAGCCCGTCGACCCGATTGCCGTCTGCGGCGCGTGCGGGTTTGCACGGAGGCCGCGCGGCCTGCCGCCTGTCACGATCACCCGCTCGGGAACTTGACCAGGCCGAAGGAGTGTTGTGACTGGTGTGACGGCTCGCCGCGCGGCGGGCGCGACGGGGATGGTGCTGGCGACGCTTGCGGCGGGCCAGTTCGTGATGGCGCTCGACACGACCGTGATGAACACGGCGATCGCGACGGTCGCCAAGGACGTCGGTACAACGGTCACCGGGATTCAGACGGCGATCACGCTGTACGCGCTGGTGATGGCCTCGTTGATGATCACGGGCGGCAGGGTCGGAGAGATCGTCGGGCGCAAGCGTGCCTTCACGATCGGGTGTGTTGTCTATGCGTGCGGGTCGCTCACGACGGCGCTGTCGCAGAGTCTGCCGATGCTGCTGTTCGGCTGGTCGCTGCTGGAGGGTCTGGGCGCGGTGCTGATCATGCCCGCGATCGTGGCGCTCGTGGCGTCGAACTTCGACAAGCCTGCGCGCCCGCGCGCGTACGGGCTCGTGATGGCTGCCGGGGCGATCGCCGCTGCGCTCGGCCCGCTGATCGGCGGATTCTTCACGACCTACGCGTCGTGGCGCTGGGTGTTCGTGGGTGAGGTGCTGATCGTCGCGGTGATCCTCGTGCTCGCCCGCCGCGTGAACGACACGCCGGCCGAGGAGGGCGCAAAGCTCGACCTGTTCGGCACGCTGTTGTCCGCGCTGGGCCTGGGTCTCGTCGTGTTCGGGATCCTGAAGTCCGGCACCTGGGGCGTCGTGCAGCCCAAGCCCGACGCGCCGCAATGGATCGGCCTGTCGCCCGTGATCTGGCTGATCCTCGGCGGGCTCGTCGTCCTGGCACTGTTCCTGCGCTGGGAGACCCTGCGGATCGGTCGCGGCGAGGCCGCGCTCGTCGATCCCAAGCTGCTGCGCAACGTCCAGATGCGCTCCGGGGTGATCTCGTTCCTGTTCATGTTCCTCGTCCAGATGGGCACGTTCTTCGTCGTGCCGCTGTATCTGTCCGTGGCGCTGGGCCTGTCGGCGATGGAGACCGGCGTGCGGGTCTTGCCGATGTCGCTGGGCCTGCTCGTCTTCGCGGTCGGAGTGCCGAAGCTCGCCCCGGATGCCAACCCGCGGCGGGTCGTCAACATCGGGTTCATCCTGATGTTCGCCGGGCTGGTGCTGTTGATCGCACTGCTCGACATCAACGCCGGACCGGAGGTCGTCACCGGCCCGCTGCTCGTGATCGGCTCAGGGCTCGGAGCGATGGCCTCGCAGCTGGGGAGCGTGACCGTCTCGGCCGTTCCCGAGGAGCAGAGCGGCGAGGTCGGCGGCATCCAGAACACCGGCACGCAGCTCGGCGCCGCGATCGGAACCGCGCTCGCCGGGGCGATCCTCATCTCCGCACTGACCGCAGCGTTCTTCACCGGCGTTCAGAACAACCCCGCGATCCCCGACAACCTCGTCGTCAACGCCCAGACACAGCTGTCAGCCGGCGTGCCGTTCGTCTCCGACAAACAGCTCAAAGCAGCACTCGACAAGGCCGGAGTGCCAGCCGACACCGCGAACGCCGTCGTCAAGGAGAACGCAACCGCCCGAATCGCCGGACTGCGCTCCGCCCTGGCCGTCCTCGCGCTCATCAGCCTGCTCGCGCTGCTCTTCACCCGCGGCATCCCGACCCTCCAGCCCGGAACCGAAGCCAAACCAAACGCCCCACCCACATCAGCCCCCGCGACCGCCTGAACGCGTTTCCGCCGGTGGGACGGCCGACGCGGCAATCAGGCGCTGGGCTTCATTGCCCTCCGTACGCCTGGCAAGCATGGGGCAAGCCAACCCGCAGCCGACAGCCGGTGATCGGGCTCTGCAAGCTCGGCCCCGTGCGATCGGTTGCGATATGCGCCGTGCCACGGCGCGATTTGCAGCCGATCCGGATTCCCGGCGATCACGGTGGCGTTCCTGCTCCTGGTCACGCCGCAGATGCGTGAGTACGTCGGTCCGCGCCGCCTGAACCAGGTCCGCCCCGGTTACGACGCGACGTTCTCAGGCTCGTCGGTATCGACTTCGGGCGCCGAGCCCGAGAACTGCTCGTGGAAGTCGGCGCGAGCATCCCGGCCCGAGCGACTGAACCAATTGTCGGCCCGTCGCCAGCCGAGCCGGCCCAGCACGAACGCTGCGCCAAGAACTACGACGGACCCGATCGCTTCATGCGCGCTCACGGGCCGGACCGTAACTGCGTAGCGCGGACCGTGATCAGCGCCCCGCCTACTTCTTCTTCGCCTTCACCTTCAGGACGATGTTGACCTTGAAGCCGGTCGCATAGCGGTTGCCGTCCGCCTGGTCCTGCGAGCGGACGATGAGCTTCTTCTTGCCCGACTTCTTCGGCTTCGTGACCTTGCCGAGCGTGCAGCCGGCGGTCTTCAGCTTGGCCTTCGCGGCCGTCAGCGTGAGGCCTTTCAGCTTCGGCACGGTGCACGGGATCGGCGGCGCCCCGACCTGGATGACGGTCTCGGCCGCCGCGGCCGGCGGCGCGTTGTCGCCGTTGAGGCCGGCCTCGAGGTAGGCGCAGAACCGGAAGTTCCCGGTGGTCGTGAACGTCGCGGTCGACTCGAGGCTGAACGGGGCCGGGGACTCGACGAAGGTGTTGCCGTCGAACTTCGCCTCGGGCCGTGCCTTCTCGCCGGCGGACGTCGGCGCGCAGCTCGTGGCGTTGCGCTCGTAGAACGTGCGCAGCGTCATGTTGTCGCCGGTGCCCGTGACGTCGGTCGTGCCAGGCGCGTCAGCCATGCCCGCGTAGGTGATCTTGACCAGCGAATCCGTCAGCGCGGTCGCCGGGGCCGTGATGGTCATCGTCGACGCCAGCGCCGGGGACGCACCGACGAGGACGGCGACGACGGCGCATGCGCCGACCAAAAGGGGGGATTTCAGTGCCATGTCTTGAGAGTGCCAATCATGCGAAATTTGCCGCGCCAATGCGGCGCGAGCGGACCAGGTCAACTACTCCAACACGACAGTTGGCCTTAGGTTTCGTTACGGCGCAGGGAATGTCACGGACCGGCCTGCGACCTGCGCTTTCGCGACGGTCGAGCGCTGGTTCCAGGCCAGGCTGACCGTCACGGGGGCGCCGCCGGGAGCCGTCACCTTGAGCTTCGCGCTGACCGCGCCATCGGCCCACTTGTATGTGCCGCTGCCATCAACGGTCGCATCGCCGGCGAAGCGCACCGCTCGCAGCGAGAACGCGTCGTCCTTGACCGTGAACGACCCGCCGCGCAGGCCCGGTCCCTTCCCGACACCGCCGTAGATGTTGCGGATGATCGCGTCGGCGAACGCTCCGGCAGCGAGGACGGCCGCGCGCCGTGCGCGCTCGCCCGGGTCCGCCCCCGACGCCTGTGCCGGGGTCACGTCCGCGAACCGCAGCGGGTAGGAGCCGGGTGTGTGGATCGGCGGGATGCCGTCCGCGCAGCGCGCGTCGACCGTCGCCAGCCTCGACGGGTTGCGGACGAACGCGCGGATGATCTGACGGCCACAGCCCGCACCGACGGCGAGGTAGTTGTCGCCCTCGGTCGTGACGTGCACGGTGTTGCGCAGCGTCACGATCCGTGTCGTCTTGCCCAGGCTCGCCGCGAAGCTCTTGGCGTCCGACAGCGGCGTCAGCGAGTCGAGGTCGCCGCCGAGCATCAGCACCGGCACGCTCGCCGGCAGCGGGCGCGCCGAGGCGGGCACCGGCGGCGGCACGGTCCGGCCCGGAGCGGGCCAGTCCAGGCACGTCGTGTACGGCTGCGTGTACGCGCTGACGGTCATCCACTCCGACAGCGTGAACGGCGCGAACGCCGCCGACGGGGCGCCCGGGAGCCGCGCCTGCAGCTCGCTGCGGCGCTTGGCGGGGGTCGACGCCATCGAGAACAGCTGCGGATAGTCCGAGCACGCGACCGCGAGGTAGAGGCCGTTGGAGAAGTAGTCGGCGGCGTTCGCGCTGTGGTCATAGGTCTTCGTCTGCGCGCCGAGGCGCAGCAGCGGCGCCGGGTCACCGGCGAGCGCGGCGCGCACCGACGCGTCGAGCTCGCGGTAGATCACCGGATCGGACCCTGCGTCCTGGACCATGTCGGCGACGGCGCGGACATCGACGCGCGCGCTCACCTTCGAGCCGTCGGCGTCGAGAGTCGACCCGGTGAGCGGTGTGCTGCGCAGCCTCGCGAGCAGCAGCGCCAGACGCGCGGACGCGCTGCCCGGCGCGGCGCTCGAGCAGCCCTTGTCGCGGGCGCAGACGGCGTCCATCGCAGCCCGCGCGGTCTCACCGGACGACGCGTACCACGGGTCCGTGTCGCGGGCCGGATACGAGGAGTCCAGGACGACCGAGTGCAGCCTGCCCGGGTGGCGCGCCATGAACGACTGCGTGAAGTACGTGCCGTAGGAGTCGCCGTAGAGGTCGACCGGCGGGAGCTTCAGCGCGCCCATGACGGCGTCGAGGTCGTCGGCCGCGTAGGCGGTCGCGAACAGGCTGCGGGCCCCGCGCCGAACTGCCCGTCGATCTGCTTGGCGCAGTCGGCGACGCGTGCCCGGAACGCGTCGGTCGCGGTGTTGCCGGTGAACTTCTGCACCGACGGGCAGTCGATCAGCGCCGACCCGCCGGTCCCGCGATTGTCGACGAGCAGCAGGCTGCGCGTGTTCAGCAGCGGGCCGTAGATGCCGGTGTACTCGACGCGGCTGCCGATCGACGGGTAGCCCGGGCCGCCCTCGACCGCGACCAGCGGCCTGCCCGCCGAGACGCCCTTCGTCGCCGGACGCCAGCGCAGCGCGATCGGGATCTGCCGGCCGCCGGGCTTCTGCGGGTCGAGCGCCCGCATGATCTGCCCGCACCACCATCCAGCCGGTCCGTCCGTGCACGGCTTGAGCGTCAGCGCGCCGACGCGCAGGCCGCTGGTCGAGGCCGCCGACGCGGGTGCGGCGGCAATTGCGAGGACGCAGAGCGAGAGTCGCGGCGACGCAGAGAACGGGCCTTGCGGCCCGCCCGAGCGCCACCCGTGAGGGCGCGTTCATGGGCACATTCTCACCCATTTGGGTGACTCCCGGCGGCAGTACGCTGCGCGCGATGCGCACGCCCCGCTGGACAATCGCCGCCACCCTTGCCGGTACCGCCCTGCTCGCGCTCGCGCCGGCGGCGCCCGCAGCGAAGCCCAAGCCGAAGAAGCCGTCGCTGAAGATCGCGGGACTGTCGGTCAACCAGGTCTTCATGAAGCCGGGGACGAAGGTCACCTACCCCGGCGATTCGCAGAACCGCTGCTACCGGATGGGCGGCCCGAGCGGCGAGCCGCAGTCGCTCACCGTCTACGGCTTCGTCACGGCCGTGAAGATCCCCAAGAACGCCCCGACGACCGTCACGTACACGACCCCGTGGACCGCCCGCTTCGGCGGTGACCTCGCGACCATGACCGGTGAGTTCTCGAAGGTGCTGTTCCACAGCAAGGGCCGCCAGCAGGCGGCGATCTTCGGCGGCGCCCAGGGCCCGTACGACTTCTACAGCTACAACATGCTCCCGAGCGGGATCCCGACCTCGTACTACCTGAGCGGCGACTACACGCTCGACGTCACCACGAAGGTCAACGGCAAGACCCTGCACGCCAAGGGCGCGGTCAAGGTCCTCTGCCTGGCGCTAGCGGCCGAGCGTGCGGTTGAACCGCGCCGCCTGGCCCTCGACGCCGGCGACCAGCTGACGGACCTCCGCCAGGCCGGCGCGCAGCTCCGGGTCCCCGACCTCGATCGGCGCGAGCGAGTCCTGCAGGTCGGCGAGCACCTGGTCGGCGTCGTCGACGGCCTCGACGGCCGCCTCGACGAAGCCGGGGACACCGGTCGACGGCGCGCCCTCGACGGCCTGCTCGAACGTCCGGCCCGGCAGGCCGTAGCGCTGGGCGAACGCCGCGTGGGTGCGCTGGGCGCGCCCGTAGGCCTTCTGCACCGGGCCGAACAGGTGCTCCTCGAGCAGGTCGGCGTTGCGCTCGTCGAGCTGCTCGTAGGCGGCGCCGAGGGCCGCGAGCGCGACCGCGAGTTGATCGATCGCGTCAGCGATCGTGTCGAGCAGTGCCTGGCGGGTCTCAGCGACGTCGTACGTCATCACCGGCAGCGTAGTCGCCGGCCCGGCCCGCGCCCGGACGGCGATCCGGTCAGGATGCGCTCGTGGCGCCCCGCAACCTCGTCAACCTCAAGGCCGTCGACAAGGGCTACGGCAGCCGCTCGGTGCTGCGCGACATCACGCTCGGCGTCGCCGCGGGCGACCGGATCGGCGTCGTCGGCCGCAACGGCGACGGCAAGTCGACGCTGCTGCAGCTGATCGCCGGGGTCGAGGAGCCCGACGCGGGCGCGGTCACGCGGTCCGGCGGACGTGCACCTCGCGCTGCTCGGCCAGGGCGACGAGCTCGACGACGCGCGCACGATCCGCGAGGAGCTGGTCGGCGGCCGCGCCGACCACGAGTGGGCCGGCGACAGCGCGTTTCGCGCCGTGCTCGACGGGCTGCTCGGCGGCGTCGGCATCGAGCGCTTCCCGCAGGGGCTCGACACGCCGATCGCGCCGCTCTCCGGCGGCGAGCGCCGGCGGATCGCGCTCGCCCAGCTGCTGCTCGACGGCCCCGAGCTGCTGCTGCTCGACGAGCCGACCAACCACCTCGACGTCGAGGGCGTCGACTGGCTCGCGCGCCACCTCGCCGCGCGGCGCGGCTCGACTGCTCGTCGTCACCCACGACCGCTGGTTCCTCGACGCCGTCTGCACGACGACCTGGGAGGTCGCGGACGGCGCGGTCCACCAGTACGAGGGCGGCTACGCGGCCTACGTGCTCGCCCGCGCCGAGCGCGACCGCCAGGCGGGCGCGCGCGAGGACCGCCGCCAGCAGCTGATGCGCAAGGAGCTCGCGTGGCTGCGCCGCGGCCCGCCGGCGCGCACCGCGAAGCCGCGCTTCCGGATCGAGGCCGCCAACGCGCTGATCGCCGACGAGCCCGAGCCGCGCGACCGCGCCGAGCTGCTGCGCTTCGCCACCGCGCGCCTGGGCGACAAGGTGCTCGACGCCGAGGGCGTCTCCGTCGCCTTCGGCGAGCAGCAGGTGCTGCGCGACGTCACCTGGCGGCTCGGCCCGGGCGACCGCGTCGCGCTCGTCGGCGTCAACGGCTCCGGGCAAGACGACGCTCGTGAAGGCTGCTGGCGGGCGAGCTCGAGCCGACCAGCCGGAACGGTCGAGCGCGGCATGACCGTGCGGCTCGCGCTCCTCTCGCAGGACACGGCCGAGATCCCCGGCGACCTGCGCGTGCTCGAGTCGCTCGAGGCGGTCAAGGGCGAGGCGACGCTCAGCGACGGCAGCGAGATCACCGCCGAGCCTGCTGTGCGACCGCTTCGGCTTCCGCGGCGAGCGCGCGCGCACGCTCGTGCGCGACCTCTCCGGCGGCGAGCGCCGGCGCCTGCAGCTGATGCGCCTGCTGATGGACGGCCCAACGTGCTGCTGCTCGACGAGCCGACCAACGACCTCGACATCGACACGCTGACCGCGCTCGAGGACCTGCTCGACGGCTGGCCCGGCACGCTCGTCGTCGTCAGCCACGATCGCTACTTCGTCGAGCGCGTCTGCGACAACGTCTACGCGCTCACCGAGGGCGGCGAGATCGGCCACCTGCCGGGCGGGATCGACCAGTACGTGGAGGAGCGGCCGCCGGAACGGCCCGGCGACGACCGCGCCGAAGGCGCGGTCTGACGGCCCTCCCGCGCCGACCACGCCCCCGGCGCCGTCCTGCGCGCCGCGCGCAAGGAGGTGCAGCGCCTCGAGCGCGCGCTCGACCGGAGCGAGACGCGCGAGCAGGCGCTGCACGCGGAGATGGCGGCGAGCGCCACCGACCACGCGCGCCTGCGCGAGCTGCAGAGCGAGCTGGCCGCGCTGATCGCCGAGCGCGAGGAGCTCGAGGCCGCGTGGCTCGAGGCGTCGGAGCTGCTCGAGGGCTGACGCAGAAGCCGCGCTACGAGGCGAGCTGCAGCTCGGGCTCGCCGCCGAGCGAGCGCTCGAGCTCGACCGCGAGCGCCGGCCGCGCGAACAGGTAGCCCTGGCCGAGCTGGGCGCCGAGCCGCTTGAGCGTCTGCGCCTGATGCTCGTGCTCGATGCCCTCGGCGACGACCGGCACGTGCAGCGCGCCCGCGAGCGCCAGCACCGCGCCCGTGATCGCATCCTCGCTGCCGCCATGGCCGAGGCCGGCGACGAAGCTGCGGTCGAGCTTGAGCTCGTCGAGCGCGAAGCGCTGCAGGTAGGAGAGCGACGAGTAGCCGGTGCCGAAGTCGTCGAGCGACAGGCGCACGCCGCGCGCTCGCAGCGCTGCGAGCGTCGCCGCCGGGCCGGCCTCCTCGTCCATCAGGATGCTCTCGGTCAGCTCGAGGGTCAGGCGGCCGGGGTCGATCCGCGCGCGCCTCAGCGCGGTGTCGAGGTTCGCCAGCAGCTCACCGTGCGGGAGCTGGCGCGCCGACAGGTTGACGCTCAGCGAGATGCCCGCGAGCGGTCCTCCCGAGGCGTCCCAGGCCGCGATCTGCACGCAGGCGCGCTCGAGCACCATGCGGCCGATCGGGACGATCAGCCCCGTGTCCTCGGCGATCGGGATGAAGTCTCCGGGCGAGATCAGCCCGCGGGTCGGGTGACGCCAGCGCACGAGCGCCTCGACGCCGACGACGTGACGATCCTCGAGCGAGACGATCGGCTGGTAGTGGATCTCGAACTGGTCGCGATCGAGCGCGGGACGCAGCTCGTTCTCGATCTCCAGCCGGCCGACCATGCGCTGGCGCAGCGCGTCGCCGAACAGCTCGCAGCGGGCGCGGCCGCGCGCCTTCGCTGCGTACATCGCCGCGTCCGCATCGCGCAGCAGGGTTCCGCTGTCGCAGCCGCTGCGTCCCGAGATCGCGACGCCGACGCTCGCCGAGATGTGCAGCTCGTGGTCGCCGACCTGGAAGCTCTCGGTCAGCGCCTCGTTGATCCGCTGGCCGATCCCGAGCGCGTCGGACTCCTCGCCGACGTCGCGGCACAGCAGCGCGAACTCGTCGCCGCCGAATCGCGCGGTCAGGTCCTCGGGTCGCGCCGTCGCCTGCAGGCGCTCGCCGACCGCGGTCAGCAGGCCGTCGCCGACGTGATGGCCGAGCGAGTCGTTGACGTACTTGAAGCCGTCGAGGTCGAGGAACAGGACGGCGACCGAGCCGGTCCGGCCCTCCTCGCTCGCGCTCTCGAGTGCCTCGTCGAGCTCGTTGAGGTAGAGCCGGCGATTCGCGAGGCCGGTGAGCGGGTCGTGCAGTGAGCGGTGACGCAGCGAGCCGGTCAGGAAGCGCACGAGCAGGCCGGCCGCGATCGTCGTTCCGAGCACCAGCAGCCAGCGCGCCGGCTCCTCGTGCCAGATGTCGCGCTGGATGATCAGCACCGCCCCGAACGCGACGCCGACGAACGCGGTCTGCCCCAGCGCCTGGCGCAACGAGAAGAAGCCGAACGCGTAGACCGTGGCCCAGAAGTAGTAGAAGGCGTAGGCGCTGCCGTTCTCGTGGTTGGCCAGGATCGCCCCGGTGATGACGACGGTCGCCGCGCTGATCGAGGCCTTCAGGACGATCGGCGGCAGATGGTCGAAGCCGAAGAACAGCATCAGGCCGACGGCGTAGGCGCCGACCGTCATCACGATGACGCCGGCATCGACCGTGCTCGCGTTGTGCGGAAGCACCAGCCAGATGACCGAGAGCGTCGCGCCGCCGAGGAACAGAAACGCCAGCGAACGCGCGATCAGCGCGCGATCCTCGGCAGGATCGTCGGGCGTGTGAACCACCACGCGGCCGACGCCGAGCCTCCCGGCCAGCCAGTCGGGGATGGGGATCTGCCGCTTGCCGCGCTCGATCGGCCGTTGAGCCATCGCCCACGTATCGGCCCACGCCGACAGGACCCTTGAGCGCTGCAAGACGCTGCTGGACGCCCGCCGCGCGTCATACGCTGCCTGCGTGTCGCTGCTCGAGGCCCTCGCCATCGTCGCCGCGGGCCTCGCCGCCGGAACGATCAACACCGTCGTCGGCAGCGGCTCGTTGATCACCTTTCCGGTGCTGCTCGCGTTCGGGTACTCCCCCGTGACCGCGAACGTCTCGAACAACATCGGCCTCGTACCGGGCTCGATCTCCGGGTCGATCGGGTACCGCCGTGAGCTCGAAGGCCAGCGCGAGCGGGCGATCTGGCTCGGGCGCGCGTCGCTGCTCGGAGGCATCACCGGGGCCGTGCTGCTGCTCGCGCTGCCGCCCTCGTGGTTCGCGGCGATCGTCCCGGTCTTCATCGCCGTGGCGCTCGTGCTCGTCGTCCTGCAGCCGCGACTGTCGAAGCTGCTCGCCCAGCGCGCCGGCGAGCCGCACGAGCACGGTGGCCGCCTCGCGCTGGCGGGTGTCTTCGGCGCCGGCGTCTACGGCGGCTACTTCGGCGCCGCCCAGGGCATCCTGCTGCTCGCGATCCTCGGGCTCACGGTCAGCGAGAGCCTGCAGCGGATCAACGCGCTGAAGAACGTGCTCGCCGGCCTCGTGAACGGGGTCGCGGCGATCGTCTTCGTGTTCGCCGCCGACGTCGCCTGGGCACCGGCGGCGCTGATCGCCGTCGGCTCGATCACCGGCGGCCAGGTCGGCGCGCGCTACGGCCGGCGCCTGCCGCCGGCGGCACTGCGCGCGGCGATCGTCGTCGTCGGCCTGATCGCGATCGTCGCGCTGCTGGCGGACTAGCGCTAGCGCGCGCGAGCTGCCCGGCGCAGCGCGGCCGGGTTCAGCAGCGCCTGCGGGATCGCCGGGAACGCCCCGTCGTCGCCCGTTGCCGGAGGCGGCATGCGCGCCCTTGGCGACGGCGAACGCGACCCGCTGCCCGCCGAGCGTCCCCGAAGCGGCCTTCGTCGAGCGCAGCTTCAGCGTGCCGGCGATGGCGCCGGCGACGCGCACGGTCCCGGCGACGTGCTTGCCGTCGACCTGCAGCGTGCCCGAGACGCGAACGCCCGGGACGTAGCTGTAGTCGCGCAGCGTCAGCTGCGCCGCGGAACGCGTCGGTCGCGTCGAAGCTGCCACCGCGCAGCCCGCCGCCGCGCGGCGAGAAGCCGCCGTAGACGGCCTCCAGCGCGCTGAAGCGCGCGTCCTCCACGGAGTGCAGCGCCGCGAGCAGCGTGCGCCCGCGATCACCGGGGACGCTGCTGGGCGCCGTGACGTCGCTCAGCGTGCGCGGCGCGCGCGGGATCGGCAGCACGAGGTTCGAGGTGCCCTTGCAGGGCTGGCCGACGGGCTTGCGCGCCGTGAAGCGCGTCAGCGCCTTGGCGACGCAGCCGGTGCCGTCGCTGTCGACCTCGTCGTGGCCGTTGCCGGGCACGGTGACGAGCTGCGCTCGCGGCATCAGCGCCTTGACGCGCTGCGCGTCCTCGAGCGGCGTGCGCATGTCGAGCCGGCCGGAGAGCAGCAGCGCGGGAACGTCGGGCAGCCCGCCGATCGACGGACGCGGGCGATCGTCACGCGGCCACTGCAGGCAGTCGTCGGCGGAGCTCGTCGTGCGCACCGTCTCGGTCGACCACGGCGCGTACGCCGACGGCGGGATCGCCGCCAGCGCGCTCTGCAGCAGCGCCGGGCGGGTCAGCGGGTCGCTGCCGAGCGAGTACGGGAGCTGGGAGTCCAGGCAGTCGGTCGTGACCGTCAGCCCCCAGCTGAAGTCGCGTGCCCGCGAGACGGGGCCCTGCCCGATCTTCTTCAGGCGCAGCAGCGGCCCGAGGTCGCCGTTGACCGCGGCGTTCATCGCCCCCGGCATCCGCGCCTGCATGAACGGGTTCAGGTCACCGCTCGTGACGAGGAAGAAGAACTGGCTCTGCGCGGTGTAGCGCGTCGTTCGCGGGCGGCCCTGCGCGTCGTAGATGCGACCGCTCAGCGGGCCGCTCGCGAGCTTGCCGGCGACCGTCGCGACGTCCGCCGTGAAGTTCGGCGATCGCGCTCTTGCAGCGCCCGCGCGCGCAGAGCTCGTCGAAGATCCGCGGCAGGCGCGCGAAGCCGTCGATCGAGAAGCCGTCCGGCCGGTCGGGCCCGACGATCGAGTCGAGGATCAGGCTGTCGGTGTGCTGCGGGTAGGTCTTCGCGTACTCCTGCGCGACCCAGGTGCCGTAGCTGATCCCCATCAGGCCGATCTTCTTGACGCCGAGCGCCTTGCGCAGCGACTCGAGGTCCTCGACCGTGTCGGCGGTCCCGTAGAAGGCGCGATGCGGGCCGATCCGCTGCGCGCAGCGCTTCACGCCGGCCGCGCTGAACTCGTCGAGGCCGTAGACGCGTCTGCAGCTCGGGGCAGTTGAGCGCGCCGGACAGGCCCGTCCCGCGCTGGTCGAGCGTGACCAGCCGGTAGCGCTTCAGCAGCGGCTCGAGGCTCAGCGCCCACGAGCCGACGCCGTCGATCGAGCTCTGGCCCGGCCCGCCGCTGAGCGCGATCATCACGCCCGCGTGCTTCGGGTAGCTCGCTCTGCGCGGCGACCGCGAGGCTGAGCGTCCCGGGTGTGCGCCCGCTGTGATCGACCGGCACGCGCAGCGAGCCGCAGCCGAAACCGGCGTCCGCGCTGCAGGTGCTCAGCTTGAGCGCCGACGCGCCAGCCGGGAGCACGAGAACGGCGCCCACCGCGAGGGCACTGGCCATGACGGCCCGCACGTACCGGGCACCCCGTACGCGACGCGACCGGGATGCAGCGCCGGAGTCGACCATCGCCTGAGACGGTACCTGCTGGACTCGCGTTGTGCGCCCGTTACCCTCAGCCGCGATGGGCATCGAAGACCAGTTCGACGCTGCTCCCGAGCTTCCGCTGCAGGCGCCTGTCGGACGACACCGACGTGCAGGTCGAGGTCCTCGAAGACCCCGACCCGCCGGCGCGCGGCGGACGCGGCCAGTTCTTCAAGGGCGCCTTGTCGGGATCACCGTCGCCGCCGTGTTCGTCGTCGGCGGCTTCCTGCTCGGCTCACATCGCGGCGATGGCGACGGCGCGCCCGACCGCTGCCGCCGCTGGGCCGGCGTGGTCGTCCTGGAAGCCGTCGACATCCGGCGACGCTGCCGCCACGGAGATCGCCGTCCACGTCGGCCGCACGTACCGCGAGCCCAACGGCGGGCAGCTCGTGCGGGTCGACGGCGGCCCGCTCCAGGTGGCCGGCGTCCCGCTGACCGTCGCGCAGCGCGACTCCGTGGATGCGGGCGGGAGCGTCCGGCTGTTCGAGGGCAAGACCTTGCTGTACCGGCTCTGCGGTCAGGGCAAGAGCTGCGCGATCAGCGACGGGAAGCCGTCGCTCGAACGCCACATGCTGCTGCGCCGCGAGGCGCTCGAGCTGGCGCTGTACAGCCTGCGGTACATGAAGGGCATCGGACCAGGTCGTCGTGTTCCTCCCGCCGCGGCTCGGCGACGAGCCCAGCCAGGCGCTGTTCTTCCGCAGGGGCCAGGTCGCAGGCGAGCTCGAGAAGCCGCTCGAAGCGACGCTGGTCGACCGCGTGCCGACCATCGCGCAGGTCAGGAAGTCGCCGGACGCCGGGCTCGTGCAGCAGCTGACGACTCCCGGTGCTGTACCTCTTCAAGGTCACGAAAGCCCGTCAGGACGACGATGCATTTCTGCTGCTCGACCCGTTCGACTCGCCGCAGGCTCCGGTGCAGCCCACGACGACCGCACCGCCAAGTCTGTCGCTGTCGTGAACCGTTCGTTCACGTCGCCGGAGAGGGCGGCGGATCGCTCACCCGCGGCGTGAACCCCGGGCAGGCGCCGACAGGGGCACGCGGGTACTTCGGATAGCGCGGGTCGGTGAACGAGCGCTCGCAGAGCGAGAACACCGATCCGCGGCCCGAGCGGACGATGCGCTGGTGCTCGCAGCCGTCGCAGAGACCGAAATTGTGCGCGGGCATCACCCTGCAGTATTCCGCCACAACGCCCCGGGGCGTGGCCTGCAGGACTCATGCTTTTCGGTCCTGCGACCGTTGCCACCGCAAATGGCGCGTTCCCCACTCGTCTGCCTGACGCTGCTCGTCGTCCTCGCCGGGCTTGCCCTGCACGCTCCCGCAGGTGCCCGCGCGCAGGCGCCGGCGCCCGTCAGCGACCGCGCGGAGCAGGTCGAGCAGCTGTGGGCGTTCGTCGACCGTCGCGCCGCCGAGCTCGACGGGCACTGGCGCCCCAAGCTCGGCGCATACGTCACCCGCGGTGGCTCCGTCAGCACGCGGATGAACGCGAACATGACGGCCGTCCACGCGCTCGCCGCGCTCGCGGGCCACGTCGGCGCGGCCCGTCGCGACGACCGCATCGCACCGATGGTCGACGCGCTGACGCGCGCGCCCGCGTTCCTCGACTTCGCGCGCCGCCCGGCGCGCGCCACCGCCCAGTTCCACGTCCCGGGCTGGACGCCCGACGCCGGGACCTACCTGCCGCTGCGCGAGCACGTGTCACTGGATCCGCAGGCGGCCGAAGGGCTCTCACTCGCACTGAAGGCGCGCGACATCGTCGGGCTCCCACAGGCACTCGTCGACCGTGTTCGCAACGCCGTCCACTCGACGGCCAACTCGCCGTTCTACACCTGGCCCAGCCAGAAGCTGAACCAGTTCAACTGGCCGGCCGACATGGCGCTCGCCGACGCCAGCGTGACGGGCGACGCGACGCTCCTGCAGCGCGACTTCCCGCAGTACCTCAACAACTTCCTCGACCACGCGCACCGGCCCGGGGCCAAGCGCTCCCCGAACCTCAACGACGGCAATGGCTTCCTCTACCTCCCGACGTGCGCCCGACCGCGCCCGGCAATCGCGTCGGGACGTCGGAGTACGCGAACATCGTCTTCCACGCGCTCGACGACTACGCCCCGGCGGTCGCCGCCGGCATGCCGCCGCTCGACGGCAAGCGGATGTGGGTGCTGCAGTCGTGGGCCCGCCGGATCCTCACGGGCGACTGGACCCACGCGGGCTACCTCAACTGGGACACGGGCCTGGCCTACCGGCGCTGGCACCTGACGCGCTACTGGGTGTTCGCGCTCGGTGGCCTCAGCACACTCGCCGAGGCGCCCGTGCTCGACGACCAGGAGCGGCGCTGGGCACGCTGGATGTTCGACCGCGCGCTGGGCTACTACGAGCGCCTGCAGGCCGGCCGCCACGAGCCCGCGATCCCGTCGACGCTCTACGGAATCCGCTCATCCGAGTCCGACCCTGAGTCCGACCCGCAGTTCACCGCGGCCCGCATCGCCGGTCTCGTCGCGCACCAGGCGCTCGCGCGCGCCGCCGACGCACCGGCCGAGCAGCCGCCGCCGCTGTTCGCCTACGACCCCGGCAGCCGGCGCCTTGCGGTCACGACCCCGCGCTACAGCGCCGCCGTCCTGGACCAGACGATCCGGCTCGGCTACGGCGGCGTCGAGCTCGCGCGGCTCTACGACGGCCGCGGACACCCGCTCGGCAGCACCGGCAGCCACGACCGTTCAGGCTTCGGCCTCTCGATCGCACGCGCCGGCGGGCGCCGGCTGCTCGAGACCCAGGGCGGCCATCGCGCCGCCGCCGCGTTCCGCTCCGGCAAGCCGCTGCGCGGCCCGTTCAAGACGCGCACGATGACCGCGACCGTCAACGGTGCGCGCAAGACGCGCGTCTGGTTGCGACGCACGTTCCTCGCCGATCGCATCGTCACCACCTACGTCCTGCATGGCCCGCGCAGCTCGGTCGCGCGGATCCGTCTTCCCGTCTGGTCGCGGCTGCGCCACGCGCGCCGCCCGATCGTCAAGAGCAGCGGCCGCGGGCGCCTCGCGATCCGCGTGCGTCAGTCGGCCGGCTGGTACCGCGTGGTGATTCGCTCGCGCAGCCGGCTCGGAACGCACTGGACCGTGATCCGGCACCCGCCGCGATCCTCACCGGGAACGCGCGGCGTCCTGCAGGTGCGCCTGCGCCTCGCGCACCGGCGGGCCACCGTCCGCGTGACGATCATCCCCGGCTGAGGACGCTCTAGCCGTCGAGCGGGCGATCGCCCACCCAGAACCGCGGGCCTGGTCCCAGCCCGCCGGCGCGGTCGTCGCGATTGGCGAGTTTGCAGCGTTCCAGCGACAGGCAGCCGCACCCGATGCAGTCGGTCAGCGAGCTCCTGAGCCGCTGAAGCTCGGCGATCCGCTCGTCGATGCGCGCGGTCCAGCCGCTGGAGAGCTGCGCCCAGTCGCCACGGTTCGGGACACGGTCTCCGGGCAGCTTCCCGAGCTCGGCGCCGATCTCGTCGAGCGTCAGCCCGACGCGCTGGGCGAAGACGATGAACGCGATGCGCCGCAGCACCGGCCGCGGATAGTGACGATGACCGGAGCCGGCACGCTCGGAGCTGATCAGGCCGCGCTCCTCGTAGAAGCGCAGCGCCGACGCGGCAACCCCGCTGCGCCGCGAGACCTCACCGATCGTCATCAGGGTGCTCATGCGCGGGATCAGATCACGGAACGCTGTTGACTTCAAGCTCACTTGAGCTTGTACCTTGGAGTGATGACCTCAGATCCCACTCCCAGCCGGCGCATCACGGACGTGGCCGGAGACTGGCCCGGCGTCCAGACCGGCCTCGGCTCGCGCGGCGAGTTCTCGTTCAAGCTCGGCGCTCGCGAGATCGGCCATCTGCACGGCGACCGCGCAGCGCACTTCTTCTTCCCCAAGGACGTCTGGGACGACCTGCGCGCGCAGAACCGGATCGAGCCCCACCCCGTATTCCCGGACAAGCGCGGACCCGCCGCGCGCAGGATCGACACCGACGAGGACGTGCGCGACGTGATCGAGCTGTTCCGGCTGAACTACGAGCGTGCCGTGGCGGACCGCGAGCAGCGCGCGGCCCGGACTGACCCCGCAGCGGCCTAACTACACTTTCTGAAGTGAAGACGTTCCGGCGACTTCTGGGTTTCCTGCGCCCGTACCGGCGCAGCGTCGTGCTGTCCGGAATCCTCGCGACGGCCGCGATGGCGATGACCGTCGCGATCCCGGCGCTCACCGGCAAGGCGATCGACCAGATCCACCAGGGCGACAAGGGCGGACTCGAGCTGATCGCCGGCGCCGTCCTGCTGGCCGGCATCCTGCGCCTCGGGCTGACGACCGTGCGGCGGCTCGTCGCCGGACGCGTCTCGCTCGGCGTCGAGCGTGACCTGCGCGGCGGGATGTACGAGCACTTCCAGGCGCTCGAGCTCGCGTTCTTCGACAACCAGCAGACCGGCCAGCTGATGTCGCGAGCGACCGTCGACCTGCAGGCGGTGCGCTTCTTCCTCGGTTACGGCCTCGTGTTCATGCTGCAGTCCGCGCTGACGATCGTGCTGTCGGCGATTGCCATGTTCATCGTCAACCCGCCGCTGGCTGCGCTCTCGCTGGCGCCGGTCCCGGTCGTCGTGTTCGTGGCCGCGCGCTACGGGCGCCGCTCGCGGCCGGCACTGCAGGAGGTCCAGCAGCGCATCGCCGAGCTGACCGCCGAGGTCGAGGAGAACGTCTCCGGCGTCCGCGTCGTCAAGGCGTTCGCGGCCGAGGCGCGCCAGCGCAAGCGCTTCGAGCGGCAGGTCAGCCGCGTCTTCGAGCAGGCGATGGTCTCGACCAAGATCACCGCCTTCTACGGCCCGTTCATCGGCTTCCTCCCCCAGCTCGGTCTCGCCGCCGTCCTGTTCGTCGGTGGCCGGCAGGTGATCAACGGGACGATCACGCTCGGGCAGTTCAGCGCGTTCTACACGTACCTGCTGATGCTGATCGGCCCGATGCGCACGCTCGGCATCTCGCTCGGCATGGCGCAGCGCGCGACCGCATCCGGCGCACGGCTGTTCCAGATCCTCGACCGCGAGCCGCAGATCACCGCGAAGCCGGGTGCCGGACCACTCCCTGCCGGGCAGGGCCGCGTCGAGTTCCGCAACGCGACGCTGCGCTACGACGGCGCGACGCGCTCAGCGATCGACGACGTCTCGCTGACCGTGGCCGCCGGCACGACCGTCGCCGTCGTCGGCGCCACCGGCTCCGGCAAGACGACGCTCGTCCAGCTCGTCCCGCGGCTCTACGACCTGACCTCGGGCGCTGTGCTCGTCGACGGCGTCGACGTCCGTGACGTCGACCCCTCCGCCCTGCGCTCGCAGATCGCCGTCGTGACCGACGACCCGTTCCTCTTCTCCGCGACCGTGCGCGAGAACATCGCCTACGCGCGGCCCGATGCCACGCCTGAGGAGGTTGAGGCCGCTGCGCGCCGCGCACAGGCCGCCGGCTTCATCGAGCGCCTGCCCGATGGCTACGAGACGCGCGTCGGCGAGCGCGGCCTGACGCTCTCCGGTGGCCAGCGCCAGCGCCTGGCGATCGCCCGCGCGCTGCTCGCCGACCCGCGGATCCTGATCCTCGACGACGCGACCTCCAGCGTCGACGCGTCGACCGAGCAGCAGATCAAGCAGGCGCTGCGCGAGGCGATGACGGGCCGCACGACGTTCGTGATCGCCCACCGGCTCTCGACGATCTCGCTCGCCGACGAGATCGTCGTGCTCGAGGACGGCGCCCTGATCGCGCACGGCACGCACGACACACTGCTGCACGAGTCCGACCTCTACCGCGAGATCGTCGAGAAGGGCCTGCCGGACCAGGTCTTCCTCACGCGCAAGCCGCTCGAGCCCGAGGTGGCAGGCCTGTGACCCCGCACGGACACTGGGGCCCACCGGTCGACGACCGCCCGCCGGTCGCACCTGAGGACGCGAGCTTCCGCGAGCGCCTGCGCCTGCTCTGGGCCGACTCGCAGCGCCGCCTGCGCGGAACAAGCGATCGCAAGCGCAAGGTCCGCGGGCTGACCGCGCTCGTGCGGCCCTACCGCTCGAAGACGATCCTGATGCTCGTGTCGCTGGCGATCGGCGTGGCGGCATCGCTCGCCCCTGCGCCGCTCGCGGCCGCCGCGATCGACAAGGGCATCGTCCCCGGCGACGTCGAGGCGCTGAACATCGTCGTCGCGCTCTACGTGCTCAGCGTGCTGATCGTCTGGGGCACATCGGTCGCACAGAGCTACCTGACCGGGTGGGTCGGGCAGCGTGCGCTCGCCGACCTGCGCCAGCGCATCTTCGCCCACCTGCAGCTGATGCCGATCGGCTT
Source organism: uncultured Actinomycetes bacterium (assembly GCA_963821685.1). Taxonomy (GTDB): domain Bacteria; phylum Actinomycetota; class Thermoleophilia; order Solirubrobacterales; family Solirubrobacteraceae; genus F1-60-MAGs163. The sequence goes on along the minus strand of CAWGEW010000009.1, from coordinate 135,110 downwards.
CTACGAGCGCCGGCCGGCCGGCGTGCTGATCAGCCGCATGACGAACGACGTCGAGGCACTCGACTCGCTCGTGACGGACACCGTCGTGACGCTGTTCCAGGCGACGCTGACGCTGCTCGGGTCGATCGTGATCCTGCTGCTGCTCGACTGGCAGCTCGCGCTGCTGGTCTTCCTGATCTTCCCGATCATGGCGCTCGGCTCGCTGATCTTCCGGATCGTCAGCGCCGACGCCTACCGCCGCACGAGGGAGACGATCGGCTCGATCACCGCCGACCTGCAGGAGACGCTGTCCGGCATCCGCGTGGTGCGCTCGTTCGCCCGCGAGCCGTTCCACCGTGACCGCTTCGCCGAGCTCAACGAGCGCAACCTCGAAGCGAACATGAAGACGGTGCACCTCAACGCGGCCTACTTCCCGGCCGTCGAGTTCGTCGGCTCGCTCGCGACCGTGATGGTGATCGTGTTCGGCGGCATTCAGGCGATCGACGGCAACATCGAGATCGGCGTCCTGGTCGGCTTCATCGCCGCGCTGAACGGGTTCTTCGACCCGATCGGCCAGCTCAGCCAGGTCTACACGACCTACCAGTCCGGGATGGCGGCGCTCGACAAGATCTTCGAGCTGCTCGACACGGAGCCGGACCTGATCGACGCGCCCGACGCGACCGACCTGCCCGAGATCCGCGGCGAGATCGAGCTGCGCGATGTCTCCTTCCGCTACCGCAAGGCCGGCGAGAACGGAGCGACGGCGCTCGCCCTCGACGACGTCTCGATCACGATCCCGCCGGGCCAGACCGTGGCACTGGTCGGCGCGACGGGCGCCGGCAAGTCGACGATGGCCAAGCTGGTCGCGCGCTTCTACGATCCGACCAGCGGGTCGGTGCTCGTCGACGGACACGACCTGCGGACGATCACGATGGCCTCGCTGCGATCGCAGATGGGGATCGTCCCGCAGGAGGCGTTCCTGTTCAGTGGGACGATCGCCGACAACCTCTCGTTCGGCCACGAGGACGCCCCGCGCGAGAAGCTCGAGGAGGCCGCGCACACGATCGGCGCCTGGGACTTCATCCAGGCGCTGCCGAACGGCCTCGACACCGAGATCGGCGAGCGCGGCGTCCAGCTCTCCGCCGGCCAGCGCCAGCTCGTCGCCTTTGCCCGCGCGCTCGTCGCCGATCCGCGGATCCTGATCCTCGACGAGGCGACCTCGAACGTCGACCTGCACACCGAGGGGACGATCGAGCATGGCCTGCGGCGCCTGCTCGGCGGGCGCACCGCGATCGTGATCGCGCACCGCCTCAGCACGATCCGCCAGGCCGGGCGGATCGTCGTGCTCGACCACGGGCGCGTCGCCGAGCAGGGCACCCACGACGAGCTGATCGCGGCCAACGGCCGCTACGCCGAGCTCTACCGCGACTGGGCCGAGACCGCCGCGGCCTAGCGGCTGGCGAGCGTCCAGGCGCACCGTTAGGGTCGGTCCATGCCCAGCGCCTCTGAGACCGTCGATCGCTGCTCGTTGTTCGCCTCACTCCCTGCGAAGGAGCGGGCGAAGATCGCCGATGATCTGCGCGAGCGCCGCTACGCGGCCGGCGACGCGATGACCAGCGAGGATCAGGGCGGCGTCGCCTTCTTCCTCGTCGGTGAGGGCACGGCGACCGTCAGCATCGGCGGGCTCGCCGGCTCGAGCCAGATCGGGCCCGGGGACTACTTCGGCGAGACCGCGCTGATCACCGGCCAGACGCGCAGCGCAGGCATCGTCGCCGACACGGACGTGCAGTGCTGGGCGCTGTCGCAGTGGCATTTCAAGCCGCTCGTGATGGAGAACCCCGAGGTCGCCTGGGCGCTCCTCGAGGTGCTGGCGCACCGCGTCCGCTCAACGCAGGTCGCCGCGTCCGACCACTGACAGGCGGGCTGACCCTCAACGCGCGGACGCCCCCGGCCTGGAACTCGGGGGCGCCCACTGCGGAAAGGTCATCCGCGAACACATCGGCACTACGTGGCAGGGGTACAGCTTTGACGTGCCCGCGGTATCTGCTTCAACTCAGCCCGAGCGGAGAAGTTGCGGCCTTCGTGATTCCGCCCGCTCAAACCGATTCGACGACGGTCAGCATGTCCGGGCGTGTGCCAACGATCTGCGCGACCTTTGACGCGGCGGTGGCGGCGTCGTCGGCATCGATCTGGCAGACCACTGCCGCAGGCCTCGCCCCGCACAGCGTGATGCCGAGCTGGAAATCCCCCAGGTGCTCGAGCTGATCGCGCTGCGCCGGCGTCAGATCGCTGAGGTTCGGGACGTGGACATCGAAGGACACTGGACCACCTTGTGAGCGTCGTCGGGCGTTGGGCACAAGCAAACAGCGCGCAAGACTCTCAAATGCAACGTAACGATGCAGTAACGTCGGCCCGTGCCGTCCCAAACGCCGGGTAAGTGCGACACACCGTCGCATCCCGTATCGTCGTACCTCGTGGCCACTGAGACTCAGCCGCGACGGTCAGACGCGCGCCGCAGCGTCGACGCGATCCTGAGGGCGGCGCGCGACGTGTTCGCAGAGGACTCCGACGCGACGCTCAACCTCGTGGCCGAGCGTGCGCAGGTGCACCGCGTGACGCTCTACCGGCACTTCCCCTCGCGCGAGGCGCTGATCGGTGCGCTGCACAACGCATCGCTCGACGACGCCGAGGCCGCCGTACTCCAGGCCGACCTCGAGGCAGACGACCTGCTGGCCGAGGTCGAGGGGCTCGTGCGCCGGATCTACGAGGTCAACATCAAGTGGCGCACACACGGGTGGGCGCCGGGCTACTCGTCCCGCACGCGCGAGCGCGGTCGGCGTGAGCACGTCGGCGAGCTGACCGCCGCGCTGTTCGCCACCGCGCAGCAACGGGGTCTGCTGCGCCAGGACCTCGACCTCCCAGAGCTGCTCGCGACCTGGGGCGGGCCGATCATCTACCTGACCGGCAACATCGCCGACGGCCACTGGACCTTGGACAAGGCCGTCAGCCACACGATGCGCCTGCTCACCCCGCCGCCGGCCGCCGCGTAGCCGGGCGCGTAGGTTTCCCCCATGTCCACCGTCCTGAAGGGGCACTGCCTGTGCGGTGCCGTGAGCTTCGAGGTCCGCGAGCCGCTGAAGCGTGCGAGCTACTGCCACTGCACCCGCTGCCAGCGGCGCAGCGGCGCGGGCGCAAGCGCGAACGGCGGTGCCCCGCCCGGGTCCGTGCATGTCGTGACCGGCGAGGAGCTCGTCACGCACTGGAACCCCGGCGACGGCGGCTGGCTGAAGGAGTTCTGCAGCGTCTGCGGCGGCCAGCTGTTCACGCGGCATCCCGAGAACCCGGAGATCCGCGGTGTCTGCCTCGGCGCCCTCGAGGACGACCCGGTCGTCCGGCCCTCACATCGGCAGTTCACCGCCGACGCCGCCGTCTGGGAGCCGATCCCCGACGACGGGCTGCCGCGCTTCCCGGGTCACATGACCGGGTGAGCGCGATCGCGCCGCGCCGGCGCTCAGCTCACGATCGCGTACGCCGCGATCGCACGCACATCGATCTCAATCACGCCCTCGTCCACGTCGAGTTCAAGAGCGTCCGCTGTGAGGTGGCTCAGAACTCCGACCATGGTCTCCCCGTCGCGAGCCCGGAGCGCAACGGCGATGCCCAGAGGACGAATGCGGAGCTCGTCGGCAGGCCACGACTCCCCCGCGTCGCTGGGTCGCTCGATCCACTGCATGCCGCGACCATACGCCGCGACAGCCGATGTCCCAACCGCGCGATCTGCTCACGGGCGTTACGGAGCTGTCCGGAGCTCGACCACGGGTGACTGCACTGCGACGGGCAGGCTGCGAGTGATCGCGGCATAGAAGCCGTCCGCGGGGACGGGCGGGGCGATTGTCAGCGCCCACGAGCCGTCCGCGCCGGTGACGGCGGTCCGGCCGGTTGCGCGCAGGTTCTCGCCGTTCGCGTTGTTGAGGTCGGTCGCCTGGAGGCCTTCGAGCGCCACGCCGGCCACGGGCTCGGTGCGGACGAGCGCACCCTGGCGGACGACCGGCTGCAGGAGCGAGCCGCTGAGTGCGAGCGGCTGATCGCCGGGGATCGGGCTGGGCGGCGCCTGGAAGGTGAGGCGCGGAGCCAGCCGGCGCTCACCGGACGAGAAGACGTCGGGGTCTGCGCGCACGATGCGGCACGGGCGAGCGGTCGCGCAGGCGATGCCGGGTGCTCCGGGGTCACCAACCTGCTGCTCGATGTAGAAGGTTCTGCCGGCGTCGCGCGCGAGCCGCCCGGCAAGCGGTGTCAGCGCCTCGAGGAACTGCACCTTGCCCGTGGTCCGCTCGACTCGCACGAACCGCGGCGTCGTTCCCGAACCCGTTCGCGTGGCGTACACGAACCCATCGTCGAGCAGCGGAGCCGAGTAGAGGTCACCACCCTGCAGGCCCTGCAGCCGCGCCAGGCGCTTCGCGCTCCCGCCCTTCACCGACAGCTGGCGCAGCTCGCTGAAGTGGCGCGTGACGTCGTCCGCCCAGGCGACGGTCTGGACGATCGTCCCGCCGCGGAGGGCCTGACCGCTGACGGTGCCGCACGTCCCCTTCGACAGCTCCTTGACCGGGGACGTCGAGCTGACGCCGCGAGTCAGGGGGGCGTCGCAGTTCCCGTCCTTGAAGTCGTTCGGGTCATCGCCCTTGCCGCGCTGCTCCACCCACGCGTACCGCCCCTGCCACTGTGACGGCCATGCTTCGTCGCGGTCGTCGCGTGAGAAGTCGAGGCGCGTCTCCTTCTTCTTGGCCAGGTCGTAGCGATAGGCGTCGCAATCCGTGCCGTCGCTCTTCGAGCAGCGGCTGTAGAGCGCAACCGTCTTGCCGTTCGAGTCCGGGCCCAGGGTCACGTCGAATGGGGCCTTGCGCAGCCCGATCTTCGGCCGCGTCGCAGCGCCCGTCTTCACCGTGGTGAGGACGAGCCGGTACTGCTGCTTCACGGTGTCCCATTGCGACCATGCGAGCGTGCCCTTGTAGGCGCTGATCGGCGTGTCGCGCGGCGTCGAGGTCATCGCGACATCGGCGCCGGCGGCGGCCGGCAGGGTGAGCGCCGTGCACAGCGCGGCGACGCAGATCAGGAAGCGGGTCATCCGGTGGCCGTCACAGTCAGATCGGGGCTCGTGCCGGTCCTCCGTTCGACGTCCCCGGTCAGGTAACCGGGGTCGGCTGGAAGATCGGCGAAGTACGTGTAACCGACGGTCGCGCTCGCCTCGACCGAGAACGAGTGCCCGTCGGGTGCGATCTGCGCGTCGGCGATCGCGCTGCTCTCACTGCCCTGCCGCACCTTGATGCGCAGGATGCGCCCGGGCAGGTCCGCCGGCTCGACCGTCCCGGAGAAGATCACCTTGCCGGGGCCGCTCGGCGTGGCCGTCAAGCTGATCGACGCGTAGATCTTCACCGTCACGACGGGCGACTGCGTGGGAACCGGCAGGTTGCGCGTGATCGCCGCATAGCTGCCGCCGAGCGCCAGCGGCGGTGGGACCGTGAGCGACCAGGCTCCGTCCGCACCCGTCGTCGCCGTCCGCCCGGTCGATGTGAACGTCTGTTCCGTGTCGCCCTGGACATACCCCGCCACGAGACCTTCGAGCGCGATGCCGCCGACCGGCGCGCTGCCCACCACCTTCCCCTGACGCACCATCGCGCCGGCGAGTGCCCCGGACACCGTCATCGGCAGATTCCCGAACACCGGGTCCGGCGGGAAGTGGAACGTCAGCCGCGGCGGGAGAGTGCGCACTGCAGGCCCGAACACGTCGTCATCGGAGCGGACAAGCCGGCAGGGCGTGATCGTCGCGCAGGGCGTCAGCGGCGCGCCCGGATCGCCCGGCTGCTCGAGGTAGTAGGTCGTCTTTCCGTCGCGCGCCATCGCATCGGTCAGCGGAGTCTGCGCCTCGACCTCGTCGACCTTCCCGGTGCTCAGGCGCACGCGAACGAACCGCGGCGTGATCGAGGCGCCCGTCCGCACGGCGTACGCATACTTGTCGTCGATGCCCGGCGAGCTGTAGATGTCGCTGCCGTCCTCGAGCTTCGACAGCAGGAGGCGCGTTCCGGCGCCACCCTTGGTCGACAGCACCCGCAACTCGGTGTACTTGCGCACCTTGCCGTCGATCGGAGGCTTGACGTGCATGACGGTCTGGGCCACCGTCGTGCCGCGCAGGGCCTGACCCGTGACGATCCCGCAGGTGCCGTGCGCGTTGAGGCGCGTGTGCTCGGCGGCGCCCTTGCTGCTGAGCACGCGATCGCAGCGGTTGGCAGCCTCCAGCTGGTACGCGGTGCCGCCGGTGCGCACCTCGACGTAGGAATACTGCCCGTACCACTGCGCCGGCCATTCCTCGGAGTCGCGGTCGACGTTGAACGGGAGCTTCTTCTCGCGCTTCGTGCGCAGGTCGTAGCGGAAGGCGTCGCAGCCCGTGTCGCCGTTGCCGCTCTCGCCGTTGCCCTCCTTGTCGCAGTGGCTGTACAGGGCAACCGTGCGGCCCTTGGTGTCGGGCCCGAGCGTCACGTCGAACGGGTTCTTGCGCCACGAGACCTTCGGCATCGTCGTCTTCCCGCTCTTGACGTCGGTGAGCATCAGCCGGTAGTTGCCGGTGGCGGGGTCGAGCTGTGACCAGGCCAAGGTGCCCTTGAAGGCGCTCATGTGCGTGTCGCGCGGCAGCGACATCATCGCCACGTCCGCGCTGGCGATCACGGGCAGCACGAGCACGACGGCCAGAGTGGCGATGCAGGTGAGCAGGCGGGTCGACACGTCGTTCCGCCCTAGGTGTGCCCGATGCAGAGGGCGTACAGCGTGCCCTTGCGGGACTTGCCGGCCTTCAGGTCGTAGGCCGTCGGGGTGAGCTTTGCCGTGGGCTTGCCGTACGTGGACTTCGAGTTGAAGGTGAACGGGAACGGGCGACCGAGATCCTTCGAGTCGGTGACGGCGGAGACGGTGCGATCACCGGGGCAGCTGAGCGTCACGACGTTCGTCGACTTACCGCTGTCCTTCCCACGCGTGACCGTGACCTCACGCGAGGCGAGCACGTCGCCCTTCGGGATCGGCTTCCCGCGCGCGATCCCACCGATCTTCACGGGCGTCGTCTTGGGGTGTGAGGTGTTCACCTGCTTCTTCGCCGACGTCGTCGTCGTGCTCGGCGTCGAACCGGCACTCGAGACGCTCACGGGCGCTGCCAGGACAAGCAGCGTCACCAACATGCAGACCCGTGCAATGCACGAACCGCTCAACCGACTGGACCGCGGCACGGAGTACTCCTTTTCCAAGAGCTGCGATCAGCAGGGAAACAGACCGCTGGGCCGACCGTAACCGCCCGTGGCCTCAGAAGCAACCGTGACGTTGGCCCCCAGCCGGCTGTCTCAACCCCGAAGGGAAGTTCAGGCAGAGGGTCCCGGCGCCTGTCACCCCCCGGTCGGGCGTCGGGACCCGCCTGGTCCGGCCTTCGGGCTGCGTACGGTCAGGCGGCGGCGGACACTGTCGCCGGGCGACTGCGTGCGGTCAGGCGGGGGCGCTGAAGATCCACGGGAGCACGGGCACGAGGAGTGCGAGCGCGGCCACGAGCCAGGTGGCGATCGAGCCCGCTCCCTTGATCCGCGCAAGGGCGATCGTCGCGGCGACCAGGGCGAGTGTGGCCACTCCGATGAGCGGGAGGAAGGACCACTGCCAGGAGTCCGCAGCGTCGCGCCACGGCACGCCGGTCGGGTTGCCATCGCCGCTGTTGTAGGCGCAGCCCTCGTCGCACTTCATGCCCGAGATGAATCCGAGGATCAGTGCGTACATCGCGGCCACGACCAGCGCGGCGAGTTCGAGCACCACTCGCCCGATTCGCCAAGCCCACGTCGCGGCGGGATGCTCGACTGGAACATCGCTCATGCGCCGGCGTACCCCCCGCCGCATGGCGCGTTACCCGGGTGGACGATCGTCGCGGTGCCGCGCACCTTCGCCACAACGACGAAACCGCCCGTGAACAGGCGGCTTCGAACGAACTGCGGGACTAGGACTCGAACCTAGAATCCCTGCTCCAGAGGCAGGTGTGTTGCCGATTACACCATCCCGCAAAGGCAACAGCGACGCCGGAGTATAGGAGGTCTCAGCGCTCGGCTCGCCGTGCTCACATGCGCGTCGTGACGGCCTCTGCGGCCGGCGGTCGCAGCCCTGCGTCGGCGTAGAGCGCCGCGACCAGCGGGTCGAGTCGTCCCGCCTCCAGATCCCCGATCGGATCGATCGAATACGGCTTCAGATCGGTCCACGGAAGGCCGAACGCGGCACGCATCGCGAGCAGCCGGCGACGTTCAGGCCCGACGGTCCCGTCGAGCGCGCGGCGCGCCGCCGTCAGCCCGCGAATCTGGAACGCGCGCAGCGGGATGAAGAACGCCAACAGCACGAGCGTCGGCAGCGCGAACGTCACCCAGCCGAGGATCCGCGCGGTGTCGTTGACAGCGGTCTCCCCCTGCTTGCCGGCGGCGACGACGTTGCCGCCCGTCGCCTGGCCGGCCGTCCCAAGGCTGTCCTTGAGCGCACCACCCACGATCGGGATCGAGCCGACCGCTCCTGCGACGTTCGTGAACCCGGTCTGCACCGACGTCCCCGCGTCCTGGACCCCGCGTGAGATCGTGTTCAGGTCGGTGACGGTGTCGTGCACCTTCACGCCGGACCACGCGAACAGCGCGATCAGCAGCAGGACTACGACGTCGCCCGCGATCGTGCGGGTCCGGCGGGCGGGAAGCTGCGGGTAGAAGTGCATCCGAGGATGCTCCCGCTCCATTCAGACGGCACAGCCCGCGTCAGACGGCGAGCAGCCGGCCGAGCAGCACGCAGACAGTCTCCGGCTCACCGGTCATCTGCCGCCAGGTCACGCGCACAACGCGGACGCCGGCGGCTTGCAGCTCGCCATCGCGCCGGCGGTCGCGTTCGAACGCGGCGCGCGTCCCGTGCGCCGCGAAGCCATCCATCTCGACGACGAGGCGCGCCTGCGGCCAATGCATGTCCACCTCGTATCCGAGCACCATCACGTTCGTCTGCGGAACGGGCAGGCGCGCGCGGCGCAGGAGACCAAGCAGTCGGCGCTCGGCTCTGGAGCGCGTGACCTGTGGGCCGTCGGAGCTGTCGACGATTGAACGGAGATGCGCCGACCCTCGGCGTGCCGGATGCCTCGCGACGGCGAGGCGCACCTCGTCGAGCGTCGCGAGCCTCAACACCTGGACCTCGTTCACAGCCCGCTCGAGTTCCGCCGTGGTCACGAACGCCGCCAGATCCAGAAGCGTCCGAGCCGGGCTCGTCAGCCGAAGGCCGCTACGGACCCGAACCTCGTCGCCGGGAAGCTCAGAAGTCCGATGCCCACGAATTCCGGCGTGCCGCGGCGGCGCCGCACCGGCAACCGTCACGTCGATGAGGTCGCCCAGCGCAGCGACGATCCGCCAGATCGCCCCAGCAGAGCGATGGCTGAGGACCGACCGAGAACCGCAAGCCACCAGCGCCGCCTGCTCGCGCGCGAGCCGCTGAAAATGCGGCAGACCCACCAGGTAGACGCCCCGGTGCACCCGGTGCAGACGCCCTGCGGCGATGCGGCGATCGATCCCACCCCGCCCAACACCGGCTGCCCGGAGTTCGGCGCCCGTCACAAGCCCACGGCGCGCACGGGCGGCACGCGCGATCAGCAGGTCCCGATGCTCATCACCCACCACGCGTTCGCGTCCCCTCAACCAACAGCGGCATCGAGGAGACACAAACGCATCGCCAGCAGACACTTCGCGTCTCCTCAACGCCCGGAGACGCGGAACCGGGGGCACGCAAGGACGACACCCAGCCACTCTCCCCTCACCGCCAAGCGCTACCGCCAGTTCAGGCGGCAGACCGAGCAGGACCACCACACCCACGCGACAAACCAAGCGCCCCGCGGCGCAAACGGAGGCTCCCGCTCGTTCAGCCGGTGAACAGCGGCGTCACGTCGTCCTCGAGTCCCGGATCGAGGCACACCAGCACCTCGTCGCCCGGCTCGATGACGGTGTCCGCCTTGGGCACGAACCCGCCGTCCTCGCGCAGAACCGAGATGACGAGACTGCCCTCGGGCATCGCGATGTCCTGCACGGCACGGCCGGCCGCGGGTGCCCCCGGCACGACCTCCATCTCGATGATCTCGAGCTTCTCGCCGGGCAGGTCGAGCAGGTGCACGGTGCCGTACTGCGGCACCTCGTGCTCGATCAGGCGCAGGATCAGGTCCGTCGCCGAGACCGACGGCTGGATGCCGAGCAGGTCGAAGAACTGCTTGTTCCGCGGGTTGTTGACGCGGGCGATGATCCGGTCGACGAGGTACTTCTCGCGCGCGATCTGGCAGACGAGCAGGTTGTCCTCGTCGTCACCGGTCACGGCGACGAGCAGGTCGGCGCGCTGGATGCCGGCGCGCTCCAGCACCCAGAGCTCGGTTCCGTCCCCGTACTGCGCGACGTATTCCAGCTCGGCCTCGATCGCCGAGTAGCGGTCGCGCCGCTGTTCGATCAGCGTGACCTCGGAGCCCTTGTTGAGCAGCTCGCGGGCGAGGTTCAGCCCGACCTTGCCACCACCGACGATGATCGCGTACATCAGCTGGGCGTCCCGATCCGGGCGAGGCGCTCCTCGAACATCGAGATCGCGTAGCGCGTCGGACAGATCGTCTGCAGGCCCTGTGCCTCGTACCACTCGGCGCGCGCCGGGTCCATCACGCGGACCAGGACGTTCGGGACCTCGAACATGCGCTTGGCGATCTGCGCGATCGTCAGGTTCGTGTTGTCGCCGTCGGTCGAGGCGATGAAGACGTCCGCCTGCTCGATCCCGGCCTCGACCATCGCGTCGCGCTCGAGCGCCTGACCGATCGTGAAGCGCCCGCCCGCGTCTTCCCAGGTCGTGGGCATGCCGGCGTCGAGGCGCTCGTGGGAGAGCGGGTCCTCGTCGAGAACCGAGACTTCGTGCCCGGCCGTGAGCATCGAGCGCGCGACCGCTGAGCCGACACGGCCCGCACCGACGATGAGGATGAAGGACATCGGGACGCGATGCTAGCGGTCAGGCTCCGTAGGCTCGACCGCCAGCTCGACCGGGCCTGGCGAGCCGGCGCCCGACGCCGAGACGTCGCCGATCGGCGGCGCCGTCAGGATCACGGTGCACGGCGCCTTGGAGATCACCGTCTTGGTGGCCTCCCCGACGTAGTTCTCGGACCCTCCGAGCCCCCCGAGCCGCGTTCCACCGCGAATCTTCGATGGCTCCTCGGCAGCGAGCACGATCGCCTGGACACCGCGCCGGCGCGCCTCGTCGACGATCGCCTGGCCTGCCCGCCGTGCCCGCACGGTCGCGGTCGCGACCTCGACGCCGTTGTACTCCTCGCCGACGGCCTTCGCGTGCGCGAGCGCCTTGCGGGCGCGGTCGAGCTCACCGTCGGGCAGGCGCGCGTCGATCGGGAGCGACATCGGGATCTCGAACACCCAGATCGCCTCGATCGTCGGCCCCTCGCCGACGTCGAGCCCCTCCTCCGCAGCAAGACGGCCCGCGGTCTGCACGATGTCGTCGTCCAGGCTGGTCCCGAAGATCGGCACGAGGATCGAGCCGTAGTGCGTGCCGCTGTGGTCGCCGAGCAGCGCCTCCTTCGGGACCGTGACGCGCTTCAGCAGTGACTTCCCGCTGCCCTGCCGGTAGGCGACGTAGAGCAGCAGGCCGCCGACCATCCAGCCGAGGCCGACCCAGCGCGCGCCCGGATGGGTGATCACGACGCTGATCCAGGCAGCGGAGCTGAGCGCGATCCCGAGCAGCGCAGGCGCCGGGATCGAGCGGCCCGCGATCTTGATGTTCATGGGCGTCGTGTAGGGGCGCGGGCGGTCGGGCTCGGAGATCCGCAGCTTCACGATCGAGGCGTGCGCGATCGTCAGGCCGAGCAGCGCCCCGAACGCATACAGGCCCAGCAGCAGGTTGAGATCGCGCGGCAGCGCGAGCGCGGCAGCGATCAGCGTCGCCAGCACGATCAGCACCCACGGGGTGAAGCGCGTCGGGTGCAGGCGCCCGAGCGCGCTCGGGATCTGACGGTTCGTGGACAGCGAGTAGGCCAGCCGAGACAGGCCGAGCATCGCGGAGTTCGCGGCTGCGATCAGCGTGACCGCGGCGACGGCTGCCACCACGTATTTCAGGCTGTCGCGCAACCACTCCTGCTTGAACGCCGCGACCACCCCGAGCATCGGCGCGTCCTGGTACTGCTCGCCGAGCGCCGTCTTGCCGTTCACGACCGGCTGGGCGCTCATCGCCACGAGCGCGATCCCCGTGTAGATCACGAAGACGGTCATCGACGACGCGTTCACAAGTCGGCGCAGGTCGCGCCGCGAGACCGCGACCTCGCCGGCGAGACCCGCTGCCGACTCCAGCCCGGTCGACACGACCGTCGCGATGCCCAGCGCGACGATGAAGTCCTCGACCGTCGGCGTCTTCCCGAGGTTGATCGTGCTCGTGATCGCGTCGGCGTCGAACAGCAGCGCCATGCCGAGGACGATGATCAGCAGCTGGATCGCGATGTCGGCGACGACGAGCAGCCGCACGCGTGAGGAGCGGGTCGTCGAGAAGCCGCGGATGTTGCGCGCGGCGACGTAGCCGAGGATCGCCAGCATCGCGATGATCTCGACCGTCCCCTCGCCGAGCGGCTTCCAGAACGCGCCGAGGTAGTTCGTCGCGCTGAAGGCCGTCGCGGCGATCAGGATCACGTAGTCGAGCAGCACCGCCCAGCCGGCGATGAAGCTCCACAGCTCGTTGAACGCATAGCGCGCGAAGACCGTCGACCCGCCGCGGTCCTGGTGCAGCGATGAGCCCTCGACATAGGTCATCGCCGCCAGCAGGAACATCACGCCGGAGACGACGAAGACGACCGGAGTCAGGCCGAGCGCATAGTCCGCGATGATGCCGAGCGCGAAATAGATCGCGCTCGCGAGCACCGTCCAGAGGATGCTGAACAGCATCGGCGAGCCGAGCCCCTGACGGAACAGCTGCTCGCGGCGCTGGTGGCGCTCCTCGCTCACCGCGTGCCCCGCGCGACCCACAGGCGCCCGGCGCCCGCAGCCACGAACAGGACGCCGAGCAGGATGCCCGTTGCGAGCGGGCCGCCGCCCGCCGCGACCGTGCGCACGAGGATCGCGACGCCGATCAGGATCAGCGCCGCGGACATCACGGTCGTCATGCTGCGGTGGATGTTGCGGCCCGACGACATCGGCGCCGATGCTACGCGGCCTGCGGCGCCTTCGGCCGCTGTGCCTGGGGATCCGTCTGGATGATCACGCGGCACGGGCGGTCCTGCAGGACCGTCTCGAGCGTCTTGCCGAAGACCGACCCTGCCTGTCGCGGCGGCAGTGGCATCACGATCGCGCGGGCGCGCAGCTCGCGCGCCTCCTCCACGATCAGCCGGCCGGCCTGACCGGCGCGGCATTTCTCCCAGTGGCCGGTCACGCGCCGGCCGCCCTGCAGGCGCGCCTGCTCGATCAGTGCCTGAGCGGCGGATTCCTGCTCGGGCATCGCGGCGTTGATCGGTGCCGAGGCGGGCACGACGATCGGGACGAGCACGTGGATGCCGCGTCTGCGCCGCGCGGCCATCCGCACGGCGGTCGAGACGGCGCCGGGCGAATAGGTGCGGGGATCGAGCGCGACGAGGACGGAGTCGTACTCCGCCTCGTGGGCGACGACCGGCTTCGGCGTGGCGACGCGAACCGTCTCGGTCAGGTTGAGGCCGTGCCGGTGGCGGTACCAGGTGTAGAAGACGCAGCCGAACGCGAGCCACGTGATGCCGGCGATCGCGATGCCCACGTGCAGCAGCGTCACGACGACGAACGCCAGTCCCGTTCCCAGCAGGCCGAGGATCGCGAACACCGGGATGCTGACCGCGCCCCACTGGATGTTCATCGGCCCGGTCCATGGCCGCACGGCGTCCGGATACTTGAACCGCAATCGGATCACGGATATGTGCGCGATCGTGAACGACAGCATCGCGCCGAACGCGTACATGTTCCCCAGGAAGACGGCCTCGCCCGGGATCATCGCGATGCAGGCGATGCCGCCGAACAGCAGGATGCCGATCCACGGCGTGCCGTATTTCGGATGCAGCTGCCGCAGCCGGTCGGGCACCTGTCTGTGGATGCCCATCGAGTAGACGAGCCGCGAGACGCCGATGATGCCGGCGTTCGTCGCGATGAACAGGATCGTGGCGGCGAGCAGGCCGACGTACAGCTCCGCGGCGCCCTGGAACGCACCGAGGTGGATCTGTTTGACCACCCCGAGGATCGGGTCGCCCGCGTAGCCGCCGGCCTCCTCGGGCTCCCCGAGCAGCGTCGAGTAGCGTCCCGTCGGCCTGCTGCGTGACCGGCAGCGCCGACAGCGCGACGGCGGGCAGTGCCGCGTAGATCGCGAAAACGGCGATGACGACCCGGTTGATCGCCTTCGGGATCGTTTTCGTCTCGTCCTTGGCCTCCTCGGCCATGTTCGAGATCGTCTCGATCCCCGTGTAGGCGATCATCGCGACCGGTATCGCCAGGAAGAAGTCCTTCCACGTCGGCGCGATGCCGAAATCGACGTTGTTGGCGAGCATCTCGGGCGACAACACCAGGACGGCGCCGACGAGCACGAGCAGGAGCTGCGTCGCGAAGTCGAGCACCGCGAGCGTGACGTTCACCCCCGCCGACTCCTCCACCCCGACGACGTTGATCGCGCACAGGACGATCACGACGAGGATCCCGAACACGACGTCGCCGGGTGAGCTGCGCAGCGGCTCCCAGAACAGCCCGCCGAGGTAGTGCGGCACGAAGAACGCCGAGATGGCGATCGTGATCGTGTAGTTCAGCATCTGCGCCCAGGCGGCGAAGAAGCTCCAGAACTCGTTGAACGCGCGCCGCGCGAAGCTCGACGACCCACCGGCCTCCGGGTACATCGCCGTCGCCTCGGCATACGTCGACGCCGTCAGCCAGAAGATGAAGCCGGCGATGATGAAGACGATCGGCGTGAGGCCGAGTGCGAACGACGCGACCAGGCCGAGCGCGTAGTAGATCGACGAGCCGACGTTGCCGTACGCCGTCGCGAACAGCGCGTTGACGCCCAGCACACGCTGGAGTCCGTGGAGCCGGCGCTCAGCCATCTAGATGCGTTCCGCCATCAACGCCGCGGCAGTTTACGCCGGTGCAGCGCCAGCCTGAGTGTGGCTGCCGCGGGTCAGGCGCTGCCGAGGTCCGCGGCGACGGCCGCGATGGCCTCGCCGATGACCTGCCCGGCCATGTCGATCTGCTCGCGCGTGGCGACCAGCGGCGGCGAGATCGCGACCGCGTCGCCGAGCGGCCGGACGAGCACGCCGCGCGCCTTCGCCTGCGCGAACGTGCGCGCCGGCAGGTCCGGATGGTCGGCCAGCGCCTCCGGCTCGAACGCCACCGCCCCGAGCGCCCCGATGCCGGTGCGGATCTGGCCGACGAGGTCGGCGCCCGCGAGCGCGCGAACGCGGCCGTGATCTCGTCCTCGAGCTCGCGCCCGCGGTCGAGCAGGCCCTCGCGCTCGATGATGTCGAGGTTCGCCATCGCCGCGGCGCAGCAGGTCGGGTGGCCGGAATAGGTCTGCCCGTGGCGGAACCAGATGCCGTCGCCGCCGTCCCCTGGCGTCCAGAACGGCTCCGCGACGCGACCGCTGATGACGACGCCGCCGAGTGGCAGGTAGCCGCTCGTCACGCCCTTGGCGAACGTGATCATGTCGGGCCGCAGGCCCAGGCGCTCGACGCCGAACCAGGTGCCGAGACGGCCGAACGCCCCGATCACGCTGTCGGCGATGAACAGCGCGCCGTGCCGCCGGCAGAGCTCCTGGAGGCCCTGCAGGTAGGTCGGCGGGACGCGGTGCACGCCGCCGGCGCCGATCACCGGCTCGGCGAAGACCGCGGCGACCCGCTCGGGGCCGACGCGCACGAACTCGGCCTCGAGCGCCTCGAGCGAGTCCCACGGGACGTGCGAGGTGTCCGGGTCCAGCGTGCCCATGCCGAGCTGGTTGGCGGTGATGCCGCCGATGCTCGTCCCGTGCCCGTGCGTGCCGTGGTAGCCCTGCGTGCGACCGATGATGTGCACGCGCTCGCGGCTGGCCGATCGCGCTGAAGTAGCGGCGCGCGAGCTTTGCGGCCGTGTCGATCGCGTCGCCGCCGCCGAGGCCGAAGAAGATCCGCGGGTCGTCGACCGGCGTCCTCCGCGTAGCCGGCGAGGCGCTCGGCGAGGTCCAGTGCGGGGCGATTGGCGAACGCGCCGAAGGCCGAGTACGTCGCCAGCTCGCGCATCTGCGCCGCCGCGGCGTCGGCGATCTCCTGGCGGCCGTGGCCGACGTTGACGCACCACAGGCTCGCGGTGCCGTCGAAGTAGCTCGTTGCCCGCCGGCGTCGGTCACGTGCAGCCCTCGCCGCCGGTGATCACGATCTCGGACGATGCGCACCTTCGCCATGTCCGCGAACGGGTGCCAGAAACGCGTATCGCTGCTCATGCCGAGCACCGTAGCCCGCGCGCACGGGTCAGGGCAATCGTCGAAGCGGCAAAGCCGCGAGCGCGCGTACGCCGGTCCCCTAGCGCCTTAGGCGCGGCGGAACGAGATCGGCCGGCCGGCGCGCGTCCAGCACCCGCACGAGGAAGCGGTAGCTGCCCGGGTGCGAGCGTCGCGCCGAGCGACGCGCGCCAGCGCCAGCCGCCGGCGACCCGCCGCAGTGTGGTGGGCATCCAGCGCGGGGCGGCGCAGCCGGCGCGGCGCGCCGCGTGAAGCGTGCGGCGCGAGCCGTCCACCAGCCGCAGCCGTGGTCGGCGGCCGCCGCGACGGATCGCGACCTGGACGGTGCGTGCGTCAGCGGCGCCGCGCAGGCGTCCGGCGAGCGAGCGCGGCGCGAACGCCGACGGAGCGTCGAAGCTGAGCAGCGGGATCGCGGTGGTCCGGCCGCTCTGGGCGGCGCTGGCAGCGCTCGTCGCGCTGGCCGGGCCCTGAACGCCGCTGACCGGCCCGAGCGCCGTCCCGATCTCGATGCGCGGAGCGACCGGGTCCTTCTCAGGGACTGGTGTGGCCGCCGGCGGGTAGTTCGCAGGCGTCGTCGGCGCGGCGGCCGCCGGGTCGCTGGCCGGCGTCACGACGGGAGCCGTCGGCTGGGCATCCCCCCGGTGCCCGCCGCCAGTCCAGTGGCCCCAGTCACCGCGTGCAGGGTGACCCTCCCCCCGAGGGTCACCCGCATACGCGTGCGGACCGTGTGCGTGGTGCTCGTAGGAACGAGAGAGGCCATCCGTGGCCCCATCTCCCGTTCCGTCGGCGGCCAAGGCAGTCGGCGTCACCGGCACAGCCAGCAGCGCCACTACCACCCATCCCCCAAAGGCCACCTTTCGGAGCGCGCCTCCTGCCGCTCGTCGCATCACGACATGGAAGCTACGGTGCCTCGGGACTCCTGCATAGATCGGCAATCCGTCTGTCAGGCGTCCGCGCGGCGTCCAGAGATGTCTGGACACCGGCGCCCATCCGACCGCAATTGCCAGGCGCACGCGGCCATCCCCGCGGATAGGTTTGCCCGACGCCCATCCCGAGGAGGTCCGCATGGCAGAGCGCTGGTTTTCCGACGAGGAGCTCGGCGAGCTCTCGCGCCCGACGATGGACCGCGTGATCGAGGCGATCGACGCCGGTGAGCTCGATTCCGCGCGCGCGCTCTGCGAGGGCATGAAGTACGAGTGGCTGATGCTGCACGACCTCTACACGCACGGCATCGCCGCGCAGCTGTCGTTCATCAAGGAGCGCCTCGGCGAGGATGCGGTCGCCGAGTGCCAGCAGGACGGCTACGGCTACTGGAAGGGCCAGGTCGACAAGATCGCGCAGCTCGACCGGCGCAAGGTCGTCGAGCTGCTCGCCTCGACCTGGCGGGCGCACTCGACGTCCGGGGTCGGCCAGAACCCGGGCGCGTTCACGATCACCGAGGACGACGAGAAGGTGACGTTCGCGATGAACCCGTGCGGCTCGGGCCAGCGGCTCTGGCGCAACGGGCACTACAAGGGACCGAACGCGCTCGCCGTGACCGACGAGGCGCACGACTGGAGCTACAACCGCAAGGGCCTGCCGATCTACTGCACGCACTGCACGTTCATGAACGAGTCGCTGCCGATCCAGTGGCTCGGGCTGCCGCTCTATCCGAGCCATCCGCCCGAGGACTACGACCACGATCCGTGCGTCTGGGAGTGGTACAAGGACCCGGCCGACATCCCGGCCGAGTACTGGGAGCGCTACGGGGCCGAGAAGCCCGGGGCTGCGGCATGAACGCGCTCGTCACGGGCGCGACCGGCGGGATCGGCCGCGCGATCGTCAGCGAGCTGGCCGCCTCCGGCGCCGCCGTCGGGGCGTGCGATCTGGCGTCCGCGCTCACCGGCGATCTCCCCGAGGGGGCGACGGCGTCCGCCGTCTTCGACCTGCGCGAGCCCGCGACCGTCGAGGCGGGCGTCAAGCGCATCGTCGCTGCGCTGGGCGGCCTCGACGCGGTCGTCGGCAACGCCGGCGTCGTCGACACGATCCACCGCGCACAGGCATTCCCACAGGAGGCGTGGGACGGCGACATCGAGGCGAACCTCAGCGGCCAGTTCGCACTCGCCCAGGCGGCCTTCCCGGCGCTGCGGGAGAGCGCCGAGGCCGGCGGCTCACCCGCGATCGTGCTCGTGTCATCGATCGCCGCCGAGACCGGTCTGCCCGGCCAGGCCGCCTACGCCGCGTCAAAGGCCGGCGTCGTCGGCCTGATGCGAACGCTCGCCGCCGAATGGGCACCCCACGGAATCCGCGTCAACGTCGTCATGCCCGGCTTCATCGCCACACCCAAGGTCCAAGCACTGCCAGACCAGATGAAGGCCGCGATCGCATCCACAATCCCACTCGCCCGCCTCGGCGAGCCCAGCGAAATAGCCACAGCAATCGCCTTCCTCATCTCCGAAAAGGCGAGCTACATCACCGGCCAAGTCCTCCGAGTCAACGGAGGAGCCGGCCTCATGACCGGCTCACTCGCCACAGGAGGCAAGGCCAAGGAGTGACGCGCGGTCGTGGCACCGCAGTGCCACGACCAGGAGCGAGATATCAGGGATGCCTGAGGCCGGACGCGGCCGAGGTGCTGTGCCAGAGGCACTGCCCTCGGCCCGCGGGTGGCGTCAGGCGCCCTGAGATCCGCGACCCATCATTCCGATCAAGTAATGATCGGAATGATGAGAATGGCGACGATGTTGGCGACCTTGATCATGGGGTTGATCGCCGGACCAGCGGTGTCCTTGAACGGGTCACCCACGGTGTCGCCAGTCACCGAAGCCGCATGCGCCTCGGAGCCCTTGCCGCCGAATGCGCCGTCCTCGATCAGCTTCTTGGCGTTGTCCCAGGCACCGCCGCCGGCGGTCATCATGACGGCGAAGAAGAAGCCGACGACGATGACGCCGATGAGCAGGCCGCCGAGCGCCTGAACGCTGATCAGGCCGACGATCGTCGTGAGGACGATCGGGATCAGCGACGGGATGATCATCTCGCGCTGGGCCGACTTGGTGACGATGTCGACGCAGGTCGCGTAGTCGGGCTCGTCGGTGCCCTCCATGATCCCGGGCTTCTCGCGGAACTGCCGGCGCACCTCTTCGACGACGGCGCCGCCTGCGCGGCCGACCGCCTCCATCGAGAGCGCGGCGAACAGCGTGACCATCATGCCGCCGATCAGCAGGCCCATCAGCACGGCCGGGTCGTCGACCTGGAAGATCGTGCTGACGTCCGCTTCGGCGAGCTCGGCCTTGAATCCGGCGAACAGCACGATCGCGGCGAGGACCGCCGAGCCGATCGCGTAGCCCTTGGTGACGGCCTTGGTGGTGTTGCCGACCGCGTCGAGCGGGTCGGTCACGTTGCGGACCTCTTCGGGCATCTTCGCCATCTCGGCGATGCCGCCGGCGTTGTCGGTGATCGGGCCGAACGCGTCGAGCGCGACGATCAGGCCGGTCAGCGAGAGCTGACCCATGACCGCGACGCCGATGCCGTAGATGCCCTGGGTACCGCCGCCGCCGAGCTTCCAGGCGCAGAGGATGCCGAGCACCAGGACGAGCGCGGGGAGCGCTGTCGCCTGGAGGCCCTGGGCGAGGCCGGAGATGATGTTCGTCGCGTGACCGGTCTGCGAGGCCTCGGCGGTCTTGCGGACGGGGCCGAAGCGCGTCGAGGTGTAGTAGTCGGTGATCACGAACAGCAGCGCGGTGACCGCGATGCCGACGAGCGAGCAGAGGTAGAGATCGGTGACGCTCGGAACCTCGAGCGATCCGGCGGCGCTCTTGTACGTGAGACCGTCCATCATCCAGTGGGTGATCGGGTAGAACGCGATCGCGGCGAGCAGCCCGGACACGAACAGGCCCTGGTAGAGCGCACGCTCGACATTGCCGGTGCTCGTGCGGACCGCGAACGTGCCGATGATCGACGCGATGATCGCGGCGCCGCCGAGAACCAGCGGGTAGAGCGCGACGGCCGTCGCCTCCTGGAAGGTCAGGACGCCGAGCAGCATGACCGCGACGGCGGTGACCGCGTAGGTCTCGAAGAGGTCTGCCGCCATGCCGGCGCAGTCGCCGACGTTGTCTCCGACGTTGTCGGCGATCACGGCCGGGTTGCGCGGGTCATCCTCGGGGATGCCGGCTTCGACCTTGCCGACGAGGTCGGCGCCGACGTCGGCGGCCTTGGTGAAGATGCCGCCGCCCAGTCGGGCGAAGACGGAGATCAGCGAGCCGCCGAAGCCGAGGCCGATGAGCGCGTCAACGGCTTCCTTCTGCGTCTGATCGAAGGCGGTGGTGAGGATGCCGTAGTAGCCGGCGACGCCGAGCAGGGCGAGGCCGACGACGAGCATGCCGGTGATCGCACCGCCGCGGAACGCGACGGTCAACGCCGGGCTGATGCCGCCACGAGCGGACTCGGCGACGCGACAGTTGGCACGCACCGAGACGTTCATGCCGATGTAGCCGGCCGATCCGGACAGGATGCCGCCGATCAGGAAGCCGATCGCGACGTAGATGTCCTGGATGAACAGCAGCGCGACGAACAGGACCGCGCCGACGCCGGCGATCACCATGTACTGGCGGTTGAGGTAGGCGCGCGCGCCTTCCTGGATCGCGCCGGAGATGCGCTGCATCTCAGCGTTGCCGGGCGAGAGCGCCAGCAGCTGCGTAGTGGTCAGCACGCCGTATGCAACGGCGATGAGGGCGCAGACCACAGCCACGATGACCCCGTGGTCGGTCAGGAACTCAGTCACGTCGTTCGATCCTCCGAAATCAGGTGTCGCGGCTCGGGGCGCTACGACACAAAGCGGGGCGCACGTCAGCGTGCGCCCCGGCTAGAAGCGCGGCGGATGGTAGCGGGAACGGGGGCGGAACGGCTTTCAGACGCGCTATTGGCCGGGAACCCAGAGCCGGCCCGAGCTCTGCGCCGGGCCGGGCCCGTCCTCGCCGTCGGGACCGGCCGGCTCGCCGGTTCCCGCTCCCGGACCACCCTCGCCGGGCCCGGCGGAACCTGGTGCGCCGGCCAGCTGCGCGTAGGCCATCTGCAGCTGCGACAACGCGTCGCGCAGCGGACCGGAGTTCGGTCCCAGAGCCGGCTCGGCGACGGGCATCAGGGCGCGGGCGCCGTCGATCGCGAGGCGCACCTGGTCGAGGTCGCGCTCGGCTTCGCTTCCGGGCACGAGCCCGGCCTTGCGGGCGCCGAGGTTCAGCAGCGAGACGATCGTCTGGATCAGGACCTCTTCGATGCGCAGCTGCGCGAGCTCGGCCTCGTAGGCGGCGCGCAGCTCGTCCTCGGTCGGCTGGCCGCCCGCCTGGGCGCCGGGGATTACAGGCTCGTCGGTCATGGTGCTGGGACCTCGGGGTCGGTGGCGTACGTCCGCGCAGTCTCCTGGACGGAGGCCGCGAACGCCTCGTTGAGCGTCGCGCCGGCGGCGATCGCGGCGCGCTGGCGCTGGGCGCCGTTCTGCTCCGGGAGCACGGGGTCGATCGCGTACTCGGAGCGGACCGGGGCCGTCCAGTCCAGCAGCCGTTCGAGGGCGCCGCGCGTGGGCAGCTCCTCGAGGCGCTCGATGTCGATCATGCGGCCCTCGAGCCCCCAGCGGATCGCGCGCCAGAGGTTCTCCTCGACCAGCCGGCGGTCGGGGTCGCGGAACGGGACCCCTTCGGAGACGTCGCGCGCGGCCTGCAGCACACACGCGACGATCAGCTTCGTCAGCTCCTCGGACTCGGCTGCGGTCGCCTGGGCGTCGCAGATCCGCACTTCGACGGTCCCGAACGCCAGGTGCGGCCGGACCGACCACCAGACCTGCGTGGACTCGACGATCGAGCCGGTCGCGACCAGCAGCTCGAGATACGACCGGTAGGTCGCCCAGCCCCCGTACGCGTCGGGGACCCCGCAGCGCGGGAACGAGCGCGTGAAGACCTGCGTGCGTGCCGAATGCAGCCCGCTGTCGAGCCCGTCGACGAGCGGCGAGTTGGCGCTGACCGCGAGCAGCGTGGGCAGCACGGCGCGCAGGCGGTCGCAGGTCAGGACGGCGCGGTTGAGGTCCTGCACGCCAACATGGACGTGCAGCGAGAACGTGTTGTTGCGCCGCGCGACGTACTGCAGGCCGTCGACGACGCGGCGGTAGTGCTCGGTGTCGATGTTCGGCTGCTCACGGAAGTCGGCCCACGGGTGCGTGCCGGTCGCGCCGAGCGCGACGCCATGACTGGCCGCGTGCGCGAACAGCAGCTTGCGCATCTCGCGCTGGCGGCGGATCGCGTCGTGGACGTCCTCGCCGGGACCGGAGCGGATCTCGATCTCCGAGGAGATCAGCTCGCCGGCGATCGACTCACTCAGCTGCGGATCGTCCTGCGCGTCGTCGCGCAACTGCTCGAACAGCGGGTACGAGGTCGAGCGAGTCGGCGTCGAGGATCGCGAACTCCTCCTCGATCCCGACGGTGCCGTCGGTCGACTCGGCAAAGGCCTGTGCGGCCCCATCCAGGTCCAGCACGTCGCTCACGACAGATAGAAGTAGAGGGCGTGGAGGAGGTCGACGGCGGGGCTCGAGGTGTGCACCGTCACGTCGGACGGGACCTGCAGCAGCGCGTCGGAGTAGTTGAAGATGATCCGCACGCCGGCGACGACCAGCTGGTCCGCCAGCGGCTGCGCGGCGACCGTCGGAACGGCGAGGACGCCGACGACGATGCCCTCGTCCTCGACGACCTGCCCGAGATCGGCGACGTCACGGACCTTCTGCCCGCCGACCTTCGAGCCGACCTTGCGCGTGTCCGCGTCGAAGATCGCGACGACGTTGAACCCGTGGTCGGCGAAGATGTCCGACGAGGCGATCGCCTTGCCGAGGTGCCCGGCACCGAACAGGGCGATGTTGTGCTGGCCGCCGGTCTGCAGGATCCGGCGGATCTGCGTCACGAGCGAGTCGACGTTGTAGCCGACGCCGCGCTTGCCGAACTTCCCGAAACCCGACAGATCACGGCGGATCTGCGTGGAGTTCACGTGCGTGTAGTCCGAGAGCTCCTTCGACGAGATCGTCTCGCGGCCCATCTTCTTGGCCTGCGTGAGCACCTGCAGGTAGCGCGACAGGCGCGCGGCGACGCCGAGCGACAGCCGCGCGACAGGCGGCTCGCCATCGACCCCCGCCTGGTCGGCGCGCTCGATCTCCCCGATGCTCATCGTGTTTCCGACTCTACCGCCCGCAGCCGCCGCGCCAGGTCGGTCACGTCGACGAAGAAGTCGTAGAGGTCCTCCCCGTCAAGCGCGATCACGGGAATCCGCTCGAGGTATCGAGCGTGCAGCACGTCATCGCCCTCGATGTCGACCACGTCCAGCGAGAAGCTGTGCTCCGACTGCAAGTCACGCAGCACGTCGAGCGCCTGTCCGCAGAGATGGCAGCCCGGGCGCACGTAGACGGTGACCGTTGCGCTCACAGCCCGCGCTCGCCCGTCGCGAACACCTCCAGCGACAGCGCAGCCTCCGACGCGAGCGGCTCCGTGTCGAGCGCCGCCAGCGCGATCATCGCCGCGTTGTCGGTGCACAGCTCGATCGGCGGGACGTGCGTCGTGGCGCCGAGCGTCTGCAGGCGCTCGCGCAGCGGGCCGTTGGCGGCGACCCCGCCACCGATCGCGAGCCGGTCCAGGCCGGTCTGCTCGAGCGCCCGCGCAATCCGCTGGGCCAGCGCGTCGACGATCGCCTCCTGAAACGACGCCGCGAGGTCGGGACGGCGGCGCTGGGCCTCGTCCTCGCCGAGGTCGCGAATCGTGTAGAGCATCGACGTCTTCAGGCCGGCGAAGCTGAACTCGAGGCCCGGGACGCCGCTCGCCCGCGGGAAGTCGAACGCCGTTGGATCGCCGTCGCGCGCCAGCTTCTGCAGGTGCGGCCCGCCCGGGAACGGCAGGCCGAGCATCCGCGCCCCCTTGTCGAACGCCTCGCCGGCGGCGTCGTCGAGCGTCGCGCCGAGCACCTCGAACCCGTGCCGGTCGTCGACACGCGCGAGGAATGTGTGTCCGCCGCTCGCGATCAGGCAGACGAACGGCGGGTCGAACGGGTCGGGCAGGGCGAAGTTCGCCGCGACGTGCCCCTGCAGATGATCGACGGCGATGAGCGGAATACCGCGCGAAGCCGCGATCGCCTTCGCGCTCGCGACGCCGACGAGCAGCGCACCGACGAGCCCCGGCCCCGCCGTGACGGCGACCGCGTCGATGTCGTCGAGCGTGACGCCGGCGCCGCGCAGCGCGTCATCGACGACGGGCCCCATCAGCTCGAGATGGTGGCGCGCGGCGATCTCGGGGACGACCCCGCCGAACTGGTCGTGCACGCCCTGCGAGGAGACGATGTTGGACCGCACCTCGCCTGCACGCGTCACGACCGCGGCGCAGGTGTCGTCGCAGCTCGTCTCGATGCCCAGGACGAGGCCGCCGCTCACGTGGACGGCACCGGGCCCGGGTTGGGCACGTCGTCCAGGCGCCCCTCCCGCGTGGCCGGCGTGCGCCACATGATCAGGGCGTCCTCACCGTTGTCCTGGTAGTAGCGCCGCCGTGTGCCCGCCGCGAGGAACCCGAAGCGCTCGTAGAGCTTGATCGCGGGGTCGTTCGACGGCCGCACCTCGAGCGTCAGCCGGGCGTCCTCGCCGAGGCGGCCGATCAGGTCCTCGAGCAGCGCGGTCGCGATCCCGCGGCGCAGCTCGCGCGGGTCGACTGCCACGTTCATGATGTGCCAGACCTCCTCGTAGCGCGAGCAGATCACGTATCCGGTCAGCGCGCCGTCGCGGCGAGCGGCGAGGCAGTGACCACCCGGCTTGCTCAGCTCGAGGACGAACATCGCGAGCGACCAGGGCGTCGGAAACGCGCGCCGCTCGATCGCGATCACCTGCGGGAGGTCCGCGTAGGTCAGGCGGCGGATGTCGAGGGCGACGTCGGTCACGGCCCGGCGGCGACGCGGCGGTGGTGAACCTCCGCGTCGGGAAGGCGTACGTAGTCCGGCACGAGCGTAGCGGCGGCCACGGCCTCCGCCGCCGCGGCGAGCCGCACGAGCGCCGCGCCGCTGACCAGATGCCGGGCGTCCGCGTCCGGCGGGACCTCGATCCCGCCGTGCTCCAGTTCGGCCCGGTAGCGCACCGCGCCGTCGCCGACCGCGAGCCAGCCGGGCGCTGCGAGCGACGGCAGGCGCGGGCGGATCGACGGCCGCTGCGCGCGGCGTCCCGCTGACACTCGGGCCGAAGCCGGCGACGAACGCCTCGCCGCGGCGCGCGTCGAGCACCGCGAGCACGTCGCGCTGCGGCGGCGCGCCGTCCGCGGTGCCCCAGGCGAGCGCTTCGAGCGTCGAGATCGGGACGCATTCGACGTCACGTGCGAGCGCGAGCGCGCGGGCCGTGGCGACTCCGATGCGCAGGCCGGTGAAGCTGCCGGGGCCGACGCCGACGCCGATTCGCGCGACGTCCGCCCAGGTCGCCTGGGCAGCGTGCAGCGCCTCGTCGCACAGCGCCAGCAGCGTCTGCGTGTGCCGGGGACGCTCACCAGCCGGCGGATCGTCGCGGCGCTCGATGACGCTCCCGTCGGCCTGCAGCAGACCGACGACGGTCGCCGCTGTCGCAGTGTCGAAGGCGAGAACGAGGCCCATCAGGCAGCCGGCCGCTCGATCGTGACGACGCGCTGCTCGGGCCCGTCGTGTTCGAGCGTGACGGTCGCGACGACCCGCACGCCTGCGAGCGCCGTCGCGTCGGCCTCGGGCCACTCGACGAATGCGGCGCGGTCTGGACCGAGCTCATCCTCGAGCAGATCCGGATCGTCGTGCTCGGCCCCGGCGAGGCGGTAGAGATCGAGGTGCGAGACCGGGATCCGGCCCGTCTCATAGCGCCGCGCGATCGTGAACGTCGGGCTGGTCACGCGGTCGGTCACGCCGAGCGCGCGACAGGCTCCGCGCACGAACGTCGTCTTGCCGGCACCGAGCTCACCCGAGACCAGCACGACGTCGCCGGGGGCCAGCGTCGCGGCAAGCTCAGCGGCGAGGCGCTCGGTCTCCTGCGCGCTCGCCGTCACGCTGCGGACCGCGCTCTCGGGCTCGCTCATCAGAAGAGGCCGAGCTGGTCTTCCGCGACATCGGGCGCGGCGTCCGGCACGGGCGGCTGCGGCGGGGCGGCGACCGCCGCGGGCACGGCCTCCTGCTCGGTGCGCGCCGCGCGCGCTTCGGCGATCAGGTCGCCGGCAGCGGGTGGCTGCTCGGGCTCCGCAGCCGGCTGCGGCGGCGGGCCGAGTGCCAGCAGCGCCGGGATCAGCGCGAAGTCACCGGCGAGGACCTCGCGGTTGGACGGTGTGTAGAGCGCCGCCGCGGGATGCAGGACCGGCAGCAGCCGGACCGCGCGCGGGCCGATCGTGCGCACCTCGACCTGACCCCGGATCCGGGTGATCGACGTCTGGTCCTCGCGCAGCAGTTTGGTCGCGAAGTTCCCGAGCGTCACGACGACGGTCGGCTGGATCAGCTCGAGCTGACGGAACAGCCACGACGAGCAGTTCGCGATCTCGGGGCTGGTGGGATTGCGATTGTCCGGCGGCCGGCACTTGAGGACGTTGGCGATGAACACGTCCTCGCGCGCGATCCCGATCTCACCCAGCAGTTGCGTCAGGAGCTTCCCCGCGCGACCGACGAACGGCACGCCGTCGCGGTCCTCGTCGGCCCCGGGAGCCTCCCCGATGAAGAGCAGGTCGGCGTTCGCATTCCCGGCCCCGAAAACGACCTGGGTGCGCGTCTGGGCCAGCTGTGGGCAGCGCGTGCAGACGCGCGCCTCGCGGTAGACGTCCGCAAGCACGTCACGACGGGCTTCGGCGGTGTCCGGGACGGGCATCCGGCGCGATGCTACCGGCCCTCTTCCGGTGGCCGCAGCGGGTGATACCGTTCCGTGTGACGGGGCCGTCACCTTCGGGGCCGGACCCCGGACCCAAACGTTCTGGAAGGGCACGCAGACACCGCGACCGGTATCCCAATGGGGAACTGGACCGACATCCCACCGCGCATCGCCATCGTTGGAGCTGGCCGCCTCGGCTCAGCCATCGTGGACGCATTGCGCGCGGCGGGCCTGCCCGCCGAAGGCCCGCACGGCCGCGGCTTCGACGGCGCGGGCGCAGATGCCGTGCTGCTCTGCGTCCCGGACGCCCAGATCGCGACCGCCGCCGCCACGGTGCGGCCAGGGACGCTCGTCGGACACTGCTCCGGAGCCACGGGCCTCGATGTGCTCGCCGGCCATGAGGCGTTCGGCCTGCACCCCCTGATGACGGTGACGCCCGCCGGCGCGCAGTTCGCCGGCGCGGGCTGCGCCGTCGCCGGAACGAGTGAGCGTGCACGCTCACTCGCCGAGCATCTGGCGCTCACGCTCGGGATGGTGCCCTTCGTCATCGCCGACGCGGACCGCGCCGCGTACCACGCAGCGGCGTCGGTGGCCTCGAACCTGCTGGTCGCGCTCGAGGGTGCAGCGGAGCGCCTCGCGGCGACCGCCGGTGTCCCGCGCGAGGCACTCGCACCACTGGTGCGCGCGAGCGTCGACAACTGGGCGCGCGAAGGTGCCGAGGCCGCGCTGACCGGCCCGATCGCCCGCGGCGACGACGCGACCGTCGCGCTGCAGCGGGCGGCGATCGCCGAGCGCACGCCGGATCTGCTGGGGCTCTTCGACGTGCTCGGCGACCAGGCGCGTGCGCTGTCCGGACGATCCGCCGGCGCCGCACCGGCAATCACGCGCACGATCGCCGGCCTGCGGACGCAGCTCGACGAGGCGCGCCGCAGCGGACGCTCGATCGGCCTCGTCCCGACGATGGGTGCGCTGCACGACGGCCACCTCTCGCTGATCGCCCAGGCGCGGGCAGATCACGACGTCGTCGTCGTCTCACTCTTCGTCAATCCCACCCAGTTCAACGACGCCGGCGACCTGGACGCCTACCCGCGCGGCGAGGCGCGCGACGCCGAGCTGGCTTTCGCCGCAGGCGCCGACGTGCTGTTCGTCCCCAGCCTCGGCGAGGTCTACCCCGACGGGTTCGCCACGACCGTCGCCGTCAGCGGTCCGCTAACCCACACCCTCGAGGGTGCGCACCGCGGCAGCGGTCATTTCGATGGCGTGACGACCGTCGTGGCCAAGCTGCTGACGATGGTCGCTCCCGACGCGGCCTACTTCGGCCAGAAGGACGCGCAGCAGCTCGCGGTCGTCCGCCGGATGGCCGCCGATCTGAACCTGCGGGCGCAGATCGTCGCCTGTCCGACCGTTCGCGACGCTGACGGGCTGGCGCTCTCCAGCCGCAACGAGCGTCTCACGGACGCGCAGCGCGAGCAGGCGCTGTCGCTTTCACGCGCGCTGCGCGAGGTCGCCCGCGCGATCTCCGCCGGCGAGCTGCGCGACGGCGCGTCCGTCTCACAGGCCGGCCTCGCACTGCTGCGTGCCGGCGGCGCCGAGCCCGAGTACTTCACGGCAGTCGATCCGGCGACGCTCACCGCGGTCGACGACATCGCCGGCGAGCTGCTGCTCGTCACCGCTGCGCGCGTCGGTGACGTGCGCCTGATCGACAACCTGACGGCCGGACCTGCGGCTCCGGCCACCCCAGACACCAGCACAGCCTCCACCCACGACCCACGAGCGGCGACCGCACTGGCGGCGTCGACCCGCGTGACCTAGGAGAACTCTCATGTCCTCAATGCCCTCGAACATGCCCGTCCCGCCCGATGCCTCGAGCCTTCCGATGACGCTGCCGCGACTGCTCGAGAAGAAGCGCACGCGCGAGCCGATCGTGATGGTCACGGCGTACGACTACCCGAGCGCGCTCGCCGCCGAGGGTGCCGCCGTCGACCTCGTCCTGGTCGGCGATTCAGGCGCGATGACGGTGCTCGGCTACCCCTCGACGGTCGCCGTCGAGCTCGACGAACTGCTGGTCCTGGCGCGCGCTGTCCGGCGTGGCCTGAAGACCCCGTTCATGGTCGGCGACCTCCCGTTCGGGTCGTATGAGGTCAGCGACGAGCAGGCGGTCGAGACCGCGATGCGCTTCGTCAAGGAGGCGGGCTGTGACGCGGTCAAGCTCGAGGGCGGCGGCGAGACGCCGGTCGCCCGTGCGCGCGCGATCGTGCGCGCCGGAATCCCCGTCATGGGTCACGTGGGCCTGACGCCGCAGACGTCCACCGCACTCGGCGGCTACAAGGCGCAGGGCCGCAGCGCCGCAGCGGCCAACAAGATCGCCCGTGAGGCGCTGGCACTCCAGGAGGTCGGCTGTTTCTCGCTGGTCTTCGAGGCGATCCCGTCGGCCGTCGCCGAAGAGCTGATGCCGCACCTGAGCATCCCCGTCATCGGCATCGGCGCAGGACCCTCGGTCGACGGCCAGGTCCTGGTGTTCCACGACCTGCTCGGCATCCGCGAGGGCCTCGGCGCGCGCTTTGTCAAGCGCTACGCGAACCTGCTCGACGAGATGATCGCCGGCGTCGGCGCCTTCGCCGGCGAGGTGCGCGATCGCACGTATCCGGGCCCGGAGCACGGCTACTCGATCGACGAGTCCGAGCTCGCGGACTTCCGCGCAACGCTCGCCGAGCACGACCCTGGCATCGCACACCCGGTCTGAGGAACGGCCCCCTGGCAGGACGGGTCGGCGAAGCCGAACCGATGGCCCGTCGCCGGTAACAGTCCGGTAACACCGTGTTAACACCGCTGGACTCGGGCGAACGTAGCCTCACGGAACCTTGTTCCGTCCGCCGGAGGGTCCTCGATGGCCAGCCTGACCAACCTGCTCGTCTCGCGCGACCGGGTCTTCTACGAGTACTTCTCGTCGTTCGCACAGACGGCTGTCGATGCCGCCGAGCAGCTCGACCAGATGCTCGCGCACTACCCCGACCAGCGCGACGAGCATTTCGCCGCGATCGTCGCCTGTGAGAACCAGGGCGACACGACGCTTCATGAGATCCGCCAGCGTCTGAACCAGACGTTCGTGACGCCGATCGACCGCGAGGACATCCTCGAGCTCGGCTCGGCGATGGATGACGTGATCGATCTCACCGAGGAGGCCGCGGACTACCTCGGGCTCTACGCGATCGAGGCGCCGATGGAGCAGTCCCAGCGACTCGCCGGGATCCTGCTCGCCTCGACGCGCGCGATCCAGCAGGCGATGCCGAGCGTGCGCGACTTCAGCGACGCCTCCGCGGCGCTCCACGAGATCCACCGGCTGGAGAACGAGGCCGACCGCGTCAGCCGCGACGCGATCGCGTCGCTGTTCCGCAACGGGATCGACCCGATGGTCGTGATCCGCTGGAAGGACATCTTCACGCGGCTCGAGCAGGCGATCGACGCGTGCGAGCGCGTCGCTGACGTGATCGACGCGATCGTCGTCAAGAACCACTGAGCATGGGCGGAGACGTCATCCTCGTGATCGTCGTCGCGACGGCGCTCGCGTTCGACTTCACGAACGGCTTCCACGACACCGCCAACGCGGTCGCCGCGTCGATCGGGACCCGTGCCCTGTCGCCGCGGGCGGCGGTCGCGCTCGCGTCGATCCTGAACTTCGCCGGCGCCTTCATCTCGCTGCAGGTCGCAGCCACGATCGGCAGCGGCATCGTCGAGTCAACGGTCATCAATCCGACGGTGATCTTCGCGGCACTCGTCGGAGCGATCTCGTGGAACCTCGTGACCTGGTGGTTCGGCCTCCCGTCGAGCTCGTCGCACGCCTTGATCGGCGGCCTCGTCGGCGCGGCGATCGCAGCGGCCGGGACGGGCGCGGTGCAGGTCCAGGACCTGATCGACAAGGTGATCATCCCGGGGTTCGTCGCCCCCGTGCTGGCGTTCGTCGCCGCCGGGCTGGCGATCCTCGTCGCCTACACCGTTGCCGGGCGCAGACGCCCGGGGCCGGTCGTGCGCGGCTTCCGCAGCGGCCAGCTGGTCAGCAGCAGCCTGTTCTCACTTGCGCACGGGACCAACGACGCGCAGAAGACGATGGGCGTCATCACGCTCGCGCTGATCGCCAACGGCAATCTGCCCGCCGACTCGTTCGACGTCCCCGTCTGGGTGATCATCAGCTCCGCGACCGCGATCGCGCTGGGCACCTACTTCGGCGGCTGGCGCATCATCAGGACGATGGGGACGCGCGTCATCAAGATGGATCCGGCGCAGGGGTTCTCCGCGCAGTCCGCGGGCGCCGCCGTCCTGTTCAGCGCCACCGCGCTCGGCTACCCGCTCTCAACGACGCACGTGATCTCCGGCGGCGTGATGGGCGCCGGCGCCGCCAAGAGCGTGTCGGCCGTGCGCTGGGGCATCGCCGGGAACATCGTCACCGCCTGGGGCCTGACGCTGCCCGCCGCGGCGATCATCGGAGCCGCCGCCTACGGCGTCTGCCGGGCGCTCGGCACGGGCGCAGCTGGGCCGCTGCTCGTGGTCGTCTCGGCGATCGCACTCGGCGTTGCGATCGTCGGCCGGCGGCGCTCTGACGTTCGCCGCGCAGCACCGCCCCAGGCCGTGGGAGCCGGCTCATGATCCCGCTCGCCTCCGAGGCCTCCCAGATCGGCCAACTCGTGCTCGAGGCCCTGGTCGTCACGATCGGCGTGTCGTTCTGCTTCTCGCTCGGCCTCTCAGGCGTGATCCGCGGTGGCGAGGCCCGCCGTGAAGGTCACAAGCTCGGGCTGGTGACGTGGGCGACGGTCGCGATCGTCTCATTCGCCGGGTTCGCCGCGTTCGTAGCGCTCGCGCTCATCGTCGTCACCGACAAATAACGCTGCGGTGCGCCGGCGACGCTCAGGCGTCGTCAGGCTCGCTGAACTCGATCTCGCGCAGCACCTTCGCGGGTGCTCCCGCCGCGATCGTTCCGGCGGGCAGATCGGTCGTCACGACGCTGTTGGAGCCGACGACACAGCGGTCGCCGATCGTCACGCCACTTGTGACGATGACGTTCGCGCCGAGCCAGACGTTGGCGCCGAGCCGCGTCGGCCCCTTCGAGCTGAAGCCCTGCCAGGTCACGGGCTTGGTCGGATCGTCGAAGCGATGGTTCCCGTCGGTGATCATGCAGCCGTTCGCGGCCATGCAGTGGTCGCCGATCTCGACGAGGTCGACCGCGGCGACCATCACGCCCTGGTTGAGGAAGACGCCTTCGCCGATCGTGATCCGGCCGCTCTCCCCGCCGGTGAGCCAGACGTTCGGCTCCAGCAGCGTGCCCTCGCCGATCTGCAGGCGCCCGTCGCGGAACAGCTCGAGCACCTCGCCGTTGACCGGCCATTTGCAGAACGCGCGTCGCGCCGCGAACTCGCGGTGCAGGCGCAGGCGGTTCCACGGGAGCGCCGAGCGCTGGTACCAGCGCCACTTCTGCAGCCAGAGGCGCGCGTCCGCGCGATCCACTCCCAGCATGGCGCTCAGGCGGCGGCCTTCGCCGGCGCCTTCGCGGCGCGGCGGCCCGCGGCGCGGCGTGCCTTCGGCACCGACGGGGTCACGAGCTCGGCAAGGAACTGCCCGGTGTGTGAGCCCGGCGTCCCCGCGACGTCCTCGGGCGTGCCCTGGGCGACGACGGCGCCGCCCTCCTCCCCACCCTCGGGCCCCATGTCGATGACACGGTCGGCCGTCTTGATGACATCGAGGTTGTGCTCGATCACGACGACCGAGTTGCCCGCGTCGACGAGCCGGTGCAGCACCTCGAGCAGCTTCTGCACGTCCGCGAAATGCAGGCCCGTCGTCGGCTCGTCGAGGATGTAGAGCGTGCGGCCCGTGGCGACCTTCGATAGCTCGGTCGCGAGCTTCACGCGCTGCGCCTCGCCGCCCGACAGCGTCGTCGCGGGCTGGCCGAGCCGGATGTAGCCCAGGCCGACGTCGTTGAGCGTGTCCAGGCGCCGGTGGATCTTCGGGATGTGCTTGAAGAACTCGACCGCCTCCTCGACCGGCATGTCGAGCACGTCGGCGATCGTCTTGCCCTTGAAGCGGATGTCGAGCGTCTCGCGGTTGTAGCGCTTGCCGTGGCACTGCTCGCACGGGACGTAGACATCCGGCAGGAAGTGCATCTCGATCTTGATCTGGCCGTCGCCCTTGCAGACCTCGCAGCGCCCGCCCTTGACGTTGAACGAGAAGCGGCCGGGCTTGTAGCCGCGCGCCCGCGCCTCCTGCGTCTTGCTGAAGATGTCGCGGATGACGTCGAACAGGCCGGTGTAGGTCGCCGGGTTGGAGCGCGGGGTGCGCCCGATCGGCGACTGGTCGACCTGGATGATCTTGTCGAGCTGGTCGAGCCCGAGGACGGCCGTGTGCGCGCCCGGGCGCTGGCGTGCGCGGTGCAGGCGGTTGGCGACCGACTTGTAGAGGACGCCGTTGACGAGCGTCGACTTGCCCGAGCCCGAGACGCCCGTCACGCAGGTGAGGACGCCGAGCGGCACCTTCACGTCGACCGAGCGCAGGTTGTGCTGGCGCGCCCCGCGGATCTCGAGGTTGCCCGCCGGCTTGCGGCGCTTGGCCGGCACCTCGACCACGCGCGTTCCCGCCAGGAACTGGCCGGTCAGCGACTCGGCGACCTTCTCCACGTCGGCGGCCGTGCCCTCGGCGACGACGCGCCCCCCGTGCTCGCCGGCACCGGGACCCATGTCGACGAGATGGTCGGCGGCGCGCATCGTCTGCTCGTCGTGCTCGACGACGATGACGGTGTTCCCGAGGTCGCGCAGCCGCTCGAGCGTGCCGATCAGCTTCGAGTTGTCACGCTGGTGCAGCCCGATCGACGGCTCGTCCAGGACGTAGAGGACGCCGACGAGCGCGGACCCGATCTGGGTCGCGAGCCGGATCCGCTGCGCCTCGCCGCCCGAGAGCGACGCGGCACCGCGATCGAGTGACAGATAGCCGATCCCGACGTCCTCGAGGAACCGCAGACGCTCCTCGATCTCGCGGAACACGAGCCGCGCGATGTGCCGCTCGGTCTCGGTCAGGACGACCTCGTCCAGCCAGCGCCGCGCCTGCCGCACCGACAGCGCCGTGAACTCGTGAATCGCCATGCCGGCGACCAGCACGGCGCGCGACTCGGGCCGCAGCCGAGAGCCCTTGCAGGCCGGGCACGGGACGATCGCCATGAACTCCTCGATGCGCTCGCGCATCTGATCGGAGTCCGTCTCGCGATAGCGGCGCTCGAGGTTCGGGACGATTCCCTCGAAGCGCGTCGAGTACGAACGGCTGCGCCCGTAGCGGTTCTTGTAGTTGACGAGGATCCGCTCGCCGCCCGTCCCGCCGAGGAACAACGCGCGGTGGTCCGGCGGCAGGTCCTGCCAGGGCTTGTCGAGGCTGACGTCGTACTGCTCCGCGAGCGCGAGCGTGATCTGCCCGTAGTACTGCGAAGCGCTCGCGGCCCACGGCGCCAGCGCGCCCTCACGGATCGTCAGCGTCGGGTCGGGCACGACGAGCTCGGGGTCGATCTCCATCTGCGAGCCCAGCCCCGTGCAGCGCTCACACGCGCCGTGCGGCGAGTTGAACGAGAAGATCCGCGGCTCCAGCTCGGGCATCGACGTGCCGCACTTCAGACAGGCGAACTTCTCCGAGAACGTCAGCACCTGTGCGGCCTGCTTGTCGCCCTCGCGCGGGACGATCTCGACCTCGACGATTCCATCCGCGAGCCCGACGGCGGTTTCGATCGAGTCGGCGAGCCGCTTGCGCAGATCCGGCCGCATCACGAGCCGGTCGACGACGACGGAGATGTCGTGCTTGTACTTCTTGTCGAGCTCGATCGTCTCATCGAGCTGGCGCAGCTCGCCGTCGACCTTGGCGCGCGCGAAACCGTCGGTGCGCAGCTCCTCGAACAGCTTCCCGTACTCGCCCTTGCGGCCGCGGACGACCGGCGCGAGCACCATGAAGCGCGTGCCCTCCTCGAGCTCCATCACCTGGTCGATGATCTGCTCGGCCGACTGCCCGGCGATCGGCGCGCCGCAGTTCGCGCAGTGCGGATGCCCGACCCGCGACCACAGCAGGCGCAGGTAGTCGTAGATCTCCGTGACCGTGCCGACCGTCGAGCGCGGGTTGCGCGACGTCGTCTTCTGGTCGATCGAGATCGCCGGCGACAGGCCCTCGATCGAGTCGACGTCCGGCTTGTCCATCTGCCCGAGGAACTGGCGCGCGTAGGCGCTCAGCGACTCGACGTAGCGGCGCTGTCCCTCGGCGTAGATCGTGTCGAACGCGAGCGAGGACTTCCCGGACCCGGACAGGCCGGTTATGACCACCAGCGCGTCGCGCGGCAGCTCGATCGAAACGTTCTTCAGGTTGTGTTCACGAGCGCCCGAGACGACGATCGAGTTCGATGGCGGCATTACGTTTGATGCTACAAGAGCGAACAGACGTTCGCCTGCCCTCGCGACACCTACAGCAGCCGGTTGCCCTGCAGGAACGTCACCTGGTCACCGGCGATCTGCGCCGGCAGCTCGCCGAGGAAGCCCTCGAAGTGGTCGATGTCGTAGCGATGCAGCTCCCCACGTGGGGCGCGCTCGGCGAGCTTCACGACGGCGGGCTTGTGGACGCTGATGTCGCGCTCGCCGACACCGACCCACAGCGGGCACGTGACCTTCTTGGCCTTGCTGATCGGGCGCACCATGCCGACCGTCAGGAAGATCGCCGGCGAGATCTCGTTACGCCACGGGGATCCGTCGGGGATTGCGGCCGCGAAGCCGTCGGCCTCCCCGGGCAGCGCCATCGCGGCGTGCGTTCCCGGCTGCCCGGTGACCGGGATCAGGACATCGCGGCCGGCGGCGTTGGCGAGCGCGCGCGGGATGATCCAGGCCGACAGCGCCGGCGGCGTGCCCAGGACCCGCTGCAGCCCGTCGACGAAGGGGCAGAGCACGATCGCGGCGGCGATGTCGTCGCGCTTGGCCGCCAGCTCGAGGGCATGGCCACCCGAGAACGAGAAGCCCCACAGGACGATCCGCTCCGAGGCGACGCCGTCGAGTGTGCGCGCGAACGCGATCGCGTTGCGCCAGTCCTCGAGCTGATCGCCGCGATTGAAGCGCTGGCGCGGCGAGCCGCCCGAGTCGCCGAGGAAGCGATGGTCGAAGACGACGACGTGCGCGCCGGCGGCTGCGAGCGCCTCGGCGTAGGCGGCCAGACCGTCGTGACGGGTCAGGCTGAAGCCGTGTGCCATCACCACGCACGTCCCAGTAGCCGTCGCTGCCTGCGGCGTGTAGTGCCACGCGGCGCAGCGCTCGCCGCCTGAGGTGAAGGTCGTCTCGGTCCGCTCGGCGGCCGCGGTCTGCGTGTCGGGAGTAGCCATCGCGCGAGTCTCTCAGATGCCGCGTTGCGGACGGATGGCGCGACCGTCGCGCCCACGCGCCACACTCGTGGGGTGCGCGCTCGGACTCTCACCACGGTCGTCGGCGCCGCGCTGGTGATCGGCGCGCTCGCGCCGTCCGCGGCGCGCCCGAACCGCCCTGTCCGCGGCCGCCGCGCGCGGGATCACGATCTGGGCCGTCGGCGATGCCGAGAACAGCACACGAGCGCGCGCGCTCGCCGCGCGGGTCCGCCGCGAGCGACCCGACCGTCTGCTCTACCTCGGCGACGTCTACGAGACGGGGACCGCGCGGGAGTTCCGGCAGGGGTACGACCCGCTGTACGGCGCGCTCGCGCGCCACACGATCCCGACTCCGGGAAACCACGAGTGGGGCAATAGCGCCACCGGCTACTTCCCGTACTGGCGATCCAAGCTCGGTCATGCACTGCCCAGCTGGTACCGCCGCACGCTCCCCGGCGGCTGGGAGGTCCTCTCACTCAACAGCGAGGCGCCGCACGGCCCCGGCTCAGCGCAGGCCCGCTGGCTGGCACGCGCTGTCCGCAGGCCCGGCACCTGCCGGATCGCGATCTGGCACCGCCCCCGCTGGAGCAGCGGCTGGCACGGCGACCAGGCCGACATGGCGCCGTTGTGGAATCCGCTGCGCGGTCATGCGCGGCTCGTCCTGTCCGGTCACGACCACGACCTGCAGCGCTTCGCCGATCGCGACGGTCTGCGACAGATCGTCTCCGGCGGAGGCGGGCGTCCGAACATCCCGATTCCCCACCCGTCGCGCGCCACGCTGCGCTTCGTCAACAGGACGACGCCGGGCGGCGCGCGCCTGCGGCTGACACGTGGTCACGCGACGATCGCGATCGTCGCCGCCTCGGGCCGCGTGCTCGACCGCAGCGCCGTTACCTGCCGGCCGGTGAGCTGAGCGCTCAGCCGCCGAGGCTGTCGGCGGCCTCGTCGAGCAGCCGCGCGGCGTCGCTGCCCGGGAAGCTCGCCGCCAGCTCGCGCTCCGCGTCGGCACGGGGCACCTCGCGCATCACGAGATCGAGCGCGACGAGGCGGGCGCCGTCGTCCTCGGGCTCGGACTCGGACTCGGGCGCCGCGTCCGGCTCAGCCGCCGCGCGCGCTTCGACCACGGCGGGTGCGGGCGCGCTCGCGCTCGCGTGCAGGTCGTGCACCGCCGCCCGCGCGCGTGCGAGCTCGCCGTGCAGGCGGCTGGAGGCGGCGCGCACGCTCTCCTCGAGCTGCGCGAGCTCGCGCTCGACGTTGTCGAGGCGCTCGAGTGCGT
The DNA here is from genome assembly GCA_963821685.1 of uncultured Actinomycetes bacterium. Lineage (GTDB taxonomy): Bacteria > Actinomycetota > Thermoleophilia > Solirubrobacterales > Solirubrobacteraceae > F1-60-MAGs163. Next base: position 97,097 of record CAWGEW010000009.1, on the reverse strand, counting down.
CTGCGCGGCTGTCGTCTGGCGTCGTGCTCATCGGCGCCGGAGCCTACGCGAGCCGGGCTCCGCTCTGCTCCATTACGACGAGCCCGTCCCTGACGAGCGCCTCGAGTGCGGGCTGCAGACGCTCCTGCGGGATCGCCGTGGGCAGCCCGTCGCCGGCGGCCAGCGCGGCGACCACGCGGCCGCGGACCCAGCGCGTCGAGTCCTCGAAGCGCTCACGCGTTCCGGCAGGCGCACGCGGCGTGATCACGACCTGGTCGCGCGACGCACAGGAGCGCGCGACGGGACAGATCTCGCAGCGGACGGTCCGCGCGCCGCAGACCGTCGCCCCGAGCTCCATCATCGCCTGGTTCCAGTCATGCGCGCGCCCGTCCGGGAGCAGTTCCTGCGGCGACCCGCGCCCGAGTCGCGCGGCCACGCGGCGCACGTTGGTGTCGACCGCCGCGACCTGCTCGCCGAACGCGAACGACGCGACCGCCGCAGCGGTGTACGGCCCCACCCCGGGCAGCTCGCGCCAGGCCGGCGGCGGTCCGCGGCCAGCCGTCGCGCGCGACGACGCGGCAGGCCTCCTGAAGCCGCACGGCGCGCGTGTTGTAGCCGAGCCCGACCCACGCCGCGAGGACGTCCGCGCGCACCGCTTCCGCCAGCGCGGCCGCCGTCGGCCAGCGTGCGATCCAGGCCTCGTAGCGCGGCACGACGCGCGCGACCTGCGTCTGCTGCAGCATCACCTCTGAGACGAGGATCGCGTACGGATCGCTGGTGCGGCGCCACGGCAGGTCGCGGCGCTCGCGGGCGTACCAGTCCAGCAGCGCCTGCTGCACGCCGCGTCAGTCCTCGACGACGGCCTCGAGCCCCATCGACCGGACGGCCTCGAGCTCGCGCCGCAGGTCACGCAGCTCATCGCGCAGGCGCGCCGCGTACTCGAACCGCAGCTCGTCGGCGGCGACCAGCATCTCCTCTTCGAGCTCGACGATCGTGCGCTCCAGCTCGGTCGGCGGCAGGTCCTTGATCCTCGCCCGCTCGCCGCGCCGGCGGCGCTTGGGCGTCTTGCTCTCCGAGGTCAGGAACTCCGCGATGTCGCTGACGCCCTTCACGATCGACGCCGGCGGTGATCCCGTGCTCCTCGTTGTAGGCGACCTGGATCGCACGGCGGCGATCGGTCTCCGACAGCGCCGCGCGCATCGCCGCGGTCTCCTTGTCGGCGTACATCAGGACGGTGCCGTCGACGTTGCGCGCCGCGCGCCCGATCGTCTGGATCAGCGAGGTCTCCCCGCGCAGGAAGCCCTCCTTGTCGGCGTCGAGGATCGCGACGAGCGAGACCTCGGGCAGGTCGAGGCCCTCACGCAGCAGGTTCACGCCGACGAGCACGTCGTACTCGCCGAGCCGCAGGTCGCGGATGATCTGGATCCGCTCGAGCGTGTCGACCTCGCTGTGCAGGTAGCGCACGCGGAAGCCCATCTCGAGCAGGTAGTCGGTGAGGTCCTCGCTCATCTTCTTCGTGAGCGTCGTGACGAGGACGCGCTCGCTGCGGTCGACGCGGACGCGCACCTCGTTCATCAGGTCGTCGATCTGGCCCTTCGTCTCGCGGACCTCGACGTTCGGGTCGACGATCCCCGTCGGCCTGACGATCTGCTCGACGATCCGCGAGGCGCGCGAGCGCTCGAACGTTCCGGGTGTGGCCGAGACGAAGACGATCGTCGGCGTGATCGCGAGGAACTCGTCGAACGTCTGCGGGCGATTGTCGAGCGCGCTCGGCAGGCGGAACCCGTAGTCGACGAGCGTGCTCTTGCGGCTGCGGTCACCCTCGTACATCGCGCCGATCTGCGGCACCGTCTGGTGCGACTCGTCGAGGAAGCAGACGAAGTCGTCGGGGTAGTAGTCGATCAGGCAGTAGGGCCGGTCGCCGGGGTTGCGGCCGTCGAGGATGCGCGAGTAGTTCTCGATGCCGTTGCAGAAGCCCATCTCCCGCAGCATCTCCATGTCGTACTGCGTGCGCTGGCGCAGGCGATGGGCCTCGAGCAACTTGCCCTCGGCCTCGAGCTCGGCGCAGCGCGTGTTCAGCTCCAGGCCGATCTCCTCGACCGCGCGGTCCATCACGCCGTCCTTGACGTTGTAGTGCGTCGCCGGCCAGACAGCGATGTGCTCGAGGTCGTCCTCGAGCAGCTCGCCGGTGAGCGGATCGAAGCGCTGCAGGCGCTCGACCTCGTCGCCGAACAGCGTCGCGCGGAACGCGGTCTCGGCGTCGGCGGGGAACACCTCGAGCGCTTCGCCGCGCACACGGAACGTGCCGCGGCCGAGTGCCACGTCGTTGCGGGTGTACTGGATCGAGACGAGCTTGCGCAGCAGATCGTCGCGATCGATCGTGTCGCCGCGCCTCAGGATCTGGACGTTGCGCTCGTAGGTCTCCGGCGAGCCCATGCCGTAGATCGCCGAGACCGAGGCGACGATGATCACGTCGCGGCGAGCGAGCAGCGCGGCGGTCGCGGCATGACGCAGCCGGTCGACCTCCTGGTTGATCGCCGAGTCCTTCTCGATGTAGAGGTCCTTGCTCGGGACGTACGCCTCGGGCTGGTAGTAGTCGTAGTAGCTGACGAAGTACTCGACCGCGTTGTCCGGGAAGAACATCCGGAACTCGTTGCAGAGCTGCGCGGCGAGCGTCTTGTTGTGCGCCATCACCAGCGCCGGCCGCTGCAGGCGCTCGATCGTCGCCGCCATCGTCATCGTCTTGCCGGTGCCGGTCGCGCCGAGCAGCGTCGTGTACCGCTCCCCCGCCGTCACCGCCGCCGAGATCTCATCGATCGCCCGCGGCTGATCCGCAGCCGGAGCAAAGGCACTGTCAAGACGAAACGGCGGCACACAGACAGACTAGACAGCCACCCGGAGCGGCCAGAAAAGCGCCCCAGAAAACGTCAAACGAGCCGGGCGCACCCGAGACGCAGCTCAGCCGGCCCGAACCACCAGCACTTCAGACCAACAGCGCGGCAACAAAGAATCGTCCGCCCCAGACGGGAGCGAGGAATCGTGGATGCATGGCGTGGCGGGTCGAGTGGGGACAGTACGCATGTACGGCCCCGCTCGACGCGGCGCGTCAGGCGCCGCGAGGCCCGCGAACACCCACCCCCGGGTTAGAGCCCAAGCTCGTTTGAATACTTCGTCCGGTACTCGCGCTGCGCCGCCAGGACCTTCTGGACATACAACCGCGTCTCCGGATACGGAATGTCCTCAACGCGCAGCGCAGACCCACCCCACTGATCGGCCTTCCCCGGTCCCGCGTTGTATGCGGCCAGCGCCGCAGCGACGTCCCCGTCGTAGCGGTCGAGCAGCTCTCGCAGCAGATAGGAGCCGTAGGCGATGTTCACCTGCGGCGTCGCAAGATCCTCGAGCACGAACGCCGTGCCACCGGACCGCTTCGCAATCCCCTGCGCGGTGTCCGGCGTGATCTGCATCAGGCCTTCTGCCCCCGCCGTCGAGGTGCGGCCCGACACGAACCGTGACTCGGCGTAGATGACGGCGGCGATCAGCGCGGGGTCGAGCTTCTTGTCCGACGCCTGCTGGCGAATGATGTCCTCATGGCGCAGCGGCAGCCCGATCTCCTTGACCGCCTGGTGGAACGTCCCCCAGAGCAGTGCGACCGCGGCGCCGGTCAGTGCAAGTGCGACGAGGCCCCACAGCAGCCGGCGCTGGCGAACACGCGCGCGACCTGGCGCCCGCGTGGTCCTGGCGTGTCGAGTGGCAGTGTGCGTGCGCTGACTCATCTTCGCAACGCGTCAAGGATGACGGCCAGGTCGGACTGGAGCGCCTCCACGCTGCCGTCGTTGCGCACGACGTAGGTCGCGCGGGCGGCCTTCTCGTCCTGCGTCAGCTGCCTGGCGGCGCGCTCGTCGACCGCCTCGTGCCCGCGCGCGGCTGCGCGCTGCGCCCGGATCGCCTCGTCCGAGACGACGGCGATCGTCGCGTCGTAGCCGCCCTCGAGCCCCGCCTCGAACAGCAGCGGCGTCTCGACGACCGCGGCTGCCGGCGCCGGCTCGGCGTGATCGGACTGCTCGCGCCATTCCACGACGCGCGCAGCGACGAGCGGCCAGAGCAGCCCTTCGAGCCACGCTCGCTCTGCCGGATCGGCAAACGCATGACGGGCGACGACCGCGCGATCGACGACGCCGCCGGGTGCGACGCCGGCTCCCCAGCGCGCGACGACGGCGTCGCGGACAGCGGCACCGGCGTACAGCTCATGGACGACGGCGTCGGTCGACAGCGTCGCCGCGCCGAGGCGCTCGAGTGCGGCGAGCGCAGTGGACTTGCCGGAGCCCAGGCCCCCGGTCAGTCCGACGAACGGGATCCTGGGCTGCGCGTCCAGCGTTCTCGCCGCAGCCGCGTCAGGACTGCTCGGGCTCGGCCGGAGCCTCAGCAGCGGGTTCGTCGGCGGGAGCCTCAGCAGCGGGCGCCTCGACCTCGGCCTCAGCCTCGGCCGGTGCCTCTGCCTCTGCCTCAACGACGGCCTCGGGCTCGGCAGCGGCCTCAGTCTCGGCCGGTGCGTCGTCCTCGATGATCTCGACGTCCGCTTCGACGACGGCATCGATCGCAAGCTCGTCGGCGACGGCTTCGGCCTGTGCGACGGCCTCACCCTCGGCGGTCAGCTCGGCATCCTGCGCCTCGAGCGCGGGAACCGGTGCGAAGTCATCGGCGCTGAAGCCCTCGGGGGCGTCGTCCAGGTCGCCCGTGGGCTCCCCGACGTGCGCCGACAGGATCTGGCCCTCGACACGCTTGACCGACAGCGACAGGCGCCGGCGCTCGGAGTCGATCTCGAGGATCTTGACCTTGATCTCGTCACCGGGGGCGACGATCTCACGCGGGTTCTCGACGTGGTGCGAGGCGAGCTCGGAGATGTGGACCAGGCCCTCGACACCGTCGAGGATCTCGACGAACGCGCCGAACGTGACGACCTTCGTGACCTTGCCCTCGAGGTCGTCGCCGATCCGGTAGGTGTCGACGACGCGCTGCCACGGATCCGCCTGGGTCTGCTTGAGACCCAGCGAGATGCGCTGGCGGTCGCGGTCGATGTCGAGCACCTTGACCTGAACGGTGTCGCCGATGTTGAGGATCTCGCTCGGGTGGTTGACGTGCGACCACGAAAGCTCGGAGATGTGGATCAGGCCGTCGATGCCGTTGAGGTCGACGAACGCGCCGAAGTCGACGATGTTCGAGATCTGACCCTCGACGACGAGGCCGGGCTGCAGGCGGTCCAGGATCTCCTGGCGCTGCTCCTTGCGCTCCTCCTCCAGCACCGCGCGGCGCGAGAGGACGACGTTGTTGCGCGAACGGTTCAGCTCGATGACCTTGCACTCGATCATCGTGTGCAGGAACTCGTCGAGGTTCGCGACGCGGCGGATGTCGACGAGCGACGCGGGCAGGAAGCCACGCACGCCGAGGTCGATGATCAGGCCGCCCTTGACGACTTCGATGACGTGTCCCTCGACCGGCTCGCCGGACTCGGCGGCTGCCTCAATGCGGCGCCATGCCTTCTCGAAGCGAGCGCGCTTCTTGGACATGATCAGGCGACCGTCCTGGTCCTCCTTGATCAGGACCAGCGCGTCGACCTCCTCACCCATCTCGACCTCGTCATGCGGGTCGACGTTCTTGCGGATGGAGAGCTCGTGCGAGGGGATGACCCCTTCGCTCTTGTAGCCGATGTCGACGAGGATCTCGTCCTTGTCGATGCGCACGACGTGGCCGGAAACGACCTCGCCCTCCTTGAAGGAGGTGAACGTGGCGTCGTAGTTGGGGACGATTTGCCCGTTGACTTCGAGCAGTAGGCCGTCGCTGCCGGGGACGACCTGCGCCTCGGGAGGGGCTTCGGTTGAGATGGTTGTCATTGGACCGGCAAGGGTAGCGCGATCGTCCCGGCCTAGAATCCCGCCGAAATGCCGGTCCGCGCGACGAAACGGGGCGCAGAGCGCTCTCCCCTCTCCGGCTCGGCCGACATCATCGTCTGCGGTGCATCGTTCGCCGGGCTGACCGTCGCGCGTGAGCTCGCCGGCACCGGAGCCGACGTGCTGGTGCTCGACCGCTACGAGATCGGTGAGCGGCAGACGTCCGCATGCGCCGCGCCGACCGCCTGGATCGAGGCGATGGGGCTCGGCCCGTCGATCCTGCAGACCTTCGACGACCTGGTCATCCACACCCCGCTGCGGACGCTGCGCTGGGACCTGCCGTGGTCCTTCTCGACGTTCGACTACCGGCAGCTGTGCGAGCTGCTCTGGGACGGCTGCGGAGCGGCGCGGTTCGAGACCGCGACGGTCAGCGGGCGCTCGCCCGGCGACGAGGGCACGATCGTCGTCCACACCGACCGCGGTGACCTGCACGCGCCGCTCGTGGTCGACGCGCTCGGCTGGCGGCGTGTGCTCTCGACGGCCGAGCGGGCGATCCAGCCGCCGAAGGCGACGCTCTCACGCGGGCTCGAGGTCCACCCCGCCGGTACCGGCGACGACTTCGAGCTCTGGCTCGACCCGCGCTACGTGCGCGAGGGCTACTCGTGGAGCTTCCCGGCCGACGACGAGGTGCGCGTCGGCGTCGGGTCGTTCGAGCCGCGCGATCACGTGCGCGAGCCGACGGTCCAGCTGTCACGCGATCTCGGCCGCGAGCCCGACGGCTTCCAGGGCAACTGGATCCCGCACGCGCTGCGCAAGGCCACCGATGACGGCGTGTTCTGCGTCGGCGACAGCGCCGGGCACTGCATCCCGGCGACCGCCGAGGGGATCCGCCCCGCCTTCTACTTCGGCCAGATCTGCGGCCGTGAGCTGAAGCTCGTGATCGAGGGGCGACAGACGCGCGAGCAGGCGCTGCTGCGCTACGACGGGCGCTGTGAGGACAAGCGCTACGCCTACCGCGGGATGCTGCGCGCGCAGCGCTTCGTCGCACGCGCCACGCCCTACCCGCTGATGACGAGCGTGCTCGAGGCCGCCGGCCATCCGCGCTTCGTCCGCTGGGCGTTCGAGCACTACCGCGACATCTGCCCGCCGCCGGAGTCGACCATGGCGGCCGGCGCGGCGGTGCGCTCGCGCACGATCAGGTAGACGCCGACCGCGAGCAGCGCGATCCCGATCAGCTTGCCGGTGGTGAACGGTTGCGGCGTCACGCCGAACCAGCCGAAGCGGTCGATCACGACCGACGCCGTCAGCTGGCCGGTGACGACCGCAGCGGTCACGCCGCCGGCGCCGAGCTGTCCGACCGCGAAGACCGACGAGCTGACGACGGCAACACCACAGGCCCCGCCGACGAGCGCCCACCACGGCGCGTTGGGAAGCTGACGCAGGCCGCCGAAGCCGCCCCCTGCGACCGCCACGATCACGGTCAGCAGCAGCAGGCCGACGGCGAAGCTGACGAAGGCGGCCTGCCAGTTACCGACGTGGCGCCCGAGCGTGCCGTTGATCGGCGCCTGCGCGCCGACGGCTGCGCCTGCCGCGACAACGAGCATCGCCGCCGTCGTGCGGTCCATCACTTCGCCGCCAGCCAGGTCTCGCCGACGCCGGCGTCGACCCCGAGCGGGGGCTCGCGGGTCCCCCACGGCGCGACCATCTCGCGCTCGGCGAGCGCCCGCACGGCGTCCGATTCCTCCGGCGGCCCCTCGAACAGCAGCTCGTCGTGGATCGTGAGGATCAGCCGCGTCTGCAGCTGCTCCTCGCGCAGCGCCCGCCCGGCGCCGATCATCGCGAGCTTCATCACGTCGGCCGCGGTGCCCTGGACGACGGTGTTGACGGCGAGGCGCTCGCCGAGCGAGCGCACCTGGTAGTTGCGGGCCCGCAGCTCCGGGATCGTGCGCCGGCGACCGAACAGCGTCGTCACGTAGCCCTGCTCGGCCGCCTGCTCGATCGTGCCGGTCATGAAGGCCTGCACGCGATCGAAGCGCGCGAGGTAGGCGTCGATGAACGCCTTCGCCTCCTCGCGCGGGATGTTCAGCCGGTCCGCGAGCCCGTAGTCGGTGAGGCCGTAGACGATCCCGTAGTTGATCATCTTCGCCTTCGAGCGCATGCCCGAATCGATGTCCTGCTCGTCGACCTGGAAGACCTCGCGCGCGGTCGCCGTGTGGACGTCCTCGCCGCGGATGAAGATCTCCTTCAGGACCGGCTCGTCGGCGACGTGCGCCAGCACCCGCAGCTCGACCTGCGAGTAGTCGGCGGCCAGCAGCAGGTTGCCCGGAGCAGCCTCGAAGCAGCCGCGGATCTCGCGTCCGAGCGGCGTGCGCACCGGCACGTTCTGGAGGTTCGGGTTGGTCGACGAGAGCCGCCCCGTCGAGGCGACCGCCTGCACGAACGTCGTGTGGATCCGGCTCTCCTCGTCGACCAGCGCCGGCAGCACCTCGAGGTAGGTCTTCGTCAGCTGGTTGAGCTCACGCCAGCGCTCGATCAGCGGCACGATCTCGTGCTCGGTGCGGATCGACTGCAGCACGCGCGCGTCGGTCGAGAAGCCGGTCTTGCCACGGCGCTTCTTCGACAGCCCGAGCTTCTCGAACAGGATCGCGCCGAGCTGCTGCGGCGACCCGATCACGAACTCCTCGTCGGCCAGCTCCCAGATCGCGCGCTCCAGCCCGTCGATCTCCTCGGCGACGCGCTTGCCGATCGCGCCGAGGCGGTCCACGTTCAGCCGCACGCCCGCGATCTCCATGTCGCGCAGCACGCGCACGAGCGGCAGCTCGATGTCGTCGAGCAGCTGCTCCTGGTCGCGCTCGGCGAGCTCCTCGCGCTGCAACCGCGCCAGCTCCTGGGCGAGCACCGCATCGGCGGCCGGCCCGTCGTCGAGCGCCGTCGCCAGCCCGCGTTCCTGGCAGAGCTCGGCGAACGGGAAGGCGCGGCGCGCCGGATCGAGCAGGTACGCCGCGAGCAGCGTGTCGTGGGCGAGGTTCTCGGGGACGCTGCCGAGCGCCTTCGCGTCGTGCGCGATCACCGGCCGGGCGCCGAGCGCGGCGACCAGCTCGGCCGGATCGGCGACCTCACCCTCGACGGCGGCGCCGCCGCACGCGACGCCGAACGCCCACGCCTGCTCACGTGCGAACAGCTCGCCGTCGGCCAGCGCCGGTGCCCGCACCGCGACGGCTACCGGCGAGTCGCCGTCACCCAGGCGCGCTGCGTCGGCGGGCGAGCCGGCACGCACGCGCACCGCGATCGTCGTCTCCGAGTCCGACGTGCCGGCGGCGTCCTCGCCGAGCACCTCCTCGAGCCGCCGCAGCGGGTCGCGCAGCTCGAACTCGCGGAAGGTCTCGCGCAGGCGCGAGCGATCAGGCTCGCGCGCCGCCTCCGATGACGGGTCGATCTCGACCCCGGGCACGTCGCGGTTCATCGTCGCGAGCACCTTGCTGACGCGCGCGTCGTCCGCGTACGTGCGCAGGTTCTCCTGGCGCTTGGCGCCGGAGATGTCGTCGACGTGGCTGAGGATCTCCTCGAGCGTCCCGAAGCGCTGCAACAGCTGCGCCGCGGTCTTGTCACCGATGCCGGGGACGCCGGGGATGTTGTCCGACGTGTCGCCCTTGAGCCCGTAGAAGTCCGGGATCAGCTCGGGCGCGATCCCGTAGCGCTCGATCACGGCCTCGTGGTCGTAGAGCTTCGTCTCGGTGATGCCGCGCGCGGTCGCCATCACGCGCACGACGCCCTCGGGATCGATCAGCTGGAACGCGTCACGGTCACCGGTGACGATCACGACGGGGACGGGCGGGTCGGCGGTCCGCGCGCGCTCGGCGATCGTCGCGATCACGTCGTCGGCCTCGAAGCCCGCCACGGACACGTTGCGGTAACCGAACGCGTCGACGAGCGGCTCCAGGTGCGGCCACTGCTCGGCGAGCAGGTCGGGCCGCGACGGGCGGTGGCCCTTGTACTCCGAGTAGACCTCCTTGCGTCCCGAGGATCCCGCGTCCCAGACGACGATCGTCGGCTTGGGCCCGTGCTCGGTCAGCAGCTTCACGAGCATCGAGGCGAGCCCGAAGATCGCATTCGTCGGCTGGCCCTTCGAGGTCGCGATCGACTCGGGCAGCGCGAAGAACGCACGGTAGGCAAGGCTGTTGCCGTCGATCAGATACAGCTCGTCGGGCACGGACGCCTGACGCTACCGCAGGACTCGGCGCGCGCCGGGTGCGGCTGGAGCCGCGGCGCTGAAGCACGGGCATCGACGTAGACTGGACGGCCGTGCCCACGCCGTCCGCACAGTTCAGCCTGACCATCCGCGTCGAGATCGACGACCGCCCCGGCATGCTCGGGCGCGTCGCCGGCGCGATCGGCGACGCCGGCGGGACGATCGGCGCGATCGACCTGGTCGAGATCGGCGAGCGCCTCGTGCGCGACGTGACGGTCGACGCGCACGACGCCGACCACTGGGATCAGATCCTCGCCGCGATCAACGCCGTCGACGGCGCCACCGTGATGGACGCGACCGACCGCACCTTCCTGATGCACATGGGCGGCAAGATCGAGCAGCACAACAAGCATCCGCTGAAGACGCGCGACGATCTCTCGATGGCCTACACGCCCGGCGTGGCGCGCGTCTGCAGCGCGATCGCCGAGGACCCCGACAAGGCCTTCCAGTACACGATCAAGCGCAACACGGTCGCCGTCGTCAGCGACGGGACCGCGGTGCTCGGCCTCGGCGACATCGGGCCCGAGGCCGCGATGCCGGTGATGGAGGGCAAGGCGATGCTCTTCAAGGAGTTCGCCGGCGTCGACGCCTTCCCGATCTGCCTCAGCACGAAGGACCCGGAAGAGATCATCGAGACGGTCACGCGCATCGCGCCCGGCTTCGGCGGCATCAACCTCGAGGACATCTCGGCGCCGCGCTGCTTCGAGATCGAGGACCGCCTCAAGGAGATCCTCAACATCCCGGTCTTCCACGACGACCAGCACGGCACCGCGATCGTCGTGCTCGCGGCGCTGCTGAACGCGTGCAAGCTGACCGGCCGGGAGCTGACCGACCTGCGCGTGCTCGTGACGGGCCTCGGCGCGGCGGGGATCGCCGTGTCGAAGATCCTGCTCCAGGCAGGCGTGACCGAGATCGTCGGCTGCGACTCCCGCGGGATCGTCGGCACCAGCCGTGAGGACTACCTCGACGGCTCGATGCACTCGGTCAAGCGCTGGTATGCCGAGACGACGAACCCCGAGCAGCTGATCGGCACGCCCGCCGACGCGATCGCCGGAATGGATCTGTTCATCGGCCTCTCCGGAGCACGGATCATGCCCGCCGAGGCGCTCGCCGCGATGCGCCCCGAGGCGATGGTCTTCGCGATGGCCAACCCGACGCCCGAGGTCAGTCCCGAAGAGGCGGCGCCGTACGCTCGCATCATCGCCACGGGCCGTTCGGACTACCCGAACCAGATCAACAATGTGCTCGCGTTCCCGGGGATCTTCCGCGGCGCGCTCGACGTGCGCTCCGGTCAGATCACGGAGCCGATGAAGATGGCCGCCGCACACGCGATCGCGCGGATCGTGCGCGACGAGGAACTGCGCGAGGACTACATCATCCCGTCGGTCTTCAACCGCGATGTCGCACCGGTGGTCGCCGAGGCCGTCAGCGACGAGGCGCGTGCCTCCGGCGCCGCGGCCAAGGAGCAGCACGCGATCGGTTTCGCGACCTCGGACGTCGAGGCACTACGCGGGTAACGGCCCCTGGGTACGGCCCCCTGGCGGGACGGGTCGGCAAAGCCGAACCGATAGATCTCCTCCTGCACGATTCGCTGCAGTTCTCGCGATCCGCAACGCCGATTGCAGGACTGAAGCAGCCGCCGGGTTACGGTGGCGCTGCCGCCGTCGGGGGGGACTCGACGCGCGGCGTGATGCGATCCCTCCGAGCCCTGCACCCCCGCGCGCGGTTGCTTGCCGCCGCGCTGCTGCTGCCCATCCTGCTGTGGGCTGTGAGCCCCATGCCCTCGCGCGGGGCCGACGCCGGCTCGCTCCAGCAGCAGATCGACGCCAACCGCAGCACCGAGCAGCGCTCACGCTCTGCCGCCGACCGGCTCGCAGGGCTCGAGCAGCAGGCCTCCCGATCGGTCGCCGTCCTGCAGGCGCGGCTCGCCGCCCTGCAGGCTGACGCGCAGGCCTGGGAGCAGCGGCTCGCCGCGACGCGGACGGAGCAGCGGTACGCGCGCGATCACGCGCTGGCGCTGCGCCGGCGCCTGACCCGCGACCGCGCGCTGCTCGCCGAGACGCTGCGCTCGGGCTACATGAGCACGCCTCCGGATGTCGTCGCCGTCGTCCTCGGCTCGACGAGCTTCGCGAACCTCGTCGAGCGCGCGACGTTCCTCAAGCGCGCGCAGGAGCGCAATGCCGACGTGATCGCGGCCGTCCGCGACGCACGCGCAGAGACCCGCCGCCAGGCGCGGCGCCTCGCGACGCTGGTACCGCGCCAGCGTGCCGCGACGCAGGCGGCCCAGCGCGAGCGCAACGCGGCCGGACAGGTCGCCGCCGCACTCGAGGAGCGTCGCGCCACGCTCGCTCGGGCTCGCGACGCGCGACTCGCCGTGGCGCGCGGCGCGGCGGCCGGCCGCAAGCGCGCCGAGCATGAGTTGCGGCGCCTCGAGGAGCAGCAGCGTCAGGCGATCTCGCAGGCCGGCCCCGGCGGACCGTGGTCGATCCCGTGGCCGATCGTGCAGTGCGAATCGGGCGGGCAGAACCTGCCGCCGAACAGCGCGGGCGCGTCCGGCTACTACCAGTTCCTGCCGAGCACCTGGCGCGGCCTTGGGGGCAGCACTCCCGCCGCCTATCTGGCGAGCAAGGCCGAGCAGGACCGGCTCGCCGCGCGCCTCTGGGCCGGCGGAGCCGGAGCGCGCAATTGGGTCTGCGCCGGCATCGTCGGCATCGTCTAGAGCAAGCCGAACAGGCGTCGCGCCCGTACCCGGTATATGAAGATCACCATCACCGGCGCGACCGGCCTGATCGGAACCCGCCTCGTTGCCGCGCTGCAGGAGCGCGGCGACACGGTGACGGTCCTCTCGCGCAGCCCGGACCGCGCCGGCGCGGCGCTCGGGGTCGAGGCGCAGGCGTGGGACCCACTTTCAGGCCCTGCCCCCGCCGCGGCGCTTGCGGGCCGTGACGGCGTCGTCCACCTGGCAGGCGAGCCCGTCGCGCAGCGCTGGAACGCGAAGGTCAAGGCGGCGATCACGGAGAGTCGCGAGATCGGGACACGCAACCTCGTCGCAGGCCTGCAGGCCGCTGAGCCGCGCCCCGCCGTGCTGGTCTCGTCATCGGCGGTCGGCTACTACGGCAAGCACGGCGACGAGCGCGTCACCGAGGACGACGCGGCGGGCGCGGACTTCCTCGCGCAGGCCTGTGTCCTCTGGGAGCGCGAGGCCCAGGCCGCCGGCGACCTCGGCATGCGCGTCGTGATGATCCGCACCGGTGTCGTCCTGGACACCAACGGTGGTGCGTTGAAGACGATGCTGCCACCGTTCCGCGCCGGCGTGGGCGGCCCGGTGGCCGGGGGCGCGCAGTACCTGCCGTGGATCCACGTCGACGACATCGTCGGCATGTACCTCGCCGCGCTCGACGAGCCGTCATGGAGCGGCCCGGTCAACGGCTCGGCCCCCGAGCCCGTCACCAACCGCGAGTTCTCCAAGGCGCTCGGGCGCGCGCTGCATCGCCCGGCGATCGCGCCGGTGCCTGCGGTCGCGCTGCGCCTGCTGTACGGCGAGATGGCCGAGATCGTGACCGAGGGCCAGCGGGCGGTGCCTGCGCGTGCCCTCGCGCTCGGCTACGGCTTCCGCCACCCGGACCTCGACGAGGCGCTGTCCGCTGCGCTGAGCTGAACGTCGCTGCGCTCAGCGCAGCAGCAGCACGCGGTCGAACACCGGCACTCCGGCGAGCACCGTGTAGCCGCTGAACCGCCGCAGAGTCGTGTCACCGTTCGGGCGGATCGAGTACGGGCCGAGCACCGATTCGCGGTCGACGGTCCGCCGCACGAGCTCGGCGACGTAGGTGCGCTCGTTCGCCCTGTCCCCCGCGCGGCGCAGCGTCTCGAGCAGCAGCGCCATCGCCTCGTAGCCGTAGAGCATCTCGGCCGGCGCGGGCGCCGCGAACCGCTCGCGGTAGCGTCGCATCACGTCGAGCGCCTCCGCGTTCATGCGGCTGCGCGGCAGGATCGGCTGAGTCAGGCGCGTGGCCGACTGCTCCTGCGCCGACAGCGTCGTGAGGAAGACCGGGCGTGCCAGATCGGCAGGCCCGAACAGGATCGCCGCCGGCAGCGCCGCGTTGAGGGCCTGCCACAGCACCGTCGGCGTCGCCGCTGAGCCCGCACCGACGAACACGCAGTCCGGGTTCGTGGCCGCGACGTCCTTGGCCGTGGACGACTGGTCCTTCTTGCCGAGGTCGAAGCTGTCCGAGCCGGCGAGCGCGATGTGGACGGCTGGAAGCGCGCGGATCACGGCGGCCGCCAGCGCACGGCCCTCGACCTCCTTGTCGTCGAGCACGTACGTGCGCCTGCAGCCCTGCGCGCGCTGATAGACGCCCTGCGCCTGGCCCTCGACGACATCCGAGGGGATCACGCGCGCGAACGTCGGCACGCCCGAGGGCTGGTACTTCTGCGGCTCGCCCTTCTCGGTCGCCCCGACCATCCCGGTGAAGCCCGGGTAGGTGCTGGCGGGCGAGATCTGCGCGACGCCGGCCTCGTTGAGGATCGGCAGCGAGATCGCGGTCGAGCCGAAGTCCGCGTCGCCGAGGTAGCCGATCGTCGTCGGGTCCTGGGCCGCGACGCGCGCGTTGTCCGCAGTCGCCGACGGGTCCCAGCCCTCGGGGCCCGCGGCATCGTCCAGCGAGGCGAACTTGATCGTCCAGTCGCCGACCTTGCCGCCGGCGTCGGAGATCGCGAGCTTCTCGCCGTTGACCATCGCCCGTGTGCGCTCGGCGAACGGCCCGCGCAGCGGCAGTCCGGAGTAGATCGTCAGGCTGTCGCCGGAGACGGAGCCACCGCGCGCGGAGTCCTTGGACGTCGACCCGCAGGCCTGCAGCCCGAGCGCGAGCAGCACGGCAACGACGACGGCGACACGGACCCGGTTGAACAGCACGCGGTCTCGATCCTACGCAGGCGGGGCTTCAGCCGGGTGACGACCCGCCGAAACCCGCGGTCAGCCGGCTTGCTCGTCGCCCTTGAAACGGCGCAGCAGGATCCGCGTTCCAGCGCCCACGGTGATGATGCAGAGCGCCAGGAAGAAGCCGTCGAACGAGCGGTGCCCGAGCGAGTAGATGACGACCCAGAGGCAGACCGCGAAGGTGAAGGTGACGACGAGTCCCATATCGGCGCGGGACTTTATCGCAGGGCCTGGGCGAACGCCGCGACGAGCGCTCCGACGGCGGCCGGCGGGTCAGCGGCCTCGGCCGCCTCACGCACGAGCCTGCTGCCGATGATGACGCCGTCGGCGCCGGCCTCGGCGGCCTCGGAGGCCTGCTCGGGCGTGCCGATCCCGAACCCGAGCGCGACCGGGACCGACGTGTGCGCCTGCGCGCGCGCGATCACTGCGGCGTACTGATCGGACAGCACGGCGCGCTCGCCGGTCGTCCCCGTGACGGAGACCGTGTAGAGGAACCCGCGCGCCCGCTCACCGATCCGCGTCAGACGCTCGTCGGTCGTCGTCGGGGCGACCAGCGGGACCAGCGCCAGCCCAGCCGCGTCGCATGCCGCGAGCACCGCCGGCGCCTCCTCGAGCGGCAGGTCGGGGACGATCAGGCCGCTTGCCCCGGCGTCCGCCGCAGCGGCGGCGAAGCCCTCCACCCCGCGTGCGAGCACGAGGTTGGCGTAGGTCATCAGCACGACCGGCACCGTCGCGGGGATCTGTGAGCAGAGCTCGAACACGTCATCGACCCGCGTCCCGCTGGCAAGAGCGCGCGACCCCGCTGCCTGGACCACGGGACCGTCGGCGATCGGGTCCGAGAACGGGATGCCGAGCTCGATCAGGTCGGCGCCGCCGTCGACGTAGGCCTGGGCGATCGCGAGCGACGTCTCGAGATCGGGGAAGCCGCCCATCAGGTAGGGCATCAGCGCCGCGCGCTTGCCGCTGCCGGCAAACGCAGCGGCGATCCGCTCGGCCCCAGCGATCGTCGCCTCAGTGCTCACGGACGGCCCTCATAGGTCGGTCAGACGCTCCATGACCTCGGCGAGGTCCTTGTCGCCGCGTCCGGACAGGCAGACGAGGTCGATCGTGCTGTCGGACGGCTCGTGCAGCACCACGTGGAGCGCGTGCGCCGTCTCGAGCGCCGGGATGATCCCTTCGAGCCGCGCGACCTCACGGACGGCCCGCAGCGCCTGCTCGTCGGTGACCGCGACGTAGGTCGCACGACCGCTGTCGCGCAGCCACGCGTGTTCAGGGCCCGCGCCCGGGTAGTCGAGGCCCGCCGAGACGGAGTGCGCCTCGATCACCTGGCCCTCGTCGGTCTGCAGCAGTGGGATCAGCGCGCCATGCAGGACCCCGGGGCGCCCGCCGACCGTCAGCGGCGCACCGTGACGCCCGGTCTCGAGCCCCTCGCCGGCGGCTTCGACGCCGAGCAGCGCGACGTCGCGGTCGCCGATGAACGCGGCGAACGTCCCGATCGCGTTCGAGCCGCCGCCGACGCACGCGACGACGCGGTCCGGCAGCCGGCCTTCGCGCTCGAGGATCTGCGCGCGCGCCTCGTCGCCGATCACGCGCTGCAGCTCGCGCACGATCGACGGATACGGAGCCGGGCCGATCGCCGAGCCGATCACGTAGTGGGTCGTCGCGACGTTGGTGACCCAGTCGCGGATCGCCTCCGACGTCGCCTCCTTCAGCGTGCGCGTCCCGGCCTGCACCATGCGGACCTCGGCGCCCAGCAGCTCCATCCGCTGAACGTTGGGCAGCTGGCGGCGCATGTCCTCCTCGCCCATGTAGACGACGCACTCCAGGCCGAGCAGCGCGCACGCGGTGGCCGTCCCGACGCCATGCTGCCCGGCGCCCGTCTCGGCGATCACGCGGTGCTTGCCCATCCGCCGCGCCAGCAGCGCCTGACCGAGCGCGTTGTTGAGCTTGTGCGCGCCGGTGTGCAGGAGGTCCTCGCGCTTGAGCCAGACCGGGCGGCCCGCCACCTCGCTGAGGCGCTCGGCGAGATACAGCGGCGTCGGCCGGCCCGCGTAATGGGCCAGCAGCTCGTCGAGCTCGGCGCGAAATGCCGCATCGCGCCAGGCGTCGAGCCATGCGGCCTCGAGCTCCTGCAGCGCCGGCATCAGCGTCTCAGGGACGTATTGGCCTCCGTAGGGGCCGAAGCGGTGCTCGACGCCGCTGGTGACGCTCACGTCACGGCCTCGGCCTCGGCTGCGGCCGCGCGCGCCGCCGCCTCGGCGGCCTGCGCCGCCTCCGCGGCCTCGTACTCCTCCGAGACCGCTCGCACGGCGGCCGCGAACGCGATCACCTTCGCCGGGTCCTTGTGGCCGGGCGATGCGTCGGTCCCGCTCGCCGTGTCGACGGCGTATGGATTGACCGCGCGGATCGCGGCGCCGACATTGTCCGGCGTGAGGCCGCCACTGAGGATCAGCGGGACCTTCGAGCGCCGGCGCTTGATCAGCTCCCAGTCCCAGGTCTCCCCCGTGCCGCCGCGCAGGTTCTCGTGGTAGGTGTCGAGCAGGTGGAAGTCGGTGCGGAACGGCTCGACAGCCTGCAGGTCGGCACCGCCGCCGACGCGCGCGGCCTTGATGATCTTCACGCCGGTCCGCCGCCGCAGCTCCTCGCAGTACACGGGCCCTTCCTCACCGTGCAGCTGCACCATCGACAGGCCGAGCGCGTCGATCTGCTCGGTCAGCTCGTCGAGTGGCGCGTTGACGAACACGCCACAGACCTCTGCGCGCCGCTTCAGCGTGCGCGCGATCAGCTCGGCCTGCTCGAGGTCGCACGCGCGCGGCGAATCCGGCCAGAGGATGACGCCGACCGCCCAGGCGCCCGCCTCGACGGCCAGCTCGGCGTCGTCGAGCGTCGTGATTCCGCAGATCTTGATGCGCGTCGCGTGGGCCACTGTGCCCATCGTGGCAGATCGTGCCTGTGTCTTAGGGCGAGGGACTCTGCGGCGTGGTCGCGCCGTCCGGCGCGTCCTGCGGGCGCTCGGCCAGCGTGACGGAGACCGCCCGCTCCTTGCCGTTGCGCACGATCGTGATCTTCACCGTGTCGCCCTTGCGCTTGTCGGCGATCGCCGACGTCAGGCCCTGGCTCGTGGTGATCTTCTTGCCGTCGACCTTGGTGATGATGTCGCCGCCGAGCCGGACGGTCGCCCCGTCGACCTGCGCGGGGATGTCGCCGCCCTTGATGCCGGACTTGGCCGCGGGGCTCCCGGCCACCACCGAGTCGACGAGCACGCCCGTGCTCACCGGCAGGTTCAGCCCCTTCAGCATCGAGTCGATCGTGATGCCGGAGATACCGAGGTAGCCGGTGCTGACCTGACCCTTCTGCAGTTCGGGAAGCAGCTTGCGCGCGGTGTCGATCGGAACGGCGAAGCCGATCCCGACGTTGCCGCTGCTGCTGCCGCCGGTCTCGATCTGGGAGTTGATCCCGATCACCTGGCCGGCCGAGTTGATCAGCGGGCCGCCGGAGTTGCCGGGGTTGATCGCCGCGTCCGTCTGGATCACGTGATCGATCGAGAAGCCGTTGAGGCCGCTGATCTGCCGCTGGAGTGCCGAGACGACGCCGGTCGTCAGGGTCCGGTCGAGGCCGAACGGGTTGCCGATCGCGACGACCGGGTCGCCGACCTGGGCGTTCTTTGCGGAGCCAAGCTGCAGCGGCGCGAGGTCAAGGCCCTTCGGATCGACCTTCAGCAGCGCGAGGTCGGTCGACCGGTCGGTCCCGATGATCTTCGCGTCGACGCTCTTGTCGTTGGCGAACGTGACCTTGACCTTGGTCGCGCCCTCGACGACGTGCGCGTTGGTGAGGATGTTCCCGTTGTCGTTGATCACGAACCCGGAGCCGGTCGCGTACCCCTGCTGCTGCTGGGGGAACCCGAAGGCCGACTGGCTGCTCGAGACGACGTTGGCACGGATGAACACGACGCCCGGGGCGTCGCGCTTGTAGATGTCACGCGCCGTCAGCGCGCCGCCGTCGTCGCTCGCGGGCCGTGTGTCGTTCGAGAACGCGGCCTGCTGCCGCACCACGGTCGTGGTGTCGGTCCCGCCGACACCGAGAACCGCGGCAAGGCCGACCGCGATGACGGCGCCGAGCAGCGCCGAGAAGATCGCAACAGGCCAGATCGAACGGGATTTTTCCATGGCAAACGAGGATGGAGGCGGTTCGTGAAGGGCGCGTAAACGGGGCGCGAAGATCCACTCAGCGGGGATCCGGCTCGCCGCCGGGCCCCGTGAGGGCACGGAGTGCGGCGCCCGGGTCGGGCGCTCGCATCAGGCTCTCGCCGACGAGCACCGCGTCGACACCGACGCGCTCGAGCTCATGCAGCTGGTCGGGGTGGTGGAAGCCCGACTCGCTGACGACGGTCTTGCCCGCGGGCACGTCGGTCAGCAGCTCGAAGGTGCGCTCGACGTCGACGCTGAAGTCCGACAGGTTGCGGTTGTTGATCCCGATCAGGTCCGGATCGACGGCCTCCAGCGCCCGCTCCAGCTCCTCGTCGTCGTGCACCTCGACGAGCACGTCGAGGTCGAGCTCGGCGGCCTGCGCATGCAGCGCCGCCAGCTCCCCGTCGTCGAGCGCCGCGACGATCAACAGGATCGCGTCGGCTCCGACCGCCGCCGACTCGACCACCTGATACGGGTCGATGATGAAGTCCTTGCGCAGGATCGGGAGCGCGCAGGCAGCGCGCGCCGCCTCCAGATCCGCGAGCGAGCCGCCGAAGTTGTGTTCCTCGGTCAGGACGGACAGCGCGGCCGCGCCGGCCTGCTCGTAGGCGAGCACGATCTCCTCCACCGTCGAGCCGGGGCGAATGCTGCCGGCGCTCGGCGAGCGGCGCTTGAACTCCGCGATCACCGAGATGCCGGGATGCGTCAGCGCCTCGTGGAACGGGCGCTCCGGGCCACGCGCCTCGAGCCGCCGCTCGAGCTCGGCGAGCGGGAGGTCGCGACGGCGGCGCGCCACGTCCTCACGCGTCGCGTCCACGATGCGGTCGAGGACGCTCATCGCGAGGTGCTCCTGATCGGAGTCGCCCGCACGAAGGTCGAGAAATGACGCGCAGTCATGCGGCCGTCAGCTCCGCCGTCAGTGCGAGGTAGGCGTCGAGCGTGCGCTCGGCGGCTCCATCGTCGACCGCCGCACGCGCGGCGTCGACGCCCTCGGCGAGCGTGTCCGTGCGTCCGGCCGCGAAGATCGCCGCGCCCCCGTTGAGTAGCGCGATGTCGCGCCTGGGACCCGGCTCGCCGGCGAGGATCGCGCGGACGATCACGGCGTTCTCCTGCGGGGTGCCACCGCCGACGGCGTCGGGCGGCGCGCTGTCGATCCCGAAGTCCGCGGGCTCGACGACGTACCGGCGTAGCGTTTCTCCCTCGACCTCCACCACATGCGTCGGGCCGGACGTGCTGAGCTCGTCGAGACCGTCGGCGCTGGACACTACCAGCGCGTGATCGGTGTCCAGACGCGCGAGCGCGCCGGCGATCAGCTCGAGCGCGCCGGGGTCCGAGACGCCGACGAGCTGCCGGCGTGCACCCGCGGGATTCGTGAGCGGCCCGAGCAGATTGAAGATCGTGCGCACCCCGAGAGCCTTGCGGACCGGGACGACGTGCCGGGTGGCCGCGTGGTGGGCCGGGGCGAACATGAAGCCGAAGCCCGTCTCGTCGATCGCACGGGCGACGCCCTCGGGCGGCACGTCGAGCCGCGCGCCGAGCGCCTCGAGCACGTCGGCTGAACCGCTGAGCCCGGTCGCCGAGCGGTTGCCGTGCTTGGCGACCGCGCAGCCGGCCCCGGCGGCGATCAGCGCCGCCGTCGTGGAGACGTTGAAGGTCGTCCGTCCACCGCCCGTTCCGGCGGTGTCGACGAGGTCGACCCGCTCGGGCCGGACGGGCGTTGCGAGCCGCCGCATCGTCTCCGCCAGGCCGGCGACCTCATCCTCGGTCTCGCCCTTCGTGCGCAGGCCGATCAGGATCGCTGCGATCTGCGGCTCGGACGCCTCGCCGGCCATGATCCGCTCGAGCACCGCGGCAGCCTGCTCGCGCGTCAGATCCTGCCGTGAAGCAAGCGTGTCGATTGCTGCTGTGAGGACGTCCGGCGTCACGGAAGGGGAGCGTAGAGTCTGCAGCCGGCCGCGGTGGGATGCCGCGATCAGACGCCGGACTTCGGGCTACGGCCGAACATGCCGTAGCGCTTCCAGCGGGAATCGGCCTTCGAGGGAATGAACAGCCAGATCACCGGGCCGAGCGCGCTGAGCAGCAGGCCGGTGGCCAGGCCGGCCTTCTCGCCGTAGCCCTTGCGACCGGACAGCCACGAGGCGACGATCGCGCTCAGCAGCCAGATGTAGGTGAGCCACAGCGCCTTGGCGCCCAGCAGTGCGAACACGAGCGTCATTCGGCACCCCCCAGGTAGGCGGCCTGAACCTTCGGGTTCTCACGCAGCGCCGCCGAGTCGTCCGACAGCGCAACGTGCCCGGTCTCGAGCACGTAGGCCCGCTGGGAGACTTCGAGCCCGTAGTTGGCGTTCTGCTCGACGAGCAGGATCGTGGTGCCCTGGCGGTTGATCTCGACGACCGTCTCGTAGATGCGCTCGACGAGGATCGGCGCGATTCCCATCGATGGCTCGTCGAGCAGCAGCAGCTTCGGCCGGCCCATCAGCGCGCGGCCGATCGCGAGCATCTGCTGCTCACCGCCGGACATCGTGCCGGCCTTCTGCTTCTCGCGCTCCTTGAGCCGCGGGAACAGGTCGAAGATGCGGTCCATGTCGGCCGTCATGTCGTCGCGGTCGCGCCGCAGGTAGGCGCCGAGGTCGAGGTTCTCGCGGACCGTCATCCGCGGGAAGCAGTGGCGGCCTTCGGGCGACTGCGCGATGCCGAGGCTGACGATGTCCTGCGGCGCGTGGTTGGTGATCTCCTTGCCCTCGAAGGAGATCTTGCCGCTGCGGGCCGGCGTCAACGCCGAGATCGACCGCAGCGTCGTGGACTTGCCGGCGCCGTTGGAGCCGATCAGCGTGACGATCTCGCCCTCCTCGACACGCAGCGACACGCCCTTCAGCGCCTCGATGTTGCCGTAGTAGGTGTGGATGTCCTCGACTTCGAGCATGCTCGTCATACGCCGTGGTCCTCCTCGGACTCGCGCTTGCCGAGGTATGCCTCGATCACGCGCGGGTCGCGGCGCACGGTGCCGGGGTCGCCCTCGGCGATCTTCTCGCCGTGGTCGAGCACGGTGATCCGCTCGGACACGCCCATGACGACCTTCATGTCGTGCTCGATCAGCAGGACGGTCATGCCGCGCTCGTCACGCAGGCGCCGGATGAACGCCGTCAGCCCCGCGGACTCGTTCGGGTTCATGCCGGCGGTCGGCTCGTCGAGCAGCAGCAGCCGCGGATCGGAGGCGAGCGCGCGGGCGATCTCGACGCGGCGCTGATCGCCGTAGGAGAGGTTGATCGCGAGTTGGTCGAACACCTCAGGCTTGAGACCGGAGTACTCGAGCATCTCGCGCGCGTGCTCGAGCACGTGCTGTTCCTCGCGGCGCTGCCGCGGCGAGCGGAAGATCGAGCCGACGAGACCGGCCTTCATCCGGGCGTGCTGCCCGACCATGACGTTCTCGACCGCGGTCATCGTCCCGAACAGGCGGATGTTCTGGAACGTGCGGGCGACGCCGAGCGTCGTGATCTTGTCGGGCCGGCGCTCGGTGATGTCCTGGCCGTCGAAGGTGATCGCGCCGGTCGAGGGCCGGTAGAGCCCGGTCAGCATGTTGAAGAACGTCGTCTTGCCCGCCCCGTTGGGCCCGATGATCGAGACGATCGACTTCTCTGGGATGTCGAACGAGACGTCGTTCACGGCCGCCAGGCCGCCGAAGTGCTTCGAGATGTGGTCGGCGACGAGGATCGGCGCGGCCAATGCGGGGCTTGGAGTCGGAGCGGCAGCCGCCGGGGAGTCGGTCATAGCCGCTCCTCGTCGTACATCGTCTCCTGCACGTCGATGTCCTCGTGCATCTCGATGCGGTGTCGTCGCTCCGGCAGCAGGCCTTCGGGCCGCATCAGCATCACGATCACGAGCAGGAATCCGAAGATGCCGAAGCCCAGGTCGGCGAGCTGGAAGTCCAGGTGCAGCTTGCCCGGCACGCCGTTGAGCACGTCGGGAATCAGGCGGTTGTTGATGAACGACAGCGTCACCGCGCCGAGCACGACGCCCCAGACCGAGCCGAGGCCGCCGAGGATCACCATTGCGAGCACGAAGATCGAGAACGTGAACGCGAACTGATCGGCGTTGACCGTGTTCAGGTACGAGGCCAGGAACGCGCCGGCGAGCCCGCCGATCGCCGCGCCCGACGCGTAGGCGAACAGCTTCGTCTTGACCAGCGGCACGCCCATCGAGGCGGCGGCGACCTCGTCCTCGCGGATCGCGACCCAGGCGCGTCCGACGCGCGAGTCGCGCATGCGGATCACGACGAACAACACCAGGAAGACGATCGCCAGGATCAGCCAGTACCAGGGTCTGAGATCCAGCTGGTTGAACGGTTCCAGGAACGGCAGCTTGAGCTGGTCGACCGGCGTGATGCCCTGCCGTCCGGCCGTCAGCGGGTACGCGTCACCGAGCACCTTGATGCTGTCGCCGTTGACCGCGAAGACGTGGATGATCTCGCCGAAGGCGAGCGTCACGATCGCGATGTAGTCGCCGCGCAGCCGCAGCGTCGGCAGGCCGATCAGGATGCCCGCGATCGCGCAGAGCGCGGCCGCGGCGATCAGCACGATCAGGAAGTTGACGTGGATCCCGGGCAGGTTCGCGGCGTTGCCCGACACCAGGATGTGCACGTTCGCGGCCGAGAAGAAGCCCGAGGACAGCCAGCCGACCGTGTAGGCGCCGATCGCGAAGAACGCGACGTAGCCGAGGTCGAGCAGTCCGGCGAAGCCGACGACGACGTTGAGGCCGAGCGCCATGACGACGTACGCGAGCGCGACGACGCAGTCGTCGATGAACCCCGACAGCGGGTCGAACAGCAGCGGCAGGATGATCGCGATCGCCGCCGATCGCGATCGCCGCGGCGCGGCTGAACCACGGCGGGAGCGTGGGTCGCTTGGACGACTTGGCGACGACGGGCTCGGATGCGGGAACGCTGGTCATCCTGCCTCCCGTGTCTCCTCACCGATCAGGCCCTGCGGGCGGAAGACCATGATCAGGATCAGGAACGCGAACACGATCGCGGGCGTCCACTCCGGCCCGATGCGGTTGTCGGAGATCTGCTGGATGACGCCGATGATCAGGCCGCCGAGAACGGCGCCGCGAAGATTGCCGATCCCGCCCATGACGGCCGCGGTGAACGCGATCAGCCCGGCCTGGAAGCCCTGGAAGTACCAGACCGTCGTCTGGTAGAGCGCGTAGATCAGGCCCGCCGCGCCGGCGAGCATGCCGCCGAGCGCGAACGTCGCCGAGATCGTCGTGTCGACGTTGATGCCCATCAGCCGCGCGGCGTCGGGGTCCTGCGCGGTCGCGCGCATCGCCTTGCCGAGGCGGCTGCGCGAGATGAAGAGCGTCAGGCCGATCACGAGCGGCACGGTCACGCCGATCGCGAGCACGTCCGCGCGCTGGACCGTGATGCCCCAGATCGTGAAGACGTCCTGCTGTGCGTGGATCAGGTCGGGAACGCTCGCGGGCGAGCCGCCGAGCCAGAGCAGGCCGACGTTCTGCAGG
This sequence comes from uncultured Actinomycetes bacterium, assembly GCA_963821685.1. Taxonomy (GTDB): domain Bacteria; phylum Actinomycetota; class Thermoleophilia; order Solirubrobacterales; family Solirubrobacteraceae; genus F1-60-MAGs163. The sequence continues at coordinate 72,348 of CAWGEW010000009.1, read as the reverse complement.
ATGAACGAGAACCCGACCGCGGTGATCAGCGGCGCCAGCTTCGGCGCGTCGCGCAGCGGGCGATAGCCGACCTTCTCGATCATCACGTTGAGCGATCCGCACGCGACCATGCAGATGATGAGGACGATCAGCAGGCCGCCGACGAGGCCGGCCGGGCCTGTCGTCAGCGTCAGGCCGATCGTTCCGAAGATTCCGGCGGCGACGAACGAGCCGATCATGAAGACGTCGCCGTGGGCGAAGTTGATCAGCTCGATGATGCCGTAGACGAGCGTGTACCCGAGCGCGATCAGCGCCCAGATCGAGCCGTTCGACAGCCCCTCGAGGATGTTCTGGCCCAGTCGCGACAGGCCCTGGCCGTCGGAGACGTCCTTGACGCCGTAGACGACCGGCAGCAGCGCGAGCAGCGCCCACAGGCCCCAGCTCGAGAGCGCGGCGCTGACGCGGCTCCCGACCGTCCGGCGGGGGCCGGCGATCGCGGGTGGTTGGTCGATGGGGGTATCCGCCATCACAGTGGACGGTCCGCCGGCGGGAGTGGCGCGCAGCCACCCCCGCCGGCGAAGCCGGCCTCCAGCGTTAGCTGGTCGGCTTGATTGCCTTCTCGAACTGCGGGTTGCCGTCCGGCCCGACCGAGTAGAGGCCGTAGTCGGTCAGCGACGTGTCGCCGTTGGCGTCGATCGAGTAGGTGCCGAGCACCGAATCGATGTCCTTCGTCTCGAAGAGCTTCGTGATGAAGTCCGCCTTCGTGGTCCCGCCGGCCTTGATGGTGTCGAGCACCAGCTGAGCCGCCGCGTAGCCGTAGATGGCGTACGGATCCGGGTTCGAGACGTTGTACTTCGCCTGGAAGTCCTTCAGGAACTGAGCACCACCGGGCGTGTCCTTGATCGCCAGCGTCGCCACCGTGCACTTGAAGCGCGGAGCGAGCGAGGCCGGGATGCCCTTGCTCTTGGGGTTCGTGAAGCCCGACTCGCAGGTGCCGTCCGGGCCGTACAGCTTGGCGTTCGGAAGCGCTGCGGCCACGTCCTTGTTGATCTGGACAGCACCGTTGGCGGTGACGCCCGAGAACAGGAAGCAGTCCACGCCGGCGGCCTTCAGGCCCTCGGCGTACGAGCGGTAGTTCGCGCGAATCCTTCTGGATGCCGGTGTTGCTCGTCTTGATGTTCGCGGCCTTGTTGTCAAGGACGACGATGCGGGCGAGGCCTGCCCCGTACGTCTCCTTGTCGTTGGCGATCGCGACCGATGTGCACCCGTCGTCCTTGAACGTCTGGGTCAGCGCGGCGGCCTGGATCTTGTCGCGCGGCACGATGCGCGTGTAGTTGCGCTTGCCGGTCGGGTAGTACTTCTCGGGCTCGCCCGGCTCGGTGCCCGGCTCGCTCGTCGTGAGGCCCGGGTACGTGTTGGCCGGCGAGATCATGCCGAGGCCGGCCTGGTTGAGAATCGGGATCGAGATCGCCGAGGCGCCCGAGTTGAACTCACCGATGTAGGCGACGGCGTTCTTGTCCTGCGCGGCCTTGCGGGCGTTCGCCGCGACCTGCGCGGGATCCCAGTTGCCGGCCTGAGCCGTCGAGTCGTCGAGCGACGTGTACTTGATCGTCGTGTCGCCCGCCTTGTTGTCGGCGTTCTCGAACGCGAGCGCGATGCCCTGCTGCAGGGCCCCGGTCTGTGCCTTCGAGGCGCCCTGGAGCGGCAGTGACGAGTAGACGTCGACGGTGCCGCCACCGTCGCTGCTGGAGCTGGAACTGTCGTCAGACCCACACGCGGCTACACCGAGTGAGAGTGCTGCGACGAGGCAACCGGCGGTTGCCTTGGAACGAAATGACAAAGTGATCCCTCCTCAGAGATGCATTCTTCGGCGCGATCCTACTCAACAGCGTCGGCGGCATGCGGAAATCCGCGTTCCTTGACGCTCAGACAACGCGCAGAAGGTTCGCGAGCATCGCCATTCCGGAGTCCGTCAGCACCGACTCCGGATGGAACTGCACGCCCTGCGCGGGGAGCTCGCGGTGGCGGATCGCCATCACCACGCCGCCGCCGGTCGCGCTGACCTCGAAGCAGGCCGGAAGGTCGTCGTCGACGATCAGCGAGTGGTAGCGACCGACCGTCAGCGGCGACGGCAGGCCCTCGAACAGCGTGCGCCCGTCGTGCTCGATCGTGGTCGTCTTGCCGTGGACCGGCTCGTGCCGCACGACGGTCCCGCCGAACGCCTGTGCCAGCGCCTGGTGGCCGAGGCAGACCCCGAGCAGCGGGATCCCCGCCTCCGGGAAGCGCCGCACGGCCTCGAGCGAGATGCCGGCCTCGTTCGGCGTGCACGGGCCCGGTGAGACGACGACGAGGTCCGGTGCCGCGCTCGAGCAGCTCGTCGACGCTCGCGGCGTCGTTGCGGACGACCTCGAGCTCGGCGCCGAGCTCACCGAGCTCCTGCACGAGGTTGTAGGTGAACGAGTCGTAGTTGTCGATCACGAGGACGCGCGGCACGCCTACCACCAGTCCTGCTGGCTCGCGGCGAGCTCGATCGCCCGGCGCATCGCCATCGACTTGTTGACGGACTCCTCGTACTCGTAGGCGGGGACCGCGTCGGCGACGGTCCCGCCGCCGGCCTGCATGTGCACCTGGCCGTCGTGCGCGACGACCGTGCGGATGTGGATGCAGGTGTCGAGGTCGCCGGTGTAGCTGAGGTAGCCGATCGCGCCGCCGTACCCCCCGCGCTTGATCGTCTCGAGCTCGTCGATGATCTGCATCGCGCGGACCTTCGGCGCGCCGGACAGCGTGCCGGCGGGCAGCACCGAGCGCAGCGCGTCCATCGGCCCCACCTCCGGGCGCAGCGTGCCCGAGACGGACGAGACGATGTGCATCAGGTGCGAGTAGGTCTCGACCGCCATGAACGTGTCGACGCTGACGGTCCCGTACTCGCAGACACGGCCGAGGTCGTTGCGCCCGAGGTCGACGAGCATCACGTGCTCGGCGCGCTCCTTCTCGTCCTCCAGCAGTCCGGCCGCGATCGTCGCGTCCTCCTGCGCGTCGGCGCCGCGCGGGCGCGTGCCGGCGATCGGGCGCGTCGAGACGTGCTGGCCCGTGACGGTCAGCAGCGGCTCGGGACTGGCGCCGGCGATCTGGAAGTCGCCGAAGTCCAGGAAGTACATGTACGGACTGGGGTTCACGACCCGCAGCCCGCGGTAGATCGAGAACGTGTCGATGTCGGTCCGTGCCGACCAGCGCTGCGACGGGACGACCTGGAAGGCGTCGCCGGCGTGGACGTACTCGACGATCCGCGCGACCATCGCCTCGAACTCGGCGCGCTCGAGGTTGGAGACGAACTCCGGCGCCTGCCGTGGCGCGCGCGAGCCCTCCGGCCGCGGGACCGGGCCTGCGAGCAGGTCGCGCACGCTTGGCGATCGTCGCGACCGCGTCCTCGTAGCCGAGCTCGACGTCGCCGCCGTCCTCGATGAAGACGTTCACGAGGATCGAGATCGTGTGCTTGAGGTGGTCGAACACGACCAGCACGTCGCTCAGCATCAGCGCCATGTCCGGCAGGCCGAGCGTGTCGGGGTTGGGATCGCCGAGCGGCTCGACGGTCCGCACGAGGTCGTAGGCGAAGAAGCCGACCGCGCCGCCGGCGAACGGCGGCAGGTCGGGCAGCGGCGCCTGGTTCCACGGTGCGACGGCCTGGGCTGCGAGCGCGTAGGGGTCGCCCTCGTCGCCGAGTGACCAGCGCAGCACCGACCGCGGGCGGATCCCGATGAAGCTGTAGCGACCGACGCGCTGGCCCTGCTCGGCCGACTCGAGCAGGAACGCCGGCTCGTCCGGCGCGCTCGCGCGCAGCTTCAGGAACGCCGACACCGGCGTCTCGCAGTCGTCGATGAAGCTGTGTCGCAGCGGGACGAGCGAGTGCTGCGCGCGCGAGCTCACGGACCTCGGCCAGCGACGGCTCGACCGCGATGTCCGCCGCGCCGCTCATCAGCCGCGGCGCTCCGTGAGGACGCGCTCGGCGTCGGCGAGCGAGCGCCCGCGGCTGTGGAGCAGCACCGTCAGGTGGTAGAGCACGTCCGCGGCCTCGTTGTCGACGCGCTCGTCGGACTCCTCGCGGGCGGCCCGCGCAACCTCCTCGGCCTCTTCGCGCACCTTCTCGCCGATCAGCGGCGGATCGTCGAGCAGCGTCACGGTGTACGAGCCCTCGGGACGTGTGGCCGCGCGCTCGGCGAGCGTGCGCTCCAGCCCGGGCAGCGCCTCGTGCGGCGCGGGCGGCTCGAGCTCGCCGCTGAAGAAACACGTCCGCTCGCCGGTGTGACACGCCGGTCCGGCAGGCTCGACGAGCGCGAGCACGGCATCGCCGTCGCAGTCCACGCGCAGCGCCCGGACGCGCTGGACGTTGCCGCTCGTCGCGCCCTTGTGCCACAGCTCGTTGCGCGAGCGCGAGAACAGGTGCAGCTCGCCGGTCTCACGGGTGAGCGTGAGCGCCTCGGCGTTGGCGTAGGCGAGCGTCAGCACCTCCCCCGTCGTCCAGTCCTGGATCACGACGGGCACCAGGCCTCGCTCGTCGAAGGCGATGTCCATGACGCTGATTGAAGCAGCGGGGCCAGAAGGTGTTTCAGATGGAGACTGGTGTGCGGGGTGGTGGCCCCGTGGATGACGGGCGGAGTGGGGCCTTGCAGCCGATGCTGGTTGCATCGGCAAGAGGCCCCGGACCGATCCGTCGCCACGGGGGCGCCGCATCCGCATGCCTGGCGCTCTGAAAGGCCTTCCTACGCAGCGACTGCGACGTCTGCGTCGGCTGCCTGCTGCTCGCCGCCGGACTGCTCGGCGAACGACGGATCCGCCTGGCGCAGATACCAGCCGAACGAGCGGTCCACGAGTGACTGGCGCCCGATCACGCGCAGCGCCAGTGTCAGCACGCGCGGCGGAAGCGCCGGGATCAGCCGCTGCAGGCGCAGCGCCAGGCCGAACGCGCGCGCATGCGACGCGCTGAACGCGGCGTAGCGGCGGACCGCGTCCTCCAGCGGCGCCTCGCCGGCCAGCACGGGACGGATCTCGCGGCCGGCGGCGATGCCGAAGTAGAACGCCGTGCGGATGCCCTCACCGGAGAGCGGAAAGCAGTGGCCGGCGCTGTCACCGACGAAGAAGACGCCGTCCTCGCCTGCCGCACGCAGCCGGTGCGGGAACCAGTTGCCCTGGTAGCGCACCGCGTCCGCGCCGAGGCGACCCGCGAGCGCGACTGTCGGCTCCTTGACGTGCTGGCGCGGGTCGTACGAGCCGATGCCGATCCGCGCCTCGTGACCCGCGGGGACGTTCCAGCCGAACCCGCGGCGCGCGAGCCCGCGGTCGACCCAGACGTCGAGCGCGTCGCCGGAGCCGTCGTGGCCGGGATGCACCTCGAGGCCGCGCGAGAGCGGCGCGTCCGGCGGCTGGTAGTGCGGGCTCGACAGCACGCGCCGCCAGCCGAGCGCGTCGACGACGATGGGCGCACGCAGATCGCCGCGGTCGGTCCGCACGACGATGTCCCCGCCGGGCTCGCGCGCGCCGCGGCCGTCGACCTTGGCCGTCTCGAAGCGCGCCGCGCCGCACTGGTCCCAGAGCAGTCCGCAGAGCGTGCGGTAGTCGAACGCCGACCACGACCACGGCAGCCGGTACTTCACGCTGCCGTGCGGCGTCGTGAACGTCATGTGCGGGAGCTCCTGCCGGATCGCGCCGGCGACGCCCATCGCCTCGAGCCACGGTGTCGGACATGCGCAGGCCGAGGTCTGCCGCTCGCCGATCTCGTACCGGTCGATCACGAGCACCTCGGCACCGGTCGCTGCGAGCTCGCGGGCGACTGCCAGGCCGCCGAACGATGCGCCGCAGATCAGGACGTCGACGCGCGTGCCGTCGAGCGACGTGCGCTGCTCACCGCGGGTGGTCGCGCGCACGGTCACGGCGCGAGTGCTCCGGCGACGGCGCGGACGGTCTCCCACGGGCGCAGGCTCGCCGGACGTGTGACGACGTCGTACCCGTGGCGCTCGACGCGGTCCAGCACGCGGGTGTAGACGGTCGCTGCGACACGAACTCCGGGGCGCATCCGCCCCGGCAGCATCTGCGCGAGCGCGTCGGCGTCACGAAACAGCTCGCGCGCACGGCCGACCTGGAGGGCGACGTGCTCGCGCAGGCGGTGCGTCGCCGCGCGCCGCGCGAGGTCCTCCTCGTGCAGCCCGGGCAGGTAGACGCGGCCCATCCCCCAGTCCTCGCGGACGTCGCGGATCAGGTTCGTGAGCTGGAACGCGACGCCCATCCGCGCGAGCAGCGAGTCCGAGCCGTCGGGCGCGTCGAGCAGCGGCGCGACCAGCGGGCCGACGGTGGCGGTCCCGTCCATGTAGCGGTCGAGCTGCTCCTGGGTGCGCATGCGAACCGGCTCGTCGCAGTCTGCGCGCATCGAGTCCATGTAGGCGCCGAGCAGGTGCAGCGGCATGCCGTGGCGCGGGCCGGCGTCGACGAGCGCGGCGATCACCGGGTGGCGTGAGCTTCCGGACGCCAGGCCGGCCTGCAGCTCGGCCTCCCACGCGTCGAGCGCGGCGCGGCGCTCACCGTTGCGCCTGCGGTCGTCGGCGATGTCGTCGGCTCCGCGAACGAAGCCGTAGAGCGCGTGGAACGCGGGCCGCCGCTCGGCCGGCAGGCAGCGCACCGCCCAGTAGTACGTCGGGTCGCGGCGGCGCTGCATCCGCGCGCACCGCTTGTACGCCTCCCCGACCTGCTCCTCTGCTGCCCCTGACACGTACCACGTACCGTAGTCGCCAGGCCTGTGGACCACCACCCCGAACTGCTTGATCGCCGGCTCGTCGTCGTCACGGGCAAGGGCGGCGTCGGCAAGACGACCGTCGCAGCGGCGATCGCGCTGCTCGCCGCGCGGTCCGGCCGCCGGACGATCGTCTGCGAGGTCGCCGGCCAGCGGCGGATTCCCGGGCTGCTCGGGCACCCGACCGCCGGCGCGCCCGGGGATGAGGAGCCGGTCGCGCCCGAGCTGTGGGCGACGACGATCGATCCTGAGGGTGCGCTGACCGAGTGGGCGGGCCAGGTCGTCCGGCCGCGGGCGCTGCTCGAGCTGGCACTGCGCTCACGCGCGTTCTCGACGTTCGCGAACGCTGCACCCGGCGCGCGCGAGCTCGTCACGATCACGAAGGCCTGGGAGCTGGGGCACGACCCGCGCTGGCGCGCCGGCCGCAGCGGCTACGACCTCGTCGTGCTCGACGCGCCCGCCTCGGGCCATGGCCTCGCGCTGCTGCGCACGCCGCGGACGTTCGCCGAGATCGCGCGCGTCGGCCCGATCGCCTCGCAGGCGCGCCTCGTCGCAGGCGCGCTGGCGGATGCGGAGCGCAGCGCGATCGTCGTCGTCACGACCGGCGAGGAGACACCGGTCAACGAGACGCTGCAGCTCGAGCAGCAGGTCAGCGGCCTGCTCGGCCACGGGCCGTCCGTGATCGTCGCCAACGCGCTGCTGCGCGACGCGCTCAGCCGCTCCGACATGGAGGCGGTCGATGCGCATGTGGGCCCGCCGGTCGCCACCGCGCTGCGCCGGCGTCATGAACGGGCCGCGCTGCAGGCCGCGCAGTTGCGGCGACTGCGCCGCCACGCGCACGCGCCCGTCGTGACGGTGCCGTTCCTGCCGGCCCACGCGATCGGCGCGGACGAGGTCGAGCAGATCGCGACGACGCTCGCCCAGCGCCTGCCCGGCTGAGCAGCAGCCCTGCTAGTCGATTCCGAGGCGGTCCAGCAGCCGGTCGTCGGCGCGCCAGCCGCGACGCACGCGGACCTTCAGGTCGAGGTGCACCTGGGTGCCCAGCTCGCGCTGAAGCTCGCGGCGGGCGGCGGTTCCGATCGTGCGGATCATGTTGCCGCCGCTGCCGATCAGGATCCCCTTCTGGGACTCGGTCTCGACCCAGACGCGGGCGGCCACGACGGTCAGGTCCTCGCGCGGGCGCTCGAGATCCTCGACCTGGACCTCGACCGAGTGCGGCACCTCCTGGAAGGTGCGCTTGAGCACCTGCTCGCGGATCAGCTCCGCGAGCATCACCCAGAGCGGCTGGTCGGACTGGTCCTCGGCGGGGAACATGAACGGGCCTTCGGGCACGAGCGTGCTGAGGTGGGCGACGAGCTGCGGCGACGCCCTCCCCCGTCCGCGCCGAGATCGGGAAGATCTCGTCGCCGGCGTCGAGGTCCTCGGCCTCGAGCAGCGACTCGACGATCTTGGGCCGCCGCAGACGGTCCACCTTGTTGACGGCGATCACGACGGGCACCGGTGAGCGCGCCAGCAGCGACGCGATGAAGCGGTCGCCCGGTCCCACGCCCTGCTCGGCGTTGAGGACGAGCAGGGCCGCGTCGCTCTGGGCCAGCTCGGCCTCGACGCGCGACTGCATGCGCCGCGTCAGCGCGTCCATCGGCCGCTGCACGCCGGGCAGGTCGACGAGCACGAGCTGTGTGTCCTCGACGGTCGAGACGCCGCGGATCGCCCGGCGCGTCGTCTGCGGCTTCTCGGAGACGATCGCGACCTTCTTGCCGACGATCGCGTTGACGAGCGTCGACTTGCCGACGTTCGGGCGGCCGGCGAGCGCGATGAATCCGCTGCGCGTGGTCACCAGCTCAGGATCTCCGCCTGCAGGGCGAGCATCTCGCCGTCGTCGGTCTCGTGGTCCATGCCGACGAGGTGCAGCGCGCCGTGGACGATCGCCTCGCGCAGGTCGGTGGTGTGCGCGGGACAGATGACGATGTCGCCGAGCTCGCGCGCGTCCGGCGGCAGCTCCGGGTCATCTGCGCCGTCGATCGGGAACGAGAGCACGTCCGTCGGGCCCGTCTTGCCGCGGTGCTCCGCGTTGAGCTCGGCGATCCGGGTCGCGTTGACGTATTCGATCGCGACGTGGCCGTCCTCGATCCCGGCGGACGCGAGCGCGAACGCGACGATCCGCTCGACCTCCGCGGACGGGGGCGCTCCGGCGACGGCTTCCGCGCCGATGACCTCGACTTCGAGCACGCTGACCGAACTACGCGCGGCGGCGGCCGGGCTCGGCGGGCCGCAGTTCGGGCGCTGAGCGCTCCGCATGCTCACCGTAGGCCTCGACGATGCGCTGGACGAGGCGGTGGCGCACGACGTCCTCGCCGCCGAAGCGCACGAAGTCGACCCCGTCGATGCCGTCGAGGATCTCGCTGACGATCACCAGGCCCGACTGCTGCTCGCGCGGGAGGTCGATCTGGGTCACGTCGCCCGTGATCACCATGCGCGAGCCGAAGCCCAGGCGCGTGAGGAACATCTTCATCTGCTCGGGGCTCGTGTTCTGCGCCTCGTCGAGGATGATGAACGAGTCGTTCAGCGTGCGGCCGCGCATGAACGCGAGCGGCGCGACCTCGATGACCCCGCGCTCGAGATACCCCGCGACCTTCTCCGGGTCGATCATGTCGTTGAGCGCGTCGAACAGCGGGCGCAGATACGGATCGATCTTCGCCATCAGGTCGCCCGGCAGGAAGCCCAGGCGCTCGCCTGCCTCGACGGCGGGGCGCGTCAGGATGATCCGGTTGACCTCGCGGCGCGCGAGCGCGGCGGCCGCCATCGCGACGGCGAGGAACGTCTTGCCGGTGCCGGCGGGGCCGATGCCGAAGGTGACGGTGTTGTCGCGGATCGAGTCGACGTAGCGCTTCTGGTTGACCGTCTTCGGCGCGACCTTGCGCGCACGGTGGCGCCAGACGACGTCCTCGAGGATCTCGGCCGGCGAGGTGTGGCGGTCGAGTGCGCCGGTGACCGCCGCGATCGTCCCGTCGCCGATCTCGTGGCCCTGCTCGACGAGGTCGGTCAGCTCGCGCACGACGAGCGCCGCCGCAGCGACGGCTTCGGCGTCGCCGTCGAGCGTGACGACGTTGCCGCGCAGGACGAGCCCGCAGTCGACGTGCTCCTCGAGCTGGCGCAGGACGTTGTCCGCGGTCCCCGCCAGTGCCGCCGCCGTCTCGTTGGACAGCTCGATCGTCCTTCTCATCAGGCTTTCAATGCCTCCTGGACGAGTGCCGACACGCGCTTGCCGTCAGCGCGCCCCGCCACCTGCGCCATCGTGGCCTTCATGACGTTCCCCATGTCCTTCGGCGAGCTCGCGCCGGTCTCACTGACGGCGCCGGCGACGATCGCCCGCAGCTCGTCGTCACCGAGCTCGGCCGGCAGATAGGCCTCGATGATCAGCGCCTCGGCGTCCTCGGCGTCGGCCAGCTCGGGGCGATCGGCGTCGCGGAATGCGCGCGCCGACTCGTTGCGCCGCTTGCGCTCACGGCGCAGCACCGCGAGCTCGTCGCCAGGGCCCTCCTTGGCGTCCTTCTGAAGCTCGGACAGCACCAGGCGCAGCGTTCCGACACGATCTTTGTCGCCGGCCTTCATGGCCGTGGTGAGGTCCGTCTTGACCGTGTCGGTCACTGACATGCACCCACCATGATAGGCGGACGCCCGGCGGCGCCCGCCCGGATGAGGGTGTGTCAGCCCCCGGCGTTGGACGAGACGAAGGCGGCGACCGCCTTGATCTCGTCGTCGCTCAGCTGGTCCTTGAACGCCGGCATGCTGCCGCCGCCGTTCTCGACCTGGTGCACGACCGTCCCGTCGTCCGGCTTGAGGTCGTCGAGGTTCGGACCGACCTGCCCGGTGGCGTCTGCGGCCGCGAGCGTGTGACAGCCCGCGCAATTCTCGGTGAAGACCGCCTTGCCGTCGGCCGATGCCGTGGTCGTGGTCGTGGTCGTCGCCGGTGCGGTCGTGGTGGTCGTCGCCGGAGCCGTGGTGGTCGTCGTCGCTGCCGGAGCCGTCGTGGCGGCGGCGTCGCTGACCTGAGCGTCGGACGGACCGGTGGCATTGTCGCTGCCGCAGGCGGCGAGCACGAGGCCGGTCGCGACGACGGCGACGATGGCGAGAAGGCGGCGTGAAAGAGCAGTGGTCATCGGAACCTCGGGTTCGACGTTCGCAGTCGCAGTCCTGCGGTCAGCGGACCCTATAACGATCGGCTGTCGGGGGCTGCTGCTGGCCGTTGCCGAGCGGCGGGGAGTCGGCGGCGCGCTCCGAGGTGGCCAGCGGCGGCGGGTGGCCGAGCTGCCCCAGCTCGGAGGCGTCGCGCCCGAACAGCAGCTGGATGTTCCAGTCGATCAGCAGCCGCGCCTTGCGCTTCAGTCCCGGCATCAGCGCCAGGTGGTAGGTGCGTGCCAGGAACCACGCCGGCCGGCCGCGCCAGCGAATGCCCATCGTGCTGGCGACCGCGTCGTTCCGGCCCATGTCGACGAACACGCCGCGGGTGCGGTAGCGGAACCGGCGCACCTCGCCGGACCCGATCGACGCCGCGACGTTGCGTGCGACGAGCCGGCCCTGGCGGATCGCGTGCTGGGCGGTCGGCGGGCACGGGTTCCCGGGCCGCGCGGGATCGTCGACCGCGGCTGCGTCGCCGATCGCCCAGACGTTCTGACGGCCCTGACAGCGCAGCGTCTGATCGACGGCGAGGCGCCCACCTTCGGCGAGCTCGAGCCCGAGGTCGGCGACGACGGGCGTCGGGCGCACGCCCGCGGTCCAGACGACGGTGTAGGTCGGGACGATCTCCCCGTCGGACAGGCGTCGCGCTGGCGGCGGTGACCGCGTCGAGCGTCGTTCCCGTGCGGATCTCGATGCCGCGGCGGCGCAGCTCGCCGGTCGCGAAGTCCGCGAGCGACGCGGAGATCTCGGGCATCACGCGGTCGCGCGCCTCGACCAGGATCCAGCGCATCCCCTCGCTGCGACAGCGCGGGTACAGCTCGATCACGTCGGCGGCGAAGTCCTGCAGCTCGGCGAGCCCCTCGAGCCCGGCGTAGCCCGCTCCGACGAAGACGTAGGTGAGCCAGGAGCGCCGCGCGGCCGGGTCCTCGAGCGCCTCGGCGATCTCGAGCGTGCGCAGGACGCCGTTGCGCAGCGCGATCGCCTCGGAGAGCGTGCGCAGGCCGATGCCGTGCTCGGCCAGCCCCGGGATCGGCAGCAGGCGGGAGACCGATCCGAGCGCGACGACCAGATGGTCGTACGAGCAGCTCCTCGGCGTCGCCGTCCGGGCGCTGGACGCTCAGGACGTTGCGCAGCGGGTCGGCTCCGACGACGCGTCCGATCCGCAGGTCCGTGCGGCGCAGCTCCTCGCGCAGCGGCACGACGACGTGGCGTGGCTCCAGGGTCCCCGCGGCCGCTCCTGGCAGCAGCGGCGTGTAGAGCATGAAGTTGTCCTCGCTGACGAGCGTCACGCGAGCGCTCTGCGCGGGCAGCACGCGCTCGAGGGTCCTGGCCGCGTAGAAGCCGCCGAACCCTCCACCCGCGATCACGATGTTCCAGGCCATGGGTGCCGCGACTCGCGCTCGCGGCCGGACTACGCCGCGACGGGCGCCTCGCGCGGTGCGAGGACACGCTGCAGGAAGGCCGTCTGGTCCTCGAGCGCGCGCTCGAGGTTGTCCCCGAGATAGATGTCGAAGTGCCCGATCGGGTAGCGCACGAGCTCACCGCGCGGCGCGTTCTGCGCCATCTGAACGGCGTCCGTCGGGCGGTGTCGTCTGCGTCGCCGTCGCAGACGCAGACGAGCAGCGGACAGGTGACGCGCGGGCGTCCTTGACCGGACGCCAGAGGCCGACCCAGAGCATCACGCGTGCCGCGACCTCGTTGCGCCAGCGCGAGCCCTCGCCCACGATCGCGCGGAACCCGGGCTCGGCCTCGGGCGCGGTCATCACGGCGTACGTCCCGGGAGGTCCGGCAGCGGGAATCAGCACCGGCGGCCTGCCCAGGGCAGCACCGAGCGTGTCGCGCAGCCCGTCGAAGGTCGCCCGCGCGGCGGTCTTCGGCGGTGTGATCTTCAGCTGGGCGAGACCGTCGGCGAACGGCGCCTGCGCGATCGCCGCGGCGATCAGGACGTCGCCGGAGGCGACGGTCACGACGTGCCCGCCGCTGAACGACGAGCCGAACAGTGCGATCCGCGCATGGTCGACCCACGGCACGCGTGCGGCGGCGCGAATCGGCAGCGCGGTAGTCGTCCTGCTGGCGCTTGATGTCGATCACCTGGCGCGGTTCGCCGCCGCTCTCGCCGAAGCCGCGGTAGTCGAACAGCAGGACGCCGAACCCGGCGTCGGCGAAGCGCTCGGCGTAGGGCGCGAGGCCGTCGCGGCGCGTCGCGCTGAAGCCGTGCGCCATGACGACACACGGGACGCGACCCGAGTCGCTGTCGGCCGGGCGGTAGAGCCAGGCGGCGATCGGCACGCCGGCGGAGTCGAACTTGAGGTCCTCGCGCGTGTGGGGCATGGCGGGAACGTACTCCTCCAGCGCCGGCCCGTGGGCGACGAACCGGTCGTTCAGCGGCGCAGCAGCAGCGCGGCCCACTCGCCGCCGTGGCGGCGATCGACCTCGCGCAGGCCCATCGTCGCCGCGAACGCCGCGGCGACCTCGTCGGCCTCATGGGCGAGCAGCCCGCTGGCGATCAGCGCGTCGGGCACGAGGCCGTCGGCGAAGCCCGTGCTCGCGAGCCTGAGCAGCAGCGGGCGCAGCAGGTTGGCCAGCACGGTCGGCGCGCCCGGCGCCGGCCCGTCGAACAGCAGGTCGAACCGCTGCGCGGTGACGGCGACGCCGTTCGCCAGCGCGTTGTCCTCGCGTGGCCGCTGACGCTCTCGGCCTCGTGGTCGAGGCCGAGCACCGGCGCCCAGCCCAGCCGCGCCGCCGCGATCGCGAGCACGCCCGAGCCGCAGCCGACGTCGACGCAGGCTCCGCCGGGCTCGAGCTCCAGCAGCAGCTCCAGGCACAGGCGCGTCGTGTGATGCGCGCCGGTGCCGAACGCCTGGCCCGGATCGATCACGAGCTCGTCGATGCCGCTCGCCGCTGCGCCCTGCAGCGCCGGCTCCCACGGCGGGCGCACGCGCAGGCCGACGCCGCCGCGCGCGCCGGCCGGCACGTCGACCGGCCGGTGGAACGCCTTCCAGCGCTCGTGCCAGTCGTCGGCGATCTCCTCGGTCACGACCTCGACGAGCGCGCCGCCGGCGGCCGCCTGCAGATCGGGCAGCGCGGGCAGCTCGCCCGGCGCGCCGTAGACCGCGTACTCGATCACGGCACCGCCGTCGAGCTCGCGCTCCTCGACGCCGGAGGGCGCGAGCTCCAGCAGCTCGGCCAGCGCGATCTCGGCGTCCTCGCGCCGTACGCGGATCGCCAGCCGGATCATCGCCGGCCGCCGAGCAGGCGGCGCAGCTTTCCGGCCGTCGTCTCGGGTGCGGCGAGGTTCTCGGGCGTCAGCGAGTCGGCGAGCGTCCCGAGCAGCTCGCGCTGCTCGGGCGTCAGGCGGCGCGGGATCACGACGTTGACGACGACGCGCAGGTCACCGCGCCGGTCGGGCCGGCGCAGCTGCGGCATCCCCTGCCCCTTGACGGTGACCATCTCGCCGGGCTGCGTGCCCGTCGGGACGTGCACCTCGGTCTCGCCGTCGAGCGAGGCCGCGGGAAGGTCGGCGCCGAGCGCCGCGAGCGGCGCGGGCACGTCGAGCACGGTGACGAGGTCGTCGCCGTCGCGGATCAGCTGCTCGTGCGGCCGCACGTGCACCTGGACGTAGAGGTCGCCGGCCGGGCCGCCGTGCTCGCCGGCGTGCCCGCTGCCGGGCATCCGGATGCGCTGGCCGTCGGCGATGCCGGCCGGGACGTCGACGTCGAGCTCGCGCGAGCCGACGACGCGGCCGCGCCCGTCGCACTCCGCGCACGGGCTGCTCGGGGATGCGCCCCTCGCCGTGGCAGGCGTCGCACGCGGCGCTGCGCATGACCTGGCCGAACGGCGAGCGCGCGACGACCTGCAGGACGCCCGAGCCGCCGCAGCGCTCGCACGAGCGCACGCTCGTGCCGGGCTCCGCGCCCTTCGCCGGAGCAGTGCGCGCAGACGTCGACCGCCTCGAAGCTGACCGGCGACGCGCACGCCGGCCGCGGCCTCGCCGAGGTCGATGTCGACCGCGAGGATCGCGTCGTCGCCCTGGACCGGGCCCGCCGCCGTGCCCGCCGAACCCGCCGCCGAACCCGGAGCCGAAGAACGCCTCGAACAGGTCGGTGATCGAGCCGAAGCCCTCGAAGTTCGGGCCCATCCCGCCGCTGCGCAGCCCCTCGTGGCCGTAGCGGTCGAAGGTCTCGCGACGCTCGGCGTTCGAGAGGATCTCGTAGGCCTCGGCGGCCTCCTTGAACTTCTCCTCGGCCTGCGGGTCGTGCGCGTTGACGTCCGGGTGCAGCTCGCGCGCGAGGCGGCGGAAGGCCTTCTTGATCGCGGTCTCGTCGGCGTCGCGGGGGACGCCGAGGACCTCGTACGGATCGCGCGGAATGGTGCCGGCCATGAGAGCGCCGAGGCTAGCGCCCTACTCGTGTTCGTAGACGTCTTCGACGTAGCTCGAGAGCTGGACGGCGGCCTCGCGGACCGTCGCGATCGCGGCTCCGTAGTCCATCCGCACCGGCCCGATCACCGACACGGTGCCGAGCTTGCGCGCCGGCAGGCCGTAGCCGGCGGCGACGACGGACGAGCGAGCGCAGCGCGGGCAGCTCGTTCTCGCTGCCGATGCGCACGAGCACGTCGCGCTCGCCGAGCGCCAGCGCGCAGCACGCCGAGCAGCGTGACGCGCCGCTCGAGCGCGGTCAGCAGCTCGTTGATCTGGGCCAGGTCCTGCAGCCGGTCGGTGCCGAGCAGCCGCGCGGCGCCGTCGACGTAGAGGACCGTCTCCTCCATCGTCGGGCAGCTCGGTGAAGGCGGGCGCGAGCGCCTCGAGGAAGCGCTGCTCGCTCGCGCCGAGCGACGGCGTCGAGCAGGCGCGCACGGAGCGTCCGCGCGCCGAGCCCGAGGCCGATCAGCCGCTCGTTGAGGTAGGCGCCCGCCCAGGCGACGACGCCGGAGTCGACCTCGGCGTCGAACGTGAGCAGGCGCTTCGACACGCCGCCGGTCGAGGTGATCACCACGACCATCACGACCTGCGGCTGCAGCCGCAGGACCTCGACGTGGCGGATCGTCGCCGTGTCGAGCGCCGGGCGCGCTGACGATCGCCAGCAGGTTCGTGACCTGCGCGAGCGTCGTGCTGGTGGCGCGCATCGCCTCGTCGAGCTCGCGGCGCACGAGCGGGAGCTGCAGGTCGGCGCGGCCGCGCACGGCCGGGCAGCAGGCGGTCGACGTAGAAGCGCCGGCCCGCGTCGGTCGGCACGCGGCCCGCCGACGTGTGCGGATGCGTGATCAGGCCCTGCTCCTCGAGCACCGCGAGCTCGGCGCGGACCGTCGACGGGCCGGCAGTCGAGCTCCGGGTCGGCCGCGAGCGTCTTGGAGCCGACCGGCTGGCCGGTGGCCTGGTCGGCCTCGACGACCTTGCGCAGGATCAGCTCTTGGCGCGGAGTGAGCACGGACGTCAGATGATGACCTGCACGGAGCCGCCGTCCGCCGACCAGGCCGCGCCGGTCGACCGCGCCGGACGCGCTCGGAGCAGAGGAAGACGATCACGTCGGCGATCTCGCCGGGCTCGGCGAAGCGCCCGAGCGGGATCTTCGCGAGCTGGCCGCGCGATCGCCGTCCTCGCGGCTGCCGCCGCGCGCGCGGCGACCTGGTCGGCCATGCCGCCCTCGGCCATCCACAGCTCGGACGCCGTGCCGCCCGGGCGTGACCGCGTTGACGAGCACGCCCTGCGCGGCCTACGTGTCCGCGAAGACGCGCGAGAGCGACAGCTGCGCGGCCTTCGTGACGCTGTAGGCGGCGTTCATCAGCGACGGGCGCTTGCCCGCCGACGAGGCGACGTTGACGATCCGCCCGCCGCCGCGCGCGGCCATCTGCGGAGCCGCCGCGCGCATCAGCCGCATCGGCGCGAGCGACGTGCAGCGCGTACTGGTCGAGCCAGTCCTCGTCGGTCAGCGCGTCGAGGTCGCGCGCATACGACGTCCCGGCGTTGTTGACGAGCACGTCGATGCCGCCCATCTGCTCGACCGCCTCGGCGACGATCTCCGCGCCGGCGTGCGGCTCGGTCACGTCGCAGGCGATCCAGTCCGCGCGCTCCCGCACGCCTGCGCGGCCTCGCGCACGCCTCCTCGCCGCGCGCGACGAGCAGCACCCGCGCGCCCTCCGCCGCGAGCCGCTCGGCCGTCGCCCGGCCGATGCCGCGCGAGGCGCCGGTGACGACGCAGACCTTGTCGCGCAGGCCGAGGTCCATGGCCCTACTTGCGTCCCCCAGCTCCAGCACCGCCAGGAACGCCTCCTGCGGCACCTCGACGCGGCCGACCTGCTTCATGCGCTTCTTCCCCTCCTTCTGCTTCTCGAGGAGCTTGCGCTTGCGCGAGATGTCGCCGCCGTAGCACTTGGCGATCACGTCCTTGCGGAACGCCTTGACCGTCTCGCGCGCGACGATGTGCGAGCCGATCGCCGCCTGGATCGGCACGTCGTACTGCTGGCGCGGGATCTTCTCGCGCAGCTTCTGGGTGAGCATGCGCCCGAGCTCGTAGGCCTTGTCCTTGTGGACGAGCATCGAGAGCGCGTCGACCGTCTCGCCCGCGAGCAGCACGTCGAGCTTGACGAGGTTCGAGGCCTTCAGGTCGGTGATCTCGTAGTCGAGCGAGGCGTAGCCGCGCGTGCGCGACTTCAGCTGGTCGAAGAAGTCGAGCACGATCTCGGCGAGCGGCAGGTCGTACGTCATCTGCACGCGCTCGGCGCTCAGGTAGTGCATCCCGGCGTGCTCGCCGCGCTTCTCCTGGCACAGCTCCATCACGGCGCCGACGTACTGCGACCGGCGTCAGGATCGACGCGCGGATCATCGGCTCGCGGATCTCGGCGACGCGCCCGGGATCCGGCATGTCGGTCGGGTTGTGGACCTCGACGACGTCGCCGTTCGTGAGCTCGATCTCGAACCCGACCGACGGCATCGTCGCCATCAGGTCGAGGTCGTACTCGCGCTCCAGGCGCTCGCGCACGATGTCCATGTGCAGCAGGCCGAGGAACCCGCAGCGGAAGCCGAAGCCGAGCGCGTCGGAGGTCTCCGGCTCCCAGGTCAGTGCCGCGTCGTTCAGCGTCAGCTTCTCGAGCGCGTCGCGCAGGTCCGGGTAGCGGTCGGAGTCGATCGGGAAGAGCCCGCAGAAGACCATCGGCTTGACGTCGCGGTAGCCCGGGAGCGCCTCGGTGGCGCCGCCGAGCTTCGTCGTCAGCGTGTCGCCGACGCGCAGGTGGGTGACGTCCTTGACGCCGGTGATCACGTACCCGACCTCGCCGGCGCGCAGCTCGTCGGTGCTCGTCATCGCCGGTGTGAAGAAGCCGATGTCGTCGATGTCCGATTCGGTCCCGGCGACCATCGCGCGAATCGCCTCGCCCTTGCGGAAGACGCCGTCGACGACGCGGATGAAGGCGATCACGCCGCGGTACTGGTCGAACTCCGAGTCGAAGATCAGCGCCCGGGCGGGAGCGTCGGGATCGCCCGACGGCGCCGGCACGCGCCTGATCAGCTCCTCGAGCACCTCGATCACGCCCTCGCCGGTCTTCCCGGAGATCGCGCGGATCCCGTCGGCGGACTCACCGAGCAGCTCGCTGACCTCGGCGGCGACGCGCTCGGGCTCGGCGCCCGGCAGATCGATCTTGTTCAGGCACGGGATCAGCTCGAGGCCCGAGTCGATCGCGAGATACGTGTTCGCGAGCGTCTGCGCCTCGACGCCCTGCGAGGCGTCGACGACGAGCAGCGCGCCCTCGCAAGCGGCCAGCGACCGGCTGACCTCGTACGTGAAGTCGACGTGCCCGGGCGTGTCGATCAGGTGCAGCTGGTAGGTCTCGCCGTCCTGTGCCTGGTAGACGACGCGAACCGCCTGGGCCTTGATCGTGATGCCGCGCTCGCGCTCGAGGTCCATCGAGTCCAGGACCTGCGCGCGCATCAGGCGCGGATCGACCGTCTTGGTCAGCTCGAGGATGCGATCGGCCAGCGTCGACTTCCCATGGTCGATGTGGGCGATGATCGAGAAGTTGCGGATGTGTGCCTGGTCCATGCCGGTCGCCCCCGGGGGCGACCTCACAGGGTAGGAGGCACTACGACGGTCGCGGGCGGGCTCCCGTCGAGTGCGACGCCGTCGCGCCCGTCGCGCTTGGCGGCGTAGAGCGCGCGGTCGGCGCGACCGACGAGTGATTCGTCACCCTCGTCGGGGCCGGACACCGCGACGCCGACCGAGACGGTGACGCCCGCGTCCGACGCCGCGACGGCGGCGCGCATGCGGTGGGCGGCCGCGAGCGCCTCACGCTCGTTGCGGACCGCGAGCAGCGCTGCGAACTCGTCGCCGCCGAGCCGGAACAGCATGTCGCCGCGGCGCAGCGCACCCTCGAGCGCACGCACACAGGTCACAAGCGCGCGGTCGCCCTCCTGGTGCCCGAAGCGATCGTTGAGCTCCTTGAAGCGGTCCAGATCGCAGAGCGCGACAGCCGTCGCGATCGGCCGGCGGTGCGAGGCGCCGAGCGCCTCCGCGAACGCGCCGCGATGGCCGAGGCCGGTCAGCGGGTCGGTCGAGGCGCGATGGCGCAGCTCGGCCACGGCGGCTGCCGTGCGCAGGTTCGACGCGGCCTGGACGGCGATCAGCTCGACGAGCTCGGCACGGTCGGTCGATGGAGCAAGCGTGCGCTCGTCCGCCAGCACCAGCAGCCCGAGTGCCTGGCCGCGCGCGAGCAGCGGAGCGACGATCGCGGTCTTCGCCCCGGCCTCGCGCAACGCGCCGAGCCCGAGCGGGATGTCGGTGCCCGGCGGCGCGCGATCGGCGTCAAACGAACAGGAGCCGCCGCCGGCCACGAGCATCGCGAGGCCGTCGAGCGGGACGATGCCGAGCGTCGCCAGCCGCGCCCCCAGGACGCCTGCAGTGATCGCCGGAGCCCACGTCCCGTCCTCCTCCGCGCGGAACAGCGCCGCGCTTTCCATCCCGGCAAGGTCGAGTGCGGCGACGAGCGTCGCGCGCTCGATCCGGCCACGATCCTCCATTCCTGCCAGCGCCGCTGCGTGCTGGGCGAGCCGGCTGGCCGAGCCTTCGGCCGGCGGACCGCCGAGCTCGACGATCCGTGCTGCGAGCGCCTCGCCCACCTCGCGCGCGGCTGTCAGCTGCTCGGCCTGAAGGCGTTCCGGGGCCGCGACCGTGAGAACGCCGACGACCTCGCCTCCCGCGATCAACGGGAGGCTTGCGCTGCCGGAGCGCGCAGGCTCGAGGTCATGTTGCTCGGCACCCGTCGCGGCCGCCCGGCCCACAGGGCCGACGACCGCCGAGACACCGTCGAGGACGTGCGCCGCACCGGCGGAGGCCAGGCACCGCAGCCGGCCGGCTCGACCGACGTACGCGGCCGCCGCGAGGCTGCCGTCCTGCGCGAGCAGCGCGACGGCGGCGCGGCAGGCGCCAGCAAGGTCTGGGGCCCCCGCAAGCGCAGCGGCAGGCGCTTCGGCGTCCACGCGGCAACGGTACCGGCGCAGGCGGGTGAAATGCCCGTTCTGGACAACCGTTGAGCGCGTTCCAGCATCCGCCGGGCGCGCCGCATCGACCGTTCGTCCAGAGCGGCTAGCTGGCCGGGCGCAAGCGGGCGCGCACGAAGTCGCTGATCTGGCGTGCCTCGGGGACGCGCAGAGCCGACACGACCGCCCAGTAGACGGCAAGCCCGACGATGATCGCGGGTCCGACCGCGAGTGCCCGCGCGAGCGCGTTCGAGTCGCCGACCAGTGCGTCCAGCCCGCGCCAGACGCCGTACGAGACGACCCCGAGCACGACCGACGCGATCACGATCTTGATCGTCGCGGTCAGCGTTTCGCGTCCCTCGATCCGGCCGTCGAGCAGTCGCCGCAGCCCGCGCGCCTGCAGGACTGCCATGACCCCGGATGCCGCGGCTGTCCCGATGACCGGGCCCGCGATGCCGAACGGGCCGTAGAGCGCCAGCGACAGCACGAGGTTCACCGCGAGGCTCAGTGCCGCGAGGGCCGTCGGGATCCACGGCCGCTGGAGCGAGAAGAACGTGCGTGTCAGCAACAGGTTGACGCCGGCGAACGGCAACGAGAACGAGAACCAGAAGAGCGCCGTTGAGACCTCGTCCGTCGACGCTGAGCCGAACGCCCCGTACTGGTAGATCAGCTGAACGATCGGCGCCGCGAGCGCGGCCGTGACCGCGGCGGCGGGGACGAGGAACAGCAGGTTCTGGCGCGTGCCCGTCCCCAGCAGCCCGCGCAGCCCGCTGATGTCGCCGCGCGCGACCAGCCGGCTCAGCGACGGGAACAGGACCGTCGCCAGCGCGACGCTGAACATGCCCTGGGGCAGCATGTAGACCCGGAACGCGGCGTCGATCGCACGCGGAGCGCTGTCGCTGATCAGCGCGCCGATCAGCGAGTTGATCAGCAGGTCGACGTTGATGACGCCGAGCCCGATCGTGACCGGCAGCATCAGCACGAAGACGCGCTTGACGCCCGGATCGCGCCAGTTCAGGTGCATCTTCAACCGGAAGTCGATCCGGCCGAGCACCGGTATGACCATCAGCAGCTGGATGATCGTGCCGAGCAGCACGCCGATCGCGTAGGCGTAGATCTGGTTCTGCCCGTGGAAGTACGGGTGCAGCACGACCAGCGCGCCGATGATCACGACGTTCCAGACGAGCGGCGCGATCGCCGGGATCGTGAAGTGGTGGTAGGCCTGCGCGATCCCGACGAGCAGGCCGTTGATGCCGAGCAGCACGACGACCGGGAACAGCAGTTGCGAGAGCCCGACGGTGAGGTCGACGAGGCTCGGCGTGAACTCCGTGCCCGGGATGAACAGCGGCATGATCACGCCGGCGGTGACGATGAACAGCGCCGTGATCGCCCCGAGGACGAGCAGGATGATCCAGAACAGCGTCGATGCGAGCAGCACCGCCTCGCGCCGCTTGCCCTTCTCCAGGTACTCGGCGAAGACCGGCACGAACGCGGCGCTCAGCGCAGCGTCCGCGAACAGCCCGCGGACGAGGTTCGGGACCTGGAACGCGATCGTGAATGCCGATGCCGCGCCGCTCGTGCCGAAGTAGCTGGCGGCCACGACCTCGCGCGCGAGGCCCGCTATGCGCGACGCGCCGGTCGCGATCGAGAAGATCGCCGTGTTGCGCGCGACGCCCTGCGTGGCGCCCGGAGCGACGGGCGCGATGTCTTCGTCGTCAGGCCCGATGCCCTCCTCGACGGCGATATCCATCCCGAACGCCTCGCCGCGCGTCGATGCGACACGCGCGGCACGCTCGACCGCCGGGTCGAACGGCTCGATCGGCTCGATCGGGGCCGCGTCGTCGGGCCCATCCGGAGGAGGGCTGCTCCCGCTGGCGCTCACCGCGAGTGATGCTAGCCGCGGCACCGGAGCCAGGAGCGGTGCCGGATCGCCGCTCGACGGCCGCTACACTGCTGCGTCGGATATGGCCAATATTCATTCGCAGAAGAAGCGCATCTTGCGCGCCGAGCGTGAGCGCCTGGAGAACCGGCGCTACACGTCATCGATCAAGACCTACTTCCGGCGCCTCGGCGCGGCCGTCGCCGGTGGCGACAGCGCCGTCGCTGACGAAGAGCACCGGCGCCTGGTCTCGACGATCGACAAGGCCGTCAAGCGTGGCGCGTTGCACCGCAACACCGGTGCTCGCAAGAAGTCCCGTGCCGCACGCGTGCGTGCCGGCGCAGACGCCTGAGCACCACGCTCGCCGCACGGCACGCCAGTTTCGAAGCCCGCCCCGGTGGCGGGCTTTTCGTCGTTCTAGGGCCGCCGTCAGCTCGTGATCGCCAGCAGCGTCAGCGTCGCCTCGGTCTCCGTGCTGAGGTCGCTGCCGCCGCGCGTTGCGAGTTCGAGCTCTGCGACCGACGCGACCGCGGCCCGCAATGCCGCGGCGTCCGCCCCACGCGCTTCGCGGATCCGGCGGTCTGCGGCGAACGGGCTCATGCGCAGCCCGGCCTTGACGTCGGCGGGTGACGCGCCCGCCTCGAGCTGTGACGCGATCCCGGTGACGTCGCGCAGGCGCCGCGCGATCAACGGGATCAGGCGCCCGGCGTCCTCGCCCTGCGCCCGCAACATCGCGTAGGCGCCGATCGCAGCGCGCTGATCGCGAGCGACGACCGCGTCGACGAGGCCCCAGACCTGCCGCTCCGCGGAGGTGACGACGGAGGCCTCGACCTCCTCGACCCCGATCGTCGCGCCCGCGCCGTGCTCGAGCACCAGCTTCTCGAGCTCGCGCAGGATCCGCTGCTGCCGGTCGCCGACCTGCGCGACCAGCACGCGCGCGGCGGAGCCGTCGAGCCGCAGGTCAAGGCGCTGCGCCTGGTCCATCACCCAGCGCGGGAGATCCTTGGCCTTCTGGACGCGCTCGGCGACGATGTCGCCGCCGGCGGCCTGGACCGCCGCATGCAGCGCCTTGGGCGCCTGCTGCTTGCCCTCTTCCGCCGCGAAGAACGCAACCGTGGTGTCCGGCGGCATCGCCGCCAGGGCTGAAGTGAGATCCGCCTTCACGTCGGCCTCGGACCAGCGCTCGACGCCTTCGACGATCAGAAAGCGCCTGCCGATCGCGAACGTCATCGCGTTGAGCCCCATCGCGACCTCGGCGGGTGTGCCGGTGTCGCCGCTGAACACCTCGACGCCGCCGGCGCCCGATTCGCCCTCAGCCACGGTCCGCAGCCGCCCGCGCCGCTCCGCGACACGCCCGTGATCGTCGCCGTGAATCAGGTAGGCGGGCTTGAACGCAGGCACGCGCCGCAGTCTAGGAGTGGGCGTGGACGAGCATGCGGCCGCGCAGGATGTCGATGACGACCGTACCGTCGCGATCGGTGCGCAGCGTGCGCACTCCTCCTCGCCGCAGCGCCGCGAGCGTGCCCGGCGTCGGGTGTCCGTAGGTGTTGCCGCGTCCCACCTCGATCACCGCGATGCGCGGTCTCAAGTGCTGCAGCAACGCTGGGAGGCCTGCGTCGGCGCTCCCGTGGTGGCTGACCTTCAGGACGTCGATCGGCCCGGGATCGAGCGGCGCGAGAACGTCGGACTCGGCGTCAGCGGTCAGCAGCAGCCGGATGCCGGCGCCGGTCAGGCGGATGACGATCGCCCGCTGATTGGGGTCGGCGCCGGGTACAGGCGGGCCGTCGCGATACGGCGGCGACAGCACCTCCGCGAGCGCCGACCCGATCGTGATCCGCTGGCCTGCCCGCGCGGCGACGAGGCGGGCGCCCGTCGCGATCGCCGCGTGGGCGAGTTCGTCGCCCTGCTGTTCACGAACCCCGTCGCGTCCGTCGAGCACGTCGGCGACCGGCATCGCTTGCAGCACCCGGTCGGCACCGCCGATGTGATCCGCCTGGGCGTGCGTGCCGACGAGCACATCGAGGTGCGACACGCCGAGCTGCCGCAGCCGCTGCGTGACCGGGCCGTCGGGCGGGCCACTGTCGACGAGCATCGCGTGCCCGTCCGACTGCACGAGCGTCGCGTCGCCCTGGCCGATGTCGAGGAACGCGAGGCGCAGGACACCGGGAGGAGGTGCCGCGAGCGGATGCGGGCGCGTGACGAGGATCACGCCGATCAGCGCCAGCGCCAGCAGCGGCGCGACGCGCTGGCCGACGCCGCGGGCAGCCGGCCAGAGGACGAGTGCGGCCAGCGCCGCCGCTGTGCATAACGCCACGGCGACACCGACGTGAATCTGCGCGCCGGGCAGGTCCGCAGCCGTCCGGCCGATGGCGAGGACCGCACCGAGCGGCAGCGCGGCGAGCCACGCGATGCAGGCTCCCCCGGCCGGCCAGCCCTGGGCGAGGCATGCCGCCAGCATGCCCAGCCACGTGATCGGCGCGACGAGTGGCGCGACCAGGACGTTCGCCGGGATGCCGGCAAGTGAGAGCGTGCCGAACGCCGCCGCCGAGACCGGAATCGTCGCGATCGTCGCGGCGAGCGTCAGTGCCCCACCTTCGGCGAGCGGACCGGGAACACCGCGCCGTCGCAGCGTCTGCAGCAGCGGCGCGCCGAGCACCGCGATGCCCGCGACCGCCGCGAAGCTCAGCTGCCATCCGGGGTCGGCGAGCGAGCGCGGGTCGGCGCCCAGGGTGACGACGGCCGCCAGCAGCACGGCATGCCAGCGATCGCGTGGGCGCGCGGCGAGCACGGCGACGATGCCCGCGACGCCCATGACGCCGGCGCGGCGGATCGACGGACCACCCCCGGCGAGCGGCACGTAGAGCACGATCAGCACGGCTGCGGCGATCAGCCGGGTGCGCAGCCCGACGCCGAACATGGAGCACACCGCGAACGCCAGCGCGGCGAGCAGCGCGACGTTGGCTCCGCTCGCGGCGACCAGGTGCCCGAGGCCGGCACGGCGCAGGCGATCGCGCTCGGTGATGTCGAGCGTGGCGTCGTCGCCGAGCACCATCCCGCGCAGCAGCGCGCCCTCGGGCTGCGGGAGGCCGGCGGCCAGCGCGTGCTGCGCCCGCCGCCGCACCCCGTCGAGAACCCCGGCCGCGCCGCCCCGGCGCGCGCCCGTCGCGCGCACCGCGTCGGCCTGGAGGACCGCGTGGATCCCCTTCGGACGCATCCACCCCTCACGCACTCCGGGCCTGCGCAGCACACCGCGCGAGGCGACGATGTCACCGGCCGCCAGGTCAGGAGGATGGCCGTGCGCCTGCAGCATCACGCGCTCGCCCGCAACGCCGACAGCGGCACGCCAGCCGAACGCGGTCCCGCGCGGCGACTCGAGCAGCGGCACCTGCGCGCGGATCACGTGCCCGAGCCGCGGCCCCAGCCCGCTGCTGTCCAGAGCCGCTGTGCGCGCATGACCGAACGCTGCCGCGGCGACCAGGATCGCCAGCAGCAGCACGCCGCGCCGTGGTGTGCCTGAGACGGCCGCGGTGAGCACCGCGGCCACCGCGACTGCCGGCTCGCCGACCGGTCCCGCCACGAGTCCCGCGAGCACGACGCCGAGCGCGATCGTCGCCGGGTGCTCGAGTGTGAACGCGCGGACCGCGTCGAAGCCATGCCTCAAGGAGCGACCTGCGGGCGCAGCGCCTCGAGCTTCTTCGGGCCGATGCCGGCCACCTGCGCGAGATCGTCGACGCTCGCGAAGCCGCCGTTGGCGGTCCGCCAGGCGATGATCTTCGCGGCCGTCGACGGCCCGACACCGTCGAGCTGGTCGAGCTGCTCGGCCGTCGCCGCGTTCAGGCTGATTGGTGCAGTCGGAGCGGTCGGCGCGACCGCACCGCTGCCGGCGCCGACGGCGACCGCGGCCGCCTTCTCGGGCACGAGTATCTGCTGGCCGTCCGCCACCTTGGCGGCGAGGTTCACTGCGCCTGCGTCAGCGCCCGCGGTCTGCCCGCCGGCGCGGCGGACCGCGTCCTGGACGCGCGCCCCCGCGGGCAGGCGGTAGACCCCCGGCTTCCGCACCGCACCGGTGACGTAGACGACCGCCCGGGGTGCCGGCGGAGCCGCGGCGATCGCTCCGCTGCCGTCCCCGCCGGCGGACGCCGACGCGTGCGGGACGGCTGCCGCCGCAGCGCGGTCGTGCAGCAGCGCACGGCCCCCGAGCACCAGGACCACGACCCCGACCAGCCCCCAGAGCACGAGCGTGGAGCGGCCGGACGCGGGCATGGCCGCACGCTAGGCGCCCGCGCGTGACAGCGGACCACCGTCATTGCGCAGCGCGCGAGGCGCCGCTGCAACGTCACTGCGGAGATCGAGGACCGGCGGACGCGCTCAGCGAACGACGATGTTCACGAGCTTGCCCGGCACGACGATCACCTTGACGACGTCGTGGCCGTCGACGTGCGCCTGCACGTTCGGGGCCTGCAGCGCGAGCTGCTCGAGGTCCTCACGGCTCGTGTCGGTCTGCACCTCGACGCGGTCGCGCAGCTTGCCGTTGACCTGACAGACGAGCTCGTAGGTGTCCGAGGCCAGGAACGCCGGGTCGGCCTGCGGCCACGGCGTCTCCCAGACGCGCTCACCGGTGAGCAGGTGGTAGCCGTCCGCCGCGGCGTGCGGGGCGAACGAGAACAGCAGCGAGTTCGCGGCCTCGAGCGCGAACCGCATCGCGCCGGTGCCGGCCTCGTCGCGCAGCCGCGAGATCTCGTTCGTGAGCTCCATCACGGCCGCGATCGCGGTGTTGAACGCGAAGCGGCCGGCCGCCATGTTGCCCGTGACCTTGTCGATCGCCCAGTGTGCTTTGCGCACGAGCACCAGGTCCGCGCCTTCGGGCGCAGCCGGCACGTCCTCGGCGGGACGCTCAGCCAGATCGGCGCTCAGGCGCCAGAGCCGGCTGAGGAAGCGGTGGACGCCCTCGAGGCCGTCGTCGGACCAGTCGGCGTCGTGCTCCGGCGGGCCGATGAAGAGGATGTACGCACGCGCGGTGTCGGCCCCGTGCGAGGCGACGATCGCATCGGGTGAGACGACGTTCCCCTTGGACTTGGACATCTTCGCCCCGTCCTTGGTGATCATCCCCTGGGTGAACAGCTTGGCGAACGGCTCCTGGACGTCGAGGTGCCCGAGGTCGGTCAGCGCCTTGCAGAAGAAGCGCGCGTACATCAGGTGCAGGATCGCGTGCTCGACGCCGCCGATGTACTGGTCGATCGGCATCCACTCGCGCACGATCGCCGGGTCCCAGGCTGCCTCGTCGTTGTGCGCGTCGCAGTAGCGCAGGAAGTACCACGACGAGTCCACGAAGGTGTCCATCGTGTCCGTCTCGCGCTGCGCGGGACGATCGCATGACGGACAGGTCGTGTTGACCCAGTCGGTGGCGGCCGCCAGCGGCGACTTGCCCTTCGGCGCGTAGTCCTCGACGTCCGGCAGCACGACCGGCAGCTGATCCTCCGGCACGGGGACGATCCCGCAGGCCTCGCAGTGGACGATCGGGATCGGGCAGCCCCAGTAGCGCTGACGTGAGATCAGCCAGTCGCGCAGGCGATAGTTGATCGACGCGTGGCCCTTGCCGTCGCCGTCGAGCCAGCCGACGATCGCCTCGAGCGCCTCGCGGTTGGGCAGGCCGTCGAACTCCGGGGCCGAGTTCACGAGCGGACCGTCTCCGGAGTACGGCAGCCCGTCAGCGTCGCCGTCCGGGTTCTCGCCGTCGATCACGCGCCGGATCGGAAGGTCGAAGCGCTTGGCGAACTCGTAGTCGCGCCCGTCGTGTGCGGGCACGGCCATGATCGCGCCGGTGCCGTACTCCATCAGGACGTAGTCGGCGACGTAGATCGGGATCGACTCGCCGTTGACCGGGTTGACGACGTGCCGGCCGAGGAAGACGCCGGTCTTCTCCTTGTCCTCGGCGCCGCGCAGCTCGTTGGACTCCGTGAGGACGCGGTTGACGTACTCGCGCACGGCGTCCTCGTTGCCGGTGCCGGCGGCGAGCCGCTCGACGTCCGGGTGCTCGGGCGCCATCACGAAGAACGTCGCGCCGAACAGCGTGTCCGGGCGCGTCGTGAAGACCGGGTAGTCGATCTCGAGCTCCTCGCAGCGGAACGTCACCTCGGCGCCGTGCGAGCGGCCGATCCAGTTGCGCTGCATCGTCTTGACGTGCTCGGGCCACTCGATCGTGGAGAGATCGTCCAGGAGGCGGTCCGCGTAGTCGGTGATGCGGAAGAACCACTGGTTCAGCTGCCGGACCTCGACCTCCCAGCCACAGCGGTCGCAGCGGCCGTCGATGACCTGCTCGTTGGCGAGCACGGTCTGATCGTTCGGGCACCACTTGACCGCCGCGTCCTTGCGGTAGGCGAGGCCGTGCTTGAACAGCTCGAGGAAGATCCACTGCGTCCAGCGGTAGTACTCCGGGTCGCACGTGGCGAACTCGCGTGACCAGTCGACCGAGATGCCCCACTCGCGGAACTGGCGCTGGAACTCCTTGATCGCGGCGAGCGTCGAGACGCGCGGATGCTGGCCGGTCTTGATCGCGTGATTCTCGGCCGGCAGCCCGAACGCGTCGTAGCCCATCGGCTGCAGGACGCGGCGGCCGGTCCGGCGGTGGAAGTGCGCGACGGCGTCGCCGACCGAGTAGACCTTCAGGTGGCCGATGTGCGGCTCACCGCTCGGGTAGGGCAGCATCACGAGCACGTAGGACTTCGTGCGCTCGTCGTCGCCGTCGGGCTCCGTCGACGGGTCGGGATTCGGGACCTCCCAGGTGCGCTCGTCAGCCCAGACGCGCTGCCAGCGCGGCTCGATCTCGGACGGGTCGTAACGCAGGTCTGACACGGATGCGCAGGATAGTGTCCGGCCGGTGTCCGACCCGGCTGTGCCACCTGACCTGGACCCCGCGCGCTACACCGTCCGGCGGGCGATTGTGCGCGACGACGTGGAGCTCGCGTACGCGCACGCCGTGCCTGCAGCCGGAGCCGGGCCGGCGCTGCTGCTCGTCCACGGATGGCCCGAGACGATGCGCGTCTGGTGGCGCAACATCGGCGCGCTGGCGGACGCGGGGTTCGAAGTCATCGCTCCGGATCTGCGCGGCTTCGGCGAGTCCTCCGTTGCCGCGGATGGGTTCTACGACCTCGCCGCGCACGCGCGCGACCTGTACGCGCTCGTCCACGACGTGCTCGGGCATGAGAGCTGCGTGGCGAGCGGCGGCGACCTCGGCGGCGGGGTGATCGTCGACCTCGGGCTGCGCTTCCCGGGGTTCGTCTCGCGTCAGGTGCTGTTCAACTGCATCCTGCCGATCCTGCCCGATGCGTATCTGGCCGCCGGCATCGACCCGAGCCCGTCGCCGGAGGTGCGACAGGCGGCCGACTACTTCGTGCGCCAGGGGCGCGACGCGGACGCGCTGGCTGCTGAGCTGGGGACGCCGGCGGAGCGCCGGCGCTACGTCGAGCAGTTCTACGGCTCGCGCTTCTGGGCGACGCCAGGGGCGTTCTCACGCGAGGCGGCGGCGTTCATGGCACAGCCGTTCGAGGATGCCGAGAAGCTGCGGGCGTCGTTCGGCAACTACGAGAGTGCACAGCGAGGCCGACCGCTGAGCGAGGCGCCGCGACTGTTCGAGCCCTCGCCGGTGCCGACGGTGGCGCTGTACGGACCCGACGACCACGTCATGTTCCGCGACTTCCCCGAGCGCTGCGAGGTCGCGTTCCCCGACCTCATCGGCCCGTTCGTCGTGCCCCGGGCCGGGCACTTCCTGCAGTGGGAGCGGGCAGACCTGCTGAACCAGACGATCACCGGGTTCTGCCGGGATCTGCTGGGCTGAGCGCGTCCGTTCCGTCCGACTGATACGGGAACATACGTTCGTATGGAGGCACGGACGCTGACACCGAGCGAGAAGGGCGGGATCGCCGAGCTCGCGATCGCGGCGAAGGCCACGGCGCTCGGGATACCGGTCCTACGGCCGATGACCGAGGGTCACCGGTACGACCTCGCGTTCGACATGGGCGAGCAACTCCTGCGGGTGCAGTGCAAGTGGGCAGCCTTGTGTGACGGATTCGTCCGCGTCAGCACACGGACGAGCCGCCACTCACCGATCCGCGGATACGTCACATCGACCTACGCCGCGAACGAGGTCGACCTCGTGGCCGGCTACTGCGCAGAACTCGACCGCGTGTATGTCCTGCCGGCGAACATCTTCGGCGGACAGACGATGGTCTATCTCCGCCTCAAACCGGCTCGAAACAACCAGTCCCGGCTTGTACACTGGGCCGCGAAGTACGAGCTTGGGGCTATAGCTCAGTTGGGAGAGCGTTCGGCTGGCAGCCGAAAGGCCGAGGGTTCGAGTCCCTCTAGCTCCACTCCATCGAAGGCCGCCTGAACGGGCGGCCTTCGTCGTTCCGGACTACGCCGCGTCCGCCCCAGAGTCCGAGGCTGCGCCGTCCGGCTCCGGGCCGGCCTCGAACACGCGCTTGGGCACGTCGCCCCAGAGCGCCTCGAGGCGGTAGTAGTCGCGCGCCTCGGCCGTGAAGATGTGGACGACGACGTCCCAGTAGTCCATCAGCACCCAGCGCGACTCGGTCAGCCCCTCGACGCGGCGCGGGAGCAGGCCGTGGTCGTTCTTCAGCGTGATGTGGATGCCGTCGTGGATCGCCTTGACCTGCCGGTCGCTGCCGCCGGTGGCGATCACGAACCCGTCGGTGAACGCGGACACGCCGCTGAGGTCGAGCGCGACGACGTCCTGCGCCTTCTTGTCGAGCGCCGCCTCGGCGATCAGGTCGGCGAGGGCCTCGGGTGTCAGCTGCTCGATGGCGGGCTCCGTGGTCATGCGTGGTGCTCCTGCTCGGTGGGGATGGCGCCGGCATGGCGCCGGTACCAGTCGTGCGCCGCGATCTCGTCGGCGACCGCATCGGGAACGAGGTGGCGGATCGGCCGCCCCTCGGCGACTCTGCGCCGCAGGTCGGTCGACGAGACGTCGAGCCGCGGCATATCGAAGAAGACGACGCGCGTGCCGTCGTGCAGCGGCGCCAGGCTGTGCGCAAGCTGTTCCGCGCGCGTCTCGTCGCGCTGCGTCACGGCCATGCGCGCCAGACGCAGAACCTCTCGCGGCTCACGCCACGTGG
Organism: uncultured Actinomycetes bacterium; assembly: GCA_963821685.1. Classification (GTDB taxonomy): domain Bacteria; phylum Actinomycetota; class Thermoleophilia; order Solirubrobacterales; family Solirubrobacteraceae; genus F1-60-MAGs163. The sequence goes on along the minus strand of CAWGEW010000009.1, from coordinate 40,936 downwards.
GCAGGCTCTCGGCGATGTCGCCGCCGACGATGAACGTCAGCTCGTCTCCAGGTTTGCGGTCATGCAGCACCCTCAGGGTATCGACGGTGTACGACGGGCCCTCCCGCTCGAGCTCGACCGCCGAGACGTCCATGTACGGATCCCCTGCCGCGGCGAGCCGGCAGAGCGACAGCCGCGCCTGCGCCCCGGGGTCGTCGGACACCTGCTTGTGCGGCGGAACGAGCGCGGGCATCAGCACGATGCGGTCCAGCTCGAGCTGGTCGCGTGCCTCCTGTGCGCACACGAGATGCGCGACGTGCGGCGGGTTGAACGTCCCGCCGAGGATGCCGATGCGGGCCACGCGCAGGAGCTCTAGGAGCGCACGTGGCCGTCACCGGTGACCACGTACTTGATCGTGCAGAGCTCGCGCAGGCCGATCGGCCCGCGCGCGTGCAGCTTCTGCGTCGAGTTGCCGATCTCGGCGCCCATCCCGAACTCGCCACCATCGGTGAACCGCGTTGACGCGTTGATGTAGACGCACGCTGCGTCCACCCCGCGCTCGAACGTCAGCGCCGACGACAGGTCCTCGGTGACGATCGCCTCCGAGTGCCCTGAGCCGTGCCGGTTGATGTGCGCGATCGCCTCGTCGAGCGAGTCGACGACACCGACGGCGATCGTCAGCGACAGGAACTCGGTCGCAAAGTCGTCGTCGCTCGCGTCGACCAGCTCGCCACCGAAGTCGGCGCCGACCAGCGAGCGCGTGCGAGCGTCGACGCGCAACTCAACGCCCTCATCACGCAGCGCGGCCAGCACGCGCGGGACGAACTCCGCCGCCACGCCGGCATGAACCAGCAGCGACTCGGCCGCGTTGCAGACACCCGGACGGTGCGTCTTTGCGTTCACCGCGATCGCCAGCGCGTCGTCGAGATTCGCGCTCGCGTCGACATAGACATGGCAGTTGCCCGACGCCGCGTAGATCACCGGAACGGTCGCGACACCCTTGAGCGCCGCCTTCAGCCCCTCGCCCCCGCGCGGAATGATCAGGTCCAGCACACCCTCCTGGGTCGCGAGCTCGGCGAGCTCGTCGCGCCCTCCCCCGGCCACCAGCGACACCGACCCCGCCGGGAGGCCCGCGCCTTCGGCAGCCTGCGCCGCAATGCCCGCCAGCACGGCGTTCGAATGTGCGGCCGACGAGGACCCGCGCAGGACGCAAGCGTTTCCCGACTTCAGGCAGAGGACGGCAGCGTCGATCGTGACGTTCGGTCGTGCCTCGTAGACGATCGCGACGACGCCGAGCGGCACGCGCATCTTCTTCAGCTCGAGCCCGTTCGCGAGCCGGCCGCCGCCGATCAGCTCGCCGACCGGGTCCGGCAGCGCCGCGACCTGACGCGCACCGGCCGCGATCGCCTCGATGCGCTCCGCGGTCAGCAGCAGGCGGTCGAGCAGCGCCGCTGTCAGCCCGGCCTCGCGCCCGGCGTCCATGTCGCGCGCGTTCGCCTCGAGGATCTCGTCGGTCCTGGACACGAGCGCATCCGCGATCGCGTGCAGCGCACGCTCACGCGTGACGCTGTCGGTCGCCGCAAGCCCGTGCGCGGCATCGCGTGCCGCGAGGCACAGATCCGTGACCGATTGAGCGGTGGTGGCCATGTGTGAAGGGTAGTCAGCCGAGCAGGCCCCCGCCCAGGGCGATCAGGCGCTCGGCGCTCGTCGCCACCGGCTCGGGCATCGACCCGAGGCCGTCGTGCGCGGCGCGGCGCAGCTCGTCGTTGAATGCCAGCGCGCACGCGAGCGCGCTCCCATAGAGCGTCAGCGACGGCTCCCGGCCCGACCATTCGACGAGCACCGCAAACGCCGGCTCCTCGACCTGCACCCCGGCGCGGATCCTCCGTCCCCCCACCCCACCCGCACTGCGAACCCGCTTGATCAACAGCGGTGAGGAGACGATCGGCGCAAATCGCGCCCCGCCGACGTCACGCGCATCCGGCAGCTCGCCCGCTCGCGACAGCAGCTGCTCCTCGGTCATCGTCAGATCGTCGATCTACGTCAGGACGAAGTAGTCGCGATGGACCGCCTCGTCCGGGGCCCGCGGGAGCACCGCGCGCACGGCGTCGGACTGCCGGCCCATGACGCCGCGCAGGTCGGTGGCCGCGTAGTTGGAGATGCCCTTGCCGATCACCCCGTCGGCCGAACGGACCTCGACGGCGTCGCCCTCCTGGAAGTCACCGTTGACCTCGACCACGCCGACCGGCAGCAGCGAGGCGCCGCCGTCGCGCAGTGCCCGCGCCGCTCCGGCGTCGACGATGATCGTGCCGTGCGCCGGCTTGGCGTACTTCAGCCACAGCTCGAACGACGAGTGGCGCTGATCCTGCGCGGCGAAGCGCGTGCCGACCTCGTCGCCCGCAAGCGCCTGGGCCAGCACGCCGTCGCGCAGGCCGCTGCAGATCGTCGTCGGGATGCCGGCCGCCGTCGCCATCTCCGCCGCGACGACCTTTGAGCGCATGCCGCCGGAGCCGAGCGCCGAGGGGCTCTGCCCGATCTGGAACGCATCGACTTCGCGGACGTCGCGCACCTCGCGCACGAGCGGCGCGTCCGGCTGCGCGCGCGGATCGGCGGTGTGCAGCCCGTCCTGGTTGGTCAGCAGGACGAGGCGGTCGGCGTCGACGAGGATCGCGACCTGCGCGGCGAGGAAGTCGTTGTCGCCGAACGAGATCTCCTCCGTGGCCGTCGTGTCGTTCTCGTTGATGACCGGGACGACGCGCCAGTCGAGCAGCCGACCGAGCGTCTGGCGCGCGTTGAGGTAGTGCGAGCGGTGCCCGACGTCGAAGAAGGTCAGCAGCACCTGTGCCGAGGTGACGTCGCGCTCGCGCAGCAGCTCGTCGTAGACGCGGAACAGCTTGCCCTGGCCGACCGCGCTCGCCGCCTGCAGGTCGGCCATCGTCGCCGGGCGGCCCGTGAGGCCCATGACGTGGACGCCCCGGGCGATCGCACCGCTGGTCACGATCACGATGTCGTCGCCGGCGGCGTGGCGCTCGGCGACCTCCGCGCAGACGTGCTCGACGACGTCCGCGCGCAGACTCCCGTCATCGTGCGCGACGATGTTCGATCCGAGCTTGACGACGAAGCGGCCCACGGCTCGGGCAGGTTAGCCGGGCGCGGCGGTCAGGCCGTCGAGCCGCGAGGTGACGGCGGCCCAGGCGGCCGAGCGCGGGTCGACGTGGTCGCGGTGGCTCGTGTCCGGCGGCTCGACCAGCTCGACGGTGCCGCCGGCAGCGCGGGTGGCCTGCGCGTAGTCGCGACTCTGGCCGACGGACACCGTCCTGTCGTCGGCGCCGTGAACCAGCAGCACGGGCATGTCGACCGGAACCTGGCGCCCCGGATTCGCCAGCAGGTAGCGCTCGGGATGCTGCTCCGGGGTCCCACCGAGCAGGTCATTGACGACGCCGCCCGGATCGACCAGCGCACGAGCACGCTCGAGGTTCGCGACCGGTGCCTGCGCGATCACCGCGCGCGGCGTGAGTCGCGGAGTCGCCCCGGGGGCGCCGGCGGGAAGCTTCGGACGACCCGCGGCCCACAGCGCGAGGTGCCCGCCCGCGCTGTGCCCGAGCAGGACGACACGATCAAGGTCGAGGCGTGCGTCCGCCGTCGCCAGCGCGTCGACCGCGGCGGCGACGTCCTCGAACGTCGCCGGCCAGCCGCCACCCTGTCCGCGCCCGATCCGCCGGTACTCGACATTCCAGGCCGCCCAGCCATGGCGCACCAGATCACGACAGACGGGCCGCATCACGCGGCGGTCATACCCGGCCTTCCACGACCCGCCGTGCAGCACGATCGCGACCGGGTGCGGCCCGTCGCCCCGCGGCACGTGCAGCTCGCAGACACCCCAGCGGTGATCGGCGTAGCGATGTGTGGCGCCGCGGCGCAGCGCGTCCGCCGCGATGCGCGGGAGGCTCGGAGCCATGTCAGATGAGCTCCCGTTAGCCCGGATCCAGCTCGAACACGACGCCGGCGATCTCGACGTCGTCGCCGGGCTCGAACCCGGCGCTCTCGAGCGCGCGGATCACGCCCATGCGCTTCAGGCGCCGCTCGACATGCGCGAGCGCCTCCTCATTCTCGACGTCGTAGCGCGCGAGCAGCCGGACGACCGGGTCGCCGACGACGCGATACGCGCCCTCCCCCAGCGTCTCGACGTGCCATTCGCGCCCGGCAGCGGGACGGAAGACCTGATGCTCCGCGAGTGCCTCGGCAGCGACGAGATCGTCGAGCGGTCGCGCCTGCTCGACCGGCACGCGCCGCATCAGCTCGAGCGCGAGCTCGTCGACACCCTCGTGCGTGGCGCTCGAGGTCACGAGCACCGGCACCTCGTCGCCGAGCCGCTCGCGCCAGGCCGCCGCGGCGGCCGCCGCCTGCTCAGCGGGGACAAGGTCCGACTTCGACAGCGCGAGCACGCGCGGCAGACGTGCGAGCCGCTCGTCATGGCGCTCGAGCTCCAGCTCGATGACCTCGTAGTTGTCGGCCGGATCCGAGCCGTCGAGCGGGCCGAGGTCGAGCACGTGCACGAGCAGCCGCGTGCGCTCGACGTGTGCGAGGAAGTCGTGCCCGAGCCCGGCCCCGTCGCTCGCGCCCTCGATCAGCCCAGGGATGTCCGCGAGGATCAGCTGACGGTCGGAGCGCTCCAGCACCCCGAGGTGCGGCTCGAGTGTGGTGAACGGGTAGTCGGCGACCTTCGGCGCAGCGCGCGTGAGCACGGAGATCAGTGACGACTTGCCGGCGTTCGGCAGGCCCACGAGGCCGACGTCGGCGAGCAGCTTGAGCTGCAGATCGATCCAGTCCTCCTCGCCCGGCAGCCCGCGCTCGGCGAACCCCGGCGTCTGGCGCGTCGAGCTCTTGAAGCGCGCATTTCCGCGCCCACCGGTGCCGCCCTTGGCGACGCGCGCGCGCTGGCCCGGGACGACGAGGTCGTGCATCGTCCCGTCCGGCATCCGCACCTCGGTCCCCGGCGGGACGCTCACGACCAGGTGCTCGCCCTCGGAGCCCTTCTTCAGCGCGCCCTCGCCGTGACGCCCGCGCGGCGCCTTGTAGTGCGCACGGCGCTTGAAGCTCTGCAGGTCGCGCAGCGAGTCGTCGCAGAGCAGCACGACGTCCGCGCCGTGCCCGCCGTCGCCGCCGTCGGGGCCGCCGCGCGGGACGTGCGCCTCCCGGCGGAATGACAGACAGCCATTCCCCCCGTGACCACCTTGAACGAAGATGCGAGCCTTGTCGTAGAGCATGTGTATCCCGGTGGCCGCTGAAGCGAGCGCCACCGTTCACCCCCAAGCGTAGGAGCAGTCCGTGTCCGACCAGGTCTTTCTCATCACCGGCGCGTCCTCCGGGATCGGCGCCGCCACCGCCCGCGCGGCCTCCGCGGCCGGCTACCGGCTGGTTCTCGCGGCCCGCTCGGAGGACAAGCTGCAGGCGCTGGCGAGCGAGTGCGGCGGCCCCGACCGCGCGGTCTCCGTCGTCACCGACGTCACCAGCTGGGAGGACAACGAGCGGCTCGCGGCGACCGCGCTGGAGGCGTTCGGGCAGATCGACGTGGCGTTCGTGAACGCCGGGTTCGGCGGCAAGCGCAGCTTCAACCCGGCAGAGGCCGACACGGTCGAGCACTGGCGCGACATGGTGCTGACCAACGTGCTCGGCGCGGCCTACACCGTGCGCGCGACGTTCCCGGCGATCCTCGAGTCCAAGGGCCACGTGCTGCTGACCGGCTCCGTCGCGGGACGCATCTCGATCCCCGGCAGCCTGTACTCGAGCACCAAGTGGGCCGTGACCGGGATGGGTCAGTCGCTGCGTGCCGAGTTCGCGGGGACCGGGGTGCGCGTCACGCTGATCGAGCCGGGCATGGTCGACACGCCGTTCTTCGACAACCGCCCGACGGCGGCGCTCGTCGACAGCGACATCGCGAACGCCGTGATGTACGCGGTCTCGCAGCCGCCGCACGTGGACGTCAACGAGATCCTCGTGCGCCCGACCGCGCAGCCGATCTAGAAGCCGGGATCAGGCGGCAGAGCGCAGGCCGCGGGCGATCGCGAAGCCCGCGGCGGCGCTGCCGAGCGCCAGCGCGATGACGGCGTCGCCCTTCGGGCCCAGGCCCTTGCGCGCGCCCGTGCTCGCGACGCCGTCGACGACGTCGCAGAGTGCGATCGCCGCTGACCAGCGCGCCGCGATCATCGGATCGTCGGCGGAGGCGACGTGGATCGCCATGAAGCCGAGCAGTGCGTCGCGAGCGCCGAGCGCGCGCAGCGCGACCTTGCCGCCGTCGTCGGTCGCGCTGTCGCCGATCCACGGCCGCCCGAACAGCACGGGCGCCGCGACCAGCCCGAGACCAAGGCCCAGGCGACCTGCGCCGAGGCCCTTCATCGCCAGCCGCGCGCTCACAGCAGCGCGGGAGCTACTCGGAGGCTGCGTCAGCGGTGACGACGTTCACGACGCGGCCGCGATGGCCACGGGTGAACTCGACCTTGCCGGCGGCCTTGGCGAACAGGGTGTGGTCCCTGCCCATGCCGACGCCCTCGCCGGCCTTGAAGACGGTGCCGCGCTGGCGGACGATGATCTCGCCGCCGGTGACGACCTCGCCGGCGAACGTCTTCACGCCGAGACGCTTGGAGTTCGAGTCGCGACCGTTGCGTGATGAGCCGAGGCCCTTCTTATGTGCCATCTGATCAGGCCTCCTGTGCCTCGGCCGCGGGCGCCTCGACGGGCGCCTCGGCCTGCTTCTTCGCCGCGGGCTTGCGCGACAGCTGCTTGATGTCGGTCACTTCGATGCGGGTCAGCTCCTGGCGGTGACCCTGCGTCTTCTTGTAGCCGCGCTTGGGCTTGTACTTGAAGACGCGGATCTTCGGCCCGCGCAGGTGCTCGATGATCTTGGCGTCGACCTTGACCTTCGCGAGGCCGTCGGCGTCGAACACCGTGTCATCGGAGCGGAAGAGGATCGGCTCGAGCGCCACCGTGGCGCCCTCGTCCTCGGGCAGCCGCTCGACGAGCAGGGTTGAGCCCTGCTCGACGCGGTACTGCTTGCCGCCTGTCTTGACGATCGCGTACATCTGAAGAGGTCCTAGTCCGAAGTGGAATCCGCCGCCGCTGCGGCATCGGCCGTGGCAGCGGAACGGCGCCGACCGCCCCTGCGGCCACGGCGCCGAGGCTTGGATTCTAGGGCATCGCCGTTCGCGGGCGTTTCCGCGGCCTCGCCGGTGTCCTCGGCGACCGCTGTCGCCGTCGCCGAACCCTCGTCCCCGGCTGCCGTCGCGGCCTTGCGACGCGTGCTCGGGGCGCGCTTCGCCGCCGGCTTGCGCGTCGGCGTCCGCGTGACCGTCGGACCCTCCTCGCCGACGAGCGATGCGCGCGCCGAGTTGCGGCCGGCGTCCTCGATCCGCACCAGGCGCTTCTGCCCGATGAACGGGCCGCCACCGGACACGGAGACGATGTAGCCGTCGATCTTGGCGACCGCGTCGTCGACGTTGTACATGTGCGGCTCGACGATCGAGACCAGCACCTCTTCGCCGGCGCTGAACGGGACGGCGCGCTCGTGCACCTCATCGAGCGAGCCTTCGAGCACGACGGCGAAGTGGTCGAGCGGCAGGCTGTCGGTGCCCTCGAAGTGGAAGACCTTGCCGGTGGCCGCCTCGAGCTCGTGCAGCATCCGCGCGCCCATGCCCGTGAACTCGACGCTCACGCCCGGGTTGATCTGGACGAGGAACGCCTCGGTCGTGCGCGGCGCACGCGCAGCCAGCTCGCGCAGCCGGCGATCGAACTCGATCGCAACCGTCGCCTCGCTGAGGACGACGCCGTCGCCGTCGCAGGTCGGGCACGTGCGGGAGATGATCTCGCGCACGCCCTCGGTCACGTTCTGGCGCGTCATCTCGACGAGCCCGAGCTTCGAGATCTCCGCCGTGAACGTCTTTGTGCGGTCCTGGTCGAGCGCGCCGCGGAACGTCTTCAGGACGGCCTCGCGGTTGCGCGCCTTCGCCATGTCGATGAAATCGATGACGATGATCCCGCCGATGTCGCGCAGCCGCAGCTGGCGCACGACCTCGTCGGCGGCCTCGAGATTGGTCTTGGTGATCGTGTCCTCGAGCCGGGCCTGCTTGCCGCGCCCGACGAACGAGCCCGAGTTGACGTCGAAGACGGTCAGCGCCTCGGCGTAGTCGATCATCAGGTAGCCGCCGCTGGGCAGGTCGACGCGGCGCGAGGTGAGCCCGGCGATGACCTCGTCGACGCCCGCCTCCTCGAACAGCGGATCGGAGCCCTGGTGCAGCTCGACACGGTCGACGAGCTCCGGTGCGGTGCGCGTGAAGAACGAGACGAGCCGCTGGTACTGCTTCTCGTCGTCGACGATCGCGCGCTCGAAGTCGGCGCTGAAGATGTCGCGGACGACGCGCACCGACAGGTCCGCCTCCTGGAAGACCAGCGAGGGGGCCGTCTGCTTCTTGACACGCTGCTGCAGGACCTCGTGGAGCTTGAAGAGATACGGCAGCTCACGCTCGAAGTCCTCGCGCACGGCGCCATGTGCGGCCGTGCGAACGATCGCCCCGCCACCCTTGAGGTCGAGGCCCTTGACCTGGCGGCGCAGACGCTCGCGCTCCTTGTCCTCGAGGCGCTTGGAGACGCCGAGGCCCTCGCCGGTCGGGGTGTAGACCATGTAGCGGCCGGCGATCGTGAGGTCCATCGAGAGCCGCGCGCCCTTGGTCTTCAGCGGGTCCTTGACGACCTGGACGACGACCTCCTGCCCGGGCTTGAGGATCTCGCTGATGCGCTTGCCGCCCTCCTGGCCGCGGCCGCGGCGCGGGATGTCCACGCCGGGGAGCACGATCTCATCGATGTGCAGGAAGCCGTTCTTCTCCAGGCCGATGTCGATGAACGCGGCCTCGAGGCCGTCGAGCACGTTGTCGACCTTGCCGAGATAGACGTTGCCCACGATCGACCGGCTGCCGCGCCGCTCGACGTACATCTCGGCGACGCGATATCCGGCAAGAGCTGTTTGCGCGCTCTGCGCGCCCTTCGGACGCCGTGCACCCTTGCTGGGTGTCCCGGCCTGTTCGAGCAGCGCGACGCGGGTCTCCCAGGCGTCGACGCTCACGAGTACTTGCTTTTTCACGGGACGTAACTCATTTCTTAGAAGGTGAGCACTCGGCCCTTCGACGCCGCCGCGGCTCGGCCCTGCGCGTGAATCGACTGCAGGAGCCCGATCGCCAGCATTGTGGTGACGATCGAGGAGCCGCCATAGCTCATGAGCGGAAGGGGGATGCCGGTGATCGGCATGATCCCCACGTTCATCCCGACGTTGATGAAGACCTGGAACAGCAGCATCGAGACGATGCCGCCGGCGACGATTGCGCCGTAGAGGTTCTTCGCTGCGGTCAGGATGGAGAGGCCGCGCCAGATGAGCAGGGCGTACAAGGAGAGGACGAGCGCGGCTCCCGCGAAGCCCCACCGTTCGCCGACGACGGCGAATACGAAATCGGTGTGGTGCTCCGGAAGGAAGTTGTAGCGCGTCTGTGTCGCGTTCTGACCACGTCCGGTCTTTTCACCGGAACCGATGGCGATGCGCGACTGGTGCTGTTGGTAGCTCCCCTTGCTGGCGTTGTCGGACGGGTGCAGGAACGCCGTCAGGCGATCCTTTTGATAACCATGGAGCACGCTCACGCCGGCCGCCGGCAGCGCCACGAGGGCGAGCGCGACGGCAACGGCGACGAGCGCGCCGAGAGCGGCGAAATGCCGCCAGGGGGCCCCGGCCACGAACAGCGTGGCGAGGCCGATGACGATGTAGACGAGTGCCGAACCGAGGTCCGGCTGGAGCATCACGAGGGCCGCCGGAACGAGCGCGAGCAACATGATGCGCGCGGTCGTCCGGCGATCGCCCAGCCGTCGTGCCTGATCGACCATGAAGGCCGACAGGGACACGATCAGCAGGACCTTGCCGAGCTCGGATGCCTGGAACGAGAAGAATGGGAGGTCGATGGCACGGCGCGACCCGCGGGCGACGCTGCCGAGTGCCATGACCGCGAGGATCGAGACGATCAGGAGGCCGTAGATGACGAACTTGACCTCGCGCAGCCGCGAGTAGTCCATCCGCCACAGCAGCAGGGCGAGCACGCCGCCGGCGGCGAAGTAGATCGCCTGGCGCGTGACGAAGTAGCCGGGGTTGCCGGGGACGTCGTCGGCCGTTGCCGCGGCGACCGTGATCAGCGAGCACGCGGCGAGCCCCAGCACGGCGAGCAGCAGCACCGGGTCGAACGGCAGCGTCAGGCCACGCGTGCGCGGCACGGCCACCGTCTCCCCCTGCTGAATCGCTCCGCCGCTCGCCATCAGTTCGTCTTCGATCGGCCGGGGGCGCACGATGCCTGCTGGTGGTACCAGGTCGCGAGCATGCGGCACGCGATCGGGGCAGCGGCGTCGGAACCGAAGCCGCCGTCCTCGACGGTCGTCGCGATCACGATCGGCCGGGACTTGTCCGGCACGTACGCGACGTACCAGGACTGGTCGAGACGGAGGATCCCGCGCTCTGCCGTTCCCGTCTTGCCGTAGAGCGGGAACGCGTTCTGATTCCAGTCCGCGAAGACCTTGGCGGACGTGCCATCGCCCATCGTCGACAGGTGCAGGCCGTCCAGAATCGCCTGGCGGTCGCCGGCGTTGATATCGACCTTGCGCCCGGCGGGAGTCGGGATCCGCTGGACCTCGCTGCCGGTCTCGTCCTCAACCCCCATGGCGAGGTGCGGGCGCACGACGCGACCGCCGTTGGCGAGCGCGGCGTACGCCGTCGCGAGCTGCAGCGGCGACGCCTGCAGATCGCCCTGCCCGACGGCGAGGTTGATGTTGTCGCCCGTCGACCAGCGGCGCTTGTCGGAGATCCCGCACGAGGCCACCTTCCTGCGCTTCTCGCAGGCGAGCTCCTTCCTGCCGACCGCCTGGCGCCAGGCGCGGTCGGGGATGATGCCCTTGGTCTCGCCCGGCACGTCGATCCCCGTCGGACGGCCGAGACCGAGCTTGCGCGCCCAGCTCTGGATCACCTGGCCCTTGAGGCCGTTCGTGTCGCGGCCGAGCGTGTAGAAGAAGACGTCGGATGACACCTGCAGCGCGCGGCGCAGGCTGATCGTGCCGTTGACCGCATCGCCGGCGTTCTTGAACGTCTGCGGCCCGACCTTCAGGAAGCCCGGGTCGTTGATCGGCGTCTCAGGGGTGATGACCCCGCGCTCGAGCGCGGCCAGCGCCGTGATCGGCTTGAAGGTCGAGCCGGTCGGATAGCCACCCGCGATCGCGCGGTTGAACTGCGGCGCGCCCGTCCCGGGCCCGAAGATCGAGTCGTAGCGAGCCTGCGTGATCGGACGCGCCAGCACCGACGGATTGAAGGTCGGGTACGAGGTCATCGCGAGCACCTGCCCGTTGCGCGGGTCGAGCGCGACGGCGGCACCCGCCGTGCCGGTCCCGCCGCCGATGACTGCGGCGAGGCGGCGCTGCGCCGAGCGCTGCAGCGGCAGGTCGAGCGACGTGCGCAGCGACAGGCCCGGCTGCGGCGCTCGCGCGATGCGCTGCGACTTCGGCCGGCCCGCGGCGTCGACCGTGATGCTCTGCACCCCGGCGTTGCCACGCAGATAGCGGTCGTATGAGCGCTCGATGCCGCCCTGGCCGACGACCGTGCCGGCCTTCACGCCGCGGAAGGCCTTCGTCCCGACCTCGTCCGGGTTGATCTCACCGGTGGTCCCGACGAGCTGCGCGGCCGTCGTCCCGAGCGGGTAGCGGCGCAGGTAGACGCGCTGCACCGCAACCCCGGGGAAGTCGCGCTGGTGCTCGAGCAGGAAGTTGCGCATCGACTCGGGCACGTCGACCTTGATGCGCACGTTCGCGTACGGCAGGACGGCGAGCTGCTGGATGACACGCTCGCTGACCGTCTTTCGCGAGACGCCGAGCGCCCGCGCAAGGCTGGCGTAGCGCGCGGCCAGCTGCCGGCGTCGCGGGCTTGGGGATCGGCGCCGGCTCGCCCCAGTGCCCCTCGGGCCGCTTGGAGCGGATCGTCATCTGCTGGCCCCAGTGGGCTGCGGCATCGCGCTCGGCCTGCGGGAGCTTGCGCGGGTCGAGCTGCACGACCGTCGCGACGCGGTTCTCCACGATCGGGTCACCGTCGCGATCGAGGATGTTGCCGCGCGGCGCCGAGATCGCGACGGTGCGCACGCGGTTGTCGAGCGCGTCCTGGCGGTACTGGTCGCCCGTCAGCACCTGCATGAACCAGAGGCGCAGGAAGACGATCGCGAACAGCGCGAACGCGATGCCGCCGAGGATCGCGACGCGCAGCGCGAGCTGCGGGTTCACGGGCGGGGTGCGCGGGCCGGACTGGCCGGCGGGCTCGAGCATCAGCGGTGGTTCTTCTCGGGACGTTGGGCGTGAAGCGCCGGGATGCCGGCGCCGTGGGGGTAGGACGCAGGATCCGAGCAATGCCGGTGGCATTGCCGGGACCGAGGACGCAGCCCCGCGGTGATCGGCGCCCGGCGCTTCGGGTCAAAGGTTCCGAGAAGGGCCACTGTCATGCCCTCGAGAGCGGCGAGAGGCCGCCGGTCGTGTAGGCGCGGCGGCGACGACGACGCGGGTCCTCGGGGAGGACGGGCATCAGCCAGCGGCGCACGACCGCGTAGACGGGCGTCGCCAGCAGCGCGCCGAGTGCCACCGTCACGAGGATCTGCCAGAGCAGCTCGATGTCGAGCGGCACGTCGCGGCCGAGCAGGAACTGCATCAGCGAGAAGCCGAGCTGCGCGAGCAGCGTCGCGGCCGCGCCGACCGCGACCGGAACGAGCGCGCCCTGCGGGTCGCGCAGCTCACGCAGGCGCCCGGCGCCGTAGCCGATGCCGAGGAACAGCAGCGAGCTCATGCCGACCGTCTGCACGAGTGCGAGGTCGAGGAACAGACCGACGCCGAAACCGAACGACGCGCCCGGCAGCGACCCGACGAGCAGGCCCGCGCAGGCGACGACGAGCGGCGTCAGATCCGCGTTGGCACCGAAGATCTCGAGCTGCGAGATCGCGGCGATCTGCAGGATCACGACGACGAGGCCGAGCAGGACCAGCCGCCAGGCAAGCTGCAGTGGCGAGGCGATCACGGCCGGTTCCCGTTCACGCGGCGGGTCAGGACCTGGACGGCCTCGAGCCGCTGCAGGTCGGCGTACGGCTTCAGGAGGACCTCCTGGGAGTCCGTGCCCGCGTCCTGGATCCCGGTGACCTCGCCGATCGGGATTCCCGGCGGGTAGGGCGATTCGTAGCGATCGAGCGAGGACGTCGTGCCCGCGGTGACGATGCTCCAGCCCTTTTCGACGTGGTCGCGCCGCGTCGTGTAGATCATCCGCAGGTCGTCGGGCCCGCCGGTCGACGTCTGCACGACACCGCTGACGCCGTTCTCGCTGACGCGGGCGGAGACGTGCAGTTCGCTGTCGGTGATCAGCGTCACGACCGCCGAGTTGCCGGTCACGGTCGTGACCTGGCCGACGAGCCCGTCGCCGGTGATCACCGGCTGGCCGACGCGCACGCCGCGCCCACTGCCCTGGTCGATCACGACGGTCGAGTACCAGAGCGTCGGCGACTGGCCGATCACGCGCGCCGTGACGGGCTTCGTGCCCGCGAGCGTGCTCGTGCGGTCGATCGCGAGCAGGCCCTCGAGCTGACGGTTCTGGCGCACAGCGTCGGTCCCGGCGATCGCGCGGCGGCGCAGCTCGGCGTTCTGGGCCTCCAGATCGGAGACCTTGCCCTTCGCCGAGATCGTGTCGCCCGTCCAGCCGAAGAGGTCGCGCGCAGGCTTGAGCGCGCGGCTGGCGCCCTCCTGGATCGGGGACACGACCTCGAGGACCCCGCGCTGCACGCTGTGCAGGCCACCGCTGGACGACTCACCGAAATACATGGTGAGCAACAGCAGCGCGGACGCCACGAGGAGCGCGAGGGTTACCCGGCGCCGTCGAACCGACTTGTCGTACACGTCAGAAAGGTGTCGTGGATGTGCATGAGGATTCGCGCCTGGCGACTGACGCTAGTAGCGCCGGCGGCGGCTCCTCTGATTGCGATTTGCGCGATGAATGACCTCGAACTCCTCGAGCGAGCGGCCCGACCCGACCGCCACGCACGTGAGCGGCGACTCAGCCAGGTGCGCGGGCATCTGGGTCTCCTCCCGCAGGCGCTCGTCGAGCCCCAGCAGGAGCGAGCCACCGCCCGCGAGCATGATTCCGCGGTCCATGATGTCGGATGCGAGCTCCGGAGGGGTGCGGTCGAGTGTCTCCTTGACCGCATCGATGATCTGCGAGAGCGGCTCTTCGAGCGCGCCGCGGATCTCCTCGCTCGTGAGCACGACGGTCTTCGGCAGGCCGGACACCATGTCGCGGCCGCGGATCTCCGCCTGGACCTCGTCCTCCATCGGGTAGCGCCGACCCGATCTCCAGCTTGACCTCCTCGGCCGTCTGCTGGCCGATCAGCAGCTTGTACTCGCGCTTGGCGTAATTGATGATCGCCTCGTCGAGCTCGTCGCCGCCGATCCGGATCGACTGCGAGACGACGATGCCGCCGAGCGAGATCACCGCGACCTCGCTCGTGCCGCCGCCGATGTCGACGATCATCGAGCCGGTCGGCTCTCCGACGGGCAGGCCGGCCCCGATCGCCGCAGCCATCGGCTCCTCGATCAGGTACGCCTGCCGCGCGCCTGCGGACAGGCACGCCTCCTCGACCGCGCGCTTCTCGACGCCGGTGACGCCCGAGGGCACGCAGACGACGACGCGCGGATGCGCCCAGCGGTTCTGATGGACCTTCTGGATGAAATGCCGCAGCATCTCCTCGGTGACGTCGAAGTCGGCGATCACGCCGTCCTTCAGCGGGCGAATGGCCTGAATCGTCCCCGGGGTGCGGCCGAGCATGCGCTTGGCCTCGATCCCGACGGCGTGCACCTCATGGGTGCGCGAGTCGATTGCGACCACACTGGGCTCAGACAGCACGATGCCGCGTCCACGGACGTAGACGAGCGTGTTGGCGGTGCCCAGATCGACGGCCATGTCGCGGCCGCCCATGCCGGTCAGGTAGCTGAAGATCCCCATGTGGACGCGGATGGCCCGGCCCCCGTTCTACTTGCGTCCGCCATTGTTGGACGCGCGGGCCGAGCCGAAGGGGAGTGTAGCGGTGGGTCGCCGTTCAGAACGGCGGCACGAGACCTTGCACGAGGGCTCGCAGAGCGGGCACCGGCAGGCCGACGACATTCAGGTAGTCACCGTCGATCGCGTCGACGAGCGCGCCGCCGCGCGCCCTGGATCGCGTAGCCGCCTGCGCGGCCGCGCCACTCGCCCTCTGCCACGTACGCCGAGATCTGGGCCGCGTCGAGCGCCGCGAAGGTGACCAGCGTGCGGTCGGTGCGCTCGCGAATCGCGCCATCCGGCGTGGAGATGGCGAGCGCGCCGAGCACATCGTGGGTGCGCCCCTGGAGATCCTGGAGAAACGCGCGCCGCCTGCGCCGCGTCGGCGGGCTTGCCGTAGACGCGCCCGTCGAGCGCGACGACCGTGTCGCAGGCCAGCACGACCGCGTGCGGCGCCTCGTCGGCCGTCAAAGCCTCACGTCCAGCTTGAGCCTTGCGCCGCGCGTTCTCGGCGGCGAGCGCGAACGGCTCCCCCTGCTCGAGCTCCGGCGCCTCCGTCGGCCGACATCGTGCGCGATCCCCAGCTGCGTGAGGATCGCCGTCCGCTGCGGGCTCGCCGAGGCGAGGATCAGGCGGTCGGCGGTGGTCCAGGAGTAGGGCTGCATCGCGGATCTGCAGCCCTACCGCCCTGTGACCGCTAGGACAGCTCGGGGAAGAACAGCCCGGCTTCGCGGGCGGCGGACTCGTTCGAGTCGGACCCGTGGACCATGTTCGAGCCGACCTCGAGCGCGTAGTCGCCGCGGATCGAGCCGGTCGCCGCCTCGAGCGGGTTGGTCGAGCCGATCACCTGGCGCGCGGCGACGACGGCCTCGTGGCCCTCGAGCACGAACGCGACCAGCGGGCCGCTCGTGATGAAGTCGACGAGCTCGCCGAAGAACGGGCGCTCGGCGTGCTCGGCGTAGTGCTGCTCGGCCAGCTCGCGGCTGATCGTCTGCTGCTTGAGCGCGGCGATGCGCAGGCCCTTGCGCTCGAAGCGCGCGAGAACTTCGCCGGTCAGGTTCCGCGCAACAGCGTCGGGCTTGACCAGGATGAGGGTCCGGTCCATGAAGGATCTCCGTGTTTCGGGGTGGGTCAGTGCTGCGTCGACGGCGGCGCTTCGCTCTCGAGCGGCTCGTCGTACGCGGTCAGCGATCCATCACCGTAGCCAGCCTCGATCGACGGCTCGGGGTCGATGACGCCCGTGTCCCCGTTGCGGCGTGAGCGTCGCTGTGGCGTCACGCCGGGGATCTCCGCCTCGCAGTACGGGCAGATCAGCCAGTCGGGATCCAGCGGCTTCGTGCACGTGCCGCAGCTGTCGCGCAGCTTGCGCAGGCAGTGCGGGCAGCGCAGGAAGTCGCGCCCGACGACGTGGTCGCAGTGCGGGCAGAGCTGGTAGTCGAGCGAGTGCAGACGCGCCTCGGCGGCCTGCATCTCGAGGTCGCGCTCACGCACGTCCTCGAGGTACTCCGGCGGACGCACGATCAGGTAGACGACCGTCCCGATGTACGGGAAGACGATCGCCGCCAGCACAGCCGAGGCCACGAGCATGCCGTCGTCGATCCGCCGGCGTGCGTCGGCGAAGGTGAACCAGACAAGCGCGAGCCACACGACCACGATCCCCAGGAGCACCAGCTCCACGACCGTGTTGAGTGTCCCGTTGCTGATCCCGAAGATGGCAGGAGTGAACGGCATGGATGGTCCGAAAGGGTAGAGGAAGGTTCGCCGCCCGTCGGCGGTGCCCTGCCTGCGAGCGGCTCAGAGGAACAGGCGGCCGACCAGGTACCCGATCCCGAAGAACACGAGGATCACGAGCGCGACCATCAGCGCGACCCAGAGCACCATTGCGAGGACTGACGGGCCGTCGTCGTTCACAGCATCGACCCCGCAACCCCGCGCGGACGCAGCAGATCGGCGATCAGGTAGATCGAGCCGGTGACGAGCGCGACGCCGTCGGGGCCGGCCGCCTCGCGCGCCGCGGCCAGCGCATCGTGCGGCTCGGGCACGATGCGTGTCGGCCGGGCCGTCGAGTTGGCGCGCAAGCGATACGAGCGTCGCCGGCGGCAACGTGCGCGGGTTCGCGGCCTTCGTGACGATGATCTCGCTGCACAGCGGGCCGAGCGCACCGAGCATCGCCGCGGCGTCCTTGTCGTCGAGGACCGAGATGACCGCCACGAGCGGCCGGCCGTCGAGGAACTCGCGCAGCGCGGCGACGAGGCTGTCCATGCCGTCGGGGTTGTGCGCCCCGTCGAAGACCGTCACGGGCGCCTCATCGACGACCTCGAAGCGGCCCGGGACGGCGGTCTGCGCGGCGGCCACGGCCACAGCGTCGTCGTCGAGCGTCCCCAGGAATGCCGTCGCGGCCGTCTGCGCCAGCGCGAAGTTGCGCCGCTGGTGGTGCGCCGGTGGCCAGCACCGGGCACGCCGGGGTCGGCGGGCGCCAGCACGAGCCGCGCGCCGCGCTCGGCGCACACGCGCTCGGCGACGGCGAGCGCCTCGGGGTGCAGGTCGCTGCCGGCGACGAGCGTGCGCGCCGGGGCGCACGACGTCGACCTTCTCCTCGGCGATCGCGGTGATCGTCGGGCCGAGCCAGCGCGTGTGCTCGAGCGCGACGTTCGTCAGGACCTGGACCTCCGACGGGATCACGTTGGTCGCGTCGTAGCGGCCACCGAGCCCCGCCTCGACGACGACGGCATCGACGCCGGCGCGCGCCAGCTCGTCATAGGCGACCGCCGTCAGGGCCTCGAACTGCGTGACGACCTCGCCGCCGGTCGAGCGCGCGATTGACCGTCGCGGCCGCGCGTGCGGTGCGACGCGCGGCGTCGGCGAAGTCGGCCTCCCCCACGTCCTCCCCGTCGATCCGGATCCGCTCGGTGAACGAGACGAGGTGCGGCGAGAGGTAGGCGCCGGTGCGCAGGCCGTGGCCCTGCAGGATCGCCGCGAGCATCCGCGTCGTCGACGACTTCCCGTTCGAGCCGACGACGTGGATCGAGCGGAAGCGCTCCTGCGGCATTCCGAGAACCGTCAGCAGGCGCCGCATCCGCTCGAGGCCGAACGTCATGCCGAACAGCTCGAGGCCGAGCAGCCACTGCTCGGCGTCCTCGAGCGTCCATGGACGCCCGGGCGAGGGCTGTCGTGCCGGTGCAGTCACGACGCGGCTCCGCCTAGAGGGCGGCGAGCTCCTCGCGCAGCAGCTCGAGCTTCCCGCGCTCGGCCTCGACGAGCTCCGGCGGCGCCTTCGCGACGAAGCCGGCGTTGGCGAGCTTGCCCTCGGCGCGCTTGATCTCGCCCTCCAGCTCGGCGCGGCGTGCGTCGGCCCGGCGCTGCTGCTCCTGCGGATCGACGCCGGCCGCGGGCAGCAGCTCGACGGCGCCGCCGGGGACGGTCACGCTCGCGACCGCATCGGCCGTGTCGGCGGCACCGGCCTCGAGGTCGAGCCGCGCGAGCCGCGCGACCAGCGCGGCGGTGTCCTCGTACCCGGCGGCGGCCAGGCGCGCGGGCAGCACGGCGCCGGCGGCGACGCCGGCGTCGTTGCGCCAGGCGCGGACGCCGCGCACGGCCTCGATGACCGCGCCGATCTGCGCCTCGGCAGCGTCGTCGAGCAGCGCCGCGTCGACCTGCGGGAACGGCGAGCCCGCGAGCAGGCCGCTCGTCCGCGGCATCGTGTCCCAGATCTCCTCGGTCACGAACGGGATCACCGGGTGCGCGAGCGCCAGCGTCTCGCGCAGCACGTGCAGCAGCGTCGCGGACAGGTCGGCGTCGAACTCGCGGCCCTTGACGAGCTCGAGGTACCAGTCGCACAGCTCGCCGTAGACGAAGTCGTAGAGCCCGAGCGAGGCCTTGGCGAACTCGAACCCGTCGATCCGCTTCGACGTGTCGTCGATCACGCGCTGCAGCCGCGACAGGATCCAGCGGTCCGCGGGCGTCGTCGGGCGCGGCGCGGCCTCGACGCCGGGCTGCACGTTCATCAGCACGAAGCGCGAGGCGTTGAAGAGCTTCGTCGTGAGCGCCTGCCCCTGCTCGACCTTCTCGCTCGAGTAGCGCACGTCCTGGGTCGACGACATCGCGAGCAGGCCGAAGCGGACGGCGTCGGCGCCGTGCTTGTCGATCTCCTCGAGCGGGTCGATCCCGGTCCCGAGTGACTTGCTCATGCGCCGTCCGTCGGGTGCCTGGATCACCGAGTGCACGTACACGTGCTCGAACGGGACGTCGCCGGCGAAGCGCAGCCCCAGCATCACCATGCGCGCGACCCAGAGGAACAGGATGTCGCGCGCCGTCGACAGCACGTCGGTCGGGTAGAAGGCGCGCAGGTCGGGCGTCTGCTCCGGCCAGCCGAGCGTCGCGAACGGCCACAGCCCGCTGCTGAACCAGGTGTCGAGGACGTCCTCGTCGCGCGTCCAGCCGTCGCCCTCCGGCGGCTCCATCCCGACGTAGGTCTCGGCGTCGCCGCGGTACCAGACGGGCAGCTGGTGGCCCCACCAGAGCTGGCGGCTGATGCACCACGGCCGGATGTTCTCCAGCCAGTCGATGTAGCGGCGCGACTGCGACTCGGGATGGATCTGCACGCGGCCGTCGCGGACGGCTGCGATCGCCGGCGGCGCGAGCTCGTTCATGTTCATGAACCACTGCAGCGAGATCAGCGGCTCGATCCGCTCGCCGGAGCGGTGCGAGAAGGGAACGGTGTGCGTGTACGGCTCCTCACCGCGCAGCAGGCCCTGCTCGCGCAGCGCGGCGACGATCTGCTCGCGCGCCTCGAGCACCGTCAGGCCCGCGTAGCGCGTGGCCTGCTCGTTCATCCGCCCGTCCTCGCCGATCACGGTGATCTCGCCGAGGCCGTGACGGCGGCCGATCTCGAAGTCGTTGGGGTCGTGCCCGGGCGTGATCTTCAGGCAGCCCGTCCCGAAGTCGGTCTTGACGTAGTCGTCGGCGATGATCGTCAGCGTGCGCCCGACCAGCGGCAGGGTCACCGTCTTCCCCACGAGGTGCGTGAAGCGCTCGTCCGCGGGGTTCACGGCTACGGCGGTGTCGGCGAGCATCGTCTCGGGACGCACCGTCGCGACGACGACCTCCCCGTCACCATCGCTCAACGGGTAGGCGATCTCGTAGAGCGTGTCGGTGACCTCGCGGTCCTCGACCTCCAGGTCGCTGATCGCCGAGCGGCTGCCCGGATCCCAGTTGACCATGTAGTAGTCGCGGTAGATCAGGCCGTCGGCATAGAGGTCGACGAAGACCTTCTGCACGGCGTGCGCGTAGCCCTCGTCGAGCGTGAAGCGCTCACGCGTGTAGTCGCACGAAGCGCCGAGGCGCTTGAACTGCTCGATGATCTGGCCGCCGAACTCACGCCGCCAGGTCCAGACCTGCTCGACGAACGCCTCGCGGCCGATCTGCTCGCGGGAGCTGCCCTGGTCGACGAGGCGCTTCTCGACCTGCTTCTGCGTGGCGATGCCGGCGTGGTCGGTGCCCAGAGTCCAGCGCGTGTGCCTGCCGCGCATCCGGTTGGTGCGCGTCAGCACGTCCTGGATCGAGCCGTTCAGCGCGTGCCCCATGTGCAGCGCGCCGGTGACGTTGGGCGGCGGGATCGCGATCGAGAAGTTCTCGGCCGCCGTGCCCTCCGCGGGCGCGTCGAACAGACCGCTGCCGAGCCAGCGCTCCATGATCCGGGGCTCCGCCTCGGCGGGGTCGAAGCGCGTCTTGGCCGTCGGGTCGTTCACAGGCCGCGCAGTGTACGTCGCGCCCCCGGGGCGCCGTCGCTCAGCCCTTCGGTGACTTGGACTTCAGGCCCGGCGTCGGGAACGGCGTCGCCGCGCTGGCGAGGTCGCGGCCGAGCGCGATGTGGTCGACGCGCTTGGCGATGTCGACGATGTCGCGCCGCTCCTTCTGGCTCATCTTGTGCGGCAGGCCGCGCGAGCTCTTGAGGATCTCGGCCGCGCGCTTGCGGTCACGCTCCTCGACCCGCTGCCAGTGCTCGTAGAGCACCCGCGTCGCGGCGAGCACGAGCAGCCACGGGACGGCCTTGAACTTGAAGGACTTGAGCGAGGCCATGCGGTCCGGCTAGCCGGCCGCCGCCTCGGCCTGGCCGTCGCCCTCTTCGGGCGGGGCGGCCTCGGTGACCAGCGTCGGTGGCAATCCGTTGACGACGGTCTCCTTCGTCACGACGCACTTCTTCACGTCGCGGCGCGAGGGCAGATCGAACTGCACGTCGAGCAGGATCTCCTCCATGATCGACCGCAGGCCGCGCGCGCCGGTCTCGCGCTCGAGCGCCTTGTCGGCGATCGCGTTGAGCGAATCGTCGGAGAAGACGAGCTCGATGCCGTCGAAGTTGAAGAACTTCTGGAACTGCTTGGTCAGCGCGTTGCGCGGCTCGGTGAGGATCGAGATCAGGTCCGAGCGGGTCAGCTGGTTGACGGCGCTCATCACCGGCAGGCGGCCGATGAACTCGGGGATCAGCCCGTAGTTGACGAGGTCCTCGGGCAGGCACTGGGAGAAGATCTGGCCGGGGTCGTGCTCGCTCTTGTCGACCATCGCGGCGCCGAAGCCGACGCCCTTGTGGCCGATCCGCCGCTCGATCACCTGGTCGAGGTTCGCGAACGCCCCGCCGCAGATGAACAGCACGTTCGTCGTGTCGATCGTCAGGAACTCCTGATGGGGATGCTTGCGCCCGCCCTGCGGCGGCACGCTCGCCTGCGTCCCCTCGAGGATCTTCAGCAGCGCCTGCTGGACACCCTCACCGGACACGTCACGCGTGATCGACGGGTTGTCGGCCTTGCGCGCGATCTTGTCGACCTCGTCGATGTAGATGATCCCGGTCTCGGCCTTCTTGACGTCGTAGTCGGCGGCCTGGATCAGCTTCAGCAGGATGTTCTCGACGTCCTCACCGACGTAGCCGGCCTCGGTCAGCGCCGTGGCGTCAGCGATCGCGAACGGGACGTTGAGGATCCGTGCGAGCGTCTGCGCGAGCAGCGTCTTGCCGCAGCCGGTCGGCCCGAGCAGCAGGATGTTCGACTTCTGCAGCTCGATCTCGCCGTCCCCGCTCTGGGACATCTGAACGCGCTTGTAGTGGTTGTAGACCGCGACGGAGAGCGCGCGCTTGGCGGCTTCCTGCCCGACGACGTAGTCGTCGAGGACCCCGTAGATCTCCTTCGGGCGCGGCAGGCTCTCGAGGTCGAACGACGGCGGAGCGGTGAGCTCCTCATCGATGATCTCGTTACAGAGATCGATGCATTCGTCGCAGATGTAGACGCCGGGGCCGGCGATCAGCTTCTTGACCTGCCGCTGGGACTTGCCGCAGAAGCTGCACAGGAGCTGCTCGTTGGAATCTGTCGGTCGCGCCATATCTGTCTCCCAGAAGAGGTTCGCCCGCGTCCGCGCCTAGTGGTGCGCGATGACGCGGTCGATGATGCCGTATGTCTGAGCCTCTTCCGACGACATGAAGTAGTCGCGCTCGGTATCCGTGCGCACCTTGTCGTACTCCTGCCCCGTGTGCTTCGCAAGGATGTGGTCGAGGCGCTGACGCACGTCGATGATCTCCTTGGCGTGAATCTCGATGTCGGTCGCCTGACCCTGGAAGCCGGAGCTCACCTGGTGGATCAGGATCTTGGCGTTGGGCAGCGCCATCCGCTTGCCCTCCGCCCCGCCGGCGAGCAGCAGCGCGCCCATCGACATCGCGATCCCGACGCAGATCGTTGACACGTCGGGCTTGATGAACTGCATCGTGTCGTAGATCGCCAGGCCCGAGTACACGGACCCGCCGGGCGAGTTGATGTAGATCGAGATGTCCTTGTCGGGGTCCTGCGACTCCAGATGGAGCAGCTGGGCCACGATCAGGTTGGCGATCTGGTCATCCACGGGCGTCCCGAGGAAGACGATCCGCTCATTGAGCAGCCGCGAGTAGATGTCAAACGCGCGTTCTCCGCGCGATGTCTGCTCAACGACCATCGGGACAAGTGGGCTCATGGTCCTCGCTCTGTTTCGGTCCGCGGGCGCGATTCCTTCCGGCTGCAAGCAGGTTGCCGGACGGATAGGGCAAGACTAGCAACGGAAAGCTGTCCCCAGACAGGCATCCGAGGCGGGCGCCGGGGCACTCTCACCCCAGCTGGACGGGCGTACTACTCGTCGCCGGTATCGGGCGTCGCGACCTGCTCGTCTGCGACCACGGGCTCCGGCTCGATCGCCGTCGCATGCTCCACCATGTAGTCCAATGCGGCCTGCTGGCGCAGGTCGTCGAGCAGGTCGTCCAGACGACCGGCCTTCTCGAGCCGGTCGCGGAGCTTCTCGGGCGTCGTGTCATCGCGCGTGGCGCTGGCCTGCAGCGCGTCGAGCACGTCGCCGTCGGCGGGCTCCAGGCCCTCGGCCTCGACGACAGCGGCGAGGACGGCTTCGCGCTTGAGCGTGAGCTCGGCCTCGTCGGAGCCCTCCTCGAGCAGCTCCTCCTCGGACTTGCCCGAGATCTGGAAGTACATGTCGCGCGAGATGCCCTGGTGCTGGAGGTTGTGCAGCATCCGCTCCATCAGCTCGGCGGCGCGGCTGGCGATCAGCGCGTTGGGGACCGTGACGGTCGCCTGGTCGACGGCCGCGTCGAGCACGGCCTCGCGGTACTCGGCCTCTGCGCGCTGCTCGTCCTGCTCCTTCAGGCGTGAGGCGATGTCCTCGCGCAGCTCGTCGAGCGTGTCGAACCCGGCGGCGTCGGAGGCGAACTCGTCGTTCAGCTCCGGCAGCACCTTGCGGCGGATCTCCTTGACGGTGACCGCGAACGTCGCAGCACGGCCCGCGAGGTGCTCCGCCTGGTAGTCGTCGGGGAAGGTGAGGTTGACGGTGCGGTCGTCGCCGGCTGACGCGCCGGTGAGCCCTTCCTCGAACCCGGGGATCAGCCGGCCCGAGCCGAGCTCGATCAGCTGGTCGCTCCCGGTCCCACCCTCGAACGGCTCGTCCTCGTCGGCGAGCGTGCCGACGTAGTCCATGACGACGAAGTCGCCCTCGCCGGCGGCGTCCTCAACGGTCTCCAGCCGGCTCATGCGCTCACGCAGCTCGTCGATCTGGCCGGTCACGACCTCGTCGTCGGCGGCCGGCTCGCGCCGCGGCGCCTCGAGGCCCTTGTACTCACCGAGCGTCGCGACGGGGCGCACGCCGATCTCGAAGCTGAAGCTCCACGCCTCGCCGGCCGGGCCCTGGTCGCCGAGCGACAGGTCCGGCTCGCCGACCGGGTGGATCCCGCTCGTCTCGATCGCCTGCTGGTACCAGCGCCCGAGCGTCGCGCGGATCGCCTCGTCGAGCACGACCTCGCGGCCGAGCCGCTGGACCACGACCTTCGAGGGGATCTTTCCGGGCCGGAACCCCTGCATCTTCATGTCGCGCCCGAGCGACCGCGCGACCTGGTCGATGCGGCGGTCGAGCTCCTCCACGGGGACCTGCGCCTCGACCCGAACACGGGACTCGGGCAGCTCGGTGACACTGGCGCTGACGACGGCGGCTGACATCGCGCGGACGATAGCGTCAGGACATCGCCAACCGACCGCTCACACCCACCCGCCGCGCACAGGCCTGGCTGATCACCGGGCCAGTCGGCCACCTCGCCGGCGGCCTCGCCGACTGGGCCACATTGCTCGCACGCGTCGCGAGCGCGCGCGTGCGAGGGAGAGGACCCTTGGGCGTGATGCCCATCACGACACGCCTGCGGCGCGTCGTGTCCTGCCAGGGGGCCGTTCGATTGGTGGCAGAGGTGGTCGGCCATGCCGACCACCTCCCCCAACGCCTACGGGTTCAGCTACTTCACCCCGGCAGCGCGATCCACGGAAAGCGAGCACCACACGCTTGAGCGAGAGATCGTGGATGCATGGGGTGTCACGCGAGTAGGGGACAGTACGCATGTACGGCCCCTGCTCGCGGGGCGCGCCAGGCGCCACGAGATCCGCGAACACGACCGCCCCGGCGTTCAGCCGACCAACCGCAGAATCGGCCACATGCCAGGGACACCTTTCAGCTCCCGAGCGCCCAAAGGCTCAAACCGAAGACCGGAGCCCACGACGGTCCCAAACGCCGTCCCGGAGGCATGAATCTCATTCGCGCCGGCCTCCTCCGCAACGCGAGCAGCGATGTGCACGGCCATGCCGCCGACGTCATCACCGATGAGCTCACACTCGCCGGTATGCAGGCCAATGCGGACCTCAAGGCCAAGCGGCACAACCGCGGGAAGAATCGCGAGGGCACACCGATGCGCCTGGCTCGGCGCCCCTGCAAAGGCGATCAGAAACCCGTCGCCCAGGTCTTTGACTTCACGCCCATCGAACCGGTCGACTTCGCGCCGCACGGCGGTGTGATGGTCGGACAGCAGGTCGCGCCAGGCGGCGTCTCCCATCGCGGCGGCGCGGCTGGTCGAGCCGACGATGTCGGTGATCAGGATCGTCAGCAGCGCCCGCTCGATCGTGGTGGTGCGGCTGCCGGTGAGGAACTCTTCGATCTCGGCGACGAGCGCCTCGGTGTCGCCGACGCTCGGCAGGTTGTCGACGCCGTCGAGCTCGACGTAGCGGGCGCCGGGGATGCGCTGGGCCATGTAGCGCGAGTGGCGCACGTCGACGGCGCGGTCGCCGCCGCGGTGCAGGATCAGTGTCGGCACGCAGAGCTGCTCGAGGTCGCCGCGCGCGTCGTACTCGGCGGTGCTGCGCCACAGCGTGCGCATCGCGCCCGGGCTTGACGAGAGCCGCGTGAGCTTGCTGAACCAGGACCGCAGGCGTTCGTCGTCGGCGCGCGAGGGCGCGAACTCGGCGATGTTCGCCGGGCCGCCCCAGCCGGCGAGCGACGCGGCGATCTCCTCTTCGCGTTCCTCGGGACCGACCTCATGCTCGAAGTCGCCCGCGGAGATGCTGTTGCAGGCCATCGCCGCGTAGAGCATCAGCGCGCGGACGCGCTCGGGGTGGAGGGCCGCGAACCGGATGCACAGCGGTCCGCCCCACGTGTATCCGTACAGGACGGCGCGCTCGCATTCGGCGGCGTCGAGCACGGCGAGGACGTCGCCGCATTCGTCTTCCATCGTGATCGGGCCACTGACGGGGTCCGACAGGCCGACGCCGCGCCGGTCGATGCAGATGACGCGCGCGAAGCCGGCGATCCGCTCGAGGTAGCGCGCGAGCCCGGGCTCGTCCCAGAGGTGCTCGACGTGCGAGATCCCGCCGAGCAGCAGGACGATGTCGATCGGCCCTTCGCCGATCTGCGTCCAGGCGATCGTGGTGCCGTCGTGCTCGGCGTATCGGACTTCGGGGGCGGCCACGCCTGTGAGTATCGCTGTCCGGGCCTGCCGGCTACCCGCGCCCGCCGCCCTCGCGGACGGGCTCGAGCCACACGATGTGTGACGTGAAGACGGTCACGAACCGGCCGCTCGACTCGACTTCGATGAACGGCTTGCCGGCGACCGCGGCGCTGAGCTCCTCGCGGTCGGCTTCGACGCGCAGCTCGTCGCCGGTGCGCAGGTGAATGATCAGCGGCTCGGGCATTGCGGAGGAACCCTAGTCGTCTGGCATGCGGGGACGAGCTGCAACAAGAGTCGTAGTTCCCCGATGTCAGCGCGTACGAGCCCACTGATGCATTGGTCCTGCTGAGTACTCAGACTCCGCTGAGATGACCCGCAAGACGCTTTTCGTACTCCTCGCCTGCGGATTGGTCGCAAGCCCGCTCGCCGCGTCGACGGCGTCGTCAGCTGCCGAGCCGACCGCAACGCAGGCCACGCTCGGCCCCCATGATCGCGGCGAGCGCATCGGCGGCACCGTGCGTCGCGCATGGCCGAGGAGCGGCGCGGCGCCGCGCCGGCTGCAGGCGCGCTGGCTCGCCCGCCAGGTCGGATCGAAGAAGCAGCTCGTCTGCGCGCGGCAGTGGCGCAAGGCGCGCTCGCGCTGCCACCTCTCCTCCTCCGCCTCCGCTGCGGCCGCCGCGTACGCCGGCCCGACCGCGACGCTGAGCCTCGCCACCGGCGACCCCGGTTCTCCGCGCGGACCTGTCGTGCACATCGCCTCCGCGACGGCGAGCGCCCTGAGCAACATCCAGCTGCCGCTCCAGCTCGTGCGCTCCTACGAGATCCCAGCCGACGATCCGGCCTACAAGCGCCTGCTCAACTGGTCGTGGACCTACGACTCGGCGGTCGCGGCGGCCGCCTTCGCCACGACCGGCAACAAGGCGAACGCGGCGCAGCTGCTCGACCAGCTCGCCGCGCTTCAGTACGACGACGGCTCACTCGAGATCGCGTTCAACACGAAGACGGGTGAGGGCGCGCGCATCTTCCGCTCGGGCACCGTCGCCTGGGCCGGGCTCGCGGCGGCGACCTACGACATGGCCTTCGACAGCAATCGCTATCTGAAGATGGAACAGCGGACCGCCGAGTACCTGCTGACGGCGATGCTGAACATCGGGCTGATCACCGGCGGCCCGGACGTGAAGTGGGCGTCGACACAGCACAACCTGATCTCGTACGCCTTCTTCACCCGCCTCTCGAAGGAGCTCAAGGCCGCCGGCGACGCCAGTGCCGCCGAGCGCTACGCCGTCGCCGCCACGGACGATCGCCGCCTCGATCGACGAGAACCTGCTCGTCGTCGACAAGGCCGGCGCCCGCTTCCGGCAGGGCCTTCAGGACGACGGGCAGGCCGTCGACGTCCAGGCGCTCGGCGCGATGTACCTGCGTGGCCGCGGACAGCCCGAGCTCGCCGCCCAGGTGCTCGAGTACGCGCAGAAGACGTTCGCCGTCAGCGACCGCTCGGTCAAGCACTCCGACGACCCGAACACCTTCAACATGACCTACGAGGCCGACGGGCCGTTCTCGGGCTTCGCGCCGTACGCCGGCGAGCAGGTCCCCGACGTCCGCTGGGCCGAGGCGAGCGCCGAGATGCGGCTCGCGCAGGCCGCGCTCGGACAGGACACGAGCGAGATCGACAAGAGCATCGAGCGCTGGGCCGCGATCACCAAGGGCGAGGGCCCGCTGCAGGCCGACCGCTCGACCAGGACCGACGCGACGGGCACCGAGTACCACGTCTGGCCGGCGGCGACCGCAGCGGCCTGGACCGTCCTCGCGCAGACCGCCCCCGCCTTCTTCGCCCAGCCGCTGCGGCCCCAGGACCGAGCTCGTCACCGACTGGGCCAAGGTGCGCGGCGGAAACCTCATCACGACCTACACGGACGGGCGCGTCGAGATGGTCGCGGGCGCCGAGCGCCGCGTCCTCGCCGGCTCGGCCAAGGCGACCGACTACACGGTGACCGCCAACACCACGCAGGCGAAGGCCGGCGGATACGGCGTCTACGTCCGCGGCACCGTCGACTCCGCATCCAAGCTGACGGCCTACTGCGTCCAGGTCGACCACGGCTACGGCAAGGGCGAGATCGTCGTTCGCCAGATTCTGGGTGACGTCGAGCTCGGCGTGCCGATCGCGCACGTCCCGGCACCGGCCGACTTCGGCTGGTACGACGCGCCGCACGTCGTCAGCGTCACCGTCAAGGGCAACACCATGAACGTCACGCTCGACGGCGCCCAGCAGCTCAACGTGCCCGACCTCGCAGCGGCCTCGGCGAAGTCGGTCGCGTACACCTACCCCGACAAGCCGATGAGCCCACCGCTCGCCGGCGGGTATGGCATGCGCGGTTTCGGCGCCGGAACCACCAGCCTGCAGCAGATGACGATCAGCCAGCTGCAGTAGCGCGGGATCCCTCAGCACGAGGGGTGAGCGACGGGACTCGAACCCGCGACCACCTGGACCACAACCAGGAGCTCTACCAACTGAGCTACGCCCACCGCGCGAAAACGAGTGTAGGGCTCTGCCAAGCCGGGTACGATCGCGGTGATGCCGGTCGAGTCCGCATCCCCCACGCAGGCCGCTCGTCCACAGCGGGCCGACGCGCGCAGCAGCGTCGAGCGGATCATCGTGACCGCCAGAGCCGTGCTGGCCGAGGACCCCTACGCGAGCCTGCAGGAGGTCGCCAAGGCCAGCGGGGTTCACCGGGCGACCGTCTACCGGCACTTCGCCAGCCGCGAGGAGCTGATCTCGCAGTTGTACGCGCGCTGGCTCGATGACGTCAGCAGCGCCGTCACCGGCCTCGACGCCGACGCGCCGGACCTGCTCGCCGAACTGCGCAGGGTCACCCGCGCGGTCTACGACGTGAACCTCACCTGGAAGGCATTCGCCTGGGCTCCCGCGTTCCCGGCGCACTTCGCGGCCTCGCGCGACGAGATGATCAGCGCGATCAAGCGCGCGTTCGCTCGTGGCCGCGATGAGGGCCTGCTGCGCAGCGACATGAGCGTGAGCGAACTGCACACGGCCTGGGGCGCGCCGATCCAGTACCTGTCGAGCCGGATCCTCGACGGGTCGTGGACGCTCGACGACGCCGTGGACTTCACGGTGCGGCTCGTCACGCCGCAGCAGTAGCGGCGTGGACGACTTCCGTCAGGCGCGCTGGTACACGGTGCGGCCGGCGGCCAACCGCAAGCCGGCGACGTACCGCTGCCCGCTCTGCCACAAGCACCTCGCGGCGCTCAGCGCGCACATGCTCGTCCTCCCGGACGGTGACGGCCGCGCGGCGCCGGCACGCGCACACGGCCTGTGTGATGAAGGCGCGCAAGGCCGGCCGGCTGCCGCTGCGCGAGGACGTCGAGCCGCGGCAGCCCGGGCTGGCTGGCGCGGTTGCTGCGCCGCAGCTGAGATCGGGACCGGAGAGGCACCGAGGCTGAGTCGTCGAACCCTCGGTGCGTGGAACGCCCGAGCGAACGGACGCAGCACCGCTGTCAGATCGCACTCGTCGCCGCCGCCCTGCTCGCGGTGATCGGGCTCGCCGTCATGCCGGGACCCGCCTCCGCGAAGACGTGCAGCGACTACTCCGACCAGGCGGCGGCGCAGCGCGGAGCCGACACGAGAGACGCCGACGGCGACGGCATCTTCTGCGAATCGTTGCCCTGCCCGTGTTCCACGAACGAGACACCGGCGCGTCCCCACAAAACGAAGCGCGGTCGTGCATAAAGCCCGCAGGCATCCAGAACGTCGTGTTCAGCGCTGCCAAGTACCCGAACATCCGCAAACACTTCCTGAGCGCCATCCGCAAGGGGTGGCCGCGCACACTGGTCCTGCACCGGCGCAAGACCTCGTTCCGTCGCGACCACCTGCTG
Organism: uncultured Actinomycetes bacterium; assembly: GCA_963821685.1. Lineage (GTDB taxonomy): Bacteria > Actinomycetota > Thermoleophilia > Solirubrobacterales > Solirubrobacteraceae > F1-60-MAGs163. The sequence goes on along the minus strand of CAWGEW010000009.1, from coordinate 10,673 downwards.
GAGGACTACCCGCCACGCAAGGGTTACGACCGTGATGAGTACCCACCTGCGGTCGGCCGCGCGAGTTGGAGAGCAGATGTCGCGTACGTGCCCAGCCACGAGAACCGGTCGCACGGTTCGAGCCTCGGAGCTCAGCTGCGCCCATTCTGCCGCGGGACGCGTTTCCAGTATGTGTTCGACTGAGTCAGGGCGGTCCGCCCGCGGCTAGCCGGGCAGCAGGCCGACCTCGCCCATGAAGGCGAGCGCGTTCCAGTAGTCGCGGTTGGCCTTGATCTTCTCGCCCTCGAACGTCCCGACGGAGACCCCGTGGATCGCGTACGGCTTGCCGGTCGCCGGCAGCGTGCCCGAGCGATCGTGCGTCCCCGCCATGACCCACTCCATGACGTATCCCTCGTCGGACTGCATCGCCGTGTTGAGCGTAAACGTGAAATCCGACGAGAAGCCCGACTCCGCCTCGGTGACGAAACCGGCGATCTCCGTGAGGCCTTCCATCCGCTTCGCCAGCGTGGTGTCCTCGTACGTGCCGTCGCCGGTGAAGTACGCCGCGACGCCGTCACCGTCGTGACGGTCCCAAGCCGCCATGTAGCCCGTGAAATCGAAGCCCATCCTGAACATCCTCCCCATCGTGGATTCGCGACCGCGAGCGGATCATCACAGGCGCCGCTCGGACACCGCGATACTCAGCGCGTGACTGATCGCAACGTGCTCGGCGGCGACCTTGAGCCCTGTGGCACCGACCCGCTCACCGGCTTCTACCGCGACGGCTGCTGCCGCAGCGGCGTCGAGGACCGTGGGAGCCACACGATCTGCGCGGTCGTGACGGCCGAGTTCCTCGAGCACCAGCGAGCGATCGGCAACGACCTGATCACGGCGATGCCGCAGTACGACTTCCCCGGGCTGGTACCGGGCGACCGCTGGTGCGTGACCGCCGTGAACTGGCTGCGCGCACACGAGGACGGCGCCGCTGCCTACGTCGTGCTTGCATCGACGCACGAGCGCGCACTCGAGATCGTCCCGCTCGAGGCGCTGCAGGAGCACGCGGTCGATGTCCCGGCGGACCCGGGGACGCTGCGCGACTGAGTGGCGTCGCGCGCCCGGGCCTGCGTAGTTTGCGCGCTAACACGCAGTAGTCCGGTCCGATGGACCGGCGACCGCCGCTGTCTAACTTTGGCGGATGAGCGAACGTCACGAGAACATCAACGCGGATCAGCACGGCAGCCTTGATGTCCTCGCTGCGATCGAGCGCTGCCGGCGAGCGCTGGACGACGAGCGCCAGAGCGAGCCCGGCACCTTCGACGACCTCGAGCCGATCAGCGGCTACGAGCCCGGCCAGTTGCCCGACTACGTGCGCTACTGGTCCAGCGACAGATTCACCGGCTCGGGCACGTTCGCACCGGTCGGCGCTGTCGAGCTCGGGCGCGCGTAGCGACTTCACGTCGCGAGCGAGAGTGCCCCCGGCTGGATTCGAACCAGCGACCTGCGGATTAGAAGTCCGCTGCTCTATCCGGCTGAGCTACGGGGGCGGGAGTGGCCGAGACCCCAGTATCCATCGGCGTCCCGACGTCCGCACGGTAGCGAGCGGACTCGCGGCGCCCTCGGGCCTGCTCGCCTCGTGGTCAACCGATCTTCGACTCCACCGTCACCGGCCCGTTGCGGCCGGTGAACTGGAACGTCACGAGGTCGCCCTTCTTGACGAGTGGCTTGGTGTCGACGATCGCTCCGATCACGATCGCGCCGTTGGCGCACGGCAGCACGACCTTCCTGACCTTCCCCGCCTTGAGCTTCGCCTTGCCGCTGCCCGAGCAGACCTGGAGCGTCGAGTTCCCCTGCGTGCGGGTGACCGAGATCGAGGTGGTCACCGTCGCCCCGAGGGCGTCGACCAGCTTCACGGTCGCCTTGCCGGTCTTCCCGAACTTCTTCCTGGAGACCTTTGCCGGCACCGACACGGCCAGCGATCCGAGGCTCGCGCGGCGGCCGCCGGATGGTGCCTTCGGCTGGCGATAGGTGTCCGACAGCGGCATCACCTGCTGCAGGCTGCTGTCGGTTCCGGTTGCGCCCACGAGGCCGAGCCAGTCAGCGCTGCCCCGCGCCAGCGACAGGTCGCTGGTGTAGGCCGGCCTGCTGCCCTGGGTCGGCACCAACCCGGCCGCGAGCTTCCAGTGCGCACCGTCGCTCGAGCGAGCGACACCGACGTCGTTGCCGGGGACCGTGTACGCGGCGGTGAAGCTGCCGTCGCGATTCGCGGTGACGCCGACCCACGCCGCGCCGTTGCTGCCGCCGAGCGCGCCGGCGCTTGCGCCAGGGCGAGACGCCGATCGTCGTCAGCGGGCCGACCGCGCCGGCGGCGCTGATCGTCTGCGCCCAGACGTGCCCACAGCCGGCAGAAGGCGACGACCGCTGCCGACTTGCCGACGGCCATCGTGTTGTCGGTTCCGGCGAGCGCCGCTGCGCCGCCGCACGGGAACGTCACCGACCCTGTGACCGTTCCGGCCTGGAACGGCAACGCCGTCGACGGGGCGGTCCGATCGTCGCCGGGCGCGCCGAGCGTGAACACCGTGCCGGCCGCGGTCCGGCCGATGTGCTGGAGGGCGACGCCCGGGACGAGGTTCGTGCCGACCGTCGTGGGCTGGCTGATCGCAGCGTCGAGTTGCACGATCGGGCCGGTGTCGCCGTTGCTGCCGGCGTAGTCCAGCGGACCGCCCGGGGCGTCGAACATCGCCTGGGCTTGGAGGTACAGGCCGTTGGCTCCCCACTTCTGCCATCTGCGGCGTCGTCGGCATCTGGGTCCAGGAAGCTCCGTCGTTGCTCGACGTCCACCCGGCGAGTGACAGCGGCCCGTTGACGGTCACGATGACCTCCAGCGCGCCGGGCGATGGGGCGTAGAGGAACCCGCCACCGGTGGACGGCATGCCGGGCAGGTCGACCTGGGTGAAGCTCTTGGCGCCGGCCGGCTTGCGCGAGTAGCGCGTGTATGCGAGCCCGGCCGAGTCCGTGCTCGTCCAGAGCACGTTGACGGTGCCCTTGGAATCGACGAGCACCTGCGGCGCGTGGCCGGACCTGGTCTTGCCGATCGTCACCGCAGCGGGCGCCACGGCCGTCGTGACGCCGCTGACCGCCAGCGCCGCGACTCCGATCGCCACGGTCCAGCCTGAGCACTCGCATTCGATTCCCCCCTTGACGCCGACGAACGGCGCCGATGCTAACGGTCGCCGCTTCGGGCGGTCGCAGGTGGGCGCGCTCCCGCCCTGATCGACGAACAAGTACGGGCGGCGACCGATAGACAGCGGTCCCGCCCGTGTGACACCGGGGGTGAAGCCCACGATGCGCCCTCCACGCTAGTGGCAGGCGCGACTGTCGGCGCAGCCCGCTACGGAGCGGTGACCGCCCACGTCCCGAACGACTGCACGCCGCCGGCGCCGGCATCCCCACTCGCGCGGCTCACGACAATCACGAAGCCGTTCTTGCCGCCCCAGCCGAACTCGGCGTCTTCGTTGAAGATCGGGACCATCAACGCGCGGTTCGAGGACTGTGCCTCGAACACGCACAGCCAGCCCGGATCAGCCCGCGGGGCCTGTGCCGTCCCGCCCGCACACGCATCGACCGTCGGGCGGTCGGGCGCGACGAACGCCGCCTGGGTCTTGGCCGGGAGCGGGATCGGGTAGCTCACGCCCTGCTGCCCGCCGCCGCCCACACCTTCGAGGCCGTACATCCCCGTCAGCGTCTCGCCGCTCGGCAGCACGCCGATCGGCGATCCGGTGGCTCCCTTGTCACCCTTCTCTCCCTTGGCCCCACTGTCGCCCGTTGTCCCCTTGGCCCCCGCGGCGCCCTGCGCACCCGTCGACCCTGCGGCTCCGGGAATCCCCTTTGCGCGCGGAGTCGCGGCCTTCGCCAGTTGGTCTCGCACGGACTTCGACAGGTCCTGCGCCGTGATCGATCCGTCCTGGATCTGCTTGCCCGTGATCAGCTTCGCGGCTGTCGCCGTCCCCGCAGTGGCGATCAGGATGCCGGCGAGAAAGGCGATCACGGTGGTCAGTCGAGCTTCACGGATACGGCGCATGACACTCCTTCGTCAAGTGGACTCGCTCACTGTAAATGCTGCGACCGCACAATAATAGTCAGTCGCGACCGTCGCGCCGGTCACGACGCGCGGGTCAGCCGCGGTCGGCGAGCGCCCGCGCCAGGCCGCTCTCGGCGCCGTCGAGCACGCTGTTGCGCACCTTGTCCTCGACCGGGCCTCGCAGCAGCATCCCCAGGCGCATGCCCGGGTCCACGAGCAGGCGGTGCGTGACGACGCTCAGCGCGTCCTTCGCGTCGACCGTGAACAGCCCCTGGATGTCCTTGAGGTCACCGTCGGCGCGGCGCGCCTCGACCTCGGACAGTGGCGCGTACGTGTAGGTGATCTCGGTCTTGAGCGTCGCGACCGGCGTCGGGTGCGTGCACGCAGCGCGCGCGGGCCGGCCCTCGTCGTCGCGCTCGAGCACGTCGACGCTGCCGAAGAACGGATGCCAGTCCGGGTAGCGCTCGACGTCGGCGATCACGGCGTACACCGCCTCGACGGACGCTTCGACGGTCCAGGTCCGTTCAGCCTCGAGCATTGCGCGAAACCCTACCCGCGCCGCAGGAGGCGCCCGACGCTCGCCATCAGCTCGTGCGTGCGCTCGTCGCGCAGGTCACCCTCGGCGCCCATGACGCAGTGACGCGTGTGGCCGTCGAGCAGGCCGAGCGCGACCTTGTCGAGCGCCGCCTGGACAGCGGAGATCTGCGTCAGCACGTCGATGCAGTAGCGGTCGTCCTCGACCATCCCGGCGACGCCGCGAACCTGCCCTTCGACGCGCGCCAGACGCTTCAGCAGCTGGTCCTTGTCGGCGCTGTATGCGGGTGCTGTCGCTGTGCCCATGGCTCGAACATAGCATACCCCCAGGGGGTATCTGCTACCGTCGGATCATGGCCTCGACGACGGAGCGACTCGACATCCCGATCGAAGGCATGACCTGCGCCTCGTGCGCGATGCGCGTCGAGCGCCGCCTGAACGACGTCGAAGGCGTGGCGGCGACCGTGAACTACGCCACAGCTCACGCGACCGTCGACTACGACCCCGACAGCGTCGGGCCGGCGGAGCTGCTCGCGGCCGTCGAATCGACCGGTTACCACGCAACCGCTCCGCCCGCCGGCGGCCACGCGGGCCACGTCCATGGTCCGACGGATGACGGTGCGCTTGCGGACCTGCGCAGGCGACTGCTCGTCTCCGCGCTGCTGGCGGTTCCCGTCGTCCTGATCTCGATGGTGGGAGCACTCCACTTCGACGGCTGGCGCTGGGTCGCGCTCGCGCTCGCCACGCCGGTCGTCTTCTGGGGCGGTCTCCCCTTCCATCGCGCCACCTGGCTGAATCTGCGCCACCGCGCGGTCACGATGGACACGCTGATCTCGCTCGGCACGCTGACGGCCTGGTCGTGGTCGGCCGCGGTCGTCCTGACCGGCTCGGCGGAGGACGTCTACTTCGAGATCAGCGCGGTCGTCGTCGTCTTCCTGCTGACCGGCCGCTACCTCGAGGCGCGCGCCGCGCGCAGTGCGGGCGGCGCCCTGCGAGCGCTGCTCGCGCTCGGCGCCAAGGAGGCCGCCGTGCTCGCACCCGACGGCAGCGAGCGGCGCGTCCCCGTCGCCGAGCTGGCGGTCGACGAGCGCTTCGTCGTGCGCCCCGGCGAGCGCGTGGCGACCGACGGGGTCATCGAGCAGGGCTCGTCCGCGCTCGACACCTCGATGCTGACCGGCGAGAGCGTCCCGGTCGACGTCGCCCCCGGCGACGGCGTGGCCGGGGCGACGATCAACCTCGGTGGCCGGCTCGTCGTGCGCGCAACACGTGTGGGCTCGGACACGGCGCTGGCGCGCATCGCCGCACTCGTCGCCGAGGCACAGAGCGGGAAGGCGCCGATCCAGCGGCTCGCGGACCGCGTCTCGGCCGTGTTCGTCCCGTCGGTGATCGTCCTCGCACTGCTGACGCTCGCCGGGTGGCTGCTCGCCGGCGAGAGCGCCGCGTTCGCGATCTCCGCCGCCGTCGCCGTGCTGATCATCGCGTGCCCGTGCGCGCTCGGGCTGGCGACCCCGACCGCGCTGCTCGTCGGCACCGGCCGCGGCGCGCAGCTCGGTGTGCTGATCCGCGGACCCGAGGTACTCGAGGACACGCGCCGCGTCGACACCATCGTGCTCGACAAGACCGGCACCGTGACGACCGGGCGCATGACCGTCGTCGACGTCGTCGCGGCGGACGGCGTCGATCGCGACGAGCTGCTGCGCGTCGCCGGCGCGGTGGAGCAGGCATCAGAGCACCCGATCGGACGCGCGATCGCCGCGGCGGCGCAGGCCGCCGGCTACGCCGTGCCGGCCGTGAGCGACTTCGCCGCGCTTGCAGGCCTCGGAGTGCAGGGCAACATCGACGGTCTCGCCGTCCTGGCGGGCCGCCCGTCGCTGCTCACCGAGCGGGGCGTCGAACTCCCGTCTGCCCTGGCCGCAGCGCGCGCGAGCGCCGAGGCGGCCGGCCGCACGGCGATCGCCGTGGCCTGGGACGGCGAGACGCGCGGGCTGATCGTCGTCGCCGACTCGGTAAAGCCGACAAGTGCGCAGGCGGTCGGCGAGCTGCGCGCGCTCGGACTGCGGCCCGTCCTGCTGACGGGCGACAACGCGCGCAGCGCCGCGACCGTCGCCGCCGCGGTCGGCATCGACGAGGTGATCGCGGACGTGCTGCCCGAGCAGAAGGACGCCGTGATCCGGCGTCTGCAGTCCGAGGGACGGGTCGTCGCGATGGTCGGAGACGGCGTCAACGACGCCCCGGCGCTCGCGCGTGCCGACCTCGGGATCGCGATGGGGACGGGAACCGACGCCGCGATCGAGGCGAGCGACCTGACACTCGTGCGCGGCGACCTGCGCGCCGCACCCGATGCCATCCGTCTCTCCCGCCGCACGCTGCGCACGATTCGCCAGAACCTCTTCTGGGCGTTCGCCTACAACGTCGCCGCGCTCCCACTCGCGGCGCTCGGCCTGCTGAACCCGATGATCGCCGGCGCCGCGATGGCGTGCTCGTCGCTGGTCGTCGTCGGCAACGCGCTGCGGCTGCGCCGCTTCACGCCCGCGCGCTGATCAGAACGCCGCCCCGACCTTGCGGCCGAGCCAGACGGCGAACAGGCCGACGACGAGGCTGCCCCCCAGGTTCAGCCAGAACGCCGGCCGGTGCCCGTGCTCGTGCAGGCGGTGACTGTCGAGCATCCAGGTGCTGAACGTCGTGAACCCGCCGAGCAGGCCGGTCGCCAGCAGCCGCCCGGCATCACCGTCGACTGCGGCGCCCGTGAGGAGGCCGATCAGGAACGCCCCGATCAGGTTGACCGTCAGGATCCCCGCAGGAAAGACGCTCGGGACCCGCTCGCTGACGAGCTCGTCGAGCAGGAAGCGCGCGCTCGCACCCAGCCCGCCCAGCAGTCCGACGCCGAGGAAGACCGCGAGGCTCATGCGGGCGCCTCCAGCCGTCGCACCAGGCCGCTCATGAGTGTCACGCCTGCGAGGCCTGCAGCGGTCAGGCCGAGCGCGTACAGCGCGGCAAGACCGCCGCGGCTCGCGTCCAGCAGCTGCAGCAGCTCGAGCTGCATCGCCGAGAAGGTCGTGAGCGCGCCGCAGAATCCCGTCCCCAGCAGCGGCGGCAGATACGCCGGTGGCGCCGCCCGCCGCTCATGCACCCAGGTGATGACGGCGCCGAGAATCAGCGCGCCTGCGATGTTGACGAGGAAGGTCGCCCACGGCCACGTACCCGGCGTGACGGGGAGCGCCTCGACCACGCCGGCGCGGGCCAGGGCACCGGCGACGCCGCCGATGAAGATCGCGGCAAGCTCACGAGGGTCGACGGTCATGAGTGGTCGCGGACCCTAGATGAGAGGATCCGCGCATGACCACCGCTCCCTCCCCCACGCTGATCACCGGAGTCGACTTCGTCCCGGTCCCGACCAAGGATCTGGAGGTCGCCGTCACCTTCTACGGTGAGACGCTCGGGCTGCACCGGTCCGCCTACAGGCCGGACCGTGGCTTCGCCGAGTTCGAGACCGGCAACCTGACGCTCAGCATCATCTCGCCCGAGCGGATGGGCATCGAGTACCACGTGAGCTACGCGGCCCCGGCGCTGCACGTCGAGGACGTCGCCGCCGTGCGCGCGACGCTCGAGGAACGCGGCGTCGAGTTCGCCGGCGACACGTTCGACACGGGCGTCTGCCACATGGCGTTCTTCGCCGACCCGGATGGCAACTCGCTGATGCTCCACCACCGTTACGCGCCGCGCGTCGCGGACTGAGCATGGCGCACCGCACCCTGATCACCAACGGGCACGTGCTCTCGATCGACCCCACGATCGGCGAGCTCGATGACGGCAGCGTCCTGATCGAGGACGACCGGATCCTCGCCGTCGGGAACGACCTCGACGGCGTCGACGCCGAAGTGATCGACGCCGATCGCGGCGTGATCATGCCCGGGTTCATCGACACCCACCGGCACACGTGGCAGACCTCGCTGCGCGCGATCTGCGCCGACTGGACGCTGTTCGACTACACGATCGGCATGCGGATGACGCTGTCGCCGCGCTGCACGGCCGAGGACGTCTACGTCGGCAACCACGTCGGTGCGCTCGAGGCGCTCGACGCCGGCGTCACGACGATCCTCGACTTCTCGCACTGCAACAACAGCCCCGAGCATGCCGACCGCGCGCTCCAGGGCCTGCTTGACGGCGGCATCCGGGCGCTGTTCGCGTACGGCTACTTCCATCCGCCGATGGCCGAGCCGCATTTCACCTCGCACGCGATGCGACTGGACGACTCGCGCCGCGTCCACGCCGACCTGCAGTCGCTTCCCGGCGACCTCGTGACGATGGGGATCTCGCTGACCGAGCCGGGACTGATCCCGTTCGCCGACACCAAGCTCGAGGTCGAGACGGCACGCGAGCTCGGCGTCCGCATGGCGACGCACACCGGCTGCGTCTGGAGCCTGCCGACGGGGCTGGATCAGTTCGCCGCGCACGGCCTGCTCGGCCCCGACATCGTGCACGTCCACTGCAACACCTGCACGGCCCGCGAGTGGGAGCTGCTGCGTGCGTCGGACGCGAAGATCTCGACGAGCCCGGAGACCGAGATCCAGATGGGAATGGGCCATCCTCCGATCCGCCGCGCGCTCGATCTGGGACTCACGCTCAGCCTCAGCTGCGATGTCATGTCCGGCAACTCGGGCGACATGTTCACGCAGATGCGGATGGGCCTGCAGTTCGCGCGCTGCATGGACAACGACGTGCTGAACGCCGTTCGCGACGACGCGCGTGACGCTGTCCTACAGCGTCCGCGACGCGCTCGGCTGGGCCACGATGGGCGGCGCGACCGCGCTCGGCATGGAGGACCGAATCGGCTCGCTGACGCCCGGCAAGCAGGCGGACGTGATCGTCGTCGGGCCCGGCGGCGACCGGCTGAACATGATCGCTCCGGCCAACCCTGTCGGAGCGGTCGTCACGCAGGCGAACGCGTCGAACGTGAGGACGGTGCTCGTCGCGGGCCAGGTCGTCAAGCGCGATGGTGCGCTCGTCGGCGTCGACGTCCCACGACTGCGCGGGATGGTCGAGGCCTCGTGCGAGGGCATCCTCTCGCGCACGCTCGCGGCCGGTCCGCTGCTGCCAGACCCGCGGCCGTCGTTCGGCGATCTCGCCGGGCCGCTGCTGCCGAACTTCAACGTGTAGATCGCTTGCGCCAGCGCCCCGCCCAGTCGTTGACCGGGGCGAGCAGCGCGAGCAACTCCGACCCCTGCGCAGTCAACTCGTAGGCGCCCTCCGCATCCGCCGCGACCAGCCGCGCCTCGGCGAGCTCACGCAGCCGCTGGGCCAGCACGCTCGTCGAGACCTCGTCGCACGCCGCGCGCAGTTCGCCGTAGGTCAGCGGCCTGTCGCGCAGCTCCCACAGCACGCGCAGTGCCCAGCGTCGCCCGAGCAGGTCGAACAGGTCGGCGATCGCATGGCGATGTCTCGGCGGCACTTCGCAAATGAAAGCACACGCTGATAGCGTGCGCTTCTAAATCAGAAGTCGACGAATGCACGGGAGACCTCCACCATGTCCACTCGCCTGGCTCCGCTCGAGCCGCCCTTCTCACCCGCCGTCGCGGACGCGCTGCGACGCCTCATGGGTCCGGTCGAGGCGGAGCCGCTCGCACTCTTTCGCACCATCGCGCACCACGAGGCGATGCTCGACCGCTTCCGCAGCACCGGAGCGACGCTGCTGACATTCGGTCGCCTGCCGCGCCGACGAGCGCGAGACGCTGATCCAGCGGACGACCGCGCGCTGCGGCGCGGCCTACGAGTGGGGTGTTCACGCCGCCGCCTTCGCCCCCGGGCTGGGCCTCGGCGAGGACTGGCTGCGCGCGACCTGGCGCGGCGACGCGTCAGACCCCGCCTTCACCGAGCGCCAGGCACTGCTCGTGCGTCTCGCCGACGAGCTCCACGACAGCGGCTGTGTGAGTGACGCGCTGTGGCCCGAGCTCGAGGCACGGTGGAGCGCCGACCAGCTGGTCGAGGCCGTCTGCCTCGCCGGCTTCTACCACCTGGTGTCGTTCGTCTGCGGCACGTTCGCCGTCGAGCCCGAACCGTGGGCTGTGGCGCCTCCCGGCTGAGC